>CATOST010000014.1 GCA_951812665.1 uncultured Acidobacteriota bacterium
GGTGGAGATGGTGCCTGTCCCCCGCGCGCATGCACACAAGAATAGGGACAGTCCACATCTCGCTTGACAACTTCCGCGTCGTGGATTCACATTATACACATGAAACGTACAAATCTTGTGCTTGATGAGCGAATTCTGGAAGAAACCTTGCGGCTCAGCGGCGAGCGTACTTACTCGAAAGCAGTGACACGAGCGATGACGGAATTCGTTCGCAGGGCAAAGGCAGGTCGCATTTTGCAACTGGCCGGTTCAGGCCTTTGGGAGGGGGACTTGGCCGAGATGCGCAACGACCGACTGTGCAGCCAACCCGAGCCTGAGCACGGGACCGGCCGTGTACCTCGTTGACACCTCGGTCTGGATCGAGGTGTTTGCACGGCCCGCCCGAGTCCAACTCGAATCGGTAGCCCACCTGGACGAAGTCGTCACCTGTCTTCCGGTCATGCAGGAGGTGCTCCAAGGCTTCCGCGACGAGAGCGCGTTCCGGATTGCACGAGAGGCAATGCATGCGTTTCCGCTCGTCGAGGCGCCGTTGGAGACGGCAGTGTTCGACGAGGCGGTCGACCTGTACCGCTTGGCGCGCCGTATTGGTATCACGGTGCGTTCAAGTGTCGATTGCCTGATCGCGGTCTGCGCGATCAGGAACGACTTGACTCTGTTACACCACGACCGCGACTTCGACCGGATCGCCCGAATTTCACCGTTACGTTCACGGAGTCTGGGAAGACGTTGATGTCGACCCGCCACGACTGATGCTGAGCAGCAGCGTGACTCCGAGTCCCGGTGTCGATTCCATGAGGCCGGCCCGCGTTGGGAACGCGTTGGGAACGCGCTCGGACGATCGTGAGATTGCCATTGCTTGGCAGCGTTTACAGTTGCCGATCAGCCAACTACACGACTTCCTTCGCGAAAACACTCAGAAAAGCTCCTCCACCGGCCCGATCCGGCATACGCCGAGTAGAAACACGCAGGAGTGCCAGGAGGGGGAGACATTCCTGTCCCCCATTGGAGGGGCGTCTTTCAGGCGCCCTCTTTCGGACCAACCATGACTCATGGCCAGGGACTGCAGGTTGCGAGAGCGGGGGTAGGAAAACCCCCGCCTGGAACACGCCTGTTTCTCCCAGGATCTCGCCGGGTTATGGCCGGTGGGGGAGCTTTCCTCTTTCTTCGTTTTCTTAGAAGGTGACTGTCCCCTCTCGAGGAGCGGAGGAGCGGGAGGAGCGGGTGACCCACCAGATCCGCGCTCATGTCCGGTGACGTCCGCCAGCGCCGGCGGCCGCTTCACGGACCGGTCCGCCGCGATCGCGGGAGCGCCAGCGCCACGCCGCCAAGAATCAGCACGGAGGAGAGCACGAGCCGAAGGGTGACGGACTCTCCCATGACGAGCACGCCGCCCGTCGCGGCGATTACGGGTACGGACAGCTGCACTGTGGCCGCGAAGGTCGCTGTGAGGCCGCCCAGCGCCGTGTACCAGATCGCATAGCCGGCCCCCGACGCCAGCGCGCCGGAGGTGACGGCGAGCAGGGTGCCGGCAGGCGTGATCTCGAAGTTACCCACGCTCAGCAGGCTGACCGCCGCGACCATCGGCACGCTGCGAACGAAGTTGTCGCGGGTTTCTCCCAGCGGGTCCACGGCACCTCGGCCGTGAAGCGAGTACAGCCCCCAGGCGATTCCGGCCACCGCCATGAGCACGCTGCCCGTGGGAGACGGCGCCGTCACGCCAGGCAGCACCAGGTACGTCATGCCGCCAAGTGCGGCGGCCAAGCCGATCCACTGCAGCAGCCGAGGGCGCTCGCCGGCGGCCAGGCCCGCGACGAGCATCGTCGCCTGCACCGCGGCGAAGAGGATCAGCGCGCCCGTTCCGGTCGTGAGCGTGTTGTAAGCGAAGGAGAACGGGACCGCGTAGAGGAACAGGAGCACCGCGGAGAACCAGCCCGCCCTGCGCGGTGTGCGCGCTCTCCGACGCACGGCGTGGATGGCCGAGAGAGCCAGCGCTCCCGACAACAGACGAATCGATGAGAAGCTGGCCGCGTCGATCTGCCCGCCCCCGAGCGCCGCGCGGCACAGGACCGAGTTGGCGGCGAAGGCGACCATCGCCGCCGCCGTCAGGAGGCCGACGTACCTCACCCGCGCCATGGCGTCAGACGTGGCCACCATCGACCCACGTGCAGCAAATAGGTCTCGTATGACCCACCGAATCTTCGACGGAGTGTCGGCTCCTCATAGAACACCACATTCAGGTGGAACGCGACCAGCACCACCCCCGCGTAGGCGAACATCAGGGCCTGGCCAAAGAGCAGCGCCTGCCCTGAAATGATGATCAGCACGGAGACGTACATCGGGTTTCGCACGAACCGATAGAGGCCGGACGCCACCAGCACTTCAGTCTGCGCCACCGGCGCCGGAGTGCCGCGCCCCTCGAGGGCGAAGCGGGCGAAGCAGTCCAGCAGGCAGGCCAGACCCGCCGCGACCGCCGCGGCACCCACTACCCGCTCGCCCGGGAGCCCAAGCAGCGGTGGCTGCATCATCCAACCGAACAGTGCGAACGGGCCGACGCCGGCGACGACCGCGGGAGCGACCCAGAAGAAGACGAACGACCCCAAGATCGCACGCGTGCGTGTGCCCCTCACAATCACCTCACGAGACCCTGGGAGTCTGGCAGATGACGTCCAGGCAGCTTCGCGCCTGTTGTCGCGCGCCGTCCGCGCGACGTCGCATGTGACCTCGTCTCCCGTTCAGCATATTGGCACTCGCGCCGATTCCCGTAATTTATGGCTTGGTGGTGGTGTTATCAATGCGAGAGACGGTGACTGTCCCCTTCTCGTGTTCCCCTTTTCCGTGCCAGACCGAAAACCCTGACATTTTCAATGGCCAAAACCCTGACAATTTCGATGGCCATTGACAGCTTGGATGGTCCCCGTCTCGCTTGGATGATCGTGACGCCAAGAGTCGCATGACCGAACGACGCTCCACTCGCAACACACAGAATGCTGGTCAACTGGCTAGTCCCCTTACCCTTAGGCAGCCTCCCTGGTTCCCACGATCAACAGAGTCCGTATAGGCAACAGGAAGTCTCCCCCCTTCCTCCTGATGTTCAAGGCCTCCAGGAATGATCCCGGGGCCTTCTGCAGACGAGCTCGGATCTCCGCTTCCGCCTCAGATCCAGAGGATCCGATCTCGCACCACCGGAGTACAGTCGTGCCCTGAGGTCGCTCCGATAGTCCATCCTTCAACGCTTCCACCTTCAGCCCGCTGCTCTCGAATATGGATCTCCACCTCGCGGCCGTGTAGCTCCGAACGTGGGTTGGATCGTGAAGCAGCTCCAGCTTGTGGTTGAACTCGTCTATGTCAGCGTTTTCGTGTCCTTCGAGATCGATAATCGCTACCCGCCCGCCGATCTTCGTGAGCCGAGCCATTTCCGCTACCGCGCGGTCCACATCATCGAAATGGTGGGGGGCCAGCCGCGATACGACCAAATCGAACTGGTGTCCCCGCAGGGGAATCGATTCCGCGTACGCCTCGACCGTCTCCACCTCTCTCCCCTGCTCCGCTGCCAATCGCCGAAACGCGTCCAACATGCTGGGTGCAGGGTCGACTCCTGCGAGTCTCCCGGCACCAGGGGCAAAGGACAGCGCCAAGTGGCCGGCGCCACACGCGACGTCACATACGGATGCCCCAGCCGCTAGATTCAAGAGCTGATGAAGAAGCCTGATCGTTGGGCTCATGGAGTGGACTTCGCTCGTGGCATAGTTCTCAGCAATTCTCTCGAAGCGGTCACGCGATTCGTCAGTCAATTCTCACCCTCCTCCTGGAATCTCCGATCTCCCCCCAGCGGTTCATCAGGGCTGAGGCCACTCGTCTTGAGGAGACTCCTGTGTACTCTCAAGAGATGGTGACTGTCCCCTTCTCAATTTCAAGAGTACTCTGCCCCCTCACGTCGCTTCGGGTTCGCCGGAGCACGGGAATGGGGCCGCTTCCTCGTTTGACTCGCAATCTCGAAGGGTGTAGGGCTATTCATCAAGTTCAGATATGAGAAACATCGTTGTTCTGCTGATTTCCGCCCTGGCTATTTTGGGAACTCGGACGGCCTGGAGTGAGGGGGCCGGGTTCGGGAAACCGGATCAAGAAGGCATCGGGCGCTTCCTCCTGGTCGCGTCGGAAGGGCTCTACATCGTCGAATCCGATGGCCGTTGTTCGTGGTCCTTCACCGTCCCTCCGCTGGACGGACAATCTCCCGGAGAGTTCGACCACCTGATCTACGACGGCTGGGCTCTCACCAACGGAAACATTCTCTACGGAACGCATCGCTATGTGCGGGAAATAAATCGCCAAAAGCAGACGGTGTGGGAGTACCGGGTCAAGGGAAAGAACAAAGTCAAGACCTGCCTGCCCTTGCCCAACGGCCGTGTGGCGGTGCTCAACAGCCAAGAGCAGGCCATTCTTGAATTGGAATCGGCGACCGGACGGGTTCTGCACCGGATCCCCGTTCCCGCAGAAGGAACGCTCCATACCCGTTACAACCTGTTGCGTCGAACTCCGGAGGGAAACTACCTGGTTGCGCTGCGTGCCGAGGAGAGATTCGTGGAAGTGGATTCCGCTGGCAAGGTCCTCCGATCCCTGCCGGTCCCGAGCCTGCCCGCCCTGGCCCAGACGCTGAGCGACGGCACCACCCTCTGCAGCGGCCGCTTCGGCCTGATCCGGTTTGATGCCAACGGAACGAAGACGTGGACCTTCACCCCTGAGGACGCGGCTCCCCACTTCCCGCTGTTGATCGCCGTCGGGATCGTGGAACTGTCCGGTGGCCGATTGCTGGTCGTGAACTCCGACTGGCACTACCAAAAGCCGGGTGAGAATCGCGTTCAGCTCTTCATCACGGATGCCTCGAAGAACATTTCGTGGACTCTTCCGGTGACGGCCTTCGAAGGCTGGAAGCGGGGAGAGATCGAGCCCAAGACGGGTCTGCTTGAACATCGAGCCGGAGTGGTCCAGTTGCTGAGCCCAGACATTCCCTGAGCGTATTCGCGGGTCTTCGTACACGGGAACGGACCTCGCGAGAACGTGACTGTCCCCTTTTCGGTCCCCTTTTCGACTGCCCGGACGCGTTCACGTCGATGTCGGTGTTCAGCTCGACCACCATCTCTCGCCAAATTGCCAGGACCTGACTAGTCGCGAAAGTTCTGTCGAGACGTCAATGCGAATAGTCCCGATCCTGGGAGGTCCGGCGAACACTGCAAAGCGGTACTCCCTCTCGTCTGAGAACCTTGTTCCTTTAGTGAACCAGATACGATACGCGTCTGCTTTGGCGAAGTCGCTAGCCTCGCGCACGTTTGAGGTGACGTTATCGTAGTGCACCGGACCGTGAATCACCCGCACGACCGCATCGATTTCTCTGTCATCACCGAAAGCCAGCTGGCACTGATCGCGAAAGATTTTCTGAAGCGCGCCCTGCCTGACGGAATGCTTCGTTTCGCCACTCCGGGCGATGTCGATCCCCAGTTGCCTCGCAAAGGCATTGCGATCTTCGATAATGTTAACCCTTGCGTTGGGGCCTTTGTATGAGAACTGGCGCTCCAGAGATCTAGCTCCGGTGGCATCCGACGGCTTGATGGAAGTGCATAGAATCCAAGGTTCCTCCGGTGATGCGATTACGGCGTTAGCCGTGAAGTCGTTCTCGGCCAATTGAAAGCCTGTCTTGCATAATTGAGAAGCTACAAACGGAGCCATATCGACTTCTTGCGCGCCATCCAATTCATCACCGTCCTCCAGCTTACGGTAAAACCCTGGCGCGCATAGCTGGATGTCACCGGTTTCGCTGGGGCAATCTTGTCTACTGGTGAACCTCGCGAGGCCGCTCTCTATCGGAGCCCGGTTTGGGCGGAAGTCTACGGGCTGGACGATGATAACGTGGCGTTTTCGTGTGTATAGGTCGTCCACGCAGAGCACCTCTGTAGGACTGCAAGGGCGGTCGGATAACCCAAATGACCTGATCTCGTAGTCCGTCACCGTGGCGGAGCCTCCGTTCCCCTGATCTTGAGATTCTGATTGTCGTAAGTTCCATGTCGGTCACTGGCCTCATTGATGGTTCGGGAGGCCTTGAAGTCTAGAGTGTAGCCCAACCCCACGATGTCGACCCCGGCGAGAAGTACTCTCGCCGCCTTCGCCAAGGCGAACGCTCATACCGTATCGATCATCGGGAAAGCGAAAAAAGGTGACTGTCCTTCTCATCATCAACTGCCGGTCATGAGAGATGGTGACTGTCCTCTTCTCATCGGGTCAGTCTGAACAGTTGGCAGTCACCTGCCGGTCATGCTCGAAAAGGCCGTCTGGGTTCAGTATTTTGGCATTCGTCAACGGCCCAGTCACTTGTAGGGAAGGTTAGGATGAAAAAGTGGGAGTACAAAGTTCTGGACTCGAAGGATATCCCTCGCGCGGGAATCCTCAAGGGCAGGGACCGATCAGGCGTCGAAAAGTATCTCAACAGCCTGGGCAGAGAAGGCTGGGAACTGGTCAATATTGACTTCCGGGAATTCGAGGGCCGCTTCGAGTTCACGGCCGTGGCCAAGAGAGAGAAAAGCTGGTAACCATGGACTAAGTCTGAATGAGCTTGCTCGGGTGAAAACGAGGGCGGGTGAAATCGTGACTGTCCCCTTCCAGGCCGTCTTCCCGTCGCCCACTGCATCGCTTGGCGTGCTTGCGTTCCCGTCGTGATGCGGTACATCGGCCGTGGAACGACCTGCCTCTCCAGCAGTGCGGGCGGCCATAATCTGCGAAACTGCCCCTGCGGCGCGATGTCGCACAGGAGGATGATCTTTGTTGCGACCGAAGTGCCTGGTGGTGGCGTCGGTTCTTCTGCTGTCGAGCCTTGCGCGGCAGGCGCCGGCCGGTCAGATGGACGTCACCGGTGTGGTCGATCCGGCTCCCATCGATGGTCCGGCGGCTCCCGTCCCACCGGCGGTGATGACCCGCAACGATCAGGGTCAGGCGACGGTTCGGGCGGTGAGGCTGGATGAGAGTATCGACTTCGACGGAGTGCTGGACGAGGCCGTCTACGGGACTGTTCCCGCCATCAGCGGCTTCATTCAACTGACGCCGGATGTGGGAGCGGCGGCGACCGAGCGGACCGAGGCGTGGATCCTGTTCGACGAGACGAACGTCTACGTCTCGGCGCGGGTCTGGGACTCGGCGCCCGAGAGCCAGTGGGTGGCCAACGAGATGCGCCGCGACACCAGCCAGCTCCGTCAGAACGACACGTTCGCCGTGTTTTTCGATACGTTTTACGACCGCCGCAACGGAGTCCTCTTCTACACGAATCCACTCGGAGCCCGCGCCGACGCGCAGTTCACGAACGAGGGCAATCCGAACTCGGATTGGAACCCGGTCTGGGACGTGCGAACTGGCCGCTTCGACGGCGGCTGGACGGTGGAGATGGAGATCCCGTTCAAGACCCTGCGTTACCGCTCGGAGCCGCCTCATATCTGGGGCGTTCAGCTCCGCCGCGCGATCCGGCGCAAGAACGAGTGGGCCTATCTGACGCAGTTGCCTGTCGCGTCCGGAGCCGGCGGCGGCGCTCGCGGGGTGTTCCGCGTCTCGCAAGCCGGCTCGCTGGTTGGCCTCGAGCCTCCATCGGCGGGCCGCAACCTCGAGCTCAAGCCATATGCCATCGGCGGATTGACCACGGACATGGCCGCGACCCCGGCGAAGATCAACGAAGGCAGCGCCGACGGCGGCATCGACGTCAAATACGGCATCACCCAGAACTTGACCGCGGACTTCACCTGGAACACCGACTTCGCCCAGGTCGAGGTGGACGAGCGGCAGGTGAACCTGACCCGCTTCCCGCTGTTCTTTCCGGAAAAGCGGGAATTCTTCCTCGAAGGACGGGGCATCTTCGGCTTCGCCAGCGGCGGCATTACGCGCACCTCCAGTGTGGCCCGTGTGGCGGTCCCCGGGTTCTTCGGCGACGTGAACGTGCCGCAGCTCTTCTACAGCCGGAAGATCGGGCTGGAGGAGGGCCGCGTGGTACCGATTGTCGGCGGGGCACGGGTCACCGGCAAGGTGGGAAGGTTCGATGTAGGGCTGCTGAACATCCACGCCGGCGAGGAGGTGGTTTCGGATTCCAAGCCGACCAATTTCTCGGTCGTCCGCCTCCGGCGCGACATCCTGAGGCGCAGTTCCGTCGGCGCGATGTTCACGAACCGGTCGGTCTCACGGGTGGCCCCGGGCTCGAGCCAAGCCTACGGCATCGACGGCACCTTCGCCTTCTTCGAAAACGTCAACCTGACGACCTACATTGCCCGGACCCAGCTCCCCGGTCCCGATCAGCAGGGCAAGGACCTGAGCTACCAGGGCAAGTTCGAGTACGCGGCGGACCGCTACGGATTCCAGGCGGATCACCTCGTCGTGGAGGACAACTTCCTGCCGGAGGTGGGCTTCCTGCGGCGCGACAACTTTCGGCGCACCTTTACGTCGGCACGATTCAGCCCCCGGCCGCAGTCGATCAAGAGCGTCCGGCAGTTCACCCTGGAGGGCAGCATCGATTACATCCTGACCGCCGACGAGAACCACCTGGAAACGCGCCAGAACATCGTGGCGTTCGAAACCGAGTTCGAGTCCAGCGACCGGCTGACTCTGGCGGCGACCGACAGCTACGAGTTGCTGGTCCAGCCGTTCGTTCCTCCCGGTGCCGGATTCTCGATTCCGGCGGGAGGCTACAGCTTCGCCGACGTTTACGTCGCCTACTCCATGGCACAGCAACGCCGCATCAACGGAATGGTGGCGGTGAGACGGGGCGCCTACTTCGGCGGGGACCTGACGACGTTGGAACTCACGCAGGGCCGCATCGCGGTGCTGCCGCAGATGTCGGTGGAGCCGACGGTCTCGTTCAACTGGATCGATACGCCGTACGGGGCGTTCCAGACGAACCTGGCGGTGGCGCGGGTCAACTACGCGTTCAACCCCCGCATGTTCTTCAGCGGGCTCATCCAGTACAACTCGGCCAGCAACTCCTTCAGCAGCAACCTGCGCCTGCGGTGGGAGTACAGCCCGGGCAGCGAGCTTTTCGTCGTCTACACCGACGACCGCGACGTCACCGGCGGCTTGCGGCCCGACCGGGGCTGGGATCTGCGGAACCGCGGCTTTGTCATCAAGATCAATAAGTTGTTGCGGTTCTGACGGCGACAGCGCCCTGGCCTGACCCGAGTCTCCCCGGAGGAAGGAAGAAAAGAGTGCTGAATCTTCAACGCGCCAGGAATATAAACTGAGGTTGTCATCATGAAGATCACCCGAATTCGCGCAACTGATATCTTCCAGCAGAGAATGGCCAACTCGTTCCATCAACCGAGTCCGTCATGAACGCCAAACCATCGTCGCGCAAACAGCACGAAACGAACGACCCGGTCGATCTGTACGCGCGCGATGCGCATACGTTTCGTGAACCACCGCAAGGCATCCGGATGACGCTGCGGCACTTGGGACCCGGACTGATCCTGGTCGGCTCAATCGTCGGTTCCGGCGAGTTGATCATGACGACCAAGCTCGGCGCACAAGGTGGTTTTGCACTCTTGTGGTTCGTGTTGATCTCATGCGTCATCAAGACCGTTGTCCAAGCCGAACTGGGACGCCATGTGATTTCCAGCGGCGAGACGATTCTGGTGATGTTCAACAAGCTGCCTGGACCACGCGGACGGCGGCCGGGTTGGCTTTGTCTGGAGTGGTTACTGATTGTCGTGGTCAGCACATACCTCGGCCTGGGCCTCTGGTCGTGGAATCTGGCTGCGGGTATCGGTGCGGGCGGATTGGCCGCGAGCGTGCTGTCCATTTGGATTGTGGCTGCGTTGTTGCTCGCGATGCGAAGTCGGCAACGCGAGATGGTGCAAACGTCAGATGCTCAGAGCCGACCGATTTTGGGGTGGTTCCTGTGGCTGTACCTTGCTTGCCAATTGGTCATGTTTATCAACGTCGGCGCGGTGATCGGCGGGGCAGGCCAGGCACTGGCACTGGGCTTTGAAAACGTCCTGGGAACAACCGACGCCAGGCTGTGGACTGCCGGCATCGCCGTTGTTTGCGGGGCACTGTTGCTCGTGGGTCGTTACAAGATGCTTGAACGAGTATCGCTGGTAATGGTTCTTGTTTTCACATTGATCACGATTCTCTGCACGGCGCTGCTTAACTGGACGGACAACGCCATTACGTTCGAGCAAATTCGCCACGGATTCCAGTTTTCGTTTCCCGAGTTTCTGGGAATAGACGTGACGCTGACGATGATCGTGCTAACCGCACTGGGCATGTACGCGGGAACGGGGATCGGCACTTGGGAGATGATGCACTACACGTATTGGTGCGTCGAGAAAGGCTACGCGCGACACACCGGCGCGAATCACCCTGGCGATCAGTGGACGCAGCGGGCTCGCGGGTGGGTACGCGTCATGTATACCGACGTGCTGCTGACCATGGTCGTGTTCACGATCAGCACCGTTTGTTTTTACTTACTCGGTGCAGCGATTTTGTATCCTGAGCGCGACCCGGCGGGTAAAGAAACACTCGGTGTACTGCAAAACATTTTCACGGAGTCGCTGGGCCCGTGGGCGGCCACGCTCTTCGTGGTCGGTGGGTTTGTGGTGCTGTTCTCGACGACCTATTCCGGCACGGCTGGGAGTTCACGATTGGTGGCCGATGCCCTGTGCGTGATGGGAGTGATTGACGCGCGCGATTATGGAGCACGTCTGCGCTTCACGCGCTTCTACATCGTTTTCGGCCTCACGATGGGAACGGTGACGTATTGCTTGCTGCAAAACCCTCCGCTGATGTTGATCATTTCGGGATTTGTGGCAGTCGTGCTATATCCCGTGTTTGGTCTGGGAACGGTTTATTTGAGGTACCGTGGCGTGGACGAGCGAATCCGTCCCGGATCATTCACCACCTCGTGGCTGTGGATTTGCGGATTGGCCTTGGCCGTCATCTCACCGGCAGCAGGGTTACTTGTGCTGGCGTTGAATCAAGGCTGGTTTGAGTTTTGATCGGCTTCATGTACTGCTCGACGATCTTGACAGGGGAATTGTCTGCGTAGACGGTTTGAGATTAGCCAAACGAATACGTTCAGCCTGGCGCCAATCGACATAGCCGCTGGAGTCGTGACTCTCCCAGAAGGCCCGCTCCTGCGCTTCGTTTTTGAATGCGGGAATGGGTCTACGTTTCTTTTTCATAACGGGATCGCTCCTTGCTATGCATGTCCCGTGCGGAGATCACGCGGATCTTGGTGTTCTCCCCGCGGAGTGTGAACGTTACATGTAGGTGGCGCCCGGACGCACTCCTCGTCATTTACATGTTGGACGGGGTGTGCGTGCCGCGCCGATCATGCGCGTTTTTGAAATCTTTGGATGAAGAATGGTGGAGGCGGTGGGAATCGAACCCACGTCCGGAAGCCTTCGGCGGCAGAATCTACATGCTTATCCAGTTTCCCGATCCGATCCGAGTGGCATGGAAACTGGAAAAGCCGCCAGCCGAATCGTCCCTCATTGAGGTCTCAGTCCCTCGCCGAGGGAGGGGCAAGGAACTGACAAGCCCACTGAAATGACGCCCCGAACCTCCCTGCGGGCCTGAAGGCCGGAACGACCGCGTCAATTACGCGGCGAGTGCGAACTCATCGTTGGCACTTGTTGTTTTTTGCCACGGTTTTACGAGGTGGTGGCACCTCGGCATGCATCTACGACCTCAACTACTCCCGTCGAATCCAGTCGCCCCCCCTTTCCTTGTCCTTATCCTATCAAGACGGCCGTTTGCCTGTCCGGTTGCAAAAAAGAGTGGCAGTCGCTGCGCTTCGCGAATCCCATTCGCCTCTTCATGCGCCGGAATCGGCCGGTGAACACTCGCCATGGTTCGGGCCGGGACTCCGAACCGGACGAGCCGATGGTCTGCGGGCTGCTATCATCTTCCCGTGCTCAAGATCGGACTCACCGGAGGGATCGCCTGCGGCAAGAGCTTTGTCCTGAACGAGTTCCGCCGGTTGGGAGTCCACTGCATCGACGCCGACGAGGTGGCCCACCGGGTCATCCTTCCGGGAGAACCCGCCTTTCGGGAGATCGTGGAACAGTTCGGCGACCGGATCCTGGGAGACGACTCCGCCATCGATCGCACGAAACTGGGCGCCGCCGTCTTTGGTGACGAACGGCAACGACAGCGGCTGAACGGCATCGTGCACCCGCGAATCCATCAGGAACTGGACCGCCGGTTGGTCCGGTTGCAGGAGGAGGCAGGATCGGAGCCGGTTCTGGCCATGGTGGACGCCGCTCTCATGGTGGAGACGGGGTCTTACCGGAAATATGACTACGTGGTGGTGGTCTCGTGCCGGCCGCGACAACAGTTGGAGCGACTTCTGGGCCGCGGAGGACTGACGAGACCGGAAGCCCAAGCGAGAATCGACGCCCAGATGCCGATTGAGGAGAAGGTCCGGTTCGCCGATTTCGTTATTGACAACAGGGGCGACCGGGACCGGACGCGGGTTCGGACCCGGGAGGTGCACCGGCAACTGTTGAAACTTGCCCGGTGAGGAGCTTCGTTCCCGGCGGTGACATTCTCATCGTCGAGTCGACCGTAACCGCCATTTCCTACTCGGAAGGCATATCGGCGTCCAGAGGAATCATCGGCAGCGTGGTGAAGATCCCGTTCTTGTCATCCATTTCCACTGCGACTCCGGTGAATTTCTGCGTGATTCCCGGCGCCACACAGCGCACCGATCCTGTGAAGTCCGACGTGTCGTGTTCGAACATCTGGCTGATGAACATGGATTTCTGACCGTTGGCCGGCAGCGGGACCTCCGCCTCTTCCAACATCTCGCCGCCCATCATCAGATGACAGGTCAAAGTCAACTCGGACTGGCTCAGGTTTCGGAGCGCCACCCCGGTGTCGATCCCTCCGTCTTGACGACGCGCCGGGAAGAGGGCGTCTCGGACCGGCCGACCGGCTCCGACACCGGCCACGCCGACGCCCGGAACGTCAAAGCGCAAGACGCCGCCGATGGGGCTGTCGGGACCGTCGGAGATCACTTTCACCGAGCCGGTCACGGTCTCTCCCCGACCGTTGGTCGAAATCGTGACTTCTCCCAAGGGCTCCAATTCGGACTGGAGCGTGATTGCCCCGTATTCCGTGGCGTCCAGATTTCCGCCGACGTCCACCACCGATCCCGGATCGACAAGGTCTCCCGTCTTGTCGTAGAAGTAGACCAAAGGCCGGATCGGCGTGGCGGCCAGATTCACCAACACGACATCGGAACTGATGGCGGACCCGTTGCCGAAATGGGCGAAGTCCAGCGCGACCTGATTTCCGAGATAGATGCCGGAGCCGATGACGGCCTTCTGCTGCGAGTTGGGCACCGAGAAGCTCACCGCGTAACCCAGCTTCGGGGAACCGGTGTCGTCGTCATCCACGATCGTGGGGTCGTTGTAGTAGTACTCCAGGAACCTCCGACCCTCGCGCCGTGCACCTCCGATCAGCTCCTCGGCGAACATCACCCCGTTGATGTCCGTCCTCGTCATGTCCGTGCGCTTGCCTTCGCGAAACGGCTCGGTTGCGTGAAACAGGGTGACGCCCCCGCCACTCACCACCCACAGATAGATGGTGCCTGACTTCCAGTCTCCTCCTTCCAACCGGAAGGCGTTTCGGATCCCGATAAGGCCGCGGTAGCCTTCGGACAGAACGCCTTCGCGATACACCTTGGCCGCTTCCTCGACGAAGGTGATGAGTGTCTCGCGGTCGACGACCTGCGATGCGGTGACGGCCGGCTCAGGCAGATCCGGGATCAGGACCGGGACATGGGAGACGTCCTGCGAGTAGCCACCGACCAGCACGAAATCTCTTCCGGTGATCCCGGAAGTGTATGTGACAGCGTATGCCGTCTCCGGCTCCCCGTCGTGGTACCTGACGAAGTCGCCGCCTCGGGCAGCGGCGGCGAGGAGTTCCTCGACGACCTTGAGTCCGTTGTCGTCCTCGACACCCAGCAGATTCTTGCTCTCCGCCGTCACATCGTTCCCGTGGATGAACGGCTCCCCGGTCAGGAGAAAGACGATGAGGAACATCGATCCGGACTTCCAGTCGGCGTCCGATCTCAGCCTGTCCCTGAGCCTCGCTCCTTCGTTTATGTCCGTGATCGCCTCGATTTCCGCCTTCGCCCCCAAGACGAAGGCCTTGAGGGTTGCATCGTCCTTGACCTGGCTGGCAGTTGTCTGGGCCTCGGCAGCCCCGCTCGCCAACATGACCAATGCCAGAACGGCGAGAGCCAGCGCTCCCTTGCGGTTCAATCCCATCGCATTCTCCTCATATACGGGATACAGCCGGTGCCATACGTCCTGACCCGGACAGTATGCGCTATGAATCGTATACCACACCCAGCCTCACTTGCTCGCCTACCTGATCTACATGGTGGAGCGGCGACATCCTTGTCGCCGAAGGAGCGGCGGTTTCTAACCGCCGAACTCCGGCGTGAACAATTGCAAAGAGTACGGGGCGACTAGAAATCGCCCTTCCTGATGGACGATTGGAAATCGCCCCTCCACCAGACGAAGCCCAGGGTTCCCCAGATCAGGCCGTGCTCGGCCATCCGGGTCCAGGTCCACCATGCCTCGGGAAACTGCTGATACTCGTAGTAGAAACTGAGGTAGTAGAGGCCGGCCGCGCCCGAGAGGGCGACGACGGCAGGCGCCGTCAACGCGAACCGTGGCGTCGCCGGCAGCAGCGCCGCCAGAACCACGGCGTACCAGGGAAAAGGCGCGGGCAGGAGGAGGAACCAGAACAGCAGGACCCACTGGCAGACTCCGATCAGGTCCACCGGCGATCCGCGAGACCGGAGGCGGACCCAGGGCACGGCCACGGCCATGACCACGATCAGGATGCCGCAGGCGAGCCGAGGCTGGGGGAGCAGTATCTCCAAGAGGTCGAAGGCGCCCTGGTTCATCCGCCAGCGTTCGGCGTAGCTCCTGAGACCCTCGGTCAGCCGGTCCAGGCCCAGCGGCGAGAAGGGCAGGTACGCCAACACGACCGCCGCGAGAGACCCGACCGCGAAGGTGACGGCCTTTTTCCCGCCCGAAACACGGGAGACGAACCGGTAGGCGGCCGGCAACAGGAGGATGGGATACAGCTTGGACAGCACTCCTCCGGCCATGGACCCGGCGGCGGCCAACAGCCAGTGCCAGCCCCCGCGAACCCGCATGCGCTCCAGACACAACAGGAGAAGCACAACGAAAAAGGCGGGAAGGACGTCGACGTGGACCGAATTGGTGACCTCTTTCAGAACCAGGGGGTTCCAGGCGTACAGAAGCACCCGGGATGGGGATGAGCCCAGTCGGGTGAGCAGCAGAACGATCAGCCCGATGAGGGCCAAGTCGACCAGGGTGAAGAGGATCCGGAGTCCGATCCAGTTCCATCCGCCGATCAGGCTTCCGGCGGCGAACGCCGCCTGGGCCGCCGGGGGGTAGAGGGTCGGGATCTCGGCGTATCCAATGCGGGAGATCGTCTCCTGCGCCGTCGGATCCGACACGGACCGTACCAGAGACTCGGGTGGAAGGAGCGACAGCTCCAGAGGCGATTGCCGGTATGGATTCTCTCCCGCCAGCAGGACCTGCCCGTCCAACACGTACCGATAGACGTCGTTTTCCTGAATCAATCCGGAGGGGAGCAGGAGGAAGCGGGCTACCAGGGCGGTCGCCAGGATCAGGAAAAGCGGCGCGCTCCGTTCCGCCCGGCAGAGCAGCCGGTAACCCAGGAAGAATCCCGCCCAGGCGCACGCATAGAGCAGGACGAAGGTCAGGATGGGCCGGTCGGCGTGGCCCTCGCCGTAGTGGAATTGGAAGCTGATCCAGGTCCAGGCGGCGCACGGGAGAACAACCAGAAGGGAGGCCGCAAGCCAACCCCTCCGGCTCCAGATCGCCCTGATGACCGCTCCGGTCTCGGACGGCGCGGGCGGGAGCCCCTTCATCCAGCCAGAACCCGGCGCAGGGCCTCACCGGTATAGGAACCGCTAAACCCGGCCACGGCTTCCGGCGGACCGGTGCAGACCACGGTGCCGCCGGCTCTTCCTCCGCCGGGTCCCAGGTCGATGATCCAGTCGGCGCTCTTGACCACCTCCAGATTGTGCTCGATGACGATCACCGTGTTCCCCACCTCCACCAGGCGGTGGAGAATTTCCAGAAGCCTTCTCACGTCCTCGAAGTGAAGCCCCGTGGTGGGCTCGTCCAGAATGTAGACGGTGTTCCCGGTCGCCCTCCGATTGAGCTCGCTGGCCAGTTTCACCCGTTGGGCCTCTCCTCCCGAAAGGGTCGTGGCCGGCTGGCCCAGCCGGATGTATCCGAGCCCCACCTCCAACAGGGTGGTCAGGCGGGACTTGATGGTGGGGATGTTCTCCAGGAGTTCGCAGGCTTCCTCCACCGTCATGCCCAGCACGTCCGAGATGGAGAAGCCGCGGTAGAGAATCGCCCGGGTCTCCCGATTGTACCGGGTGCCGTTGCAGCTCTCGCACACCACGTGGACGTCGGGCAGGAAGTTCATCTCGATCTTGCTCAATCCGTTGCCCCGACAGGCTTCACACCGCCCGCCCGACACGTTGAAGCTGAAACGGCCGGGTTTGTAACCTCGGGAACGGGACTCGGGCAGGAGGGAGAAGAGTTGCCGAATGGGAGTGAAGACGCCGGTGTAGGTGGCCGGGTTCGACCGCGGGGTACGGCCGATGGGCGACTGGTCGATCTCGATGACCTTGTCCACGTGCTCCAGGCCCCGGATCTCCCGATGGGGCCCCGGCTCCGCAAACGAACCGTAGAGCTTCCGGCTCAGGGCTCGGTGCAGCACTTCGCTCACCAGAGACGACTTGCCCGAGCCCGAGACGCCCGTCACCAGGACCAGCCGTCCCAGCGGGAAGCTGACGTCGATGTCCCGGAGATTGTTGTGGGTCGCGCCCAGGACTTCGATGGACCGGGGCTCTCCGACGTGGCTCCTCTGGGGCGGTTCGATCCGGCGGTTTCCCCGAAGGTACGACGCGGTCAGGGAGTCGGGGTGGCGCAGAATCTCCTGAAGGCTGCCTGCTGCCACCACCTGACCGCCGTGGCTGGCGGCGCCCGGTCCCAGGTCGACCACGAAGTCGCCGTTGCGGATGGTCTCCTCGTCGTGCTCCACGATCAGGATCGTGTTCCCCAAGTCCCGGAGTTGGCGCAGGCTGGCCAGCAGACTCGCCACGTCCCGAGGGTGGAGGCCCACGGAGGGTTCGTCCAGGACGTAGAGGACGCCGCGGAGCCGGGAGCCCACCTGGGTGGCCAGCCGCACCCGCTGCGCTTCCCCGCCCGAGAGCGAAGCCGCCTTCCGGTCCAGGGTCAGGTAGGAGAGGCCCACTTCCAGCAGAAACCGGACCCGGTGTTGGATCTCGTCCAGGAGCGGTCCGGCAATAGACTCTTGGCGGGGGCTGAGCCGGATGGCCTCCAGAGCGGGCAGGCACTCGTCCAGCGGCATCCGGCAGTATTCCGAAATGGAGCTTCCCTGAATGCGCACCGCCCGGCTCTCGGGACGCAGCCGGCTTCCGTCGCAGGCCGGACAATCCCCCTCGACCATGAAGCTGAGGAGCCGCTGCTTCCTCTTATCGCTTCCCGTGGCCCGGAGTTTCTTCTGAAACCAACGCTCCAACCCCGGGAAGCGCGCCGGATAGGTCAGTTCCCCGTAGCGGAAGAGAATCGGTTTATCGAGGCCCGAACGCAGGGCCTTCCAGACGCGATCGGGAACCCGCCGGAGCGGGACTTCGGGATCCAGGGAGTAGTGCTCCAGGAGGGCTCGGAGCGATTGCCGCAGGAACCGTTTGAGGTCCTGGTCGGGCAGTTCCACCGAGAGGGTATCCACGGTGGCGTCGCGGTCCGGGATCAAGCGCTTCAAATTGACTCGAAGCCGAATCCCCAACCCCTCGCACTCGGAGCAGGCGCCGAAACGGCTGTTGAAGGAAAAGCTGCGAGGTTCCAACTCCGGCATGCTGATTCCACAACGGACACAGGCGGCCCGTTCCGAGAAGAGAAGATCGGGTCCTCCCCAGGGAGAGAAGGCCACCAACCCGTCGGCCATCTCGACCGCGTGCTGGACCGAATTCCGGATTCGGACCCGGGCCTGCTCCAGAACCTGAAGCCGGTCCACGACGATCTCGACCGTGTGGTTCTTCCTCTTGTCCAACTCAGGAGGATCCTCCAGGTACTCCATGAACCCGTCCACCCGCGCCCGCAGGTATCCCTCCTTCCGGTACCGCTCGAACAACTTCTTGAATTCGCCCTTCCGGTCCCGGACCAACGGAGCCAGGATCATGCCCCGTTTCCTCGGCGCGTCCGCCAGGATCTGCGAGACGATCTGATCCACCGACTGGCGGGTGATGGGGCGGTCGCAGCGAGGGCAACTGGGCGTGCCGATGCTGGAGAAGAGGAGCCGCAGGTAGTCGTAGACTTCGGTGATGGTCCCCACGGTGGAGCGGGGGCTCCGGATGGTGGTCTTCTGCTCGATGGAGATGGCGGGCGACAACCCTTCGATGGAGTCGACGTCCGGCTTCTCCATCTTCTCCAGGAACTGCCGGGCGTAGGTGGAGAGAGATTCGATGTAGCGCCGCTGTCCCTCGGCGTAGAGGGTGTCGAAGGCCAGGCTCGACTTTCCCGAGCCGCTGAGACCGGTGATGACGGTGATCCGGTTTCGGGGCAGATCCAGATCGACGTTCTTCAGGTTATGCTGCCGGGCGCCGCGAACGGAGAGCAGGTCGGTCACTGTCTAAGCGAAATCCCAAATTCCATACGATAAATCCCAAACGGAAGACCGGAGACTACAGGAGGCCTGATCAGGTCCGCCGCCGGTGGGCCCGTAGGGGCGCACTCTGTGGGCGCCCTCTTTCGTCCATTGAGGAGCGGCGTCCATGCCACTTGGTCAAGGCAGCCGCAGGCGGTAGGTCCGGAGCTGGCCTCCCCGAAGATAATGCAGAATCAGAAATCCATCCACCCCCGTCTGGGAGGTCCTGTGCAGATCGACCGCAGATGCCACGGGGTGGCCATTGACCCGGATCAGGATATCTCCGCTACGGAGACCCGCCCGGTAACCGATGCTCTCGATTCCCACCGATTTCACCCGGAGTCCTCTTTCGATCGGGCCCGAGGCCCCAACCACTGCATCCGGCATCCAGGGATCGACGGCCAGTCCCAGACCGGGTGGAATCGGCACCAGCACCCTCTGTAGAAACATCTCCTCGATCAGACGGCCGCCGGCGACGGCGGGCAACTCCAGGCGCCAAGCCAGATGCGAATGCAGAGGGGGTCTAGGCGCCAAGGTCGCCACGACTTTTCGGGTGACGCCTCCCCCCCGGACCTCCAGATCCAGCCGCGATCCGGGCTCCCTTCGGCGGATGGCCTCCAGAAGACCCTCCAGCGACGGTGCTTGCCGCTCCGCCACTTTCAACACCACGTCCCCCGACTGGAGTCCGGCCCGCGCCGCCGGGCTTCCGGGCTCGATGCCGTCGATCTGTGGACCGCCTCCGCCCGCTCTCACGTAGACACCCAACCAACCCGAACGGACGTGACCGTTTCTGGACACCACCTGCCGAGCGGACCGCTGCACCATCGACCAGGGGAGCACCCGGCAGCTCAAGCTCCGCCCCAGGGGATGGCGGCTCACGCGAGTCACCAGCCCCAGCACTCGTTGGTCGAGATCCAGCAGAAATCCACCCTCCCAGAGGTCCGCCTCAAGGGGCACTTCCCGGGGTCTCAACAGAACCGTCCTTTGGGAGCTCGCCTGCTCCGTTTCCCAGCGGAGAATCTTGCAGGAGAGAACGTTCCAGCCAGACTCTCCGGCGTAGGCCATGCGGACCTGGTTCGGATTGGCTTCCCTCGGCGCGGGCAGAACCGGCCGAAATGGACCGGCGTGTTCCAGAACCGCCAGGCTCATCCGTTCGTTCACTCCAACCAGGCGAAGTGGAGCTGGGTCCGCCTCTCCCGATCTCAGAACGATCTCCACGGCAGGATGGTCCAGATCGATGCCGTGGCTGCCCAGATAGGAAACGATGTGTCCGGAGTCGAGATAGGCACCTTCCAGAAGGACGGTCTCGTGCACCTGGACCTGGGGCAGCATCCCGTCCTGGAAGACGACGCCGTGGAATCGACGTCCCATGGAGAGCCGGACCATGGAATCCTGGAGCGGTTCGGATGGTGCGGCCTCGGCAGCGGCAGCACTGGCCAACGCCAGCACCACCAACACCACGGCCGTCGCGGCAGCCGGAGGACGGGTGAGCCGTTTCAAGGTATTCCGGAGTCTGCTGGCGCCGAATAAGTTGGAGACCATGAGATCGAAACGAACCAC
Source organism: uncultured Acidobacteriota bacterium (assembly GCA_951812665.1). GTDB lineage: Bacteria > Acidobacteriota > UBA6911 > RPQK01 > JAJDTT01 > JAJDTT01. The sequence continues at coordinate 20,338 of CATOST010000014.1, forward strand.
AAGCGTCCGCAAACACAAATTCCTCACCGGGGGAACGATGAAAAACTCGGGTCAGACTCCTAGTGGCTGACCCGTTGCCAGTAGAGTCCGTGATGCAGATCGCTGGTGCGGACCTGGACGGTGCGAGGCACCCGCACCAGAACCGGCGTTCCGGAGGAGTCTTCCACGCGGAGCTCGATATAGGAGGAGGACACCGGCTGGTCATCTTTGACCCAACGATGAAGGTTGTCTCGCTGGGAGCGGTTCCGGACCCGATCCCGGGAACTCTCCGACCGCCGCGACTCCACGACCCCGCCTTCACCGCCGCTGGAGAATTCCGCCGGTTCGGTCGGAACCAAGGCTCCGCTGGTCACGAACAGCATCACCGAAGCCAACCCCCCCAGAAGGAGGCGTCCCAAATCACCGCCGGACATGGAGCTTCCCGCGATCTTGCGGTAGAAGTCCGGCGGCGCTTTCACCCCCTGTCTGAGCGAGCGATTCATTTTCTCCAGGCCCGCAAGATCCTCATACAGTCCGCGGCAACCGGAGCACTCATGAAGGTGAGCCAAGACCCTGGCTTCCTGGACGTTCGTCCCCTCGTCCAGCAGCTTTTCTTCGATCTCCCGGCAGTTCATAGAAATCTGGAAAGCTTGTCTCGAAGCAGCCGCTTGGCCCGGTGGAGCCTCGACTTGACGGTCCCCACCGAAAGGTTCAACACGGTCCCCGTTTCCTGCAGCGACAGCTCCTGGACCTCCTTGAGAACGAAGACCAGGCGATAGCGCGGGGGCAACGAGTCGATGGCGGTACGCAGCAACCGAGCCTTCTCCTTGCTGCTCAGATTGGCTTCGGGTGAAGGCCGGCCGTCGCTGACCTGGATTTCCATTTCTCCCTGTTCGGAGTTGCCGAAGAGCCGCTGGGTCAGAAAGAAACCCCGGCGCTTTCTCCGCCGCATCTCGTCCAGGGTGAGGTTGGTGGCAATCTTGTAGATCCAGGTCGAGAACCGGTAGTTGCCCTTGTACCGGTGAGCATGGCGGAAGACTCGGATGAAGGTTTCCTGCGAGATGTCCACCGCCTGATCGTAGTCGCGGATGAGATTGTAGATGTAGTTGACCAACCGGTCTTGGTAGCGGTCTACCAGGATCTGAAAAGCGTATTCATCGCCCTTCAGGTAGGCGACGATGAGAGCATTGTCGGCAAATGTCAGAGTGGTGGTCAATTTTTCAACCTCCCTTTCTAACTAAGACGGCAGAATTGGCCGATTTGTTCCAACTAATTTTCATCTTGGGTTGAATTCTTGCTTTTTAGAGGTTCCCCCAATAGGAGGGGGACTTGGAAGGTTGACGTTCTAATCGCCCCCGCCACGATTATTCCGTTCGCTGGTCGGTGCATTGTTACAGTGGAGTTCGGCGGCAAGAAAGCCACTCCCAGTGGGCGACAAGAAGTCACCCCTCCTACTTGGCTTCGTACCAGGATCGTCCCGTGGCCATGTCCACCTTCAGCGGCACTTGCAGGGAAGCCGCCCCTTCCATGTTTTCCCGGACCAGTTCCCGGACTTCCTCCATCTCCGCTTCCCGCACCTCCACCACCAGCTCGTCGTGAACCTGAAGGATGAGCCTGCTGGAGAGCCCTCTCCGGGAGAGGGCCCGGTGGGTCGAGACCATGGCCATCTTGATCAGGTCCGCGGCCGTGCCCTGGATGGGGGCGTTGATGGCGGTCCGCTCGCCGAAGCTCCTGAGGTTCCAGTTATTGCTCTTGAGCTCCGGAATCTGGCGGATACGACCGAAAAGGGTTCGTACGTAGCCCGTCTTGTAGGCCTCGGCGAGCGTCGCTTCCGACCAGCGCTTGACGCCCTGGTAACGTTCGAAGTACTCGTCGATGAGACGCTTGGCCTCCCACCGTCCGATCTCCAGATTCTGGGCCAGGCCGAAGGCGCTGACCCCGTAGAGGATCCCGAAATTGATGATCTTGGCGTAGCGGCGCCGTTCCCGGGGACTCAGGTCGGTGCGCTCCCCCAGGACTTCGGCGGCGGTCCGCTCGTGGATGTCCTCTTCCTGGAGGAAGGCCTCCACCAGGACGGGATCCTCGGACAGGTGGGCCATGACTCGAAGCTCGATCTGGGAGTAGTCGGCTGCCAGCAGCCGATACCCCTCCTCGGCCACGAAGGCTCGCCGGATCTGCCGGCCCAGGTCGGTCTTGATGGGGATGTTCTGGAGGTTGGGGTCGCTGGAAGAGAGGCGCCCCGTCGCCGCCACCATCTGGTTGTAGGAAGTATGGATCCTGCCGGAATCGGGGTCGACCAGTCCGGACAGAGCGTCCAGGTAGGTGTTCTTCAGCTTCGCCTGCTCCCGGTACTCGAGGACGCGACCGGCGATCTCGTGCTCGCCGGCCAGCCGCTGCAGCACCTCGACTCCGGTGGAGAAGTGTTTCGCCTTGGGCGTCTTCTTGGGCGGAGGGAGTCCCAGTTTCTCGAACAGGATCGTCCCCAACTGCTTGGGGGAGTTGAGGTTGAACTTCTCGCCGGCCAGTTCGGTGATGCGGTCCGCCAGGACCTGGATCTCCCGGCCCATCTGGCGGGACATGTCCTGGAGCATTTCGCGGCTCACTTTCACGCCGGCCGCTTCCATGTCGGCCAGCACCTGCACCAGGGGAATCTCCACGTCGACGAGCAGATCCTCCAACCCGTGGGTCCTCACCTCCGCCTCCAGCACCCGGAAGAGCCGAAGGGTCAGGTCGGCCGACCGGGCCAGCAGCTCCTCCTCGTCCGGGAAGAGGCCCGCTTCGGACTCGCTCAGCCGGGTCTGGAGACGCTGGGTCGCCAGACGCTTCAAAGAGAAGTCGTTCTGGTTGGGAGTCAACAGGTAGGCCATGAGCCGGGTATCGGCGAACTCGGACGTCAGCTGCCACCCCCGGGTCCGAGCCAGCAGGAGCAAGGATTTCAAATCGTGGATGATCCACCGTTTGGGCCGATTCAGGAGGGAGAGGAGGCGGTTGGAGCCTCCCTCCAGCAGATCCCCAACCAGGTGGATCCCATGACCCTGGCCCGTCGAGACACCGACGCCCCGGACCGGCGCCGTCCCTTTGTTGCCGGGAAGCAGCGCCAGGGCGGCCTCGGCGCCCTCCAGCCGGGTCAGAAGGTGGTCGAACTGCGAGACGCTCTCGAACCGCTCGTATTCACCGCCGGCCGTCTCCGGTTCCGGCAGGAACTCCTCCAGCAAGCGGGTAAAGTTCAGCTCCAGGAAGAGCTTCCGAGCCTCGGCCGGATCCGGTTCCGCGACCCTGAGCGTCTCCAGGTCCAGATCCAGCGGAATCCGGTCGTACATGGTCACCAGTTCGCGGCTCTGCCGGACCACCGCTTCGTTCTGCTGGAGACTCTCCCGATAGGTCTTGCGCCGGACCTCGTCCCTGTGGGCCAGCAGGTTGTCCAGATCCCCGTAGCTCCGGAGCAGCAGCACGGCGCCTTTCTGGCCGATTCCCTTGGCCCCCGGGATGTTGTCGGAGGTGTCGCCGACCAGACTCAGAAGGTCGCCCAGTTGGTGAGGCCCGACTCCGAACTTCTTCTCCACCTTGGCCGCGTCGAACCGGGTCATGGTCCGGGTATCGAGAATGGTCACGCCCGAGTCCACGATCTGGAACAGGTCCTTGTCGACGGTGACGATGACCACCTCCAGACCCTTTTCTCCGGCCTGCCGGGTGACGGTGGCGATGATGTCGTCCGCCTCGTATCCCGGGTGGGAGAGCATGGGCACCCGAAAGACCCCGCACACCCGATGGAGATAGGGGATCTGACGTGACAGATCCTCCGGCATGGGAGGCCGGGTCGCCTTGTAGTCGGGAAACTGTTGGTGCCGAACCGTGGGCCCGGGAAGATCCATGGCCACGGCCAGATAGTCCGGCTTCTCTTCCTCGACCAGCTTGCGCAGCATGCTGGTGAACCCGAAGACGGCGCCGGTGGGAAACCCCTCCCGGTTGGTCAACCTCCGGATGGCGTAGTAGGCCCGGTAGAACTGGGACATGCCGTCGATGATGTAGAGGCGTGGAGCCGGCACAACTTTTCGATTTTATCAGCCGACAGCAGAATTCGTCGCGTCATCCCTCCCGCGCCGGGTCCCGGTGGAGGCTGACGAAGGGACGAGCTCGAGGGTCGTCCCCACGTCGCAACAATTCTTGCCGGGGGGACGGTCCGTCCCTTACGATGGCTTCCATGTCCGCGCTGGCTTGCGTGAATGCGATCTGGCGGGTCCCACTCATCCTGTCACTCACCGCCATCATGGCGTCGCTGAGCCTGATTCTGTCAGTGGCCGACGAGGGGGGGAAACGGCAGAGTTGGTGTGCGCGATCCTGGAGCCGGATGATCCTGGGAATCGCACGGGTTCAGGTCCAGGTTCGAGGACTGGAGAAGCTTGACCCTGGGGGCGCTTACGTCTTCGCCGCCAACCACCTGAGCATGTTCGACGTCTTTGCCTTCCTGGGCCGAATTCCCTTCGACTTCAGGTTCGTGGCCAAGGCTTCTCTGTTCTACTGGCCGTTTCTGGGCTGGCATCTGAAGCGAACCGGCCACATCCGCGTGGATCGCCGGCGTCCCCGGCAGACGCTGCGGGCCTTCCGGGCCGCGGGCAGCCAGATCCGTTCCGGTGTCTCCATGGTCATCTTTCCCGAGGGCACGCGGACCTGGGGCAAAAAGGTCGCTCCCTTCAAGCGGGGAAGCTTCCTGTTGGCGCGCCAGACGGGCGCGTCCATCGTCCCCGTCACCATCGTGGGATCCCACCGCCGTCTGCCCCGCGGATCGGTGTTGATCCGACCGGGAAGGATGGAGATGATCATCCACGAGCCGATCCCAAAGGGTCGGTACCGGAAACTGAAGCTCGACGTCCTGGCCGGACAGGTCCGGCGGACCATCGTCGAGAGCTACCAGCAGGTCGGGTGAGAGCCGTGAAAAACGACCCCATGATCCAACGAATCCAGGAGTCCCTCAACCGGCTCGGCGTCCCGGCCTGGCTCTTCTACGACTTCCGCTTCACCGACCCGCTCGCCAACCGGATCCTGGGGATCGCGGAGTCCCAACATTCTACCCGGCGCTGGTTCTACCTGGTCCCCGCCCAAGGGACCCCCACCAAGCTGGTGCACCGGATCGAGTCCTCCATGCTGGATCACCTTCCCGGGGAGAAGCTCGTCTATCTGCGCTGGCAGGATCTGAGGTCGGGACTCGAGGAGATGCTCAGAGACTTCTCCAGCCTGGCCATGCAGTACTCTCCCCAGGGGGCCATCCCCTACGTTTCCAAGGTGGACGCCGGCACCGTCGAGCTGGTCCGCAGCCTGGGCAAGAAGGTGACCTCGTCGGCCGACCTGGTCCAATCCTTCGAGGCCGTCCTGACGCCGGAGCAACTCCGGGAACACCACCGGGCATCCCGGGCCATCTCCGCCATCGTTCTGGACACCTTCCGCTTCGCCTCCTCCGCCATCCGGCGGCGCGGATCCTCCAGCGAAGCGGAGGTCCGCGACTACATCCTGGGACGTTTCCAAGACCGAAATCTGGAAACCGATTCGGGCCCGATCGTGGCGGTCAACCAGCACAGCGGCGACCCCCACTACGAGACTGGGTCCGGGAAGGTCACACGGATCGGACCGGGAGACCTGCTCCTGATCGATCTCTGGGCGAAGACGAACCAACCCCGGTCCGTCTTCGCCGACATCACCTGGACCGCCTTCTTCGGCGGGACGCCGGACGAGCGGATGAGGCAGGTGTTCGAGGTGGTCCGCCGGGGACGGGACGCGGGAGTCGAGTTCCTGCGCCGGCGCCGGGCAACCGGCGATCTGCCGGAGGGCTGGGAGGTCGACGACGTGGTGAGACGGACCATCGCCGATCTGGGATTCGGAGAGGCCTTCGTCCACCGCACCGGTCACAGTCTGGGAGAGGAGATCCACGGCAACGGAGTCAACTTCGACAACCTGGAGACCCACGACACGCGACGCCTGATCCCGGGGGTCCTCTGCACCATCGAGCCGGGAGTCTACCTGGACGACTTCGGCATCCGGAGCGAGATCAACGTCTACATGGGGGAAGAAGGACCCGAGGTCACCACGCCGTTGCAGGACGGGATCGTCTGTCCGGACGAAGAGTGAGGAATTCCCGCACCGGGTGGGATCCGGCGCCGTCGCGAAGAACGCACTATCCCGGGACCAACCAATCTTCGCAACGGAGACCTTCGACTCGGTGGAACTCGCGGGTATTGGCCGTCACCAGGGTCATATTACGAGCCAGAGCCTGACCGGCGATCAGCGTGTCGATGGGTCCTATGGGGCGACCGATCGCTTCCAGTCCTGCCCGCACCGACCCCGCCATGCGAGCGTCGCCGGCATCGAAGGGCACGATTTCGAAGAGAAGACGATCCAGCAAATCGATGTTCCGATCTCTTTGCCGGCTCTTGAACGCCCCAAAGAAGAGCTCATAGACCACCGTGGCCGGCAAGGCGATCTCCGGTGGCCGGTGGCGCCGCAAGCGTGCCGACAGCGGCGGCGACGTGCCGTTGAGCAGGGCAATGCAGGTATTCGTATCCAACAGATAGCGGATCAAACGAACGTCCTGTCGAGCTCGGGTCTGGATTGATGCTCCGGCTGTTCTCGGCCGTGGGCGAAGAAATCATCCGAAAACTCCCCTTCGATAGCGTCAAGCCATGCCCAATCGGACGCGATCGGCTGCAACACGACGGCAGAACCCTGCTTCCGGATTCGCACCATCTCACCCTCCATGCGAAATTCTTTCGGCAAGCGCACCGCTTGGGACCGTCCAGACCAGAAAAGTCTCGCTGTTTTCGACATTCGGCTCCTCCACTCAGAGTTGATATATACCATTAGTATATATCATTTTCACAACGAAGATTCGATCCTCCAACCGGAAAAAGCGTGGGACCCGCAAGATGCCGCCGGTTCGAGGCCGCTCGATCAGACCACCTTGGCGCCGACGGGGATGTCGAAGAACTTGGCGCGGGGGCTGGACTTGAGGCTGTCGTGGATGAAGCAGACGTGGGTGCACCAGCAGGCGTCCTTGACGATCTGCTCCGTCTCCTCCCGAACCGCCCGTGAAGAGTACGCCCTGCGAAAATCGAAGTTCACGTCCCTGAGATTCAGGATCTTCTCCCGCAGCTCGCAGGCCCGCAGGTCGCCGTTGTAGTCCACCACCAGGATGGTCTTGCCCGCCGTGCAGGGCATGGGCCAGGAGTCGGACGCCTCGAAGTTCCGCTCCTGGAGCGTGTAGTGAAAGTAGATGGTCTGGGTATAGTAGAGCTTCTTGAGCCAACCCCGGAGGCTCCCCCCCTTGCGGCGGGCCAGCTTGCGGCCGTAGTGCTCGTGAATCGGCTTGACGCTCCGGTAGAAATCGGCCAGGCCCCGGCGCGTGATCCGCTTCAGACCCGGATCCTTGGCCTCGCCCCGGATCACCTGGAAGTAGTGACCGTTCAGGTCCACGTTCCGGGCCAGCCACCACCCCAGGTCCTCCAACTCGTCGATGTTGTCGGCGGTGACCACCGAGTTCACGTGGACCCTGACCCCGGAGAGGGGAGACTCCCGGTCCGTGAGCAGCCGGATCGTCTCCAACACTTGCTCGAAGTTGCCCGGAACGCCCCGGATCCGGTCATGGGTCGAGGCGAACCCATCCAGCGCCAGGTTCAGATTCACCTCCATCCCGGGCAATTCCCGAGAGATGTACTCCATCAACTCCAAGGTCCTCTCGGCGAAGAGTCCGTTGGTGGGAAGGTTCAGGGTGCGCACCCCGTTGCGGTGGTAGAACATCCTCAGGATTTCCGCCAGCCGGGGACGCATCATCGGCTCGCCGCCCGAGAGCCAGAGCTCGTGGAATCGGGGCATGCCGGCCGAAAGCGCCTCGATCTCCCGGAAGGTCAGGTCCCCGGGACGATTGAGGTCCTCCCAGTAGAAGCAGGTCTCGCAGCGGGAGTTGCAACGGCTGGTGACGAACAGGATCAGGGTGTTCAGATCCACGGCTCTTCCGTTGTACAGGAAGCCGGGGTCCCGTTCAATCCAACACCTGGGTCTCGGTGGGAGAGACCATGCGATAGGTGATTCCCCGCCAGCGCAAGTTCCGAGTGGAGAGCGACCCCACCATTCCCGCCACCGTGACCAGGTTGGCCAGCGGACCCCAGCACGTGTAAGGGATGAGAATCCAACCCCTTGGGAGCCCCGCCTCGGGAAACAGCACCGACACGGCCCGAATCCGAAGCCAGGCCTTGACGGCGCCGGCTATCAGAATTGCGACCACCAGGACCGCCAGCGCCACCGACCGGGGGTCCGGACCGTAGAGGTTGAGGCTGGTCCGGGCCCAGGCGCCTCCTCCCCACACGACCACCAGATACACCAGTTGGGTGGCGAATGCGGCCCTCCAGAGGTTCGGATGGTAGACCCGGGTGATGGCCAGTTGACGGCGGCTCCAGCCCAGCAGTTCCATGAGGCTCGCGTCCTCGTGGGAAAAGCTCAGGCACCGGGGTTGGAAACGGATGGATCGGCCGCTGGCTTTCACCGCGCGGCTCAATGAGAGATCGTCGCTCAAGGTGTGCTGCCAGTGGTCCGCGACGGAGCAGGAATCGAAGACCTCCCGGCGGATCGCCATGGCCCCTCCCCACGCGAAGTAGCAGTCCCCCTCACTCATCAGGGAGGCGATGCCTGCGTTCCAGACCGATCGCAGGACCGATCCGAATCCCCCCTTCTGGGGCAGGTACCAGCGATAGCCGGTACTGGCACCCACCTCCGGATCCTCAAGGGGCGCCACCAGATGGCGGAGCCACAGGGGATCGGGCCGGATGTCCGAATCCCCGAAGACCAGGATCCGGTCCCGGCGCCGAAGGTGGTCCAGTGCATGGAGCAGGTTGTGGACCTTCTGGCTCCTCCCCCGGGCCTTCCCCGAGAACAGAAGCCGGACTTCGGGGTGGGAGCGGCGGTCCAGCAGGGACCGGATCACCGGGACGGAGGCGTCGGCTTCGTCATCGGTCACCAGGAGCAACTGCCAATCGGGGTATTCCAGGTCCAGGAAGGCGGCCAGATTCCGTTCCAGCCCCGGATCCAGGCCCCGGCAGGGAACGATCAGGGTCAACGGGGGCGCATAGGACCCCGGAACCGCCTCCGAGGCCCTTCGGTACATCCGCAGAAACCGGAAGCCTCCCCGAAGCGAGTGGAGCCCCTCGAGCAGGGAGAGCAGAGCCAGGAAGATGAGCCAGTCCGGCGTTTGCACGTCCAGATGTCCGGTAAGGAGTCAACAGCCCGTGGCAAAAGTCGCCACGGCATTCGACCGTCCCTGCATCCCGGCGGACGGCGTTGCGATTCGGGCACATACTCCCGGTATGCACCCGAATCGCGCCTTGTCCGGCGGGCGCAGGAACGGTCTCGGTGCTCGCGGGACTTTCACCACGGACTGTCAAGCGGGTTTACGACCCGGACATCTCCAACAACTGCTGCCACTCGGTATCGGACACGGGCATGACCGAGAGCCGGGGAAGCCGGGCCAGGATGAAACCGGAGAAACGAGGGTCCGCCTTGACCTCCTTCAGAGTGATCCGCCGGGCCAATCGCTGCCGCGCTTCCACGTCCACCACCGTCAAGGTGGGATCGTCCTTCTCAGGGTCGGGATAGGGGGACGAGACCACATTGGCGATGCCGATGATGGCCCGGACCCGGCCCGTGTGGTAGATGAAGGCCTGATCCCCGGGACCCATCCGGTTCAGATATTTCAACGCCAGCCGGTTGGAGACGCCGTCCCAGACCGTGCGCTGGTCCCTTTCCAGATCCTCGTAGGAATAGTCTCGGGGCTCCGACTTGAGCAACCAGTTCTGAGCCATGCTTCTCCTCTCGAAACCGCGAATCCCGTTCGATGCCGGAATTCATTTGATGGGCGGCCCCGCGACCCAGTCGTAGCCGATCTCGGGGTCGTCGTGCGGGATCCGTCCCTCGTCGCCGGGGTCATAGACGCGGGATGTCACATATAGAAGGTGGGCCGGGCCGGCCAGACACTTGCAACCATGCGCCACGCCGGGCGGAATTCCCAGGAGGATCGGAGGATATCCATCGCCCATGAACAACTCCATCGATTCCCCCCGGGTGGGAGAATCGCTCCGCCGGTCGTACAGAGCCACCTTGAGGACGCCCCCCGCCACATACCACCAGTCGGTTTGCTTGCGGTGAATGTGCCAGGCCTTGGCCACTCCGGTGTACATGAGGCTGTGGCTCCACTGTCCGAATCCCTCCTGGAAGTGATCGTCCGTCACCCGGAGGATCTCCCGGAAGAAGCCCCGGCTGTCGGTGTGAGTCACCAACTCCGTAACTGCAACGCCTTCGATCAAAGGACGCGCATCCTTTCTCCGGCGAACCGGAGGTTCACCGCGTACCCAGCACCCTCAAGGTGCCGCCCCGGCTGAGCGTGTATCCCGGTGGGAGGGACTCCTCCACCTTGGCTCGAAATCCCGTCACCTTCCAGCCATGCTCCGCGAGACGTTCCAGGATCTGGCCGCGCACCCGGGGACGATCCTCCGCGTCCAGGTAGCACTTCAACACCGAATTGCGGCCCTCCTCCTGGGGACGCCCGAAGAGATAGTCCGCCGCCGACAGACAGACGTCATCGTCTTCGTCTTCCAGAAACAGCCGCACCGTCTCCAGTAACCCGGGCGAATGAATCTGTTCCAGAGACCGGATCAGCTGGGTCTTGGGCTCGGAGCTGGCCGGAGGGTATTCCCAATGGAAGCGGAGGATCTCGTCGATTCGAGCCGCCAATTCCTCGCCGGGGAGGATCTCCTGAAGCGCCCGCAGGGGCCAATAGACCTGCCGCTCCCGCTTCAAGAAGGTGAGCAGTGGGGGGAGAGCCTTCCGGTCCAATCGGACGATCCAGGAGAGCAACTCCTCCTTTTCGTCCTGGTCCCGGATCAAGGGGGACGTACTGATGGTAAACCGGTCCAGGAGCGCCAGTATGGCTTCGGGCGTGCCCATCTCGTACAGGCGCCGGGCGGCATTGACCCGGACGGCGGGATCCCCGTGAGGCTCCTTCACCTTCTTGCGCGCCCTTCTGATCTGTCTCTCCGGCGACCCGCGGAGAAATGAAAACAAGTCCACGTTACTAGTCTACCAATTGACGCGGCGTCCGGCTCCAAGACTTGGCGGAGCCGGCGCAACTTGAAAGATTTCGAATGCAAGACCTAACATAGCTCTCCGGTTACCTTCAACCGGAGCCATTCCGCGTGGCCGCGGGAACGAGGATGCGCCGGTCTTGGCCAATCCGGGAGAGGCATGAGAGCGGTCCTGATCCAAGAACCCGGCGGTCCCGAGGTCCTTCGCCTGGGTGAGGTCCCCGACCCGGCGCCGGCTCCCGGGGAAATCCTGGTTCGAGTCCGCGCCACCGCCCTGAATCGGGCCGACCTGCTCCAACGGCAGGGGCTCTATCCGCCCCCTCCCGGCGTCCCTCCCCAGATTCCCGGTCTCGAATTCGCGGGGTGCGTGGAAGCGGCCGGCGCCGCAGTCACCGCATTCCAGCCGGGACAACGAGTGATGGGCCTGTTGCCGGGAGCGGGCTATGCGGAGAAGGTGGTCACTCTGGAGCGCTTGGCACTGCCCCTACCGGACGGTCTGAGCTTTCAGGAGGCGGCGGCCATACCCGAGGTCTTCCTGACCGCCTTCGACGCCCTTGAGTTGCAGGGCGGCCTGGGACCGGGGCAGACCCTCCTGCTCCACGGGGCCGGAAGCGGCGTCGGAACCGCGGCTCTTCAACTCTGCCGCTTGACCGGAGCCACGAGCATCGGCACCTCGCGATCGCGGACGAAACTGGACCGTTGTCTGGAGTTGGGACTGGATCACGCCGTTCTCACCCAGCGGGAGGACTTCCGGGACGCCGTACTGGAGTTGACGGGAGGAAGCGGGGTCGACCTGATCCTGGACATGGTCGGCGCGGCCTATCTGGAGCAGAATCTCAGCTGCCTGGCTCCCCGGGGATTGTTGATCCTGATCGGGTTGCTGGGCGGACCTTCGGCCCCCATCGACCTCTCCCGGATCCTCAAGCAGAGCCTGCGGATCCGAGGCACGGTTCTGCGTCCCCGTCCGGTGGAAGAGAAGATTCGACTCAACCAGAAATTCCGGCGCCGAATCCTTCCCTCTTTTCAAAACGGCGTCCTCACGCCGATCATCGACCGGGTGTTTCCCCTGGAACAGGCAGCCGAGGCCCACTCCTTCATGGAGCGCAACCGCAACTTCGGCAAGATCGTCCTTGCCGTTTGAGGAAAAAGTCGAGGACAGGGGAGAGGTGCGAACACAGAGGGGCACAGGTGTATGGGGCAGTGGAAAAAGGGGCGCCTGGGAAGTTGCCCCTGCTCCCCCTCAGGTCCGGACCAGGGAGGCCACGTTCTCGATGTGGTAGGTCTGGGGGAACATGTCCACCGGGCGCACGCTCTCCACCCGGTAACGCTGGGCCAGGATCTTGAGGTCGCGGGCCTGGGTGGCGGGATTGCAGCTGACGTAGACGACCCGCTCCGGCGCCAGTTCGAGAATGGACCGGCAGGTGTTCTTGTGCATGCCGGCGCGCGGCGGGTCCACAATCAGGACCTCGGGTCTTCCCTGGCGGAGAACCAGGTTCCGGTTCAGCGCCTTGGCCGCATCCATGAGCACAAAGGTGCAGTTCCGGATCCCGTTCGCAACGGCGTTGGTCCGGGCGGCGGCGATGGCCGTCCCGTGATTGTCGATGCCAACCACCTTCTGGCAATCCCGGGCCAGGAACAGCGCGATGGTCCCGATCCCACAGTACAGGTCGTAGACGATCTCATGCCCAGTGAGACCCGCATGCCGTCGCACCACTTCGAACAGATTTCGGGCCTGGGAAGTGTTGGGCTGGAAGAAGGTCGTGGGGGCGATCCGGAACTCCAGGTCGCCGATGCGCTCCCGGATGACTCCGGAGCCGTGGCAGACCACTTCCTCCTGGCCCGAGGCCACCGGCGAAAGGGTCTCGTTGATGCTGTTGACTATGGTGGTGATCTGGGGAAACTCACGCAACAACTCGGCGCACAGCAGCTTCATGCGGTCGGGTCGCCGCTGGCGGGTCACCAGATTGACCATGAAATCGCCCGTGTTGGAGCCGGTCCGGATCACCAGGTTCCGAAGATATCCTTCACCCGAGTAAGAGCTGTAGGCTTTCCAGCCCTGCTCCTCGGCGAGTCTCCGGACCCGATTGACCACCTGGACGCTGACCGGGCTCTGGAGAAAACAGACCTCCAGATCCAGGATCTTGTCATGACGCTTGGGAATGTGAAGGCCCAGTGCGAATCCCTTCCTGAGCGGAACTCCGCTCCGGATCTCCTCCGGCATCAACCAGCGGTTGGGGCCGAAGGTGAACTCCATCTTGTTGCGGTAGTAGAAGACGTTGGGAGAGGGCAACGTGGATTTCACCTCCACGCCGGCGATCCCGCCCAGGTGCTGCAGCGTCTCCTCCACCTGGGCCCGTTTGAAGGAGAGCTGGCGCCGGTAGTCCACGTTCTGACAACTGCACCCTCCACAGGTACCGAAGTAGCGGCAGGCCGGTGCGACCCGGCAGGGAGACAGTTCCAGCAGCTCCTCCACCACGGCTTCCGCGTGCTGGCGTTTCTTCTTGACGACCCGCGCCCGGACCCGGTCTCCGGGGACCCCGTTCCGGACCAGGATGACCAGCCCGTTCCGGCGCGCCACCGAGACCCCCTTGTAGGCGGCCGACTCGACCTCCAGTTCCACAATATCGCCGCGGCTCAACATGACACTTCACCCGATTCCGGGAGGTGATCATAGCAGATGGGGCCGCAGGCCAAGTGGTGGCGATCGGAGTGTGATTCTGGTCGTGCACCACTCCCTCCGGCGAACTCAATCCCGCCTCGGCCGGCAGCCGTGGCGACTTTCAAATCAGAGTGCTAAGGTGTAAAGCCATGATTTTTCAACCCTTCGCGACACGTTGCGGCAGACTCTCCGGGATTCTTTCCGGGCGCTGGTCCACGGGATTGATACTGATCTGGTTCCTTCTGGTACCCAGCCGAACCCTGCTTGGCCGAACCTTGGATATCTACTTCATCGACGCCGAAGGGGGTGCGGCGACTTTCATCGTCACCCCCCTGAAAGAATCGATTCTCATTGACACGGGATGGAGAAGAGAGGATGGCCGGGACGCCAAGAGAATCGAGGCGGTGGCCCGTGCGGCCGGTCTCGAACGCATCGACTATGTGGTCACGACCCACTTTCACGCGGACCATTACGGGGGAATCGGACGTCTGGTGCAGTTGATCCCCGTCGCCAACTTCCTGGATCACGGGCCCATGGACGAGCTCAAGGAGGACCCTCAATTCCCCCTCTACTACACCGAGTACATCCGCGCCACCCGGGGCAACCGGCAGCGGATCCGGCCTGGAGACACCATCCCCCTCCGGAGTCTTCAGGTGCCTCTCAAACTCCTCTGCGTGTCTGCCGCCGGGGAGACTCTCAAGGGCGAAGGCCCCTCCAATCCGGCCTGCGGGAAGCTCACCCGCAAGAAAAAAGACACCACTGACAATGCCAGAAGCGTGGGCCTGCTCCTGAGCTACGGGAATTTCGAGTTTCTGGATCTGGGCGACCTGACCTGGAACGTGGAATCGCGCCTGGCCTGTCCCTCGAACCTCCTGGGGCGGATCGACCTCTACCAGACCACCCACCACGGACTGGCCAACAGCAACAATCCGGTCCTGGTCTCCGCCGTCGCCCCGAGGGTGGCCGTCTTCAACAACGGCTCCCGCAAAGGGGCAGCTCCCGAAGTGTTCTCTCTGCTGAAGTCTCTCTCGTCCGTCGAGGCGATCTTTCAAGTCCACAAGAACCTGGATTCCGGCCCGGACGGCAACGCCCCCGAGGATTTCATCGCCAACCTGGGAGGTGACGAGAACTGCGCCGGGCACCTGCTGAAGGTGTCGGTGAGCGCGGACGCCTCCACCTATACCGTCACCAACGGACGCAACAACCTGAGCCGGACCTACTTCACCCGCTGAAGAGAGGCCGGAACGACGATCCCCGGGATTATCCTGGCGAGAAACTCTCGAAGATTCTCCCGGATGAGGAATGATGATCGGACCCTTGCGTGAACCGCTCAGGCTTCCGATTGGGGAACGGCGAAAGGTTCCAGAGGCAGAGAGGTCGGGCGGTTCGTCAGCAGTTGGGACATGAGGAGACCGGAAGCCGGCGCGAGCAATATTCCGCTGCGGTTGTGCGCCGTGGCGACGTAGAGGTTCTCGAATTCCCTCAGACGACCCAGAAAGGGTCCTCCCCGGCGAGCGGCCGGCCGCAGACCGGCCCATGAGGTCACGAAGGTGGCATCCGACAGGCCCGGAGCCACGTGAAAGGCCCAGTCGAGCAGTTCGAGGACCCCGTGCACGGTGCTGGACTTGTCGAAACCGACCGCTTCTTCCGTGGCGCCCACCAACAGCTTTCCATCGCTTCTCGGCACCAGGTAGTGGCCGTTGTTGTTCACGATCTGGCCCAGCTTTCCCGGCAGCGACTCCAGGAGCACGATCTCGCCCTTGGAGGAGTAGACGGGCAGGTTCACTCCCACCCGGTTGCCCACCAGACCGGACCAGGCTCCCGTGGCCAGGACGAAGCTCTCCCCCTGGATCCGATCCTCCGGAGTTAGAATGGCGACGACACGCCCGGACCGGATCTCGAGGTCCACTACGGGACTATGCTCCAAGATCCGCGTTCCCAGCCGCTGGGCCGCCAGGGACAGCGCCCGGACCAACCGGGGAGGCCGGATCGAACCGTCGCCGGGGAAACGGATCGCGGCCCGGGCGTCCCGGTTGACCGTCGGCTCCAGTTCGAACAGATCGGCCGGCTCCAAGTATTCGACCTCAAGGCCCGCCAGAATAGACCCTCGATAGTAGTTCCTGGCTTTCTCGACCCCTTCCTCGTCCAGAAAGACATGGATACCGCCAGTGGATCGATACTCGGGGTCCACGCCGCTCAGCTCGATGATCTCCTCGACCAGAGGCTCGAACATGCTCCGGCTCAACGTCGCCAAGCGCTCGTAGGGATGGGTGCTGGCGGGACGTCCATGATTCAGGATGCCGGCGGAAGCCCAGGAGGCTTCCCGTCCGACCCGGCCCCGCTCCAGAAGCAGGACCGACACCCCCTGCTTGGCCAGATAGTAAGCGACGGTGCAGCCGATGACTCCCGCACCGACGATAATGACGTCTGCGGACTTCGTCTTCACCATGGATTGTAGGAGTTTATTCTAAGTGCCCGCAGGAAAAGCTGCCACTGAGCGCGACCCGCGTCGCATCCTGCATGAGGCCGGAGCCAGCGGCGCGGACGAGATCAACCCCAGATCAGAGGCAGCCACCAATTGGCTGCCGCGAACAGCAGGATGGCGAAAGCCAGGTTCAGGGCCAGCCCGGCACGGATCATCTCACCGATCCTCAGGTACCCCGATCCGAAGACGATGGCATTGGGCGGGGTGGCCACCGGAAGCATGAAGGCGCAGGACGCCGCCGTGGTGGCGGCCAGCATCAGCGGGTACGGCTCCTCCCCCGTGGCGGCGGCAAGGGCCGCCATGATGGGGATGAAGATGGTTGCCGTCGCCGTGTTGGAGGTGAGCTCGGTCAGGAAGATGACCACCAGAGTCGCTGCCAATACCAGCACGGCATGAGGATACCCGTGCAGAATCGACAACTGGTCGGCCATCCAGGCTCCGAGGCCGGATCCCTGGATCCCCTTGGCCAGGGCCAGCCCTCCGCCAAACAGGATCAGCACTCCCCAAGGAATCTGCTTGGCGTCGGACCATTCCAGGAGCTTCGGTTCCCGTGCCGAGAGCGCGAACAGCAGGAGCGCCCCCAGGATGGCGATCATGGTGTCGCTCACGTCCTCGAGACCGATCCGAACGAACCCGTGGGGCCAGAGGCCGCGCAAGATCCAGAGGCCGGCCACTGACCCGGAGATCAGGAGCACCCTCTTCTCCGCGGTGCTCATCGCTCCCAGAGAGGCGAGTTGCCGCCGAATATGGCTGCTGCCGGAATCGGAACCGGGCTCGCGTCTCAGGGGACAGGCCAACCGGGTCAAGTAGAACCAGGCCAGGGGAACTCCCACGGCCACCAGGGGAATCCCGTAGAGCATCCAGTCCAGAAAGGTCACGGTCCGGCCCATGTTGGACTCGAGATAGCCCACGAGTATGGCGTTCGGCGGACTCCCTACGATGGTTCCCAGCCCTCCGATGGAGGCCGCGTATGCCACTCCCAGCATCAGGGCCTTGCCGAATTCGGACCCGGCGGCCCTGTCCGGACCCTGCACCTGGGTCACGATACCCAGAGCAATGGGAACCATCATGACCACGCACGCCGTGTTGGAGATCCACATGGAGAGGAGCGCGGTGGCCGCCATGACGCCCAGGACGACACGGCGAGGTTCCAGGCCGAACATCCCGACCGCCCTGAGGGCGACGCGGCGGGCCAGACCCGACTTCTTGAATGCCGCCGATAGCAGGAACCCGCCCAGGAACAGGAAGATGACGGGATGGCCGTAGGAAAGCGTCACCTCCTTGGCCGGCACCACTCCGCTCGCGGGAAACAGGACGATGGGGAGCAGGGCGGTGGCCGGGAGCGGAATCGCCTCGGTCATCCACCAGCAGGCCATCCAGAGAGCCGCGGCCCCGACGGCCAGAGCCTCGGCCTTCATGGTTCCCTGCCCCAGCCAAAGAACGCCCAGGAAGAGCGCGGGACCCAGGACAAGCCCTATCCACCGAACCCGTCCGGACCCGGCACCTTCCTGGTCAGAGACCGATCCGGAGTCTGAAACCTCCTCGTTCTTCATGGGCTTCGATCCCGAATCGAAAACTTACCAGTTCCGGGCCGGGATTTCCCGCCGGGAGCGCCGACTTTCTTGTCGCCGACTGGAGCGCCGACTTTCTTGTCGCCGATTGGGAGCGGCGGCTTTCTTGCCGCCGATTGGGACCGGCGGCTTTCTTGCCGCCGACCAGGGGATCTTGGGGGGGACTGGAAGTCCCCCCTCTACGCTTCCAAACGCCAGACTTCCATACGAACATGCTGCGTGGTATCGGCGACACTCGAGTTCCACCCCTCCCCCCGGAGGCGGGGGTTGGAAAACCCCCGCTCCTAGTCGCTTGCGGGAAACGTGCTCCCGGCATACTCTTTGACCGCGAATTTCTCGAATGAGGTCTCCATCATGAAGAACCCTGAAATCCGTTTTCTCCGGCTCGCATCCCGCATTCTCCGCACTCCTCCAACCTGTCTATGCCTGATCTGGGCGGTGTTGATCCCACAAGTCGCTCAGGGTGAGGACTGGCCCCAATGGAGGGGGCCGAACCGGGATGGAGTCTGGCGGGAGACCGGGATCGTCTCGGAGCTCCCTGAGGAGCTGAACTTCAAATGGAGGATGGAAATCGGTCAAGGGTACGCGGGGCCGGCGGTGGTGGGAAACCGGCTCTACATTACCGACCTGGTAACGGGGGCAGATGACCAGACGTCCGCCGGCAACCGGGAACGGGTGCTCTGCATGGACGCCGGGACCGGCGCCACTCTCTGGAAGCACGAATACTACTGCGACTACGAGATCTCCTACCCGCAAGGTCCTCGCGCCACTCCCACCGTCCACCAGGACAAGGTCTACACCCTGGGGGCCATGGGGGACCTGCTCTGTCTGGACGCCGCCACCGGAGAGGTCCTGTGGTCCCGGAACTACATCCGGGATTTCGGCGCCCAGCCGCCCATTTGGGGGTTTTCCGCCGCCCCACTCGTGGACGGCCGGAAACTCATCGTCATCGCCGGAGGGAACGAGAACCGTTGCGTCCTGGCCCTGGACAAGGAGACGGGACGCGAGATCTGGCGATCGCTGGAGGCCGACGAACCGGGCTACTCGGCGCCGGTCATCTTTCAGTTCGGCGGCGCCCGCCAACTCGTCATCTGGAATCCGAAGGGACTCTATGGGCTCGATCCGGAGACGGGCCAAGCCTACTGGAGCCGGGAGTTCCCAGTCCGCAACGGTCTCACCCTGGCCACGCCCGTCTTCGACCCCGACCGCAATCTTCTCTTCGTGAGCGCCTTCTACGACGGTCCTCTCATGCTGCGGACCGGTTCCGACAGACCGTCGGCGGCGCTCCTCTGGAAAGGCAGGAGCACCAGCGAGATCGAGACCGACGGCCTGCACTCCCTCATGTGCACGCCGGTCCTGGACCGGGGACATCTTTACGGGGTGGACAGTTACGGCCAGCTTCGCTGTCTGGACGCGCTGACCGGACAGCGGGTCTGGGAGACGTTGAAAGCCACGGGCAAGGGACGCTGGTGGAACGCCTTCCTGGTCCGGCACCAGAATCGGTTCATCATCCTCAACGAGCAGGGAGAGATGATCTTCGCCAGGCTCTCTCCCGACGGCTACCAGGAGACGAGCCGGACCACCCTGATCGAACCGGTGGTTCCCATCCAGAGACGCCTCACCGTCTGGTCCCACCCTGCGTTCGCCAACCGGTCCATCTACGCCCGGAACAACCGGTCGATCGTCTGCGCGGATCTGTCCGCCCGTTGAGGCGGCGGACTATGTCACCAACCGGGTCGACCAATGGTCCCGGTACTCCCGGGTCAGCAGGGCGTTGGCTTCCGGGTCGTCCGTGATGGTCTCGGTGGCGGGATCGAACGTGTAGCTGCCCCGGGTTCGGCCCGCGATGTTCCCCAAGTGGCAGAGCGCGGTCGACAGGTGGCCCTCCTCCGCGTCGCAATTGGGCGTTTCACGAGTCCGGATACAGTCGATGAAGTTGGCGTAGTGTTCCCGGCCGCGCCTGACCTCGGCCAGTTCCTGGCGAACCAACCGGTGCTGGGAATCGTAGATGCGAAAGCCGTACGTGCGGTGTCCGTCGAAGTAGCCGGAAACTGCCTTGCCTTCGGTGCCGTAGACTTCCACGCCGTTCTGGCCGTTGTTCATCTTGTAGCTGTTCCAGAGCCGCATTTCGTATTGGATGACCGTGTCCTCGTAATCGAAGACGACGGTCTGGGTGTCGGGCGTCTGCTGGTCGTCGTCGAAGTAGAGCTTCCGCCCGGCGCCGGTGACATGCTTCGGCAGACCCGCCTTCATCAGCCAACGCGCCACGTCGATCCAATGGACTCCGTCGTTGCCTATGTCTCCGGCCCCGTAGTGCCAGTGCCAGTTGACGGTGCCGCTGTAGTGGTTGCGGTTGAAGGGGAGCACCGGGATGGGACCGTTCCAAAGATCGTAGTTGATCCCGGCCGGGACCGGCTCGTCTTCCTTGTGGCCGATGTTCCGGCGTTTCTGGGTGTTCCAGACCTTGGCCATGAGCAGGTCGCCGAGCTTGCCCGACTGGCAGTATTCGATGAATCGATGCGTGTTGGGGCGGCTCCGGGACTGGGTGCCCACCTGCACCACCCGGTCGTACTTGCGCGCCGCCTCCACCATGAGACGGCCCTCGCGGACGTTGTGGGAGACGGGCTTCTCCACGTAGACGTCCTTGCCGGCTTCACAGCAGAGAATGGTTCCGGGAGCATGCCAATGGAGGGGCGTGGCGATGACGACCGCATCCACCGACTTGTCGTCCAGGACCCGCCGGATGTCCTCCTCCATCTTGGGGCGTTTCCCCTGGGTCTCCTCCGCGATCTTGAAAGCGGGCTCCACCACGTTCTGGTCCACGTCGCAGATGTAGGCCAGATCCACGTCGGGCATCTCGCCGAAATACCGGGTCAATACCGGGCCGCGGCCCCGGACGCCCATCATGGCCACGGTCACCTTGTCGTTGGCCGAGACCCGCTTGCGGCCTCCCAAACCGGCTGCAGCGGCCGATCCGATCGCCGCCCCGCCAGCCAAACTCGCACCGAGAAAACTTCGCCTGTTCACGGAATCACCTCCTGGTCAGGATGGATGAAATACTGAGTTTTGGATATCATTCTTTGCTCTGATACGCAAGGCGACGGACCCATCCATGGGGCTGCGATTGGGACGTAACAGTCCGTGGTGAAAGTCTCGCGAGCACCGAGACCGTTCCTGCGCCCGCCGGACAAGGCGCGATTCGGGTGCATACCGGGAGTATGTGCCCGAATCGCAACGCCGTCCGCCGGGATGCAGGGACGGTCGAATGCCGTGATGACTTTTGCCACGGGCTGGTAAGAGGGCACCCACAGGGGGTACCCGCACGGGAGCCGGTTTGGCGTCTGCAGGTCGTGATGAGTGATATCCCTGAAGGAGCCATAGTCCGATGTGATTGGGCGGTGGGGCATCGGCTCCTCGCCGAGTATCACGACCGGGAATGGGGGGTTCCGGTGCACGATGACCGGAAGCTGTTCGAGTTCCTGGTTCTGGACGCCTTTCAGGCCGGATTGAGTTGGCTGACCATTCTCAAGAAGAGAGAGAACTTTCGGAAAAATTTCGACGGGTTCGATCCGGAGAGGATCTGCCGGTACGGCGAGGACAAGATCGCCCGGCTGCTCCAGGATCCGGGGATCATTCGGAACCGGCTCAAGGTGGAATCCACGGTGGGAAATGCCCGCAGTTTTCTGAGGGTCCAGGAGGAGTTCGGGTCATTCGACCGGTACATCTGGCAGTTCACCGGAGGCCGGACGCGCGTCAACTCCTTTCACAGTCAGAGCCAGGTTCCAGCCAAGACCCGTCAATCCGAAGCCATGAGCCGATCCCTCAAGAAGCGGGGGTTCCGCTTCGTGGGGCCCACCATCTGCTACGCCTTCATGCAGGCCGCGGGCATGGTCAACGACCACGTCACCGGCTGTTTCCGTTACCG
The DNA here is from genome assembly GCA_951812665.1 of uncultured Acidobacteriota bacterium. GTDB lineage: Bacteria > Acidobacteriota > UBA6911 > RPQK01 > JAJDTT01 > JAJDTT01. The sequence continues at coordinate 42,074 of CATOST010000014.1, forward strand.
GAAACTCTGAGCCGGAGCAGCCTCGACGGCTATTCGCCCAGCGTTCCCAGCGAGACCTGAAACACCAAATAGGTCCCGTAAATGAGCAGCAGCGGGACGCCGTACCATTTCTGGAAGTAGCCTCTGGAGGAGGCCCGGAAGATGAAGATGCGGAACAGGACCAGGATGCCCAGCATGAAGGGCAGGTGGACGTAGAGAAGGATCTGGGGCAGCGAGGCTCCCGCCTCCACCACCGGCAAGGGGGCCGCCACGGCCGAGAACCCCACCACGAAAAGGACGTTGAGCACGTCGGCGCCGATGATGTTCCCCACCAGCAACTCGTTGTGCCCCCGGTAGATGCTGGCCATGCCGATCACCAACTCGGGAAGCGAGGTCCCGAAGGCGACCAGGGTGGCGGCGATCACCACCTTGGGGATGAACCAGTGGTTCTCCGCCAACTCGATGACGCTGCAGATGAGGACCCGGCTGGAGAGCAGAACCAGCACCAGACCAGCCAGCACACTCAGCCACAGCCAGAGCGAGCTCTGGGTCACGTCGCCCGCTTCGCTGCCCATCTGGGCAGCCAATTCGGGATGGCCCCGGCTCCAGCGAACCGAAAAAACGAGATAGGCCGCCAACAGCGCCACGAAGAGGAGCCCCATGGAGCGGCCGATGACGGCCTCGTCTCCGGCGATCCTGTAGACACCCCAGCAAACGAGCACCAGAAACAAACCGGAGCCGAATTGGACCCAACCCTGGCGGTTGAGGATGAACCGGTCCGCCGGGAGCCGGGACAGCAGGCACCCCAGGCCGAAGATCAGGCCGGAGTCGACGATGATGGAGCCGACGGCGTTGCCCAGGGCCAAGCCCGGCTCGCCGGACCAGGCCGCCACCACCGAGACGGCGCATTCGGGACTGGTGGTTCCGAGGGAGACGATGGTGGCCCCCACCACCACCTTGGGCACACCCAGTCCCTGGGCGATCCCCGAGGCCCCCTCCACCACCAGGTCGGCCGCCTTGGCCAACACGGCCACGGCCGCTGCCGAGAGCAGCAGCAGCGCCCACTGGGGCAGACCGGAGAACCATGCTTCGGGAATCAGGTATTCCAAATCGCCGCTCCTACCTCACCGTTTCCTTCTGCAAGCCGCCTTATGTTCCTGTCCCGGCGCCGGAAACTCAAGAGTGCGTTCCCGAAAGTGACTCCCTCCCTGGCTCGGCCCGGGCATCGCCACCCACCGTCTTGGCCGTCGCATAAGGAGATTGGGCGGGCATCGTAGTAAACTGGGCAGAGGCATCGCCGAACCGTACAAGGGAGGAGAAGACGGGCCATGAAGGAGCAATCGAATCGACGGGCATTCCTGAGGCGCCTGGGAATGGGAAGTCTGGCCGCGGCCGCGGCTCCGGCCATCATCCGGGCAAGGTCCTCCCACTCCCGGCTCCGCCTGGCCGGCGTGGGGGTGGGCGGCAAAGGATGGGCCGACCTGGGTGAGTCTGCCCTGGGCCACGACGTGGTGGCCATCTGCGACGTCGACGAGCGGCGCCTGGAACGGGCCGCACATCGTTATCCCGGCGCCAAGAAATACACGGACTGGCGCAAGCTCCTGGAGCAGAAGGACATCGACGCCCTGACCATCTCCACCCCCGACCACATGCACGCGCCCGTCACCTATCAGGCCATGTCGCTGGGCAAACACGTGTACACGCAGAAACCCCTGACCCACTCGGTCTACGAAGCGCGCGCCCTGACTCGATTGGCGAAGGAGAAGGGCGTCGTGACCCAGATGGGCATCCAGCATCACTCCCTGGCCCCCTTGAGGACGGGCGTCCAGGCGGTCCGGAACGGCGTCATCGGAAAGGTCCGGGAGGCGCACGTCTGGACCAACCGTCCCGGGACCTACTGGAAACAGGAGATGCCACGTCCGTCCGGAAGCGATCCGGTGCCCGATCACGTCCATTGGGACCTGTGGCTGGGCGTGGCACCCGAAAGGCCGTATATGGACGGAGACGTCTACCATCCCTTTCACTGGCGGGGCTGGTGGGATTTCGGCACCGGCGCTCTGGGTGACATGGGCTGCCACCTGATCGACCCCGCCATCAATGCCCTGGAGTTGGGACCCCCATCCACCATCTGGGCGGAGGGCACCGAGCCGCTGCCCGAGAGCGCTCCCCGTTGGTCCATCGTCCATTACGAGTTTCCGGGCACCCGGCACACGACGCCGACCCTTCCCCTGACCTGGTACGAAGCGGGGATGCGGCCGCCTCGCCAGCTCTACGGCGCCCCCGACGACTGGCCCGGGTGGACCAACGGGAATCTGTTGATCGGCGAGAAGGGGAACCTGCTGATGGCCGGGGGCCAACGTCCGATCCTGTTCCCCGTAGAACGTTTCGCCGACTACGTCTTCCCCACCCAGCCGCACGAGAGTCACTACTCCCAATGGGCCAACGCCATTGTCGGGAAGGGCACGGCTTCCACCAACTTCTCGTATTCGGGGCCGCTGACGGAAACGGTGCTGTTGGGGAACGTGGCTTTCAGGACCGGTAAGAAAATGCACTGGGACAGCGCCAACCTGAAGGCGACCGGAGTCCCGGAGGCGGACCCGTATTTGCGCCGTCCCTACCGCAAGGGCTGGGAAACGGAAGGTCTCTGAGTCCGGTTCCGACTCACCGGGCCGGAAACCCCTCGGTCCTCTTCAGCCGTTCGACCTGGTCGTAGTGGCGGTCGGTGTGGAACCGGAGGAATTCCAGCCGCTGGTAGGCGTCCAGGGGTCCCGACAGGTAGTGCAGATCCAGGACCTGGGACGGGTCCAAGCCGGACAAGACCTGGGGGATACGCCCCAACGTGGTCTGGCAAGCTTCGTAGCGGGCGATCCAATAGGACAGGGGACCCTCCCCCACCGGGTCGGTCTCGGCCATGGCCTTCTCCTTGGGCTTCCAGGTCCTGGCGATCACGGCCTCGATGGGCCGACCGCGGTGCACCGCCTCGCCGACCTGTAAGGGAGCGCCCCGGCGCAACGCTTCGGCTGCCAACCAGATCCGCTGAACTCCCCGTTGCTCCGAGAGGACCAGGTGCTCGATGTGCGCCTGGACCGACCATCCTCCCGCCGCCTTGAAGGCGGCCTGCGCCGCCGCCAGTCCCCGGTTGGCGTCGATGATCCGGCGCCTCGCGGCATCCGCCGCCTCGATTCGCTCAAGAATCCGATCCATGATTCACCTCGATCTGCACGGTGGAAAACCGGCATCAGCTACCGGCGTCTCCCAATTCCTCCAGAAGACCCTTCATCAACAGCGGCCAGACCAGGGTCGCATCGGCGTGGACCTCGGCGTAGCGTCCGCCCTCCTCGGGGGAGACGAATTTACCCCAGCTGACCCCTTCCGTATAGCTGCAGCCCGAGAGTCCGCCCCAATGCTCCGATTCCGGACAGACGCGGACTCCATAGCGAAAACGGGGCGGCGGGCGGTGGACCCCCAGGCGGTTTGCGGCCACCTCGAAGTAGGGACCCACCTGCTGCGCCCAGTTGCGGGGGACTCCGCCGCCGATGGTGAAGATTCCCAACCGCGGTGCGGCCGCGGCGAACCGGGCGTACTCCTGCAGGTCCAGGAACGGATTGAAGGGAGGAACCGCCTGGAAGATCTCATCCGGTTCGGCCGTTTCCCGGCCCTCAGGTGTGGCCTGCACCTCCCTTTCCATGGCCCAGTTGGCAAGATCCAGACCGATTTCGCTGTCGGTAAAGGCGGGAATGAACACCGGGACACCGCGGCGGAAGGCGCTGCTGAGAATCCCCGGCCCCCGTTCCGCCTGGCTCAGCCGCCGGCCCAGGGCCCGGCAAAGGCCGGCCGACGACCAGATTCTCCCTTCCGGCTCCTCACGGCTCAGGACCGAGTGCAGCAGGTCCTCCACGTCGTCCAGGTTGCGCTCCATCTCCAACGTGTCGTAGATCCGGTTGTAGCCACGGCGGTAGAGGAATTCGTCGGAATGGCGGCTCTCGTAGCGGTAGTGGACGAGTCCCAGCGACTCGGTGAGCCCGTGGGCGATGAGAGCGCCGGTGGCGACCACGGCATCCACCCAACCACGATCCAGCATTCCGCAGATGATCCGTCCCTGCTTGGCCACGGTCATGGCCCCGGAGACGGTCAGGACGACGCGGCACCTTTGGTCGCGGATCATCTTCAGCAGGACCTGAAAGGCTTCGCCCAGGTTCCGTCCCCCGAAGGCGGTCCGGGACATGGCCCGAAGCAGCTCGGGAAAGGTGTCGATCTCCTCTATGGGGAGGCTCTCGATGGGAACCAGGCCGTCGGATCGGCCGTCGCTGCGCCGTCGGCTGCTCATGGTTCAAGCAAGTCTAACAGGAGCGAAAAATCGTAGGGGCGACCCTTGTGGTCGCCCGTTGCCGCGGTCGTGCAATAGCCGGTCTGAGAATGGCGAATCGGGGCTCGGCCGTTGGGGAGAGACAACCGGCGGTGGACGCTGTACCATGAGTCCAGCGCGGGAGGCGGCTCCCGCCTTTCCCGTGGATTCCAATCGGAGGTTGCTCCCATGCGCTCATTAAAGGTTCCGTTTCTGCCGCTGGTTTTGACGACGGTGCTCCTCACGTCCACCCTGCCGGCGGCGCCAGACACGATCAAGAAGCCCTTGACCCCGCGGCAGGTCATGGAGCACCTGGAGGGTCCCATCTTTTCCCTGGTGCTGCCCTTCGACGCGGAAGGGAACGTGGATCACGGCGCCATCCGGAAGATGATCTCCAACGCCAAGAAATACGGCGTCCGGATCTTCAACATGACGGGCGGGAACACCAAATACGACTGGATCTCCTACGACGAGATCAAGGCCGTGACCCGGACCTTCGTGGAGGCCGTGGGCGATCACGGCATCAGCATCGTCTGCACCAACAACTTCTGGAATTCCCGATTGATCGACTACCTCCGCTACGCCGAAGGATTGGGTGCCGACGCCGTCGAGGTGCTGGCGCCGAGGATGGCGGAAGAGGATATCGTCGAGTACTTCCGGACCGCTGCCGCCAACACCCGGATGGCCCTTTCGGTCAAGAACGTCGGGCTCAAGGACAAGACCTGGCGCCAGCTCCTGGAGATCGACTCCGTGGTGGCCATGAAGGAGCACGACATCCGGGAGTACATCTTCCTGGAAGCCAAATTCGCAGACCGGCTCCGCGTCTACAGCGGCGGCAGCATCTACCGCTTTCTGGCCGCGGCTCCCTACGGCGCCAAGACCTACTTCGACATCTACGCCATCATCGCCCCCTGGATCGCCAAGGAGTTCTGGGAGGCCTTCCAAGCCGGGAACATGGAAAAATGCTACGAGATGTCGAAGAAGTACGACGTCCCCATCATCGAGGCCTTCAGCCTTCCCTTCTTCCACGGCGCCCTGGAGTACTTCGGACTCGCCCAGCGCCATCTGCGGGCTCCCATGAAGTCCTATACCGACGAGCAGATGGGTGAGGTGAAGGCGTTCTTCGAGTCCCTGGGCCTAAAGCCCCGGTAGAGGCATGAGGGCGGGGCGCCCCTAATTCATTTTCACCGGTGATAGATAGTGGGACGCCTTGAAGAATCGGGCGAAGGCAATCCCTGAATGCCGTCTTCCCAACCCTTCAGGGGGATCACCAGGTTTCATCATTCCAATCCGTTCCAGCGACATCCAAATCAGCTGCCACGCGCGTCTGGTGCCGACTCAGATCGGGTTCCGAAAACAAATCATCGAGACGCCTGGTCACTTCGGCGTCCCGCTGAGCCAGGACAGATTCCCGCAGAACCCGCGCCACGAATCGATCCCGAGATTCCCCGCGCATCCGGGCGTCGTCGTCGACTGCCAGGAGCAGGTCTCCTGGAACAGCAATCTCGATCTTTATAAGACACATTTGGAACTCCCTGTTTTTTGACAACTTCAAATCTATCAGGGTCTCGCCGAGGATGCCGATCCCTCTTGGATACGAAACATTGCAGAGGGGAAACGACTTTTGCTGCGGGCTGGTATTATCTCTGCTCGGATCCCAATACCGGAATATTGCCCATGCCTCCTTGCTCCACTTTCCTGAACCCTTCTCTGATCTTCCTGCTGTCGGCGGCTTTTGTGGGTTGCGGAGGCGGAGACCCCGCAACCGAGGCGGAGCAGGAGGCTCGGGAAGAGGCATTCCGGCAATCCATGTCGGGAGTCGTTCTGGAAGGATTCTTCACCGTCGGCGACGGCGCGGAACTGCGGAAGGAGAGGTACGAGATCGCCAAGGTCTCGAAGCTGGGCGGAGGTATCTGGGTGTTTCAAGCCCGGATCCAGTACGGGAGCCACGATGTCACGGTTCCGGTGCCGGTACGGATGGAATGGGCGGGGAACACGCCGGTCCTGAGCCTGACCGAGGTCGCCATCCCCGGACTGGGCACCTTCACGGCGCGGGTTCTCTTCTATGACGAACAGTACGTGGGCGTCTGGCGCCACGGAGAGGTCGGCGGGCTGCACTTCGGGCGGATTGTTCCCGACCCGAACTCGGAATAGGGTCTCCCCATGGCGAGACGGATCCGGGTGGCGGCCGGCAGCATCCGGGACCCCAGCGACGACATTCTGACCTTTGCGGCCCAACTGGGCTGCAGCGGCATCATTCTCAACACCCCCAACCTCAGCGGGCGGCCTCCCTTCGGCTCCAGCCCCATCGGGTCCACCTACTGGACGAAGCCGGGGGATGACGACGCCCCTACCCACTGGGACTACCTGGAGCTGTTGCAGTTGCGGACCCGGATCGAATCCTACGGCCTGCGGCTGGAGGGCATCGAGAACACTCCCCTCCATTTCTACCAACGGTGCATTCTGGGCCTTCCGGGCCGGGACCGGGAGATCGAGAACTACCGGGAGACGATCCGCAACCTGGGCCGGGCGGGGATCCCCATCCTCGGCTACCACTGGATGGCCAACAGCGTCTGGCGCACCTCCAAGAGCGAGCCGGCCCGGGGCGGCGCCCGGACCAGCGTCTACGACCACGCGCTGGGCCGAGGCGCTCCTTTAAGCTTCGACCGGGAATACTCCGAGGCGGAACTCTGGGACAACTACGAGTACTTCATCCGGGCGGTCCTGCCCACCGCGCAGGAGGCGGGAGTCACCCTGGCGCTCCATCCCGACGACCCGCCCGTGGACTCCCTGGGAGGCGTGGCCCGGATCTTCCGGAACCTCGAGGGCTTCCAGCGGGCCCTGGAAGCGATCGCTCCCGAAGCCAACCACAAGCTGGACTTCTGTATGGGGACCTGGGCGGAGATGGGAGTGGATGAGATGTTCGCCGGTCTGCGCTACTTCGGGGAGCGGGGCCGGATCGCGTACATCCACTTCCGAAACGTGCGGGGAGCCGTGCCCTGCATCACCGAGACCTTCATCGACGAAGGGGACGTGGACGTGGTGGAGGTGATGAAGCTGCTGGTGGAGATGGGATTCGACGGTTTCATCATCGACGATCACGTCCCCGAGATGCCCGGCGACACCCTTTGGTCGCACCGGGGGCGCGCCTACGCCACCGGCTACATCAAGGGGCTGCTCCGCGCCGTCGAATCATTGACGGCGTGACCGTCGTCCCGCCTGAAAACTGGGGGAAAAATTGTAGGGGCGCCCCTTGTGTGTGTGTGCCCTCTTCCGTCTCATACGGAGCGACGCGCTTCAACTCTCCACAGCCGCGACGCGGCCGGTCCGGGCCGACTCGTAGATGGCCTCGATGATGGCCACCGCCTTGCGGGACTCGGGGCCGTCCAACATGAAACTGTCGTCTCCCTCCAGCCAGTCCACGAACCCACGGATGTTCCCGGTGTGGAGGCTGTAGTCGATGGCCATGGGATCGGCGGCTCCCCCGCCGCTGCTGGTCTCCTGGGAGAAACGCCGGCGCACCCCGTCGTCCCCGGTCTGATCCTGGTCGAAGGCCCAGGTGACGAGCTCGTCCTCCAACACTTCCGCGGTTCCGCCCCTCCCCGCCAACTGAAGCCGCTTCAGCGAACCGGGAAACATGGAGGTGGCCCCCAGGATCTGACCCAGGCCACCGCCGCGTAGACGCATGACGGCGACCGCCGTGTCCTCCACCTCGATCAGGGCCGGATCGTGACCCCGCTTGGCCGTGAAGGCGAAGATCTCTCGAATCGGATTGACCCCCGGCGGCAGATCCGGGATGGCGGCCGAAGCCAGCCACTGGGCCGCGTCGACCCCGTGGATGGACTGGTTCATCATGGCGCCGCCGCCGTCCAGGGCCAACGTCCCCTGCCAGCGATCGGGCGCGTAGTAGGCGTCGTCACGCGGCACGTAGGCGTTGACCACCGCCAAATCGCCGAACCGGCCCTGGGCAGCGGCCCCGTGAACCACCCGCAGCACCGGGTTGAACCTCTGGGGGAAGATCCCTCCCAACCGGATCCCGCTCTCCCGGGCCACCTGGATCATCCGGTCCACCCGCCGGACGCTGATCTCCAGCGGCTTCTCGCAAAGGACGTGAATACCGCGCCGGGCGCACGCCTCCAGCGGCTCCAGGTGAAACCCGCTGGGGGTGGCGATGGTGACGAAGTCGGGACGGGCTTCGTCCAGGAGCTCTTCGTAGTCCCGGTGCCAGCGGCAGTCGAAGCGGTCGGCAAAGGTCTGTCCCTTGGCCTCGGTCCGGCAGGAGCCGGCCACCAGATCCACGTTCTGGAGATCGCCCATGGCCAGGGCATGGATGTCGGCGATGGCTCCGACGCCGATGATCGCCGCCCGGTAGGTCTTGCCCATGTCTCCTGGCTCCTGCGGGAAGTGATGCCTATGGCGCCGGGGCCTGATCGATCCAGGGGTACCCCAATATCAGTCCGACCAATGCCAGCAGGGGAACCAGGCAGATGGCCATCTTCAGAAGGATCTGCTGCCTGGAGTCTTCCGGATTCATGATCTTGCACGCCACGAGGCCCGCGGTCAGGTTCGCTCCCAGCGCGACCGGGGAGATCCATTGGAAGCTGATGGCGGTGGTGTCCAGGCTGGTGCCTGCGGCGAGCACTTCGTAGAAGCTCCCGGAGAATGCCACGAGGACAGCCGTGGTGACCCCGTAGATCGTCCCCACCAACACTCCCGCGGCCCGGGCAAAGGGCACGAACATGGCGAAGAAGAAGAGGCCGAAGATGGGAGTCACCAGCAGGTTGGTGGTGCGTTGGGTCATGGCCGTGAAGTTTCCGGGAACGTGACCGATGAAGGTGCTCCCCACGACCACGATGGCCCCCACGGTGAGAGCCAGCATCTGGGCCCAGCGGACGTGCCCCTTCTCCGTCTTGGGCTTGAGGCCGGACCGGTCCAGGAAGTCGGTCATGATGACCGCGGTAATGGAGTTCACTCCCGAGTCGATGCTGGACATGGCCGCGGCGAACATGGCCGATACCACCAGACCGGTGACCCCCGGCGGCAGGTGGAAGGAGACGAAGCGGGGGAAGATCCGATCCCCGTCCGTGATCAGGCTCAACCCCGCGGGAAGCTCACCGGGCCTCTGCTGGAAGTAACCCAGCAGCGCGAATCCCACCAGCACCAGGGTCGTGGCCACAAGGGTGCCGGCGCACATCTGGGTCAGGTAGGCCCGCTTGGCGGCCTTGGCGTCTCGCGTGGCCATGAATCGCTGGACCGAAACCTGGTCTCCACCGGCCGTGCAGATCTGCCAGAGGGTGGCGCTGAGTATGGTCCCCAAGACCGTGACCCGCATCCTGGGGTCGAAACTGAACGCCGGCTGGGCGTCCCAGGTGGGCTGCCAACTGGTGGGAAACCAGCTGAATCCGCCCAGTTCGTAGGTCACCAGCCCGATCACCAGCCAGGCCCCGCCGAACAGCAGGGTGAACTGGAGGAAATCGGTGATGACCACCGCCCCCAGGCCTCCCAGAGAGGTGTAGATCACCGAAACGAAACCGGTGACCAGAACCACCAACGGGATCCACTCGTCCCCCACGCCCAACATGGTCGTCATGGCCTTGGCGGCGATGTAGACCAGCAGGGACATCCAGACCAGGCGCATGGCAATGAACAGGACCGACCCCAGCAGCCGGATGCCCAGACCGAGCCGCTCCTCCAACAGCTCGTAGGCGCTGGTGACCCGTTGGCGCATGTAGATGTCCAGGAAAAGCCTCGAGACGACCAGGAAAGCTATCGGGTAGGCGCAGAGGTTGGCCACGGTCGCCACGGGTCCCTTGGCGATGGTTTCCCCCGGCATGGAGAGATAGGAGATGGTGCTCAGCAGCGTGGCGAAGAGGGAGATGCCCACCAGCAGCGGGTTCATGGCTCCGCTGCCCACGAAGTACTCGCTGGTGCTCCGCTGCCGGCGCGAGAAGTAATACCCGAGGCCGATGGTTGACGAGGCGTAGACCACCACGATCAACCAGTCAATGAGGGTCAGTCCACCTTGTCCCGAGAAATCCATGGCGTTTGCGGTCCCGAACTCTACCATTTTGGAGCGGCGGCTTTCCAGCCGCCGAATGGAAGCGGCGGCTTTCTTGCCGCCGACCAGGGGGGTAGGGGGGACGGAGTCCCCACTCTACACTTGCCGCCTACCGAATCGCATAGCAGCGACAGAAGACCAGGCGACAAGAAAGTCGCCTCTCCCAGCAGGCGACAAGAAAGTCGCCTGTCCCAGCAGGCGACAAGAAAGTCGCCTGTCCCAGTGGGCGGCAAGAAAACCGCCCCTCCTAGTGGGCGGCAAGAAAACCGCCCCTCCTAGCAGGCGACAAGGATGGCGCCCCTCCAGCAGGCTACACGGGTTGCCAGTGCTGTTAGACTGTCAGCTTTTGCCCGGGATCGGTCTCGTAAAGGTTTCTTCATGACGGAACCCAGCCGGAAGCCTCCCTCTTCTGAGCGGCCCCGCGAAAAGCATCCCCTGGTCGAACTCTGGACCATTGCCTGGCCTACGGTCCTGACCATGACCAGCTACACGGTGATGCAATTCGCCGACAAGCTCATGGTGGGACAGGTGGGGCCGGTGGAGGTGGCCGCCCAAGGGAACGGCGGCATCTGGGCGTTTACTCCCATTGCCTTCACGCTGGGTCTGCTGACGGTGGTCAACACCTTCGTGAGCCAGTCGCGGGGAGCGAAACGGGTCCTGGACGCCCCCCGATACGGCTGGGCCTCACTCTGGCTCAGCGGCGGGATGTGGGTGGTGCTGATGCTCCCCTACGCCTTGCTGCTCAAATACATCTTCCCCCTGATCCACTCCGCTCAACGGGAACAGATTCAAAACGGATTGGAAAGGGCTTCGGGGGCCGATCTCCTCGCGGCGCAGGTTGAGCTGCAGCAGTTGGACACGCTGATCGGTCTGGAGACCCAATACGCGCAGGTTCTCCTGGCCGGATCGATCCTGCTCCTGATCAGCCGGGCGCTTCACCATTACTTCTTCGGTCTGCAGCGCCCCAAAGTGGCCACCGTCTCCGCCATCTGCGGAAACGCGACCAACGTGACGGTCAACTACGTGCTCATCTTCGGCCATCTGGGCGCGCCCGGGTGGGGGCTGCCGGGCATCCCCGGCGTGCCCGCCCTGGGCCTGACCGGAGCCGCCCTGGGAACCATCGCCGGCACGCTGGTGGAGTCTGCGATTCCCGTGATCCTGTTCCTGGGACCCTCGATGAACCGGGAGCTGCAGAGCCGGCGCCAGTGGAGACCGCAGAAGGGGCCGATCCTGGACCTGCTACGAATCGGACTCCCGGCGGGCGTCCAGGTGGGAAACGAAATGGCCTGCTGGTCCATCTTCATGACCCGGCTGGTGGGGGTCTTCGGGACCTATCACCAGACTGCGGGGTGGATTTCCATCACCTACATCCACCTCAGCTTCATGCCGGCCCTGGGCCTGTCGGTGGCGGTGACCTCACTGGTGGGCAACTACCAGGGCGCGGGGCAGCCCGACGTGGCGGCCGCCCGGGCCCGCCTGGGAGTCCTGGTGGGCCTGATCTACATGACCTTGTTCGGAGCCTTGTTCTACCTCTTCCGGTATAAGCTGGTGTCCATCTTCGTGGGCGGACTCCATCTGGACGCCGCCGAGGCCCGGCAGATCGTGGAGATCGGCGCCACCCTCATGATCTGCGCTGCCATATTCCAGGCCTTCGACGCCTTCGGGATCATCTATACGGGCGCCCTCCGGGGCGCCGGCGACACGCTCTGGCCCAGCGCCGTCACCATCTTGTACAACTGGACCTTCATTCTGGGCGGCGGTTGGCTCATGACCCGTTACTATCCCCAGCTCGAATCGGTGGGCCCCTGGGTGGCCGCGACGGTGTACATCATCATTCTGGGAGTGACCATGGCCTACCGCTTCGAATCAGGCCGCTGGCGTACCCTGCGGATTCTGGAGCCGACGAAGCAGGATGCCGCCCGGATAGCGCCCCTCAGCCCCACGGCGCCGGTGTCCGAGCCGGGAGCCGCCGTGGCTGACATCGCCGAGGAAGTGGGACGCGTCGACTGAGCTAGGAGTCTGCGCCGTAGGAATGATCGTAGCGAGAAAGTGGGGAATCGAGGCCAGATTTTCTCGATTTGGAGGTGCATAGTCGTTCTATTCGCCGAGAAATCGAGGAAATATGGACCGATTCACCGCTTTCGCAGTAGATCAATTTCTGCGGCGCAGGCTCCTAGCAGCCCGTGGCAAAAGTCGTCACGGCATTCGACCGTCCCTGCATCCCGGCGGACTGCGTTGCGACTCGGTCACAGACTCCCGGTACTCCCTCATCGCGCCTTGTCCGGCGGGCGCAGGAACGGTCTCGGTGCTCGCGGGACGTTCGCCACGGACTGCTAGGGCCGCGGTTACCAATCGCCTTTCTCGAGGAAGCGGCAGATCCGCTCCATCGCCGGCTCCAGGACGGAATAGCCGGGAGCCGTACAGATGCGGAAAGATCCGCCTCCGCCTCGACCGAAGGCCACTCCCGGAGCCACCGCCACCTTGCTCCGCCGGAGGAGCGCCAAGGCGAAGGCGAAGGAATCTTCCAGTCCCTGGACGGTGGGGAACACGTAGAAGGCTCCGGCCGGCTTCAGTACCGAGACCGAATCCAGAGAAGCCAGGGCCTGGAAACAGTACTCGTTGCGCTCCTTGAGCTTTTCCACCATCTCCGGGATCCCGTCGTCCCGGTGGCGGAGCGCCAGCTCGCCGGCCCGCTGGATCATGGAAGCGGCATGGGAAACGATGAATTCGTTGATCTGGGCGCCCTTGGAAATGAAGTCCCGGCGCGAGACCAACCATCCCAGGCGCCAGCCCGTCATGCAGTAGCTCTTGGAGAAGGATTGGGCCACCACCACCGCGTCGGACCGGTCGGCGATCCGCAGGATCGAAGGGGCTGCCTCGCCCTGGAAGTAGATGCGCTCGTAGACCTCGTCGGCCAGCAGCCACAAACCGTTGCGGCGGCAGAAATCCAGCAATCGCCGCTGGTCCCTCGGAGACGCCACCCAGCCCAGCGGATTGGAGGGGGAGCTGTAGATGAGCAACCGGGTCCGAGGCGTCAGAACCGACTCCAGGGCGTCGAAATCGGGGACGAAACGGCCTTCCCGGCGAAGAAAGGGGACTTCCCTCGGGCGGCCGCTGAAGAGGCTGACGATGGCCGCGGCGTTGGGCCAATTGGGGGTCAGAAGCAGCGCCTCGTCCCCCGGATTCAAGAGGCACCGGATCGACAGGTTGAGGGCCTGGACGCCTGAAGCCGTCACCAGGATCTCGGAGGCCGGGTCGAGCCGGACCTCGTGGAGCTCGAGATACTTTTCGGCCAGGGCTTCCCGCAGACTGGGCAGACCCGAGTTCTCGGTATAGAACGTGTATCCCTCCGCCATGGCCCGGCTCGCCGCCTCTTTGATGAAGCTGGGAGTGGGCATGTCCGACTCGCCGAACTGGAGCCGGAGCACTCCCTCCATGCTGAAGGCCACGTCCGCCAACTCCCGAATCTGGGAGGGCTTCACCTGGAACACGCTGGAAGCCAATCCTATGCCGTCGCCGGATCGAGGTTTTCGCATATTTCGGCGCCAGTTTACTACGGCGGCGGCGGTCTTGGGTCAAATGACTTGCAGTAGATTGACACGGCATCCCGTCTGGTCCAGGCTTCGGGTCAATCCACAATGGAGCTTTTCACCGTTTCCCCATCCTGCCGGAAAATGGGCCTCCACTCTCGTGCGATTCTCTTCCGGGAGGTCTCGATCCGGCCCTCGCCGCCCGACTTCCCGGAGCGGGTCCGCCGGGTCGCAGTGGATCTCCGGTCTCGTTTTCCCACCCCCCGGTCGGTCCGGGAGTCGGCCCCGATGATGGAACTGCATTCCATCTTCAGAAAGGTGGGAGTCAACCCCCGCAAGCTGCAGCCCTCCTGTGAAAGGCTGGTGCAGTTGGCCCTGAAGCGGGGCGCCATTCCGGCTATCAACAATCTGGTGGACACCTACAATCTGGTGAGCCTCCGGTGGAACTGTTCCCTGGGAGCCCACGATCTGGACCGCCTCGCCCCGCCGGTCCAGCTCCGAATCCTGAAAGGAGACGAAACTTTCGTTCCTCTGGGCAGCCGGGAGCCGGAGCCCTTCGGGCGCGGCGAATTCGGATACGTGGACGCCGGGAATCGCTTGATCTGCCGTTTGGACGTGCGTCAGGCCGACTTCAGCAAGATTACCCCCGACACGAACAACGTGCTGCTCATCGTGGGCGCCACCCAGGCTCCGGACCCCGGTGACGTGGATCGGATTCTGGCCGAGACCGTGGACCGGGTCACGGAGGCCTGTGGAGGCCACGGCCGGATTCTGGCGTAGGGGCAACCCTCGTGGTTGCCCTCTTCGGGTTCTGCCAGGGATTGGAACTAAGCGATGACAAGCTTTCGAGATTTCGAGCACGAACGGTGGCAGGAGGCCGTCGAGACCTACGCCGGCTTCTGGGCCGGCCTGACCCGCCAGACCATCCGGCCGCTGCTGGACGCCCTGGAGGTCTCCCCGGAAACCCGACTCCTGGACGTGAGCTGCGGCACCGGCCACGTGGCCGCGGCGGCAGTCTCGATGGGAGCCTCGGTGGCCGGGATCGACTTCTCCAGCGTCATGCTGGCTCGTGCCCGCAGGCTCCACCCCACTCTGGACTTCCGGCTGGGCGACGCCGAGGAACTGGAATTCCCGGATGAGAGCTTCGATGCCGTCGCCATCAACTTCGGCATGCTCCACTTCCAACATCCCGAGCGAGCTCTGGCCCAGGCCCACCGCGTGCTCCGCCCGGGCGGACGTGCCGCCTTTACGGTCTGGGCGCCTCCCGACCAGTCCCGGGCCTTCGAAGTCGTCTACGGCTCCATCCGCGATTACGGCACCCTGGAAGTCCCGCTGCCACCCGGGCCTCCCTTCTTCCGGTTCAGCGACCCGGAGGAGTCGCGCCGTATTTTGTTGGAAACCGGGTTCCAGGAGCCGCGAATCGAGTCACTCCGGCTGACGTGGCGAGTGCCTTCGGCGCCGGCGCTCCTGCGGGCGTTCGAGGAGGGGACGGCCCGCACCGGTCCCACGCTGTTGGCGCAGAGACCCGAGGATCTGGTCCGGATTCGCAGCGCCATCCTGGAGCGGGCTTCGGGCTACGAAGGCGATGGTGGACTGGAAGTGCCCATGGTGGCCGTCCTCTGCCGGGGACGAAAGGAGAGTGGCTCATGTTTCGCAGACGATTCCTGAAGAGCACCCTGGCCGGCCTTGCCGCCGGATCGGGCGGTCTGACTCGGACTCGAGGCCAGAACCCGCCGCCGGGTTCCCGGGTCACGACCGGGGAGGCCATCCAACTCTCTCCGAGGCATTTGGCGGCGGTGAACCGGCGGAGGCGGGTGGCCAAGAACTTCGATGTCCTCTTGGCGGACCCGGACCAGTGTTCCCGGCGTCTCGGACCGGGTCTCCCTCCTGCGGCTCAGGCTCCTGCTGAACGACCCGGAGACGGCGGACGCGCCGGATTCGGAGAAGATCGCTCCGGTTCAGGTCCGGGACCGCATCGTCCCCGAACGCGTGGGCGGTCCCGGTCCGGCCCCGATCCGGACCAGTCCCCCGCGGCGCGGCGTCGAGGACCGGATCCGCGTCCGTCTGAACAACCTCCCGCTGGGTCCGGGCAAGGTGCGCTCCGGTTGGCTGGAGTACCCGCTGCGGCCCAGCCAGTTGGCCCGGGGCGAGAATCTGGTGGACGTCCGGGTGACGGGACGGGCGACCGGATGTGTCTCGCCGATCCTGGTCGAGAAGCTGGAACTGGAGGTGAAGTACGGGTGAGTTGACAGTTTTGTATCGAATCCGGATACTATCGTATCCATGCAAAACAGTCTGTCCCGCCGCCGCCGCCTTCTGGACTGGTCCCAGCAGGAGCTGGCCCGGCGCTCCGGCCTCTCCCGCGCCGCCATCAGCGCCATCGAGACGGGACGGGTCATTCCTTCCACGGCAGCCGCACTCTCGCTGGCCCGCGCTTTCGACTGCTCCGTGGAGGAACTCTTCAGCCTGGGAGAGATCGACGGACGGAGCGTTCGCTGGGCCTGGGAGCCCCGGCGCCAACGCGGTCGATTCTGGCAGGCCAGAGTCGGCGGCAGGACTCTGGTCTTTCCCACCGAGTGGACGCTGGCGGGTAGCCTGCGCCACGACGGCGTCTACGGAGAGAAACAACTCGAGCTGACCCGGACCTCGAACCCGGAGAAGACCCTGGTCCTCGCCGGATGCGACCCGTCGGTCGGTCTGCTCTCCGCCCACGTCCGCGCCGGTTGCGGTCTCCGGGTTCTTCCCCTGATCCGGTCCAGCCGGGAAGCGATCCGGCTTCTGGGGCGGGGACTGGTGCACGCGGCGGGCCTTCACTTCGATCATGCCGAGAACCTCCGCGCGGCCCACGAGGTCCTGGGGGAGAACTTCCATCTCGTCCGGGTGGCTCGATGGGAGGCGGGGGTGGCTCTGGACCCCGCTCAAAAGGCCGCTTCAGTCCGGGAAGTCCTGGCCTCGAACCTGCGCTGGGTCGGACGGGAAGAGGGCTCGGCAGCCCGGCAATGCCTGGATCAGATCCTGGGCTCGGGGGAGAAGCCCGCCGGCTACCACCACACGGCCCGCGATCATCACGGAGTCAGCGAGACCATTCGAACCGGCTGGGCCCAGGCCGGGATCTGCGTCCGCCTGCCGGCACAGGAACGCGGCCTGCGCTTTCTCAAGGTCCGGGAGGAGAGCTACGACCTCTGCTACCGGGCCGACCTGGAGTCCACGCTTCCCCTCCAAAGTCTGCTGGAGGTCCTTCGCTCCCGGTCCTATCGATTCGATCTGCAGCAACTTCCCGGCTACGAGGCCGCCGGCGCCGGCGACCGGATCTAGAAGGCACAGCGCACCACGACATGCAGATACCTTTTCTCCCAGCTTGCCTCCGTGTCGTCGCCGTCTTCATTGCCGCCGCGACCGTGGCTTGCGGCTCCCGCGAAGGGAGTCCGACTCCAGTCCTCTTCTTCGCGGCGGCCAGCACTCAGGACGCCGTCCGGGAGATCTGCAGCCGCTTCGAGGCCCGAAATCAGGTGCCGGTGACCCTCAACATCGCCGCCTCGTCGACCTTGGCCCAACAGATCCTGGCCGGCGCCGGAAGCGACCTCTTCCTCTCCGCCAACGTTCGATGGGTGGAGGAGGTCATGACCCGGGGCCTGGGTTCCCGGCGGCGGGATCTTCTGGGAAACCAACTCGTGGTCATCGCCCCAGCCGGGAGCGGTCTCCGGATCCGGAATCCCGCCGACCTGCTGGATCCGAAAATCGCCCGGCTGAGTCTGGCCGATCCCGAGGGCGTCCCGGCGGGGATCTATGCACGGCAGGCATTGCGGAAGCTCAACCTGTGGCGGTCTCTCGAACCCAAGGTGGTGCGTAGTTCCGATGTCCGCCAAGCCCTGTTCTTCGTGGAGCAGGGAGAGGCGGAGGCCGGCATCGTCTATTCCACCGACCTTCGCATCTCGGAGGCGGTGCAACCGCTCCTGGAACTCGACTCCTCCTTGACCCGGCCCATCGTGTACCCGTTGGTCCTCATGGAATCTCCCAGCGAGGCGCCCATGCGTTTTTTCGAGTACCTGCTCTCGCAAGAATCGGTTGAGGTCTTTCGGCGTTTCGGGTTCTCGATCCTTCCGGACCAGGCGAACGGATTCCGGTCCGCGCTGCCTGTCCGCCGGGAATCTCCCCTGCAGACGGGAAATCGAGCAACGAGGATCCCATGCTGACGGAAACGGAGTGGAACGCCGTGTTGACGAGCCTCAAGGTGGCCACCGCCTCCGTGGCGCTGGGCCTCCCGTTCGCCATCGGCCTGGGCTATTTCCTGGCCCGATGGAGGTCGCCCGGCAAGTGGATCGTGGAGACGGTGGTCAACCTTCCCCTGGTCTTGCCGCCGGTGGCCACCGGCGTTCTGCTCCTGCTCCTGATGGGCCGAAACGGTCCCTTGGGGCGTCTGTTGGACGAGCTGCTGGGCTGGCGCGTCGTTTTCACCTGGTACGGCGCCGTGGCCGCGGGCGCCATCGTCAGCTTTCCGCTGATGGTCCGCACCATTAGGGTCTCCTTCCGGAGCGTGGACACCCGGCTGGAGGAAGCCGCTCGAAGTCTGGGCCGGAGCCGTCTTTCCACCTTCTACCGGGTCAGCCTGCCGCTGGCCTTGCGCGGAATCGTGGCCGGCTCGTTTTTGGGCTTCGCGCGCACCCTGGGCGAGTTCGGGGCCACCATCATGGTGGCCGGCAACATTCCGGGACAGACCCAGACCATTCCACCGCCATCTATTCCCTGTTCCAGAGTCCGGGCGGGATGGGCCGGAGCACCCGCCTGCTACTGGTGTCGATCCTGCTGGCCTGCGTCGCGCTGGCGGCCAGCGAAATCCTGGAACGGAGACGAGAACGCCATGAGCTATCTTGACTTCCGGGCCAGCCACCGATTCCCCACCGGCTTTCGTCTCCACGCCGAGTTTGAGACGGACCAACTGGTGACGGCTCTCTGCGGCCCTTCCGGAAGCGGGAAGACCACGATTCTGGAGATGATCGCGGGACTGAAGCAGCCCCAGCGGGGACGCATCGAAGTCGGCCGCAAGGTGGTCCTGGACCGGCAGCGGCGAATCATGGTGCCCCCCGAGCGGCGGCGAATCGGGTTCGTCTTTCAGGATCGCCGTCTCTTTCCCCACCTCACCGTGGGGGGAAACCTTCAGTTCGGCCAAGGACCGAAGGATACGCCGAGAAACGGGATCCGGTTCGACCGGTTGGTGGAGGTCCTGGATCTGGGGCACCTGCTGAAACGCTACCCCCGCAACCTCTCGGGCGGAGAGCAGCAACGGGTGGCGTTGGGCCGGGCCCTGCTGATCCACCCGGAATTTTTGCTCCTGGACGAACCCACGGCCGCCCTGGACGAACCTCTGCGGGACCGCATCCTGGACTACATCGCGCGGGTCATCGGAGAGTGGCGGATCCCCACCCTGATCGTGAGTCACGTCGGGAGGCCGTCCTCCGGCTGGCCAGCCGAACCATCCTGCTGAAACAGGGCAGGATCGTGTCTTCCGGCTCGCCGTCGTTATTGTAGAAGAGAACGAAAACGGCCAAGCTTGAGGTGACGGATCGAGAACACTCCACTCCGTCGCCGCAACCTCCGTTTCGCAAGATCGACTCGTTGGGAAAATGGCATATACTAGCGGATACGAACATCGCTCGAACGTGCTTTCCAAGGAGATCGTCATGAAATCTCTCCCGAGGGCTACTTCGCCGCACGAGGCCTCCGCGAAACTTCATTTGAATCGCTGAACCAGGCCCTGATGATCGTTCTCGAACAGATGGAGCCGATGGTCTATGGCGACGCCACTCGGGAACTGCCGGCCGAGGAGCAAGCCATCCTTCGCAAGGCGGTTTGGGCCTGGAGCCGCAGCCGGGACCGGACCCACTGGCCAAGACCGTCGTCAAATATGCCGCCATCGTCGCACGGAGCCTCTCCAGCAAGACCGCGAGCCGCCGGCTCGGACTGAGCCCGGGCCGGATTCGCCAGATGATCGCGGATCGATCGTTGTACAGTTTCCTGATTGGCCGGCACAGGTACATTCCGGATTTCCAATTCCAGGGTAACCAGTTGGTGCCCAATATCGCGGCAGTCAACAAGGCGCTCCCGCATGATCTGCACCCTGTCGAGGTGTACAACTGGTATCACCTGCGAACCTCGATCTGTTCCTGGATGAGAACATCGATGACACTGTCAGACCCCTGGATTGGCTGAAGGGAGGGTACGACGCCGAGCGTGTGGTGTTCCTCGCCAACCGCATGGAGGGGCGCCGTGGCCAAGCTGCCGAACCGGCCAGATCCGGTCCGACTTGAAAGACTTCCCCCGAGCTTGTTCTCACTGCCCGCCGGGACTGTTTTGCACCGCATCTACCGCCGCGGGAGTGACCATCCGGCCCGGTGGCGGGAATTCCGGCATTACGGCCCCCACCCCCGCTCGTTTCGATCACCACGAATGCGACGAGACGGGAGGAGCTCACGTCCAAGCGCGCGGGATTCTCTACCTTGCCACCGATATTCCCACCGCGCTGGCGGAAGTGTTTCAAGAACGGCGCATCGTCAATCGGATCCGTATGCGGCCCTGGCTGGTGACGTTCGAGCTGGCCAACGACCTGTCACTGCTCGACCTGACCGGCACTTTCTGCGTTCGAGCCGGCGGTTCCATGAAACTGGTCAGCGGACCGCCCGTCTTCGCACAAAACTGGTCGCGTGGATTTTACGAATGCTACCAGGACATCCATGGCCTCTACTGCCCCTCTTCCCTCACCAACCGGCCTGTGATCACGCTCTATGAACGCGCCCTCTCCGTCATTCCGTTCCCGGATACGCCCGTCTTCCACCGCGAGTTGAGCAGTGCCCTGCTGATTGAACCTTTGCGAGACGCATGCCAGGAGATCGGTTACGACTTCTTCTGATCGGTGACGGCGGAAGCTGCGCCTCCTCGGGAGGTGCCGTATCGGAAGGGTCATTCTGACTGAAACTGGAAGGAATAGAACTTGCCGTTGCGCAGGTGGAAACGGAGTTGCACCGGCTGGCCGGCCAGATTCGACAGGTCGGCCGATCCACCCCAGGAAATCGGCTGGCCGGCCACGGTGCGGGTGACCGGTTCCATATCCTCCAGACCGTAACCCTCCAGTGGTTCACCGTCGGAGTCCAGCACCTCCACCCCGCAGGGACGAATGGTGGTCTACACCGGCCGAGCCCTTCTGCGAGTCCTCGAAGCTCACCAGCAGTCGGTTTCCCTCGAAGATCAGGGGGCGGGTGGTCACCGTCCCCGGATTGGGACCGGCGTCCAGCGAGACGAAGCCGTCCAGGGGCAGGGTGGCCAGACCCACCGCCGCCTCGGCGTTCTCCCCTTCCGCAAGGAGGTCCTCCACGCCGTGGCGCCAGTTGACGCCCAGGTAGTAGAACCAGATCTTGCCGTCGTGCACCAGCGGCTGCCGGACGTAGACGCACCCGTCGTCCCAGGTGCCGTTGGCCCCCAAGGGAATGTAGGGACCACGGTCCGGGAGGCGCTGGAACTCACGGCCGTCGCGGCTGTAGGAGAAATGGCTCTCCATGGTCAGACTATTGGTCCGGAACACCCAGGGAAAGCCGAGGTAGATTCCTTCGTAGAGCAGTGCCGGCATGCCGTAGAACTGAAGGTCCACGGGATCCACCGAATCGGGAATCAGAGCCGGCTCGATGGGAGACCAGCGGATGAAATCTTCGCTCGCCGAGAACCCGATGGTCCGCTTCCGGATTCGGCCCGCGCGGGGCGGCCAGTTGATCCGGAGTATGGGAGGGCAGGCTGGCGGCTCTCACTTCGGGTGGAATGCCGTCGTAGGCGGCGACGGCCTCCCGGTAGTCCTTCCATCCCGGCCGCAGATAGGCGACGTACTTCTGCCGAAAAGGGTCCCAACCCAAGACGGTGTGGTGTCGCTCGTCCCCACCATGACCGGGTTGCCCGGGTATTCCTTCCAGTCGAGCCCGTCCGGAGAAAAATAGATGCAGAGGCCGGTCGCTCCGTTCGCCGCCAGGGCAAACCCCAGGGCCTTGTAGCGCCGGGCCGGATCCTGCTCCGGATGGTCCCGGAACGCGTTGGGCGCACGGCCCGAGTTGTAGAGCCCGCCCTCGGAGCGGACCGACCGGTCCGAAATGATGTTGTTGCGGGTCGAGCCCTCGAACTCCACCAGACCCAGCTCGGGTCGTTCCCAGTGAATGCCGTCCCGGGAGACGGCATAGCAGGAAAGGTCCAGGTCCTCCCGGTAGTTGCTGGCCCGAAGCAGACTCTCGTACTCCTCCAGCGGTCCCGCAGGCCGCTCCGCCGTGATCAGGCTGGGGACGTACCACATCTTGAAGAGGGCGGCCTCGGGATCGTAGATGACGGAACTCATGGAGGCGAAGTTCCCTTCCCATTTGCGCTCCGGCCTCAGTACCGGTCCTCCCGGATGCTTGACCGGCCGGTTCAGGACTCGGGAGATGGACTCCGTGGCCTCCACGACCCCGTCGGTCGACAAAGAGCTGCTTGGCAGTACCGATCCGAAGCGGTTCCCGGTCGGGGGACTGGTGGAGGAAACATCCGGCGAGTGAAGCCACCCAGAGGGCGATGCCAACCGCCAGACCAGGGTTCCACAGCGAGCTTTGTCCGTTGCAACTCATGCGGCCCAGTCTATCGCGCCGGCGTGTCCGGAGGTAGAAGCCGGGCGCGGAGCGGCGGTTGCCTAACCGCCGAGTGGACGAATCATGCGGGAATGCCCGCACGGGGGAAGGGCGGAAAGGGCGTGACGCACTTGCCACGGACCGGCAAGAATGTTGCCATGGAACCGAGGTGATTCCATGAGCTTCATCAACACATTCCGCCGGCTCCCGATTCTCTTCCTCTTCCTGAACGCCTCCTGCGGTTGGAATCCGGCACGGGAGACACGGCATTGGCTGGAGTTGGAAACCGACGGGCTGAGGTTCGGCATCGACCGGGACCTGTCGCTCTCGGTCTACTACGGCACGGATGCGGTCCCCACCTGGCGATCGATGACGCCCAGCATCGAGATCGGGGCGCGGGAGTCCCAGAAGGAGACCGGTCCACGGACCATGAGCTGCACGGCTGCAACCCGGCAACAAGCGGACGAGTACAGGAAAGGCGAACTGGAGGGCTATCGGGTCCGTCTGAGCGGCTGGAAGGAGACGGACGCCGTCCTGGGGTGCGATCTGGCGCTGGACCGGGAGGGGCGCCTCCACGTCCGGATATCGCAGGCGGGGGGCGAAGACACCATTCGCGAGGTGCTGGACCTGTACACGTTGGCCCTGGAGCCGGACCCGTCGTCCTACCTGGTGGTCCCCTGGGGCTCCGGATACATGATCCGGTCCGACTCACCCAGTCCGGTGGCGCTCTCCGGCCTTTTGGGCGCCGAGTACAGCCTGCCCCTGTTCGGTCTGGTGGCGGGCGGCCGCTCGGCCTACCCGATCGTCGAAACCTGGTGGAACGCGGCGGTTCGCGTGGACCACGAGCCGGGCCGGCAGTCCCGGGTCGCCCTGGACTGGAAGGCCTCGCTGGACCGTCTGAGCTATCCCCGGCGGGCCGTCTGGAGCTTCGAGCAGGGACAAGACCACGTGGACCTGGCCAAGGCCTACCGCAGGCACGTGGAGGCCACTCGTCCCCTGCCCTCCCTGAGCACTCGAATGGCCTCCGACCCCGGCTTGAAACGGTTTCTCTTGGGAATCGAATACCGGCTCATCGAGTGGAACCCGGAGCACCACCCGCAGGTGCTGGACAACATCCGCCGTTTCCAGGCCGCCGGTCTCCCGGTCAGCTTCTTCCACCCCAAGTGGCCGGCCGAGAGAGGACGCCGGCCGGCTGGCAGGAGTACCTGAGAGAAGATCCGATGGTGCCCGGGGGCTGGCCCGCGGCCCGGCGGCTGGAAGAACAGGTCCACTCCCTGGGCTGCTCCGTCAAGTTCTTCGTCATGCCCCACGTCTTCCACGAGGACGCACCCTACTACGACCCTTCCAAGCTCAGCGGCGTCCAGTTCCCCCGGTTCAGCGACGGTTACGCGTTGGAAGCCCTCAAGTCCCTGCTGGATCACGTCCAGGCCAAGGGATTGAAAATGGACGCCCTCTACTTCGACGGCCATGCCGCCCACCGGGGGCACTCGGAACACGCTTCTGCGGAAGGCCCCATCAGCCGCCGGAAGACCTACGAGACCCAGATCGAGACGTTCCGCGAAGCCCGGCGGAGAGGGATCGTCCCCGGCGCCGAGTTGGCCCGTTTCTGGTGCATGGGCGAGAGCGACTACTTCTTCTTCACCGACTGGTCCCGGGACCGGCTCCGGGAGGGTGAACCGATCCCTCTGTTCCAGTTGGCTTTCAACGACTGCTACGTGGCCCACTTCTCGGGCGGCGGCTACTATTTCGCCCCCAAATACGACTGGTACGCCGACCGCCACCCCCGGCTCTACGAGCTCATGTACGGGGCCATGCCCTCACACAACTGGCTTCCGGGGGGAGAGGCCCTGGTTGAAAAGCACCATTGGGAGACCGACGCCATGAAACGGCGGCTGGAGTGGCTCCGTCTCTGGCACGCTTATTTTCAGGCAGTGGGGTACGCGGAGATGACCAGTCACCAGTTCCTGAGCGAGGACCGGACCCTGCAGCGCGTCGAGTACGCCAATGGTGTTGCGGCCGAGTTCGACCTGGCTGAGGGACGGTTTAGGGTCCAGGGAGTCGAGGGGATCAAGGAGGAATGGCAGGAACCGCCGGTGGTCGAGGCGGTGGGAGAGTGAAAAGGCCCCAACCGCCAAGGGACCGGCGACGAAGAGGGGGACAGGAATGTCACCTCTCCCAGTGGGGGACAAAATGTCCCCCTTCCGGTACCCCTACCTGCCCCTGATCTCTCGTCTTTCTTCCTCGGGCGGTCTCCAGCGGCGGGTCGCCAACGGCTCGTAGATTTCATAACCCGGGCCATAGCCGGCACTCTCGGTGCCGATCACGTACTGGTAATCCAGTATGAACCGCATGAGGTCGGCCATCTCCTGGGGGGTGACGTTCTCTTCCAGACCTTCTGGCATGAGTGACTTGCCCGTCGCCCTCATCTCCAGAATATCCTTCCGCAACACCGTGTTCTGAACGTCTTCGCCCTCCACCAGGGTGATGCTCTCCGAGTTCTGGCCGGTGATGATGCCGGTGAAGAGCCGCCGTTGCCGGTCGGTCACCACGTACTGGAGATATTGGGGCTCCACGAACCGGTTGGGATCCAGGATATTGGTGAGCAGCGGCTCCGGGTCCTGGTAGGAGACGGTGATCAGGTTGGGACCCACCAGGTGCTCCGTGGAGGAGAGGCGGTGGCACTTGATGCACTCGCGCCGGTAGACCGCCTCTCCGTGAACCCGGTCCCCCTCGAGGGTGAGCGCGACCTGAAAATCGGCCAGGGCCTGCTGCCGGGTGCCCGCCGTCTGAGCGGCAAAGAGGCCCTTGGCCTGATCCCGGATCGACTCGTCGTCATGGTTCATGAGGAGTTCGCGCCGGCTGGCGTTGAGCTGGCTGGAGGCGACTCGTTCCTCCCGAATCGCCTGCAGCAGGGCACGGGTCCAGGGCCTCCGGGAGAGGAGGCTGGTCAGGACCCGGCTCCGAACGTCGGGTGTCAGAGCTGTCCAATCCTGCAGCAGGATATTGGCGATTTCGGGAGCTTCGTGACCCTCCAGGGCTTCGATCCCGGCGAGCTGCACGGCCTGGGTCTGGCTGGAGGCGACAAGTTTGGCGAGAGAGTCCCGCACCTGGGAGAAGCCGCCGTGGGCCAGGAGTCGAATTGCCTCCAACCGGTCCTGCTCGGGGATCGATGCGTCTCCAGCCATTTCCGCAGCCCCGTTCATGAGCTCGCGGATCATCCGGGTTGCCGGGCGCGGAAGACCTCGGAGCTGGGAGAGAGAGTGGTTGGAGATGGCCAGACCCTCCGCCAGGCCGGTGACCACGAGCCGTCGCATCCGCATGCGATCGGTCAGGGAGGCGTGCGTGGCCGCCGTACCGGCGAGCCGCCTGATCTCCGACGCGTGGTTCCGGGCGCCCACCGTCCGGGCCAGTAGCTCCAACCAGGCCCCGGCCTCCGCCTTGGCGACGAAACCGTCCGACTCCAACAGCCGGACGAACAGGCGGTCGGCGATTTCGCTGCTGGAGCTCAAAACGGCGTTTCGAGTCCAGCGGTCGCCCGAGTCCCGGTCGGCGATCCGGAGCAGTCCGGAAAGGGGCCGGCGGTCCCGAACCTGGCCCAGTGCCAACGCGACCCGAAACCGCACCTTGGGGTTGTCGTCTTCGGCCAGCGCCAGCACCCTCCGAAACAGGGACCGGGAGCGGCCGAAACGGCGCTCGGACAGCTGCACGGCGTGAACCCGGACTCCCGGTGACGGGTCTTCCAGGGCCTGGACCAGATGGGCTTCCTTCAGGGCCCCGAGTCCGTTCAGGCTCCAGAGGGCGTGCATCCGGGCCAGCGGTTTCTCACTCTCCTTCAGGAGCTGAACGAGAGCGGGCACCGCGGACCGGTCCTGGCGTTCGAAGATGAGCCGGTGGGCCGTTTCCCGCCACCAGCCTCCCGGGTGCTCCAGGTAACTTGCCAGTGCCGCGGTCGAGGCCTCCCCCAGGCGCGGCCGCGGAGGGACCTTGAAGCCGACCGGTTCCAACCGGTAGATCCGGCCATGGTCCTGTCCCCGGGTGAAGTCCAGGTGTTTGACCACGCGGGCGGGGACGTGGGCCGCCTCGATCAACTCCCGGTACATGTCCAGGATGTAGAGCGTTCCGTCGGGCGCATTGACCGAGTTCACCGGCCGAAACCAGTTGTCGGTGGACCGCACCATCTCGACGTTCTCCGGCTCCCCCCGCACCGACCGGAAGCTCACCCCGTCCTCCTCCAGGACCCGCCGGTGCAGCAGGTTGGCGGTGTTGGCGCCGATGAAGAGGCTTCCCCGGTACTCCTCGGGATAGGCGTGACCCCGGTAGATCTGCACGCCGGCGCCGGCGGTCTGGTAGTCGTGTCCCACGCCGGCGCTACGATTGCTCCGCCCCGCGAAGACGCGGCGGGCTTCCCGGATGGTCCGCCAAAGCTCGACGGGACTGATCTTGTAGACCCGGGTCTGCCCCCGCACCAGTGGATTCACCTCCAGGGAGCCGTGTCCCTCCCAATAGAACCCGTGCAGATCGAAAAACAGATAGGGGTTGCGCTGCAGGTAGCCGCCGGGAAAGACCAC
This sequence comes from uncultured Acidobacteriota bacterium, assembly GCA_951812665.1. Classification (GTDB taxonomy): domain Bacteria; phylum Acidobacteriota; class UBA6911; order RPQK01; family JAJDTT01; genus JAJDTT01. Next base: position 69,184 of record CATOST010000014.1, read on the forward strand.
GTGCCGGCCCGACGACCCCGCGGTGCAGACGTAGCGATTGTACCAGTCGTCGAAACTGTGCCCGAACTGGAAGGTCTGCGTGGTGAGCTCCAGCTCGCGGCTCACCGGATCGAACCGGAAGTCCCGATCGTAGACGGAGACAGGCTTGGCCTCCGGCTGGTCTCCCGGCCGGATGTAGCCGCCGTCGCCACCCGTGGAAGCATAGATCTTGTGGTCCACGCCCCAGATCAGATTGTTCACCATCTGTTGCTCGTTGGTGACGCCGAACCCGGTGTAGACGACCTCCCGGACATCGGCCTTCCCGTCGCCGTCGGTGTCCTTCATGTAGTAGACGTCGGGAGGAGCGGAGACGTAGACGCCCTGCTTCCAGACGGCGACCCCGGTGGGCCAGATCAGTCCCTCGGCAAAAACGTGGCTCACGTCGAAGCGGCCGTCTCCGTCCTGGTCCTCCAACAGCCGGACCTGTCCCCGTGGCTTCTCGCCGTCACCCGGCTGGTAGGGATAGTGCCTCAACTCGGCCACGTACATGCGCCCGCTCTCGTCGAATGCTGCGGCCACCGGTTCGTTCACCATAGGCTCGTGGGCCACCAGTTCCAGCCGGAAACCGTCCGCCGTCTCGAACCTCTTGAGGGCCTGGGCCGGCTCCGTGGGAGGAACCCTCTGCAGATACTCCTTGAGAGCGGCCTCGTCCCGGGAGATGTCCACGATCCTCTTGATACGATCTTCAGGCGTCTCGGCCGGTTCGGGACCGCAGGACACCGAAAGCGCCACGCACAGGAGGGGCAAGACCCGGCGGACCAGGGGCCGATTCTTTCTATTCATGCGCGCCATCATCCTTGATAGAGGTCCGAATTGAAACCCTGGACTCGGGGCCCGATTCAACCGGGTTACTCGCGGGAGGTCACCGCGCTGGCGACCCTCCAGACCCCGTTCCTGTCGCAGGCAGCGTAGTACATCCGGTAACGGTTCCCGTCGATCCGGATCAGAGACATATCCTCGGCATGGACCGCATCCGGTCCGGGACCACCATAGCCGGCCCCCTCGACGATGCAGGTCCGCCGCTCCCAGAGGAGGCCGTCCCTGGAGGTGGCGGTGTAGATCCGCGACCGGTAACCCGCCATGTCGGCAGCGATGGACGCAGCGGCGAAGTCCTGGCTCTGACCGCTTGCCACCGCGTCCACATTCTCGCTGGGATGCCGGGGCGCGACGGCCCCAGGCGGGAGATCCTGCCAGGCCGAGAAGAACATGACCCAATCCTCCCCGGCCCGCTCCGGCGGGATCACGTCAGCCGCCGTGATCCCGACTTCGTCCATCTCCCCGCGCCGGTCCCGCAGCCGAACTCCGGACTCCCACTCGAAGTCCAGGCCATCTGGAGACACGGCGCTCACCACGTCGTGGGACAGCCGCTCGCTGCGGCCGGGCCCGTCGGGGCCGTACTCGGACGCGCAGCAGTAGAGCCGGGCCCCACCCTCGGGAAGAGGCACGTAACGGGGTGAGCCGACGCCTCCTTGGGACCGGAGCCGTACCCCTTCGTACGTCCATTCCAGCAGGTCCCGGGAGACGGAGCTGCAGATCACCGTCGGTTCGTGTGCGGGGCCCCTGGCTTCGAAATACATCCGCCAGCGTCCATCGGCGACCCGGGTCACCGAAGGGGCCAGGACGCGCAACGACAGGTGCGGAATATCAGGCCGGGGAGCCACCCGAATTCCCGGTTCGGGACGGAACCGCAGGCCATCCGCAGAGACGGCGCTCAGGATGTAGCCTTGGCACTCCGGAAAGGGCTTCGCCGGCCCCACGGCGGTGTAGAAGAGCCGGAAGCCCCCGGAGGGAATGGCCACGACCCCGGGCGCCTGCACCTTGAACGCGTCCAAGCCCCGGGACGGCTCGACGCGGGCCCCCGCTTCCTTGTGCCAACGATCCAGCATACGCATGGTCTGTAGGGGCACCCCTTGTGGGCCGACCTCTTTAACGCCCCTCCCCTATTTATATCCTCGTTTCTCGGATGAGAAAACCCGGGGCGTCGCGGCGCTTGTGATTTCTCGGACAAAGTTGACGGAGGACCCAGCCTTCAGCTGTCTCTTTCTCCAGGCCCCCAGCGTCGACAAGGGCCAAGTGGTCCAGGACCTGTTCTGGAGGACCGCCGACTTGACGGGACAGCGACTCAGCTTCAAACAGGTCGCCACCGAGTTGATTCCCGCCGGGCATCCCTGCCGCAGCACCTGCGACACGGTCTGGGTCGCCTACATCAGATTGGTCCCCCTCGATCCCGACGAGGTGGAGGCGCTCCAATCGGACCGGGAACAGACCGGCACCCGGCGACTCTTCGCGACCCAGGACTGGGGTTCGGGTTTCGCTTGGGATGCGAGCGAGGGGGCGATCCGAGACATGCTGGAGGCCTACCGGCACACCGATTTCAAACGGATCTACTGGGAGGGAGCCGCCGGCGACCTTTGTTCCTACTTCAGCCGTGTGGCCCGGACCTGGACCCCCGAGTTCGCCCGAATGGAGGACTATCCGGTTCCCGCCTACCGCCGGATCGTGGAGAACTTCACCGAGTACGAGCGGCGGGGGATCGATCCGTTCCGCGTCGCCATCGACTACAGCCACGAACTGGGACTCGAGTTCCACGCCAGCTACCGGTTCTGCGAGGGCATGGGACCGTTCCATTTCTCCCCGCCCTTCGACCAGATCAATCGCGGAGGATTCTACGACCGGCATCGTCCCCTACACCTCGGCCGAGGGACTCTACAGTTGGGAGCTGGCCTGGGAAAGGGCCGAGGAGATCGAGTACTGGCTGTCGCTGACCCGCGGGACGGAATGCGAGCTGGCCCTCAACGTCATGCCCAGGGCCTTGTCACCCGAGCAGTACCGGAGCAAATCCCACCAGTTGCTGAAGGCCGGCGTGCCCTATCTCGCCTTCTGGGACAGCTCCAAGACCTGGGCCGTCGACAAGATCGGCGAGGGTTCGTTCCAACACCTGCGCCGGCTCGGCCACAACGAGGAGCTGGCAGCCTGGATCCGCGCCGGCGAGCCGAGACTGGTCCACGCCTCGACGCCCCTGACCAAGGTGGGGGAGTGGGAGATGACGTTCATCGCCGAGTAGGAGGGGCGATTTCCAATCGCCCGTTCTTCGGCGCCAGATTGTCGTTACGGAGTTCGGCGGTTAGGAAACCGCCGCTCCTGTTCAATGGGGAAGGGGGGGCCAGGAAAGTCCCCTCCTATTCCGGCCGGATCAGGCCTTGTTTTTCCCAGGCGGCCAGCCGCTGCTGAAGTTCCTGGGACGATTTATCGCCTGATTTGAGGACGATGAAGCTCCGGAACTCCCGGGCAGCGCCGGCGAAGTCCTTTTTCTGCGCCAGGATGGCTCCGCGGACGTAATGGCTTCCGGCCAAGTATCTCTTGGAGCCGCTCTCCCGGACCGCCGTGATCGATTTCAGGGCCCGGTCCAGCCGGCCCAGTTGCAGGTTGGCGACGGCGCTGAAGTACTG
>CATOST010000015.1 GCA_951812665.1 uncultured Acidobacteriota bacterium
TGCTTGCTCCCGCTCCCACTGCTGGGACGCCAACCGGTAGGCTACCTGCTCTCGCGGGAGCGGAGCGGGGATGTTCTTCTCGATTCCGGTGTTGAAGAAAGAGAAGAGCTGGTAGTACTCCCGGTGGGAAATGGGATCGTACTTGTGGGAGTGGCAGCGGGCGCAGCCCACGGTGAGGCCCATGAACACCAGACCCGTGGTGTCGGTCCGGTCCACCACCTGCTCCACCCGGTACTCTTCCGGGTCCACGCCCCCCTCGGTGTTGGTCAACGTGTTGCGGTGAAACCCGGTGGCCGTCTTCTGCTCCACAGTGGCGTCCGGCAGCAGATCGCCGGCCACCTGCTCCACCACGAACTGGTCATACGGAAGGTCGCGGTTGTAGGCGTCGATGACCCACTCGCGGTAGCGCCAGGCATGGGGCCGCACGTTGTCCTTCTCGAATCCGTCGCTGTCGGCGTAACGGGCCAGGTCCAGCCAGTGGCGGGCCCAGCGCTCGCCGAAGTGGGGCGACGACAACACCCGGTTGACCAGACGCTCGTAGGCGTAGGGACGCCGGTCGCCAAGGAAGCGCTCCCGTTGAGCCGGCGTCGGAGGCAGGCCCAGGAGATCCAGATGGAGTCTCCGGATCAGGGTCGATCGGTCGGCTTCGGGGGAGGGCTCCAAACCTTCGCTCCGCAGCCGCCGCAGCACGAAGGCATCGATGTCGTTTCGCACCCAATCGCTGTCCCCGGCCTGAGGCGGCGGGTCCTGCCGTACCGGTTCGAAAGCCCAATGGCCGTCGTCTGAGGCCGATTTGCCCGATGCTTCGTCCGGAGTTCGACGGTTGGAAACCGCCGCTCCCCGAGCCCATATGACTCCTTGATCGATCCAGGCCCTCAGGATCCCGACCTGCTCCGGGCTGAGGGGCTCCCCGTCCAGGGGCATCTTCAACTCGTCCCGGCCCGCCACCAGTTGGATCAGCCGGCTGCCGGCGCTGTTCCCCTCCAAAACCGTCGCTCCCTTGTCCCCGCCCGCCAGCAGGTCCGGCCGGGTGTGCAGACGGAGTCCTCCCATGGCCATGGCGGTCCCATGGCACTTGAAGCAACTGGCCTCGAATATGGGAAGGACGTCGGTCTGAAAGTCGACCGTCCGTTCCACGGGAGGAGCCATGGTCGCTGTCTTCCGCTCGGTCGCCGCGGCCACCGACCCCGGCGCCAATGCCAACAGCGCAGCCAAGGCCGCCAAGATGACGAAAAAACGGCAAGCCGCAATCCAGAACGCGCTCACGGGTCCGCTCCTCTCAGTTTCGGCCATTCTATATGCCTGGGCGCCGACTTTCGCGTTTTTCCGAACCGTACCGTTTTAGATATACGGAGAACGAGGGCGACGGAGAGGCGATTTCCAATCGCCCGTTTTTCCGTGTCCCAAGAGCTCGTCCGGGATGTTATTCTCTTTTCTACGAGGAACCGATGTCACCTGAACTTGCCCAGTGGATCACTCCCGCGATTCTCATTTTGGGATTCCTCTACCTGGACCGATCCATTCGTTCCGCACGCGGCGAGTTAAGGAGTTTCCGCGATCGTGTAGATGAGCAGATCGGGGATCTCCGGGACCGCATGGGGCGGATCGAAGGCACTCTCGATGTGCTGCGGGATTTCTTCGTCCGCGATGGACGCGGCACCGCCGCTTGAACTTATCGAGGAACCGATGTCACTTGAACTCGCCCAATGGATCACTCCCGCGATTCTCATATTGGGATTCCTCTACCTGGACCGGTCCATCCGTTCCGTGCGCAGCGATTCACGAGCGGACATAGAGGACTTGCGCGACCGTATGGATCACCAGATCGGGGATCTCCGCGACCGCATGGGACGGATCGAAGGCACTCTCGACGTGCTGCGGGATTTCTTCGTCCGCAATGGACGCGGCACCGCTGCTTGAACCTATCGAGGAACCGATGTCACTTGAACTCGCCCAATGGATCACTCCCGCGATTCTCATATTGGGATTCCTCTACCTGGACCGGTCCATCCGTTCCGTGCGCAGCGATTCACGAGCGGACATAAAGGACTTGCGCGACCGTATGGATCGTCAGGTGGGCGATCTCCGCAACCATCTGGATCACCAGTTCGGAGATCTCCGCGACCGTATGGGACGGGTCGAAGGCACTCTCGATGTGCTGCGGGATTTCTTCGTCCGCAAGGGACGCGGCACCGCCGCTTGAACCTATCGAGGAACCGATGTCACCTGAACTCGCCCAGTGGATCACTCCCGCGATTCTCATTTTGGGATTCTTCTACCTGGACCGGTCCATCCGTTCCGTGCGCGGCGAATTACGGGATCTCCGCAACCATCTGGATCACCAGGGCGGAACTCTCCGCAACCATGTGGATCACCAGAGCGGAACTCTCCGCGACCATGTGGACCACCAGAGCGGAATTCTCCGCGACCATGTGGATCGCCAGATCGGAACTCTCCGTGACCGGCTGGACAACCAAACCGGAGATCTCCGCGACCGTCTGGGTCGGATCGAGGGAACTCTTGATGTGCTGCGTGATTTCTTGGTCCGCAATGGACGCGGAAACGCCGCTTGAACTCATCCCCGGGCACAGCGGGATTGAAAGCCGTTACCGGGTGATGATGGCCGCGGAATCGGATCGTCAGCCCTGACGGCACGCTTGACAATCGAGCCCCTATTCTTCTCCCAGCAAGGTAAAAGAGTCGATGCGGTCCAGCAGATCGCCCCTGCTCCGTGACAACGTCCTGATCTCGAGTCCCGGAGACAGGCTGGTGATGACCGATTTCGCGATCAGAAACCGCCCCGATATCGAATCGTCTTGGGAAGCAGTCCGGAGTCCCCAGATGGTGTGAAACGCCACCGGGGACCCCCGGAATGCTCCGAGGTAGAGCATGACGTGGCCTCTGATGTTCAAGAGCGTGCGGAAGGGGACCGCCGCTTCCAGAATTCGCTTGCGTTTTTCGTCCGCGGAGAGCTCGGAGACGTCCACTTTTTTTCCCGCGCCCGCCTGGCTCCGCGAGTTTCGCGGCAGGGGAAGACCGAAGGGCGTAAAGACGTCCAGGATGGTGGAGGAACAGTCGCGGTGCCCGCCCAGTCCACCCCAACCGTAGGGTTGTCCCACGATCTGGTTGATCAGCTCGGCCAGACGATCCTGGGAGAACGGAAATGGAATGGGGGCCGCATCCTGGTCCGCAAGCCGGACCTGTGACAAGGACGCTCGTCGGCTCTCGTCAGCCACGGGGGCCAGCAGCCGGAAGCCGTCCGGCTGGACTCCGTCCGCAATGGGCAGAAGCATGCCGACCCGGCCCTCGAAGAGGAACCCACCCGGATCTCCGGAGATGGGGATACGGTCCCTCCGCACGGCGGCCAGGCGGGGACGCCGGTACTTGGCCATGAACTCCTCGTCGACGACCGCTACGTCCCGCGCATCGATCCAACCGCAGGTGTAGGGCGATTCCGCGCCCACAAATCGCCCGTCCCGGGAGACGTGCGTCAGAAAAAGGGGCGTCCCCGCCCAGACCGCCGAATTCTGGTTGTAGTCGAACGGGTATCCCTCTCCCGCCTCGCGAAAGTCGAAGTAGAAGGGTTCGGCCGAAGGGAGCGCCCGCAGGTTCGTGTTGCGGATGGCGATCCCGTATTCGGCCCGGCTGGGAAACTTGTCGAGCCGCGCATTGGCAACGACGCCGCCGATCTGGGACGGGGAGAGTCTCAGCAGGTTGGGACCGAATACCGGCTTCCTGGAGAACGATTCGGCGGCCCAACCGAACGCCGCCGACCCACAGGCCGCGGGCTCGGTCCGCTCCCAGGGCCCGTACCAGTAGGCTTCGAATTTATCGAGCCGGTCCTTGTCGACCTGGAGAATGGGACGGCCGCCGCTCTCGGTAAAGGCCGTGGCGTCCTGAGGAATCCGGTCCAGGTCGTCGAGAGGCCCGGTCGAAATCAACGGAATCCGCGCCGGCCCGCAAGCGGCGCCCGCTACGAGCGCCATGACCACCACCAACCGGATCGCCCGCATGACTCCTTTCATCTGCAGACACACCGTAGCATCCCATGGTGATTGTAACCATTCACCGAAACCGGGAGCGGCAACTCGCCAGCCGCCGAATTCCCCGGTTTCGGAAGTGCGGTTCAGGCGGCGATGACAAGATTGAGATTGCCATCGATCTGAAGTAATGTGATGCAAATGCAATCAGTGAACATTACAGAGTCCAAGACCCAAATCACCGCGCGCCTGCCGGATACGGTTGTCAATGCACTGGACGCGGTCGCCCGCCGATTCCATCGTAGCCGGGCGGAGATCGTTCGCCGGGCGGTCGAACGTTACCTTGAAGACTTCGACGATCTTTCCATGGCCGTCGAACGGCTCCGTGATCCGAGCGATCCGGTGCTGGATTGGGATCAGGTCAGGCGTGAACTTCTCGATACGGATTAAGGGCAGCGCAGCCAAGGAACTGAAGCAAGTTGCCAGGAAGGATCGAACGCGAATTGTCGCGGCCATCGACCGTCTGGCAGAGAACCCCTTCCTCGGAAATGCGCTGAAGGGAGGTATGCGGGGTCTGCGTCGGCTTCGGGTCGGAGACTACCGCGTGCTTTACGAAGTGCGCGAAGATTTACTGGTTGTACTGGTGGTGCGCGTTTCCCACCGGCGTGAGGTGTATCGACGCAATTTTCCCAGCGGGCGCCGTCCGGAGAATTCCTAGGAGGCTGTCCGAGAACTCGATAAATCACGATCCCTAAAAATATATCTCCTTATAAATCAATAATTTACATCTTTCGACCTGGACGAAAATCGCATTCTCGGACAGCCTCCTGGAGAAACCCCATCAGCTTGTCGTTGATATTCGTACCGGTACACGGTACACTACCGCATGATTCGGAGGTTCCGGCATCGGGGTCTCAAGCGGTTGTTCGAGCGTGGAGACCCCAGCAAGGTGAGTGCGGACCAAAGGGAACGGATCGCACTCGCTCTGGCGGATCTGGACGATGCCGTCAGACCCGGTGACCTTGACCTGCCGGGTTATCGGCTCCACCGTCTGAAGGGTAATGTGAAGGCGTTTTGGAGCCTCTCGATTTCGGGCAACTGGCGAATCGTATTCCGTTTTGAGGCAGGTGACGCATACGACGTCGACTTGGTCGACTATCACTAGCGAGGGGGTCGAACCCATGGCTATGAAGAATCCTCCGCATCCTGGGCTTGGCATCAAGGGGAACTGTCTTGACCCACTCGGTCTGAGCGTCACCGAAGCGGCGAAGGTGTTGGGCGTCGCTCGTCATACACTCTCGCGCGTACTGAATGGCCGAGCGGCAATTTCACCGGAGATGGCCATACGGCTGGAGAAGGCAGGATGGTCGAATGCCGAGTTCTGGCTGCGACGGCAGACGACCTATGATCTGGCGCAGGCCCGAAAAAGCGAAGATCGGATCAGAATCAGGCCCTACCAGCCGCTCGTCCCGCAGCAGGAGGTATCGACCACACCGCGCGTCCGCGAGTCTTCACCTTCATTGAAGACTTCAAAGGACAAGGGAGGAGCTTGACCGCCCGTGGTGAAAGTCCAGCGAGCACCGAGACCGGTCCTGACGACCAGCCGGAAAGCCTCTCTCCTTTTACCTCTTTCCTCCGCTTCGGTTGCCCCGACACCGTCTTCCGTTGTAATTTTGAAGAACACGAGACGAGATCATGTTACGCAAGTTCCGTGTGACGTTATTGGCCTGCTTGATCTTCGGCCCCGCTCTTCAGGCGGGCGGCTCGGCCGACTCCGGTTTCGAAAGAGACGTCCTCCCCATCTTCGAGAAGAGCTGTCTCCAATGCCACAGCGGCGCCGATCCCCAGGGCCAGCTCCACCTGGGCACCTTCGAGGCCATGTTGGCCGGAGGGAAGTCGGGAGCCGCACTGATGCTCGGGGACTCGGACCGGAGCCTGCTGGTCTCCAAGTTGATCTCGGGCGCCATGCCCCCGGGGGACGTCAACCTGTCCCGGGAGGAGATCCGGGCCATCCGGCTCTGGATCGACGCCCAGGCGGCTCACACGGGAGGCCGGCTCCATACCGAGAAGGACGTGCTGCCCATCTTTCAGATGCACTGCGTCAACTGTCACGGCAAGGCCAAGCAGGAGGCGGGACTGGACCTGCGGACCCGGGCCGGCCGGCTCCGGGGAGGCGAATCGGGGCCGGCTCTCGTCCCCGGCGATCCGGGCCGGAGCCTGCTCTTTTCCCGCATCGTCTCCCAGGAGATGCCTCCCCTGGACAAGATCCGGCCGCCCACCACGGCCGAGGTGGAGGTCCTGAGAGGGTGGATTCTGGCCGGGGCTCCGGTGGACCCGCCCCAGGCGGATGCCGTCGCGGATCCCCCCCTGTCCCCGGAAGACACGGAGTTCTGGTCCTTCCGCTCTCCCCGCAGGCCGGATCTGCCGCGAGTCCGTCATCCCGAGCAGGCCCGCAATCCCATCGACCTCTTTCTGCTGGCACGGCTGGAGGCCAAGGATCTCGGTTTCTCTCCCGAGGCCGAGCCCCTGGTCCTGCTGCGCCGGGCCTATCTGGACCTGACCGGCATGCCTCCCGCCTCCCAGGAAGTCCTGGACTACCTGGCGGACCGGGAGCCGGGGGCCTACGAGCGGCTCCTGGACCGGCTCCTGGACTCTCCCGCCTACGGTGAGCGCTGGGCCCAGTACTGGTTCGACCTGGCCGGGTACAGCGATTCGGAGGGGATCATCGACGAAGACAAGGTCCGCCCTCATGCCTGGCGCTATCGCGACTACGTGATCCGGGCGCTGAACCGGGACATTCCTTACGATCGTTTCCTGACGGAGCAGTTGGCGGGCGACGAGCTGGTGGACTACAAGAAACAGAAGGAGGTCACCCAGGAACTGGTGGACGTTGTCGCCGCCACCGGCTTCCTGCGGCTGGCTCCCGACGGCACCTATGGCCAGCCCAATGGATCGCTCCAGGAAAGGATGGACGTCATCGCCGACGAGCTCCAGGTCCTGGGCTCGTCGGTTCTGGGCCTGACCGTCGGTTGCGCCCGCTGCCACGACCACAAGTACGATCCCCTGAGCCAGCGCGAGTACTACAGCCTGGCCGCCATCTTCCAGACCGCGCTGGACCCCTATGACTGGCGTCCGCCCACCAAACGGGTGCTGCGTGTCGCTCTGGAGGCGGACCTCAAGGAGGTCGAGGCCCACAACGCCCCGCTCCAGGTCAAGCTCCGAAACCTGGAAACGGAGCTCAAGGAAAAGGCTCGACCCTACAAGGAGAAGCTCCGGAAGGAGGCGCTGGACGCCCTGCCCGTCGACCTTCAAGCGGACCTCAGGGCCATCACCGAGACGCCCGAGAAGAAACGCACCAGCCTGCAACGTTTCCTGGCCCGAAAGTTCAAGGAGGTGGTGGACCCCGCCTATGCGGTCCTGGGGGACCGTTTCCCCGAGTTCAAGAAGTCCGCCGGCCAGTTGGAGAAGGACATCGCCCACATCAAGAACTCCAAGTACGGGTCCGAGACCAATTTCCGGGACCAGACCAAGTACCGGACCCTGCCGGGCATCCGGGCCCTCTACGACATGGGAGGAGACCCTTCTCCCGTCTATCGTCTGAACCGGGGCGAAGCCCGGACGGTGGCGGAACGGGTGTACCCGGACGTTCCCCGAGTCCTGTCCGCCGCCGGTCTGGAGCCCTACCGGCCGCTGCCGCCGGCGGGGCGCGACACCAGTGGCAACCGCCTGGGCCTGGCCCGCTGGCTGACCCAGGAGGGGCATCCTCTGACTTCGCGGGTTCAGGTCAATCGGATCTGGGGCCATCACTTCGGCCGGGAACTCGTCACCACCCCGGCGGACTTCGGCAGGACCGGGTCCCAGCCGACCCATCCGCAGCTCCTGGATTGGCTGGCGGCCGAGTTCGTGGACCGGGGATGGAGCATGAAGGCCATGCACCGGCTGATCATGACCTCGGCGGCCTACCGGCAGACCTCCCGGGTCAGCCCCCGGGTCCGGCAGCAGGATCCCGACAACCTGCTCCTGTCCCGGATGCCGCTGCGGCGGTTGGAAGCCGAGGCCCTTCATGATTCGGTGTTGCGCGTCACCGGCCGCCTGGACCCGACCCCCTTCGGAATCCCCGTTCACCTGAAGGAGGAATCCAGCGGCGAGGTGGTGCCCGAATCGACCTCGGGCGGGTGGCGCCGGGCGGTCTATCTGCTCAAGCGGCGCCGCATGCCCGTCTCCTCCCTGGAGGCCTTCGACTATCCGGTGATGATTCCGAACTGCGGACAACGCCGGCAGTCCACCGTCCCCTTGCAGGCGCTGCAGCTCATCAACGGAGAGCTGATGCGCGGCCACGCCCGCTACCTGGCGGGCCGTCTCATGGACCAGGCTCCGGGAGACACGCCGGGGCAGATCGAGAAACTCTATCTGGAGGTCCTGAGCCGCCATCCCACCGCGGAGGAGAGCCGGCGAATCGAGGAGTCTCTGCAACGCCTGCAGCGGGAGTGGCGCAGCCACCTGAATCAGAAGAACGATCCCGCGCCCCGGGGACCCGGGGCCCGCTGGTCGGCGCTGAGCTCGGTGGTCCTCACGCTCCTCAATTCGGGGGAGTTCATGTACATTGACTGACCGGGCGAGGCACCTCATGGACAATTTCGGATCGAACCTCCGCGGCACCCGGCGGGATTTCTTCTCCCGTCTCGGCGACGGAGTCCACGGCGCAGCCTTGGCCTGGCTGCTGCAGAAGGATCTCCTGGGTTCGCCGAGCCCTGACCACGGACGGCCCCGGGTCGACTTGACACCGCTGGCTCCCCACCATGAGCCCAAGGCCAAGTCGGTCATCCACCTGTTCATGAACGGCGGTCCCAGCCAGGTCGACCTCTTCGACCACAAGCCGACCCTGGCTCGAATGGCGGGAGGCGCCGCCCCCCGGGACCTGCTCAACCAGATCGAGAACATGGAGCAGGTCGGCACTCTGATGCCGTCTCCGTGGGAGTTCTCCCGGCACGGCAAGTGCGGGATGGAGCTGTCGGAACTCTTGCCGCATACCGCCGGAATCGTGGACGACATCACCCTGGTCCGGTCCATGTACGGAGAGCATTTCAACCACGAGCCCTCCATCAACCTCTTCCACACGGGCCGAACCATTACCGGCCGCCCCACCCTGGGGGCATGGGTCACCTACGCCTTGGGCTCCGAGAACCGGAACCTGCCCGGTTATGTGGTTCTGGAAGACAAGAAGCTGCCGGTCAACGGCATACAGAACTGGCAGTCGGGCTGGCTTCCCCCGATGTATCAGGGCACACGGTTCCGGGAGAAGGATCCGGCCGTGCTCAACCTGAACCCCAGGGAGCGGCTGCCCAACCCGCTGATCGAAGCCGAACGGTCACTGCTGCGCAGCCTGGACCGTTCTCACCGCATGGAACGTCCGTGGCAGCCGGACCTGGACGCCCGGATCTCCTCCTACGAACTGGCCGCCCGCATGCAGTTGGCCGCCAGCGACGCCCTGGACCTCTCCCAGGAGAGCGAGGCCACCAAGGAGATGTACGGTCTCAACCACGAGGCCACCGCCTCCTACGGAAGACGCTGCCTGCTGGCCCGGCGCCTGGTGGAAAGGGGAGTGCGCTTCGTCCAGCTCTTCATCGAGTACCAGATCTGGGACAATCACTCCGACCTGAAGAAGAACCTGGAGAACTGCTGCCGGAAGACGGACCAGCCCTCCGCCGCACTGGTTCGCGATCTGAAGCAGCGGGGGCTGCTGGACGACACGCTGGTCATCTGGGGGGGCGAGTTCGGCCGCATGCCCATCTCCCAGCTTCGAGACGGCGGCTCCGCCGGCCGGGATCACGGTCCCGACGGCTTCAGCCTCTGGATGGCCGGAGGGGGAGTCAAGTCCGGATACGTCCACGGCGCCACCGACGACATCGGCCACAAGGCCGCCGTGGACCGGGTCAGCGTCCACGATTTTCACGCCACCTTCCTGCACCTGCTGGGTCTGGACCACCGAGACCTGGTCTACCGGCGCCACGGCCTGGAGGAGCGCCTCACCGATCAGTATCCGGCCCGGCTGGTCCACGAGATCCTCGCCTGACGGAAAGCAAAGAGGAAAGAGTAAAGAGGAAAAGAGTAGGCGCCGAGCGGACTTTGGCGCCCACCTGTTGATCAGGAGAAATTCGCATGCAACTCGACCCTGTTTCCCTGACCCGGGACCTCGTCGCCATCAAATCCGTCAGCCGCTGGAGCAACGCTCTGGTCTCCGACCTGGTGGAGGAGCGGTTTCGCGAGCACGGCTTCGAAACCGAGCGCCTGGATTACGTGGATGAAAACGGAGAGACCAAGGTCAGCGTCGTCGGCCGGAAGGGATCGGGAACGGGGGGATTGGCCTTCTTCTCCCATACCGACACGGTGCCGGGACAGGAAGAGGACTGGGACCCCTACGACCCGGTGGCCGGAGACGGAAAGATTTCCGGACGGGGGTCCTGCGACATGAAGGGACCTCTGGCGGCCACCATGGCTGCGGCCGCGGCGGTGGACTCAGGGGACCTGAAGCATCCGGTCCTGGTCATGGCCACCGCCGACGAGGAAGTGGGCGGAGGCGGAGCCAAGCAGGTGGTCCGGGAATCGCGGTTCTTCAGCGAAGCCCGGCCCAGCTACGCCGTAGTGGCCGAGCCGACCGAGTTGTGGCCCGTCTATGCCCACAAGGGAGGCGCCCTGGTCATGGCCACGGCCCGGGGCAGAGCCGCCCACACCAGCACCGACCTCGGCACCTCGGCCAATTTTCTGATCGCTCCGTTCCTGGCTGAGATAGCCGAGCTGGCCAAGGAAGTGAAACAGGATCCCCGTTACCAGAACCGTGATTTCAATCCGCCCACCAACGGTTTCAACATGGTCTTCAACGACGGCGGCACCCGTCCCAACGTGAGCGCAGCCAGGTGCACCTGCCAAGTCGGCTTCAGGCCCATGCCCGGCGACCAGAGCCGGGAGCTGATGGAGATCGTCGCCGGCAGGGCCAGGGCCCACGGCCTGGAGGTGGAGACCGCGTTCAAGGGTCCCTTCTACGTTTCTCCCGACGCCGATCTGGTGCAACTGGCATCTCGAGCCAGCGGCGGACGGAAGCCCAAGACCGTCCCCTACGGAACCGATTCCATCTGGATCAAGGACCAGGTCGACGAACTGGTGGTCCTGGGTCCCGGTAGCATCGCCCAGGCCCACACGGTGGGAGAGTGGATCTCCATCGAGCAACTCGAAGCAGCGGTGAAAATCTATCGCCGCATGATCCACGAAGTCTGCTGCTAGGAGGCGACTTTCTTGCCGCCCGGAGGGGCGACTTTCTTGTCGCCCACTGGGAGGGGCGGCATTCTTGCCGCCCATTGGGACAGGCGACTTTCTTGTCGCCTGCTCTTCTGGAGCGGGGAGATTCCTATCGCCCATTTTTCATTTCGCCCGGTTGAAAGACGCTACGCGGAGTGGGGACTCCGTCCCCCCAAGTTCCCCCTGTCGGCGACAAGAAAGTCGCCGCTCCTCGGCGACAAGAAGATCGCTCCATGCGAGAAGAAAGTCGCTCCTTTGGCGACAGGAGAGTGTCGGCCTCAGGTGAAGGTCTTGATCGCGGCAAAGAGGAGGCCGGCAACGGCCAACTGAGAGAGGAGCATCTTGTTGGCCATGGCATTCATGTCCGCTCGGAGTTCCGCCTTGGCCGTGGCGATTTCTCCGCGCAACTCGACCGCAGTGGATGCAATTTCCGTGCGCAACTCGGCAATCGAGGACCGGAGTTCAACTCTGGTTGCGGCAATCTCTCGCCGCAACGACTCATCCATGCGGGAGAGATCGGCTTGCACGAGGGAGAGATCCGCTTTCACGAGGGCGAGATCGGATTTCGTGACGGTGGACTCTCCACTCATGCGCATGACCTTCAGCAAGACAGCAGCCTGCATATCGTCGAAGCCACCGGTATTCCAGCGCGCGGGCGGCCGCGAGAGTGTCGAATGAGGCGTTCATCCGTATCGCCTCCCGCACGGGCGTCCCGTGACGGCAAACTCCGTTTCAACGACGCGCAACATATTCCAGCTTAGCAGTCCGCCCCTCGTGGCAAAAGTCGCCTGGCGATACGATTGACAAACCCTCGTGGCCGGCGACAGGCGCGGCGAGCGAACATCGCGCCTGGTCCACCCTCTCATCCACCCCTTGGTCCTCACCAACCATGCCTCAGTTGCTACCATATAAAGTACCTAACGCCGGTGGAGGAAAAAACATGACACGAAGATCGGTCCCGGCAGCCATGCCGTGGGTCCTGTCCCTGGGGGTTGCGCTCACCTTGGCCGAAGGTGAGCCGTCCGCACCGCATCAACAGAAGATCGGCGCGCTCACCGAGCTGGCAGGACAAGTGCAGTTCATCACCGGCGCGAGCAACGAAGTCGTCTTCCCGCAAGTGGCGGACGGGGTCGACGAAGGCATCGGAATCACCACCGCCATATTTCTCACCAACACCGAAGAGGACGAACTCGTGGCGACCCTCCGGTTCCGGCGTTCCGACGGGTTGGGCATGGTCGTCGACCTCTACAGACTCGGTACGGACGAAATGGTCGGGTCGGGCGACTCGATTTCGGTCACCATCCCCGCCTCTCAATCGGTCTTTCTGGAGACCGGCGGTTCCGGAAACCTCTCGGTGGGTTGGGCGAGCGCGTCGGCTCCCTCCGGCAAGCGGATCGGAGGAGTCGCCGCCTACAGCCTCTTCGATCCCGATAACCGGCGAATCAGCGCCATCGTCGGCGTCGGGG
Source organism: uncultured Acidobacteriota bacterium (assembly GCA_951812665.1). Classification (GTDB taxonomy): domain Bacteria; phylum Acidobacteriota; class UBA6911; order RPQK01; family JAJDTT01; genus JAJDTT01. Next base: position 12,740 of record CATOST010000015.1, read on the forward strand.
CAAGTCCGGGAACGCCCGCGTTTTCTCTACCGGTGGTCCGGGACACCGCGGCCCGCACCAGAACGGCGCTGGCGTTGGCGAACAGTTCGGGCGGCACGGCTCGCCTGAGGGCCTATCTCCTCGATTCCGAGGGAGAACACAACTCCAGCAAGCCACTGACACTCGGACCGGGCCGGCATCGGGCCCTGTACGTTGATGAGTTCTTCCCCGGGGTCGGTCCGCAATTCTATGGGACCCTCCATTTTCGCCGTGTGGACGACGACGGGGAGCCTTTAGAGGCCCTCGACGTCCATCCGATCGCACTCCTCCAATCGGGCCATCTTTTCAGCTCGATCCCGGTGACCAGCGTCCCCATCGCGACCCCGATTCATTTCCCCGGCGGCGAGCCCACGACGCGCCCGGCGGCCAGGATCTCGGTATCCCCCACCTCCATCGAGCGGGGCGGGCAAGCGACCTTGAGTTGGACTTCGACCAATGCCGACAGCGCCGAGATCACCCCCGGATTCGGCGCCGTCCCGACGTCCGGATCGCGGACCGTCTCCCCGGCTGCCACCACGACCTACCGCCTCACGGTCCGGGACGCGGACGGACAGACGGCGACGGCCACGGCGACGCTCATCGTCACCGAACCCTCTGCCCAGGCCTGCGCCGCCGGGAGCGTCATTCCACCTGGGGGCCAATGTGACCTCAAGGATGCCGGAGACGAAACCGTCGGTACGTTCACCGTGGCCGCCAGCGGCACGGGCTGTCTGCGGATGGAACCGGTCATTCTCTGTCACGCTCAGAGCCACAACATCGAAGACGTGACCCTCAATCAGTATCGGGTCACCTTCATTGCGAGCAGGGATGAGGACGGGGACTGGACGATCTCCAAGGTCTCCATTTTGTCGAATTGAGGGCCGCGGGTGGGAAATCCGGGTCAGAGAAGCAGGTGGATTATGCGGACAGCAAATAAGCGAACCATCCTTGTCCTGATGTCGTTGGCCGTGGCCGCTGGCCTGACGGGGCTGATCGCCTACTACATGACGCCTGGCGAAGAGCCGGAGCCGGAGCTGACGGGAGAGGCCATGGCGACCCGTGCCGCCATGGCCCGGATCGAAGCCGAAAGCGGGGGAACCGTCCCGGAACTTGAGATTCAGGCGGCGCCCCGAATGGCTGCAACACCGCCCGCCGCCGATAAATCCGCGGAAGGCACGACTCCCTCGCGGCCCGACGGATATTCCTTCGTCTCCTACCACGGGGAGATGCCTCGGGCGCGAATCGCAGTCGACGCCGATACCGGCGACGAGCGGCCGAGTTCCGGTCCGGACTGGATAGGCGCAAGCATGTCCATCGAGACCCTCGTCGACCAGGCGACCGCCGCCGGACGCGACTGGTCCTTCGGCTGGGTCCGGCTCGCCGGCGACGCCATGCCGAGCGACGTGACGGGATCCCTCTCCGAGTTCGGCGCGACGGCTCTCGGTTCCTCGGGCAACCTTGTCCGCGCCCGACTGCCCGGTGACCCGGCCCTGCTGCACGAGATCGTGGCCCTGCCGGAAGTCGACGGGCTGGGTGCCGTCCCCGCGGAGCGGAAACTTCCGGAGGCGTTCGCCCGCGAGCTGACGGAAGCGCCCCCTCAAGATCAGGCGCCCGTCTTCATCACCCTGATGGCGGACGATCCCGACGGCCGGTGGCGGCGAGCGTTGGAGGACCAGGGCGCCGTGGTGGGCCGGTGGGATCCGGATCTGCGGGCCTACACGGCCAACGTTTCCCACGGTCAAGTGGAAGCCATCGCCGCGGCCGATTACGTGTTGGCCGTGGAGCCGGTCGGCGTCGTCCGGCCGGCGCACGACACGTCCGTTCCCGCCATGGGGGCGGACGCCCTGAGAGGGTACGACGGCACTCCGGGGATCTTCTCCGGGATGGGCGGCGCTTCCGTCCCCATCGGAGTCATGGACACCGGGCTCAACGTCAACCACTTGGACATCGCGTCGAACCGGGAGAGCATCTGCGGCGCCAACCTCGCCTGGGCGTCCTTCTTTTCCTCTCCCGCGGAAGAGGCCGAGGATCTCTGGATCGATGCAGGAGGCCACGGAACCCACGTCACCGGCACCATGATCGGAAACGGGTCTGTCCAGCCCCGTTTCGCCGGCATGGCGCCTTCCGTGAAGCACATCCGTTTCGGGCGAGTGCTCAACAGCTTTGGCTTCGGTTCGGTGGACTCGATTCTTCGCGGGATGGACTTCCTGGCCGAGGCGACGGAGTGTGCCGAACCGGGCCGATTCTCCGACCCCGTCAGGCCCCTGATCGTCAACATGAGTCTGAGCTCTTCCTCCAGGACGTTCGACGGCAGGGGATTCACCGAACGCAAGCTGGACTCCATCGTCTGGGGGCATCGTCAACTGTACGTCGTCTCGCAGTCCAACGAGAACATCGATGGCTTCTCCGATTTCGGAGCCGCCAAGAACTCCCTCTCCGTAGGTGCCGCCCTGGACAGCGGAGCCCTCGCGCTGTTCAGCAGCCACGGACCCACGGCGGACGGACGCCTGGCGCCTCAGGTCGTCGCCACCGGTGTCCGCGTCCACTCGGCCGTCGGCGGAGGGAGCCGTGGCGAATATCGGGCGATCAGCGGCACCAGCATGTCCTCCCCCACGGTGGCGGGGGTGGCCGCCCTGTTGATGGATGCCGCCCCGGAGCATCAGGAACACCCGGCGTTGGCCCGGGCCAGACTGCTGGCCGGAGCCATCCGCCCGGACCCCTGGCTGGACGCCCCGGACGTCTTCCCCTCCACCAACACCGGAGGCCCCGGGTTGATGCAGGCGCAATACGGTCTGGGCAAGGTGTCGGCCCGCACCGGCATCCTCAACCGGGACGGGGCCGGCGGCTGGATCGGTGGCGGCGCGGTTTCGGAGCTCCGGGACGGGGAGTACGCCCACCACGACATCGAAGTGCCGGCGGGAGCCAGCCGTCTCGACCTGGTGATGACCTGGGACGAACCGCCGGCGGACACCATCGCCAGCACGGTGCTGAACGACCTGGACCTGTGGTTGGACCGTGACGGCGACTGCGGGGAAGGAGCTTGCGGGGAGCATTTCTCGACGTCGCGAGTGGACAACGTGGAGTGGATCATCCTGAAGAATCCCCGACCGGGCACGTATCGGGCGAAGGTGGTGGCCCGCCGGGTCTACACGGCGCCGCCCAGGGCCGCGCTGGCCTGGACGGTGATCCGGGGCGCGTCCACGCCGAATCTGATGATCGGCACCGACCAGACCCGGCTTATGGGCCAGGAGGAACAGGAACTGGTTGTGACGGTGACCGCGGACGAGTATGTGGCGGCCGGCAGCCGGTTGCACCTCGACTGCCGGGACACCGCCGAGGCTTCCGGTTGCGAGCAGGTCCGGATCCACTCCATGGCCGTTTCTCGCGAAGACGGGATTTCGGTCGACCTGTCGGATGAACTTGGAACCCCCGTCCGTCCCCCGGGATCGGAACCGCCGGCGCCTTCGGATCCTCCGGTTTCGCCGATCTCCGAGGGTTCTCCGATCCCGCTGGGTTCGTCGATCCCGCTCGGCGAGATCGCCGCCGGGGAGACCCAGGAAATCCGGTTCGTCGTCTCTTCCGCCGGGGACGGAGATCCGGTCCGCCTCTACTTCACGGCGAGCGCCTGGAACGCCAAGGGAGCGTCCACCTCGGTGGAAGTCGCACCCGGCGGAAGCGGGGGCTCCGGAGTGGCCCAACGCCCCGCCAACGACGATTTCGCTGCGGCGGCCGTCATCGACGGTGATCAGGGCTTTCAGTCGGTGGACCTGCTGCTGGCCACGGCCGAGCCGGGAGAACCGCTGTTCGATCCCCGTTCGGGCCGGCCGGCCGGCTCGGTCTGGTACCGGTGGACGGCGCCCGCGGACGGTGCGGTCCGTTTCAATCTCCACCCGCCGGGGGAGCTCGGAGGCGCGCGCAACGATCGCGTCGACGTTTTCCGCGGTGACGCCATCGCGGCCCTGGAGCGAGTCGCCTCCGATCAGTGGGGAGCGATCTTCTTCGCCGAAGAGGGAGCAACCTACCGGGTCCGGGCGAGCCACATGCTCCGGGGAACCGCCCTCGACCTCCGTTGGTCCCAGGGGGACCGCCCGGTCAACGACGACTTCGGCCGGGCCGCCCTGCTGGAGGGAGATCGCGGCGCCGTTCGGGGCAGCAGCCAGGGCGCGACTCTGGAACCGGGCGAGTGGTTCGGAATTGATGCGGGCACCACGTGGTACCGGTGGACGGCGCCCGGCGACGGTTGGTGGCGTTTCTCGAGTGATCCCACGAAGCGCGTGTTCGTCTTCGAGGGAGACGGCATTCCGGCCCTCCGGCTGGTCTCCCAACTGCCCGAGTCTGCGGCTGATTTCCCCGCCGCCGCCGGCAACGAATACCGCATCGCGGTCGCCGCTCCCAGCGCCCAAGTGCCCAGTGGCCCCTACGAGTTGAATTGGGATGCGTTGGTGAGAGCAGCCGTCCTCGACAACGATCAGCATATCGGGGCGATGCCGCTCGATAGTGTCCCCTCGTCCCGATTCTTCATTGGCATCGGCGCTGCGGCAACGGTGGATCCCGGTGAGCCCATCGAGACCGGGGTCCGAACCCGGTGGTGGGTCTGGGAAGCCCCGGAGGACGGCCGCTACACTTGGCGGCTCCAGGGACTCGTCACCTATTCGTACTTGAGGGTGACCGTATTCTCCGGCCCGTCCATGCAAGGTCCGACGTCGATAGAGGACCTGGACCTGGTGGCGCAGACACGTCCCCACGCGGCGCCGTCCGATTTCGTGTTTCAGGCCAACGCCGGCCAAAGGTATTGGATCGCGGCCGGACTTCCGGCGCGAAGCTTCGAGGCCTATCTTCTGCCCGACGCGACCGCCGTTGTGACCTGGGGACCGACTCCGGACAACGACAATCTGGCCGCCGCGGCGGCGTTGGACGAGGCGTCCGGGTCGGTCTCCGATTCGAATCGCTTTGCCTCCACCGAACGGGGAGAACGGACCTCACTCCTGGGGCACTCTTCCCTCTGGTGGACCTACGAAGCGGCCGCAGCCGGGTGGTATCGCTTCTGGCTGGACGACCCCTACTCTCCCTGGGTGCTCTCCATCTACCAGGACAGCCGCGACGGTTCCGGATCGATCGAGTTCGTCAGGAGCAGCCATCAGCCCGAGGGAATCGAGTCGGACGCCGTCGAGGTCGTCTTCCGCGGCGAGGAGGGAAGCCGCTACACGATTCGATTGGGAGCCCGCGGCGACCATCCGGGCGGCGATTTCACCCTGAACTGGGAGGAGGCCGATCCTCCGGTCTGGCTCAAGTACGCGGGACGGCTGGCCGACGGCGACCGGGACGCCAACGGCGCCTCGGTACGGTTCCGAGGGCCCGCCAGCCTGGCCTTCAACGGCCGCGGCACGGCTCTGTACGCGGCGTCCAGGCTGGGCCTGCACGTCTTCGAACGCAACTCGAAGACCGGGGGCCTGGCCCTCACTCAATGGTTGGAAGACGATGGTCTGGAGGACAGTTCTCTGATCTGGGACCCGCATCGAGACCGGCTCTACGCCCATCGCTGCGGGACCTGGCGCGGGTTCGCACCCCTCGACGAGACCCAACGGGAACTCCAAGACGAGGGGCCGATTCCGCTCACCGGGGATCCGCCGGCCACTGCCGAGTGCAGCCCCGGCGAATTCGGCGACCTGTTCATGGACGGCGAAGGTTCGTTCCTGAACGCGGTCCTTCCCGGCGCCGGCCAGTTGCAGGTCCTGGCCCTGGACACCCCGGGCGAACTGCCGCAGGTTCAGACCCTGGAGGTCCCCGGATTGAGCCGAGCCCTGATCTCCAACGGCGGCGGCCACGTCTACGCGGGGACGTTCCGCTCGTTGCACGTCTTCGAACGCGACGCCGAAACGGGGACGCTCACGGATGCAACGAAGGGCTTCAATCCGCTCTTTGGCTTGGAAGCGCTGGCCATCACCGGCGACGACCGGCACCTGTTCGTCTTCCACGGCAACGGCCGGAGCGCGTCGGTGTTCGATTTGGAAGCGGACCCCTCCGATCCGAGTCCGCTCGGAACTCTTGAGGTGACGCTGGGAGGACCTCGAATTCCCGACCTCCCGTTTCCGATCCCGGGTTTCCCCTCCTTCGGTTCGAGCGGCCCGTGCGCGCTGGCGGGAATCCGGCGGGGGACTCCCGCAGTGGACGTTTTCTGTAAGGATCTGGCTTACGACGTGGAATGGCGGCCCGGACCCGATGAAGCCGAAAACGGCGAAGCCGGACCGGATGAAGCACCTCCCGGCGAAGTCGCGTTGACCGACCACGTGTCGTTTCAGCAGCCGGATCGTTTCAACAACCCGGTCCCGGAATTCGGCGAGACTCGGAGTCTCGCCACCAGTCCCGACGGCAGGCACGCCTACGTCGACACGGAAGACGAAGGCATTCTGGTCTTCGAACGGGTCGGCGCCGGAGCCGCCGAGACCGGACTGGGAGACAGCGCCTACATCCGGCTGGAGTCGCTCACGGTGTCGCCCGGCACGGTGACGTTCGGCCCCGTTTCCACGGCCGGCTGCATCGGATTGGAGGACGCCGTCATCGACGGCACCCACTACGCCGTCGTCCATTCCGGATGGCAGACCCGACCGTCCTCGGACGCCGAATGGACCGACGTCGAAGGAACCGAGACCACCGGCCAACTCTGTGCCTACGCCCCGCCGGCGCCAGGAGAGTACCGGCTGGCCGCCGAAATCCGAATCGACGGCGAACTCGGGAGGTATTCGAGCAACACGATTCAATGAGGGTCGACCCGGAGGGGCGGCTTTCTTGCCGCCCACTGGGAAGGGCGACTTTCTTGTCGCCCATCGGGAGGGGCGGCTTTCTTGCCGCCCACTGGGAAGGGCGACTTTCTTGTCGCCCATCGGGAGGGGCGACTTTCTTGCCGCCCACTGGGAAGGGCGACTTTCTTGTCGCCCACTGGGAGGGGCGACTTTCTTGTCGCCCACTGGGAGGGGCGACTTTCTTGTCGCCCACTGGGAGGGGCGACTTTCTTGTCGCCCACCGGGACAGGCGACTTTCTTGCCGCCTGCTCTTCCACGCCGCTAAGCGATTCGGTGGCCGGAACGTGTAGAGGGGGGAAAGTGTGAAGTGGGGACTCCGTCCCCCCTGCCCCCCTGCTCGGCGACAAGAAAGTCGCCGCTCCTTGACTTCCCGGAACACCCCAAACTAGAATCCGACCCTCGATGTCCTGACTGGCGCCCGATGGCTGATGGGGCGCCCCTGGACGGGAAACCGTGGTCGGACGCATCCTCATCGCTCAAAGCAAACGATAGTGTTCAAAGCTGCTGACACCTATACCCTGATTATCGCTCGTTCCGGGAGGGAGGGCGCCAGGAAGTATTCCCTGCCCGTGGTCCTGACGACCGTTGTCGGTCTGCTCGGCGGTCTCCTGTTTCTTTCCTTCCTGTTCTCCATGCTCCATTACTGGTGGATGGCGGAACGGACCGTCCACGTGGTCCGGCTCGAGACGGAGGTCGCCCGCATGCGGCAGGAAAACGCGGGTCTGAGGGCTGTCTCCGGCAAGTTGACCGACAAGATCTCCTCGCTGGAAGTGACCGCCACCCGGCTCAAGTTCCTCTCCGAGAACGATGACGACGGCTTCGGCGGCGCCGGCGGCCCCGCGCGAGTGGCTCGCCCCCTCCTGACCCTGGATCATAGTGACCTCCTGAAGCGTTTCCGGACCCTGGACGGCCGGCGGATGACGTTGGAGAGTGAGTTGCGGCGGCTTCAGGATTACTACACGACTCGCAGCATCCTTCAGTCCGCCCTGCCCACCGTGATGCCGGTGCGGGGATATCCGTCGGGCGGATACGGCTACCGGAAAGACCCCTTCACCGGAAACAGGGAATTCCATCCCGGAGTCGACATTTCGGCCCCCCGCGGCGCCAAGGTGGTGGCCACCAGTGACGGGGAGGTGACCCACGCCGGCTGGCACCACGGCTACGGCCGCTTGGTCAACCTCCGCCACCGTTTCGGCATCGTGACCCGCTACGGCCATCTGGCCGAGGTCAACGTCAAGGTGGGGCAGAAGGTCCAGCGCGGCGACATCGTCGGCTACGTCGGTTCCACGGGCCGCACCACCGGCGTTCATCTCCACTACGAAATTCAGCTCGGCGGCCGTTCCCTGAACCCGGTTCGGTTCTTCCGGTACTAGTACCGGATCGTGGCGGATCCTTCGCCACTGGTTCCTTCCCCTGCCATTCGGAAAGTCAGGCCAAAGTTTGGGTGGTCTGTTCTCGGCCGCGAAGCTTCCGGCGATCCTCCGTAAGGACGGATGGGGCCACCGGGCTCCCACCCTGTTTCTGCGAAGCACATGTATTACCGGCGGCCCCACCCGGTCCGTCTCGAAGGCCGGAGTCTCGGGGGTACGTCGCTAAGCAACTTCGAGGCCAAACCCGGGCCGAGAGACGCGGCCGAGCCGTCAGACTCGGGTGTAACTGGTAAACTGGCAGGCAGTTGCCGCGGCCGGAACCTGGCTCCGGCCCCGGAGCCGGAGCTTGGCCGGCGGCTCGCTCAAAGAATAGTCTTTCTGCGATAGCGACCTTGATCGGCCCTTGGGAATTCAGACCGAAAACGCTTTTTCTTTAGACTTTCAGACGCCATGGCGCATCCTCATCACACAGGCAAGAGGATGAGTTTCAGCGACGAGAACTTACTCCAGTTGGCGTTGGCCGGAGACGGCAGTTGCTTCGGCGAGCTGGTGACCCGGTGGGAAAGGCGGATCTACGGCTTCATCTACCGCTACGTCGGCAATCGCGAGGAAGCCCGCGATCTGACTCAGGAGACCTTCGCCAAGGCATACCAGAACCTGGGCCGCCTGACCGATCCCAGGCGCTTCTCCTCCTGGCTCTACAAGATCGCCCTCAACGAGTGCCGGATGCGTTTTCGCCGCCGCCGCTGGGACACGGTGCCCCTGCTGGAGTCGGTGGAGGCGCCGCTGGCCCAGGCCGACCAGCCGACGCCCGAGCAGGCTCTGGCCACCAAGGAGAGGGTGCGGCTGCTCCGGGAGGCCCTGTTGAAGCTGCCCGAGGAACAGAAAACGGTCATCCTGATGAAGGAATATCAGGGCCTGAAGTTCCGCGAGATCGCTCAGATCCTGGATCTGCCCCTTTCCACCGCAAAATCGCGCATGTATCTGGGATTGAAGACGTTGAGAAGATTGTTGGAGAAGAGACTATGAGCTGCAAGACCATGCAGGAGCGGATGATGGACGTCCTCTACGGCGAAGAGCTGAACCCCGATCACTGCCTGGAGTTCTTCCGCCACTTGGAGATTTGCCCCGATTGCAAGGCCGAATACCTGGAGTTGGTGGAGACCCGTTCCCTCTTGGGCCAGTGGGACCTGGGCCAGGCGGTTCCCGAGGCCGGCGCCGATACCGGCGCCAAGATCCTCGGTTTCCTCCGCGGGATCGACCGGAGTCCGGCCTGGAGAGTCGTCTACAAGGCGGCGGCCTGCATCCTGATGCTCTTGGGGATGACGGTCATCGCCCGGGATCTGGGCTGGGGGGAGCGGGCCACCTTGGAGGTGACCCGCCAGCAATTGGAGACCACGATCAACGACGTGGTGGTCGCCCGGCAGGAGGAGGAGCGGCGTCTCATCGGGCAGTATGTGATCCAGGTGCGCGAAGACCTGGAGCGGGACATGGGCCAGATCCATCAGTATCTGCAGGTCCTGGACTTGCAGCAAAGAGATGCCCAGGAGGACTATCGGGCCGTGCGCGCCCTGGTCACGCGCTGATCGGTAAAGTGTCCGGAAATGGAACAAAGTGTCCGAATTCGGACACTTTTCCCGAGAATGGAACGAATAACCCGTTTGGCGCCTGGACCTCAAGGTTTGGAATTTGGTGCTTGGAACTTGGAATTTGCAACGACCGGCCGACTCCCCGGAGTCGGCCGCGAGTCGCCAAGAGGGGGGTTGAAGGTGATGTGGTACATTGGACTGGTCGTGCTTGCGGGCTGGTTGTCCGGCGTGAACGGACTCGCCCAGCAGCATCTCAACCTGGAGCGGTTGAAACAGGACACCGAGATCTTCGAACGCATCGTCCACGAAGTGCTCAAGCAGAACTTCTCCGATCCGTTCGCCATCACGAGTGAGCCCCGGGGAGCCTATCTGCAGGGCTACGGGATGCTCTTCTCCTTCCAGATCAACGTGAATCGAAGGACCATCCGGACTCCGTTCGGCGAGGTGCGGGACCCGCGGCCGACCTCGAAACGCACCACCGAGGAACACATGCGCGTGATCCGGACGACCCTGATCGATGCCTTGATCGAGTACGGCGACAGCATCAAGCAGTTGGGGGGCCACGACCGCATCTCCATCGCCGCCTATATCGACGACCGGAACCAGCTGGATGTCCGGAAGAGCCGGAAGACACTGGTCCTGACCGCCTCCAAGGACGATGTCGATCTGGTGGCCATGAAAAAGATCTCCGCCGCGAACTTCAGGGACCGGGTCGACGTCAAGGAGTACTGATTTCGAGAATTCCCATGGTCAAACTGGCTGAGTTGAAGGAAAAGGCCCTCTTCGGAGAGGTGCTGGTCGAGCGGGGGATCATCTCTTCCGAGGAATTGAGCACGGCCCACAATCTCCAGAGGCAGTCCCCGGAGAAGCTGGGGAAGCTGCTCATCGACCTGGGCGCCCTCTCGGAGGCCGACCTGGTCCGGCATCTGAGCGAGTACCTGGAGATCCCCTACGTGGTGGCCGAGAATTTCCCCACGGTCCCGGTGGTGGAGAACACCTTCTCCGTCCAGTTCATGCGGGAGTGCAAGTTCGTTCCCGTCGGCGCCGGCGGAGGAGAGCTGACCATCGCCATGGTGGATCCGCTGGACCGCTCCACCCTGGATGCCATCCGCCTCTACACCCGCTACGACCGGGTCACGGTGGTCCTGGCTCCGGAGAGCGAGATCCTGGATCTGATCGAGCGCTTCTACGGGAACCAGGCGTCGAGCCTGGGGCGCATCGTGGAGGGGATCGAAACCGACGTGGAGGGCCTCGGCGACGACAGCGACGACGTGGAGCATCTCAAGGACCTGGCTTCCGAAGCTCCGGTCATCCGGCTGGTCAACCTGATCCTGTCCCGGGCCATCCAGTCCCGGGCCTCCGACATCCACATCGAGCCCTTCGAACGGGAGCTCAAGGTTCGCTACCGGATCGACGGCGTCCTCTACGACGTCGAGTCCCCGCCCAAGCGGCTGAAGGCCGCCACCATCTCCCGCATCAAGATCATGGCCAAGCTCAACATCGCCGAGCGCCGGATCCCCCAGGACGGCCGGATCAAGATGAGGGTCCTGGGCAAGGACGTGGACCTCCGCGTCTCCACCTTGCCGACCATGTATGGGGAGAGCGTGGTCATGAGGATCCTGGACAAGAGCAACACCCAGATCTACGACCTGGAGAAGCTGGGATTCGCACCCGAAACCTACCAGGCGTTCCAGAAACTGATCCTGCGGCCCCACGGCATCATCCTGGTGACGGGCCCCACCGGCAGCGGCAAGACCACCACCCTTTACGGCGCCCTCAGCAAGATCAATCTCCCCGACAAGAAGATCATCACCATCGAGGATCCGGTGGAGTATCAGATCAACGGCATCAACCAGATCCACGTCAATCCCCAGATCGGTCTGACCTTCGCCGCCGGGCTCCGTTCCATCGTCCGCCAGGACCCGGACGTCATCATGGTGGGCGAGATCCGGGATCTGGAGACGGCGGAAATCGCCATCCGCGCCGCCCTGACCGGTCACCTGGTCTTCAGCACCCTGCACACCAACGACGCCCCCAGCGCCATCGCCCGGTTGGTTGACATGGGGGCCCAGGACTATCTGCTGGCGTCGTCGGTCCTGGGGGTGCTGGCCCAACGGCTGGTCCGGGTCGTCTGCTCCCACTGCCGTCAGGAGCAGTATTTGGAGCCGGAATTCCTGAGGGAGATCGGCTTCCCTCTGCAGTCCGGGGTCGCGGCTTCTCAGGGAATGGGTTGCAAGGAGTGCGACCACACCGGATATCAGGGCCGGGTCGGGATCTTCGAGTTGATGTTGATGCACGAGCCGATCCGGCGCCTCACCATCACCAACGCCGACTCCACCCGGTTGCGAAAGGCGGCCCTGGAAGGGGGGATGACGGCCCTGCGCCAGGACGGCTTCGACAAGGTCAAGACCGGACTGACCTCGGTCGCGGAGGTATTGCGGGTGACCCAGGATCAGTAGGGGCACCGGAGCGGCGTCTGGAGCGGCGTCTGGAGCGGCGTCTTTCAGGCGCCGATCCCCCGCCCCACGATGCCCCAAAACTTAGCCGAAGGACCTGAATATTGGCTTTCTTCCAGTACAAGGCGGTAACGGCCGACGGACGAGTAGTCGAGGGCACGTTGGAGGCGGCGGACGTCCGCGGCGTCACCTCGCGCCTCCGGGATCAGGGTCAGTTCCCGGTCACCATCTCCTCCGCCGGCACCACCGAGTCGGGCGGCCTGCTGGGCCGGGAGATCAAGCTCCCCTGGCGCCGCAATCGAGTCGCCCGGGCCGACCTCCTGGTCTTCACCCAGGAACTCTCCACTCTGGTGAAGGCGGGTCTGCCCCTGGACCGGAGCCTGAGCGTGCTGGGCGAGTTGACCGAAAACCGCCATCTGCGCGACGTGGTCAAGGAATTGCTGCGGGAGATCAAAGGGGGCAAGTCCCTATCCGAAGGCATGGCCATGCACCCCCACATCTTCCCCAAGATCTACGTGAACATGGTTCGGGCGGGTGAGATCGGCGGCGCCCTGGACAAGATCCTGGAGCGCCTGCAGGAGTACCTGGAGCGCTCCGAAGAACTGCGCAACTACTTCGTCTCGTCCCTCATCTACCCTCTGGTCCTGGCGCTGGTGGGAGGAGCCTCCATCATCATCATGGTCAGCTTCATCATCCCCAAGTTCGCGGACATTTTCGAGAACGCCGGAGCCCCCATTCCCCTGCCCATGAAGATCATGCTGGCCGCCGGGGACGTCCTGACCGGATATTGGTGGCTGATCCTGCTGCTGGGGATCGCGATCGTGCAGCTCTTCAAGCGCTACCTCCGGACCGAGAAGGGAAGGCTCAACTGGGATTCGCGGATGCTGAAGGTCCCGCTTCTGGGATCCATCTTCCGCAAGCTGGAGGTGGCCCGTTTCAGCCGGACCCTGGGCACCCTGCTGCGCAGTACCGTGCCCCTGATTCAGGCCCTGAACATCGTCAAGGAGGTGGTTGGGAACCAAGCCATCGCCTCCACCATGGAGTCCATCAAGTCGGGCGTCAAGAAGGGAGACGGACTGGCCAAGCCCATCCGCGAGGCCGATATTTTCCCCCCCTTCGCCCTGCACCTGCTGGCGGTCGGCGAGGAGACGGGACGCCTGGACGACATGCTGCTCCAGGTCGCCGACGCCTACGACCGCGACCTGAGGACGGCGCTCAAGCGGTTCGTGGCCCTGTTCGAGCCGGTGCTCATCCTGGTCATGGGCCTGATCATCGGCACCATGGTGGTCTCCATGCTCTATTCCATATTCAGCATCAACGACGTGCCGTTGTAGGCACCATTCGAGGGAGGTAGACGTGAGCAGGACAGTCGACAAGGCCGCCAAGGCCGTGGAAACGCAGGAAAGGAAACACGATCGAGGGTTTTCCCTGATCGAGCTCATCGTGGTGCTGGTGATCCTGGGACTTCTGGCCACGGTGGTGGGTCCCAAGGTGATGGAGCGCCTGGGCCGGGGAAAGAGCGAGATCGCCAAGCTCCAGATCGACCAGTTCGAAGGAGCCCTGGGCCTCTTTCGTTTCGACGTGGGCCGCTACCCCAACACGGGGGAGGGGCTCACCAGCTTGTTGGAAAACGCCGGGCTCCACAACTGGAGCGGTCCCTACCTGGACAAGCGGACCCTGCCCAACGACCCCTGGGGCCGTGAGTACCAGTACCGCTCCCCGGGTCAGTACGGCGACTACGATCTCTGGAGCTGGGGCGCCGACGGCGTGGAAGGAGGCGAATCCGACAGCGCCGACGTGACCTCGTGGTAGGAGGAGCGGCGAGGAGCGGCGACTTTCTAGTCGCCGACTGGGAAGGGCGTCTTTTAGGCGCCCCGTCACCTCCCAACCCGACTAAAAAAGAAAATGCTACCTGAACCCCCCACCTCCCCCTCGGGCTTCACCCTGGTCGAGCTCATGGTCCTCCTGATCATCATGGGTCTGGCCACCATGCTGATCCTGCCGTCCTTCACCTCCGGCCTCCAGGGCCTGGAGCTGGAGGCCGCCTGCCGCGATCTGGCGACGCGCATGAAGCGGGCCCGTTTCGAGGCCATCGGCCGCCACACGGTCCGCCGCATCATCGTGACCCGGGACGACGCAGGGGCCGGCTACTACGTCCTGGCCAACGAATTCGGAGAGGAGATCGGCAGCGTGGACCTGCCGGACGGAATCGTGCCCCAGACCATCGACAACACACCGCTTCCGTGGAGGGTCCATTTCTACTCCAACGGCCGCAGCTCGGGCGGCGCCATCGGACTGGTCAACCGGCAGGAGAAGCGCCTCTACGTCAGCGCCGATGCCATCACCGGCCTGGCCAAGGTGTCGCCGATCCTCGAATCCCAAGGGAGGCCGAGGTGAAGGACGGACGCTCCGCGTTCGGCGGCAAGAAAGCCGCCGCTCCCATTCGGCGACAGGAAAGTCTCCGCTCCCGTTCGGGATTCACCCTCCTCGAGGTCCTGGTCGCGGTTTCCATCCTCGGTTTGGGTGTCGCCGTCACCATGCAGACCTTCTCGGGAGGCCTGAAGAACGTCAGGCGGATCGACCTGGCCCATCGCGCCATGGGACATGCCGAGAACGTCATGAACCGGCTGCTCAGCGACGAGGATCTGGTGGGCCCGATCCAATTGGACGGGAACCTGGACGACGAGTTCGACTACACGGCCACGGTGGACTTCTGGGAACCGCCCCGCCAGGGCCTCTCCCTGGAGATCGCCGTCCCCCCCGTGAACCTGCTTCTGGTGGAGGTTCGGGTGCGCTACAAGAACGACCACCGCGGCAAATTCTACACCGCCCGCTGCCTCAAGCTGGTCCCCGATCCCTACGCCGCTCCGGCGAATCGGGGAGGGCGTCAGAGCGAGATGGAAAGGATCCTGCGCGGAGGCGGGAGATAGAAATCTCGTAATTGGAATCTGGAATTCGTTTGGGAATTGAGTTTTGGAATTTGGAATTTCGTCGAACCAAGTGAGGCCCGACTCCGGCTTCACCCTGATTGAACTGGTCGTCGCCCTCACCATCCTGGGACTGGTGGCGGGCATCGTCTTCTCCTCCCTTCGCCTGGCCCTCAACAGCTACCAGAAGAGCCAGATCCGGCTGGAGGAAGAAGCGGCCGAGAGAATCCTCGGAGATCAGGTCAAACGCCAAGTGGCGTCACTTTATCCCCTGCGCCCGGTGGCACCGCCGGACCGGACCGGATTGGGCCCGGTGGAACCTCCCACCCGCTTCCAGACGCCCCTCTTCTTCGGCACCCCCGACTCGGTCACCTTTATCACCGTGGCGCCGTTGGTCATGCATCAGACGCCCGGATTGACCGTGGTCCGCTACGGTCTGGCCGAGGACGAGTACGGAGATCCCTACATGGGCTCCATGGAGGCCCAGTTCGTGGGCCTGGACAGCTTCAACGCCATGGTCCGGATCCCGGACGGAAAGCCGCTGCCCCTGATCCGGGACATCACCGCGCTGGAGTTCCAGTACTACGGGTACGACCCCCGTCAGAAGGTGTTCGCCTGGTTCCCGGAATGGCTGGGAGAGGAAATGCAGTCCGTGCCTCGGGCCATCCGCATCGTTCATAACAGAGGGGAGGTCTTCGCCTCCGTCAACGCCAGCTTCATCGGGCGGCGGACAAGATCGAACCGGGTATACGGAACAGCGGGGGATCGCCAATGAGGAACCGATCGAGCACTGGTGACGGCGACCGGGGCGCGGTCCTCATCATCGTCCTCTGGGTGATGCTGGCCCTGGGACTGTTGGCGCTGAGCTTCGGCGCGGCCATCCGCACCGAAATCGACGCCACCCGCAACCTGGTGGAGCAAAAGCGGGCGCACTACCTGGCCCGGGCCGGAATCGACTACGCCGTCTATCGGATCATCGAATCCCAGATGGCCTTCGCCAAAAGCCAGCAGCGCATGGACCTGGGGCCGGGATCGGTCCCTGAAGTCATGACCGGTGCCGTCACCTTGCAGTTGGGAGCCGATTTCGCCGACGTGGAGGTGGTGGACGAGACCGGGAAGATCAACCTCAACACGGCCCCTTCGCACCTGATCTACAACCTTCTGATCACGGTGGGAATGGAGCCCGGCGACGCCGACATGCTCACCGATTCCATCGAGGACTGGAGGGACCCCGACGAGTTCTTTCGGCCCAACGGGGCCGAGAGCGACTACTACCTCTCCCTCCCGCGGCCCTACTATGCCAAGAACGGCCCCTTCGACGTTCCCGAAGAGCTGCTGCTGGTGCGGGGGGTGACGCCCGAGATCTACTACGGCCAAAAGGGCCTCACGCCCGACGGCGAACGGGTCGAGTACTTCGGGCTCGGAAAGTACCTCACCGTCTTCAGCAGCGTGAACCGGATCAACGTCAACTCGGCGCCGGTCCCGGTCCTGGCCGCCATCCCGGGGCTGACCTACGAGACGGCGCTGGTCATCGACGAGATGCGCCGCCAGTTCCCCCTGGGCGACGTGAACACAGCATTGACCCAGATCCCAGGCCTGCCCACGGACACGGCCTCCTATCTCTCGACCCTTCGATCCAACGTCTACAACCTGATCAGCACCGGGCGGCTGTCCGGGTCGGAGGTGATCGGCCGCATCAACGCCGTGATCCGGATCGGAGTCGGAATCAAGCAGTATGCTGTCCTCTACTGGAATGAAGCGAACACGGAATTGTAGAAACGCTGGAGCGGCGGCTTTCTTGCCGCCGACTGGGAGGGGCGACTTTCTTGTCGCCCACTGGGAGCGGCGTGTTTCACGCGCCGACTGGGATCGGCGTCTTTCAGGCGCCGAACTCCAGTCCAACAAAACCCCAACCACCAACATCCACACCCCAAAGTGGCCGCATCCGGAATGGGGAACAAGCATGTCCCCCTCCAACCCCCTTCCCAAGAGGTGACTTTCAACCATGCGACTCAGCCTAGGCACCGCTCTCGGCATCGAAATCCACGGCCCCGACCTGATCCTCGCCGTCGTCCGAAAAGGCTTCCGCCAGTTCGAGCTCCAGGACCACGCCGTCATCAAGGATTTCCGGACTCTTCCTCCGGCCCAGCTCCGGGACCGTATCCGCCAGTCGGTCCGCTCCTACAGCGCCCTCAAGGACCGGATCATCCTGGGAATTCCCCGCGACGAAGCGGTGGTCCGGTGGCTGGAGCTACCTCTGGAGGTGGAAGAGAACCTGGATCAGATGGTCCAGTTCCAGGTCGAGCGCCTGGAACCCACCGAGGAGAACGGATCCTACTTCGAATACCAGGTCCTGGAAAAGGACGAAGCCAACGGCAAGCTGCTGATCCAGATCACCATGCTGCCGCGGGCCACGCTGGACCGGTACCTGGAGATTCTCCAACCCGCCGACCTGTATCCGGTGGCCATCCGCCTGTCCAGCATCGCCTATCACCAGGTTCTGCTGGCTCACGCCGACGGACTCCCCGCGGACCAACCTTGCCTGGCCCTGGCTCTGAGCCCCGGTTCCATCGAAATGGTGCTGATCTCCGGCTCCAGCAAGTATTTCTCCCAGAAGGTGGGACTGCGGGAAGACGAGGCGCTGACGCTGGCCTCGATCCTGCACCATGTGGACGCCTTTCTCTCCCAGGTCAGCCCCGTGGGGACCGAGCTTCGCAAGATCTACCTGAGCGGCGCTCTGGCCGGCTCCCTCCTGGGCGAGTTCCGGGCCCGCTTCGAGGATTGCGAGCTGCTCCGCACGCAGCTTCAACTGGCCCCTCAGAACCTCCGGGCGGAGGCGGTGGAGCCATTCCTGCCGGCCGCCGGGTTGGCCATTTCAGGTCTGACCCGGTCGGGGCCCGCCCGCTACAACCTGATTCCGGAGGAGAAGCGGCTGGTGCTGGAACGGTCCAGTCTGGCGCCGACGGCTCTGCTGGCAGGACTGGTGGCCGTGATGGCCGTGGCCCTGCTGGGCAGGGATTATTTCCAGCAGTCCGATCTGACCCACCAGATCCAGACGGAGCTCGACGGCCTGCAACCCAGGGTCCAGGAGGTCATGGAGCTGCGGGAACGGACCCGTCGGGCCGAAGCGAGGCTAGCGGAGCTGCAGGAGCTGATGCAGGACCGGCATAAGGTCCTGGGCATCCTGCGGGAGATGACGGAGAAGACCCCGGACGACGCCTTCCTGGACCGGCTTTCGATCCGGGGAGACCAGGTCAACATGGTGGGCTACGCGTCGTCGGCGTCGGCGCTCCTGTCCAACCTCACCACCTCCGAATCCCTCGACACCGTCGAGCCCCGGAACATCGCGCCCGCCAGGGGGATGGGGAATCGGGAGAAGTTCACCTTCGACGCCACCTCCAAGTGATAGGGAGCCATGAGAAAGCTGACGCATAGAGAACGGCGCATCCTGCAGGGAGGAGGCCTGACGGCGGCGGTCGTGCTGGTCTTCTTCTTTGTGGTGGAACCCTTCAATGAGGCCCGGGCCTCGATCCCGGCCGAACTGGAGACCAAGGCCAAGTTGCTGCAGCGTTCGAAGCAGCTCCTCTCTCAGCGGGACTACTACCGGTCGCGGAGCGAGGAGATCGAGCGGCGGGTCCAGCAGTACGAGAGCCGCTTCATCGAGGCCGAGAATTCCAGCGACGCCACCACCCAGGTGGAGCTGGCGGTGCGGGAGCTGGCGTCCCGCCTGGGCATCACCATTTCCCGGAGCAGCCGGGTCCAGGAGCGGGTCCTGGACGATCGGTACGCCAAGATCACTCTGAGGGTGAATCTTCGGGCCGACCTGCGGCAGGTGTTGGAGTTCGTGCACGCGCTTTCGACCTACCCCAAGTTCCTGAAGGTCGAAAATATGGAGCTCCGGGTCAGCAGGGTCAAAGGCAAGCGCCGCCTCAACCCCAGCATTCACGTTTCGGGCCTGATTCAACTTTCTCCCGAGTCGGGCATCTCTACCAGAGGCGGAACATGAGGCAAGGAATCGTATTTCTCAATCTGTTGCTGGTGGCGGGCGTCGGCCTTCTGGGCCAGCGCTTGATCTCGAACTGGCGACATTTCCAGGAGTCCACTCGGCAGAAGGTCTACCAGCGGATCAACCGGAGTCCCGCAGCGCCCCAGGAGGCGTCCTTCGGACAGGAGCTGGCGCGGCCCTTCAACCACTATCTGGAGATCGAAGAGAGAAATCTTTTTAAACCGGGACGCCGACCGGACCCGGTGGAAACCGGACCACCGATCGCCTCCCGGAAACCGCCGCCGTTGCCCATCAAGCCGACTCTGCATGGCGTGTCCACGATCCGGGGAGAGCAGCGGGCGTTCCTGACCGTTTTCGCGGGGAAGAAGAATCAGGGCGAGTCCCGGACGGTGATGCTGGGCGACCTGGTTCAGGGGTACCGGGTGGGTGAGATCACCCCGACCACGGTCACCCTGGTATGGAACCATCACACCGAGTTGATCGACATCATGGACTCCAGGAAGGGCAAGCAGTCCAAGAAGTCGGCGTCCAAGCAGGCCGGAGCCGGCGCGGTCAACATCGTGACCGTCGGTTCCACCCGGGCCGCCGTGGAAACGGTGGCGGCAGCGGTCCCGCCCGCCGAGGAGGCGGCGCGTGCGGCCGTGAGTCCCACCGCCGGCCAACAACGAATCCGGACCGGCGGAGCCGGCGCACGGGGCCGCACCGCCCTCACGGGCCGCCAGGGCACTGCACGCGGCCGCACCGGCACCACCAGGCGACCCGTCTACGGCGGCGGCACGACCCGGAGATGAGGAGGAGCGGCGGTTTCCAGCCGCCGAACTCCGAAAGACTCGATTTTCGACATGTATTCGCGACTTATGATTTCTCGCAAGAGGTTTAACTAATGCGTTGGTGGATTGCGATCGTATTGATTCTATTCGGCGGGTCCGAGCTGACCTGGTCTGCTCAGCGCGTGGGCTTCGCCCAGCGTTCCGGGACCACGCGCCAGACGGGTCAGGAACCGTTGATTGTGGACGACGGCGCTGGGGATCCTCCCCCGGTGTTCGGCACTGCCTCCAAGTCACGGGACCAGCTCGAGAAGCGTCGGCAGGCTCTTCAGGAGCTTTACCGGAAACAGACTCAGGGAGCCCAGGCCGGCTCCGGGACTTCCTCGGCGGCAGGGTCCTCCCGGGATGAGGTCCGGACCGCGACGAGGGCTCCAAACGGCGGCTCCAGGCACTCCGGCAACGGAAACGGAGGCGTCAAGCTGGCCTTCACCGACATGCCCGTCGACCGGGTGGTGAACGCCGTCATGACCGAGCTGGGGTACTCCTACGTCCTCGATCCCGCCGTCTCCGGATCGGTCAGCCTGTTCACCATGGACGACATCCCCAAGAAGACCCTCTTCCGGGTCCTGGAGCAGGTGCTCAAGCTGGCCGGTCAGGCCATCGTCAAGCAAGAGGGGATCTACGTGGTCCTGCCCATCGGCAAGAGTCCCCGTGTGCCGCACAAGATTCTGGCCCGGCCGCCTTCCTCCGGCGGAAGTCGGGCCGTCCCCGCTCCGGTACCGGAGATACAGGACGCCCGGGAGGCGGAACCCGAGACCGCACCTCCCGGGCAGGAAACCCCGGAAGCCGATCCCTCGGAAGGGGCCGTGACGGCGGTGTCTCCGGGGAGAGCTGCTCCCGCGCGAGCGGCGGCTCTCCCCGGAGAGACGACAACGCTTGCCGCGGCCGGGCCTGTTCAAGAGGAAGAAGCTCCCGCGGCGGAACAGGCGGCGGCTTCCGAGTCCACTCCCGGCCCCACCGTACTGACGCCGTCGGAATCGGAGGAGGCCCGCCGGTTGGAGGACGAAGAGGGCATCATCACCTATGTCATCCCCCTCCACTACCTCCCCTCCGAAGACATGATCGAGATCGTGAAGCCCTTCGTCTCCGAGGGAGCTACCGTGGTCAACCTGGTCTCGGTCAACATTCTCCTGATCACCGATTACCGCCGAAACATCCAGCAGGCCCTGAACCTGATCCGTCTGCTGGACACCGAGTATTTCTCCATCAACACCGTCGATCTGATCACCGTTCGGCACAACCACGCCGTGGACGTGGCCGCGGACCTGAGTGCGGTCTTCTCCCCGAACGAAAAGGGAGGCGGCGTGCGCATCGTCGCCATCGAACGGCTCAACAGCATCCTGGTGGTCACGCACGCGCCTTCGGTCCTGCAGGAGGTCAAGACCTGGGTCGCCAAGCTGGACACTCCTTCCACCAACACCAATCTCAAGACCTACGTCTACGAAGTCGAGAACAACACCGCCGCCTACATCGCGGACGTCCTGGGCCAGCTCTACTACCAGGGAATAGGTCTGCCCACCGGCGGGACCGACCCCACAGACCCGCAGGCCGGCGACCAAATGCAGCGAACCCCGACCCAGGACCCCGGCTTCCTCCGCCAGCAGCGGGGCTACGGCGGCGGGTACGGTGGTTACGGCGGCGGCTATGGCGGCTACGGGGGGGGGGGCTACGGCGGTGGCGGCGGCTATGGCGGCGGGTACGGTGGTTACGGTGGCGGCTATGGCGGCTACGGGGGGGGTGGCTACGGTGGTTACGGCGGCGGCTACGGCGGTGGCGGCTACGGGGGTGGCTACGGTGGCTACGGCGGTGGCGGCGGCAGGAGGGGCATGGGGCCCTCCCTGTTCGGGCGTTCCCTCAGCCGCCCGTCCGGCATCCGGGTGGTGAGTGCAGGAGACATCCGCATCGTCGTCAACGATTTCAGCAACTCCCTGATCATCCAGTCCACGGAGGCGGACTACCGTTTTCTGCTGGATACCATCCGTCAACTGGACAAGCTGCCGCGCCAGGTGTTCATGGAGGCCAGGATCTACTCGGTGGAGCTGCGGGACGACCTCAGCTTCGGCGTGGCCGCCTTCCTCCGGGGCCGGCAGGCCGATGCCACGGGACCGCCCACCACCGGCAGCCTCACCGGCGCCTCTGACGGGGGCGGGGGAGGCGGCGCACTGTCCATGGTGACCAAGGCCTTCATCGGGGCACAACGGGAGTTGGAAGCGGCCGTCACCGCCCTTCGATCCCGGACCAACGTGGAGATCCTGGAGGCGCCCACGCTGCTGGCGGTGGACGGGATGCAGGCTCGAATCAACGTGGGCGCCGAGGTGCCGGTCACGACCGCCTCCTACGGCGACCCCATCACGTCGGGAGTTGCCAGCGCCTTCGCCAACAGCATCAACTATCGTCCCACCGGGACCTCCGTCCTGATCATGCCCCGCACCAGCGCCAGCGGCATCGTGACCATGGACCTGGCCATCGAGGTCAGCCAGGCCGCGGGCTCGTCTCTCACCCCCACCATCAGCCAGAACTACGTGGAAACCTCACTCATCGTCCGGGACGGCGAGACGGTGGCCATCGCCGGCATCATCAGCGACAGCAACGACAGCAGCCGCAGCCGGATCCCGGTTTTGGGAGACATCCCCGTAGTAGGGGCTCTCTTCGGGCGGACCACCAAGAACAAGCGCCGCTCCGAGTTGGTCGTCTTCATCACCCCGCACGTCATTCACGGCCTGCCCACGGCGGTGGAGCTCACGATGGACTTCAAGCGGGCGCTCCGCAACGCGTACCACACCATCAACCGGAAGGACCAGGAACACCGAGACTTGATCCGGAGGCGCAAGGAAGAAGAGGGGCGCTGGAAGTGAAGCGTTTCGCGTCTGCCGCGTTACTGTTCGCGTGGCTCCTTTCATCCGTCGCCTCAGCCGAATCTCCTCACCGGATCCGCATCGTCAAGACCGACGCGGCGCGGGTGGACGTCTATGCCGGCGAGGCGCTCTTCGCCTCCTACCACTACGGCATCGGCCTGCACAAACCCATCTTCCATCCACTGCTCAGCCCCGGGGGACACCGGCTCACCCGCGGATTCCCCATGGAGTTCGGCATCCCCGGAGAACAGACCGACCACTGGCAACACGAAGGCGTCTTCCTCACCTACCGCAACGTCAACGGCGTGGACTTCTGGTCCAAGTTCCCTCCCCGGGGGGACAACCCGGGAAGCGGAAGGATCCGGCACACCGGCTTCACCCGAATGGAAGGAGGGCAGCAAGGGATCCTGGGCGCCACCGCCAACTGGATCGCCCCCACCGGCAAGGTTCTGCTCAAACAAACCTCCCGGATGACCATCCGGGCCGGCGTGGACTGGCGAACCCTCGACCTGAAGATCACCCTGACCGCCCAAGAGGAGCCGGTCACCTTCGGCGACATCGAGGAAGGCCTGCTGGCCATCCGCGTCGCCTCCGATCTGCGCGAGGACCGCACCGGCCGCTACCTCAACGCCGAAGGCCTCGAGCTGGCGAAAAACGTCTGGGGCAAACCATCTCCGTGGGTGGCCTTACGCGGATCGGTCGAGGGCGAGGATCTGACCCTGGCCCTCATGAACCATCCCCGCAGCGTCGGTTATCCCACCTACTGGCACGCCCGCGCCTACGGCCTCCTCGCCGCCAACCCCTTCGGCCGCGCGGACTTCGAAAAAGGCGCCCCACCCCTCAACTTCTCCCTCGCCCCCGGCGAATCGGCCCTCCTCCTCTACCGCATCCTCATCCACTCCGGCCACCTCACCCCCTCCCAGCTAAAACAAAACTTCACCAACTACCAGCAATCACCCAAGTAGAACCGCCGGGAGCGGCGTGTTTTACGCGCCGACCAGGACCGGCGTCTGGAGCGGCGTCTTTCAGGCGCCGACTGGGACCGGCGTCTTTCAGGCGCCGCCCCCCCAACCACCCCAACCTCCAAAATAACCCCCCCCCCCCCGCGGCCACCTACCGCTCCCCCTCTTCCTGCCCCTGCACAACCTTCTCAAAAAGGACAAACTCCCCCTCTCCCAACCCCGCTCTCCCCGGGTTCTCGCGGATGTACTCCATGCAATTCAAAAAATGCACCGGATTCCTGATCAGGCGGTCCCAGTAGTCTTTCTGCCAGAGCTTGCCCGAGGTTCCGGTCTTCTTTCTGATCTGATTGCCCGTGAATCCCTTCCAGGAACCCACGATATTTCGGAGTCGATGAGAGCCAAGAGGGTGAAACAGAACATGGACGTGGTTGGGCATCACGACGAAGGAGGCCAGTTCGTATCGCTGGCCATCGAAATATCGCAATGCATCAGCCACGAGCTTGGCCAATGCAGGTTTCTTCAGGATGCAGGATCCACTCCCCTGATCCAACCAGTCCTCGATCCGTCGAGCAGAATGTTCGTGGTAGCGTTTCGCCGTTTGAGGGTCCCAAGGCCGAGGATGGTGTTTCAACCAGAGACCGCGCTCTTGCCGCCACAGATCCAGTTTGACCTTGGGAAGCGAGTCTCCCAGACGCCAAGTCACGAAGATGAATTTGTGACCCTGCTGCCAGTGCGGCAGGCGGTTTCGACGAACGTCGACGGCTGCGTACGGGTCGAGATAAGCCTGGTTGCTTGGCAGGAGTGGGTTCGGAGCAGTGTCTTTCTTGGAATCGCACGGCATATGGTTCCAAACGACCGTTGGGTCCAAGTGTGCGAAGGGAATGTGGTGGTGGTATTGGTTGGGAGGTCGGCGCGTGAAACACGCCGGTCCCGGTCGGCGCGTGAAACACGCCGCTCCTGGTCGGCGCCTGAAAGACGCCGCTCCGCGTAAAAGACGTCGCTTCGGACTATTGTGGGGCTAAAACTGGTTGACGAGCTTCTGGGCGGAACGGTAGGTCTCGAGGGCTTCATCGATCTTGCCGTCGTCTCGGAAGACCTTGGCCTTGAACATGAGCAGCATGAACCGGTTTTCCTGCTGGTCGACGACCTTCAAGGTCGCGTCCACCGCCTGCCGAGCCAGACCATGCTGGTCCGCATTCAGCAGTTCCTCGGTCAAGTTCAGCACCGAGAACGTCAACACGCCTTCATTCTCGCCACTGAAGTCCAGGTCCACGATCTCCTGGATCTCGGCCAGGACCGCGTCATACTCGCCCGATTCGAGCTTGAGTTGGGCGATCTCGTAGTGAGTCGCGGCCGCCGCCAGTTTGGCGTTCTCGGCCGGGTCCGACGCCGCCGCGGAAAATCCCCAGACCGGCGCCAACCCGAAAACCAGCAGAAAAACGGAAAATCGGATCAGAGTCCTCATCGCACACCTCTGATCAAGTCAAAGGGATTCTCCCCCTTCTCCGCTCGTTGGGCGAGGGAAGAAGGGAAGGTCTCCTGTTTCAATGCCAACAGGAACGGGTTCTCCGCCTTGGCGTAGACTGGAGGCACCGGCTGCGCCTCCTGGATCCGTCCCATGAAACCGCCGGAGAGAATCGCCAGCAGAACCAGGCTGGCCGTCAGGTACCGGACCTCGGGAAAACGAATCGCCGCCGCCAGCCCCGATCCCAACTGCTCCCAGAGGGAGCCCCGGGGAACCGGCAACCTCGACTCGATCCGGCTCCAGATCGCAGGAGCCGGATCCGCCTCCGGAAACCCGGCCCTGAGCCAGTCCGACAACTCCCGCTGCTCTTGGTAGAGCCGGCTGCACGCTTGACACTCGGCGAGGTGGGCCCTCACCGCCGGTACGGACACCGCCTCCAGGTTGTCGTCGGCCAGCGCCGAAATCGAAAGCAGAAAACCCCGGCAGGAGCGGCTCATTTTCTCCTCCCCAAGTAGGTCTTCACGTGGTCTTTCACCACCAACCTGGCTCGATAGATGTCGGTCTTCACCGAAAGCAGCGACCGACCCACGATCCTGGAAATTTCTACGTACTTCATCTTCTGGAAAACAGCCAGCACGAACACATCACGATATTTGGGCGTGAGCGACTGCAAGGCACTGCGAATGACCTGATTGAGCTCTTGAGACAGGACCGCCCGCTCCGGATCCAACTCCATGCCCTCGTCGGCCAGGAGCCAGTCCAGCGGACCTTCCTCTCCATCCAGAGAGATCTCGCTGACCTTCTGAGTGCGGCGGAGCTTCTGGTAGACCTCGTTCCTGGCGATTCGGTAGAGCCAGTAGCGAAACTGTTTCCGGTCCCGGAGCTTCTTGATTTCCCGGTGGACCTTGAGGAAAGTTTCTTGCGTGAGGTCTTCGGCATCTTCCTTGGACCCGATCAGCCGTAAGATAAAATTGTAAATGCGCTTGACGAATAGCTCATAGAGCGCATGAAAGTCGGCGGCGGAACCCTGCTGGGCTCTCTTGACGATGGCCGCCAACTCATCCGGACTGATTTCGCCTGGCATATGTACGGACTAAAACGGAATTCAGACCGCCCCAACCCGTCTCTCCGATCTTGCCAAAACTACCAGCCCTCCTCTCTCCCAATCAATTTAGGAGATGACCCTGAAAGGAAAAAGTCGCAAGAGGGGGGGAGTGCGACGAAAGTGCTATTATTGGCCATTACGCTTGCGAGCGCGTCTTGTCGGCTTCGTACCCAACGGCCGTCTCGCGGATCGGCTCGAACGCCCGTCGGCGGCCCGGTGAATCGAATCGGAGTTTAATCCTGCAGTGAGTGGAAATGGCCGGAGGCGCGGGTACGGCAGAAGGCTGGGAAGCTTCGGCTTCTTTGCCTCCCTGGTGGCCGCGGCGTTGCTCTCGGCGCTGATCTGGCAGTTCATCCCGGGGTCGGGCGATGAATCCCACTACCGGCCGGATCCGGGTACCGCCGGATGGGTCCGATCGGATGCGGCGGCGCCGGCTTCGTTTCCATTTCCCCGCTCTTACGGGACCTCCCCCCGAAGCCGCGACGCGGGGACGTTTCGACCCTCCCGTTCCTCCTCGTCCAGGCGGCGATCCCAGTCCGCGGGCCGCCGGACCAGCCCGTCGAGAAGGACTCCGGGCGGCAACCCCAGGGGAGCCACCGCCGCCAGCACCGGCCCGGGAGACGCGGCCGAACCGGGCCCAGGGGCCGAGCCGGTCACCCCCGAAGGCGCCCGCTCCACGGCCGACATGATGGACCGGGCGTCCGAGCTCCGGCAGTTCGAGCGCGACTATCAGGCGGCCTGGGGCCAGTTCGGCACCGGCCTCTCCACCGGCAACCCCTACATGAACGCGCGCAATCCCTTCCGCCGGGCTTTTTTGGACCGCGCGGACCCCAATGACGTGACCGGTGACGACCCCTCCGACGGGGGTGGCGACACCGGAGACCCGTCCACCGGCACGACTCCGCCGGAGATGCCGAATCCGCCGCCCACGCCGCCGCCCGCTCCGCCCGGCGGGCCCGACCCCGTGCCCCCGGCTCCCCGTCCACCGCCGTTCCGTCCCGGAGGCAGCGTCATCACCCCGGACCCGGTCTTCGACTTCGTCGTGGTCGGCGACTACGGTGCAGGAGGGAGTGCCGAGCGCGTCTATCGGGGTCGCCGAGACGCACGAAACCAGTTCGTCCTGGAAAACGACCGCACTTTCACCATCGGATCCAATCCGGAAGGGTACCGCGTCTTCGATGAGGATGAGCGCGTCGTGGTGGTCGATCTGAACCAGGATGGCCACCTGGACCTGGTCCGGGCCATGAACGGCCCCTTGGGGGCCCAACTGGCGACCGAAATGGGGGACGGCGCCGGCCGGTTCGAGCTCCAAGCCCATGGTAGCCTTCTGCGCCGGCAGGTCCTGAGTCTCGCCGTTTACGATTTCGACGGCGACGGAGAGGCGGAACTGGTCCTGGTGACCGATGTGGGACCCAGCTTGACCATCTACACTCGAGAGGGGGAGCAACTGGTTCACGACAAGGAACTGGCCATGTCCTTCCCGGTCGGATTCGTCATGTCCTCCGACGCCCGGCCCCGCGACCGGCGACTCTACATCATGAGCCGGGACATGGACCAGGCCCGCATGTACTCTACCCGCTACTACGACGGACGCCCTCGACGCCTGTATTTTTCCATGGAACTCGTCCAGACTATGGAGTTGGAAGACTTTGACGGAGAGGGCGACCGCGAAGTCATGGTTTTCGACGACTTCGGCAGCTTCACCGTCTTCAAGCAGACGGACGAAGGCGTCGTTCTCTTCACGGCGTTTCCAGCGAAGCTTTATCCTGACTTGATTGTCATAGGGGACTACTTTAGGCTTGGCACCAATCAGATGGTGATCTGGTGGTGAGGGGCCGGGCAAGATGCGACTTTTGCTTGGTCCCGGCATCTTTGGAGAGTCGGTTCCGCAGGGGACAGTTTTTATCTTTGCGTTTGGTCGGTCGCATTTATATTGCGGCCTGGGTTATGGTTCCTAAGTTTCCACAATCATTTTCGTAGAGGAGTAAAGGGAATGAACAAGTCAAGAGCGATGCTTTTTTCCGCAGTCCTGCTGACCGTCGCCATGGCCGGAACGGTGATGGCCGGCAGCTCAGTGTCCTTCATGGCGGGGATGCAGACCAGCGAGCAGTCTGCCGTCTTCGCCAGCTTCCTGGCCTACGTCCCGAACGAGGATCCGTCCATGATGATTGACAGTGCCCTCTCGGTGAGCAACATCACCATGGCTCCCGACGGCATTGATGCCGATCAAGACCCCTACGAGGGCGACGGTACAATGGGTACCGTCGAGATCTACCTCTACGGTGCTGACGGCATGGCCATGTATTCGACTGACATGATGATGGCAGGCTCCGGCACGGGAATGGGTGGGATGCTGATGTCGGGCGGAACCTACACGGTTTTCCTGAGCCAGATTCTGATGGCCGCAGGCCATGAGGGCCCATTCCTCGGCTATGCCTGGATCGTGGGCAACTTCGACGCCATTGCCGGGACCCGTAAAGTCATCGATGGAAGCGGTATGTTCAGCTCGGACGGCGACCTGTCGCCGGGTGTGGGTCATATGGGCGGTGGCCTCAGGGTCATGATGATGGACATGGACGACGACATGGACATGGGCATGGATGACGACATGGACATGGAATAGGCTTCAGAGCTTGAGCGCCGTCCCCATTCGATGTAGTGGCGGCGCGTTTCCTCCGCCGGCGATTCAATCCGGGGAGGCTCCGGTTCCTGAGTCTGTCCGTTTCCCACGGGCGTCTCGACGGACAGGAGATAAGAAAGCCGAAGGTAGGGGGTTGTCCCGGACATCGACGGGGCGGCCCCCTTCATCATTCTTCCTTCAGACCGGTCATTCGATACGGTTGTTTCTCACTTGGGCTGCTCTCCGGAGCGGCCTTTTTGGGTTCGGGCCCCCTAACGAGATCTAAGGCATGAACTGGATTCCCCTTGCGCTGATCCTCTTCTCGGGTCCGGCCGTAACCCCCGAATTGGAGCCGGCGGTTCGCAGCTACTGGGACCTCCTCCTGCAGGGAGACAAGGCGGGAGCCCTCCTTTACGTGGACGAACTTGGCCGGAACCCATTCCTCAACCGCCGGATTGCACCTTTTCGTTCCTGGACGCTGGAGCGAATCGAAATGCGCTCCCCGGACGAAGCGATGGTGACCGTGGAGCTGGACCAGATGATCACGGCGGGCACCTACTATCCCAGGCCTTTCAGCGAGATCTGGGCCCGGCGGGAAAACGGCTGGCGTCTCCGAGTCCGGGCTCCCCATCCGGATCAGTACAAAGCAATTTTATCCGGCGCCTCGTCGGCCAAACCGCATAAACCGAAACCCACCGTCCTGGACCTCATCCCCAAGCAGGTCAAGATCCACTTCCTGGACCGAAACCAGCGAGGTGCGGTCCGGATCCGCAACGGTCTGTCCGAGACCGTCCACCTGACCCGTTGTGATTACGACAAGACACGTTTCGAGCTGCTGGAGACCGGCGAGACCATCCTTTCGGGCCAGGAACTCCGGTTGGTTTTCCGCTACATCGGCAACGAAACGGAGAAACCCTTGAAGAGCGAGGTTCGCCTCATCCTGAAGCAGGGTGACGGAGACGAGGCCAAGGAGAAACTCTTCACCCTCCCCATCCTCTACAACTACGTGAGTCCCGGCGCCAAGGCACTGCTGGGTCTCAACCAGAAAAAACTCGATCAACTCAAGCGCGGCGAAACCGTAAAGCCCGTGCTTCCCAGCCCGGTTTCACCGCCTCCCCTCCCCGGCCTTCCCCCCGGCGTGGAGGAAAAAGACGACAGGTAGAGCCAACCCTCGTGGGTGTTCTCCTTCTCCCACTATTGATTTCTGATTTCCCTGCAGACCTGCAGAGTCAAGCTGCACCGCGGCCTTGCCCCACGAAGTACTCTCGGAGCACGTCGAGAGTGCCTTCGAGCCGGGCCATGCGTTCGCCCAGCGAAACCTCGATCTGGGCCATGCGCCCGCCCAGCGAAACTTCGAGCCGGGCCATGCGCTCCCGGATTTCGGCCCGTTCCCGTGCGGCGGCTCGGGACTGGGTGAGGATGAGGCCGCCGAGTGTGATGGTGGCGGCGATGATGGCCATGAGTTCAAGGGTCATTGAATTGCTCTTTTCATTCACTCTCCCCAATTTCCGATTTTCTGCCATCAAACAGGTCGAGTCAACATGAGGCATGGCTTTCCAGCCCCGACTCCCGCGTTCCCCAAATCAACCTCCCCACGAAGGGACAGCCCGCCGGCTATACTCACCACTCGAATGTCCCGGCGACTCTGCATCTCATTCCTCTCCCTCCTCCTGGCGACCCTGACCGCCAGCGGACAATCGCACGCCAAGGAGGACTGGATCCAACTGTTCAACGGCAAGAACCTCGACGGCTGGATTCCCAAGATTCGCGGCCACGAGACGGGAGAGAACTTCGGGAATACCTTCCGCGTCAAAAATGGAGTCATGCAAGTCGGCTACGAGGCGTATGAGGGCCCGTTCAACTCGCGGTTCGGCCACATCTTCTACGAGCGTCCCTTCTCGCACTACAGGCTCGTGGTGGAATATCGATTCGTCGGAGACCAGGTCCAGGGCGGCCCGAGCTGGGCCTTCCGCAACAGCGGCATCATGCTGCACTCGCAGCCACCGGAAAGCATGCGCCGCGATCAGACCTTTCCCGTCTGCATCGAAGTCCAACTGCTCGGCGGCGACGGCGAACGGGAGCGCACCACCATGAACCTGTGCACGCCCGGGACCCATGTGGTGTTCAACGGAAAGCTCGTGAGGGACCACTGCACGGACTCCAAGTCGAAGACCTATCATGGGGACCAGTGGGTCCGGGCGGAGGTGATGGTGCTGGGCAGTTCGGTGGTCCGGCACATCGCCGAAGGAGAGGTGGTGCTGGAATACGAAATGCCGCAGGTCGGCGGCGGCGCCGTGGAGGGGCATGATCCGGCGTTCAAGCGGGACGGAGAGCTGCTTGAGAGCGGCTACATCTCGCTCCAGAGCGAGAGCCACCCCGTGGAGTTCCGCAAGGTCGAGCTCCTGAACCTGGCCGGGTGCATGGATCCCGAAGCGTCGAACTACAAGAGCTACTACGTCAAGTCGGAGGCGGAAACCTGTCGCTGAGGAGGGACGATTCTCTTGTCGCCCATTCTTTATTTCGGCCGGTTGAAAGACTCTACGCGGAGGGGGGACTCCGTCCCCCCTAGACCCCCCTAATCGGCGGCAAGAAAGCCGCCGCTCCCCCCATCCTGTTTCCCCGCCTTCAACCCCTGGTGAAAACCCAGCGCCCAGGTCGACAGGCCCCAAACCAGCCAGGGCAGCCAGACCAGGGACCTCAACCCCTCCTTCGCATCACTGCGAAATACCCTCCCAATGATCCGGGGGAGCCGCCACAGCGGCAACGCCAGACTGAGAGCCGGGAGATGACGCAACCACGACCCGGGGACCTCCTCCAGAGTTCGGAACCGGCCGCTCCAGTAGCCCAGGCGGCGCAGATGGCCCCGAGCCTTTTCCCAGGTCACATCGTTCGAGTGACAGACTCCGGCAGACGCCTCTATATATAGTAGTGTTCCCGCTTGCCCACCGATCCTCCGGCAGAGCATCAGATCCTCGGCCATCTCCAGGCTCTCGTCGAACCCCCTGCACTCCAGAAACTCCTCCTTCCGGACCAGGAGATTGCAACTGCAAAGAGCGTCCCGATCTCCGGACGCCAGCCCGGGCAGGAACGAGGAGAACTCGATCCAGTGGAGAACCCGCGCCGCCGCGCCGGTGCCCGCCGGCAGCCCAACCGCCCCCGACACCATGACTATCCGGGGCGAAGAAGCCAAACGGCGGTACAGTGTCTCCAGCCACCGCCGCTCCGGCACCGCATCCGCGTCGACAAACGCCAGGCAGGTTCCCCTTGCCACGGCCGCCCCCCGGTTCCGCGCCGCCCCGGGAAACAACCGCCCCTCATGAGACAGCACCCGGACCTCAGGAAACCGCTCCCCGACCAACTTCGCCGCCTCGTTCCCCCCCGACTCCACCACCAGGACCTCGAAATCCAGAGCAGTCTCCTGAGCCTCCAGTGCCTCCAACACCCGAGGCAGAACCGCGGCGTGCCGGTAACATGGGACGATCACACTGACGGCAGGGGGCGTCACCATAGCGAAATCCTAGCAGGAGCGGGAGCGGCGACATCCCTGTCGCCGGGAGCGGCGTCTTTTAGGCGCCTCTTCACTTTCCGGCCACCGAATCGCATTAAAAAAAAGGAAGAGCGGGCGGCAAGAAAACCGCTCCTCCTATCGACTCCAGTCTTCCGCCTCCGGAATCCCCCGGCTCGTCAACACCTCCAACCCAGGCTCCAACGTCAACGCAGACACCGCATCGTCCCCGCTCCCGTCCCCGTCCGCCCGACCCCGCAAAATCCCCCGAATCTCCCCCGTCCCCGAATCCCGCAAAATAGTCACCGCCCGATCGGTCTCCTCATCCAACCTGACCGACCCCCCCGGGCCGCTCAGCGTAATACTGGCCAGCTCCTCGTCCCACCTGCCCCGCACGGGAAGCGCAAAGACAAACGACGACCTCCCGTCCCCGTCCGCCACCGTCGGCATCGCGAAACTCAACGAAAACAACTCCTCCCCACCCGCATCCCGCCCAATGATCTCGAACTCCCCATCAGACCGCGGCATCGCCGCCGCCGCCTCCACGACAAACGCCGGCTCCAGAAACGGAGTTCCATCGACCCCGACTCCGCCCCAAAGCAGCAGACTCTTCGCCGGGACCGCAACCAGCGCAGACCCCTCACCGCTACCGGCAGTGTGCAACCGGTAACGGAGCGCGTTGGTGAAGTGATATTCGCCGATCCATCGGGACGTGAGGCGGCAATAGGACATCAGATCGGGCCAAACCGGCGGCAACAGTCGTCCCGGCTTGCTGAAATCATATCCCCAACCGTCGATTCGACCGTCGTTCCCGGGAAATGACGGATCCAGGAATGAAGGATCGCCGCACGGGGCATGGTACAGGTTCAAATTGTGGCCCAGCTCGTGCGCCATGGTTTTCGGTCTGACCCTCGAGAAAGTGGCCCAGCCGGCGAGCCTGGCCAGTCCCGCGGCGCCACCGGAAACCTGCCCTTCCATCATGCCCATGTAGTGGCCGTTGGCGCCTTCCATGGCACGGATCATTTCGGTCTGACCGAGCAGCGCGTAGGCATTGTTGGTCGAGCTCCACACAGGCGCATGCGCCTTGACCTCGAGCTCGTTGATCGGCAGTTGATTGCGTGTGTCGCTGAGCAGGGAGTGGCCCCCGGGATCCCGGGCCATGCTCCCGACCGTTTCCACGATCGACGAATCCGGACTCGGAGTCCAAAGAAAGGGAATCATGGTCAGCTCGAAGACGGGCACCGTCCGGACGTCGACCGCCAATCGCCCACTCTCCGGAATTCGCTTCATCACGCCCGAGTTCGGACCCAACGTTCCCTCCGGGTCGACGTCGATCACCATCTCCAGCCCCGGTTGAACCACCCGGCCGGGAATCTGCGCGTTTGCCGAGGCGTTCAGATCGACCTCCCGGATCTCCTGCGGTATCGGGACCGTCTTCCCTGGTATGTCCACCACGTGCGTCCTCGCACCATTCCGATAGAAGGTGGCCCGCACCGGCGGAAAATCTGCCCCGCTCTCCCGACTGGACTCCAAGAACACTCGAAGCAGGGCTTCGTCGCCCGCCACCAGCGGGACCGGGTGGTCTCGCGACTGCACGGCCTGACTCAGGTAGGCCGCCGGAGGCGCTTCGGCGCCGCAGCTACCGACCCGCCGTTTCGGGACACCCGACAGCCAGTCCGAAAACGCGGCGTCCGAAGGCGCGCAAAGACTCGTGTCCGCGGCCAGAAGCTCCTCCAAGCGCCCGAGATCCGTCAGGCGGGCCGGCAATTCCCCGGACATCCGTCCGTTCCTCGCCAACACCACGCTGGTCAAATTCTCCAACCCCCCGAATTCCGGCGGGAGCGTGCCCGCCAGCTCATTGTCTTGGAGACGCAGGTCCTTCAGGTTGGTCAGTCCGCCCAATTCCGGTGGAAGGGAGCCTGTCAGGGAATTGTTCTCAAGCCACAAGCTCTCCAAGTTGGCGAGTCTTCCCAATTCGGCCGGAATCGAGCCGTCCAGGTCATTGTTGCCGAGATTCACCCGCGTCAGGTCGGCGAGCGACCCAAATTCCGCCGGGATCGGTCCTGTCAACTCGTTATCTTGAAGCCACAAGAGCCTCAGTTTCTTGAGTGCGCCGAATTCCGGAGGGATCGAACCCTCCAGGACATTGCCTTGAAGCCATAGGGTCCTCAAGTTGGCGAGCGCGCCCAATTCCGCGGGGATCGAGCCGTTCAGGTCATTGTTGCCGAGATCCAGGCTCTCCAGGTGGGCAAGGGCGCCCAGTTCCGCCGGGATCGCGCCCGTCAACCCGTTGCCTCCGAGACTCAGGCCCACAAGGTTGGCGAGCGCACCCAGTTCCGATGGAATCGATCCGGTCAACCGATTGCCTCCCAACTCCAGGAGCCCCAGGTTGGGCATCGTGCCGAGTTCCGCCGGAATCCCGCCCGTCAGCTCATTGCCGCGCAGCGACACCAACTCCAAGTTGGCGAGCCCGCCCAGTTCCACCGGAACCGGTCCCGTCAGCTCATTGGCGCTGAGATCCAGAAAAACCCTGTTCGTGAGCGAGACGAGTTCGGGGGGCATCGGCCCCGTCAGATTGTTGTATTCGAGACGCAGCCGGATCACGCGCCCGTCGCCATCGACTTCGACCCCGTGCCAGTCCTCAAGGGGACGGTCCGTCAGCCAGTTCTCGCTGCCGCGCCATTGCGCGCCCCCCGTCGCATCGTACAGCGCCACGAGGAGGTCCCGGTCCGACGGAAGCGGACAATCCACCGCGGTCCCTTCCTGAGCCGGAATCGCGCCGATCCGCGCCCGGAACGATTCCCCGGCCGGGACACACAACCCGGTGTCCCCGAAGTGGAACTCTTGAACCCCCGGGAGGAAAGACAGGGACAGCGGCAGGCGTCCCGAGAGGGCGTTGCCGCCGATCCTCAGCTCGGTCATCTGCGAGAGTCGGCCCAAGTTGCCGGCAATCCGTCCCTCCAGTCCGTTCTCGCTCAGATCGAGCCCCGTGACCCGGCCCTGGGAATCCACGCTGACCCCGTACCATTCCTCCAACTGGCCTTCGCCACCCCATCCGTCCGAGTTCGTCCAACCCGAGCCACCGGCGATTTCGAAGAACGCCTCCAGGACGGCCCTGTCGGAATCGTTGCAGAATGCTCCGGCGCGATAATTCTCTATTCCTTTCGACCAGGTCACGAAATCGGCGTTTCCCGGCAGGCAGAGATCTTCGTTCGCGTCGAACCAGAACGAGTCCAGGTCCATCCTCAAGAAGCTGTCGGGCAACGGGCCGGCCAAGCGATTCCTGGTGAGAATCAGAAGCCTCAGTTTTGCAAGCGACCCGAATTCTCCCGGAACCGGACCCGTCAGGTCATTGCCGCCCAAGATGAGGTTCCCCAGGTTGGCGAGTGCGCCCAGTTCCGGCGGGATCGAGCCTGTCAGGCTGTTGTCGCTGAGAAGCAACGTCGTCAGATTGGCCAGCGAACCGAGTTGGGGCGGGATCGGCCCCGTCAGGTCATTGCGTTGGAGCCGGACATCCACCAGCTTGGCGAGCGAGCCCAGTTCCGGCGGGATCGGGCCCGTCAGGATGTTGTCGGCGAGATTGAGGTTTTTCAGGTTGGCGAGCGAACCCAGTTGCGACGGAATCGGACCCTCCAGGAAATTGCCGCCGAGCCGCAACAGCTCCAGGTTGGCGAGCGACCCCAGATCCGGTGGGATCGACCCGGTGAGAGCGTTGTCTCTCAGGTCGAGGACCGTCAGGTTGGCAAGCGAACTCAATGCGGCCGGGATCGAGCCGGTCAGTAGATTGCTCCGGAGGCTGAGAATCGTCACGTTGGTCAGGGAGCCGAGTTCGGGTGGAATCGGCCCCGTCAGGTTGTTGCTGCCGAGACCCAGGTACGTCAGGTTGGCGAGTGAACCCAGTTCCGGCGGGATCAGGCCCGTCAGGTCGTTGCCGTTGAGTCCGAAACTCGTCAGGTTGGCAAGGGCACCCAGATTCGGTGGGATCGGTCCTGAGAGGTGATTGTCGCTGAGACTGAGAAAAGTCAGGTTGGCGAGGGAACCGAGTTGGCGCGGGATCGGCCCCGTCAGGGCATTGCCTCTCAGGTCCAAGGCTTCCAGTCTTACGAGTAAGCCGAGTTGGGCCGGAATCGGCCCGGTCAGCTCATTGTTTTCGAGAACCAGAAACGTCAGGTTGACGAGCGCGCCCAGCTCCGCCGGAATCGGCCCCGTCAGCGCATTGTCGCGGAGGTCGAGGCTCGTCAGGTGAATCAGGGCGCCCAACTCCGGTGGGAACGCGCCCGACAGGCCATTGTCGGTGAGATTCAACCCGGTCACCCGTCCCTGGCCGTCGACACTGACCCCATGCCATTCCCCAAGAGGCCGGCCGGTCCCCCAGTTCCCGCTGTTGGTCCAATCGGACCCACCGGTGAATTCGT
The DNA here is from genome assembly GCA_951812665.1 of uncultured Acidobacteriota bacterium. GTDB lineage: Bacteria > Acidobacteriota > UBA6911 > RPQK01 > JAJDTT01 > JAJDTT01. The sequence goes on from CATOST010000015.1 coordinate 49,660, forward strand.
AAAGCGCCCTCAACGCGGCCTGCTCCGAAACCACCACCCTCACCGTAACCGCCGCCGTCTCCATCCGCCCGCCGCCGCCGCGCACCGTGATGCGGTACGTCGTCGTCGTGCGCGGCGACACCTTCCGCGAGCCCGACGCCGGCACCGCACCGATGTCCGGCACAATCTCAACGCTCTCCGCATTCGTGGAGGACCACGTCAACGTCGCGCTGTCGCCCCAGTCGATGGAGCTCGGCGCCACCGACAGCGCCACCGTCGGCGGAGGAGCTTGGCTGCCGCCGATCCCGTTTCCGTCCCGGATCCGGACCGCCGGCACCGACGAAAGCGAGGCGCTCGTCTTCCCGAACCGCAGCCCCAGCGGAGCGAATTGCGAATCGTCCTCGCTGCGCAGAAACAGGAGCCCTCGAAAGTCGCTCAGGAATCCCGTATCCACCCCTCCCGCGCCGAGCCACTCCGGGAGCGTGAGCGCCAGTTGGTGGAAATCTCCGCGTCGGATGAACACGTCGTCCAACGGGTCCTTCCCCTCTTCGTCGCGGATCCGCAACTCGACGTTCGGGGCGGCGTGCGGCTTGAAAATGGCCACCCCGGCGCCGATCGCCGCCGACTCCTCCACGAAGAGGGCGAACTGGCTCCCCAACTCCACCGGTTTCACGCTCACCTCGACTCCCGTCTCGGACTGCCGATAAGTCAACAACCCGCTGACCGCCGCCGAATCGGACTCCACCTCGATCCAGCCCCGCCGAATCGCCCCCGCGCCCGCACTCTTCAGAACCCGGCTGCCCAGCGACGGAATCCGGAACGCCGATCCCGCATCGAACAGATCCCGAACCGTCCGTCCGTCCTCGTCGAACACCTCCACGCTCACCTCGGCGGCGGTCGCCGCATCGATGTTGCTGAGCGCCAACTGCACCGACCACCCGCTCCCGTCCACGTAGTCCGGGAAGTACAGGGTCGTCTCCATCGGCTCCTGCGCCTCATCCCGGATCACAGGAACCGACGAAAGCGATCGGTTTCTCTTCCCGAACCGCAGCCCCAGCGGGGCGAAGGTCGATTCTTCCTCGGTCCGCAGGAACAAAAATCCCCGGTCGATCCCTTCCGCGTCGAACCATTCCGGAAGCGTGAGCGCCAATTGGTGAAAGTTTCCCCGGGAGACGACCCCCTCCTCCAACGGGTCGTTCCCCTCTTCATCCCGGACCCGGAGCTGGATGCCGGACGAAGCCTCCGGCTTGAAGATCGCCACGCCGGCGCCGACATCGCCCGACTCCTCCACGAACAGGGCGAATCGCTCGCCCAATTCGGCCGGTTCGACACTCACCTCGATCCCCGTCGTCCCCTCCCTGTAGGTCAACAGCCCGCTGACCGAGTTCGCGCCGGTCCGAACCTGAATCCAGCCGCGCCGAATCTCCCCCGTCCCCACGCTTCTCAGCACCCGGCTGCCCAGCGGTGGAATCTCGAAAGTCAACCCCGAATCGAACAGATCCGGGACGGGCCCCCCGGCCTCGTCGTAGACCTCGACAACAACCTCGACGCCCGTGTCCGGATCAACGTTACTGAGCGCCAACTGCACGGACCATCCGCCTCCATCCACATAGTCGGGAAAGTACAGGATCGTCTCCCCCGCCTCTTGAGTCTGACTCCGGATCGAATCCTCGTATGCGGGTTGGACGTTCTCCGGCCGCCCGGCCGATCTCTGCAGGGAGTAGGAGGCGGGCAAGAGCAATAAGACAACAACCGGAGCCCAAATCTTCTTCACGGCAATCAAGGCATCCTACTCCCTCACGTGGGAACCAACGCCTCCAAAGCCATGAGGAGAAATTCGGGCTGGCCGATCATTCAATTCTCGGGAGTGTACCCTTTGTCCGCGACGGACGCGGAACCGCCGCCTGGAAGCGACTCTCCTGTCGCCGACCGGGAGCGACGACTTTCTTGCCGCCGACCGGGAGCGACGACTTTCTTGCCGCCGACCGGGAGCGACGACTTTCTTGTCGCCGACTGGGACGGGCGGCTTTCTTGCCGCCCGACTGGGAGCGGAGCGACTTTCCTGACACCAGCCAGAAGAATACGACGGAGTCCCCCCTCTACACCCTCCGCCCACCCAATCTCACAGCGACGCGGAAGAACAGCCCACAACACCCCCCCCCGCCAGTCACGTCAACTGTTCATCGTTCGGCTCGCCGAGGGGGAACAACTCCGCAGCCGTGAAAGACCCGTGACCGAAACCGCTCTTACCGCCCACCCGACGCCTTTCTTGCCACCGTTCCCTTACCAGCCCGTGGCAAAAGTCGTCGCGGCATTCGACCGTCCCTGCATCCCGGCGCCTGCATCCCGGCGGACCGCGTTGCTATCGGCTCACATACTCCCGGTATGCTCGCCGAAGCGCCTTGTCCGGCGGGCGCAGGAACGGTCTCGGTGCTCGCGAGACTTTCACCACGGACTGTTGAGGCAGCGTATCCGTTTCAGGAGGATTCATTGTGAGGCAACCCGCCCTCCTTGTGACCGACCTCAGGTTCTCTGCATAATCCTGCTCTGTGAACGATCTCCGAATAAAACTGGTGCTGGCGCTGGCCGTCACCCTCTTGACAGCAGCCCTGCTGGGAACAGGAATCCTGATCGGATCCTATCTGGAGATCCGATCCCTGCGGGGATCCGCGAGCGAGGCTTGGCGGAGGGAGCTCATGGGCGGTTTCATCCCCCCGGCGGAGTGGCCGGACATGGCCCGGGCCTACCACGAACCGGAGGCTGCCCTGGAGGCAATGGAGGGCTTCACCTGGGCCGTCCCCAACGTTCCCACTCCCTTCGTGGGGAGCGGTCCCCGGCCGGGAACCAGTGGCAACGCCACCATCAATCGCCGGCAGTTGCGGTCCACCCGGGAGCTGCCGGCCCGGAAGGAAGCCGGTGTAGCGCGCATCTTCATCACCGGAGGCTCCGTGGCCTTCGGGTCCGGAGCCCCTTCCCAAGACCGGACCATCGGAGGATATCTCGAGGGGGAACTCAACCGCGGTTCAACCGAAACGCGGTTCCGGGTCCATACCCTGGCCAATCCCGCCTGGGCTTCCACCCACGAGAGAATCCTCATCGAGAACCGTCTCTCCGAATGGCAGCCGGACCTGGTGATCTCCTTCTCCGGCCTCAACGACGTGCACTGGGGGCAGTTGGGACGAGACGTGATGTGGTTCAGGACCTACCACGATCACTTGTTCTGGTCGCTGAACGATTCCGTACTTCGCCTCTTGGGCCGCGGAGGCCTCGTCGACGTGCAGGCGGTCGCAGGTCAACCCGTGGACCCTCCCCTGGTGGCTGCGCGTCTGGCGAAGAACGTTCAACTGGCCACGGTGGCTCTCCGCATGAGGGACTCTCCCTATCTCTTTGTCCTTCAGCCCTCGCTCTACACCACCGGAAAAGAGTTGAGTCCCCGGGAATCGGCTCGTCTGAACCGGCAGAATCAAGCCTACTTCCAACGCGCCTCGCAAGAGATTCGAGACCGGGTGGGGAGCCTGCGCGAGGAAGGTCTTTCGTTCCTCGACCTGACCCCGGTTTTCGATGAGGTGAAGCAGGATGTCTTCCTGGACAACGTTCACCCGGGGGATCGGGGCAACGAGATGATCGCCCGCCGCCTGGCCGAAACGGTTCGGCGAATCCTGGAGTCCGGATAGGAGGGCGGGACTTTCCTGTCCCCCCTCTTCATCCCCGTCCCCGAATCGAGAGTTGCAACCCCCCGGCTCCCGCACGCCCCCCTTTTCTGCCGGGACTATGGGGGACCGAAGCCGGTGGGGGAATTCCCGGCAGAATCCGCAACGGTCCGAACTAAAACAGCGTGTAGATAAAGGGCGCCGCGGCCGCCTGACTCAGCAGCACCAGCAAGCCCGCCGGCAGCACGACCGGAATAATGGGCGTGAGCCACCACTTCTTGTTGTAGCGCAGGAAATCCCACAGCTTCTGGACCAGGCTGGGTTGGGAGGTGCTGGCCATCTGCTCGAAGTCGACGCTGGGGACTGCCTCTTTGGCTTCTTCCGTGACTGTCTCTATCGAAGGATGATTTCCTGCACCTGCATCGCCCGCTCCACGGCGCGCGGCGGATACGGCTCCAATCCGCACTCCTCTCCGTGGGGGAACAATCTGATCCTGGCCTCGACCTGAATGGACCGGACACTTCACGTGCCAACGACACACTTTCATTCTTATTCTTGACATTGCCTCGGGATTGGCTCAAACTCCCGTGTCACGGCGTGGCGGAGGGTGCAAAAAGCCTTTCTTCCCACGCTTGGGGGCGCAACTTTTCGAAGGGGACAGCATCTTTTTTAATCGTCACTGTCGGGAAGGTGCCTGTCCGGCGCCTTTCGTTGGGCTTGTGCTCGTGGAGAAGTTGAGGGAACGTTTCAAACCATCACCATGCCGCTCGGGAGGAAAGCGCAACTTTTCGAAGAGGTCGGCATCTTTCCTAATCAGCACTGTCGGAGAGAGGGTTTGGTGAGCGTAATTTGTTTTGTGTGTCAAGAGGGAACCAGCAGTTTGGTTCCGTCCTTCCCGGAGTTGGAGTCTCGGGACATTCTCCGCTCCGGGTATTTTCTGTTTTCAGGGGATTTGTAAACTTATCGAAGGAGGACTTTCAAATGAAAGGGTGGATGAAACTATTGGTTCTGGGCACGATCCCGATTCTCGCGGTCACTATGGTCGCGAATCAGGGACTTGCCGCCGACAAGGGGTCCCAGTTGATCTTTCAGAGCAGCATGGCCCATACGAACTACATCTCTATTGTGAACGCGAACCCTGCTAGCGCGGTCACGTTGTTGGTTCAGTACTACAACAACGATATGGAGTTGGCTCTCTATTACCTCAGAGTGCTCACCTCCGATTCCAGCGTTCTGCTCGACCCGTTCGACCACATGATTCCGGGTACTGAGCTGAACACAGGCGACGAAATCATGGGAAGCGGAAAAATGGGTAACGGCCATTTTGTGATTGCCGTCACCGCGGTCGCTGATCAGACTGAGGCCGTTGATGGTGCTGGTGGTAACACCGCCGCAACGGCAAACGTCCTTTTCCCGGAGTCCCTGGCTGAGGATATGCATGGGACGGACAACATCGACGCTTGTGGTGACATTAAGACTACTCTGGGCACCTCTACGGAAGACGCCGACGACGCCGACAACAACCTCTTGCACCTTGATCCCGACGGAGACGGTGATATCGAGGCGTGTAGCGATGACGACGTAACTTCCGCCAACGTCGCGGAATGGGGCGTCGGCGACGCTCAGGTCATCTCATTCAACCACCTGACCGGTCATTTCACCGAGGCTCTGTCTGGCACCGACGTGGGCGGACCCGACCAGACCTTGTCCTGGGGCGGCACGCCGGTAGTCCGGCCTGTGGTCAACAACAGGGACAACGATATGATGGTCAACACGGACTACCAGGTTCTGGACGGTACCCCGGCCGAGGCCTACTTGGCCGAAAAGGACGCCGCTGGTATGGGGGTGAATCTAACGGGAGACGCGGTCGCCGCTGCAGCGGGCTATGCCGCAGGCACCGACAATGAGGCTGGCGATGACTTGATCGAAACTGGCCCTCGCACCTACAGAACCATCATGGCGGCCAGCGGGGCCATGGTGCTGCCATCTCTTAGCGGTGTAAGTGGTGATTCCACACAGATCGTGCAGTTTCTGTCCGTGGCGGATGATGGGATGGATCCAGGCGCGTACAAGTTGATTCCCGCCATGACGGCCATCGATGTCACACTCATGGACGCCACAGGTAATCCGTTGGAGATGATGTCTGCCGAAGACGATCCCGGTATTGTCGGCGGTGGCACGGAAGATCCCGATGCGGACGCGCCGAGCACCACGATCATCGTCAACGGCATCAATGTCATGACCAATGCCGGCGATTGTGATGGAGACGCGATCGAAGGGCCTTGGAGCCTGAGCAATCTGACGAGCCTCGTTCCCGAGGCGACCGCAGGCCATGGCGACTTTACGGGTCTGGATGACGGCGGGATGAATCTCATGATGAACGGCTCGCCGGGGTGGATAAAATTCGCACGCGGCAGTTTGGAATGTAAGATGGATTATGGAGACGGAGATCCTGCGGATCTTTCAGCCTTCGAGCAACCGGATGGCATTCCCTCTGTGGACGAGCGGACCTACACGGGCGGCACGCTGATCGTGGAGGAGGCAGACTCAAGCCGGACATTCGTCACCACGGGACGGGCCATTTTGAAGTTCGTCAACCCGACGTCGAGTTTCGCGGCCTCCTGGACGCTGAAGTCGCCTCCGTCTCCGGATGACACCAACTAGGTTGAGTTGCATCTAGCAAGGATCGTCTCTCCCTGAACGAGGTGAGACCGGCGGTTCGAGAAAAACCAGGGGGGAGCCCATGCCGGGCTCCCCCCTTTCTCTTTTGGTCCAATCCAGCGTCCCCCACTCCTGTCGAATTGCGACCCTTCCCAAAATGCGGCATCTATCCTGAATGGCCGCAGCCCGGAGACAGACCACCGGCTGGGAGGAGCGGCGGTTTCCAACCGCCGAACTCCGAGCCGAGCATGGGGAACGTCGTCGCCGGCAGGACGGTCGTTATCGACCTTCAATCAGGAGTTCTGTGAATTGTTTACGCTGAACGGACAGTTGAGAAGGATATTTTCCGGTGCCGCTGTTCTCTTGGCTGTCGTTGCGGCGCCTGTGCAGAGTATGGTCGCGGCCCCGGGGGAATGGCGGCAGTTGTCGCGGCTCCAGGTCAACCCCCCAGGAATCCAGGCGTTCGTCGAGACGGCCGTTTCCTACAATCAGTTGAAAGCTGTTCCCGACGGAGATCTGTTTGTCGGATTTACCGCCGTTCGGGATTCGAATCCAAACAAAGATACGGACGTGTTCGTTTCTCGCTACGTCCGCTCGGAGGATCGCTGGGGTTCACCCGCTGCCATTTCGGCGAGTCCCGCCCTCGAGCGCTCCCCCGCGCTATGGATCGACCGCAAATCTGGTGTGATTCACTGCTCTTGGGTCGGAAATGAGCGCAGGAAGCAGAGAAAGCAGAGAAGTGAGCTCCGCGTCGGATATCGGCGATCGGAAGATGGAGGAACTTCCTGGACGCCGCCGCGCCAATTCGCCGTGGGGACGGTCCTGCCCCGGCGCCCCCAGTTGATGGGGGACGGACGGGGCAACTTGTATCTGGCCGTTTCCAATGGCTACCCCGGGGAACGGGAACGCATCCATCTGTTTCAGAGCGACGACGGCGGGAAGGACTGGCGCCCAGTGGACGTCAATGTCCCGGAGGGCCGGAAGCGAGGGGGAACGGCATCACCCCGGTTGGCCGTTGGACCGGGCGTCGGGGCATGCCTGGTCTGGATTGACCGGACGGCCGGAAGGCGAGCGGTCGTCTTCAGCAGATCCGAAGGAGATTTTTCCTGGTCCGTACCCGTCCGTGTCAACGACGATCCCTCCACGAGTTGTCAGGGCCCCAGGTTGGCGGTGCGGGAAGATTCGATCTACGTCGCCTGGCACGTCGTCAAGGGCGATCGGACGACACTCTACTTCGACCATTCGCCGGACGGCGGCGCCACCTGGAACCAGGACCAGGTGATATTCGACCGGAGGGCGTTGTCGGTCCGGTCCTCCCTGCAACCCGTCGACGGCGGACTCCTCGCCGCCTGGTACGAATCGCGAGAAGATTGGGGCCGGACCCATCGCCGACTCTCCTATCGTCTTTTTTCCACGAACGGCTGGACGGCCCCGGAAGGGGAGAGGGATTCCCTGGCGGGAGATCATGGACCCGGCAGATTCTATTACGGATTCGACCTTCTACCTTGGCGAGGGGGATGCTTGGTCGCCTATTCCAAAGGAGCGATCGGAGCATCGCCCGAGATTTATCTGGCCTGGAGCGAGGATCTCAAGTCCGGTTTCATGGAGTTCATAAAAATTAGTGAGCCGAAAAAGGGTTTCGAGCATCTTTACCCCCGACTTGTGCGCTCCGGCGAAAACGAGGTCGCCGTGGTCTACAACCGGCGCAAGGTCCGCCGGTCGCCCATGCAGCCGCGAGTCATCTTGGGAGATGTACTGGTCGCTCGAATCGGAATCCCGTAATGGGAGGAAAGGTCTGAGAAGACTCTTTTATAATGTGCGAAAAACCCTCAGGCACACGCAGTTTATCGACTGAAGAGTGTCGTGTCAGAGGCGTTGTTCTATTTTTGATCAGTGAAGCTGCCTGAATTGTGCCAAGAGCATCTGCTGTGCTATTTCCAGAATTCGCAGCCAGTTCGCCGAATTGGGAGGAAACCCATGCTGAGACGTGATGCCACTAAGTCCATGTCGTTCCGGGGAATTTTCAGACAACGCAACTCGTTGCATGTGGGAGGCGTATTCCTCCCCTTCCTGGCCGTGATGCTGCTTGCCGCGCCGCAACTGGCCTTGGCCCAGGGCAGTCTGGCCGTGACGGTGAACCCGAGGACTCTGGACGTCGAGGAAGCAGATGGTACAGGCGCGACGTACACGGTGCGGCTGGATGCTGAGCCATCGGGAGATGTGGAAATAACGGTAGTCGGCGGTGAGGACGTCATAAACGTTGACAACAGGACGCTCAACTTCACGGCGGCCGATTGGGAAACTACCGAGCGTACGGTGACGGTGACTGCGCCCGAAGATGCAAACGCTGTTGGTGAGACGGTGACGCTGACACACATGGCGACCGTCGGAGACGGCGACGACGCGGAGGAAGTGACGTTGAGGAACGTGTCGGTGACCGTAAACGTCACCGACGTCGATACGAAGGGCGTGACGGTTACGGCAACATTGAACGCGGACGGGCAGTTGTCGGTCGGCGAGGCCGCCAGCGCCAATTACACGATCGAACTCGAGACTCAACCGACGGCCACGGTGACGGTGGACATCGGCGGCACCTCCGGTGAACTCACGGTGAGTCCGTCCCGGTTGTTCTTCACGCCGGAAAACTACGAAACGGAGCCGACCGTCAACGTGTATTCGGGCGAAGATTTCGACGCGGAAAACGATACTGCAACCCTCACGCACACAATTCGAGGAGGGGACTACACGGGCGTGTCGGCATCTCCTGCGACGGTGCCAATATTGGTCACCGACAACGACCCGCGGGGCGTGACCGTGAGTACCTCTTCGCTGAATATCGCCGCGGGGTCGAGGGCCACCTACACGGTGATGCTCAATACCCAGCCGACGCGAACGGTCTACATTTCGGTAGCGGAAGATACGGACAATGAAGGTGTGACGGTGAGCCCGTCGTCCATGAGTTTTTCCACGAGTAGTTGGAATAGGCCCCGAACGGTCACGGTTACGACGACCTCGGCCGCCACGGGATCCGTAAACATTCAGCATGCGATCCAGATGACGTCGGGCAGGGACGAGGGTTACGACGAAGTCACTTCTATTGGGCAGGTCGACGTAACAGTCTCTACTGCGCAGCCGGGAATCCGCCTAAGTTCAATTTCGCTGAACGTCGACGAAGGCGCCAGCAGGTCGTACACGGTGAGGCTGGCCTCGGCGCCGACCGGAAGTGTGGACGTGACGGTGGAAGCTCCCACCGGTTCGGATCTGACGTTGAGTGGAGATACGTTAACTGGAAGTACATTGACTTTCACGGACGATAACTGGAGTACCGCACAGACGGTGATGGTGGCTGCGGCCGAGGACGACGCCGCCGTGCAGGACACCGTGATGGTGACGCACGAGTTCAACGGCGCGACCACAAACAACAGCACCTTGCAGGTGACGATCAGAGAAAACGACACCCGGGGCGTCACGGTGGAACCGACGACCCTCGATGTCCCTGAGGGCTCAAGCGGGACCTACACCGTGGTGCTGGATTCGCAGCCTACCGACGATGTGACCGTGACCGTCAGTGGCACCGCCGGTGACGTGACCTTGAACCGGTCCCAGTTGACGTTCACGACTACCGACTGGTTCCAGGCGCAGGAAGTCATGGTCAATGCTGCCGACGACGCCGACGGGGAACCGGACGATGCCGTCACTCTGAGACACACGGTGCGCGGCGGCGATTACGATCGTCAGAGTGCGGTCAACGTCAGGGTCACGATTGGAGTTGACCCGCTTTCGTGGACACATCCAAAGTAAGGAAGTGAAAGGAGGGATCCACGATGGCAAGAAAGCAGCGGCGGTACCCGCCGGAGTTTCGGCGGGAGATCGTGGGGCTGGTCCGCTCGGGTCGATCGCCGGAGGCGCTGGCGCGGGAGTTCGAGCCCTCGGCGTCGGCGATCCGCAAGTGGGTCAAGCAGGCTGATTTGGACGAGGGGCGCCGTAACGACGGGCTGACGACGTTCGAGCGCCAGGAGTTGCGCCAGGCGAGGCGGGAGATCAAGCGGCTGCGGATGGAGCGGGACATCCTAAAAAAAGCCGCGGCTTGGTTCGCCCGGGAGAGCGACTCGATCCCCAGCAAGGATTCGAGTTCGTGAAGGCGTACCGGGCCCGGTTTCCGATTCGGGTGATGTGCCGCGTTTTGGGTCTCTCCCCCAGCGGGTACTACGCCTGGTTGAAACGCCGACCCTCGAAGCGGGATCGCCGGGACGAGACGCTTCGGGAAAAGATCGTGCGGATCTGGAACCAGAACCGGAGAGTTTACGGTCGGCCTCGTCTGCATGCCGAGCTGAGAGCTCGAGGGGAACGGACGAGCCCGAAGCGCGTGGGTCGATTGATGAAGGAAGCCGGGATCCAGGGGGCGAGCCGGAGGCGCCGGAAGGCCGGGCTCACCCGGAGGGACCGGAAGGCGCGTCCGGCACCGGACCTGGTGAACCGGAACTTCACGGCCGAGGGACCGGATCAGCTCTGGGTCGCGGATCTGACGTATGTGCGCACCCAGGCGGGCTGGTTGTACGTGGCCGTGGTCGTGGACGCTTGGAGCCGCCGGGTCGTGGGCTGGGCGATGGAGACGCATCTGCGCTCCGAACTGGTGGAGAAGGCGCTCGCCATGGCGGTGATCCGGCGCCAGCCGAAGCAGGTGATCCACCACTCGGACCAAGGGACACAGTACACCTCGGCTGCCTTTGGGAAACGATGCCGGGAGGCGGGAGTGCGACCGTCGATGGGCTCCGTGGGGGACGCTTACGACAACGCGATGTGCGAGAGCTTCTTCGCGACGTTGGAGTGCGAGTTGCTGGACCGTCACCGGTTCCGGAACCCGGGTGAGGCGAGGCGGGCTGTCTTCGACTTCATCGAAGGATTCTACAACCGCCAGCGCCGGCATTCGGCGCTGGGCTACGAGTCGCCGGTCCACTACGAGCAGCAGGCGGCGTAGGACCCACGGCGGCGGCGAGACTCGATCCGTGCGACGAGATCCTCGATTCGTGCTCTCGCCCAGTGGAGTGAAGATCTGCTGGAGTCGTCTTGCCTGCCTCCAGTGCCGGTCCTGCGAGCCGGAAGGCTCAGCAGGACTGACGACACCTCAAGAACCGGTACGGCTTCGAGCTGCCCGACCACGATGCCAGCACCGCCACCGTCGCACCAAGCGTCGCGCGCGACACGCTTGAAGGGGGCAGGGGGGCGCTGCCCCCCTGAGACCCCCGGATGCAAAGAGACATATAAAACTCTTAAATCCCTGGAATGAGAGACCGAGGCCCCCTCGTTAAGCGGTATCCCATTGTGGAAAATCAGAGATTTCCCACAACGTGAGCCCTTTTGCTGACGCGTCCATCAGTCGCCCCCACACGGAAGAAAGAGCGCTCTGTCAATGGCCACAACCCTGACATTTCGATGGCCATTGACATTCCGCAGGAGGAAGTCTTGCTCCCCACCGACAGAAGGAGTATTACAAACAGGACCAACGTAGACCGTACTAATAAACCGTCCACGAAAACGGGCCACCCTCACGATCAAAGAGGACGAAACCCGGGGAATCATCGTCGATACGACGCCGGATACCCCGGAGTTGACGAACACCTTGCCGCTTGTCGAGGGTGCAACCGGCACCTACACAGTCAAGCTGGAGTCTCAGCCGACGGGGGTTGTAACGGTCATGGTGGGCGGAGCATCGGGCGACGTGACCGTAGATCCGTCGCGGCTGGTCTTCACGACCAGCAACTGGAGTGATACCCAGACCGTGGAGGTGAAGGCCGGTCAAGACAACGACGGAGAGGACGAAGCGGCGGTAACTCTGACCCACACCGCAAGCGGTGGTGGCTATAGCGGTATGACTGGCGGCATAGTGACGGTGACGACCACCGACAACGACACCAAGGGTGTGACCGTGACCCCCAGGGCATTGACGGTCACCGAGGGCGCGGCGGCGACTTCCTATTCCGTCATGCTGAATACCGAGCCCACGGGTACGGTAACGATTACGTTGGGCGGTTTGGCGGACGCCAAGTTGCAGTCCCTGATGGTGTCTCCGGCGTCGCTCACCTTTAACCAGCGAAACTGGAATATTCCTCAGCATGTGTCGGTACGCGCGGCTGAGGATGACGACGGATCGGCCACCGCTGTCACACTCACGCACGGAGTGAACGGCGGAGGCTACGCACTCATAACGGCGCTCTCCGTGACTGTGACCATCAGGGACAACGACACGGCGGGCCTGACCGTAACGCCGACCAGGTTGGAAATGCCACAAGGTTCCCGCCGGACCTATACCGTGGCGCTCAATACGAAACCGACGGCGGACGTGGCGGTGGCGATCACCGGCGGGAGCAGTGATCTCAGCGCCACCCCGTCGCCGCTGAATTTCACACCGGACAACTGGTCCTCGCCGCGGACGGTGACAGTGCACGCCACCGCGGAGGCCTCGTCGGCGACCCTTACCAACACTGCAACTAGTTCGGACCCGGACTACAGCGCCTCCGAACCTGTCGAGGTGGTGGTCCTGCCCGGCAACACGCCTGGCGTGGCGGTGAACCCGAACGAGCTGTCGATCACCGAAGGAGACAGCGATACCTATTCGGTAGTGCTGGCCAAGGCGCCCACGACGACTGTCTACGTGAATATTGCGGGCGCGTCTGGCGACGTGCGAGTGAACCGGTCGCGACTCACCTTCTCGACCAGCAACTGGAACCGCGATCAGACGGTGACGGTGAGTGTTGCCGAGGACGACGATGCGGTGCCGGACGCGGCAGTGACGCTGACCCACACGGTGACCGGCGCCGACGAATACGAAGACGGCAACCTGCAGATTATGTCCGTAACGGTGACGCCCAGCGAAAACGACATGCGAGGTGTGACCGTAGATCCGACGGGTCTGACCATCGGGGCGGGTGTGAGCGGAACCTACAGAGTCTCGCTGAATACGGAACCCACGGATGACGTCACGATCGCGGTGACCAGCTCATCAGACGACGTGACGGTGTCCGGTTCCCCGCTGGTCTTCACGACTGCGAATTGGAGGTCCGCTCAAACCCTGACGGTGATGGTGGCCGACGACGCCGGCGGTGACGAGGTAAGAACGGAAATGTTGATGCGATACGGTGACCGGCGGGGACTACGCGGGTGTTGGAGTCTCGGACGTCGCCGTGACAATCCCGGTGGAGGGCGCCCCGGGTGCGCCTCGGGGACTGACGGCGACCGGCGGAGACCAGGAAGTCGCGTTGAGTTGGAGTGCACCGGCGAGTGACGGTGGTTCGGCAATCGTCCGTTATCAATACCGCGTCCAGCGGAGCGGAAGCGGCTTCACTGAGTGGACGAATATTCCTGGCGGCGCAGGTGCCACGAGTTACACGGTACCTGAACTGGAGAACGGGGCCTCCTACACCATTGAGGTGAGGGCGGTGAACTCCGTGGGCGGAGGTCAAGCCGCCACAGCCAGCGCGACGCTGGCGGATTCCGCTCCGGGTGCGCCTGCGAATCTGACGGCGACCGGCGGTGATGAGGAGGTTGCTCTGAGTTGGGGTGCCCCGGATGACGGCGGCTCGCAGATCCTCCGTTACGAGTACCGCTACGGCGCGGTTGGCGGAACCTACGGCGAATGGACGACCGTCAGTGGTGCCGGGAGCGCCAGGAGCCGCACGGTCACCGGCCTCACCAACGGCACGGAATATGGATTCCAGGTGCGGGCGGTGAACAGCATCGGCGAGGGCGCGGAGGCCGAAGCCACCGCGACGCCTGGCCGGGCGCCCACCGCGCCCACCGGCCTGACGGCGAGAGTCGAAAGCGAGACCATCACGGTGATGTGGGGAATGCCGGCCGACACCGGCGGCTCCGCGGTGACCGGCTACCAGGTGCGCTACCGGATGAACGGTGGTGGATGGAGCAACTGGATGACGGTGGCGGGCGGCGCGAATGCCACCAGCTACACCATGACGGGCCTGACCAACGGGATCGGCCATGAAATCGAGGTGAGAGCGGTGAACGCCATCGGTACTGGCGCCTCCGCCTCGGTCGAGGCGACGCCCATGGAGGGCATCGACTTCGCCCACTTTGCCAATGGCCAAGCGAGTGGAGTGACCATCACATCCGACATCGTGTTGGTGAACGTGGAGACCTCCGCGGTGACCCCGGCCATCTACTTCTACAACCAGATGGGCGAGATGATTCCCGCCGATTCGGTGGTGGATCTGATGGGTGGCCTGGAGATGGCCGCCGACGGCTCCCTAGCCGTTCCCATGGGGATCGCAGGCCGAGGCGAAATGACCATTTCGACCAACGGCGAAGGTGCCCTGGTGATCGGCTCGGTTAGAGTCTTCGGCACCGGCCGCCTGGGTGGCGTGCTGCGGTTCGACATCCCGTTCGTCGGCGTGGCCGGCGTGGGAGCCAGCGAACCTGTCAACGACGCCATCTTCCCGGCTCGCCGCATGGCGGGTGGAATCAACACCGGCGCGGCGATCCGCAATCTCAGCGCCGAGCCTATGACGGTGACCTGCGTGCTGATGCAGGGCGGCGATGTGATGGATACCAAGATGGTCGAGTTGGATGGAGACGGCCATAGCTCCGAGTTCATCCACGAGATGTTCCCGGGCTCCAATACCACCGACTTCCTGGGATCAGTGCGCTGCACGGCCGCCGACGGCGGCATGTTCGCCGGAGTTGCACTGGAATTGGATGCCGCGAACGGGATCTTCACGACCCTCCCGGTGGTGCCGCTGAACACTGGCTCCGATAGTGGTGAGTCGATGCTGAACTTTGCGCACTTCGCCAACGGCGATTTCGCAGGAACGGCAACGAGTTCCGACCTGGTCTTCGTCAACGTGGCCAGCTCGGCTGTCTCACCGGCCATCTACTTCTATGACCAGATGGGCAACATGATCGATGCCTCGATGGTTGTGGACGCGATGATGGACGGAGTCGAGGTCGACAGCGACGGGGCCTTGATGGTCATGGACGAGATCCCACCCATGGGTGAAATGACGATCTCGACCAGTGGCATGGGCGACGGCATGATCGGCTCGGTGCGAGTCGTCTCCGACGGACCCATCGGCGGAGTCCTCCGCTTCGACATCCCCAACATCGGGGTCGCCGGAGTGGGAGCCAGCGAAGCCGTGAACGCCGCCATCTTCCCGGCCCGCCGCATGATGAACGGCATCAACACCGGCGCCGCCATCCGCAACCTGATGGCGGATATGACGACGGTGACCTGCAGGTTGATGAAGGGCGGCAACCCGATGGGCGAGAAGCCGATCGAGCTGCCTGGCAACGGACAGAACTCCGAGTTCATCAACGAGCTCTTCCCGAATGCCAACACGGACGACTTCGAAGGCTCGGTCCGCTGCACCGCGCCGTCGGGGTCCATGTTCACCGGCGTAGCCTTGGAGATGGACTTCAACAACCGGATCTTCACCACCCTCCCGGTGGTCCCGGTCCAATAACGGTCCCCAGCGGACCCGAACCCAAAAGGGGCAACCGCAAAAGCGGTTGCCCCTTTTTTTGTCGGAGCGGCGGTATCCTTGCTGCCGAAATCCAGACCAACAATTCCTCGAGATGGGAGCGGACGACCTCCAAATGGCGGCCTACAAATCCCCTCTCCAATCCCCCACCCCACCCGAAAATGATTGATTGCCCGCTACCTGGAAAATCGTCGCGGACCTGTTTGCGGACCGTCGTTCAGCAATGGTTTTCAGAAATGAAGTTTCTGATCTGCTCGTCTGACAGTCCTGCGAATCTTAACGGTCCGTGGTGAAAGTCGCGCGAGCACCGAGACCGTTCCTGCGCCCGCCGGACAAGGCGCGATTCGAGAGCATACCGGGAGTATGTGAGCGAATCGTAACGCCGTCCGCCGGGATGCAGGGACGGTCGAATGCCGTGACGACTTTTGCCACGGGCTGTTAACGTGTGCCGGACGTACGTCTCGTGTAGCAGGGCGGTCCTGGGAAGGTGGATGTAATCCGTGGTGCCGGACTTGCGGTAGAGTTCGGTTCGTTCCTGGCGTTTCTTGTAAGGAATATCCCAGTTCGCGGATTTCAGACGGAAAACGCTTGCGCTTGATTACTTGGGTCGATCATCCGTGGGAAAAATGGAACGTCGAACAAGGAAATGCGGCACCGATTGCAGGAGCGACGATGGGAGCGGCGGCTTTCTTGCCGCCGAACTCCAGAGCAACAATACCTCGAGACGGGCGCGGATGAACTCGGAGTAGGAGACTGCGAGTCCCGCCTCCCAATGGGGGACTACAAGTCCCCCTTCCCAGGTGGGGGACTACAAGTCCCCCCTCCCATCCCCGCGACAACGCCTCGCCAGATTGTCGCCAAGCGCTGCCACCGTAGCAGCACGGCGTTCCAGACGAGACTCAACACCAGCGTCTTGCCCCAATTGCCCCAGGCCCACGCGCCGACCCGATGTTTCCTCATAAAGAGCACCGTGTTCCGGCGAACCCAGAACACCCGCTTCAACGGTTCGTCCCGCGTGGAATGAGCCCGGCGGTGATGGACCCGCGCAGCCGGGCAGTAGTAGGCCGGAAACCCTCGCCGTCCCGTCCGGAAGAGGAAATCCACCTCCTCGTGGTACATGAAGTAGTCCTCGTCGAAGAACCCCACCTCCTGGAAGACCCGGGGGTGAACCAGAAGCGCGCACCCCAGCAGCAACTGAACCCGCCGGACCCGGTCGTACCGCCCGCCGTCGCGCGCACCCTTGCCGGCGAAGGACGACAGAACGTGGCTCCAGGTGATCCGCCCCCAGGCGGCGTCCAACCGGCCCGGCCTCCCCTGCAAGAGCACCTTGGGGCCGTAAATCCCCGGACCCTTCTCCCGGGCGATCTCCAAAAGCCGGGAGACCGTCTCCGGCTCCACCAGGATGTCGTTGTTCAGCAGGAGGAAATAGTCGGCGACGTTACTTCTGGTGTAGTCGCCGGGACGAATCAACGTCCGGAGCACCGCGTTGAGTGCTCCCCCGTAGCCCAGATTCTCCGCCAGCGGGGTCAGATTGACCGGATACCGCACCATGTCGGCCGAGCCGTCAGTGGACGCATTGTCCAAGACAACGATCTCGAGTTCACGGTGCACGGTGGAACGCAACGCTTCCAGCGTCGCCGGGAGCACCTCGCACCCGTTCCAGTTGACCACCAGCGCTAGGACCCGTTCATCAGTCGGCATATGTCCCGTCCCGTGAGGACCCGGTCGCGGCGTACCCGCAAACGCTTGGCGAGCGCCTGCGGAGTCCGCGCCATCCCCGCCGCGAGTCCTCGCAGGAACCACCCCAGGTAGCCGGCCTTGACGGCGTGGAACGCTGTGCTACGGGCCCATCCGTAAGCCAACTGGAACAGGTTCCGGCCCAGTTGGTAGGTCACCATCAACTGCCACCGGTTCCGGGTGATCCAGTAGACCCGGGCCGGCGAATAGCAGACGGGCAGCGGAGGTGGGGCCGAGGCAGGCTCACCCGGGCCGACCCCGGCGTTTTTCTTCGCCAATGGATCGATTCCGGGTTCCCCCTTTTCCGGCGCCAGGAGGTCCGCCACCAGTTCGTCCCGAGACGAATCGGACGCGGCCTCGATATGGTAGACGACGGCATCCGGGACGTACAGGCAGGGATGGCCCGTGAGCTGGGCTCTCAGGCTCAGGTCCACGTCCTCCAGGTACATGTAGTAGGTCTCATCGAACAGCCCGATGCGGTCGAACAACTCGCGGCGGTAGAAGGCCGCTCCCGCACTGGCCCCCAGGACAGGCCGGCTCTGCCCGTGGAGATCGCACGGGTCGCCGCGGCCCCGCTTGAAGGGCATCCCCGTCCGGTCGTAGCCGTCGCCGGCGCTGTCGATCCGGTCCCGCCGGCGGAAGTCCACCATGCGGGAGGCCAGGAACCAGTAGGAGGGGTGACCGTCGAACGCCGCCAGCCCCGCCTCCGTCCAGCCCGGGTCCACCTCCGTGTCGTTGTTCAGGAGAGCCGTGAAATCGGAGCTGCAATGGAGGATGCCCCGGTTCACCGCCCGGGCGAACCCCTGGTTCTCCTCCAGCGCCAGCACCTCCACACCGGGAAACCGGGTCTCCAGCATCTCCCGGGTCGAGTCGGTGGAGCCGTTGTCCACGACGAGGACCGGGCATCTCACCCGCTGCTTGGCCAGCGAGGTGAGACACCTGTCCAGCAGCCGCGCCCGGTTCCAGGTGGGGATGATCACCGTCAACCTGGGGTCGTAGGCGCCCGGCATGCCTACCGTTTCTCCTGCCGGCCCTGAAGCAATCCCAGATTGTAGTGGTAGCTCATGAGATCCGGATAGAGGAAGCTGAGATCCGGCCAACGCTGCTTCTCGGTCCAGGCGCAGATCCAGGTCAGGAGCTCCATGCGGACCCGGTCCCGGAGCCGGTAACGGGGCAGGCGGCCGACGTTGAGGAAATCCACCATCTCAGGATGTTTGCGGTAGAAGTTCCAGGCCGAGGCGCCGACGCGCCGCTGCCGTCGCACGAAGGCCCTCACCGAGGTCGGGTGGTGATGGTAGGACACCGCCCGGGGATGGTAGACCAGCCGCATCCCCATCCGGTGGAGCCGCCATCCCAGCTCGATGTCCTCCCACCCGTATTCGCCGAAGTCCTCGTCGAACCCCCCCGACTCCCGGAAGAACTCCCGGGAAATGGAAAGGTTGCTGGTGTAGAAGAAATTGAAGGGAACGCACGATTTGTCCTCGATCAGCGAGAACCCGAACTGCCACCCCTCCTCCCCCACGTACTCCATGAACCGCGTCCGGGGATACTCCCGGGCCCAGGGCGTGTACCCGATCGCCACCACCCGTTCCGCCTCCTCCTGCGCGACCCCGTCCCGGGCCCGCAGATGCTCCTCCAGAAAATCGGACGCAGGAACCGTATCGTCCCCCAGGAAAACCAACCACTCCCCCCGGGCTCTCCTCACACCCAGGTTCCGCGCCGCCCCCTGCTTGCGATTCTCCTGGTGCAGATAGACCAACCGCGCCGGATACCCCGCCGAGATCTCCCGAACCCGCTCCGCCGTATCGTCCGTGGAACCGTCGTCCACCACGATCACCTCGTAAGGACCTCCTCCCCCCGAATCAGCCCCAGACCCCTCAATCAGCGTCTGCCGGCCCAGCGCCTCCAACGTCCGCACCAGGATCCGGGACCGGTTATAGGTTGGAATGACAACGCTGACCCGCATGGATGGAACAAGTTTACCGGAGAGGAACGAATAGGAGGGGCGACTGGGAGGGGACAGGCGTCTTTCTTGTCGTCTTACTCGTGATCGCTCAGTCTGTCCTTGCGGCAATGGAATCACGCAGGCCTTTCAGGAGGCCCTCAATGTCTGCCACGCGTTCCCGGATCTGAGCGAATCCATCCCGGAGTCGGCTGATGTCGGACTTCAGCCGGGCAAACAGGGAGATCATCAACCCCCCCAATGCGATAGAGGCAACGATGATTCCAATAAGTTCCGGGCTCATTTCTACTGCTCCTTGTCGCATATGTCGCCGGGACCTGCTCCGCCAGCCATGAACAGAGGCTAGCTTCGAATTGTACAGCCAATCATGTTGACGCTCCCATCCAAGAAAAGACGAACGGAGGGGGGAATGGGAGGGGACTTTTAGTCCCCCATTCTTCATTCCTCGATCCCGACTATGGATCTCCCATACGTTTCTGTAACATCCGTTACGCTGGAGTTCGGCGGCAAGAAAGCCGCTGCCCCCAAACGGCGGCAAGAAAGCCGCCGCTCCCAACCGGCGACAAGAAAGTCGCCGCCTATCGGGATCGTTCGCGTATTCTTCGGGGCAGTCGTTGTATGGTTTGGGGCTTATATATCTAACTTGATAGATTGTCATTAAAATGTGTTATAGTTGGCTCTGTTATGGTTCATACAACCTATCAGTGCCGAGGCAAGATCTCCAAGGCAGGGCTTTGCCGCCTGGATTGGATCCGATCGGTTTTGAACCGCCTCTACAACTCCGCCCTGGAAGAGCGTAAGGACGCCTGGGAGAAGGAAGAGAAATCCGTGACTCTGTATGACCAGTTGCGGGGTCTGACGCACAAGCGGAGAAACGATCCGGCCGGGCTCGGGTCCATTGCCGTCAAGGCCGAAAGAGGAATGTTGTTTCGCCTGGAACGAGCCTTCCAGGCCTTCTTCCGGCGCTGCAAGGCGGGAGAGAATCCTGGGTATCCCCGGTTCCGGCCGATCTCCAGGATGGAGACGATTGACATCGTCGATCCCAAGACGACGATGGTGAAGAAGCGGGCCCGAGGATACGCCATTCGTCCCAAGGGCTTTCCGACGATTCGGTTGTTCCCGACAAGGCCCTTGCCCGATGGTGAACTGAAGGCGTTGCGGATCGTCCGCAAGCCGAATCGCGTGTACGTGGATCTGACCTATGAAGTCGAGAAGCAGCCGTTTCCGAAGTGTGCATCGGCGGTCGGAATCGACCTGGGTATCCGCAAGCGGGCGGTATTGTCCACCGGTGAACGAATCGAACGCAACACGCGGGACTGGCCGGAGATCCGGCGGCAACAGAGGAGGATTGCCCGGTGCCGGAGGGGGTCGAACCGGAGGAAGAAGAGAGTCCGCCGGTTGGCGGGAATGCGGTACCGGGAGGGTGTGAGCAACCGGAATGCCTGTCACCGGCAGACCACTGGGATCATCCGCAAGAACGGACTGATTGCGGTGGAGAAGTTGGACATCAAGGGGATGTCGACGAAGGGCCTGAAGCGGAAGGGCCTGAATCGAGAGATGCTCTCACAGCAATGGGGACTGCTACGGAATCAACTCCAGTACAAGGCAGAATGGGCCGGTCGGGAGTTCGTGGAAGTCAACCCACAATACACGTCGCAGGACTGTCACCGTTGTGGCGCCCGGAATCGACCGGGGAGAAGCGAGACGTATCGCTGCTCAGCCTGTGATCTCAGAATGGACAGGGACCACAATGCAGCCCTGAACATTCTCAGGGCGGGGGTTCTTGCCCTGGGTGCCGAAACGTGGGCCAGTGGGCCGAGCGTGGTGCCGGAACTGTGTGCTGACGTCAAGTTAGATATATAAGCCCCAAAATGTCTGTTGACCTGATCAGCGTCCTGGTAGCCGTAGTGGCGGTAGGAGTCGGCTTGGCTGGGCTGATATTGGCCAGTTGGCGAGGGGTCCGGCAGGAAATGCGGGACATGCATCACGAGATTCAAGGACTGCGGCAGGAGACGCGGGACGAGTTCCACGAAGTCCGTCGGGAGATACGGGACATGCGCAACCACATGGGGCGGGTGGACTCCCACATCGGCGAACTCCGGGAACGCATCGGGCACGTCGAAGAATTGCTGCAAGGACTGCGGGAGTTCTTCGTCCGGCGCACGGTTTCCGACTAGGAGACGACTTTCTTGCCGCCCATTGGGAGGGGGGACATTCTTGTCCCCCATTCTTCAATTCGCCCGGTTGGAAGACGCTACGCGGAGTGGGGACTTCATCCCCCCAAGACCCCCCTAATCGGCGACAAGAAAGTCGCCGCTCCCATCCTCTTTCAGACCGCTCGATTGACGTAGTCGAACGCTCGGAGGCAGGCGACCTTGAGCCCCTCTCGCCGGACGGTACGGAAGAACCGCGTCGCCAGGCCCGGCGGGACGGGAGGATGCAGGCCGGCCTGAGACCCCAGCCAACGGAGTGCGTTCAACTCCTTCTCCAATGACCGGATCTTTTCCCGGAGCGCCCCCGGCAGCGACTCCAGAGCGTCGGCGCTCGGCCCCAGATCCAGCAACGACCCCAATCCCAACAACTCCAGGAGCTCCAGTTCCTCTTTAACGTAGTCCGGATCCTCCACGATTCGCCGTAGTGGGTCGCCGAACAGCTCCACGATCTCCCGATCGCTCCGCCGGCGAAGCGCCTGCACCCAGCGGCGTTTCTCCAGCACGCGCGGCAGAGCCTGCAGCACGTCGTCCGTGGCCACCAGGTGGTTCAACGAGTCCAGCAATTGCGAACGCGCGGACTCGTCCTCTTCCTCCAGCTTGTGGCGCGTCTCCGACCAGAGGTAGAAGCTCTCCTTTCGGACCCCCGAGAAGTGCACCGCCCGCTTTACCGAGAGAAGCAGCGCCAGGGGCACGATCTTGCGGAAGTTCTCGTCGTCGTAGTTCTTGAAGATGGTCAGCAGGGCGTTCCGGTGCATCAGGTAGCGGGTCTTCTCGGGAGCTTGGGTCTCCAGGGTGGCGTGGCACCGGTGGCGCACCACCGAATCGGGGGCCATGACCACACGATGGCCGGCGAGCCAGAGCCGCCAGCCCAAGTCCACGTCCTCGTAGAGAGCGAAGAAATCGGAATCGAACCCCCCTACCTTCAGGAAGACCTTCCGGTCCACCAGCATGGCCCCGCCGCAAGGGAACAGGACCTGGTCCCGGCGCGGCGCTTCCTCGACGGGAAGGTCCAGATCCTGCTGCAGGCCGTAGCCCAGGTAGTGGAGGGAGGAGCCGTTGTAGTCGATCCGCCGCCCCTCCCAGTCCAGGATCCGGGAGGCCACACAGGGGGTACGGGGGGTCAGCTTCTCCAGCGCGGCGGTCAGCCAGGCCGGTTCGGGGCGCATGTCGTTGTTGATGAAGGCGACGCAGGACCCCCGCGCCGTCTCGGCCCCCAGGTTGCAGGGTTGCGCGAAGCCGCGGTTGACTCCGTTCTCCAGCAACCGGACTTGGGGATAGCGCTTCCGGAGGAAGTCCTGGGAGCCGTCCGTGCTCCCGTTGTCCACTACGATGACCTCGCCCGGGTCCAGCGCCATCAGGGGCGGAAGCAGGGTGGACAGGTGGGACTTCCCGTTCCAGTTGACGGTGACGACCGAAACGTCACCGGGGGATGGGGACATGGCGAGATTGTACGATAAGGCGTTCCAATTGTGCGTCCGGCACTCGCCGTTCCTGCTGGATGCGGCGCCTCAGGCGCAGCGTCTCGGGAAGCCACCGCAGGTTCCAGGCCAAGTTTCCCAACTGGGCCCATTTGCGGCGCGGCGACTGGCTGAGGGCCACGAGATCCCAGAGCGCCCGGGCCAGGTTGGCCCGCTCATAGTTCTTGAGCAGGGCGCGCATGTTGTGGCGCTCTCCCTGGATCTCCCGCCAGAGGAGTCCCCGGTCCTCGCGGGTGGAGGCGCTCAGGTGATGGTATGCGACCGCCCTGGGCGCCGTGACCACCCGGAATCCCAGCAGCCAGAGCCGCCAACAGAGGTCCACGTCCTCGTGGTACATGAAAAAGCGCGAATCGAATCCGCCCGCTTCCCGAAAACGGGACCGGTGGAACAGGGCGGCGCCGGCGCAGGCGAAGAGGACCTCCCGGCTCCGGTCGTACTGGCCCCGGTCCTTCTCACCCATCCCCCTGTCCCAGGTATAGCCCAGCCGGTTCATGCAACCCCCGACGCCGTTGAGCCGATGGGGCTGGTCGTACAACCTCAGTTTGGAGGAGACGGCCGCGATGGAGGCGTCCGTTTCGGCCACGGCCACGAGCTCCGCCAGCCAGTCCGGCTCCAGACGGAGGTCGGTGTTGAGCAGGACCAGCCAGGTCCCGCGCGCCGCGTCGGCGGCCAGGTTGCCCGCCCGGGAAAAACCCAGGTTCCGCTCCTGCGGCAGGATCCGGACCCAGGGAAAATTCCGCCGGACGTAGGCGAGGCTCCCGTCCCGGGAGGCGTTGTCCAGCAGCAGGACCTCCAAAGGCCGGCGGGTCTGAAGTTCCAGGGAACCGAGCAGCTCCTCCAGGTAGGGGCGGCCGTTGTAGTTGATGATGACGACCGAGGCCGGGACGTGAGAGCCGGATTCTTCCGGCGCGGCCTCTCCCCGGGACGGCGCCGATTCGGACTGAGGAGGCGGTCTCATCAGCGCCGTCTCAGCTTGTCCCGGAGGCGGAGACCGGCCAGTTTCCAGAGAGGGACCTCGTTGCGCAGGCTCCGGATCTCCCGGCGCAGCAGCCGGATCAGCTTCTGCCGCTCGTTGATGAGGAAACGGGTGTTCAGCCAAGCCTCTTCCCGTTCCTGAAGCAGTTCCCTGAGCCGCTGGTGGAGGCTCGGGAACTGGCCGTTCCGGGCCATCTCCGAGAGGGCGCAGAGGGAATCGGGATCCGAGTCCGGCCCCGGGAGCAGCGCCGCCAGCGAGTTCCGTTGGTCCTCCGAGAGGGGTGTCTTGGAGATCAGAAAAAGGCTCCGGTAGGCCGGTTCAGCCAGGTCCGGGACGTAACAGGTCTGGTTGTAGAGGCGGTTCAGCGCAATCATGGAGGTGGCGTCGTTCAGTTGGAAATAGTGCTGCGTCAGCACCTGCATGGCCCGCCAGCGAGCCAGGTAGCCGCTGGGGAACCGGTGGACCTCGTACTCGGGCCGGTCCCGGAAGTGACTCTCCACCAGGTCGTGAGACGGCAGCCCCAGGGTCCGGTGCTCCTCCAGGAAGCGGCGGGTGTTCAGCAGTCCCTGCGCCAGCTCCTCTTCGGTCCGCTCCACGGCCGGGGTGGAGAAGGGAGCGCCGATCAGGATGAAGGAACGGGCGACGCGATCCAGTTCCGAGAGGAAATCGGGCCGCCGCTCCGGATCCAGATGCTCCAGAACGTCCAGGGCCAGCACCAGGTCGAAGGAGGCGTTTTCGAAGGGCTGCTCCCAGGCCGGAGCCGGAGCGTGGTCCGGATGGTCGCAATGCCTCAGGTCGGTGGTTCGGACCTCGACGGGCGAGTCCATTTCCAGTTCGAACAAGAAGTCCGCCGTGGTGGCCAGGTGTCCGTCCTGGTCCCCCAACAAGCCGCCCACGTCCAGGATGGGACCCTGGGTCAACCGTGAACCCACCTGGGCCGCGAGGCGGTAGCGCTGGTAGAGGTCGAAGGGAAGGCCCAGGACCAGGTCCTCCTGGGAACAGGGCTCGGCGTCGATCTGCAGGTCGTGGATGCGGAGCCGTGCACCCAGTGGAGAGGGTTCGAAGATCAGGTGGTGTCCGCCGGTCGGCACGCTGACCGGGGGCAGTTCGACCTGGGTGGTCTTCCGCTCCGAGTCGAGGTGGATCTCGGCCAACGTGGAGCTGCCGGCCCGGATCCGCAGGGTGGTGAACTCGGGCGAGGAAGAGACGGAGAAGCGGGTCGTGAAACGGACCGGTCCGGCCAGCCGGTTCAAGAGGTAGAGAGCCGAGGAATTCCCCTGCATTTCCCGCGAGCCCGCCCCCAACGCCGACCATCCCCAGCGCGGCAGCACCTCCAGGGGACCGTCGACGGAGACGAATTCCGGTTCGGGGCCGGTGTAGTCGTGGCGCCACGCCGCCGTTCGCTCCGCCATGGGGGACCCCTTGAACGCCGCCAGGAACTGGAAGTTGTAGGGAGTCACGGAGAAGCGGTAGGTCACGGCCAGGTCCAGCTCCTCCAGGACCGAAATCCAGAAGGAGGGGGGACGCTCGAAGCAGTGGGTCGGCTCCGGACGCCGGAAATGGAGCGGGTCCGGGGTGGCGCCTGAAATGAGTCCGTCCGGGTGCAGGATCCGGACCGCCTCCCGGAGGCAGGAGCGCGGGTCCGGAAGGTGCTCCAGCAGGTCGAACAGGGTCACGACATGGGCGCAGCCGCCGGCGAAGGGGAGTTCCTGGGCGTCACCCTGCACCAGGAACGGACGCGCCGGAGGGTGCTGGGAGAGGGCGTAGTCGCTCAGGTCCAGCCCCACCGCCCGTCGGCCGGAGGCCCGGGCCGCTTCCGTCAGGTAGCCGTAAGCGCAACCCAACTCCAACCACAAGCCCCGGGGCTGGAGCGCCGCCAGCAACTCAATCCACGGGTTCCAATCCGGATGCGCCCGAGCGTAACCCTCGGGCGGGTATCCGCTGGTCTTGCCGTGGAAATAGCCGTGATCGTAGAGGTCGCGGTGTCGGCGGAGGCCGGAAGAATCGTCCGAACTTCCCCTCCCGGCTCCCATGACTGGCCAGCACGATACCATGCCGCCCAAACCGATTCCACGAAAGGAGCGGCGACTTTCAGTCGCCGAACTCCCAAGTGTCAATTGAGCAGAAGAGCATGGGGAATTGATCCCACGAGGGAGCGGAAGAATGGGCGACTGGAGATCGCCCCTCCTCGCCACTACGAGCTAGGAGTCTGCGCCGCAGGCTCCTAGTTGGGGGTGATCCCCTGGACGAAAGTGTCGCGCAACCCCTTCAAAGTCCTTCCACATGCCCCATGCGTTCCCGGAGTTCGCCGATATGGGAATCGATCCGTCCCATCTGGCCGCGCATGTCCTGTATATCCTGCCGCGTCTCCCGCCGCAGACCTTGGATTTCGGCCCGCATCTCTTGCCGCAGGCCTTGGATCCCGTCCCGGGTCTCCTGCCGCAGGCCCTGCATATCGCGCCGTAGCCCTCGCACGCCGGCCAACGTCAGTCCGCCAAGACCGACGCCCACTGCCGCCACTGCTACCAAGACCCTGATCAGATCAACATCCATAGTCTGGACTCCGTTGACCTCCCTGACGGGCCTCGAACAGGAGGCGTCCTGAGATCAATCTCGTCGGTTCGAAGCATTCTTCCGCTGCTCCTCATTGATTGTCAACGCTCATTACTTACAACGACGACGGCGGAAAAAGTGCGATCGGTCATCGGGTGGCCGTTGATTCCTTAATCTCGAATTCTTGTGCAAATTGACGAAGGACCTTCGGCAGGGGCGCCCACTTCGGTCCAAAGCGGAGCAAGACGGGGACGACGAAGAGTCGGCGGTTGGAACCCGCTGCTCCGGGAGTTCGGGGGTTAGAAACCGCCGCTCCAACGATGTTCCAGACGGACCGCCCCCCAATCCCTGCCCCGGGAGCGTACGTTGAACGGAATCGATACCCAACTCCCCGGCGCCGGCTCCTCGGAATGGGAACAGGCGGCGGCCAGAACCCGGTAACCGCCCGCGAGGAGAGGAATCTCCCGCAGCGTGAGCCGCCCCCGGTAACGGCCGCCGGCCAACGACTGCAGTTCTTCAATGCTGCGGGTCCGGGTCTCGTGGATGCTGAGGCCGTCGTCTCTCCGGATCGCCACCCGAAGGCTGGGGCGGCCCCGGAAGTCGGACCCGAACTCGGCGACGATTTCCAGCCGCAAGGTCTCGCCGGTCTGGAAGCTCCCGGATCGGGATCCCGAACCGTCCTCCAGTCGGAGGCTTTCGATTCTACAATTCCGGGCAGGGTCGGAACCGGCGGTGCCGGGGCCCCCGTCGCGGGGAGCCGACGCCTGCCCCAGAAATCGGCTGTAGTCTTCCACCACCGTGACGGCATCTCCCTGGGATTGGGGGCGGCCCTCCCGGAGCCAGATCGCCTCCTCGCACAAGGTCCTGATCTGGTAGAGGTTATGGGAGCAGATCACGATGGCCGCCCCTCTCTTCTTGATGGACAGGATCCGGTCCGTGCACTTTTTCTGGAAGGGCTGGTCTCCCACGCCCAACGCCTCGTCGATGACCAGCACGGAAGGATGGAATCCGGTGGAGACGGCGAAGCCCAAACGGACGTACATGCCGGCGGAATAGGTCCTCACCGGCTGGTCGATGAATTCCCCCAGCTCGCTGAAGGCCACGATCCGGTCCTCCGCCTCCCGGACCCGGTCCGGCTCCAGGCCCATGAGAGCCCCGCTGAACCGGATGTTCTCGCGGCCGCTGAACTCGGGATGGAAGCCGGCTCCCAGGTCCAGCAGGGCGCCGACGGGTCCGTCCACCTCGACCCTCCCCGAGCTGGGATGGGCGGCGCCCGACACGAGCTTCAGCAGGGTGGTTTTTCCCGAACCGTTCTGGCCGGCCACTCCCAGGGCCTTGCCCGCCTCGACCTGGAAGCTGACCCCTTCCAGGGCCCGGATCCGGTGGGCCGAATCCTTTCCTGTGAGGATCTGGCGGAGAAGGTTCCGGGGGTTCCAATGCGACCCGTAGAATTTGGAAAGGCGGTCGGCCCGGACGGCGGGTCTCACAACAGGTCCACCAACTGGTTTCGGGTCCGGTCCAGGACGAAACGCCCCAGTCGATAGAACCCC
The DNA here is from genome assembly GCA_951812665.1 of uncultured Acidobacteriota bacterium. Taxonomy (GTDB): domain Bacteria; phylum Acidobacteriota; class UBA6911; order RPQK01; family JAJDTT01; genus JAJDTT01. The sequence continues at coordinate 77,908 of CATOST010000015.1, forward strand.
AGGGACAGGACGGCCCAATAGAGCAGCCCCCAGAAAGAGGGCTCCGGAGCGCCCAGGAAGGCGAACCGGTAGGCCTCCACCATGTGGGTCAGGGGGTTCAGGGCGAGGAGGAACTGGTAGGTTTCCGGGGCTCGGCTCCGGGGGTAGACGATGGGAGTGACCCAGAAGAAGAGCATGAAGAGAACCCCGAGGAGCTGGGCCACGTCGCGGAAGAAGACGTTCAGAGAAGCGGCCATGGCGGCCAGCCCGTAGGTCATGAGGATCTGGATCGCGAAGAGGGGGAAAATCAGGACCAGGAACCGGAAGTCGGTCAGTTGGGTGACCGCCAGCACCACGAGGAAGACGGCCGTCCCCAGGAGTTGGTGCACGAAGGCCGAGACCAGGACGCTGAGGGGAAGCGCCTCCAGCGGGAATCGCTGTTTCTTGATGATGTTGGCGTTCTCGATGAAGGTCCGGGAGGAGCGGACGACGCCCTCCTGAATGGCCATCCAGGGGAGCAGAGCGGCGAAGAGATTCAGCGCGAAGATCCCGGTGGACCCCTCGCGGCCGAACCGAATCTCCAGCACCAGAGAGAAGACCAGCGTGTAGAGAGCCAGTTGCAGAGCCGGATTCAGAATCGACCAGAAAAGGCCGGCGACGGAACCGATGTAACGGCTCCGGATATCCCGGGACACCAGTTCACGAATCAGGTGCTTGTGGCTCAGGAGCGAACTCAACATGGTCGCGGGGGACCCTGCCCGGGCAAAGTCCCCGCCCATTATAATTCACACCTGGAAGGGGGGACATTCTTGTCCCCCAATCTTCGCTGTTCCAAACTCAAATGGATTTCGACGGTCAGAAATCCGCCGCTCCAGGCAGATCGGCGGCTACGTCAGGCGAGTGGGTTCACCCATCGCAGACCCGGAAATCGAGCCAAGATCGGACGCGAGTGCTGGCGCCCCTCACGTCGAGGGGATACTCGAGAATTCTCGGGTGAGTGGCGACGCGGATAAAATCAAGGATAGACGCCCACGGGAGTCCAACGCTGACAGTCCCGTTCATCAGGGCTTCCCACCATTCTCGGGCTTCCGTCACGAAACTCCGGCTCGGACCTCCCGGGTGATCCGGGTCAGCATGTCGTCCGGAGCCTCGTCGAGTTCCCTCAACAGATCGGCAAAAAGCCTGGGACGGCGGATCACGATCTGCTGGAGATCCTGCGAAACCTTCCCCGCCAGGGCCAACAACACATCGGCGTCCTCTTCCAAGTCAGACGCGAGCCGGCGGATCGTTCGCTCTGGAGGGGGCGCAGTCCTTTCGCATTCGACTTTGTTCAAGTAGGCCGGCTGGACGCCGGTCCGGGAAGCCACCATCCTCAACGAAAACGTACAATCTTCACGCTGCCGCTTCTCCCGAACCGTGCGAATGTGCTCTCCAAAGGTCATTTTCTCCTCCTGGTCGTTTCGGATCGTCCAACGATCACATGTCTACCAGGGATTAGACGGTATACGAGCCAGGTGACAGGAGGGGGCGACTATCTTGCCGCCCACTCTATCGTCGATTGAGCGAGGGGACCGTTAGGAAATATGTGGCAAAACGACACGAAGAATTGGTGGCTGGAAAGCTTCGGCCCCTCTTTTGATCAGTCTGGAACCATTGACGTTTGGTACAACCGCCTGCCCCATTGGCACAAGCGCGAACACTTCGTCTTCGTGACTTGGCGGCTGGGAGACTCTCTACCCCAAGTCAAACTGGATCAGTGGCGCGAAGAACGCAGATTCTGGTTGAAACACCATCCAAGACCCTGGGATGCGCCGACGGCGAAACGCTACGCCAGTCAATTCTCTCGACGAATCGAGGACTGGCTGGATCAAGGAAACGGGTCCTGCCTCCTGAAGGATCCGGCCTTGGCCCAGGTCGTGGCTGACTCATTGCGGCATTTCGATGGACCGGCGTTACGAACTGGCCTCCTTCGTCGTGATGCCCAACCACGTCCATGTGTTGTTTCGCCCTCTTGGCTCTCATCATCTCAGAGATATCGTCAGATCCTGGAAGGGATTTACGGCTTATGTGATCAACCAGAGGACCGGCAAGTACGCCAAGATCTGGCAGAAAGACTATTGGGATCGGTTGATCAGGCACCCCTCTGCACTTTTTGAAATGCGTGGAGTACATTCGCGAGAACCCGAGGAGAGCCGGACTGAGAGAAAGGGAGTTTCTCCTTTTCGAGAAGGTATAGGAGGCGACTTTCCTGCCGCCACTGGAGCGACTTTCCTGCCGTCATTGGAGGAGCTCTCCTGCCGCCACTGGAGCGACTTTCCTGCCGTCATTGGAGGAGCTCTCCTGCCGCCACTGGAGCGACTTTCTTGTCGCCACTGGAGCGACTTTCTTGCCGTCATAGGAGGGGCGGCTTTCTTGCCGCCCATAGGAGGGGCGACTTTCTTGTCGCCCACTGGGAGGGACGACTTTCTTGCCGCCCACTCCGGATTGAGCAGGACGAAGAGGAGGGGGGCGATAGCCCCCCTAACCCCCTAATCGGCGGCAAGAAAGCCGCCGCTCCCACGCAGTGTGTTAGAATCAGCGCCGAAAATCCGCCCATGAGATTGATCTCCATGGTGATTCCCCTCTTCAACGAAGAGGAATCGCTCCCTGAGCTCTACCAAGGCATCGTCCAAGAACTGAGTTCGCATTCCGGCGACTTGGAGATCATCTTCGTCGACGACGGCAGCACCGACGGCTCCTTCTCCACGCTGAAGCGCCTTCAGAAACAGGACTCCCGGATCCGGATCATTCGCTTTCGCCGCAACTTCGGCAAGTCGGCGGCGCTGGCGGCCGGATTTCGGCATGCCCGGGGAGAGGTCATCGTCACCATGGATGCGGACCTTCAGGATCGTCCCCGGGAGGTGGGCAAGCTGCTGGCCCGACTGGAGCAGGGGTTCGACCTGGTCTCCGGCTGGAAGGTCAAACGCCAGGACCCGTGGCGCAAGCGCGCCGCGTCGCGGATCTTCAACTTCGTCACCGCCCTCCTGACGGGAGTTCCGCTCCACGACCTCAACTGCGGACTCAAGGCCTATCGCCGGGAGGTGATCCGGGAGGTGAAGGTCTACGGCGAGATGCACCGGTTCATTCCGGTCCTGGCCAGCTACCGCGGCTTTCGGATCGGGGAGGTCGCGGTGGACCATGCTCCCCCGCGCCTACGGGCGCAGCAAGTACGGCGCCGGCCGCTTCCTGGGCGGTTTCTTCGATCTCCTGACGGTGATCATGTTGACCCGCTACAACAGCAAGCCGCTGCACGTCTTCGGGATTCTGGGCGTCGTCCTGCTCCTGGCCGGCTTTTCCATCCAGGCATATCTCACCGTGGGCTGGTTTCAGGGCCGCTGGATCGGGGACCGGCCCCTGTTCATGCTGGGAATCCTGCTCCTCATCATGGGCGTCCAGTTCATCTTCTTCGGACTTCTGGCCGAGATGATCGCCTACTCCTCCCGCAGAGAAGGGGACTACTCGGTGCGCGAAGTCCGGGTGGTGGAACCGGAGGAGGCCAGCTCCAAGTCCCTGGTCTCTCTGCCCGGATGAGGATCGCCCTCGTGGGTCCGGCCCATCCCTTGCGCGGCGGAATCGCCCAGTACACCGGATCCCTGTACGGCGAGCTGGAGCGGCGCCACCAGGTGCGCATCTATTCCTTCCGGAAGCTCTATCCGAGACTGTTCTTTCCCGGAAGCTCGGAGTTGGACCAGAGCCCCAGCGCCTTCAAGGTGCCCTCCGAGAGGCTCCTGCGCCCTCTTTCTCCCGGCAGCTGGGCCGCCGCGGCCCGGAGAGTCGCCGCCTGGGGACCCGAACTGCTGGTCTTCCAATGGTGGCACCCCTTCTTCGGTCCGGCCTATGCCGACCTGATCCGGCGCGTCCGGAAGCGGGCAGCTCCGGTGATCCTGTTTCTGTGCCACAACGTCTTCCCCCACGAACGCATGGGGAGCCGTCTTCTGGAGACGATGCTGGTGAGGATGGCCTTCCGCCGCGTGGACGGGTTCCTGGTCCAGTCGGAGGACCTGGCGCGGCAGGTGCGGGAGCTCCGTCCGAACGCTCCGGTACGGAGGGTCCACCATCCGGCCTACTCCTTTTACCGGCGCTGGGACTCCGAATCGCCCGGGCCGGGTGAGAAGCCCTGTATCCTCTTTTTCGGAAACATCCGGGCCTACAAGGGGCTCGACGTCCTGATCGAGGCCTTCGCCCGGGTTCGGCAGGAGCTGGAGGCGGAACTGGTGGTGGCGGGGGAGTTCTATGGCGATCCCCGTCCCCTGAAGGAACGGGTCCGGGCTCTGGGCCTCGACGGCGAGGTCTCCTGGACCGGCGCCTATGTGCCCAACCGGGAGGTGCCCGCCCTCTTCCGCCGCGCCCACGTGGTGGCGCTTCCCTACCGGAGCGCGACCCAGAGCGGGATCGTCCCCCTGGCCTACCAGTTCGGAGTCCCGGTCATCGCCAGCGACGTGGGAGGACTCTCGGAGGTGGTGCTGGACGGCAAGACCGGGCTCCTCTTTCCACCCGGAGATTCCGATCGGCTGGCGCGTCTCCTGGTCGATTACTTTCGCCGCAATCTGCGACCACGGTTCCAGCCGCACATCTTGAAATTCAACCGCCGGCTGGGTTGGGATCGGGTGGGCGGCCGGATTCTGGAGATGGCCCGGTCGCTGGGAGCGAAGGAAGGCGGGGAAATCTGATCATGGCGGCGAGAAGGAAAGGCAGGAGATCCTCCCCGGGGTTCGGATCCCGTCTCTGGCGGCCGGACCTGCTCTACCCGTGCCTCCTCGTGGCGGTCGTCCTGGGGCTCTACTGGAATACGCTGGGCCACGAGTTCGTCCACGACGACCTCACCCTGATCCAGCAGAACCGGACGGTGACGGAGCTGCGCTGGGGAGACATCCTGAGCCACCGGGTCTACCGGCCGGTCCGCACGCTCACCTATGCGTTCAACTACTGGCTGGGCGGTCCGGACCCCACGGGGTACCACCTCTTCAACCTGCTCCTGCACGCCCTCAATTCGCTCCTGGTCTACTGGCTCTTCCGGGCCGTCACCGGACGCCGGACGCTGGCGCTGGCGGGAGCGCTCCTCTTTGCCGCCCACCCGGTGCAGACCGCGGCCGTGGCTTACGTGTCGGGACGGAAAGACCTGCTGGCCGCCTTCTTCATTCTCGCGGGGTGCCTGTCGTTCCTCTCCTATCGGGACACGGGGCGGCGGCGATATCTCCTGCTCTGCCTCGCCTGCCTGGTGGTGGGGGTCCTGGCCAAGGAGCTGGTGATCGTGCTGCCGGCGCTGCTCCTGATTCTGGACCTGTGCCGCGTGGACCGCTCCGGCGGGCCGGGCCGGGAGCCGGTGGCGGTTCGAATCTTCCGCGCTCTCGCGCGCTCCCGGCTCGCCTACGCTCTGGGCTTCCTTCTGGCCGGGGCGTCCCTCTACTATGCCCTCTTTCTGAGTCCGGCCAGCCGCATGGAGGGACTCTGGGGAGGAAGCCTCGCGGCCCATGCCGGCACCTGCTTCAAGCTCTTCTCGCACTATTTGAGTCTGGCGCTGTTCCCCCATCCGCTGATCGCGGACTACACGGGAGAGGTCTTTGCCCTCTCTCCCGGGTTCGCCGACGCGCCGACCCTGCTGGCGGTGCTCCTGCTGGTGGCCTTCGTCGCCGTAGCCATCCGGATCTACCCCTCCCGTCCCCTGGTCTCCCTGGGGATGGGCTGGTTCCTGACGGCGTTGGCGCCGGTGCTCCAGATCCTGCCCTTTCACGAGTTGGCGGCCGACCACTTTCTCTACGTACCGCTGATCGGTGCGTGCCTGGTGGGAGGAGCGGCGGTGGACTACGTGTCCCGCGAGATAGGTTATCGGGAGCTGGCCCTGGGGGTGCTGGCCCTGGTCCTGGTGGGATTCTCGCTGCGCACCGTGGGGCGCAATCGGGATTGGGCCGACGTGGAGACCCTGTGGCGGGCGACCTTGGAACAGGCCCCCGGGTCCTACCGCGCCCACAGCAATCTGGCGGTCACCTACATGGGGAAGCAAGAGCCGGACCTGGCCCTGAAACACACTCTGAGAGCCTTGGAGCTCAACCCCGGCCGGGCCCTCGAGTGGAGCAATCTGGGCGCCCTGTACGTCCAGTTGGCCGAACGCGCGAGAGCGCGGAAGAAATACGATCTGGCGTCGAATCTCCTGGACAAATGCCGTGACGCCGCGGGAAAAGCCCTGGAGAGAGACGACTCGAATTTCATGAGTCTGGCCAACATGGGAAACTGCTACGAGAAGGCCGCCGAGGTCGCCCTTGCGGCCAAAGACTTCGAGCAGGTTCTGCCACTGCGCGAGACCGCATTTGGCTACTTTCAGAAGGCTCTCAAGTCCCGGAAACGCGAACCCGCCGCCCGCATGGTCTGGCTGTCGGTCGGGGGACTCTTCCTGGACCAGGCTCGCTACGCCCACAATCAGGGAATCGCGGCCTTTGACGAAGGCCAATTCAAGAGGAAGCAGGAACTGGATGAGCAGGCCAAACGGCTCTACCAGCAGGCGGTGGTTTATCTGAAGAAATTCGTGGAGGCTTATCCCGGCAGCCGGCCGGGACACCTCAACCTGGGCCTCTGCTACGTTCACCTGAGGAAATTCCCGGAGGCCATTCCGCATCTGGAGCGCGCCGTCCGGATCCGGGCCGAGCCGGAGAGCCTGAACCTGCTGGCGCACTGTTACGATCGGACCGGCGACGGCGACCGGGCCGTCCGCCTCTACCGGCAGTCGGTCCGCCTCCGGGCCGCGGCCGAGACCCATTTCAATCTGGGAGTGCTCCTCCGGCGCCGGGGCGAGCTGGCGGAAGCGGAGAAGAATCTGAAACTCGCCCTGGGGTTGTCTCCACCCAAGGACTTGGCCCGCAAAATCAGAATCCTGCTGGACCTTATTCAAGACCATGTATCGAGATCACAAGATCACCGTCGTCATCCCCTGCCTCAATGAGGAGGAGGGGATCCGCATGGTCCTGGAGCGGCTCCCCCGGTTCGTGGACGAGATCATCGTGGTGGACAACGGCTCCACCGACGATACGGCGCAGATCGCAGCCGGCATGGGGGCCCGCGTGATTCGGGAGGACGTGCGCGGGTACGGGCGCGCCTACAAGACGGGCCTCCTCCACGCCCAGGGGGACGTCATCGTGACCCTGGACGGGGACCACTCTTACCCGGTCGACGCCCTCTCCTATCTGATCGAAGCTCTTATCGGCTCCGACGTGGGCTTCGTCTCCGCCTCTCGGTTCCCGGTACAGAACCCCAAGGCCATGTCCTGGAAGAGCTTCATCGGGAACAAGTGCCTGAGCCTGGCGGTCTCGGTCCTGTTCCTGCGCCGGGTCCGGGACTCCCAGTCGGGGATGTGGATCTTCTACCGGGAGGCGTTGGAGAACATGAACCTCGTCAGCGACGGGATGGCCTTCTCCGAGGAGATCAAGATCGAGGCCATGCGTCATGCCCGGATCGGGTTCAAGGAGATCCCCATCAACTACTCGAACCGTGCCGGAGAGAAGAAGCTCCGGCCCTGGAGGGACGGTTGGAGCAATCTGGTCTTCCTCTTCAAGAAACGGCTCGGGGGATGAGCGTGGATCCGGACGCCTCTCTGCCCTGTCCCGTCTGCCGCCATCCCCGTTGCCGATTCTGGCGCCGCCTGGAGGACCGGTTCTTCCAGGTCACCCGCGAGGCGTTTCCCCTCTACCACTGTCCCGGCTGCGGACTCCGCTTCCAGCAGGCGTCTGTCGTTGCGGACCGGATCCCCGGCTTCTACCCGCCCGGCTACTGGTGGGATCCGGAAGGGGACCCCCGGGGCCTGGAGGGTCTTTACCGGGAGTGGGTGCTCCGGCACGACCATTTGCGCTTCGTCCTCTCGGTGGCGCCGCCGGGGAACGGCCGCCGCCTCCTGGACATCGGCTGCGGCAGCGGGACCTTCCTGAAGCTGGCCCGGGAGGCCGGGTTCCGGGTGCAGGGACTGGAGGCTTCCCCGGAAGCGGGGGAGGCGGCCGAGAAGATTCTGCCGGGCCGGGTGGTGGTGGGAGACGAACGGGAACTGATCCGAAGTGGCGACAGCTTCCACCTGCTGACACTCTTTCACGTCCTGGAGCACCTGCCCCGGCCCCTGGACTACCTGCGGCGGATCCGACGGCTCCTGGCCGAAGGCGGCGGCCTGGTGATCCAGGTTCCCGACAGCCACAGTGTCCAGGCGTCGCTCCTGGGTTCCCGGTGGTACGGCCTGGACTGCCCCCGCCACATCCACAACTTCACGGCTCGGGCACTGGTCGAGCTCCTCGGCCGCGCCGGCTTCCGGGTGCGCCGGGTGCGCCACTTCTCCCTGCGCGACAACGCCGCCGCCCTGGTCTCCAGCCTCTTTCCGTCGCTCGATCCCATGTCCCAGAAGGTGCGCCTGCTGCGGGAGACGAAGCAGGCGCGGTCCTTGGGGTTCTCGGTGAAGGAGGCCGTCTATTTCGGACTGTTGCTCCTGGCCCAACCCCTTGCCGCCGCGGAGGCCGCCCTGGGCCGCGGCGCCACGGTAACGGTCTTCGCCACCGCCGAATAGGCCGTCCGATTCACCTCCCATCCTCCCTGGCACCTGTATTGCTTCTGTATTGCATGAGGGACCGCAGAAGGCATCTGTTCGATCTGGTTCCAAAAGAGTAAACTTGCCGGGAGTGTTCCAATGACGTCCGAACTCACGATCATCATCGTTTCGCTCGGTGGCCTCATCCTCACCGCCACCGTCACCCTGGGCGGCCTCATCCTCACCCAATTCCGGGCCAGCCGCCGGGACCTCGACGAAAGACTCGCGGGCATCGACTCACGGCTGAGTGACGCCGCCCATGAAATCCGCGAAAATCGTGACCGCATCGCGCAGCTTGAAGTCTTGCTTACCGAACGCATTGCGCAGGTCGAATTGTCGCTTACCGAACGCATTGCGCAGGTCGAATTGTCGCTTACTGAATGCATCGCTCGGGTCGAGGGCAACGTGGACGTGCTCCGCGAGTACTTCGTGGGAGAACGACGCAAGGTTGTCTGAGCCCGCTAGCATTCTGGGTCGATGACAGTTGGCCGATTCTCTGGACCGCAGTAGGACTGTAGTCGTGATCCCCACCGCCGAATAGGCCGTCCGATTCACCTCCCACCCTCCCTGGCACCTGTATTGCTTGAGGGAACGCGGAAGGCATTTGTTCGATCTGGTTCCAAAAGAGTAAACTTGCCGGGAGTGTTCCCATGACGTCCGAACTCACCATCATCATCGTTTTGCTCGGTGGCCTCATCCTCACCGCCACCGTTACCCTGGGTGGTCTTATCCTCACTCAGTTCCGGGCCAATCGCCGGGGTTTCAACGAACAACTGGCGTTGATCCGGTCAGATCTTCGCGACGCCGCCCGTGAACGTAGCGAAATCCGTGACCGAATTGCCCGGGTCGAAGTCTCGCTCACGGAACGAATTGGGCAGGTCGAGGTCTCCCTTAGGGAACGTATCGCTCAGGTCGAGGCCTCCCTTAGGGAACATATCGCTCAGGTCGAGGGCAACGTCGGCGTGCTCCGCGAGTACTTCGTGGGAAAAGGGCGCAAGGTTGTCTGAGTTCGCTATTATTCTGGGTCGATGACAGTTGGCCGATTCTCCGGACCGCAGTAGGAAACTAGTTTCCGTCGTCGTGGTGAATTACGGGCGCGCGGAGTTGCTGCGTGCCTGCCTGCAATCTCTCCTGGAGCAGACCTGGCCCCGGTTGGAGATCCTCGTGGTCGACAACGGGTCCCGGGACCACAGCACGGATGTCGTCGCCTCTTTTGCCGGCCGCGGGGTGCGGCTTCTGTCCCTCCCTGAGAATCGAGGATTCGCCGCCGCCGTCAATGTGGGGGTCCGCCAGGCCCGGGGCGAACTGGTGGCTCTGCTGAACAACGACGCCGTGGCGATTCCGGAATGGGTCGAGGAGCTGGTGTCGGGCATCGGCTCCTTGCCGGGCGTAGGAATGTGTGCCTCCAAGATCCTCTTCCACGGGACCGGCGTCATCGACAAGGCGGGGCATCTCATTTTCCCGGACGGGCAGAACCGGGGCCGGGGAACCGGCGAGCGCGACCGGGGCCAGTATGACGCGACGCAAGAAATCCTCGCGGCCGACGGCTGTGCCGCTCTCTACCGCAAGCAGGTTCTGGAAGAGGTCGGCGGCTTCGACGAGAGCTACTTCGCTTACGCGGAGGACGCCGACCTGGGGCTCCGGGCCCGTTGGCTGGGCTGGCGCTGCCTCTATGTGCCCGGGGCCGTGGTGCACCACCATCACTCCTCGACCCTGGGCCCCTACTCACCCCGGAAGATCTACTGGGTGGAGCGGAACCGGCTCTGGCTGGCGCTCAAGAACTTTCCCCTCCCCCTGCTGCTCTTGAACCCCTTCTTTTCCATCTATCGTCTGTTTTGGAACCTCTGTGCCGCTCTACTACGGCGCGGGGCCGCCGGCAACTTCCGCCGGGGAGGCTCCTTGTGGCTCCTGCTCCGGGTCCAGGTCCGGGCCTACCGGGACGCCCTGGCCGGGGCGGGTCCGATGCTACGCAGACGCCGCCGGATCCGATCCACCCGCAAGATCGGCGACCTGGAATTCTGCCGCCACCTCTTCCGCTTCCGCATCTCCGCCTACCGCTTGGCCTTCGGCGACGTCGAAGCAGAGATCCGAACCCCTCCGGTTGCACCGCATGAGAAGGGCTGATAGGGTGCTCCGCTAGTCACTTCTACACTGAGCTGGCGTAGCTCAAGGGTAGAGCAACTGATTTGTAATCAGTAGGTTGGGGGTTCGATTCCCTTCGCCAGCTTTCCCTTTCCGCAAAGCCGGACTCGGCTGTCGCGACCGGTGGCTAGAGGTCGTCCCATTTTCAGTTTGAATACGTCGCCCGAAGTGCGTATAATGTGGCACTTCCCGTATCCTCCCTGGCAATGAGGCTGCTTTCCAGGAAGGTGGGGTGTACTGGCAGGAAAAAACAACGGGGCGGATGGGGATCGGACATTCCCCGATTGCAATGAGGAGGGGTGGTCGAGTGGACAAAGGCAACGGGCTGTAAACCCGTCGCCCTTCGGGGCTACGCAGGTTCGAATCCTGCCCCCTCCAGACCAGTAGCCGCCCTCCCGGAATCTAGAGAGAACGGACTCGGATTTTTCGCATACGGTGGAGGGCGGGAGTAACTCAGTTGGTAGAGTAATAGCCTTCCAAGCTATCGGTCGCGGGTTCGAGTCCCGTCTCCCGCTCCAACAGTGGCTTCGTGGACAACAGCCGGCGAGACGGATATGTGCCCACGTAGCTCAGTGGTAGAGCACTTCCTTGGTAAGGAGGGGGTCACCAGTTCAATCCTGGTCGTGGGCTTTCCAACTGACAGTCAAGGTTAATTCAGGAGTTCCATCATGGCGAAGGAGAAGTTTCAGCGCACGAAGCCGCACGTGAACATTGGAACCATCGGACACGTGGATCACGGCAAGACGACGTTGACGGCGGCGATCACGCAGGTGTTGAGCGCCGAGAATCCGGGTGTGGAGATCCGGGATTTCGATTCCATCGACAACGCGCCGGAAGAGCGGGAGCGGGGGATCACGATCGCGGTGGCCCACGTGGAGTACGAGACCAGCGAGCGCCACTACGCGCACGTGGACTGTCCCGGCCACGCCGACTACATCAAGAACATGATCACGGGAGCGGCCCAGATGGACGGGGCGATCCTGGTGGTCTCGGCGGCGGACGGACCGATGCCGCAGACCCGCGAGCACATTCTGCTGGCCCGGCAGGTGGGAGTCCCCTCCATCGTGGTCTTCCTGAACAAGGTGGACATGGTGGACGACGAGGAGTTGCTGGAGCTGGTGGAGCTGGAAGTGCGGGAGCTGCTGAGCCAGTACGAGTTTCCCGGGGACGACATTCCGGTGGTGTACGGGAGCGCGTTGCAGGCGATGGAGGGAGACGCGGCGGCGCAGGACCAGATCCGGGAGTTGATGGATGCGGTGGACGCGTACGTGCCGATGCCGGAGCGGGAAGTGGACAAGCCGTTCCTGATGCCGATCGAAGATATCTTCTCCATCAGCGGCCGGGGCACGGTGGTGACGGGCCGGGTGGAGCGGGGGAAGATCAAGGTGGGGACGGAGATGGAGATCGTAGGGATCCGTCCCACCATGAAGCGGGTGGTGACGGGCGTGGAAATGTTCCGCAAGCTGCTGGACGAAGGTCAGGCGGGAGACAACGTGGGGTTGTTGTTGCGGGGAACGGCGAAGACGGACGTGGAGCGGGGCCAGGTGGTAGCGGCCAACGGGTCGATCACGCCGCACACGAAATGCCAGGCGGAGGCGTACATCCTGACCCGGGAAGAGGGAGGACGGCACACGCCGTTTTTCACCGGGTACCGGCCGCAGTTTTACTTTCGGACGACGGACGTGACGGGGAACGTGGCGTTGCCGGAGGGGACGGAGATGGTGATGCCGGGGGACAACGTGTCGATCGAATTCGAGTTGATTACGCCCATCGCCATGGAGCGGGGCCTGCGTTTCGCCATCCGCGAAGGCGGACACACGGTGGGCGCCGGAACCATCAGCCGGATCCTGGAGTAGGGCATGCGCGACATCATCACGCTCCGATGCACTGAGTGTAACCGGAAAAACTATAATACGACCAAGAACAAGAAGACTCAGCGCGGTCGGCTCGAGCTGAGAAAGTATTGCAGTTGGTGCCGCCGCCACGTGGCTCACCGCGAGGCGCGATAAATGATTGCCAGCAGGCCAGTAGCTCAAAGTTGGTAGAGCGCCGGTCTCCAAAACCGGATGTTGGGGGTTCGAGTCCCTCCTGGCCTGCCAATTTTGGGACCCTGTGCGGCTGTGGTCCGGAACCGTCATGTTGGAAAAACTTGCGACTGCTCCCGGGAGGTTGAAGAGCTTTTACTATGAGGTGAAGAGGGAGTTGCGAAAGGTCACTTGGCCCGGTCGCAACGAGGTCTACGGCACCACGATGGTGGTGCTGATCAGCGTCTTCTTCTTCGGGTTCTATCTCTTCTTCGTGGACATGATTCTGAGCAACCTCGTGGACAGGGTGTTCGAGTTTTTCCGGTAACGAACGCGCTTTCCCCGGAGGCAGGTCCGGGGCGCCGCGGAGCGGGACGATCGGCTCCGCGACCAGAAGGAAGGAAGGATCGCCGTTGGAGGATTCCATGGGTGGCTCGGGCGAATCCGTACTCCGCAAGAAGTGGTACATCATCCACACCTATTCCGGCTTCGAGCGGAAGGTGGCCGAGGGTCTCATGAACCGGGTGCAGGCCTACGGTCTGCAGGGAATGATCGGCCAGATTCTGATTCCCACCGAGGATGTGGTGGAGATGCGGGGCGGCAAGAAGGTCGTCACCTCCAAGCTCTTCTTTCCCGGCTACATCCTGGTGGAGATGGAGTTGACGGACGAGACCTGGCACCTGGTCCGCAACACGCCCAAGGTGAGCGGCTTCGTCAGCCAGGGGAACAAGCCGACGCCCCTGACCGAGGAAGAGGTCAACCAGGTGGTGCAGAGGGTGTCGACGGCCGCCGAGAAACCCAAGCCCAAGTTCATGTTCGAAAAGGACGACTTGGTCAAGATCATCGACGGACCGTTCTCCAACTTCACGGGCGAAGTCGAGGACGTGAACGTGGAGCGGAGCACCTTGAAGGTCATGGTGACCATCTTCGGAAGGCCGACGCCGGTAGAGTTGGAGTTCATACAGGTCGAGAAGCTCTGAGGGGAGGGGCGACTTTCATGTCGCCTGGAGCGGCGACTTTCTTGTCGCCGACTGGGACGGGCGGCTTTCTTGCCGCCCATTGGGAGCGGCGGCTTTCTTGCCGCCGTCCGGGAGCGGCGATTCTCTTGTCGCCGAACTCGTGACGAACAGGAGAAGTAATGCCAAGACGCACCAGAGGCAAGCGGGTTATCGGGATGGTCAAGCTCCAGATCCCCGCCGGCAAGGCGACTCCGGCTCCCCCGGTGGGACCGGCCCTGGGTCAGCAGGGCGTCAACATCATGGATTTCTGCAAGGCCTTCAACGCCAAGACCAACTCCGACGAAGGGTTGATCATTCCCGTGGTCATCACCGTTTACCACGACCGGAGCTACAGCTTCATCACCAAGACGCCTCCGGCCGCGGTCCTGTTGAAACGCGCCGCCGGAATCGCCAAGGGCTCGCCGGAGCCCAACAAGAGCAAGGTCGCCCAAGTGACCATGGAGCAGGTGGAAGAGATCGCCCAGGTCAAGATGCCCGATCTGAACGCCGGCGACATGGAGGCGGCCAAGCGGATCATCCTGGGAACGGCTCGGAGCATGGGAGTCGAGGTCAGTCAGTAGTCAGGAGCACTCCGGATGGCGGGAAAGAAATACCTGGAAGCGAAGCAGAAGGTCGAACCCCGGGAATACTCGCTGGAGGACGCGATCCAACTCCTGCAGCGGATCAAGTTCACCAGGTTCGACGAGACCTTGGAGATCGCACTCCGTCTCGGCGTCGATCCCCGCCACGCGGACCAGATGGTCCGGGGCACGGTGGTGCTGCCCCACGGTCTGGGCAAGGCGCTGACGGTCTGCGTGATCGCCTCGGGAGAGCGAGTGAAGGAGGCGGAGGAAGCCGGCGCCGACCATGTGGGCGGCGACGAGATCGTGGAGCGCATTCAGAAGGGTTGGCTCGACTTCGACGCCGTGGTGGCCACCCCCGACATGATGAAGCTGGTAGGGAGACTGGGGAGAATCCTGGGTCCCCGGGGCATGATGCCCAATCCCAAGGCGGGCACCGTGACCTTCGACGTGAGCCATGCCGTGCAGGAGATCAAAGCCGGAAAGGTGGAGTTCCGGGTGGACAAGAACGGCGTCATCCATGCCCCCTTGGGGCAGATTTCATTCTCCGCCGACCACTTGGTCAACAACGCCCGGAGCCTGATCACGGCGGTGGTTCGGGCCCGGCCGGCGGCGGCCAAGGGACGGTACCTCAGGACCGTCTACCTTTCGTCCACCATGAGTCCCGGGGTGAAGGTGGACGCCAACCGTGTGGAGGTGACCTAGGGGCGAGCCCCAGGCCGCAGGCGCCGGACCGAGTCGTCCGGCGGCACCGGCGGCCCGGATTCGGATCCCGCGGGACCCCGCCTGAAGGAAGAGGCAGATCGCAGTGACACGGGACGAAAAAAGACAGATCATCGAGGCACTCAGGCAGACCTTCCAGCAGAATCAGACCGTTCTGCTGTTGACGTTCTCGGAAATCAACGTTCCGGATCTGACCGCGTTGCGGAGACAGATCAGGGAAACGGGCAACGGTTACCGGGTGGTCAAGAACACCCTGGCCATCCGCGCCGCCGAAGAGACCCCCGTCGACCAGTTGAACGACGACTTCCAGGGGCCCACCGCAGTGGCCTTCTCGGATTCGGATCCCACCGCGCTGGCCAAGGTCCTCAAGGAATTCGCCGATTCCCATCCGGGCATGAAATTCAAGTCGGGAGTGGTTGCAGGGCAGGCCGTGCCGGCCGAACAGGTGGCGGAACTGGCCGACATGCCCTCGCGGGACGAGCTCCTGGCCCAGGTCGCCTTTTTGTTCAATGCGCCGTTGACTCGTCTCGCCAGCACCTTGCAATCCCCTCTCACCCAGTTGGGATCGCTGCTGAAGCAGGTCGGCGAGCAGAAAGAAGAAGCGTAATCGGAAAGGACCGTCAGGTCCCTCATTGGAGGTTAAGAGAGATGTCCATTACCAGTGCACAGATCCTGGAGTGGATTGGCAACGCGTCAATCCTCGAGATCAATCAGCTTGTCAAGGAGATGGAGGAGAAATTCGGGATCAGCGCCGCCGTGGCGGCTCCCGTCGCCGCTGCCGGTGCGGGGGCCGCGGCCGAGGCCGTCGAGGAGCAGACCGAATTCGACGTGGTCCTCACCTCCTACGGAGCCAAGAAGATCAATGTCATCAAGGTGGTCCGTCAGGTCACGACTTTGGGATTGAAGGAAGCCAAAGACCTGGTGGAGAGTGCTCCCAAGCCGGTTCGCGAAGCCGTGGACAAGGAAGAAGCCGAGAAGATCAAGAAGCTCTTCGAGGACGCCGGCGCGACCATCGAGCTCAAGTAGCAGCGGTCCCGCCGGGGGAGCGGACCGGCGGCTCGTGGGAGCGGCGACTTTCCAGTCGCCGAATGGGAACGGCGGCTTTCTTGCCGCCGACCAGCCGACCCCACAATGCAGCGTGCGTGGGGTCGCTCGCGAGTGCCTGGGTTTCAGGTCTCTCTTGCCGGCGGGGCGAGCACGTTCCAATGTCTGGATTTCTTCATAGCGCCGACTGGGTCTCGGGATAAGGTTCCCGTTGACCGGGCGTGGCCGGACCAACCAGGGAGTTATTGCGCATGTCTGAACTCGTCGAGAGTGTCAATGGAGAGCGCGTCGATTTTGCCAAGATCAGGACCGTCTTTCCGATACCCAACCTGCTCGAGGTCCAGAAGCAGTCGTATCAGCGATTTCTGCAGATGGATCTGCTCCCCTCGGAGCGGGAGGACATCGGCCTTCAGGCGGTTTTCAGCTCGGTATTTCCCATCGCCGACTTCAGGGGCATCTCTTCCTTGGATTTCGTGGACTAC
>CATOST010000016.1 GCA_951812665.1 uncultured Acidobacteriota bacterium
TGGGGCCGGACGGTGCACGGTCACCTGCCGCCGCCACGAGGGAGCCGGTGACGCCGGTCATGCAGTATTTCGACTTCTCCCAACTCTGGTTCGGCGTGATCCTGCTGATCGTAGGGGGAAGCGTCGTCTACTTCATCCAACTGGCCCGGAGCGGACGCGAGCTCAAGGTCCGCCGGATCGCGGGACTGGAAGCGGTGGACGAAGCCGTCGGGCGAGCCACCGAGATGGGGCGTCCCTGCCTCTTCGTCCCCGGAATCCTGGACATCAACGACATGCAGACCATCGCCGGTGTCACGGTCCTGTCGCGGGTGGCCGGACTGACGGCCGAGTTCGACGCCCGGCTGGACGTTCCCACCTCCCGTTCCCTGGTCATGACGGCCTGCCGGGAGACCGTGGAGGCGGCGTATCTGGGGGCGGGGCGTCCCGACGCCTACAATGAAGACTCGGTCTATTACCTGACTGACGAGCAGTTCGGATACGTGGCCGGCGTCACCGGGAAGATGGTCCGGGAAAGGCCGGCCGCCTGCTTCTACATGGGCGCCTTCTTCGCCGAGTCGCTGATTCTGGCCGAGACCGGGAACGCCGTCGGGGCCATCCAGGTGGCCGGGACCGCCATGCCCTCGCAACTCCCCTTCTTCGTGGCGGCGTGCGACTACACGCTCATCGGCGAGGAGCTGTTTGCCGCCTCGGCCTACCTCTCCGGGGAGAGCCACCAACTGGGCAGCCTCAAGGGCCAGGACGTGGGCAAGGTCCTGGGAGGAACGCTGGTGGTCGTCGGATGCCTGGTGTCCACTGCCGCGGTCTTGACCGATGCTGCGGTGCTGAACCAGATGCTGGCCTATCTGACCGATCATGTCCTGGGAAGCCAGGGCTGGTAAGGAAAGCACACTATGAAGAGAACTCTTCCCCTGCTCATCGCCGCGGTTACGGGATTCGTCCTCATCGGCGCCCACTTCGTTCCCTACACCCAGTCCTGGGGCGAAGAGGCCATGATCTGGTTCGACATCCTGGCCGCCATCGCCTTCATTCTGGGAGGCGCCAACCTGGTGAAGCTCAACCTGCAGAAGATCTCGTACCGGAGGGCCGGCTGGGGCTACGCGGCCGTCACCGTCATCGCCTTCTTTCTGACGCTGGTCGTCGGGATGGCCAAGCTGGGCGCCCACCCCAGCCCCCAGTTTGCCCAGTTCGCCTGGTCGGGCGACTACGTTCAGGAGGGCAGCTTTTTCTGGTTCGTCTACCAGTATGCCTTCTATCCCCTGGGGGCCACCATGTTCGCCCTCTTGGCCTGCTTCATCGCCTCCGCCGCGTTTCGCGCCTTCCGGGCCAAGAACGCCGAGGCCCTCATTCTGCTCTCGACCGCCTTCATCGTCCTGGTGGGGCGGACCTATGCCGGCACGGCCCTGACGGGGTGGCTGCCGGAGGCGCTCCACTTCGACAACCTCACCGAGACCATCATGAACGTCTTCAATCTGGCGGGGAACCGGGCCATCACCATCGGCATCGGCCTGGGGGTGGTCTCACTCTCCCTGAAGATTCTGCTGGGCGTCGATCGATCCTACCTGGGAACGGAGGAATAGCCTATGAAGGTCGCCGAATTCTTTCGCAATCTGGACCGGCGCTGGATCTTTCTCCTGATGCTGTTGTCCATCCTGATTCCGCTACTGTTCGGGATCCGGTTTCCCGAGAGTCCGTCGCCCATGGTCCTGAACGTCCGCTCGGCCATCGAGGAG
Source organism: uncultured Acidobacteriota bacterium (assembly GCA_951812665.1). Taxonomy (GTDB): domain Bacteria; phylum Acidobacteriota; class UBA6911; order RPQK01; family JAJDTT01; genus JAJDTT01. Next base: position 1,731 of record CATOST010000016.1, read on the forward strand.
CTCCCCGAGGGATCGGAAGTCCTGATGGCCTGGGACTTCGACCCCGCCAGCCGGGGCGAGCTGAGCCCCATGGCCGCCGCCTTCGTCCGCCACTGCGCCTACAAGAAGCACAAGCTCTACTTCCTGACGCTCTGGGCCACCGGAGGGCCGTTGATCCAGGAGAGCATCGACCTCCTGAAGCGGGAGTTTCCCGACTACGAGTACGGGAGCGACTACGTGAACCTGGGGTTCCGCCCCGGCAGCGAGGGGGTCATCAAGGTGGTGGTGGGGGACCTGAAGAAGCTCTTCGCCAACGACGTGGACGGGACCAGCCTGGACCAGCTGCCACTCACCCGAAACCTGAAGAACATCCGCCAGATGGACCTCATCGTCAACGTGAGCGCGGGCTATCCGGGCACCAAGGAGTGGGTGCTCTATGCCGCGACCCCCTACGACCTGGAGCTCGTCGGGGGCACCACGGGAGTCACGGCCCCGTCGCTGTATCCCTACATTCCGGGACAACTGACCGGCCTGCTGGCGGCCATCAAGGCGGCGGCCGAATACGAGCAGGCGGTCATCGACCTCTATCCCGGCCTGGCGGAAAATGACACGGCGCAGGAGGGACTGCGGCGAATGGGCCCACAGCTCCTGGCCCACATGCTGGTGATCCTGCTCATTGTTCTGGGCAACGTCATCTACTTCTGGGAGCGGCGAAAGGGGGTGGCGTCATGAGCCGCTCCGGGTGGGTTTGGACGGCATTGATGGTTGTGGCCGGGATCTACCTGCTGGTGAGGCTGGCGATGGGAGGCATGGGACTGGTCTACGTTCAGGACCAGCCGGTGGAAGTCCAGGAACCGGGTCAGGAATCCTGGAGCCGGGCCGCCGGTGTGGATCCCAAGCGGCAGGGTGAAGAGGGGGTTCGGGTGAGTTGGTCCCGAACCGTGGGGAACTGGTTGGCCGCCCTCTTCACGCTCTGCATCCTCTCCTTTCTCTATGGCGACAATCCCCTTTACAAGTTGGCGGAGGCCATCTTCGTCGGGGTCTCGGCGGCTTACTGGATGGTGGTCGGATTCTGGACCGGAATCGTGCAGAACCTGTTCAGCAAGCTGGCTCCCGATCTGGTCCGGAGTTCGCTGCTCCCGGGCCTTCCGGAGTCGCAGGAACAGGAACTCATCTACTTGGTCCCGCTGCTCCTGAGCGTCCTGATGTTGATGAGGCTCTCCCCGGTCGGGGGCTGGATTTCCCGCTGGGCACTGGCCTTCTTTATCGGAGCCACCGCCGGGATCCGGCTCTTGGGCTATTTCCAGAGCGACTTCATCCGGCAGATCCAGAGCACGATTCTCCCCTTGGTGGTGGTGGGGACTCAGGGATTCGACTTTTCGGCCTCCGTCCAGAATCTGACCATCGTGGTCGGAGTCTTGTCTTGTCTGGTCTATTTTTTCTTTTCCATCGAGCACAAGGGGGTCGTGGGAGGCGTCTCGCGCCTGGGAATCTGGTTCCTCATGATCACCTTCGGGGCCGGCTTCGGCTACACGGTGATGGGGCGGATCGCCCTGATGGCCCAGAGGCTGGAGTTCCTCGCGGACGATTGGCTCTGGATCATCGATCCGGCGAGCCGGCGGCTCGGCATGTAGGTTTTGGGTAAGGAGCGATCCATGAAATCGATCTTGCGGGTGTTTGTAGTGCTGGTTCTGGTGGGCGTGGCCGGCGTCGAGGCGTCTAGTCACGGAAAAAAGGCCGCCGATTCCGACCCGGTTCCCGACCTGGGGACCCGTCTTGAGCTTTTTGTCGACGATACCCTCGTCGAGTCCATGAACGGGGTGGAGCTGGAAGTTCAGCAGCCCCGGCGGGCCGAGAAGGTCTTCGTCTTCGACCGACCTTGGGAAGGGAACATTCCCTTCCACGTGGCGGTGTTCAGGGACGGGGAGGTCTTCCGCATGTACTACCGGGGCAGCTCCGCGGTGGACTATATCCACCGGGAGCAGCTGGAACCGGGGGAGACCTGGGTGGCCGCCCACGAAAAGGTCTCCTGCTACGCCGAGAGCCGCGACGGCATCCACTGGACCCGTCCCTCCTTGGGGCAGGTGGAGTTCAACGGCTCCCGGGACAACAACATCCTGGAGATCCGGGGCGCGGCCAAGCTGAATCCCTTCCGGGACGACAATCCGGCGGCGCCGGCCGAGGCCCGCTACAAGGCGGTGGCCTTCGCCAAGCCCGGGAACCATCGGGGTCTGGTGGCCTTGTCCTCTCCCGACGGCATGCGCTGGAGCTGGATGCGCGAGGTCCCGGTCATCACGGACGGCGCCTTCGACTCCCACAACGTGGCTTTCTGGGATGGAGAGCGGGGGATCTACGTGGCGCTCTATCGGGATTTCCTCCATGGAGTACGGACCCTCAAGTACGCTACCTCCACGGACTTCGTCGAATGGTCCGAGGGCCGGTGGGTGGACTATGGAGACGCTCCTACCGAACAGCTCTACACCAATGCCACCGTTCCCTATTTTCGTGCTCCCCATATCTACCTTTCCTTCCCCAAGCGCTTCGTCAATTGGAGGATTCCCCAACATCTGGATCCCGCCCTTGCCGGCGAGAGGGCCGGACTCTCCGATGCGGTCTTCATGAGCAGCCGGGACGGGGTCCATTGGCACCGCTTCATGGAAGCCTTCATCCGTCCCGGACGGGACCGGCGCAACTGGATCCACAGGAACGGCATAGTGGCCCGGGGCATCGTCCCCACGGCGCCGGGAGAGCTCTCCTCTACACGGTGCAGCACTACACTTATCCGACGGCGCACCTGCAGCGCGTCGTGGTCAGGACCGATGGCTTCGCCTCCGCCAGCGCCGGCTATCCGGGAGGCGAGTTGATCACGAAACCGTTCCGGTTCAGCGGAGAGAACCTGGTCCTGAACTACTCCACTTCCGCGGCCGGCTCCATCCAGGTGGAGATCCAGGACGTCAACGGCAACCCGGCGCCCGGACTCTCACTGACCGAATCGGTCCCCATCTGGGGGGACGAGCTGGAAGGGAAGGCCGGGTGGATTCACGGAGGCAAGGTTCGTGCGAAACCCCTCCGGAGAGTCGCCGGAAAGACGGTCCGCCCGCGCTTCGTCCTGCAGGACGCCGATCTCTATTCCTTCCGGTTCCGATAGGGGCGAGCCTTGTGGGCACCCTCCCGGTTCAAGTGACCGCAGAGAAAAGAGAGAAAAAGAGTTCGGTGTTGGGTGGGGTGCCCCCTCCGATCGTAAAAAGGGTAAAAAGGGGACAGTCCATTTTTCCCTGTCCATTTTTCGCTGGTTCAAGTTCCCTCGGTTGCTTCCAGAACCGCGAGGTTGACTGTTTTTCTTAAGTTTTCTTCGCCGTTCTCAGTTCTGAATCGTTTTTGTCATAAAGGGGTGCGAAACGACTCCCCCGCGAGCCCGAGTCCGATTGACCGAACCGAGGATCGTGGCCATGGCCCGAGCCGCACGACACAAAAGTTCAGAAGCCGCTTTCTATCACCTCACCAATCGAGTCGCCGGCAAATCCGATTGGTTCCCCTTTAAGAACCGCCAAGCCGGTAGCAAACTCCTGGACATGATGTTGTTCTACGTCAATGGCTACCGGTGTCGTTTGGCCGCCTTCCAAATCATGGGCAATCACTTCCACTTCGTCATCCATTTTGAGAAACCCCGCGCCTTGTCCCGCGACGAGTTGATGGACGGCGCCCACAAGCTTTATGGACAACAGGCAGAGAAGAAAACCGCCGATTGGACCGTCGCCCAGTGGGAGGCGTTCAACCAGCGTCTCTTTGACGTGTCGAAACTAATGCAGAACGTGGACGGGCAGTATGCCCTGTGGTTCAACCGCACGTTTGGACGGCGAGGCCATTTTTGGAGTGATCGCTTCAAGAACCCGGAACTCTTGGGCAGCGAAGCCGTCCAGGACGCCATCCTCTACGTGGAACTCAATGCCGTCCGGGCCGGACTGGTCAGACGGCCCGAGCAGTGGAAACTGGGCTCGGCCCGCTGGAGACTCACCGGCGAGGATCAAGATCTGATTGCACTGGAGGAACTGTTCCCCTCGGATCCCGAAACCGACGTGTACAGCAGTTACCGGGCTCGCTTGTACTATCGAGGAGCCGTCCCCACCCGGAAAAACCAGGCTGCGATCCCCCGGTGGATCCTCCATCAGGAGCAGCAACGTGGATTTACCCGTGCCGGAGCCTTTCGCCGGCGTTTGCGATTTCTGACGGACGGATTGGCGGTCGGACCGGCAGAGAAGGTGGCGCAATTGCTGGAGACGTATCGGCAACAAGGTCGATATCGGCGTCGCCGGCACCCCATCCCCCAACTGGGCGGAGTGCTGTATTCGCTACGGGAGCAGCGATCGCACGCCTTCGTCTCGTAGACTCGCCTGATCGCCGACCGTCGATTCTGCCGGCGCGGCACCGAACGACCCAGATCACGGGAACCACCCAATAGGCTGAATTGTCCTCTTGGTATGTGGAAAGTCCTTCGGACTTCCATCCATTTTCCAAGGGTTCGCTGCTCTTTTCCCGGGCGGGATTCTCAAGGATCACAACGCGTTCCCGTTCCGCGAACCCTTCCGCCGGGGATCGCGACTGTCCCTTTCCCGCCGGGGATCGCGACTGTCCCTTTCCTGCGATCCGGGGATATAGCCCCCCTTGAGGATCCGGGGATATAGCCCCCCTTGAGCATCGACCAGAATGACTCCACCCCGAACGCGAACGCGAACGCGAACGCGAACGCGAACGAAAAGGGGACAGTCTATTTTCCCGTTCGGGTAACTCGAGACTGTCCCCTTTATTTGGTCCCCGTCCCGTCCCCAGAAAAAGCGTCCCCCGAAAAAGGGGACGGTCTGTTTTTCCGAGACGCTGTTTCTCGCTTACGGTCGGAACCGGAACGAAAAGAGCTTGGCGTTTCGTATCGAGAAGCGAAGCTGCACCGGGGTTCCGGCCAGGGCGCCGAGTTCCGTGTTCCCCCGCCAGCTCATCACGTGCTTCCCCGTCACCCGGGCCGGATCGGACTCGTCCAGCGTGTAGCCCGGGATCGGATGGTAGTCGTTTCCGATGATCTCGACCCTGACCTCGGGCCGTCCCGCGCCATGGTTGTGCTTGGCGGCTTCCAGGTTCACCACCAGCCGGCGGCCCTCGAAGCTGAGGAAGCGGGTCGTGAGGGCACCAGGGTGGATTTTGCCGGCGTCCACCGAGACGAACCCGTCCTCGCGAACCGTGGCCAGCCCCACCGCGAACATGGCCCGGTCCCCCTGCCCGTGGAGCGCCTCGGATCCCCTCCAGTTGCCCCCGTAGTAGTAGATGCGGATCTCGCCGTCACGGACCATGGGCTGGTGCACGTAGATGGTGCTCTCGTCGAAATCTCCCTTGTTGCCCACCTGAAGGAACGGCTGGCGATACCGCCGCTCGAACCGGATTCCGTCCCGGCTGAAGGCCAGTTGGGGGTAATGCAGCGTATTTGTGGTGCGGAAGATCCAGGGCAGCCCGATGTAGATTCCCTCGTAGGCCATCACCGGCATGGAATAGAACTCCGTGTCGGGATAGTCCAGTTCGTCCTGGATCAGGACGTTCTGGTCCGGGGTCCATCGGGTCATGTCCGGACTCTCGGACCGGCCGATGATCCGTTGCCCCTGGGGACAGCCCCGGTGCAGGCACTGCTCCATGAACACGGCGTAGACCTGCCGGATGGGGTCCCAGCCCATGTGGTAGGTGGGTCCCCAGCGGCCGATCTTGGGCGCGGTGTCGATCACCGGGTTGTTCTCGTAGGGCGTCCACTCGAAGCCGTCGGGCGAGTAGTAGAGGCTCTGCCGCATCCCCGGCTTGATTCCCGGCTTCCAGGCGGTGGGAGTCGTGCCCTCTGACCTCAGGGCTTTGTAGCGCTTGGCGGGGTCGGCTTCGCGCTCGTCCCGAAAGAGAGGGACCAGGGTGCCGGGCGGCAGGAGGTTGTTGTCGCGGGAACCCTCGAACTCCACCTGGCCCAGGTTGGGTTTCTCCCAATGAATGCCGTCCCGGGAGGTGGCGTAGCAGAGGACCCAATCCTGCCCGCCGGCGTATTGCCGGTAACCGTAAACCTCCTCCACCTTGCTGCGGACGGCTTTCCCGTCGGTCACGCTCCAGTCCCAGCGATAGGGCCGGAGCCGATCGGCGCCCCCCTTCTGGGAGTCGAACGCTCCGGTGGCCCGGTACCACATCCGGTACATGCCCTGATCCGGGTCGTAGATGATCCGTTGGAGCCCGATGTAATGACCCTCCCAGGGTCGGTCCTGCTTCAAAAGGGGGTTTGCCGGATGTTTCACGGCCGGGTTGAGGATCTGCTTGACGTGGCTGAGACTCTCGATGACGTAGTCGTCGATGAAGAGCTGCTTGTTCCCGCCGATATGAAGCAGGCCCGCAGATCCCGCCGCCGCCGTTCCAGCCATGACAAGCCATGCCGCCAGGACACCCGCGGCGAACCGCCAGCCGGTTTCGGCACCGGACGGGGATCCGTCAATCTCTCTATTCGACCATCCAAGGCGCCTCTGCTGCATCTGTCCACCTCCCTGCATCAAACTATGGACGTCAGAGAAAGGTGTCAAGAAACGCGGATTTGGAATTGGGCATTGCGAATTCGAGTTCGGCTTCGAACCCGTGTCTCTTGAACCCAACCCCCTGCCGGGCAATAATCGGCGGACTGGAGAGAGGACCGGAAACGGAAACCATGAAGGAGATAAAGAAACATGCATGCAAGGCGATGGGAGTATTGTGCGTTTTTCTTGTTGTTGCTATCGCTCTCCTGTAGTGCACCTGTCTCCGATGAAGCCGATTCCTCGGAGCCGCCTGCGGCCGAAGAGGCCGCGGCCGTGGCCGATGCGGGCGACAAGATAAGCGCCGAGGAAGCGGCCGGCGACGCCGCGGATGCAACCCCGCCGGAGCCTGCCAAGGAACCCGATAAACCCAAACCGGAGCCCGTCAAGATGGACAAACCGCCTCGGCCCATGAAGGGGCCCAATCCCGCTCTACGGAATCCCTCCCTGGCCAAAGGGAAGGCACCCGCCACCTTCAAGGCCACGTTCGAGACCACCAAGGGGAGCTTCGTGATCGAGGTGACCCGGGAATGGTCGCCTCGAGGCGCGGACCGTTTCTACAACCTGGTGAAAATCGGCTACTTCCGGAACATCGCCTTCTTTCGGGTGATCGAAGGGTTCATGGCCCAGTTCGGAATGCATGGCGACCCCATGATCGGGCAGAAGTGGAGCGCCGCCAACATCCAGGACGACCCGGTGGTGAAGTCGAACCAGCGGGGCTACATTTCCTTCGCCAAGACCAACATGCCCCACTCCCGTTCGGTGCAGTTCTTCATCAACTACAAGGACAACGGGAGCCTGGACAGCTACGGCTTCTCCCCCTTCGGCCGAGTCATCGAAGGGATGGAGGTGGTGGACTCCGTCTACAAGGGGTACGGCGAGGGGGCTCCCTCGGGCAGGGGACCGAGTCAAGGGCGGATTCGCGCCGAAGGCAACGGCTATCTGAAGCGGGATTTCCCCAAGCTGGACTACATCAAGAAGGCGACGCTGCTGAACTGAGCAGCAGCCTCTCTCCACCCCGCCGCCCTGAATTTCAGCAGCGGGCATCCTGGTATACTCTTTCTCCACGTTGAGAGCCCGTGGCCAGCGTCGTCGCGGGCTGTTTACCCTTCCGTGGCAGGAAGTTGCCGTCGTGCCGGCTGGAGGCCGCGACGACTGTTGGCCGGGTGGGGGTTCAAGACGGAGGTGTGTCGTGTCGGGCAGTTTGAGCGTAGCCATCGTGGGTGCGACCGGGGCCGTGGGGCAGGAGTTCGTCCGCCTGCTGGCCGAACGGCGTTTTCCCGTGGGCCGTCTCAAGCTTCTCGCCAGCCGCCGCAGCGCGGGCAAGACCATAGAATTCCAGGGAAAGCCCCACACCGTCGAGGAACTGACGGAGGATAGCTTCCGGGACCTGGAACTGGCCCTGTTCAGCGCCGGCGCGTCCATCAGCCGGAAGTTCGCTCCTCTGGCCGCCGAGGCCGGCGCCACCGTCGTCGACAACAGCTCTGCTTTTCGCCTGACGCCGGGAATTCCACTGGTGGTTCCGGAGGTCAATCCGGAAGCCCTGGAGGGCCTGGAGTTGGGCAACGGCGGGATCATCGCCAACCCCAACTGCTCGACCATCATCATGATCGTTCCGGTGACGCCCATTCACCGCGCCGTCCGGGTCCGGCGCATCGTGGTGAGCACCTACCAGGCCGCCAGCGGCGCCGGGGCCGCGGCCATGGCCGAACTTGAGCAGCAGACCCGGGAGGTGCTGGACGGCCGGGCTCCCACTTGCGAGATCTTTCGCCAGCAGTACGCCTTCAATCTCTTCAGCCACGACTCGGGAATCGGTCCCGACGGGTACAACACGGAAGAGCTGAAGATGGTTCGGGAATCCCACAAGATCTGGGGCGATTCCTCGGTGGCCATCACCGCCACTTGTGTGCGGGTTCCCGTCATGCGCGCCCATGCCGAGAGCATCAACCTGGAGTTGGAGGAGGCCCTCGATGCCGAGCAGGCCAGGAGTCTGCTGGCGAACGCTCCCGGAGTCTCGGTCCAGGACGACCGGACCCGCAACCGCTTTCCCACCCCGCTGGACGCGTCGGGCCGGGACGACGTCTTCGTGGGCCGGATTCGCTCCGACATCAGCCGTTCCGGGACGGACGGGTTCCACGGCCTGGACCTGTTCGTCTGCGGCGATCAGATCCGCAAGGGGGCGGCCCTCAACGCCGTCCAGATCGCCGAGCATCTCGCTGGAGGCAGGGCGCACGGGTCCGAGCGGAGAGTTGAGGTCAGCCTCAGCCGATGAGAGAACCGGAAGACGGGTGGAACCAAGTGGTGGCGCCAACTCGACGGCAACTGCTGGAGGGCATTCTGGGACTGGGTGCCCTGAGTCTCCTGGGCGGTTGCCGTCCCACGGCTGAGGGACCGCCCCCGCCGGAATCGACCAACGAGGACACCATGAAGCTTTCTTTGTCGGCACGAGTGGCCGAATCCTTCAGCTCCAAGGAAAGGGCGGACCTGACTCTGGACCAGATCATCGGCCTGGCTCAGGAGCACGGCTACGAGGCCGTCTGCATGAGAGCCTCTCAGGTCGGCACCCACTCGCCGCAGGAGAGAGTTCAGGAAGCGGCTCGCTCCATCGCTCAGGCGGGTCTGACCGTCTCCATGGTCACCGGCGATTTCGCCGTTCCTCGTAACGACGAGCAGGGGCCTGAGGGACTCCGCAACATCACCCCCTACCTGGACCTGACCGAGGCCCTGGGCTCCGATCTGATCCGGATCTGCATGAAGAAGGAAGAGGACATCGAATGGGCCGCCCGCGCCTCGGACGAGGCCCGGGAGCGGGGGATCCGGCTCGCTCACCAGGCGCATTGCGCCAGCCTGTTCGAGACGGTCCAGGGGGCATTGGACGTCCTCAAGCGGGTCAACCGTTCCAATTTCGGCATCATCTACGAACCGGCCAACTGGTTCATTGCCGGCGAGGACTACGGGGCCGAGACCATCCGCCGCCTCCAGCCCTGGCTCATGAACGTCTACGTCCAGAACCACCTCCTGACTCCCTCCGGGATAACGGTGGTCGAGACCTGGGGCCGCGGCGGCGTCGCCGTGGACCACATCGGTCTCTGGGAAGAAGGAGGCGTCGACTTCGAGGAGGTCTTTCGCGGCCTCGACGCCATCGGATACGGTGGCTACGTGACCGTCCACCAGGCCTTCGCCGGGGTCATGCCGGTGGAAGAGGCGGTGGCCCGGAGCGCCCGGTATCTGAAACCTTTCTTGGCAGGTTGAACCCGGGCGTACACATCCGAACGGTTCTGGCGCGCTTGGTTTCCGTGGGTCGAAAGGACTGTGCTCCCGCTCGTCACGATCTTCTGATCCGGGTGCGAAATTGGGATAGTTTGACCGTGTGATCCAGAAGAAAAGAAAGCCTGGTCGGCTCGTGGCCGCCTCCGTTCGCGAACGTCTGGCCGAGGTTCTGCATCTGCAGGCGATGGAGGCGAATCCTCTCCGGTCCGATGAGGTCGCGATGTTCGAAATGTTCGAACAGGAAGAATGGAGCCCCGAGGATCGCCGTACCTACATTGCTCGGCGACTCAAAACCGTAAGGGTTTTGCCGCGGTCGACGGAGTGACCCGGACTATTGCTATCCTCCTGATTTCACGGTTCTTCGAAACAACCTGAATATCAGGGATCTTCCGACACTGGAGGCAGCGGAGCGCCAGTTTGTAGCGCAACGCCTTCTGGAAGCGGTTCCCACGGGGGATTTCGACCTTGATCATCTCAAGGCGATTCACCACCATCTTTTTCAAGATATTTACGAATGGGCCGGCGAGGTACGGACTGTCGAGATCGAGAAAGGCGGCAATCAGTTTATAAGGGCTTGCCAGATCGTGAACCACAAGTTGGCAACCGTCCCCTTGCCAGCCTCTTCCTGTAATGTTGAACGGTTCGGTCCTCACCACCGGGGGGTGTTCCGTTTTGTGCTCCATCGAGGCCAACTCATCCGTATCTCCGCCCGACCTGTTGGCGGCGCTGAAGCAGCATTTCGGCTTCCCCTCGTTTTTCCGGGGACAGGAAGAGACCATTCTTCATACCCTGAACGGCGACGATTCCATCGTGATCATGCCGACGGGCAAGGGGAAATCCCTTTGTTACCAGTTGACCGCGCTGCTGCTGGAGGGGGTCACGGTGGTGGTCTCCCCCTTGATTGCCCTGATGAAGGATCAGGTGGATGGACTCGTGGCCCGGGGGCTGCCGGCCACCTTCATCAACTCCTCACTGACCTGGCGGGAAATGGACCATCGCATCCGGGAGTTGGAGCGGGGATCTTACAAGTTGTTCTACGTGGCGCCGGAGCGCTTCCGAAGTCGCCGTTTCATGGAGGCTTTGCAAAGTCGCACGGTTTCCCTGGTCGCCGTGGACGAGGCCCACTGCATCAGTCACTGGGGGCACGACTTCCGTCCCGAGTACCTGCGTCTGGGGCCGGTCCTGACCCAGTTCCCCGAGGCCAGGGTGATGGCCTTGACCGCGACGGCCACTCCCTACGTTCGCGAGGACATCCTGCAACAACTGGGTCTGGGCCAGGAGGGCCGCCCCGAGCCACGGGTTCTGGTCTATGGTCTGGAACGGCCCAACCTCCGGCTCGTGGTCTCCCGGACGGCGAACCACCAGGCCAAATTGGACCGGGTGACTGAGATCCTGGACGAATGGGAGTCGGGAATCGTCTATTGCGCCACCCGGAAGCAGACCGAGCGAGTCCATTCCCTGTTGCAGGACGCCGGGAGAAAGGCGAGCCTCTACCACGCGGGTCTGCCGGACCGAGAGCGCCAGGCCGTCCAGGATCGGTTCATGGGGAAGGAGGTTCCGGTCGTGGTGGCCACCAATGCCTTCGGCATGGGCGTGGACCGAACCGATCTTCGCTTCGTGGTGCATTGGGACCTCCCGGGCAGCGTCGAGGCCTACTACCAGGAGATCGGCCGTGCCGGCCGGGACGGGTCGCCGGCGCTCTGCCAGCTTCTCTACAACTACGCCGACGTGCGGACCCAGGAGTTCTTTCTGGATGCCGCCAATCCGGAGCCCTTTCTCCTGGAGCGGACCTGGAGCGTATTGCGGCGATCCTGTTCCCGGGAGGAACCGCGAATCCAGTCGTTGTCGGCATGGACCCGGGAAATCTCCTCTGAAGCCAGCGATCTGTCGATTCGGACCCTGTTCTCCCTGCTGGAGCGGAGCGAACTGATTCGGCAGGAGCCGGCGCCCGGAGGACAGATCGCCATCTCTCTGTTGGAGGGCGGGGACAACGTCCACCTGGGGCGGCAGGCTTCCTATCTGGTGGAGAAGCGCCGCCGCGACGGGAGAAAGTTGAGAGACATCCTTGGCTACGTCAATTCGACCCGCTGCCGGCACGGCTACATCCTGGGCTACTTCGGGGACCGGGAGGCAGCCTCCCAGTGCGCCAACTGCGACCGCTGCCGCCGCTTCTCCGCGGGAGAGACCCGGGAACCGACGGAGGAAGAGTGGGTCGTACTGCAGAAGGCCCTGAGCTGCGTGGCCCGGATGCAAGGCAGGTTCGGACTGGTCAAGGTGCTCCAGGTGCTGATGGGATCGAAGGCGCAGGAGATTGTGGACCGCGGTCTGGACCGGCTCTCGACCTACGGACTGCTCAAGGGTCACGGGCAGACCTATCTGCGGGGCATCCTGGAGGAGTTGATCCGGGACGGGTGCGTCCGCGTGTCTTCCGGAGAGTACCCGGTGGTCTCCATCACGCCCCGGGGCCGCCGAATCATGCTTCGGGAGGAGTTGGTGGAGTTCTCCTGGCCGACGCCGCCCCGAAAACAGTCTCCGGCCAAGACCAGGACGGGTCGATCCGAAACGGCGGACCTGACTTACGATGAAGCCTTGTTCGAGAAACTGAGATCGTGGAGGACGACTCGGGCCCGCGAGGCTCGGATTCCGCCCTACACGGTACTTCACGACGCTACCTTGAAGCTTCTGGCCGCTGTCCGTCCCCACCGGCTGTCCGAGCTGGAGAATATCAAGGGACTGGGGCCGGCGAAGATCGGCCGCTACGGCGAGGAGCTGCTGGAGATCGTCGCCGGGAATCAGTCGGCGCCGTCGTCGTAGACCACCTGACCGCCGACCATGGTTCGATGGACGCGAATCCCCTCTTCCGTCCACGAGAACTGAATCAGGTTGGCCAGCTTTCCCGCTTCCAAGGCTCCCATCCGGTCGTCTCGAGCGAGGAGCCGGGCGGGATGGAGACTGGCCATCCGGAGGGCGTCCCGGCGCGATGCCACTCCCATTCGGACCAGGTTGGAGACGCCCTGGCCCAGATGGGCTCCGGCGCCGGCCAGGTACGGCGTTCCGGCCAGGGAGATTCGGCCGTGGGCGGTCACCTCCACCTCTCCCCCCGCCGCCGGATAGGTCCCGGGAGGCAGTCCGGCCGGGGTGATGGCGTCGCTGATGAGGATGGTGCGCTCCACTCCCTTGCAGCTCAGAATGCATTTGAGAACGGAAGCGGGGAGGTGGTGACCGTCGGCGATGACGCTGCAGTCGAGTTGGTCTCTGGACAGTTGCTCCCAGATGTAGTTGGGATGCCGGGGAAGCAACGAGTGGGCGCCGTTTCCCAGATGGGTCGAGAGCCGGGCGCCGGCCTCGATGGCGGCGTCCAGATCGTTTGCCGAGGCGTTGGTGTGACCGATGGCGGCCACCACGCCTGCGTCCACGAGGCGCTCGATGAAGGGGATGGCCCCGTCCAACTCCGGCGCCAGCGTCACCAGGAGGATTCGCCCGTCGGCAGCTTCCTGCATGCGGAGAAATTCGTCCCACGCGGGAAGCCGAACATGTTCCAGCGGGTGGGCTCCGCGGGGGCCGTCCAGGGGTGAGATGTGGGGACCCTCCAGGTGGATTCCCAGGATCGAGCGGCGGATCCGGGGATCGCGGCAAGCATCGGTGACGGCTCTCACGGAATGAAGCATTCGTTCCTGGGAGTGGGTGGTCACGGTAGGCAGGAAGGCGCCGATTCCGGCCCGCCACTGACTCCGGACCACCTGCGCCACCGATTCCGGCGAGGTCTCCGCTTCATTGAACCCGTAGCCGCCGAAGCCGTTGAGCTGGATGTCGAACAGGGCCGGAGCGGTCCAGAGACCAGGCTCGGCGCGGTTCTCCGGCCGCACATCGGTGATGGTCTCACCTTTCACGCCGACGGAGAAGGGTCTGCCGGTCCGATAGTCTCGACCTTCATACCGTGTGGATTCCATCTCTTCTCGTCTTTCCTCCCGCGGGTCAACGGCAGTCGATGAGACCGCTTCCCGCCACCGGCCGGCAGACGTAGGCCTCGACCTCCAGGCCCTGGGCCTCATAAAAGGTGCGGGTCAGATGGTCCAGCGGCCGCTCCACGGCGTCGGTTCGGACCAGTATCATGGCGCAGCCCCCCAGACCCGCGCCGGACAGTTGAGCCCCCACGACCCCGGGCTGTGCGCCGGCCAGATCCACGATCCGATCGATCTTCGGAGTGGAGCAGGAGTAGCTCCCCGGCTGCATCCAGAGGCCGGCGGGGTTCCTCCTGGCGGAGTCCGGAGAGAGGGAGTCCCGGATCAGGCGGTCCAGTTGCCGGTCGTCACAGGCCGCACCGTAAGGCCGGGATCGGCCCCGGTGATGCCGGACAATGCGGTCGCCGTCGTGGCTGACCCGCATCATTTCTCCGATCTGGGAAAACTCGCGGTCCTTCAGGAGACGAGAGAAGCGATCGCTCCGCCGGCACTCGGTGATGCCGAAGAGGGCGACCCCTCGCAGGGGATATTTCCCCAAGTCGTCGTGGGTCGAGAAGATCTCCCGGACTCGATCGGTCTGGTCGGGCAGCTGCTTCAGAAGGCTCTGCCGGTCGGTTTCTTGGGGCAGCTGTTTCAGCAGGCGGTAGATCTCGGCCCGGGACAGACCCAGCTTCCTGGGGTCCAGATCCCTGAGGTGTTTCATGGACGCCAGGAAGGACGCATTCTTGCGCAGCAGCATCTCGGCCAAGTCGTAGCAGGCCACCCGGTGATTGAAGGTGTGCCTGGCCTCATGGCTCTTGGATACGGTGACCTGACTGTTGGCGATGATGACCGACAGCTCCCGGGGCAGGGCGATGGTCTCTTCGATCCGGAACGGAAAGAACCCGATCTTGCTGACCTTGTCCCTCTCGCCGCCCCGGATGGCGGCCTGGTCGGCGATGCCGCCCCGGGACCCGACGAACCATTCCCCCTCGCCGCACAGATCCACGAATTGCCGTGTGCTCAGGGCCAGTTGGTTGAGGGCCACGGCCGCCTCGGCCATGGCCACCACCAGAGCCGAACTGCTGGAGAGGCCGGCACCCAGCGGAATGTCCCCCCAGACCACGCAGTCCATCCCCCGCAACCTGCGGTGCGGGTAGGCGTGCTGGAGTCTGAGCACGGCGGCCCGGGCGTAGTTGCTCCAGTCACCCCGCGAGACGCTGAGAAACTGGTTGACGGTATAGGAACTAATGAAGTCCATCCAGGCGAGCCAGTCGGTGTCCGGCAGCAGATCGCGGATGCGAAAGGTCCTTTCGGGGAACTCGTCCGAAGAGAGGTGCCGAAGGCTGACGCTGTCGTCGTCCCGGGGAGAGGCCGCCACCAGGATCTCCCGGTTGATGGCCATGGTATTGACGTAGCCGCCCCGGTGGTCCACGTGCCGTCCCATCAGGTTGAGGCGGCCCGGGGCTCGGGCCAGGAGCACGGGACGAGCGGCGCCATGGCTGTCGACGAACCGTTCCAGCAGGCGCCGGCAGGCACGAATGCGCGGCTCCAGCAGGACTCCGTCCAAGCCGTAGACCTGGGCCAGGGAACGCCGCAGGGACGGGGGCTTCCGGTCCAGGATCTCAAGCCATTCCCCGGCCGGTTTCAGACGGCCCGGGTCGATCCGGGGGGGAGGCTCCGCCGGACCTCCGCCGATGATCCTGCGCCGACCCAAGGTCTCCTCGATCCGGAGCAGCTCCTCCGGGGTGTTGAAGCCCATGAGGTCCTGCGGGTCGGCCACCTCCAGGACCGAGGTGGTGCCCCCGGTTCCCGAAACCTGCTCGACCGTGTCCGTCAGATAGAGTTCCTGTTGGGCGTTGTCGGCCGCGAGGCCCGACAGGGAGGCGTGCAGGGTTTCGGCTCTGAAGAGGTAGAGGGAGGTGTTGAGCAATCGGCTCCTGGACTCGACTTCGGCGCCGGAAATCTCCTGTCCCGCGATCGTGATGGGGACCCCGGTCTCCAATGAGCGGCGAATATCGGCCAACTCGACCACGGCGAGGGGCCGTGACTCCGAGTCCAGCAGGATCCGGCCGGCGGTACTGTCCGGCTCCTTGGCGAGAGCCGCAAGCGTCAGGTCGGCGGCCTCCGCCCGGTGGCGTTCCATCAGGTCTCTCACCACTTGGGTCTGAATGACCTTGTCTCCCATGGTGATCAGGATGCCGCCGCCGGCACGCCGGTCGCGAAGGACCCGGGCGGCGCACTCGGCCGCATGCCCCGTACCCAGGGCTTCGGGTTGGTAGGCAAAGGAAACGTCGGGGTGGACCCGGGTCACCGTCTCCATGACGTCGACGGCCTGTTGGCCCACAACCAGCAGAAAATGCTTCAGACCGGCGGCCTTGAGGGTGTCGATGATGCGAACGATGGCAGCAACGCCGGCGATGGGAAAACAGACCTTGTGGTGCCGGGAGGAGCCCATGCGCCTACCGTGTCCGCCGCAGAGAATGACGCAGGTGGTCTCCATCTCGCGTGGTCTTGCCGCCCGGCACCGGACAGGGTCCAGATCCTACCAAGCCGGGAAGTAAAGAGGAAAGAGGAAAGAGGAGAGAGAGGGACGGCGATTGACACTTGCCGGCGGCGGGCTCAAACTTTCGGAGACGTCGGAGCGGTCCCTTCCGGGCTGCCATGCATTGATCCGGTTCAGAGGAAAGGTGAACTCATGTCGAATGGAATCGGCGGGCGAAGGCTGTTTCTGGGGTGTTTCTTTGCGCTGGTGGCCACCGCGTTCGGATTCGTGGTGCGGGCCATGATCCTGGATGACTGGCGGGCCCAGTTCAATCTCAGCGGAGAGCAGATCGGATACCTGGTAGGAGCCGGGCTCTACCCTTTTGCCATCTCCATCATTCTCTTCAGTCTGGTGGTGGACCGGATCGGTTACGGATTCTCCATGGTGCTCGCTTTCGCGGGTCACCTGGCGTCGGCCGTGATCACCATCTTCGCCGAAGATTTCTCGACTCTCTACCTGGGCACCTTCCTGTTCGCCCTCTCCAACGGGATCGTCGAAGCGGTGATCAATCCGGTGGTGGCCACCATCTACGACAAGCAGAAGACTCACTACCTGAGCGTGCTCCACGCCGGCTGGCCCGGAGGCCTGGTCCTGGGCGGGCTCCTGGCCATGACCCTGGGAACGGGGGACACCCTGGGAGGACTTCCCGGCAATCTCTGGCAGTGGAAGGTGGGGCTGGTGGTGATTCCCACCGTCCTCTACGGGTTGCTGCTGCTGGGCCAGAAGTTTCCGGTGCAGGAGCGGGTGGCTGCCGGAGTCCCCTACCTGGACATGCTCCGGGAATTCGGTGCGGCGAGCTGCCTGATCGTCTGCTATCTGTTGGTGCAGGGACTGGATCAGATCCTGCTGGTCCATCAGAGCGCGCTCGAGCCCTGGATGAAGGTGGTCCTGGTGGTGGCGCCGACGGCCGCGTTCGTCTACTTCGTGCGCTCGCTGGGACGGCCCATGTTCGTCTTCCTGCTGCTGATCATGATGCCCCTGGCAACCACCGAGCTGGGGACCGACAGTTGGATCGCCGACCTCATGAGCTATGTGCTGGCCAGTCCCAACGCCGGCGCCCTGGTCCTGATCTATACCTCCCTCATCATGTTCATCCTTCGCTTCTTCGCGGGTCCCATCACCCACCGCATCTCCCCCTTGGGCCTGCTGGCCGTCTCGGCCCTCATCGCCGCGGCCGGACTCTTCTGGCTGTCCACTGCCGGCCAGGCCGCCTCCGTGGTCTTCCTGGCCGCCACTCTCTACGGCGTGGGCAAGACCTTCTTCTGGCCGGCGACTCTGGGAGTCGTGAGCGAGTCCTTTCCCCGCGGCGGGGCCTTGACCCTCAATGCCATCGCGGGGGTCGGGATGCTGGCGGTGGGGGTTCTGGGCGGACCCCTGATCGGCACCTTTCAGGACCAGGCGTTCGATCGCATGATGAAGCAGGAGGACCAGGCCCTGCACGCCCAGGTCATGACCGAGAAGCTGGGGCTTCTGGGGCGGTACAACGCCCTGGACCAGTCCGCCCTGGGAAGTCTCGACCAGGAGAGGCGTGAGCGCGTCGGCGAGGTGGTGGTCGTCTCCAAACAGGGGACGCTGGCCCGGATCGCAGTGCTCCCCCTCGTCATGCTGGCCTGCTATCTGATCCTGATCGCCTATTTCCGCTCACGGGGTGGCTACAGGCCCGAATCGATCGGTTCGTCCGGCACCTGACGGGCACCGTCGTCCCGCGGTTATTCGCTCCTCTTTCCGTCCGGCCAGCCGGGCGCGGGCAGACCCGTATGTTAAGCTGATTCCAAGCCGTCGCCGAGTGTGACAGGCGCGGTCCGGCGGAGTGTGAGTTCCTGACTGAGGGGATTGACCGGGATCTTTAGAGGAGTTCCATTGCTGCTGCGAACGGGTCTGATCTTGCTGCTCTGTCTGTCGGCCGGCGCCGCCGTCCCCGACGCCACGCAGATCCTGAGCAGGGGTTATTCCAGCTGGACTCTGGCCGAAGCTACCCGGATCCTGAACCGGTCTCCCTGGGCCCGGAAACAGACCTATACCCGAGTCGTCGGGGGTGTGGGCAGCGGGATTCACGGGGAGAAGGAAATCTTCAATACCTTCTTCGTCCGGCTGCTTTCGGCCCCGCCCATCCGCCGGGCCTATGCCCGTGTTCAGCAGCTCCAGAACGGCTATGACGAGATGACGCAGGCAGAGAAGCGCCGTCTCGATGCCAGCATCGCCCCCGGTCTGAATATGGACGTGAGCCGTTGGATCGTGGTCACCGTCAGTTTCCGGTCCAACAACCCCAACATGGAGCTCAGGGTGAAGCGTTTCTTCGATTCGCGAACGCTGGAGACCATGAGAGACCGGGCGTATCTGGCCACCGAGGGCTTTCCGCGGATCGAACTGGCCGCCTACTTTCCCCCCAGAGAGGAGGCAGTGGGGGCCAAGTTCGTCTTTCCCCGCCGGATCGACGGTGTTCCGGTGGTTTCGCCGGACCAGAAGGAAGTCAACTTCGAGGTCAATATTCCGTCGGTTTACCGACGGTTGCGCGTCAATTTTTCGGTTTCCGACCTGTTGGTGGAAGGGGCGCTCGTGTTGTGATCCCATCCGATCGCTCTGCCAGTCCTTCGTTCCGCAAGCAGAACCCGCATCCTGGAGCCTGGATGGGCACCGGTTTGTCTCGAGTCTTGAACTCGGTGCTGGTCTTGGCGCTCGTGATCGGCATCTGGGATCAGGGTTCGGCCCGGGCCAAGCCCAAGCGGGGCGAAGCAGCCTCCCAAGGGAGTGGCGCCGGTTCCGGGAAGAGCCCCCTGGATCAGATCCGCGACTACCAGATCCGTCTGGCCCGCGAAACGGCCGTCTCGACCTCGACCCCCTCGCTGGCGGAGATGGTCAACCCGTTTCCCGCCAAACAGTCCGGGAGCTTGAACGGTTCGGTGTATTGGTTTCACCGGAACGACAATCTCGATGCGCGAAACTTCTTCGACCCCGGAGGGCAGCCGCTCCCGGAGTACAAGAGAAACGAGTTCGGGGCCAGTTTGGGGATTCGGGTCGGAGACAAGATCAACCTGTTCGGTAGTCTCCAGAGCCTGCGCATCATCAAGGGTTCGACCCTGCTCTCACATGTGCCGGCACCGGAGATGAAGCAGGGTGATTTCAGCAGCCTCGAGGCTCCCCTCGTCGATCCGGTGACGGGAGAGCCATTTCCAGGAAATCAGATTCCTCAGAGTCGTTTGCATCCGGTCGCCAAGAACCTGTTCCCGGTCATTCCCGATCCCAATAGCCCGGACCCCGACCGGAACTTCGTCAACAACCAGCCCCGGGTGACCAACCGGGATACCTACCTCTTTCGTTTCGACTATACCGGCGACGACGATGCCAAGAGCTACCTCCAGTACTCGCTGACAGATGGGGACGGGAGGATGGTTCATCCGCTCCCCTCCTTCGGCTGGAATCGCACGCTCAGCAGCCAATCCGTGAGCCTCTCCCACAACCGGACCTTGGGAGCCCGCTGGGTCACCGAAGGCTCCATCGGATACAACCGCTACCTGAGCCTCAGCGTGTCTCCCAACTCCGGCCAGGTGGGTTTGCTGGATTCGGTGGGAATTTCGGGACTGGCCGCTCCCGATGCCCTGACCGAAGGATACCCTGACTTCGAGGTCACGGGTTACGCTTCCTTCGGAGATTCATCCTCTCCCTACAAATGGCTCAGCAACCGGTACTCCGCTTCGTTCTCCACCACTACGGCGCTCGGGGATCACACCCTGACCATGGGAACGAGCCTGACCCAACGCCAGGTCAATGACACGCACATCGAAGGCCGTGGTCGCGGCGAATTCGAATTCAGCGGGTTCTACAGCGGTGACGGGTTTGCGGATTTCGTTCTGGGTCTACCCAGTGTGGCCTCCCGGACGGTCGGATCGGACCGGACCGACTTGCGCCGCAACCAGTGGCAGGCCTATATCCGGGACCGTTGGCGGTTGAGTCCGATTCTGGCGCTGACGGGAGGGGTTGCCTATCATTACGCGTCTCCCTACCGGTCCGCCAGCGACACCATCTCCGGTTTCTTTCCACTCCTTTTCGAGCCCCCGCCCACGGGTCGGATCGTCGTGGCCGACAGCTTCGAAGCCCGGGCTCTCGGTTTGGAGAGGGCGGGACGGGGCGGACTGGTGTTCCCCGATCGCAACGACTGGGCTCCCCGGATCGGGTTGTCCTACAAACCCTTCAGGACCAACCGATTGGTATTGCGGGCTTCGTATTCCCTCTACTATTCGGTGGTGGGGAGCAGTTCTTTCAGCCGCTATCTGGGGAAGAACTTTCCTTTCTACTACACGGAAAGCGCCCAATCCCCAGTGGACAGTCCCGATCTGGATCTGGCGAATCCCTTCGAGAACGTGGCGCCTCCCGAACTGGTGGTCCGTGGGATCGAGACCGGACTGAGGACACCTTACGTGCAGACCTGGGCGTTGACTCTCGAGAACGACTTCCAGGAGGTGTGGCATCTGCGGGCCTCCTACTATGGAAACAAGAGAACCGGGTGGAGCCGGGTCCTGCCGGGAAACGTCCCCCTGCCGGCGCCGGGTCCGATCCAGTCTCGGCGACCGAATCCGGCATTCGGCCGGTTTCGGATCTTGACCGGTGCTTCCTCCGGGAACAGCCACCGGATGAATCTGTCGGCGGAGCGGCGTCTGAGCGACGGCATGTCCCTCCGTTCCGCCTTTACGTTGCACCGTTCGCTGGATGATCGCTATCCGAGGGAACCGTCGAACCCTCGAAATCTGAAGGCCGAACGAGCTTCCAGCCGCGGGGTCCCGATTCGGCAGTTCTCCCTGAACTACATCATAGATCTGCCGCCGGGAAGGGAGCGGACACTGGGTGCGGAGGGACGAAACCCGTTGCTGCAACTGGTGGACGGTTGGCGGCTATCGGGCATCACCCGTATCCAGGACGGGACGCCCTTCAGCGTTTACGGCCCGGGGGACGGGAACAACGATGGACTTGGAGGGGACCGCGCGGACCGGATTGCCATGACCCCGAGTGACCGGTTCGAATCCTCGGTGGACATGTGGTTCCCGGTGGACGATTTTGCCGAACCGGCTCCCTATTCCTTCGGCAATTCCGGCCGGAACATTCTGAGGCGGCCTGGTTATCATGCGTGGGATATCAGCCTGATCAAGCAGACCCGGCTGATCAACGGAGATCTGGTGGAGCTTCGCGTGGAACTCTTCAACGCCTTCAACCAGGTCAACTTCCGCCAGCCCAGCGCCGTGGTCGGGACCTCGCTCTTCGGAAAGATCTTCGGAGCTCACCGCTCCCGCGAGATCGAAGTCGCACTCAAGTACTCTTTCTAACAGACATCGTAGGGGCGCTCCTTGTGGGCGCCCTCTTCTGAGAGCCCGGGCGTGAGAAGTGATAGAAGAGCCTGTGTACGATAAGCTATCTGGTTAATCGGTTCCGGATCGACCCGTTTCCAGGTCGAGTCGCGGAAATTCTGTAATATGGCTTTACCTTCCCTTGCCGTCTTAAGAATCCTCCGATTCTGGGTCCGGGAGATGCCGTGGTTCCTGACGGTTGTTCTGGCTCTGCCGGCTGTTGCCTGCGGGTCCCAGGACTCCGGGGATTCCGCCTCCGCGGCCGCCGACTACCCCCGGCTGCGCGGGGAGATGGTGGCGACCCAGCTCCGTTCTCGAGACATCTGGGACAGTAGGGTCCTGGAGGCCATGGGCAGGGTTCCCAGGCACGAGTTCGTTCCCCAGACCGTGAAACATCTCGCGTACGAGGACCACCCGCTGCCCATCGGCCTGGGACAGACCATTTCCCAGCCCTACATCGTGGCTCTGATGACTCAGTTGGCGGATCCGAAAGAGGGAGCCCGGGCCCTGGAAATCGGAACCGGGTCCGGCTACCAGGCGGCGGTTCTGGCGGAGCTGGTGGATCAGGTTTACACCATAGAGATCGTCTCCGAGCTGGCCCGCCGGTCGGCGGCATTGCTGAAGCGTCTCGGCTACGAGAACGTTTTCGCCCGGGCGGGGGACGGTTACCAGGGATGGCCTGAAGCGGCTCCCTTCGACCTCGTCCTGGTCACGGCCGCGGCCGGCCGGGTTCCCGAGCCCCTGCAGGAGCAATTGGCCGAAGGAGGCCGCCTGGTCATCCCCGTGGGTGATCCGGGACGGGTCCAGAAACTCCTCCTGCTGACCAAGGAGGAGGGCAAGATCCGGCGCCAGGACGTGCTCGCCGTCCGTTTCGTCCCTATGACCGGGAAGATCCAGGAATAACAGTCCGTCACGGCGCCGATCCCGGGCGCCTCCGGTAATAGTAATAGACGGGCAGCCCGGCACAGACCGTGGCCACGCCGGCCAGGGATTCTCCCGGATGGGAGAGTGCGACGCTGGCAAGGATGGCGAGACTCATCAAAACGAAGATCCAGGGCAGAACCCGCTGCAAGATCCAGGCCCTACGGCTCGAGCCGGGGTCGAGAGGCGATCGCAGCAGCGCCGAGACTGTCACTGCCGAAAAGAGGATGACCACGAATCCCGAAAAGAGCAGGATCTGTCTCAAGGTTCCCATCCAGACCAGGGCCAGGGCGATGCCGCTCTGGAACCAGATGGCCTTCAGGGGAATTTTCTTTTGCAGGTGCACTTCGCCCAGCCAGGCAGGAAAGAGCCGTTCCCGGGACATGGCGAAGTAGATTCGGGGACCGGCGATGGACATGGCGGTGACGGAACTCAGGATCGAGGCCAGGATCAACAACGTCACGATCCATTCACCGGAGGGCAACACGGCCGAAGCGGCCAACTGGGCGACGGCCACCTCTCCCTGCAACTGGGCCAGGGGAAGAGCCGTCAGGTAGGCCAGGTTGACTCCGACGTAGAGAATGGTGACCAGTGCCGTCCCCAGCAACAGGGACCTGGGGAGGGTGCGGGCCGGATCCCGAATCTCCTCGGCGATGTAGGCCGCAGCGTTCCAACCGCTGTAGGAGAACATGACCAGGACCAGAGCCGAGGCCACGGGGACCAGCGTCTCCAGGTCCCAGGCGCCGGCCGGATCCAACTCGTGGAGGACCCCGGCCTTCCGCGTGTTGACCAGCACCAGACAGGTGAATGCAGCAAGCAGTCCCAGATTCAGGAGGGTCACCGTGGAATGGAGACGGGTTCCGAATTTGAGCCCCAGGGAGAGCAGAGTGGTGACTGCCAGCAGAACCAGGGTCGCCACGGTCTGGTTCCCCAGAGGGCCGGATGCGAGGGGCAGATAGGGTTCCAGATAGATGGCGAGTCCCAGCGAAGCTGCGGCCACGGGCCCCGAGAAGCCGATGATCAGGGAAGCCCAGCCGGAGAGGAATGCGACCAGGGGACCGTAGACCGGGTAGAGGAAAGCGAACTCTCCGCCGGCCCTGGGGGTGCGGGCCCCCAACTGGGCGTAGCAGAGGGCTCCGGTAAGGGACAGCAGGCCGCCGGCCAACCAGATTCCAACGAGCCAAGGAGAATTTCCGATTTCCTGGGCGATGAGTCCGGAGGTGGTGAAGATTCCGGTCCCGACGATGTTCCCCACCACCAGGAACATGGCGGAAGCGAGACCGATTTCCCGAAAGAGCTTCATCCCACGCTTGCCGCGGCCGGGGTCAGGGTCCCACCAGCTCGGAGACTACCTGGTCCATGGTCTCCTGACTTTGGAAGTTGATCAGGCGCCGAAACACCGTCCCGGAAGAGTCCAACAGAAAGAGTGTGGGGAAGACGTTGATATTCCCGAAGGCCTTGTGCGACTCCGGAGTCAGATGGAGGTTGGGGAAAGAGACCCCGTGCTTTTTCAGGTATTCGATCCGTTCCCGGTCGTTCACCGTCAACTCCAGGATCCGGTCGGCGTTCAGGCCCACCACCCGGAGTCGATCGTTTCCGTACCGCTGGTGGAGGGTTTCCAGGATGGGAGAGATGCGGGAGCAAGGCGGGCAGCCGGTGAACCAGAAATAGAGAAGGACGTTGGATCCTCTCAAGCTTGCGCTGGGCAGCCTCTCTCCCTCCAGGGTCAGCAGATCGAAGTCGGGTGCGGGTCTTCCTTCCCAGCCGGTGACGCGGACCGGGTTGCCGTGACGCTGAAGGAACGCCGCCAGGCCCTGACGGTGGACCCTGGTGATCTCCCCGGTCTGGTCCCGGTCGAACATTCGGGGGACACGGCCATCGATTTCCATGACGGTCAGCAACAGCTCGATGGATTGAACGCCGACGCCGAACCGTTCTCCGATCTGCGCCCGCGTTGGGGGCTCGCCCGTCCGTTTCAGCTCGCTCTGGACGAAGGCGGGGATGCGGAACAGGGTCTCGAAGAGCTTGCCAATGAACTCCTTCTCCTCTTTGCCGAATTGGGGGTCGTTCTGAAGCTCGGAGAAGCTGATGCCGGTTCCTTGGCGAATCAGGTCCTGGATGGAGGTCAAGACCCGGGTCTCGATCTGGGAAGGAGCGGGTCCGAGGGCCAGCAGGAGGATCAGGGGCAGGGATTTCATCATGGTTACACGTTCCGGGTGCTCAGGGCGTTACCTGGCTGTCAACAGGATGACGGCCACGATGGCGCCGAGGAGGACCAGAAGTCCGGCCGGCATGAAGCGTCGAGTCAGATTGAGGCGATAGAGGGACAATACCGTCAGTCCCAGAACCAGCCACAGCGGCAGGTCTGCCGGGAGCCCGCCTTCGGCGCCGGCGAACAGTGCCGAGAGAATGAGAGCCACTCCAAAGAGAAGGCCCAGCACCAGGGAAGGAATGCTGCGGGCCTTGAGATAACCCATCAGCCCTCCCAGGGCCACCAGGATTCCATAGATTAAGACCGCCGCGTCGGGAAGATTCATATTGCCAGCCTCACGAGGCCGCCCGTTGGTTTCTCGCCATGCGCTGGCGCCGGGCGAGCACCAGGGACCAGACGGCGGTGACCAGAAGGCCACCCGACTCACTGAGTTCCTCCTGACGATAGTTCAATGTCCCCTCCGGGAGCGTCGTTCCCACGTAGAACGCTGCCAGCAGGCACGCCAATGCAAAGAATTCCACCCAGGGCTCGGGCAGGCTCCTCCCCGTCCATGACATCCAGGACCAAAGAGCCGCCAAGCCGTAGACGGGCATCCAGATATAGAGGTCGGGATCGTTATACTGAAGAATCGTGGCAGCGGAATAGAGGATGAGCATCACACGGCTCAGAACCCTCATTCCCATGGCGCTACTTCCGCCTCCGGCTCCCTCCGGCGATAGCCGGCAGAAAGTGGACTTCGCTGCCGGTCTGCAGACGGGCCCGCAGACCCTCGGGCGAAATCACACCGTCGACCGAAACCGCAACGCCGCTGCGCAGCCGACTGC
Source organism: uncultured Acidobacteriota bacterium (assembly GCA_951812665.1). GTDB lineage: Bacteria > Acidobacteriota > UBA6911 > RPQK01 > JAJDTT01 > JAJDTT01. The sequence continues at coordinate 27,334 of CATOST010000016.1, forward strand.
CCTCGCGGAGACGGTCCCCGATTCCAGGATACTCCTGATCCAAATGATCGATAAGTTCTCGAACGGTCCGTCCACGAACGTCAACCTGCTCCCGGCCACCCGTGAGTTCTTGCATCGGTGGGGGAATCCAGGCTGTCGGCATGGAATTCTCGTGAGACCCTCGGTTCGGAGCCGGGCTGCAGTTCAACCCGACCCGTTTCCGTTCTTCTCCAGGAGCGCCTTCAATACCCTGGGCGGGCTCATGGGCAGGTCCCTGAGCCTCAACCCCGTGGCCTGGTAGACGGCGTTGGCGATGGCGGCCGGCGGGGGCACGATGGGGACCTCTCCGACTCCCCTCACGCCGAAGGGATGTCCCGGATTCGGCACCTCCACGATCTTGGTGTCGATCATGGGGAGGTCCAGGCTCGTGGGCATCCGGTAGTCCAGAAAGCTGCCGTTCAGGAGCTGACCCTTGTCGTTGTAGACGTACTCCTCGTTCAGAGCCCAGCCGATGCCCTGGACGGCTCCGCCCTGCATCTGACCCTCCACATAGGAGGGGTGGATGGCCCGGCCTGCGTCCTGGACCACTGTGAAGCGGAGAATTTCGACCTTTCCCGTGTCCGGGTCCACTTCCACGTCGGCAATCTGGGTACAGAAGGCGCCGCCGACACCCTTGGGATCGACCGTGGCCCGGCCCACGATGGGTCCGCCGGTCTCGTCCATCTTGGCGGCCAGATCGGCGAAGGAAATGCTCCTGCCCGATCCGTCGGTGGCCACGTAGTCCCCGTCGCGAGCCTCGACCTGATCCTCCGAGATCTCCCAAAGGACGGCCGCGCGCCCGACCATCTGATTCTGAATGTCCTTGCCCGCTTCGTAGGCCGCATAGCCGGTGGAGAAGGTGACTCGGCTGCCTCCGGTCACGTCCGTGTAACCGACGCCGTCCGTATCCGCGACGATGGGCCGGACGCTTTCGGCCGGAATGCCCAGGACCTCGGCCATCTGCATGGCCACCGAGGTTCGGGTGCCTCCGATGTCGGTGGAGCCCTCCACCAGGCTCACCCTTCCGTCCGGGTTCACGCTGGCGTGAACGCTGGATTTGAGTCCCACGTTGAACCAGAATCCGCTGGCCACGCCACGACCCCGGTTGGGGCCCTCCAGCGGTGCCGCGTAGTGCGGGTGTTCGCGGGCGGCTTCGGCCGTTTCCACGCATCCGATCCGTGGCCAGACGGGCCCGTCGACTCGCCGGTCTCCCTCGCGAGAGGCGTTCTTGAGGCGGAATTCTATGGGGTCCATGCCCAACTGCTCACAAATCTCGTCCACCACCGTCTCGGAGGCGAACTCGGCATGGGTCGCTCCAGGAGCCCGGTAGGCGGATGACTTGGGCTTGTTGACCAGCACGTCGAATCCGTCGATGACGCCGTTGGGAAGGTTGTAGGGAGCGAACACGCACATGCAAGCGGCGCCGATGGGCGATCCCGGAAAACCGCCGGCGTCGAACGCGGCCCAGAAACTCCCGGCGGTGAGCGTCCCATCCTTCTTGGCGCCCATCTTGACGCGCATGAACGAAGCCGGCGTCGGACCGGTGGCCTGCAGGACCTCCTCCCGCGTCATCAGGATCTTGACCGGCCGGCCGGTGGCTTTGGACAGGAGAGCCGCCGCCGGCTCCAGGTAGGTGGCGATCTTTCCGCCGAAGCCTCCACCGATCTCGGTCGGCACCACCTTGACCTGGGAGATCGGGACCCCCAGGATCTCGGAGGTCTGGGCCCGGCTGGTGAAGGAGCCCTGGGTGCTGAGCCAGATGGTGAGCTGGCCGTCGGAATTCCAGAAGGCCGTACAGTTGTGGGGCTCGATGTAACCCTGGTGCACGGTCTGGGTGGTGAATTCCCGCTCCACCACTACATCGGCTTCCGCAAACCCCTTCTCTACGTCACCCAACTTGAAGTGGATATGGTCGGCGACGTTGGTCGGCTGGTCGCCGACGGCTCCGAAGGCCTTGGTGCGGAGACTCTCGTCCAGGAGCGGAGCCCCGTCCTTCATGGCCTCCATGACGTCCATCACCGGCGGAAGGACCTCGTACTCCACTTCGATCAGGCCCGCCGCTTCCTCGGCCAGATGCGGGTCGGTGGCCGCCACTGCGGCGACGGCGTGTCCCTCGTACACGACCTTGTCCCGGGCCAGCACGTTGAGAGAAAGATGCCGCAGGGGCGCCGCCGCCTCCCCCAGGTTGGCGATCTTGTCTCCCGGATCGGGCAGGTCCTGACCCGTGACCACCGCCTTCACGCCGGGCAGGGCCAACGCCTTGCCGGCATCGATGGAGACGATCCTGGCGTGGGCGTGGGGGCTGCGCAGGACGTTGCCGTGCAGCATGCCCGTCAGGTACACGTCGGCGCCGTATTGGGCCCTTCCGGTGACCTTGTCCACTCCGTCGTGGCGGATGGGACGGGTGCCGATGACCTTGTAATCGGACTGGGTTTCCGGTGCGGTTTTGGATGCTGTAGTCATCAGTCTTGACTCCCCCTCGGTTAGCCGTTGCCGTTGGTCTGCGCGGCAGTGTCCAATACGGCTCGAATGATCTTGTCGTAACCTGTGCAGCGGCAGAGGTTTCCCGCCAGCCACAGGCGAACGTCGTGTTCGGAAGGATTGGGATTCCGGTCCAGAAGGGCCTTGGCGGCGACGATGAAGCCGGGCGTGCAGACGCCGCATTGGAGGGCGGCGTGTTCCAGGAACTTCTGCTGCAAGGGGTGCAGTTCGCCGGATTCCGACGCCATCCCCTCGATGGTGGTGATTTCGGCGCCCTGAGTCTCGCCCGCCATCACCACGCAGGAGTTGACGAGACGCCCGTCCAGGATGACGCAGCAGGCGCCGCAGTTGCCGTTGTTGCACCCTTCCTTGCTGCCCGTCAGTTGGAGAATGTCGCGCAGCACCTCTAACAGGCTGTGGCGCGGCTCGCACAGGAACTCGGCGGCTTCGTTGTTGATCCGGGTCTGGATGTGTAGCTTCTGGTCGGCGGTTGTGACGCTCATGAATTTGACTCTCCTCTGGCTCGGGCCACGGCCTTCACGAGTGTCCTGCGGGTCAGGACGCCGGACAGGTGTTTCCGCTGCTCGATGGTTCCCCGCATGTCGCTGATGGGGCGGGCCGCCCTGCTGGCCGCCGCGGCCGCCTGATCGATGACGGCGTCCGAGACCGGACTCCCCGACAACACCTCGCCGGCTTCCTCCACCAACAACGGGGTGGGGGCGACCGCGCCCAATCCGACGCGGCCGGAGACGAAGCTGTCGCCGGCATCGTTCAGCACCACTGCCGATCCCGCGCCGACGACGGCGATGTCCATCTCGTTTCGCGGGATGAAGCGAAGATAGTGCGCCCCCGCGTTCGGACCAGGGGTCGGGATCCGCAAGGAGACCAGCAACTCTCCCCGTCCCAGGAGGTTGCGTCCGGGGCCGGTGCAGAAACTCTCCACCGGCACTTCGCGCTGGCCGCCCGGACCGGCGATCACGCACACGGCTTCGTGGGCGATCAGGGCGGGAATGGTGTCCGCTGCCGGCGAGGAGTTGCAGAGGTTGCCGCCGAAAGAAGCCCGGTTCTGGATGGCGGTCCCTCCCACCAGCTCGGCGGCGTCCACCAAGCCTGGGTAGAGGGATGCGACACGCGCGTTCTCGTAGAATTCGCAGCAAGGGACCGCGGCCCCCAGGACCAGTCCATCCGCTGAATCGTGAGTCAGTTGCCGGAGCTGGGGAATCCGCTTGACGTCCACCATCAGGTCCAGGTCGCGATGGCCCTCCCTCACTTGGACGATGATGTCGGTTCCCCCGGCCAGAGGACGGGCGCGGCCGTCGTATTCGGCCATCAGCGCTACTGCCTCCTCCAGCGTTTCGGGGCATGCGTAACCTAGTGCCTTCACAGTGTTGTCTTCTCCTCTCGTCTATGGGGTAAAGTCATCCCGTTCGACTACCTGAAATCCGCGTGGCTCGATCCGGAGAGGCCATTCTACACCGTCAGAGACCCTGGGTGCAGAAGCCCGGCGCACTCCCATCTCATATCCAGCAAAAACCTCCAAAAGTCAACTCCAAATCGCCTCTTGCCGAGGGGTTCCGGGGATTCGCCGTCCGGGCGTACACTTTTGGGATCAAGGCGTGTCTATAATGCGAATGCCGGTCTGCTTCGGGTGGCCGCGGTGCAAGCCCCGCGGAGCACTGAGGCCCGGGTGGTGCCCGGCGGACCGAACGAAACGTCGAGCTTACGGGCCCGTATGTTGTCGATGAGCAACTCGGTCCCAGGTGTGGCGTCGGCCCGAACCGGGGAGATCTCTTGCCACGGGGGGGCGTGAGGGAAGGAATGGACACTCATTACCTGGAGTGGCGTCAGGGCGGGCAACCGCGCCGGATGGCGCTGCGGAAGCAGGAACTGTTCGTCGGGCGCAGGTCCGATTCGGATATCGTCCTGACCGATCCCTACGTTTCGCGGCGGCATGCCCGGTTGGTGCGGCAGGAACACGGCTACACCATCAATGATCTGAACAGCACCCACGGGACCTTCGTCAATGGGAACCGCGTCCGGGAACGGGTCCTGGAGGCCGGTGACAGGATCCGGATGGGACCCGGACCGAGCGAGTTCAGCTATACCGGCCCGGTGGAGCAGGACCGGAACCGGACCCTGAACCTGGAGAAGTCCGTCCTGCAGCTTTCGGCGGTACTGCCCCCCGTCGCGTCCGCCGCCTCGGAGTTGGAGAAGATCTCCCATATCCTGGACTTCCAATACCAATGGGGCCAGGCCTTTTCGGCCGACCGGATGTTGGGTCAGCTGCTGGAGTCGGCGTTGCGGGTGAGCGGGGCGGAGCGGGGTTTTCTGCTGACCTTCTCGGGACAGAAGTTCGACTACGTGGTGGGGATGGACCACCGGGGCGAGCGCCTCTCCGAAAGCGAGTTCAGCACCAGCCGGACCGTGGTCGAGCAGGTGGGCAGACAGGGGGAATCGCTCTTGATGACCGAGGGTATCGACCAGGAATTCGCCGCCCAGGAGAGCATCGTCAACATGCGGCTTCGAGCCGTGGCCTGCATGCCCCTGAAGTGGATCTCGGACGATGGCGACCGGCCGGCGGTTCGGGGCATCCTCTACCTGGACAGCCGGAAGGCCATGCACATGCTCAGCGGCCTGGATCAGAAGATCCTGACCCGGCTGGCCCTGGAGGCCTCCAACGTCTTCGAGAAGCTGGGATTGATCCAGAGCCTGGAGGAGCGGAAGCGGGTCCAACAGGAACTGGCCTTGGCCCAGGCGACGCAACGCGCCCTGCTTCCCCAGACCCTTCCCGATTCCCGGTTCTTCAGCGTCCATGCCTCCAGCACGCCCACTCGTTACGTGGGGGGCGACTACTACGACTTTCTCGATCCGGACAGCGAGGACCTGACTGGCGTGCTGGCGGACGTGTCGGGGAAGGGCGTCCCCGCCGCGTTGCTGAGCTCTTTTCTCCAAGGGGTCCTGGAGGTTGGATTCGGCTCCAGTCTATCTTTGGGAGAGGCCGTCACCGGAGCCAACAACCACCTCTTCCAGAAGACTCCGAGCAACCGTTTCGTCACCCTCTTCCTCTTTCGGGTCAAACCATCGGGTGAGGGGGAGTACGTGAGCGCCGGCCACAACCCGGCTTACGTCCATCGGGTGGCGACCGGCGGGATCGAGGAGCTTTTTCCGTGCGGCATGATCCTCGGCGCCTTCGAAGACGTCACCTACGAGTCCGTTCACTTTCACCTGAACGTAGGCGACATTCTCGTCGTATATTCAGATGGGGTGACCGAGGCCATGGATCCAGACGGGGAAATGTTCGGAGAAGCGCGTCTGATGGATGTCGTCCGGGAGTCGGCGGCTTCCGGAGGGGCCGCGGTCCAGGAGGCCATCCTGGCGGCCGTCCGGAGCTTCATGGGTCAGGCCTCGGCCTACGACGATCTCACGGTTCAGGTGGTGGAGAGACTGGACGCCGGAAATGCCTGACGATCTGCTCGGTAGCTACGAGATCATCGGACCCCTCGGAGCCGGGGGAATGGGCGAGGTCTACCGCGCCCGGGATACGCGCCTGAACCGGCAAGTCGCCATCAAGATCCTCCCTCCGGGCTACGCCGAGGACTCCGAACGCCTCTCCCGTTTTCAGCGGGAGGCTCGGGTCCTGGCGTCTCTCAACCACTCCAACATCGCGGCCATCTACGGGTTCGAGGAGGCGAACGACCAGAAGTTCTTCATTCTGGAGCTGGTGGAAGGAAAGACACTGGCGCAGCTCCTGGAAAAAGGTTCTCTGCCCTTGAAGAAAGCCGTGCGTTACGCGGTGGAAATTGCTCGAGGGTTGGAGGCCGCCCACGAAAAAGGAGTCATTCACCGGGACCTGAAGCCGGCCAACGTGATGATTACGCCCGACGACAGGGTCAAGGTTCTGGACTTCGGTCTGGCCAAGGCGATCGACGAAAGTTCCGAGTCTCTGGATCTGACTCATTCTCCCACCTTGATTGACGAGCAGACCAAAGAAGGGCGGATCCTGGGTACGGCTCCCTACATGAGTCCCGAACAGGTGGAAGGGATACCGCTGGATCCGCGAACGGACATTTTTTCCTTCGGTTCGCTGCTCTACGAGATGATTGCCGGCCGCAAGGCCTTTCCGGGAAAGACTCAGGCGAGGGTGCTGGCGGGGATTCTGGAGAAGGAGCCCAAACCCCTGGGAAGGCGGTTGCGTGGCGACCCCCAGCAATTGGAGTGGGTCGTGGCCCGCTGCCTGCGGAAGGACCCTGAGCGGCGTTTCCAACACATGCGGGACCTGCGTCTCGCGCTCGAAGATGTGCTCCAGGAGTTGCAGAGCCCACGGCGGTGGAGACGCCGGGTTTCGTCGTTGAACCTCTGGCAGCTCGCCGTCGCCGGCTTGGCTCTGGCGGCGGTTCTGTTCGGAGGGTTGTGGTGGGGAACCGCCGGGGATCCTGCCAGGCTGATGCGGCCACCCGTGCTGACCCGGGTGACGTCGGTTTCGGGACTCACGGTCGATCCGGCCATATCCCGCCGGGGCCGGCTGCTGGGGTATGCGTCGGACCGGAGCGGCGAGGGAAACCTGGACATCTGGGTTCAACAACTGGGCGGGGGCGGCTCCCGGCGGACTCGGGACCCGGCCGACGACCACCAGCCTTCCTTTCATCCCGACGGGACGAGAATCGTGTTTCGATCGGAGCGGCGCGGAGGAGGCCTCTACTGGGCCACGACCCTGGCGGACGAGGCCGGCGCCCGGTTCATCGTCGAGCGGGGGCGCCGCCCCAGGGTCTCCCCCCGGGGCGACCGCATCGCCTACTGGACGGGACGTGTCGGCGCCGGCTTCAGGCGAGGTTCCCTCTATACCATCGGCTGGAGTTCAAGCCGGGCCCGGACTCAACTGGCGGAGAGTTTCGCGGTTGCGAGTCATCCCATCTGGTCTCCCCGGGGGGATCACATCGTATTCCTGGGCTGGGAATCCTCCACCCGCGACGAAGACTCTGACTGGTGGATTCTTCGGCTGGAAGACGGTGATATCCGGAGGTTGGGTCTGGCGGCCAGGTTGCCAGAGGCCGGAATATCCGGCTTGGTGATTCCCGGGGTCTGGGTGCCCATCGACAACTTCATCGTCTTCTCCGCCCGCCGGGGGGACAGCGTCAACTTGTGGCGCGTGGCCATTTCTCCCCGGACGATGTCCCTCGAGGGCGCGCCCCGGCAGATCACGTCCGGCGTCGGCCCCGAGCTGGAGCCTTACGCGGTCCTGCCGGGCCGGATCGCCTTTTCCTCACAGATCGAGAACCTGGATCTCTGGAGTCTGGCCATCGACGCCGATCGCGGAAGCGTTCCGGAAGGGGCGCGCCTGCAGCGGCTCACGCAACATGCGGGAGAGGATTCCCATCCCTCCCTGTCCGCGGACGGAAATTTGATGGCCTTCGAGTCCACCCGTTCCGGGAATCGGGACATCTGGCTCATGGAACTGGAGTCGGGCACGAAGACCAACCTCACCGAGAGTCCTGGAGACGAACGCCGCCCCCGGATCCGGACCGATGGAAGCCAGGTCGCCTACAGTTCCGGGGAATCCGATTCGGAGGACCTGGGCATCTACCGAGTGGAGGCCCGCAGACAGAGCCCCAGGACCTCCGTCTGTCAGGACTGTGGCCTGCCTCTGGACTGGTCCTCTCAGGGAGACGAAATTCTGGTGGCGGACCGGATTCGTGGGGGAAGAAGGTTCCGGGTCGATCTGCTGGACGTGACCAGTGGGAGGCGGCTCAAGCTGTTGGAGCATCCCCGACACAGCGTGGTTCAGGCCAGACTCGACCCTGCTGACCGATGGGTCGCGTTTACCGTGGTCGAGGATCCGCTTCAGGCCAGAATCTATGTGGCTCCCTTCCGCCAGGAAGAGTTCCATGAGAGCTCGGGCATCGCCCCCGAGCGGTGGGTGGCCGTCACGGACGGACAGGACCGGGACGGGATGACCGGCTGGTCCCCGAACGGAAGACTCCTGTACTTCGTCTCCAACCGAGGGGGAGCCCGCGGTATCTGGGTGCAAGAGCTGGACCCGGAAGACAGACGGCCGGTGGGAGATCCCAGATTGGTCTGGCATTTTCGCGAGACCCGCCTGTCGCTGGCAGGTGTCTCGCCCAGCTCACTGAGGACCAACGTCGCCCGGGACAAACTCGTATTCACTCTGAAAGAGAGGATGGGAGACATCTGGATGGCCCATTTCCCCTTGGAGGAAGAGCGGTTGATTCGCCCACCCTGGAGGCCCCAAGAGGAGCGGATCCTCGACCTGTATCCCTACCGCCGGCGCTGAATGGGAGGGGCGACTGAGAGTCGTCCTCCGTGGGGGAATTTCCAATGACAATGAGAAGACTCCTGCTAATTGGGCTTGTAATCGTGCTGACGGGTTGCGGTCCGGGACAGGTCGGAGACGCCCGGGTTTACCTGGAAGATTTCGATCAGGGCAATGGAGGCTGGTACGCCGACCGGCACTACGCGCTGCCGGTGTGGGACGGCGTGGCCTATTGTCACGGCCCCTGGTTTCTGGATTCCAACCACGCTCCGCCCGGAGCGGGTTATCTCCACCTGGTGATGTGGTTGTACACCGACGGGAGATGGTACCAGCATCCCACGGCGGCCACGCGCTTGCCCTACACCAACAACTCCTTCGTGGAGCAGGGCTACTCCACCCGTCTGGCCAACGCCCGGATGACGGTCCGCCTGCGGGGAGAGTTGCAGGCCCGGGGGGCCGAGCTTCTGCTCCTGGCCCAATCCGAGACCGACAAGACCACCGCCAACATGGTTCTGACCGGACAACCCTTCCGGGTCACCCGGGAGTGGAGCGAGCAGACCGTCAGACTGTCGCCCGATCCCGGCCAGTGGACCTGCCTGGGTTCGCGCCACGACCGGACCGAGCTCTACGGCTGCGACGACATCGGAAAAGTGTTGGAAGACGTGAACATCGACCTCATCTTCGTCCTGTTCCCGTTGGATGTGGCCCCTCTCTCGGACGGCGTGACGGACCTCCACACCCCCAGGGCGGGCGTCGACTACCCCGTGGATCAGGACCGCCTGCCCCAGGGGCTGATCATGTTCGACTCGGTGAAGATCGAATACTGAACCCGGATCAGGAGTTCCAGACCCGCTGGAGAAGCCTGAGGGAATTGCCGCTCAGAATCCCTTCGACCTCTTCCGCGCGGTAACCCGCATCGGACAGGACGTTTGCGAAATTGGCGACGTCCGCCATGGTGTCCACGTCCTTGGGCGTCATCTCGGCTCCGAATCCACCGTCCATGTCGGTCCCGATGGCGACGTTCTCCAGCGTCCCGCCGGCCAGATCGCCGATATGCTCGATGATGGGGATGAACCCGTCCATGCCGTACTTGCCCCCGCAGCCGTCGATGGCCGGCCGGCTTCCCCATTCGATGGCCGGATCGATGAAGCTCTGGCAGAAGACCATGCCGATGACGCCACCCCGACGGATCACCTCGCGGATCATGTCGTCGGTGAGATGACGCTGGCCCTTGATCAGGGCCCGGGCGGAGCAATGGGTGGCGACGATGGGACCGTCCCAGATTTCCAGGGACTCCCACACGGCCTGATCGGCCATGTGGGTGATGTCCAGGATGATTCCGGCCTCGCGCAGGGCCCGGTAGAGAGCCGGGGCGGGAGTCTTGAGCCCCCCCTCGGTGCCGGTGCCGTGGATATAGGTGTTGTCGCCGAAGTGGGCCGGCCCCACCACGCGCAGTCCGGCGTCCCACCAGAACTCCACGTCGTCGGGGTCGGCGATGGGGTCCGCGCTCTCCATGGACAGGACGTGGTAGAGGGGGGTGTCCGGCGTCGGATCCTTCCACGCCTCAATGGCCTCTTCCAGATCGGCCCAACTGTGCACCGGCTTGAGCTGGCCCCGGCGGGCCATGGCCTGGTAGTAGGCCAGGTGTCCCCGTCCCATGCCGATGCACTGTTCCTGGGTCCGCAGCCCGTCCTTCATGCGTCCCGATCGAGTCTGGACCCGGGACATGATGGTGCTGAGGATGACGCCGACGCCACCTTTGCGGAGTTCCGGAAAGGTGGTGGTGCAGGTCCCGCAAGTGTGACCGGGAGCGACTTGGGGAGGTTCCCGTAGTTCCTGCTCCCGGACCTGTTCTGCCGTCAGAGTCAGGTCCCGATTCCAGTAGAGCGCGTCCCAGGCCAAGTCCAGATGCAGGTCGACGATCAGTGGTTTGCTCATGGCGCAAGGATAGCCGGGTTGCGGGACGGAAAACAGGGGATGGTGCTCAGTGTCTTGGGCCGTCACAAGAAATGAAGCGGAGACACCTGAGGGCATTGAAAACAGGAGGATCCAACCTGCACATCAGTACAGTTCATCCCGAGCATCGAGTGGAGGCTCGCGGCGCGTTGGCAACGACCCCCGCGAGTCCGAATCGAAACAGGCGCTCCAGTTCTTGCTACGGGGACGCAGGGTGAGTTGCCCACCCTCCTTGATCACGTCGACCTCGGAGACATCGAATCGGCAGGCAGCCGGTAACCGGACCCCTGACTCCGACCGCTCCGGAACACCTTGGCGATTCCCCGATAATCTGGTTTTTCTCATAGGCGCACTCTGACTGGAAGTCTACCCCATGATATCTGGTTTATGGGAAAGCCTTCTCCGATCGTCGTCCAGTCCATTAATCGGAAATCCACTTCGGAAATTGGTCTAACGGACGACAGGGGCCAGCCTGCAGCCTGTATTTCTCCCAGGGGCGCGATGATTGCGCAGGATTGTGGCATTCACGGAGTGCTTGCTGCCGATAGCGTAGGAGGCACTACGATTGACGGGGCACCAAGTGTGAGACAGGTCTGGTCGTGCTCCCCTTTGACGATAATAACACGATTCGTTATTATGAATGACTGGTGAAGCGGTTCAGGAGTAATGACGCAGAGCAACTCTTCAACGGTCGGTCGATCCGCCGTCTGCCCCCTGAAATTCAACGTCGGGCGCGAATGAGGTTGCAGAGGGTGGTTGCGGCGTCGGCGCTGACCGACCTTCGAGTTCCGCCTTCCCATCGGCTCGAATCTCTGCGTGGTGACCGAACAGGCCAGTACAGCATCCGCATCAACCACCAGTGGCGCGTGTGTTTTCGCTGGACAAGACACGGAGCTATGGAGATCGAAGTTGTCGACTATCACTAAGGAGGAAACCGATGACCACTGCAGCGGCACCGGTCCATCCGGGAGAACATCTGGAGGAGATTTTGGAAGAGCTCGGTATCAGCCAGTATCGTCTGGCGAAGGCGATGCACGTACCCCCGATACGCATTAACGACATTGTCCACTGCCGCAGGTCAATAACAGCGGACACGGCGTTACGGATCGGTCGGGCATTGGGGATGACCCCCGAATTCTGGCTGAACCTGCAGCGGATGTACGACCTCGACGTGGCCCGCGCCTCTATAGACACCAGCATGATCGAACCGCTGGTTGAGGCGTCTGCATGAATACGGACGGCGTCCCCACCTGCGAAGATCGGTATGGATTTATCACCCCTGATCAGCTTAAACTGAAGTCCAAGCGTAGATCTCCGGTGGACGCCGGGTTGCTGTGAGGAGGAACTCTCATGTCCAGTCTTTCTGATCTGTTTCCATCCGCTGCCTGTCTCGTTCTGGTGCTCCTGGTGGCGGGAACCGTCAGCCTCGAGGGGGGCGAGAAGGCCGCTCCCGCTCTCGACTTCACCCTGAAATCCCTGGACGGCAAGGAGGTGGATCTGAGCTCGTACAAGGGCAAGGTCGTGATGATCGTCAATACTGCCAGCAAGTGCGGACTGACGCCGCAATACGAGCAGCTTCAGGACCTGCACGAGAATTACTCCGGACAGGGGTTGGCGATCCTCGGATTCCCCTGCAACCAGTTCAAGGGCCAGGAACCCGGCACCGACGAAGAGATCCGCAAGTTCTGCAGCGCCAACTACGGAGTCGAGTTCGACATGTTCTCCAAGATCGAGGTCAACGGCGACGGCGCGGCGGATCTCTACAAGTACCTCAAGTCGGTCTCGACCGCGCCCCAGGGGCCCGGCGAGATCAGCTGGAACTTCGAGAAGTTCGTGCTGGACCGGTCCGGAAACGTCGTGGCCCGATTCCAGCCCAGGACGCGTCCCGACGATCCTGCAGTCGTCGGCCTCATCGAAAGCAAGCTCTCCGAACAGTAGAGTCCAGCGCCGCGGGAGTCTCTGCGCGAGGTCCGGCGGGATAGGGTGAGGGCTTGCCGGGCGGACTGACGGCTGTCGACTGGACCATCCTGCTTCTCTACGCCCTGGGAACCGTCTCCTTGGGCTACTACTACGGCCGCCGGCAGAAGACGACCCGGGAGTACTTTACGGGCAGCGGCCGGATGAACCCGATTCTCATCGGGTTCTCCATGTTCGCCACGCTGCTGAGCACCATTTCCTATCTGGCCGTCCCCGGGGAAGCCATCTCCAAAGGGCCGGGGGGACTGCTCAACTTCCTGGCCTATCCCTTCGCCTTCCTGATCGTGGCCTACGCCATCATTCCCGTCTATATGAGGAGCCGGGTGACCAGCGCCTATGAGCTCCTGGAAGAGCGGCTGGGTCTGGGAGTCCGGCTGTTGGGATCGGTGCTGTTCCTTCTGGTCCGCCTCATCTGGATGTCGCTCCTGATCTACCTGTCCGCCAAGGCCATGACCGTCATGATGGGGGTGGACCCGTCCTGGATCCCTATGGTCACCCTCCTGACCGGGCTGGTGGCGGTCCTGTACACCTCATTGGGTGGTCTTCGGGCGGTGGTGATCACCGACACCGTCCAGACACTTCTCATGTTTGGCGGCGCCTGCCTGGCCATCGGCCTGGTGACCTGGGAGCTGGGCGGCCTGAGTTGGGTGCCCACCGGCTGGCAGCCTCACTGGGACGTTCAACCCCTGTTCAGCTTCGATCCCGGGGTTCGGATCAGCATGCTCGGATCCATCTTCTACGTCTTCGTCCTCACCGTCTGCACCGCCGGAGGCGACCAGACCATGGTCCAGCGCTTCATGGCGACCCGGGACGCCCGCGCGGCCCGCCGGGCCTACCTGACCCACCAGATCGTGAACGTCGTCATCATCGTGTCTCTCTGGATGGTGGGATTCGCCCTGTTGGGATTCTTCCAGGAGTTCCCCGGGAAACTTCCTGCAGGGGTCGAGCTCACCCGGAACGGGGACGACGTCTTCCCCTACTACATCGCCTACCTGCTCCCGCCGGGCATTTCGGGACTGGTGGTCTCCGCCATGTTCGCCGCGGCCATGTCCAGCATCGACTCCGGGGTCAATTCCATCACGGCGGTCGTCAGCAGGAACTTCCTGGCGCGCTTCGGCAGGCTCCCCGAGAGCGAGCGGGGACAAACCCGCATCGCCAAGATCCTGGCCTTCGTCATCGGGGGCCTCATCGTGGTGGGCAGCTCCTTCCTGGAGCAGGTGCCCGGAAACATATGGGCGGTCAGCAACAAGACGTCGTCCATTTTCGTGGCGCCCATCTTCGGGCTCTTCGTCTTCGCCTTCTTCGTTCCCTTCGCCAAGCCGTTGGGTGTCTGGGTGGGGACGGTTCTGGGTGTTACGGCCGCCGCGTTGACCGCCTTCTCCGGACCCATATTCGGAATGGATCCGGTCACGGGAGAGGACCCGGTCAGCTTCATGTGGGTGGCGCCGGTGGCCCTGACCGTGGACCTTTCCGCCGGGACGCTCATCAGCTATTGGCAGCACCGGCGGGGCCAAAGGAAAACTGCGCTATAGCGACCAGCGAGCCTGGCGCAGAACCGCCCGGGGCGAGCTTGCCAGCTTCTCGTACCAGATGCTCAGCAGAGACCCGTCGTTCAGTTCGACCGTGGACGGATAACCCAGGTCTCCCGAGTGGCCGTCCGCCGAAAGCGTGACCGGTTCGGACCAGGAACGGCCGTTGTCGGCGCTCACCCGGGCCTGGTTGCCGTAGGGCAGGCGCCGATATCCGTAGGTCATGACCAGCCGGTCGTCCCGGAGCCGGAGCAGGTGGGAGGGGAGGCCCCAGACCCCGATGGGATGGGGCACCGACCAGGTCCGGCCGCCGTCTCCCGATTCCGATTGCAGGGTCTCCCGTTCGTTCGCGCCGTTGTGGTTCCGGATCTGGATGATGAGGGTCCCGTCGGCGGCCTCGATGCCGTGCAGCTCGTGATAGCCTTCCAAGCTGTCGCCTGGACGCAGGGGAATCCCGCCGGCCCAGCGCCAACTCTGCCCGTCATCGGCGGATTCGCAGGCGCCGATCCGGCCTTCTCCATGCCCGAACTGCTTTCCCGGGTAGAGCAATCGTCCGTCGGAGAGCTGAATGGGACCGTGGGGACTGTTGACGGGGACCCGGTAGGGGGCCGACCAGGTGTCGCCGCCGTCGGTGGAACGGAGCATCCACCCTCCCAACAAGGCTTCACGGCGGTGGACCGGGATCCGGGCGTGGGCGGCCTTCCAGAGCGCCAACTTCTCATCCGGCCAAGCCTCTTCGCTCCCCGGACTCTCGCCCTGGACCCGGGCCAGAAGGTTCTGGTACGCCACCGAGGTGAAGGTGGTGACCAGCAGGCTGCCCTTTTGGGTTTCCAGGACTCCGGCGTCCCGGTCGTCGAGGGGGCCGTCCATCAGGACCCTGGGCCAAGTCCAGGTCCGGCCTTCGTCGTGGGATCGCATCAACTCCACCCATCCGAAGGGGCAGACGTGGCCTTCCCGCCCTCCGGAGCAGACCAGGAGCAGCTCACCACTGGAGCGACCCGCGACGGTGGGCCACCCGTGGTAGAGGTGGGGACGGAGACTGACCACCGAGGTCTCTTTGACGGCGCCGGCGCGGGCACGGCGGCCGCTGGAGAGCGCGCTGATGGAAGTGACGGTGGCGGCGGTTCGGATCATCTCTCGTCGATTCATTTTCATGGGTATCCTGGACTCCTGGGGTCGTCGGGCCGGTACGTGCGGCCACACTCCCTTGCGTTCCGCCGGGATGGGTGGCCGGTCGAGGACCGTGATGGCGTTTGACTCGGGCTGTTAGAGTATCCGCGGGTTGGGGGCGGCTTCAAGATCGAGGCCGCCGGATCCCGCCTCGGTTCAGTAACGAAGACCATACAGGAGGTAGAATGTCGGATCGTATTGACTCTTCAAAGGCAACCCGGCGCCTGGCCACGCGGGCCGTCCATGCCGGTGAGCCCGAACCTCGAATCGAAGGGGCGTTGAGCATACCCATTTTCCAGTCGTCCACCTTCGAGACCGCGGGCGAGACGGACTACCATGCGGTTCGCTACCTCCGCTGCAACAACACCCCCAATCACCATTCCCTCCACGCCAAGCTGGCTTCGCTGGAAGCGGGTGAGGCGGCGGTCGTCGCCTCCAGCGGAATGGCCGCCATCACCACCACGCTGTTGACGTTGCTCTCACATGGAGACCACCTGTTGGCGCTGGAGGGACTCTACGGTGGGACTCACACCTTCGTCACTCGTGACCTGGCGGAATACGGGATCGGTCACGACCTCATGGACGGCAACCGTCCCGAGACCTGGTCCGCTCTCTTGAAACCGTCCACGCAAGCCATCTACGTGGAGACCATCACCAATCCCCTGATGCAGGTCCCGGATCTGGAACAGGTGGTTCGATTCGCGCGGAAGCATGGCCTCGTCTCCATCGTCGACAGTACTTTCGCCACGCCCGTCAACTATCGGCCCCTGGAATCGGGTTTCGACCTCGTCGTCCACAGCGGCACCAAGTACCTCAACGGTCATTCGGACCTGGCGGCCGGGGCCGTCATCGGGTCCGGAGAGTTGGTGCGCCGGGTGACCCACAAGTTGAATCACCTGGGAGGCGTCCTGGACCCTCATGCCTGCTTCCTGCTGCAGCGGGGGATCAAGACCCTGGTCCTGCGAGTGGGCCGGCAAAACGAGAACACCTTGGCGTTGGCCCGTTTCCTGGCGGCGCACCCGGCCGTCGACGCGGTCAACTATCCTGGTCTGGAGAGCCATGCTCAGCACGGCCGGGCCCGGAAGCTCTTCTCCGGCTTTGGCGGGATGCTGAGCTTCGAGGTGCGGGGAGGGATCGAAGCGGCCGACCGGCTATTGGGTCGTCTTCGAATCCCCAAATCGGCTCCCAGCCTGGGAGGCGTGGAGACCCTGATCACCCGTCCCGTGACCACCTCCCATGCCGGCGTGCCGGCCAAGGAGCGGATCAGGATGGGAATCTCCGACTCGCTGGTGCGGGTTTCCGTGGGCATCGAAGACCCTGGGGATCTGGTGGAGGATTTCGAGCAGGGTCTGAAAGGAATCTCGTGACGGCGAGGACCATACTCCGGCCCGGTGAGGTGTTCCGCTGCCGGTGGTGACTTTTGCCGCGGCCTGTCAGTAGACTGGAATCGAGAATCCGCATCAGTAATAACAGGAGCCCATTTATGAAGTCCGTGGACCAGCGATACCATGACGACCATCCCGAGTCTCTCCGTCTGTCCGGCGGAGGGCGCCGCGCCTTTCCCGACGGCGCCACGCACGACTCGCGTTGGATCACACCCTTTCCCCTCTACATGACCCATTCCAAGGGGGCCTGGAAGTGGGACGTGGACGGGAACCGGTACATCGACTATGTCGTGGGGCATGGGGCGATCGTGCTGGGACATTCCCACCCTGCCATCGTGGAGGCGGTCAGGGAGCAGATGGGGCGGGGAACCCATGTCGGAGGCGCCACCGAGCTGGAAATCCGGTGGGCCGAGATCGTGAACAAGCTGGTCCCCTGCTCCGAGAAGGTCCGTTTCCACTCGTCGGGGACCGAAGCGGACCTGATGGCCTTCCGCCTGGTCCGGGCCTACACCGGAAGGGACAAGATCCTCAAGTTTCACCACCATTTCCACGGCTGGAGCGACTACGTCGTCCTGAGTCCCGAGGGGGCTGCCGCCGGCGTCCCCCAGGGGACGGCAGGAACCGTGGTCCAGGTGGCGCCGGAGATCGGCGAGGTGGAGAGGGTTCTGGACCGCGACCCGGAAATCGCCGCCGTGATCCTGGAGCCTACGGGGGCGTTGGGCGGTCTTCTGCCCGTCACGCCGGGATTCTTGCGCCAATTGAGGGAGGTCACCCGGAGGGTCGGCGTGCTCCTGATATTCGACGAGGTGATCACCGGGTTTCGCGCCTCCCTGGGGGGAGTCCAGGAACGCTACGGCGTCATGCCCGATCTGAGCACCCACGCCAAGATCCTGGCCGGCGGCCTTCCCGGAGCCGCCGTCGTGGGGAAGGAGGAGATCCTGGACATGATCCAGCACCGGGGAGACCCCGATTGGGATGCCCGGCGCCGGGTCGCCCATCCCGGCACCTTCAACGCCAATCCTCTTTCGGCCGTCGCCGGATCCACCTGTCTGGAGATTATGGATCGGGAGCCGGTCAACGATACCGTCGACGCGATGACGGAAAGGCTCAAATCGGGGCTCACTCAGGTCCTGGCACGGCTGGGAATTCCGGGATTCGCCTATGGCCTTTCGTCCGGACTGTTCGTCGCCCTCGGCGTCGAGGGCGAGTGGGATGAAGAGAACGGCTGCTCCGTTTCCGACGCCATTCTCAAGGCAGCCAATGATCCGATCCGGGCCGGCGCTCTACGAAAGGCCCTCCTGAACGAAGGGGTGGACATCCAGGGAGGCTGGAGCTGGCGCCTGACCGCGTCCCATACCGAGGAGGACGTGGACTTCACGGTGGAAGCCTACGAAAAGGCGCTCCGGGCGCTGATTCGGGAGGGTTGGCCGGTTTCGGGGGTCGCAGCCGCGGAGACGGCAGCCCGGTAACCCGATCCTGAACACCGACAGTTCTTCAACCATGACACGGTTGGTCGATTTCCTCTTCGGCGTTCGCAAGGAGGAGGTCAGACTCGCCGCGGTCCTGTTCTGCGGCTACGGCCTCATCCTCCTGACCTATTTCTTCCTGAAACCGGCGAGGGACAGCCTGTTTCTGGCCGGACCCGGTCCCAACAACCTTCCCGTGGTCTTCGTCCTGATCGCCCTGGTGGCTCTGCCGGTCACCCTCCTGTACGGAAGACTGGCCCGGATTCTGGACCTGGGACGCCTGATCAAGGCGACCAGCGCCGTTCTGATCGGCTGCCTGCTGCTCTTGCGTTGGCTGCTGGCGTTGGAGATCTGGTGGATCTACTACGCCTTCTACGTCTGGGTCGGCATCTACGGAATCCTGACCACGTCGCAGTTCTGGCTCTTCGCCAATTCGGTCCTGGATTCGACCCGGGCCAAGCGGATCTTTGGAGTGGTGAATCTCGGCGGCATCCTGGGTGCCATCATCGGAGGCGAGACGGCCAGCTTTCTGGTCGGGGTCATGGAGGTCTCAACCCGGGACCTCCTGCTGTTCTGCGCCGGTTTCCTGGCCCTGTCGACCGTGCTTCTGAACCGGGCCGGAGGCCTCGGTCGAACCGCGGGCCCGACTGCCGCAACGGCGGCCCCGCTCCAGGAACCGGTGCGAAGCTCTCTGCGGAAGGTGCGCTCGATGCTCCGGGACCACCGCCACCTCGCCGGCATCGGGGGCCTCCTCTCCCTCACCATGCTGGTGGCCACGTTGGTGGACTTTCAGTTCAAGACCCTCGCCGTCCAGGCCTATCCGGATCAGCAGACGCTGGTTGCTTTCCTGGGGAAGTTCTACGGGCGCCTCAGCATGGTCTCTCTGCTTCTGCAGACGTTTCTGACTTATCGTCTGATCCGGTTCTGGGGTGTGGCTGGAGCCATCCTGTTGCTCCCGTTGGGGCTGTTTCTCACGTCGTTGGGGATGTTGGCTGTCCCTTCGCTCTGGGGCGCCATCCTCTTGAGGGGCATCGACGGCAGCCTCCGCACCTCCGTTGACAAGACGGGAAGGGAACTGCTCTTTCTGCCGGTCCCGCTCGAGGTCAAGAAGCGGGCCAAGGTGTTCATCGACCTCTTCGTGGATCGATGGTCGCGAGGCTTGGCCGGGGGCCTGCTGCTGGTCCTCACCTCATTCCTGCACTACTCGGTGAGTTGGATCAGTGGAGTGGTCATGGTCCTGGCGGGACTCTGGGTGTTGCTGGCTCTGGTCGTCCGCCGCAAGTCCGTAACCGCCTTTCGCGGTGGTTGGTCCAAACCCCCGGCCGGCCGGGGGCCGCGGCTGGGATATTCCTCAGGAGCCAGCTCGCCAGGCGAGACCAGAACCGGGCGCACCGTGGATCTTCCGGCGCCCGGGGCGGCATAGTTTCTCCGGAACCGGCGTGATTCCGCCTGGGATGGTGCCGGAGCGGGAAGATAGTTCGTGGTAGTCCCCCGCCTGTGCCAGAGTCGCCGTGCCCCTCAACTTGCCTTCCCTCGGCGTTGCGGATACAACCTGAATCGTCAATCCCATGCGCGCCCACTATTTTCAGCACGTTCCCTTCGAGGGTCTCGGTTGCATCCGGCCCTGGTTGGTCGCCGCCGGGTACGAGGTGACCTGTACGAGATTCTTCGAATCGGCGGAACTGCCGCAGTTGAACGCCGTCGATTTCCTCATCGCCATGGGCGGGCCCATGAGCGTCAACGACGAGGAGGAGCTGCCCTGGCTGGTTGCGGAGAAGCGGTTCATCCGCCGTGCCCTGGAGGCGGGCAAGCCGGTCTTGGGGATCTGCCTCGGCGCACAGCTCATCGCCAGCGCCCTGGGCGCCCGGGTCTACCCCAATGAGCTCAAGGAGATCGGCTGGTTTCCCCTGCGCGGGATCGGCGGAGGCGCGGACTGCTTCCGGTTTCCCCAGAGCATCCAGGCTTTTCACTGGCACGGCGAGACCTTCGATCTGCCTCCCGGAGCGGTTCAGCTGGCGCGAAGCGACGGCTGTGAGAATCAGGCCTACCAGATCGGGAGAGTGGCCATCGGCATGCAGTTTCATCTGGAGACCACTCCGGAGGCGGCTGAGAAGCTGGTCGTCAACTGCCGGGCGGAACTGACCCCCTCCAGATACGTGCAGTCCGAGTCCGAACTCCTCCAGGTGCCGGCCGGCAACTATCGGGCCGTCAATGGACTGATGGTGGAACTGCTCTCTTATTTGACAAGAGCCGGAAGTTAACCTGGCCCGTTTCCGTCCTTGGACCGGTCCCGGCTCTGTTGCACCGGCAGGCTCCGGATCCACTCCCGGACCAGCCGGACTCCCTCTTCATCCACCACGTTGGAGGCGATGTGGGGCATGCGGCCCAAGCCCAGCATGGCCATGCGATGGGGGATGATGGAACGTTCCGGGTGTCCCGGCACCACCAGCCGGGGCTGGTCCAGTTCGAAGCCGCCATGGGCGGCCAGGGTGTCGACGATGCCGGTCTGCTCCAGCGGCATGGAGCCGATCAACTGGAAGTCGGCGTTGCCGCCCCCCCACTTTACGTGACAGTGGGAGCAGTTGGCGTGAAGGTAGGCACGCGCCCGGCGTTCGGTCTCCAGATCGGGACTCCGGTAGTCGGCCAGCCGGCCCAGCTTCTCCGGCGGTACCGGTAGCGGCTTGGTGAAGACCCCCAGATGGTCCAAGGTCCGAAGCTGGTTGGCCACCACTCCCCCGTAGTCATGGTCCATGTTCATCTGCAGGGTGTTGACGCCCAGGACATACTTGGCGGCCGTGGTGTGGCAGAGGGTGCACTCGGCGCGGCTGGGGAACCGCCAGGTCTGCTCACTGGTCCCGCCGTCCGCCTCCCGAATGGTGAACGCCCGGTCCAGGCCCTTGCTTTCCAACAGATGGGCTTCGGTCTGCTCCTGGTTCCAGACATAGACGTAGCCCTTCCAGACCTGCGCTCCCACTTCGTCGGTTCCGGGAATCCGCTCGTGGTGCAAGAGCCTCGTCTCCAATCGCCTGAGGCTTTCCGGATTGCCCCTCTCCATTTCCAGGGCGAAGGTCTTGACCAGGACGGTCCCGTCGGGAAATTTCCAGCCTGGGGGGACTCCCGGCGCAGGTTGCGGGTAGATCACCGTGTCGTACTCGATCTGCGACAGGCCCGGCAGCGCGATGTAGCGCTCCTTGGCGGCATGGTCCGACCAGAGCGCCGCGTTCACCGAATAGGGGATCAGACCCGGAGCCGGCGTCATTTCCTCCGTGGAGGTGAACAGGCCGGTCTCGCTCAGCCGCCGGGGAAAATCGGCCGCCTGCCTGGGGGATTCGGGCCGTGGCACCAGACGATGGAGCTGGCCGCCGACGAAGTCCAGGAACATCAGTTCGTTCTGCTGGTCCTGACCGATGGCGACGATTCGAAGCAGGGTGTCGGCCAACTGGCGGTGATTCTCGACGCGGGCGCCGTCGTAGTCCAGGGACCAGATCTTGCCGGTGTCGTGATCTCCGTAGATGTAGCTTTCCGCCAGCGGCGTCAAGCGCGTTCCCTGGTAGACGTAGCCTCCGGTAACGGACCGGAAATCGGTGTGGGAATGCTCCACCAGGGGAGGCAGGATGGGCGTGGGACCCAGGGGACGATCGGGCCGGAAGGGGTGGGTCGCCTCCATGACGCTCCAGCCATAGTTCCCCCCCTTTTCGATGATGTGGATCATCTCCCAGAGGTCCTGGCCGATCTCGCCGACCCAGAGACGGCGGGCCGGATCGAAGCTGAACTTCCAGGGCTGGCGGAGTCCATAGGCCCACACCTCCGGCCGAAATCCTTCTCTCCCCACATAGGGATTGTCCGGCGGGATGCCATAGTTCTTTCCGGCGCCGGGACGATCCACGTCGATCCGGAGAATCGACCCCATGAGGTCGTCTGGGTTCTGGCCGGTCACCAGACTGTCGGCGATGCCGCTCGCATCGCCCGTGCCCAGGTAGAGGTACCCGTCCGGACCGAACCGGATGCAGCCCCCGTTGTGGCCGCCCGAAGGCCAAATAAGGAGGACCGTCTCCGAGTCCCGATCGGCGGTCAGGGGTGGCCCCGGGTTCGCCTGGTAACGGGAGAGTTGGCTGCCCTCCGGCAGTTCCTTGACGGGATCGTCCACCTGGCTCACGAAGAAATACCGGTTTTCCTGGAAGTCGGGATGGAACTCCAGCCCGTAGATGGTCTTCCCCACGTCCATGAGCAGATGCTTCTCGGTGGCTCCGGGGCGATTCTCGAAGACGTAGATCTTGCCGTAGCGCTCGGCCACGGCGATGAGGTTGGTGCCGGGAACCGTCGTCACCTCCAGAGGTTGTTCAAAGCGGATCTCCGGGAACGCGACCTCCGTGGTGAAGGGATCGGGCGGATCCGGCGTGCCGTGGACCCGCGAAGTGGTCCAGGGTTCCCGATGCTCGATTCCGACGGGCGGCGGATCCGATAGCGGCGACCAGAGGATGATCCCCGCCAGCACCGCGGCCAAAATTGCAGCCAGCAGAACTTTTCTGCCCATGCCGAACTCTCCTTCTAAAGGGTCATGGCTCCATCGATGACCACCGCCTGGCCGGTCATGAAGACAGAAACGTCAGAGGCCAGATAGAGGGCCAGCGCGGCGATCTCTTCCGCCTGACAGAGGCGGCCCATGGGCTGGCGGGCGATGAAATCCCGCCTCGCCTGCACGGGGTCCGCGGCCGTTTCGATCCGGGACTGGAGGGATGGGGTGTCCACCGTAGCCGGACAGATGCAGTTGGCGCGTATCCCGTTGCCGACATAGTCGATGGCCAGGCTCTTGGTCAGGCCCACTACCGCGGCTTTGGAAACCGAGTAGACGCCCCGTTTCACGACTCCTGAGAAGCCGGCGACGGAGGCGGTGTTGATGATGTTCCCCGAGCCCTGCCGCAGCATGACGGGGAGGGCATGGCGGCAGGTCCGGAACATGCTCTTGAGATTGATGTCCAGGGCCTGGTCCCAGTCCTCCTCCGAAGCCTCCAGCAGCGTCCCTTGGTGCACGACGCCCGCGTTGTTGAACAGAATGTCGATCCGCCCCAACTCCCGAGCCGTCCACTCCACGGCTTCCCGGCACCGGGATGAGGAGGTCACGTCGACGCATAGGCCGTGGCAGGCGAACCCCTGATCCCGAATCTCGCCCACCACCAGGTCCAGTCCCGCCGAGTCGCGGTCCAGCGCCACGACCGTGGCTCCCTCGGCGGCAAAAAGACGGGAGGAGGCCTCTCCGATTCCGGCTGCAGCCCCGGTGATGATGGCGACCTTGTCCTGGAGGCGCATGTCGAAGGCCAGTTTTATCACCCGGTTCCGAAGCTTCGCAAGCTGCCCGGCCTCACCTGAATTCCAAACTCAAGGCTGCTAAGCGCAGTCCCCGATTGCCGATCCCGGACTCCCGCCAAGTTGCGCCACCGCTGAAATTGGCGATAGAATCCGAGTTTCCTCTGGTGACGAAGGGAATTCCCTGAAAATCGGAACAGCTGACAGGTTACATGGTCATGGCTTCCTCAAGTGTCTCCCCCAGCCCCCCCTCCCGTGTCCAACAACTCCAAGGCTCCGACATTCTGGCCGAAGCTCTGGTGCGGGAGAACGTCGAGGTGATCTTCGGATATCCGGGCGGAGCCTCCATGGAGATTCACCAGGCTCTGACCCGTCTCGGCGTCCAGGACAAGATCCGGGTCATCCTTCCCCGTCATGAGCAGGGCGGCATCTTCATGGCGGAAGGGTACGCCAAGGCCACGGGAAGGGTGGGGGTGGCGCTGGCGACGTCCGGTCCCGGAGCCACCAATCTGGTGACGGGAATCGCCGACGCCAAGATGGACTCGGTCCCCATCGTGGCCGTCACCGGACAGGTGCCGCAGACCATGATCGGGAAGGACGCCTTTCAGGAAACGGACATCGTCGGGATCACCCGTCCCATTACCAAGCACAACTACCTGGTGCAGAAGGTCTCGGACCTGCCCCGCATCGTCAAGGAGGCCTTCTACGTGGCTTCCAGCGGTCGGCCCGGGCCGGTGCTGATCGACATCCCCAAGGACGTGCAGCAGTCGCGCGCCAAGCCCAAGTGGCCGTCCCGGGTGGATCTCCGGAGCTATCGCCCGGTGATCAAGGCCAGGGACCGGGAATTGGGTCAGATCGCGCGAGCCATCCGCCGGTCCAAGAGGCCCATCATCTATGCCGGCAACGGGATCATCTGCTCCAATGCCTCCGCGGAACTGCGGTGCTTCGTCGAGAAGACGGGAATCCCCACGGTTATGACCGTCCTGGGCCTGGGCAGCTTCCCGGCCGGCCATCCTCTCTGCTTCGACATGCTGGGCATGCATGGCGCCTTCTACGCCAACTACGCGGTCAACAACGCCGATCTGCTTTTGGCCTTCGGAGTTCGCTTCGATGACCGCGTCACCGGCAAGGCCGAGGAATTCGCCAAGCACGGCACCATCGTCCACGTGGACATCGATTCCTCCGAAATCAACAAGATCAAGCCGGCCCAGGTGCCGGTGACCGGGGACGTCCACGACCTCTTGCGGCGCCTCAACGAGATGGATCTGGGCAAGGCGGACTACTCCGGTTGGCTTTGGAACTTGATGGAGGTGAAGCGTTCCAAGCCCTTCCGCTACCGTCAGGAGGGAGACCGGATCATGCCCCAGTACGTTCTGGACCTCCTCTCCAAGAAAACCCGGGGCAAGGCCATTCTGACCACCGGAGTGGGTCAGCATCAGATGTGGGCGGCGCAGTATTTCAAGTTCGTCTATCCTCGCACCCTTCTGACTTCGGCGGGCCTGGGAGCCATGGGATTCGGCTATCCGGCCGCCTTGGGTGCGAAGCTGGGCTGTCCCGACTGGCAGGTCATCGACGTGGACGGAGACGGCAGCTTCGTCATGAACCTGCAGGAGTTGGCGACCGCCTATGCCGAGGAGATCGCAGTCAAGGCCTTGATCTTGAACAATCAGCACCTGGGCATGGTGGTGCAGTGGGAGGATCGCTTCTACTCCAGCAACCGGGCCCACACCTTCATCGGCGATCCCAGGAATCCGGAGAACATCTATCCCGACTTCGTCTCCCTGGCCGAGGGGTTCGGAATCCCGGCCCGCCGCATCACCCGGCGGCAAGAGGTGCCCGACGCCCTGGACGAGATGCTGGCCAGCAAGACCGCCTACGTCCTGGATGTCGTGATTCCCTATACCGAGCACGTCCTGCCCATGATTCCGACGGGACACACCTTCGCCGATATCATCTACGACGAAATGTAGCGCACAGTTGGAAAGGAGCTGTCGATGCCGGGCGAGTTGAAGTCTGCTTGGGAACTGGCTCTCGAGAAATTGGAGGCTCAGGAGGAGTACACGGTCGTGAGCCTGGACGATGAGCAGAGGGAAGCCATCGCCCAGGTCCGAACGAAATATCAGGCTCGCATCGCCGAGGTCGAGATCCACAAGCAAGCTCAGATCGTCGCAGCCGCCCAGACGGGCGCCGCGGACAAGGTCCAGGAATTGAACCAGCAGCTTTCCCGGGACAAAGCTCGCCTGAATCGCCAGCTGGAGCGGGAGATCCGCAAGATCCGCGGCGAGTAGCTCATTTTCTTCACAGTTACCTTCGTCTCGTCGTTCGAATGAACAAGGGTCAGACTCGTCGCAGCTCTGACAGCACTTTGTGCTAGCACAGGGTCCGGCGCCGGGGGGCAAGAACACAATAAGGCATTCTGGACAGCTTGTTCCAGGATCGGGTGTTCGATTGGGCGGCCGCCGCCGCCCGGGCCTGTACTCGCATCATGGAAGCCAAACGGCGGCGGGGCGAGCTGCTCGATGGGCATCTTCCCGACGCCATGCTGGTGGGAACGGCGATCCGCCACGGTTTGTCCATCGTCACACGAAACCAGCGGGATTTTCGCGACACCGGCGTCATCACGGTGAATCCGTGGACGGAGGCGAACCGATAGCCCCTATTTCCCGCCGGGGACGTGATGATCGCGCCGGAATGTGACCATCGCTTCGGACCAACGTTTCCTCAACCTCTGACCACCCGGGGCTGCTGCAGCGTGACGCAGTGGATGCCTCCCAGTCCCCGGATCAGGTCCCGGCAATTCAGGCTGACGGCCCAGCGTCGTGGGAACAATTCCTGCAAGGTCTTTCGTGCTGTTTCATCCTGGGGACATCCGAACGCGGGGACGAGGACCCAGCGGTTGGCGATGTAGAAGTTCAGGTAGGAAGCCGGGAGGTCGCCGAGTCCGGTCTCCAGGGGGGAGGGCAGCGGCAGGGTCAGGATCCGGTAGCGGCGGCCGTCCGGTCGCCGCGCCAGAGTCAGGCGCCGCCGGTTGTCCTTCAATCTCCGGTGATGCGGCTGACGGGTGTTCACTTCCACCGCACAGACGATGGTGTCCGGCCGAACGAACCGCGCCAGATTGTCCACGTGCCCGTCCGTGTCGTCACCCGGCAGTCCGGCTGCCAGCCAGATCGTCCGGCACGCGCCCAAATGGTCCCGGAGATAGTCTTCCACCTCTTTCCGGCTCCGTCCCGGGTTTCGATTGGGATTCAAAAGACAGGTTTCGGCGGCCAGGACCCCGCCCTGGCCGTCCACCTCGATGGCACCGCCCTCCAGCACCAGACCGGGCCGGAAACGGGGCATGTCCAGGAACGGTGCCATGCGGTTCGGAACCTCGCCGTCGACGGCCAATTCCGGGTATCGGCCTCCCCAGGCGTTGAAGCGCCAGTGGTTGAAGCCGGCAGCCCGGTCGCCGCCGTCCCGAATCACGAAGTTGGGACCATAGTCCCGGATCCAGGCGTCCCCGGTGGCGATCCGGTGGAATCGGACCCGGCGGCGGGTGGCCGCGTCCAATCGGGTCCGGATTTCCGCCTCCTGCTCCCGGTGGTCCACCAGCAGGTCGATTCTCTCGCCGGATGCCAGCAGCCCCATCATCTCCAGGAAGAGCGACTGGATCCGCTTCACGCATCCGGGCCAGGTCTCCCGGTTCCGGGGCCAGGCCAGCCAGGTGGATTCGTGGGGATGCCACTCGGGAGGCATGAAGAATCCGAGTCCTCGAGGAGTCGGGGCGCCGGTCCCGGACCCCATCTCAGAGGTCCGGCGAGTCCGCTTTGGAACCCCACCGCAACAGGAGGCCGTCATAACTCTCGATCCGGCGATCTCTGAGAAACGGCCAGATTCTGCGCGTGGCCTCCACCTCCGGCAACCGGCATTCCACAACCAGGACCTGGTCGCGGTCATCCGATGCCCGGGCCAGAAGCCGTCCCCCGGGGTCGCAGACGAAAGAGCGGCCCCAGAATCGGATGGCGCCCTCTTCGCCCACCCGGTTGACCGCCGCGACGAAGACCCCGTTGGCGATGGCGTGTGAGCGTTGGACGGTCTCCCAGGCGTCCTGCTGCTCGCGTCGCGCCTGGGGAGAGTCGTCCCGGAACCAGCCGATGGCGCTGGGGTAGAGGAGGATCTGAGCACCGCCCAACGCCGCGGCTCGTGCGGCTTCGGGAAACCACTGATCCCAGCAGATGAGCACGCCGATGGACCCATGGCGCGTGGAGTGAACCTGGAAACCCAGGTCCCCCGGGGTGAAATAGAACTTCTCGTAGTAACAGGGGTCGTCCGGGATGTGCATCTTGCGATACAGCCCCGAAGATCGGCCCTCGGCGTCCAGGATCAGGGCCGTGTTGTGGTAGAGGCCGGGAGCCCGCCGCTCGAAGAGGGGAGCGATGAGCACGACGCCGAGTTGCCGGGCCAGAACCGACAGCCGTTGGGAAGCCGGTCCCGGGATCGGCTCCGCCCAGTCGAAGAACGCCGGGTCCTCCCGCTGGCAGAAATAGGGGAACTGGAAGAGTTCCTGCAGGCAGACGACATGGGCTCCTCCGGCGGCCGCTTCCCGCACCCCGTCCAGCGCCCGTTGCAGGTTCTCCGCCGGATCAGGAGTGCAGCGGCTCTGGACCAGACCCAGGCGAAGCCCACGCGATGCGGAAGGCTCGGCAGCGTCCCGGTCGGTTTTGGAACCGGTCATCCGAAGATCCTTCTGTTCCGTCCGGCGAGACCTGACCACGGGGCCGTCGCGTCGCGGAACTTCCCCTCTCCAACAGTTCGGTGTGAGCGTCCACATGATACAGGCGGAGAGGAAAGGGGAAAGAGATAAAGAGGGAAGAGAAGGGAGACGCTTACCTGGCGGGTGGATGCGATGATGCCTGATGCCATAGGCTGGTAGAGTTGTAAGGGGACGGAACGGAGGCGGATAGATGGATTCTCTTCAGGAATGGCTCAGACCCCAACTCCTCTGGTTCGGATTGGGGGTCCTCCTGCTGCTCCTGGAGTTTGCCAGTCCTGGAGTGGTCCTCATCTTCTTCGCTCTGGGCGCCTGGTTGGTGGCCCTCCTCTGCATGACCGTGGAGATCTCCCTGAATCTGCAGTTGGGAGTGTTCGTCGTCTCGTCCGTCGTGCTGCTGCTGGTCTTCCGAAGCAGGATCAAGGGGAGGATCGATCGCCGTCAGCCGACGGCGGGCGGCGGCGTGTCCGACGAGTTCGTGGGCAGGCGCGCGCTCGTGTCCCGTGAGATCAGGTCCGACCGGACCGGCCGCGTCGACTACCGGGGCACGACCTGGGAGGCCGAGGCCGGGGAGAGGATTCCCGAAGGCGCGGCGGTCGAAATCGTGGGTAAAAAGAATCTGACGCTAGTGGTAAAGACGATTTGACTTTGCAGGCATCGGGTCTGCCGGGAGGTGACCATGGACTTCAGCACCGTTTTTCTGATCGGCCTGATCTTGTTGGCGGTAATCGCGTTCTTCAAGACCATTCGAATCGTTCCCCAGAGGTCCGCTTTCATCGTGGAGCGTCTGGGCAAGTACCGGGCGACCTTGGTGGCCGGGTTCCATGTCCTGACGCCGTTCGTGGACAAGGTCGCATACAGGCATACGCTCAAGGAGCAGGCGGTGGACGTCCCGCCTCAGACCTGCATCACCCAAGACAACATCTCGGTGGAAGTGGACGGAATTCTCTATTTGCAGGTGATCGACGCCGGGAAAGCCTCCTACGGGATCAACAACTACCAGTTCGCGTCCACGCAGCTGGCCCAGACCACCATGAGAAGCGTCATCGGCCGGCTGGAGCTGGATCGCACCTTTGAGGAACGGGAGACCATCAACTCGGAGATCGTCGATGCGGTGGACAAGGCCTCCGATCCCTGGGGCGTCAAGGTGACCCGCTACGAGGTCAAGAACATCATTCCACCTCAGAGCATCAAGGACGCCATGGAGAAGCAGATGCGGGCCGAGCGGGAGAAGCGGGCCGTGGTGGCGAAGTCGCAAGGTGAGAAACAGGCGAAGATCAACGTCGCCGAGGGGGACAAGCAGGAGTTGATCAAGCGCTCGGAGGGGGAGAAACAGCGCCGGATCAACGAAGCGGTGGGGCGAGCATCCGAAATCGAGAAGGTGGCCGAGGCCACGGCCAACGGGATCCGGGAGATCGCCTCCGCCATCAATGAGAAAGGCGGTCAGGATGCCGTCAACCTGCGAGTCGCTGAGCAGTACATCAAGGAGTTCGGCAATCTGGCCCGGACCAACAATTCCCTGATCATCCCCTCCAATCTGTCCGACATGGCCGGCATGATCGCCTCGGCGATGGCGGTGATTGGACAATCTCAGAAGGATGACGGGTCCGGCACACTGGGCCGTTGACGGACCCGGACCAGACTGCTATGATCCGCATCCGTTCCGGCAGCGCCCGCCAGAGGCCCATGCGCAGACTTCAAGCCTTCAGGATCCGTGTGCGTGAATTGAAGATGGTGGGCCGAGCCCTGCTCTCCCAGCGTCACCCGATTCTGGCCCACATCATCCCCATCCGGCGCTGCAATCTCTCCTGTTCGTATTGCAACGAGTACGACGACTTCTCGCCTCCCATCCCCACCGGCGTGATGCTGGAACGAATCGATCAACTGGCCCGGCTGGGGACCTCCATCGTCACCATCAGCGGCGGAGAGCCTTTGATGCATCGGGAGTTGGAGGCCGTCATCACCCGGATCCGGGACCGCAACATGATCGCCGGTCTCATCACCAACGGCTACCTCCTGGCGCGCAAGAGAATCCAGTCCCTGAATCGTGCCGGGTTGGAGCATCTGCAGATCAGCATCGACAACGTGAAGCCCGACGGGAACTCCATGAAGAGTCTGAAGGTGCTGGACAAGAAGCTCCGGTACCTGTCGGAACTGGCCGAGTTCCAGGTCAACATCAATACGGTCCTGGGTTCCGGTGTGAATCATCCCGAAGATGCCCTGATCATCTCGCGCCGGGCCGTGGAACTGGGGTTCACTTGCACCGTCGGCGTCATCCATGACGGACACGGCGGGCTCAAGCCCCTCAGCGCGGATGAAGTTCGCATCTTCCATCAGGTCAAGGGAATGGCAAAGCGGGGCTACTCGCGGCTCAACCGCGTGTTCCAGGAGAATCTGGCGGCCGGACGTCCCAACAAATGGCGTTGTCGGGCCGGGTCCAGGTATCTGTACGTCTGTGAAGACGGACTGGTGCACTACTGTTCCCAGCAGCGCGGGTACCCTGGGATTCCTCTTGCGGAATACACTCTTGCGGATATCCGGCGAGAGCATCGAACCCAGAAGAGCTGCGCCGCCTACTGCACCGTGTCATGTGTCCACCAAGCCTCCATAGTCGATGAGTGGCGGGCTCCCCAAGGTCTCGAATACCTCCCGGAATCGGGGACGTGACCTGAGCGGTTGCAGTGGGAATGGCGGGGAACCCCTTTGAACGCATCCCCGTGACTCCCTGCACCGAAAGGGCAGATCCATGAGTACTCGGCGACTGGTCGTGGGGTTGTCCGGCGCTTCAGCGCCCATCTACGGGATTCGGCTGCTGGCACTTCTGCGCGAGGTCCCCGGGGTGGAGACTCATCTGGTCTACACTCGGACCGTGCCCAGGACCGTCGAGCTGGAAACCGACTGCGATCTGGACCAGGTGCGGGATTTGGCCGACGTCGTCCATGAACCGGGCGACATGGCGGCGGCAATTTCCAGCGGGTCCTTCAAGACCCGGGGCATGATCGTCGCTCCCTGCTCGATCCATACGGTTTCCTGCCTTGCGAATTCGATTACCAAGGATCTCCTGACCCGGGCGGCCGACGTCACCCTGAAGGAGAGAAGGCCGCTGGTGCTGCTGGTGCGCGAGTCTCCTCTTCACCTGGGCCATCTCCGGCGGTTGGTGGAAGTGGCGGAGTTGGGAGCGATCGTCGCCCCGCCCATCCCCTCCTTTTACCATCATCCCGACAGTCTCCAGGACCTGGTGGACCACAGTCTGGGGCGGGCCCTGGATGTTTTCGACATCTCGGTCAAGGGAATGAAGCGCTGGTCCACGCCGGCGAGTTCACTCGCTCAGCCCGGAGAGTGATACTATACAGCGCCCATGAGAGAGGTCCTGGCGAGTCTCGACACGGTGCCCAATGCGGCGCTGCCCACGCGTTTCGGACCGTTCCAGATCTACGGGTTCGAGAGCGTAGAAGAGGACGAGCAGTTGGTAGCGCTGGTCCGCCGGCCGCTGAGTGACCAGCGGCCTCCCCTGGTGCGGATCCACTCCCAGTGCCTGACCGGAGACATTTTCCATTCACTCCGCTGCGATTGCGGCGAACAGTTGGAACGGTCCCTTCAGAAAATTGCCGAGGCCGGTAGCGGCATCCTCATCTATCAGCTTCAGGAAGGCCGGGGAATCGGTCTGATGAACAAGATTCACGCGTATCAGCTCCAGGACCAGGGAGTCGACACAGTGGAGGCCAACGCACGCCTGGGTTTCGAGGCCGACCTGCGCTCCTACCGTTTCTGCGCGCTGGCGCTACTCAGGTTGGGGATCTCCCGGATTCGTCTCATGTCCAACAATCCCAACAAGATTCGCGGCCTGGAGGCCGAGGGGCTTCAGGTGGTGGAACGAGTTCCCCTGGTGGTGGAACCCTCCCCGGTGTCGCAGGAGTACCTCAAGACCAAGAAGGAAAAGCTGGGCCACCTGCTGTAGCGGGAGATCGTCTCGCGCCCATCGATCGGTGTCCCGTCGCCGCCTTCCGGTTTCCAGCAGTCGGTGGCGAATGTCGTAACGACTTTTGCCACGGGCTGCTACTCCCCTTCTTCTCTTTCCGCCAGAATGTCGCGTGCCTTGGAAACGTGGGCGTGCTCCGGAAAGTCCTGCACGTAAGCCGCAAGAACCTTTTCGGCCTGGGCCCGGTTTCCGGAGTGGTAATAAATCTGGCCCCTCAGGAAGGCGCTGTCGGCGACGTAGTCGCTCCGGGGGAAGCTCGACACCAGGGAATCGAGTTCCAGAAGCGCCATCTCCTCGTTCCCCTGGGAGGCCAGGCTCAGAGCCAGATAGTAGTAACTCAAGTCGGCCTTTCCCGAGTTGTTGTCAGGATCCAGTTCGATGACTCGGCGCAGATGATCGATGGCCGGGGAAAATTCCCCCCGCTCAATGTATTTCTCGGCCACGCGATATTGGACATCGACGGATCCGGGTTCCCGGCCTGCCGTGCGGAGGAGGCTGACGAAGGAACCCGGGCCGCCCGCCGCGGCCGCAACGCGCTCCCGAAAGGCTCCCGGGGGGACGAAACCCGAGATCCGTTCCATCTCCTGTCCCTCTCCGTTCAGCAGGAGCAGACCCGGATAGCCGGTGATGTTGAACCTCTCCTGGAGTCGGCGGCCCTCCTCGTCGGTCTCGGCGTTGAGCTTGAGCCAAACGTAACGATCGGACATCTCGTCGATCACGGTCTTGTCGGTGAAGGTCTCGGCCTCCATCTTCTTGCAGTAGCCGCACCAATCCGTATAGAGGTACGCTAGGATGAGCTTGTCTCCGAGCTGAGCTTCCTTGAGGGCCTGTTCATAGCTCTGGATCCAGGGCAGCCGGTCGGGTAGGGAGCGGTAGAGGGAGTACCCCACCAATACAACCAGGCAGAGGCCCAGAGTCAGGAGCAGAAGACTGGTGTCTCTTCGCATCAGGGTCGCTCCAAGGTCACGTCATCCGAGGTTCGGGTGATCCCATCGGGTCCGGCCGACCGGAGATCGTAGTCCTGGGACGACAGGGTACGAAAAACGTAGGGATTGAACCATCCATCCAGCTCGGTCGTGGGCTGCATGTACTCCGGCGCCAAGTATTCCATGAGTTCACGGAAGCTCTCGGCCGGAGGCAGTTTCCCGCGCTCCCGTTGGTAGCTGCCGATGGCGGAGTCGATCAGCTGCAGGTCGGAGCGGGTCCGGAGCGACCGTTCCTCGTCCAGCGCCGCCAGAATGGTCTCCACCTTTTCCCACCGCCGGTCGCCCAGCCGAATTTCTTCGATGACCCACGCCCGGTCTTTTCGAATCAGCTTGACGGCGGTCTTGAGGGTCACCTCGGCGACGGCGTGGTTCCCGGTCCGGCGCACTTTCTCGACCTGGACCTGCCCCTTGCCGAGCCGGACCTGATCCATATTGCTCAAGCCGTCCACGATCTGCTTCTCAAGGCTCTTACCACAAGCCAGGAGAGGCAGGACAAGCACCGCTACGAGCACCGACTTCACACTCGCATCTTAGCAGTCTGCGGCGAAAACAGCCAAGGCAGGTCCCCGCGCCAAGCCGCCGCTCCCACGCTGCCCCGGTTCCGCTTTGGATTGCGCCGGCCGGCCGCCTCGCCTGCCGTACCGGAGTGGTAGATTGACCGGATGCCGCCGCAGTTGGAGGTGCCGGTCCAATACCTGAAGGGCGTGGGCCCGGCCCGGGCCGCCATGCTGCAGAAAGCCAAGATCGGCACCGTGGAGGATCTCCTCAACTACCAGCCGTTTCGCTATGAGGACCGGTCCAGCTTTCGGCTCATTGACCAGCTTCGGGTCGGAGAGGACGCCCTGGTGGAGGGTGAGATCGCCGTCTGCGGGAACTACTCCACCCCCATGAAGAGGGTCCGGATCTTCGAGCTGGTCGTGGAGGATCGTTCGGGAGCCCTGACGGTCAAGTTCTTCAATCAGCCCTACCTCCAGCGGGTCCTCCGCAACCGGCAGCGGCTGATTCTCTACGGTCAGGTTCGCCGCGACGATTACACTCTCCGCCCGGTACTCCTGAACCCGGAATGGGAGCTTATGGACTCGTCGTCGGAACCGGCGATCCATTCCGGACGGATCGTACCCATCTACCGGCGGGTGGGAAAACTGACCACCCGCTCGCTGCGCACCATCGTCTATCGCGCCCTGTCCCAATTGCAGCCGGACCTGCAGGACCCGATTCCGGACCGGCTGCTGGAAAAGCACGGCCTCCCGGACCGCCGCCGGGCGTGGCAGGAACTCCATTTCCCCTCCCTGCCGGAGGAGCGGAAGCGAGAGGCTTTCCTGCAGGACCTGGAGTCGGGCGCGACGCCGGCTCAGCGCAGATTCGTCTTCGAGGAGTTCTTTCTGTTTCACCTGGGTCTCCAGATGGTGCGCCGAGACCGGGAGTCCCTGCCCAAGACCCGGCGGATCGAGATCAACAATCGGATTCGCGAGGTGGTGAAGGGGATCCTTCCCTTCCATCCCACCGCCGCCCAGAAGAGAGTGGTGGGCGAGATCGTCGGCGATCTGCGCAGCGGCAACGTCATGAGGCGGCTGCTCCATGGAGACGTGGGCTCGGGCAAGACCATTGTTGCCCTCCAGGCCATGGTGGTAGTGCTGGAGAATGGATTCCAGGCCGCGCTGATGGCGCCGACGGAGATCCTGGCCGAGCAGCACTTCCGAACCCTGTCCCGTTTTCTGCGGAGCACCGATTACCGGTTGGCGCTGCTCACGGGTCGGGTCCGTGGCAAACGGCGCCGGGAGATCTTGGAGCAGATCCGGTCGGGTGGCGTCCAACTCGTCATCGGGACCCACGCCCTGCTCGAGGCCCCGGTCCGGTTTCGGGATCTGGGTCTGGCGGTGATCGACGAGCAACACCGTTTCGGAGTTCTGCAAAGGTCCCGGCTCATGGGGAAGGGGGATCAGCCCGACGTGTTGATCATGACGGCCACGCCGATTCCCAGGAGCCTGGCCTTGACGGTCTACGGCGATCTGGACCTCTCGGTGCTGGACGAGCTGCCTCCGGGACGGCAACCGGTCGAGACGGTCCTCTGTTCGGAGCGGGACCGGAACCGGGTCTACGAACTCCTGAAGCGGGAACTGGCCCAGGGCCGGCAAGCGTTTGTGGTGTATCCGTTGATCGAGGAATCGGACAAGCTGGAACTGCGCGCCGCCGAGGAGATGACCGGGCAGCTCCGGGAAGTGTTCCCGGGCTCTGGCGTGGGTCTGATCCACGGACGTCTCAAGGGCGAGGAGAAGGATGCGCAGATGGAGGCCCTGCGCGACGGAACGATACAGATCCTGGTCGCGACGACGGTCGTGGAGGTCGGCCTGGATGTTCCCAACGCGACCGTTATGGTGGTGGAGCATGCCGACCGTTTCGGCCTCTCCCAACTCCACCAGTTGCGGGGCCGAATCGGGCGCGGAAGCCACCAGGGGACCTGTGTCCTCATGACCGGCGACGCTCGATCCGAGAATGCCTTCCGCCGCTTGGATATCATGTGCCGGACTTCCGACGGCTTCCGCATCGCCGAGGAGGACCTGGAGATTCGAGGCCCGGGGGAGTTCGTGGGGACCCGGCAGTCGGGGGTTCCCCAGTTCCAGTTCGGCAACATCGTCCGGGACCGCCGCCTGCTGGAGTTGGCGGCCGAGGAGGCTCGGGACCATTTGGCCCGTCTGACCAAGGGCGCAAGGGGAGAGGTTAAGGACCATATGACCCGGTTGGCGGACCAGTGGCGGAGTCGATTCGGCCTCTTCGACGTGGGTTGATTCCGGATTCGACGGACATGAGGATCATCGCAGGAAGATTCCGGGGGAAGAAGCTGGCCAGTTTTCGGGCCGACATCCGGCCCACTACGGACCGGGCCCGGGAGACCCTCTTCAATATCGTTCGGGATCGAGTCCCCGGTTCCGTCTGGCTCGACCTGTTCACGGGGTCGGGAGCCGTGGGAATCGAGGCCATCAGCCGGGGTGCCCGGTACGTCATCTTCAACGACCGGAATCGAGAGTCCACCACGCTGGTCCGGAAGAATCTGGCCCGTTGCCGCGTGGAGGAGGGGGTCGAGATTCACCAGAAAGATTCCTTTACCCTCCTGAGGAATCTCCGGCCTCCCACCGTCGACTTCATCTTTCTGGACCCGCCCTACAAGTTCAAACGCCACGCCAAGCTTCTGGAGAGGCTCTCGGCCATGCCCTGGATGCGCCCGGAGAGCACCATCGTCCTGGAGGTGTTCAAGAAGACTCCGCGTCCGGAAACGACCTCCCGGGTCACTTGGACCCGTACGGTGCGGGTCGGCGACAACAAGCTTCTCTTCTACTCACTGCCGTGAGAACCGCGGGAACCGGGCACCGGAGCGACGGACGAAAAGGGAATTGCCCCTGAAGTTGTCACTTCGTCCTTCGACCCAGGTTCACGTACTCGTGATAGAGGCGCCTGATCTTGAGCCGGCGGCGCAATCGTTCGACGCCGGCCAGCATACGGCTGCGCAGGGTGCTGTAGGGAATTCCCTTGATCCGGCAGAGATCCTTCAGCTTCATGTCTCGCGGTCCCATGATCATCCAGATCGCTTCCTGCTGAACGCCCGGAAGGTCGGACATAGCCACCGTGATCTCCCGGAGAATGGCACGTCTGAGACGCTGCCGTTCTTGTTGCAGCAGGAGCGTGAGGGGGTCGGAAGAGCCGGGTTGGCTGGGAAGCGAGACCTCTCCCGATTCCTCCGGAAGAGGAAGGTAGGTGCGGCGCCGGGAGGCGCGGTAGCGGTCGATGCTGGCGTTGAAAACGGACCGGCGCAGGTAGCGGTAGGTTTCCAGCTCGTCAGGAAAGCTCCGTCCCGAGGCCAGCACCTGGGAAAGAGCGTCCTGGAGTATGTCCTCCACGCGTGCGTCGTCAAACAGAAAGCTCCGAACAATGGAGCGAAGAGCGGTGTGCTTTTCTCGCCAAACCCGTTCCAGCATGCGGTATTCACCCGCTTCGCAGAAACGGAAATCAGCAAAACACTGCAGGCCGGTCAGGGGGTGGGAAGGGCCTGCAGCGAAACAGGCGCGCTATTTTAGGGACTCGATCCCGCCGCTGTCAAATCGTGTTCGGCCGGCAAGAGTCCGGCGGCGCACGGGTCCCTTCAGGCAACGCTCGCCTCATCCTTCTCCTCGATTCGAGATACTCGGTGGTCGTCCCCGCCGCGGTTGTCATTCGAGCAGGGCCTGCGTAACATGATGCGGATCTCATGGCGGAGCCGGTAATTGCCATCTATCCGGGATCCTTCGATCCCGTGACCAACGGTCATCTCGACATCATCCGCAGGAGCGGGTCCGTCTTCGACACGGTGATCGTGGCGGTTCTGCAAAACCTGGAGAAGAAACCCCTTTTCAGCGCCGAGGAACGACTTGGGATCCTGCGGGAAGTCACCGGCTCGTGGGAAAATGTCAAGGTCGATTCCTTCGACGGCCTCTTGGTGAGTTATGCGGTCGAAAAGGGTGCCCGGGTTATCGTCCGGGGCATCCGGGCCGTCACCGATTACGAATATGAATTTCAGATGGCCCTGATGAACCGGAGGATGGAGTCTTCCATCGAAACCATATTCATGCTGCCCTCTTCCGAGTACTCGTACCTGAGTTCCAGCCTGATCAAGGAGGTCTACGCCTTGGGAGGGGATATCACGGGCCTGGTGCCTGAGGTCGTAGAGTCCAGTCTGCGCGGTTTGGACGGATAAAGGAAACATCTGGTAGAGTTCGGGTCTTGCAACGAAGGGGGTAGTCCTGTGCGTCCGATAAAGAGCAGGTTCGGTCTTGGCCTTTTGGCCGTATTCTCGGTTCTGGCGATCCTGGCGGTCCTGACCTTGTGGCCCCGAGTCGATCTGAAGGAATTCCGGGCATTCTCGTCTACGGCACCGAAGCAGGTGTCGGAGTCCGTCAATCAGCTTCCCGATCCCGACCCGGTGACAGTTCGCAGGACAGGCATCCCACGCGGCGCCACCTTGGCGACCGTCCTGCGGGATTTCGACGTGTCCGGTTCGGAGATCTACCGCTTGGTGGAGGATACCCGTCCCGTTTACAACCTGGACCGGGTGCGGCCGGGAAACCGCCTGGTGCTGGAGCTGGAAATCGACGGATCGTTTCGGAGCGTCCGCTACGACATCGACGAAGAGGAGTATCTGGTGGTCCGCCAGGAGCGCGACCGTTACGTGGCGACTCGTCACAAGTACGACTTCCAGCTCGAGGAAGAACGGGTCTTCGGGGAGATCCGGACCAACCTGTCCCACGCCCTCGTCTCCCAAGGTGAGCAGTACGGCCTCGTGATCAAGGTCCTGGATATTCTTGGCTGGGACCTCGACTTCACTCAGCTGCAGCCCCAGGATTCCATCACCTTGCTGGTGGAGAAAAAGTACCGGGCCGGCCGTTTCGTCAAGTACGGCGATGTGCTGGCCGTCCGCTTCGACCAGATGGACAGGAGCCTCTTCGGGTTCCTGTTCCCTGATCCGGTGACGGGCAAGGAGGATTACTTCGACGAGGAGGGGAACTCCCTGCGGAAAGCGTTCCTCAGGGTGCCTTTCAAGTTCGATCCCCGCATCACTTCAGGCTTCTCCTATTCCCGATACCATCCCGTTCTGAAGCGGCGGCGCCCGCACCTGGGAGTCGATTACGGCGCTCCCACCGGCACCGAGGTGCTCTCGGTTGCTTCCGGGACCATCTCATTCGCCGGCCGCAACGGGGGATACGGGAAGATGGTGAGGGTCCAGCACGGACAGTATTCCACCAGCTACGCGCATCTGTCCCGAATCCAGGTTCGCCGCGGCCAGCGCGTGGAGCAGGGGGACGTCATCGGGAGAGTCGGATCCACCGGCCTCTCTACGGGCCCCCACCTGGACTATCGGATCCAGGATCGGAGCGGCCGGTATCTGAATCCCGCCAAACTCAGATTTCCCCCGGAGAAACCGGTGGCTCCTCAACATCTGGATGCTTTTCGGGCCGTGCGAAGCGGTCTGATCCAGCGTCTGAGTTCATTTCCCGCCTACGCCAAATATTTCACCCGCAAGGCCAAGAGCGGTTAGGTCCCAGGTTGGATCCGCTTCGTGCAGGAGCGTCACGCTTCCGGCAGTACCGACCAGCGAGCTAACGTAACCGCTCACCGGCGCCGTCGGCCGGTTCGACGACTGTGACTTTCATCCCGGAAAGGGTCTTCAGAAGATCGGGCAGGTCGTATTTCTGCAACGACGCGTGGACCGTGTTCACCAACTGGTTGACGGGCACCTCGGTCTGAATCACGTCGGACCAGGACGCCAGCGACCGGCGCAGCTCCAGTGAGTCGAACAGCGCCGGCTCCAGAGCCGCGGCGTGGAGGGCGGCGGGTCCGGCCTCACCGATGCCCACCAAGTGAACTCCGCGTGCCGTGCCGGACCCCGGGGCGGACGCCATTTTGCGGGCGATCACCAGAATTTCCTCGGCCCGCATCCCCAGGTAGGATCGGCCCAGCATGTAGGCCATGTAGAATTCTTCCCAGTCCGGTCCGAACAGCGGGCCGTAGCCCCACTTGCCCTTGGCCGGCTCCGTCTCTCCCACGCCCCGCAGATCGACGGCCAGGACCTCACGCCCCTCCAGCACCTGCTTCTCGATGGGACCGCCCGGCCCGGCATCCACCTGCTTGCCCTGGCCGTGAAGGTACAGGATCAGGTCGCGGCCGCCGGCATCGGGCACGAAGCGCAGGGCGGGGAGCCGGATGCCCGGCTCCGGGTGCAGGACCAGCTTTTGAATCGTGTACCCGGGTCGGCTCAGGATTCCCTTGTCTTCCGTCGTCAGGGGGGGCAGTTCGTGAAGGCGGCGGATTCCCGCCAGGCGCCGGACCTCATCCAGCGCTTCGTCTCTCGGAGTCCGCTTCCAGTAGGCGCGCCTCAGAACGGCAAGCTCCTCTTCCCGTTCCCGATTGAACTGGAAGACGGAGCGAACGCCCTCCATGAGCTGCACCTGGCCGCGGGGGCTGCACTGGATCACGGGAAGGCGAACCCGGTTGAACTCGCTGTAGTCCGCCCCTTGGGCCACGATGAACTCCTGCGTGGACCCTTCATCCTCACTCAGGAGAGGAGAATCGTCCTCCCGGAGGTCGTCGTCGATCCCCAGCAGCCAGCGCCGCATCCAGCGCGCCATCCCCTCCCGCAGGGGGCGGAAGAAGCCGTGGGTCACATCGGCTTCGACCAAGTCCACCCGTTCCGGGTAACCCAGGCGTCCGTAGAAGCGCTTGGCCTCCCTCAGGGTCCGCCACGATCCCGAGATGTCGAACACTTCGTCGCGGGTCGCGGCACAGATGAGGGTTGGTTTCGGCGCCCGGATCATGAGGTAGTCGGCGTGGCCCAGGCCCTGGGCGATTTCACCGTACACTTGCTGCTCCGAGTCGCCTGGCCCGTTCGTGTGCAGCAACTCCTTCACGTGAGTGACGTAGCACGATGGCGCGGCGCAGGCGATACGCTCGTCCAGGGCCATGAGGAGAGTGGTCACCAGTCCGCCCCCCGAGTTCCCCGTAAGTCCGATCCGATCCGGATCGATCTCTTCACGGCTCGTCAGATAGTCGAGACTCCTGATTCCGTCCCAGATCCGGTAGGTGGCGGCGCTGAGGCCCAGAGGAATGGAGTTCACCGCCACCAACATGTGCTCGATGCCGTTCTCGAAGCGGGGCCTGCCGCCGGGATCGAGAAGCTGGTGGCGTTCCCCCTGGCCGATGGGGTCGTAGCACAACGCCGCCATGCCCCCTTTGGCCAGGAGGACACCGGCTCGCTGGTACATTTCCGAAGACTTGGCGTTGGGAGCGTGCCCACAGGCGATCAGGACTCCGGGATAGGGGGGTGGCCCCTCCGGCAGGTAGAGGAGCGCTGTGACATAGTGCCCGGGACGGCTCTGATACACGACGCGTTCGACGCTGTAGCCGTCGCGCTGGTGGCGGGCCACGACGCGAGCCTCAAGTGGCGTCCTTTCGGGAAAGTCCCCGAGCTGGGCTCGCAGGAATTCCCGCATGCGTTGCTGGTGCTCCCGCATCTGCCCGGGCGTCTTGAGTTCCTCGAACGCCGCTTCGCGCCGCTGGAACGCCTGCTCGGCCTGGTCCAGCAGATGGCGGCGAACCATCTTCCTGGTCTCCACCTGGTTGATCCTTTCGGGGAGAACGCGCAGAGTTTGGGAGGCCTCGGATGGGTTGACGGAGCACATACAGGGTATCCAGATCGATATCAGGAGCTTGGAAAAGGGTTTCATTTTCGTCAAATGGCTCATTAGCGGAAGTTTATTCGGAAGCGAGGACGCTCGGCCAGTCCGGTCCCGCGTCAGG
Source organism: uncultured Acidobacteriota bacterium (assembly GCA_951812665.1). Classification (GTDB taxonomy): domain Bacteria; phylum Acidobacteriota; class UBA6911; order RPQK01; family JAJDTT01; genus JAJDTT01. Next base: position 68,925 of record CATOST010000016.1, read on the forward strand.
AGGTGGATTCGTATGAAGAAGATTTCTTTATTCCTGGTGGTGGCACTGTCCCTTGTCTCCGGCGGGTTGCCGGCGAGTCAGGATTCGGCGCCTGATCTGGGTCAGGTGCTGGCCGGACTGCCCCAACCCTGGAAGCAGAAGATGCATCGCATCACGCTCCGGGAGTACGAGGCGACGTTGGACTACTGGTCCGAACGTCACCCCGGGATTCTCCGGGTGGTACGAGTGGGCGAGTCGGTGGAGAAGATGCCCATCTTTCTTCTCAGGATCACCGATTCGGCCGTGCCCGACGAAGACAAACAAGTGTGCCTCGTCACCGCACTCCACGGGGGTCCCGAACGTTCCGGCACCACCACCATTCTGCATCTGGCCGAATGGCTCCTCGGCGACAGCGATGAAGCCGCTGAAACCCGCCGCCGGCAGGTCCTGCTTCTGATGCCCATCGTGAATCCTTACGCCTTCTTCGTGAGCGATCGCTTCGGCACGTCTCAGGGGATGAATCCCTATGGAGGGGGTGACCGCAACTGGGACCTGGAGAACCTCTCCTTCAAGCAGTTGGAGGAGGTTCCGGAGATCCGGGCGGTCTTTTCCGTGGTGGACCGCTACCGTCCGGAGGTCCACGCCGACGTCCATGGCACCGGCCTCCAGGAGTATCCTCAGGACCAACTGGGGGACCGGCGGTCCTATCGTGGGCAGACCATGTTCGAGTCCACCGGATCCGCCTACTCCAACTTTCTGCTGCGTCCCTGGGACCCCCGAATCACCGATGCCATGATCCAGGCGGGTGTCGAAGCGGGGTACGGATCGGACCGGGCCGAGGCCGATGCCCAACGGGGATTCTGGGCTCCCGCCCTGGATCCGTTGGCCGGCCGCTTGTGGCGGGGCCGGACCCGCTTCTACACGGCCCAATATGGATACGCTCGCTACCATACCCTTCAGACCGTCCTGGAGGTGGGTTGGGAGGAAGCCGGCGCCGCCCGGCTGAAGGGGCTTCTGCGGATCGGAAACGGATCCTGGCAGGGCCAGCCCATCTCCGGCTATCCGGTGAACCGGGTCAAGTCGTTCACCGGGCACTACGTCACGGCCTGGGGCCGGACCGCCGCCGAGCGCCGCCGGAGCCGCGTCGAACTCTGGGAGATGCAGGAGCGATTCCTGCAGGGCATCCTCTATCCTCAGACCGAGGGCCGCGACAGTTATCTGGTGGCGGTGGACAAAGAGGCGTCCCGGATGTTGGATTCGGATCCGGAGGTCTTGCTTTCGAACCTCCGGAACCAATCGGGAATCGATGCCGAGGCCGTTGAAACCTTCGTCCGGGCAGGCCCGGAAATCCTGGTCGCTCTGGACCGAAGAAATCAGGCCGACGCGGCCGGATCTTCCCGGATCCGCCATGGCATCGGTTTTCGGTTTCGGATCCCGTATCGCAGGCCTCAATTGGTGGACCTCCGTCTGAACGGACACGCCCTGGTCGAGAGTCCGGTCGACGGCTACCAGAGTTGGTTCGGAAACGGTTTCACCCAGGTCCAGGTCAACGTTCCGCCCGAGAAGGCGAAGGCCCTCCGGATCTTCATCCTGACCATCGCCTACCGTCCCGACGTGACCCGAAGTTACGGTTGGACTCCCCCGCGCGAAGTGCTCAACCGAAGAGGCCGGAGTACCGAGGAATAACAGCCCGTGGTGAAAGTCCCGCGAGCACCGAGACCGTTCCTGCGCCCGCCGGACAAGGCGCGATTCGGGTGCATACCGGGAGTATGTGCCCGAATCGCAACGCAGTCCGCCGGGATGCAGGGACGGTCGAATGCCGTGACGACTTTTGCCACGGGCTGATAAGGAGCCTTCTCCACCGGGCCGAGGTCCAGCGGCCAGAGCGAAAATGGGAACTGCATGGCGCCGTGGACTTACCACTCGTGAGGCTTGGGCCGGGGCAGCCTGCGGCCCAAATGGGGGATCTTGATCAGGTCGAAGTCTTCCCGGATGTCGGGGCTGTTGAAATTGATCTTGTTGATCCGGTTGGCGAGGTTGTCGAAGGCCTCGCAGTCCAGAGGCTGGAGCTCGTAGCGATGGTGGGCCAGGTCGATGGTGACACGGGGGGAAGAAGGGAAGTCCTTGAGCTTGCCTTCCAGGTCGACGCCGACGAAGCTGTTTCCCAGAACCTTCAGGTAGTTGCTCTTGTAGGCATCGCCGGGAACGCCCGTATCCAGGGCGAAGCGCTTGATGCGGGCTTCCTTTCCCTTACGGTTGAAGATGTGGATCTGATCGGGTCTCAGATCCCACTCCCCCTTGGTAAAGGTAACGATGTTCAGGATGGGAGTGATGTTTTCGTCTCGGGATCGGATCAACTCGACGGTCCAGATGTTCTCGAAGTCGACGAAGACATGGCAGGCTGAGGCCGCCGCCGATTCGTTCGTGTCCGTCGGCGACAATTGCCCGGCCACCACCGGAGCCGCCAAGACGAGGTGGAGGCCGAGCAGCAGCACGCTCAAACCAGGTCTCAGGCTGCGCAAGTGGACTCCCATGTTTCACGCGTCTCCGTCGGCCGCAGGGGAGGAAACCGGCCTCTCGCGGGTTCGCAGAGAGCCGGAGATCTGGTTGACGTCCCGAATTCCGTGACTCCGGCAATATTCTTCCAGACCTTGGACCACCTTCAACGAGGCCATCGGATCGGAGAAGTTGGCGGTCCCGAGTTGGACCGCCCGGGCTCCGGCAATGAGAAACTCCAAGGCGTCCCGGGTCGTGGCGATGCCTCCGATGCCGATGACGGGAATCTCGACACTGGCGGTGACCTGGTGGACCAGTCGCACCGCCAAGGGCCGAATGGCCGGCCCGGAAAGGCCGCCGGTCAGATTCGAGATCATGGGGCGGCGCCGGTGAACGTCCATGCTCATGCCCACGAAGGTGTTGACCAGGCTGATGGCATCGGCTCCCGCCTCCTGGCAGGCTCGGGCAAAGATGCGGATGTCGGTGACGTTGGGCGAGAGCTTCACCCAGACCGGTTTGGCCGAGACCCGGGTCACGGCCTCCACCACCTGGAAGGTCAGGTCCGGATCGTGTCCGAACTCGATGCCTCCTTCGGTGATGTTGGGACAGGAGATGTTCAACTCCAGAGCGCTCACCTTGGGGCAGGGGTTGAGGCGGTCGGTGATAGCTATGAACTCGCCGATGCTCTTGCCGAAGATGTTGGCGATGACGTGGGTCCCGTAGGGTTCCAGCCGGGGAAGCTTGTCGCTTACGAATGCTTCCACCCCCACGTTTTCCAGTCCGATGGCGTTGAGCATCCCCGACGGTGTTTCGAAGATGCGGCCGGGAGGATTGCCGGGGCGAGGCAGGAGGGAGAGTCCCTTGGTGCAGAATCCGCCCAGGCGGGAGATGTCGAAGAAGCGGGTGAACTCCAGTCCGTAGCCAAAGGTGCCGGACGCCGTCAGCACCGGATTCTTGAAATGGATGCCGGAGATCTCCACGGAGAGGCTGACCGGATCAGGCATGGACCCCTTCACCTTCCGTTGCCGTGTCCCAGACCACGTCTCGGGCGTCGAACACGGGACCGTGCGTGCAGGCCAGACGATAGGAGCGGACGGTCCTCACGCTGCACCCCAGGCAGACGCCGAAGCCGCAGGCCATGGGAGTCTCCACCGAAACTTGGCAACCGGCTCCGTGAACGGACGCCAGCCTGGAGACAGCCTGCATCATGGGATTGGGTCCGCAGGTATAGACGGCCAGTCTCTGCGCCGGATAGCGGCGGAAGTAAGGTTCCAGAATCTGGGTGACCAGTCCCCGGAAACCCCGGCTGCCGTCTTCCGTAGCGACCTGGACCTGGATTCCCAGGTCCTGAAAGTCCTGGAGCCCCACCAGGTCCCGGGCCCGGCGGGCGCCGTACAACAGATGGACCTTCTCCCCGGCTTCGCTGAGTTCCTTGGCCAACAGGAAGACGGAGGCGATGCCCACTCCCCCCGCCACGACAACGCTGACCCGTCCCTGGGCCCGGGACGTGTCGAAACCGTTTCCCAGCGGGCCGATCAGGCTGACCCGGTCGCCTTCCCGGAGTGCCGCAAGCAGGCGGGTCCCCGGGCCCACCACTTTGAGCAACAGCGTGAAGATGCTGCCGTCGCCGGCCGGACGCGGGATCGAGTAGACGGCCAGGGCGCGCTTGAGAAGGGGGTCGGAAGGACAGTCCACCAGACCGGCCATGACGAATTGGCCGGGCTTCGCGCTGGCGGCGATTTCACGGGAGCGAAGCGCCAAGAGGTGGTTGAAACCGGGATAGCCGACGCTCCCGACGACCGGCGCCTGGACCACGTGAATCACTCCCTCACGATAGCATAGGGAAGAGCAAGAGTGAGCGGAGCGCGGAAATGGGAACTCTCCGGCAGGGCCTCGACCCCACCATTGACCTTCCCTCTTTCGAATTCGCCAAAACCGATTCTCGCCGGGCTCCGCCTATGCTAATCTCCAAATCTCAGGCCGCCCCCGGTAGACGTTGGCGAAACCGTTCTGCTGTCGGAGTGTCCGGAAGGCAGTCCGCTCCGGGGTCCGGAGCCAGGCGGGCTTGAGAACAGCCGGTATCCTCGGATCGGAGGAGTCCGTTGCAACTGTTGATGACGAATCAGGAGATGGAGCGCACGCTTCTGGGGATCTCCCAGGATCTGATCCGGTCCCACCCGAATCTCCAGGAGGCGGCTCTGGTGGGAATCCGCCGCCGCGGGGTTCCCCTGGCAAGGCGTCTGAAGCAGAATATCGAAGATCTGACGGGACACAGCCTGCCGCTCGGGATCCTGGACATCAACTTCTATCGGGACGACCTGTCCCTGGTCGGGCCGCAGCCCATCGTCGGAGCATCCCAGTTGGATTTTCCCGTCACCGGTCGGACCCTGCTGCTGGTGGACGACGTGCTTTACACCGGCCGGACCGTGCGCGCGGCCCTGGAGAGTCTCCTGGACTACGGCCGGCCCCAACGGGTGGAGTTGGTGGTGCTCGTCGACCGGGGGCACCGCGAGCTTCCCATTCAGGCCGACTACGTGGGCCGCCGGGTCGATACCCGGGAAGACCAGACGGTCGACGTGCACATCGCCCCTGTGGATGAGGACGAAGGGGTGTTTCTCACCCGGAAGGGTTCGTAGACCATGCCGCTCAGCAGCAGGCATCTTCTGGGCATCGAAGGGATGCCGGTCGCCGACATCGAGCTGATTCTGAGCACGGCCCGGAGCTTCAGGGAAATCGCGACCCGCCCGGTCAAGAAGGTGCCCACTCTCCGAGGCCGGTCGGTCATCAACCTCTTCTACGAGGCCTCCACCCGCACCCGTTCTTCGTTCGAGATCGCCGCCAAGCGCCTGAGCGCCGACATCCTGAACTTCAGCGTTTCCACCAGCAGCGTGGGCAAGGGGGAGACCCTCGTCGACACGGCCCGCAACCTGGAGTCCATGAGTCCCGAGATCATCGTCCTGCGGCATCAGGCGGCCGGGGCGCCCTGGCTTCTGGCCGAGGCCTGCCGTGAGTGCTCCATCGTCAATGCCGGCGACGGAATGCACGAGCATCCGACCCAGGCTCTGCTGGACGCCTACACCATCCTGGAGCGCAAGAGTTCCATGCGGGACTTGAAGGTGGCCATCGTCGGGGACATCTCCCATAGCCGGGTCGCGCGTTCCAACACCTATCTTTTGAACAAGATGGGAGCCCGGGTCTGGATCTGCGGTCCCCCGACTCTGATCCCGCTGGAGTTCGGGCAGTTGGGGGCCACGGTGACGTTCCATCTGGAGGAGGCTCTGGCGGACGCGGACGTGGTGATGATGCTCCGGGCCCAGAGGGAGCGGCAGCATGAAGTCTTCTTTCCCTCGGTCCGGGAGTATTTTCGCCTCTTCGGGCTGAGCCGGGAGAGGATGCGGTCCGCCCGCAAGGATGCCATCATCATGCATCCGGGACCCATCAATCGTGGCGTCGAGATCGATCCGGACGTCGCCGACGGCGAACATTCGGTGATACTGAATCAGGTGACCAACGGACTGGCGGTGAGAATGGCTGTCCTCTATCTCCTGTTGGGCGCCGGCGAGGAGGCACCGTGAGTCTGTTGCTGCGCGGAGGCCGGGTCGTAGACCCGTCCCAGGATCTGGATGGACGCGCGGACGTCCTCCTCGAAGACGGGAAAGTGGTTGCTGTCGGGAACCTGTCCGCCCGCAAGAGCCACGAGGTCATCGACGTCGCGGGCTGTGTGGTCACGCCGGGCTTCGTCGACATGCACGTGCATCTTCGGGAGCCGGGCCGGGAGGACAAGGAGACCATCCTCACGGGCTCCCGGGCAGCGGCGGCAGGAGGCTTTACCAGCATCGTCTGCATGCCCAATACGACTCCGGTCAACGACAACGGCGCCATCACCCGGTTCATCCTGGAACGGGCCGCCGATGCGGGATTGGTGAACGTCTTTCCCACCGGCGCCATCACCGTGGGCTCCCGCGGCGAACAGCTGGCGGAAATCGGAGAGATGCAGGCGGCGGGGATCGTCGCCGTCACCGACGACGGCCGTCCGGTGCAGAACAGTCAGGTCATGCGGCGGGCGATGGAATACGCCAGAATCTTCGACCTCCCGGTGATGGACCACTGCGAGGACCTCTTCCTGGCCGCCGGCGGATGCATGAACGAAGGGAAGGCGTCGACCCGTCTGGGACTGCGGGGGATGAGCCGCGCCGCCGAGGAGCTTCATGTAGTCCGGGACATCATCCTGAGCCGGATCACAGGCGCAAGAGTCCATATTCTCCACATCTCCACACGGGAGTCTCTGGACCAGGTGCGGGTCGCCAAGTCGCAGGGAATCCGAGTCACCTGTGAGGTATTGCCCCATCACTTCACCCTGACCGACGAAGACATCCGGAATTTCGACACCGACTTCAAGATGATGCCTCCACTGCGGGAAAGACCCGATGTCGAAGCCATGCTGGAAGGTCTGAGGGACGGGACCATCGACTGTCTGGCCACGGATCATGCGCCCCACACCCGGCTGGACAAGGAGGAGCCGTTCGAGGAGGCGGCCAGCGGCGTGGTCGGCATGGAGACGGCGATCGCAGTCTGCTGGGAGCATCTGGTCCGTACCCGGATCCTTTCGGTCCCCAGGCTGGTGGAGCTCTTCAGTCTCAATCCCAGCCGGATCCTCAAACTGGGCAAGGGCACCTTGGCGGAAGGCGCGGACGCCGACGTTACGGTCATCGATCCGGAAAGCCGGCAGCTGGTGGATCCGTCGCGCTTCAGGTCCAAGGGACGCAACTGTCCGTTCCGGGGATGGGATCTCCAAGGGGCGCCGGTTCTAACCGTGGTGGGCGGCCGGGTCGTCCACCGGCAGGAGTCAGCGTGAGGAATGCAATTCGACGGATGGTAAGAACGTGTGGGGCCGGCTGGGTCTGGTTGTTCCTGATCCTGCCGGCACAGGCTCAGGATCAGGTTCGGTTCGAACTGCTCGTGGAAGCGGGGGAGGTTCCCGCCGGGGAGGCTTTCGAAGCGACGCTGCGTGCCGAGTTGGCGCCGGGGTGGCACATTTACTCGCTCAACCAGCCCCCTCCGCCGGTCAAGACCACGGTGACCGTCGTGAAGGAGTCGGCGTTTGAAGCCGCCGGTCCCGTGACCCAGCCCACGCCCATCGTCGCCTACGATCCCAGTTTCGATATCGATACCGAGTATTTCGAGGAACAGGTGGACTTTGGGGTACCGGTCCGGGTGCGTTCCTTCACCGGGCCGGGCGCGGAGACGCTCGGGGTCAAGGTTCGATTCATGGTGTGCAGCGATACGCTCTGCCTGCCGCCCCAGACCAAGGGTTTCGAAGCCACCGTGCAGGTTGCGGCGGGCCGCACCCCCGCCGGGAGTCTGTCCGCTGATACTCAGGAAGCGGAGGCCGCTCCGGCCCCGGTTGTCCAGGAAGAGCCTCCCGGCGCCGCTTCGAGTAACGCGGCTGCTGCCGGGGACGCGGACGGAATTCCGGTGGAGACGCTGGGCTACATCGTCTTTGCCATGGGCATGGGAGCGCTGGCGCTCCTCACGCCGTGCGTGTTCCCCATGATCCCCATCACCGTCTCCTACTTCACGAAACGCCAGGCCGTGACGCGCGGCCAGGCGCTCCGGGACGCCTCCCTCTATTCCCTGGGGATCATCCTGACCTTCACGCTTCTGGGCTTCGGCCTCACCTTCCTCTTCGGGTCGGGCGGAATCAACCGGCTGGCGGCGAACCCCGGCGTCAACCTGCTGATCGCGGCGATCTTCGTTGCCTTTGCCCTGAGCCTGTTCGAGGTGCTGGAGATTCGCCTCCCCGCCAGCTGGACCACGGCGTTGGACCGGAAGGCTTCGGCCACGGGGGGGATCGCCGGGATCCTGCTCATGGCGCTGACGTTTTCGCTGGTGTCCTTCACCTGCACGGTCCCCTTTGTGGGGACGCTCATGGTCGCCGCCATTCAGGGGGACTGGCTCTGGTCGATTTTGGGCGTGACTTCCTTTGCGGTGGTCTTCTCCTCACCCTTCTTCCTATTGGCGTTGTTCCCATCCTGGCTCAAGTCGCTTCCCCGAAGTGGAAACTGGCTGAACTCCGTGAAGATCACTATGGGCTTCCTGGAGGTCGCCTTTGCCTTCAAGTTCCTCAGCAACGTCGACCTGGTCTACCAGTGGGAGTTGTTGACGCGACCCGGACTGATCGCTATCTGGCTGGCCATCTCCGTGATGGTCGTCTTCTACCTCCTGGGCTGGTTTCGCCTTCCCCACGAGCAGGCGACCGAGTCCATCGGGGTGTCTCGAGCCTTCTTTGCAGTCTTCTTCGCCGCCATATCGATTCATCTGATCCGGGGGCTGATCGGGTTCCCGCTGGGGGAATTGGACGCATTCCTGCCTCCGCGCGACTACGGCAACCCGGCATCCATCGGCGTGTCCTATGGAGGCGGCGCCGAGGAGGAACTGGAGTGGATCGACGATTACGAGGCCGGTCTGGCCGGCGCCCGGGAGTCGGGCAAGCCGGTCTTCATCGACTTTACCGGCTACACCTGCACCAATTGCCGCTGGATGGAAGCGAACGTCTTTACCCTGCCCAAGGTTCAAGAGCGGTTTCGCCAGTACCACCTGGTCCGTCTCTACACCGACGGCACGGGACCGGAGCATGCCGAGAACATGCGTCTGGAGCAGGAGCGCTTCGGGACCATTGCGCTCCCCTTCTATGTGGTGTTGTCGCCGGGAGACGAGGTGGTGGCCACATTTCCGGGGTTGACCCGGAACCCGGAGGAATTCATCGACTTCCTGGATCGCGGTCTGGAGGCGAATCGGTCCGGCCGGGCAGGTTGACGATGATGTCGCCCGGCTTGGCATAGCCGTGACGATCCCGGGCGATGCGTTCAACCTCGTTGGGGTCGACGCGCAGCTTCCGGATCTTTTCCCGGTAGACCTGCTGCTGTTGGCGCAAGTCCTGATTCTCCATCATGAGCTGCTGCAACTCGTCCCGAGCCTTGCGGAATTCGAGATAGCCCCCTTCGGCGAAGATCAGGATGTAGGTGAGGGAAAAGCAGGCAGCCAGGAGCAGAATCCAAAAGGTTTCCCGCCGTGCCTTGCGACTGATAGCCATAGAGGAGGAGCCTATGACACCGGTTCGAATTGTCTTCTGTACCATCGACAGCGCCGACGCCGCCCGAAAACTGGCCCGGAGCCTGGTTCAGGATCGTCTCGCCGCCTGCGTGAACATTATCGAAAACGTGACCTCAGTTTACAAGTGGGAGGGTCGGATCGAGGAGGATGCCGAACTCCTGCTGGTGATCAAGACCCAGGACAGCCGGCTGCAGGAACTGATGGATCGGATCTCGGAAATCCACCCCTACGACGTTCCGGAGATCCTTTCGTGGCCGGTGCAGAAGGGCAGCAGGGCCTATCTGGACTGGGTCGTAGCCGAAACCGGTTAGATTTTCCGGAAAAGAGGAAGTGGAAGTCGACGCGGGGACGCGGACAGGGCCGGGCCCATGACCCGGCGCCGAAACTAATCCGTTTTTTTCTCGATCTCTTTTTCCTGCGAGATCCTCATGGAATCCTTGAAGTTCCGAATTCCCTGACCTAGTCCTTTGCCCAGTTGGGGAAGGCGGCTGGCGCCGAAGATCACGACCACGATAATGAGAATGATGACCAGTTCCGTTACACCCAAACCACCCATAGCCGGTGACCTCTCAGATATTCAAAATCAAGACTCAATATCGCGATCTTAATGTTCCCGCTTCCAAGCTGTCAAATCAGCGGCCGCTCAGGGCCGGCTGCTCTGGCCTTGGAGGGTCGCTTCCAGCAGGTCGACCCGGCGGCCGACCCGCTCCAGAAACAGGGTCTCGGTCTCCGTTCTCCAGAGCCGGCGCGCCGGCGCCTCGCCCGGGGCTTCCTGCGGCTCGGCCGGACCGTATTTGAGCCGGATGAGATTCTGGTAGGCGTCGAAAAATTCGACGGCGTCCGGTTCCGTGTCCCAGACGGAACGGATCCAGAGTGCCAACTCCCCATCGGGGCCCTGGTAGAGCTGGACCGAGTCGCCGTCCCAGCCGCTGGCGGCATCCCGGGCCGGATACTCCTCCAGAAACTCGGCCAGGACCAGCCGGAGCATGAATTCACCCAGGACGTTCCGGTAGATTCGTTCCCAGCGCCCCCCGAGACTGGACGGAAGTGGCGGGGGTTCCACGTGGGTCGGATCATCCCTCGGCGGCGCGTACTTTTCCGGGTGGAGAATCTGCTCCGTGGACCGGGGCAGATCGGCATAGATGCGGTCCACACCCGGCCATCCGTGCCTTCGGACGTGATATTGAAGGAACCGGGCCCCCTGGACGTAGGGAAAGAGCAACGCTTCCTGGAAAAAGGCGGGAACCCTCCGAAAGACGTCGAAGCTTTGGCTTGCGTCCGCCATCTGGTCCTTCTGCATCCGGACGATGTCCGGAATGTTCAGGAAGCTCTGGCCCAGGGGCTCCAGAACGTATTCCAGCATCAGTCCCAGGCCCTCCCCCTCCACCACGGCGACGTGGGCTTGGGTGGCGTCCTCGTTTCCTTCCACTCCCTCCAGTAGCTTGTCGAGATCGAAGTGCTGGTCTTGAAGCGCATGGGCCAGCTCATGGGCCATCACCGGGAGTTGTTCCTCGACCGGGACCCAGTCGGCGACGTAAAGGGTCCGGGTCTTGGGGTCGTAGTATCCGGCCACCTGTTCGGTGAGCAGCCGCACCAGGGTCCCGCGATAGTCCAGAGACTGGGGAATCAGGCCCAGCTTCACCAGCAGGCGCCGGTCGAGATCGAGCTCCTCGGCCGGATACTCTTCAGCCATACGCGCCAAGACGTAGCGGCGGATCTCCTCGCGGCTCCGGACTCCTGTCTCGACGGGGTTCGTGGCATGAAGGTTGCGGAGAGCGCTGACCCTGGCCAGGACCGTGTCCGCGGATCGGCGCAACTCGTCCGCAGCCGATTCGTGGCTCCAGGCCACTCCAACGGCCACGGGTTTCCCCGAAAGGGAGGTCTGCGGGGGGTTGGCGAACACGGCCGGGCCGCCTATTGCCAGAAATCCCGCCAGTAGCCAGTTGAAGCTCTCTCGGCGATGGATGATCGTTGTGCTCACCGGGACTCCAGCTACTTGAACCTGAGGGAGTAGAGGTCCGCGTCCTTGATGACGAACCTGAGTCGAACCGGCTTGCCGGCGATCCGGCTCAGGGGTTGGTCCGAGGCCGCCCGAAGGTGACTCCGTTCCCACCTCACCGTGTGCTCGATCTCATCTCCCCAGATCAGTGGAGATTCCTCCAGGGCGAATCCGGGAAGAGGACGGCCCTCCGTGTCCTGCATCTCCAGGCGGATGCTCCCGGCTGCGGAGGTGGCAAAGTTCAGAACCAGATTGCCACCCTCGAAGACCAGAGGACGACTGACCCACTCTCCTCCCTCATGGCCCGCGTGGATGGAGACGAAGCCGTCGGTCCGCAGCACCATCCGCTCCAGGTGAGCGCTGGGAAAGGTGTAGTGGCGCGCCAGGTAGAGGGACATTTCGTCGTCCGAGGTGGGGACCACGCCGGCGGAGGGCATGTTGGAACGGTGAACCCAGTTCCGTGGGTCCCGGCCCGGGCGGATGAAGGCCTCCATGAAACGCCGGTCCCAGTGGACGCCGTCCCGGCTGCTCATGAAGACCGCCTCCGAGACACCCGCGATGGAGATGGTGGCATGGTAGGTCCTCCAGGGGACGAACCTCTTGGGGAGCGCGATCAGGATGTGGGGCGCCCGGAAATAGGGGTGGGTGCCGTTGGTGTAGAGATGCTCGCGGGGAGTGCCGCCGTAGTCGGCCCAGGTTCCGGGTGTCCAGTTTCGAAAGTCCTTGGAGGTCGCGTACTTGACGCTGCGCACCCCGTCGCCATCGCGGTAGACGGCCGCATATTGGCTTCGGACCGGATCCCAGAAGGGAACGTTCAGGGAGTCGAATTTTCCGTCGCTGATGGCCGCCTCGTCGCTGGCCAGGCGCCAGAGCTTGCCGTCGGCAGAGACGAACGCCTTCAGGACGTGATTGGGCCATCCTGGTCCTGCGTTGCCCAACGCCTTGTACCGTTCCTCGGCGGGAGCATCCGGATTGGAGTCTTTGAAAGGAGCGAAGCAGCAGGAGGCCGTTCCCTTCCAGACGATGTTGTTGTCGGTGGATCCTTGGAACTCGACCAGGCCCAGAGAGGGCCGAGTCCACTCGATTCCGTCCCGGCTCTCGAGCAGGCAGGTGACGGATTCGTGGACGGGGACGATCTCCTCTTCGGGACGCAATTGCGACTTGTCGACGTAGTCCTGGTGGCTGCTGCCCCGGTAGTAGAGGCGATAGCCGTCTCCGTCCTTGAAGACGGTGTGGTAGAGGCTGGTGGTGCCTTCCCACGGCTGGTCGAAAACCACGATTTTCCCGGCGGAACGCGGGCGGTGGAGTCGAAGTTCCAGCCCGTCCATCGATTCGATGAGGAAGTCGTCGACGAACAGTTCCAGGCGGGAACCGATTTCACGGGTCGGTTCGGGTCGGTTCGGTCCGGCGGGCCAGGCTTCCACCAGGGAGAGCCCCAGCGCGAACGCCGCCGCGACCAACATGCTCGTTCTCATGGCCGATCCTCCGATAATGAAAGAGACTCGTTACCGGTATCAGGTTCCAGGCTATCCCGGGGAGGGTCAAGGTTCAATCGACGCGGGTGATCGTCACTCTGGCGACGGGATTGCGCCAGTCGGACTCGGCGGCATTGATATCGCCTGTTCCCTGAATCCCGTTGCTGATGTGAATGAAGCCTTCGGCTTCGGCCGGATCATGGACGAAGTGGCTCGCACAGGGGGGACCCGGTATGAACTCGCACAATTCCGAGTTGGCCTCGCTTCCCGCATCGTAGGCGGGAACATCTACGGTCTTGGATCGGGGCGGGGAGAAAAACAGGGTGGGAGGCAACGGAATCTGGACTCCGCTGACGGCAAAGAAAGAGTCGTTGGTGGTCGCCAGTTTGCCGACCACCGAGAGAAACCTGTGGCGGTATCCGCTCGTCACCGTGGCCGTCGTGGATTGGGACGGAGGTATGATCCCGTAGCCGACGGCGGAATCGTGCACTCCCGGCATGGTCATCAGCGTTTCCAGCAACGGCACCGGGTCACCGTCCTCTGCCAGAGCCGCCAATTCGGGGCTGGCCTCCTCTCCAATCGAAAAGAGAGAAGTTGATGAATTGTGAATCACGACCACCGGAGGAGTGAGGATCTGATTCCGAGTCAGGTTCCGGATCGTGACGACGTAGGTGGACTGAGCGAGGATCGAGGTCCCGCCCGCCACGCTGAATGACATTACCGCGCTGATCAAGGCGATTCGTTTCGTCTTCTTTCTCATGGGATTCTCCGTTGCGGTTGACAGGTCTTCACCCCGGGAAGAATTGCTCCGAGTCTCAAAGGACCACCCGTCCGTCTCCCCGGCGCCGGGTGACTCCCTCTCGATCCAGATACTCGAGAAACGGGATGGCGTACTTGCGGCTGACCCCGAGGGAATCCTTGAACTCGGGCACCGAAAACGACTGTCCGGAAGAGAACTTGATCTGGAACTGGTGCTTGAGCCGGGCGACTTGCGATGGGGTCAAGACCAATTCCCCGCCGACCCGGACCAGGTCGCCTTGTTGGATCAGGAAAAAGTAGACCTCTTCGGTCCGGGCCGGCGGCTGGTGCAGCCGGCGCTTCAGTTCCGTCAAGGTCGGAGGCCGGGGAAAGCTTCTCCGTAGAACACCCAGAATGGACTGTCGCACTGCCTCCTGAGCCGGGTTCAGACGGGGCTCCCAACCTCGCCGCATGACGATGGAGCGGGCGATGCGGATCAGCTCGTTTTGCTCCAGTCGGCAAAGCAGGAATTGGAAGTAGTCGATGCGGGAGGAATTGAGGAAACGGTTCCGAAGCTCTTCCTTGGAAACGCCCGCGGCCAGTGGCTTTCGAGAGTGGAATTCGTCCAGGTAGGAGAGCATCGATGATTCCAGAATTCGCAGGGCTGTCCGCGTCACAGCCAGAGGCGGGTCCTGGGGCACCAGCTCGATTTCCGGAAGCTGCTGCAGGTGTCCCAGCAGTCGCCTCCTCGGCGATCCGGTCCGGGCGGACAATTCGTCGATGTCAATTCCAAGTTTCCCTTTGGATCGAACCAGGAACTCGATCCGGACCTGGTCCGGGTCGCGGTTGCCGGCTTCCAGACCCGACTGAAGCGCCTTTACCGGTAACAGCTCTCCCGGAAGATTACGGGCCCGGTGTCTGGGCGGGAGGTCGTCCAACACGACTCCGCCTCCGGCGGTGACGGGTGGAGAGTCCATCCTGAGAATGAATCGGTCTCCAATCCAGCACATGGCCGGCTGCGCCAGTCGGATCTGAACCATTGCCCGCTGCCCGGGCGCCACCATCTTCCCTTCCAGTGGAACCACATGGCCGTGCCATTCTCCACTGCCGTGGTGAAATCGGACTGGAGTTCTTCGTTTCAGCGGGCGCGGAGCGCCCTTCAGTACCTTGATCGAGGCGTCCAGAGAACGAGTCGGCCGAAGACCTCCGGGTCGGGAAAGGACCGTTCCTCGTTTCAGGTCGTCCTTGCCCAGGCCCATGAGGTTCAACGCGGTCCGCTGTCCCGCCACGGCCTCGGCAGCCTCCCGGTTGAAGATCTCGATGCGCCGGATCTTGCCCCTCTTTCCGGACGGGTAGACGGCAACGGCGTCTTCCTTCCGGATGAATCCCGAGGTCAGGGTGCCGGTCACCACCGTCCCGAAGCCTCGCTTGCTGAAGACCCGGTCCACCGGCAACCGGAACACTCTTTCCTGCCGGGAACCACGGTTTCGATCCGATTTGGCGGCCTGCTCGATCAACACCCGTTGGAGGAACTCCAAGCCGCTCCCCGTGATGCTGTCCACGGCGATGACGGGACCGTTCTCGAGGAAGCTGCCCCGGGTCATCGCTCGAATCTCGTCCCGAACCAGGTTCAGAAGTTCCGGTTCCACCGAATCACACTTGGTGAGGGCGACGATTCCTCCAGGAATCTCCAGGAGCCGGCAGATGTGGAAGTGCTCCAGCGTCTGCGGCATGATCGATTCGTCGGCGGCGACGATGAGCAGAGCCAGGTCGATCCCACCGATGCCGGCGAGCATGTTCTTGACCAGCTTTTCGTGACCCGGCACGTCGACGAACCCAATGCGGCAGGAACCCAGGGACAGGTGGGCGAAGCCGATGTCGATGGTGATCCCGCGGCGCTTTTCTTCCTCCAGACGGTCGGAGTCGATACCCGTCAAGGCTTTCAGGAGAGTGGTCTTGCCGTGATCGATGTGTCCGGCGGTTCCGACCAGAAAGTCTCTCATGCCCGGCGACTCCAATTTCGTCCAACAGATTAGCAAGTTGGACCGCCAGGCGCGCCGGCATTCGGCTGGGTCCGGCCAGATTTTGACAGGCACGATAGAATGGTGCCGACCGTTCGAGGCCGACCACATGTTCGAGAACCTTTCCTCCCGGCTCCAGAAGATTCTGAGGGACCTCAAGGGGGAGGGGCGCGTCTCCAAGGCGCACCTGAATGCCTCTCTGCGCCAGATCCGCATCGCCTTGCTGGAGGCCGACGTCCATTTCGGCGTGGTCAAGTCGTTCGTCTCCGGCATCAGGGAAAAGGCCCTGGGACAGGAAGTGATGCGCAGCCTCACGCCGGGCCAACAGGTCGTGAAGATCGTCAACGAGGAGCTCACTCGACTCCTGGGATCGGAGGCGGCAGAGTTGGCCAAGGGCAGTCGCAGGCCGACCGTTATCGTTCTGGTCGGTCTGCAGGGAAGCGGCAAGACGACCACGACGGGGAAACTGGCGCGATGGCTCAAGGCCAAGGACGGACGGCCCCTGATGGTGTCGACGGATGTCCGCCGGCCCGCGGCCATCCATCAACTCTCGGTAGTGGGCTCGGCCATTGGGATCGAGGTAGAGGACCCCGCGACCCGAGACCCGGTTCGCCGGGCGCAAATGGCCCGAAAACGGGCCCGAAACATGGGGTTCGACCCGTTGCTCGTCGACACCGCAGGCCGTCTCCACGTGGATGAAGCGTCTCTGACCGAGTTGCAGGAGATCGTGGCCGGGGTGGGGGCGCACGAAATTCTTCTGGTCGCCGATGCCATGACGGGCCAGGATGCCGTCCGCTCGGCCAAGAGTTTCGGAGACCGGCTCGATCTTTCCGGTGTGGTCCTGACCAAGATGGATGGGGACGCCCGCGGCGGAGCGGCTCTCTCGATCCGCACGGTCACGGGTCAGCCCATCAAATTCATTGGAACCGGTGAGGACTACGGTGCCTTCGAAACCTTTCATCCGGAGCGGATGGCCGGCCGGATCCTGGGCCAGGGGGACGTCCTCCGCCTCATCGAGAAGGCTCAAGCGGCGGTGACGCCGCGGGACAGCCGGAAGCTTCTGGAGAAGATCCAAAGGGATGAGTTCACCCTGGACGACTTCAGGGCCCAATTGCGGCAGCTCCGCAAGCTCGGACCACTGGAACAGGTTCTGGGCATGCTCCCGCAGGGCGGGCTGTTCAAGGGCATGGGCCAGGTCCAGTTCGAAGAAAAGCAACTGGACGCCATGGAGGCCATCATCAACTCCATGACTCCCTTGGAGCGGGCAAACCCCAGGATCATCAAGGGTACCCGACGCCGCCGGATCGCCCGCGGCAGCGGCCGGACGGTGTCCGACGTCAACCGCCTCCTCAAACAGTATCTGCAGACTCGAACCATGATGAAGCGGATGAAGCGGGGCTTTCCGGGCCGTTCGCGGGGTCGCATCAACTTCCCCAGGGCCATCCCACGCTAGGAATATCTGACGATTCGCCCCAACAACCGCAGAGGTTTGCATTCTCCGCTGGCTTTTTTTCGCCCCAGGCTTCATCCTGGGGGTATGAGCGCTCCAGCAGACGACGAAGTGATCTTCAAGGAAACCCCGGAAGGGTTTTTCCTCAACGATGCCCAGGTGCGACTGGCCCGCCCCGACGAGCGGGTGAAGTGGGACCGACGGGTTCACCAACACCATTACCTCGGCTTCAATCGGTTTGCCGGTCGCGGTCTGCGCTACGTCGTCGAATGGCGCGGGAAGTGGCTGGCGCTCGCCGGCTGGCAGTCGGGCGCCTTCAAGTGTCGGCATCGGGACCGCTGGATCGGGTGGAAGCCCGACCTGCAGTACCGGCGTCTGCATCTGATCGCAAACAACACGCGATTCGTGATTCTCGCCTCCAAGGGCGTCTTCCCGGGTCTCGGTTCCTGGACGCTGGCCCGGATGCTGCGGCGTCTCGGCGACGACTGGCAGGCGCACTATGGACACCCGGTGCTGATCGCCGAGAGCTTCGTCGACCCCGCCCGCTTCGACGGCGCCCTCTACCGCGCTTCCAACTGGCGTTATCTCGGCGACACGCGGGGGTTTGCGCGTCACAACGGTCGCTATACCGATCCTCACGGCCAGCCGAAGCAGCTGTACGTGTCCCCGTTGCGGCGCAACGCCTGCCGTCGTCTGCGCGACCCTCGCCCGCTGACCTCGAAGTGGGAGCCCAAGGGTCCGACCCGGAAGGGCGCGAGCGAGTTGCGCTCGCTGGTTCAGGAATTGGCCGAGATCAAGGATTTCCGGCGCGCCCAGGGGCGCAAGCATTCCGCGGCCTCGGTGCTCACCGTCTACCTGCTCGCGAGGCTGGCGAACCTGCGCGGACCGGTGGCCGCCGCCGAGTATGCGCAGAAGCTCTCGCAGCCGGAACTCGAGGCGATCGGCGCCTGGAAGAACCCCCGGACCGGCCGCTACGTTCCGGTCTCCAAGTCCACCCTGCACCGCGTGATCTCCTCGGTGGATCCGGACCAGATCGAGGCCGTGCTCCGGCGGTTCTCGATGCCGAGACTGCAACTGGGCCGCGCGATTGCGGTGGACGGGAAGCGGATTCGCGGCGCCAACCGCAACGGAGACGGACACTTCGAGACCGCGACCCTGGTCGAGCACACCACCCGATTGCCCCTCGCCACTCTCAGCTTCAATGAAGAGGGTGCGGAGATCGCCGCCGTGCGCGCTCTGCTGGAGAAGGTCGACGTCGCGGGCCGCGTCCTCACCGTCGACGCCTTGCACACCACCCGCGAGACCGCGCGCGTCATCGTCGAAACCCACGGGGCCGACTATCTCATGACGGTCAAGGAAAACGCCCCCGAAACCCATGAGATGCTCTCGACCATCGACTGGAACCGGGACGCGACCGGGTCTTTCCAGGAAGAGACCGACTTGGCCCATGGGCGCATCGAGCAGCGCTCCATCCAGGTCATGACTCCTCTGGAGGGCCTCCTGAACTACCCCCACGTCGCCCAGATCTTCCGCATCACACGCCGGCGCACCGACGCCCGGCAAAACGGAACCGGAAAAACCAGCCGCGAGCAGGTCTACGGCATCACCTCGGCGCCGGCTTACCGCGCGTCCCCCCGGCAACTCCTTGCCGACAACCGCGGCCACTGGGCGGTCGAAGTCAATCACAACCTCCGGGACACCCTCTTTGCCGAAGACGACTGTCTCGCCCGCACCCGATTCGCGCCGGCGAACAATGCGACCTGCACCAACCTCGCGATCGCGATCATCATTCACCAG
Organism: uncultured Acidobacteriota bacterium; assembly: GCA_951812665.1. Taxonomy (GTDB): domain Bacteria; phylum Acidobacteriota; class UBA6911; order RPQK01; family JAJDTT01; genus JAJDTT01. The sequence goes on from CATOST010000016.1 coordinate 87,993, forward strand.
ACTTCGTTTGACAGCTTCGCCTCCGCCACTCGCCACTTCGCACTCCAACGCCAGGACGCCTTCACCGCGCTGCTGTCTCCGTGAGCACCGGCCCAACTCCCATCCCCAGACGGCGACGATCCGATCCCTCCCGCCGTCCCTGAGACGGAACTTCTACTCGTCCGCAGCCCGACCGGGCCGCTCGGGACCCTCAGCGGCAGGAGCTCAGGGCCCTGACGGCCCCCATGGTGGCGCCCCCATTCGGACCGACCCAACGCCCTGGCCGACAGCAGCGCTCCCTGATCTCGAAAATCAACTCAATTCACGGCAATGTCAGAGCGTGGGATAGTCCTGTCAACTTCCCCGTCTAACGTCTCTTTTTGATAAAATGCGGGTTTTGTTGGAGGTATTGCATTGCTCAGAATACGTTTGAGTCGGCACGGCGCCAAGAAGGATCCCCATTATCGGGTGGTGGTGGCCGAGCGCAGCAGTCCCAGGGATGGGCGCTTTATTGAAATCTTGGGGTATTACAATCCGGCTCTCAGGCCGGTTCGTCTCAGCTTGAACCTGGAGCGAATCGACCACTGGATGCAACTGGGTGCTCAGCCTTCGGGTAGGGTCAACAGCCTGATCGGCCGGGTGCGGCAGCAAGAGCAGCCCTGAGTCAGTTGATGGTCACGAGCAGCTTCGTGCCGGTGCCATAGCGGCGCCGGTCATGGGCTCCCGGCAGCGCCGCCAGGAGGGGACTATGAGAGAGCTTGTCGAGATGATCGCGAAGACGCTGGTCGACGATCCGGAAGAAGTTCGAGTGAACGAGGTGGTGGGGGAACAGACCACCGTGTTTGAACTGAGGGTCGCGCAGCATGATCTCGGCAAGGTCATCGGCAGGCAGGGACGAACCGCCCGGGCCATTCGTACCCTGTTGGGTGCGGCCGGGATGAAGCTGCGCAAGAGGTTCGTCCTGGAAATTCTTGAGTAGTTGAGTCAATTCATCGCCATAGCCCTCATCGTCAAGGCGAGGGGAATACGTGGTGAGGTTTCCGCGGAGATTCTGACGGACTTCCCGGAGCGATTCTCCTCCACGACCAGTGTCCGGGTGGCCCTTCCCGACGTGCAGTACCAGGAGGTCATCCAGTCTGCTCGTTTTCACAAGGGTCGCGTGCTGCTCAAATTTCGGGGCCGGGAACGACCCGAACAGGTCCGGGAGTTGATTGGGGGGGAGGTCCGGATCCCTTTGGAGGAGCGCATGCCGCTCCCGGAAGGCGCGTTCTACGAGTCTGATCTCCTGGGTTTGCGAGTCGAGCAGAAGGGGCGCAATCTGGGGGTCGTGGCCGAATTGTTCCGTACCGGAGCCGAAGGCGTGAATCTGGTGCTCCGGGACGGGAACGATCGGGAACTGATGATCCCCTTGGCGCGGGCATTGGTTCGGGATGTGGATCTGGAACGGGGGGTCATCCAGGTGGATCTTCCCCCGGGATTGGCTCCTTCGAGTTAGCAACTCGCAGCGCAACGGACTGCGGACCACCCGGCCGGTTTGCAGGAGTTCCTTCTGAAATGCAGGTAGACGTCATCACCATTTTCCCTGGGATGTGTCAGGGATTTTTCGATTACGGTATCCTGCACCAGGCGATCCGAAAGGGGTTGTTTCGCCTGGAGTTGGTCGACCTCAGGGAATTTACGACGGACCGGCACCGCACGGTGGACGATCGGCCCTACGGAGGCGGAGAGGGGATGGTGTTCAAACCCGAACCCCTGTTCCGCGCGGTGGAACGGTGCCGCGGGGATCAGGGCCGACCCTGGGTCGTCTATCCGAGTCCGCAAGGAAGCCGGTTCACGCAGGAAAAGGCGGTGGAGTTGTCCCGGAAATCCCATCTGACGTTCATTTGTGGGCGTTACGAGGGGGTGGATCAACGAGCGTTGGATGAGCTGGTGGACGAAGAGATCTCGATGGGGGACTTCGTGGTCACGGGAGGTGAACTGCCGGCCCTTTTGATGGTGGATGCTATCGTGCGACTGGTCCCGGGTGTGGTGGGCAAGCCGGCTTCATTGGAGCAGGAGTCGTTTGCCACCGGGTTGTTGGACTATCCTCAGTACACCCGGCCGGCCACCTACCGGGACCGGCCGGTCCCCGAGGTCCTGCTGTCGGGGAACCATGGAGAGATACGTTCCTGGCGGAAGGAACAGGCTCTGAGACGTACTCGGGATCGCAGGCCCGATTTGCTCGCGTCCGGATCGAGTTCCGGCAGGCCGAAAGGATAAGAGTGGAGTCATGAATCCGATACAGCTGGTCGAACAGCCACAGTTGAGGGATGGGATCCCTGATTTCGGACCCGGAGACACGGTGCGGGTCAACTTCAAAATCAGGGAAGGCAACAAGATTCGCGTGCAGCCCTTCGAGGGAGTCGTCATCGCCATTCGCAGACGGGGCCTGGGTTCCACCTTCACGGTTCGCAGGATCTCGTTCGGCTACGGCGTGGAGCGCATTTTTCCGTTTCACTCCCCGTTGATCGAGGGCGTGCAGGTCTTGCGCAGAGGACGAGTCCGGCGAGCCAAGCTCTACTATCTGCGCCAGCGCAAGGGGAAAAAGGCCAGGATCCGGGAGAAACGCTGACCGCCCGTGGCGGGACTCGTCCCGGCCTCCCCCCGGGCGGGAAATTCCCGTGGACGCCGTTGCTCCTCGGCAAATGACGCTTGGCCGGACCGTCCATCGCATCCGGTCCCGGGAGCGCGTCGCCGGGTTCGGTGTTGAAGGACTCCTAGGCCACGGACTGTCGACATTTCTCGGGGGCGTTCCGCAGTCGGTGTCAAACGGCGGTTCATGATTCAGAAGGTCCTGTTTGGTCTCTACGTACTCTACTGCTTTGAGGTCGGGATCTTTCTACTCCTGTTTCCCTGGTGGGATCAGTGGAGCCAGAATTCGCTGCTGGATGTCTACCCCTGGCTCCGGCTGATCATGCTCAACAACTTCGTTCGTGGCGCGGTCTCCGGTCTGGGGCTGGCCAACCTGATTTTGGGGACGTGGGAAGTTGTCCACTATCAGCGATATTTTCCGAAGACATAGTCCACCCTACCTCTATGGCATCTCGCATCGCGTCGCGTTTCCCGGTTGGGCGCGAGAGGACTATCTGGACCGGATCTTCAGGAGTCCGGCGCACATCCTGCAGTTTCGGGAAAAGGACCTCTCGCCGGCGGAGAGCCGCACCTGGGTAAAGCGCGGTGTCGAGTTGGCGGGCCGAAGCGGAAAAGTGTTTCTGGTCAACACCCACGTGGAACTGGCCCTTCGGGAAGGGGCCGACGGAAGCCACCTGACTTCGAAGCAGGATCTGTCCCACGCCATCCGACTCCGGGATCGGTATGGAAACCCGTCGTTTCTCCTGGGCAAGTCGACCCACAGCGGTGACGACGTGCTGCGGGCGGAGGAGGAGGGAGCCGACTACGTGCTGGTGAGCCCCGTTCTGAATCCGCTCTCCAAGGAATCCCGTGCACCGGCTCTGGGTTTCCCGGCCCTGGAGCGCATCGCCCTCTCCGTCGAAATCCCGGTATTCGCCCTGGGAGGCGTCGTGGAGTCGGACCTCAACCGTATCGCGGGCTGCGGGGCTGCCGGCCTGGCGGGGATCACGTGGTTGAAGCGGGCGATCGAGCGGCCGCATCCGAACTCGGAGCTGTGACGCCGGGAACAGACTGCGCTCGGCCCGGACCGAAACCGGGTCCGGTGGGACAGGTGGGGCGGTCGCCGGCTATTCCAGGTCTCCACCCAGACCCAGGCGGCATCCTTTGCGGGCGATCTCGGTGGTCTTCTTGGCCTGCTCCAGGGTCAGCCAGAAGTCATCGTCGTCCAGCTGGACCGCCAACTTCTCCATGGTCTCCAGGCGCGGGTCGAACTCGAAGACGTTCTCGCAGAACCTCTTCAGGACCTTCAGGATCTCCTTGCCCGAGAGCCGCTGTTGGTTTGCCTTCTCATCGATGTTGATCATGACGCCGTCGATGGCTCGCTCGTAGGCATGGAGCAGCTCCCAGTGGGCATGGAACGTCAGCGGACCCTCGTCCTCCCCATTCCGGCCTTTCTTCTTCTTCTTATTCTTTTTTTTCTTGCGCTTCTTCCCGGTCACCGGAGGCTCCTGTCCCGTCACACGGGTCCAGCGTTCTTCCAGCGCTTCGAGGCGATCTTCGGCAATCTTCAGGAAGACGCGGGTTCGCCTGTCCAGTTTCTGCGCCCTTTGGATCTTGGTGTATTCCTCGTCGGTGAAACCGTCTGCCGACTGGGAAAAGGAGACCGCCGGGGCTGCCGGCGTAAAAGGCAGCAGGCCGTGAGCGATTCCGGGCGCAGACCGGGTGTCCGCCGGGGTCAACCGGCCAAAGAGTTGATCCAGGAGGTGCTTGCGCAGCTTTTCCAGAGATCGGATACAGTCTTCGAAATCGTCCCGGTATTCAAAGGGCAGGGCGAGCTTGAGGTCATCCATCGCCTCCACGATGCGCCTCGCCCGTATTTCCAGGCGTTTCGCTTCCCTGGAGCGGCCGTCCTTCTCACGGGCGGGGGTTTCACGGAGAGCATGTTCGGAGAGGGCCCTCATGTCTGCCAGCACCCTCAGGACGGACCTGAGGTCCGATTCCTTCCCGGAGGCTGCCAGAAGCTTGGAGTTCCGCTCCAGGGCCTTCCGAAAAAGTTTCATGTGAGATTTGTAGTCGTTCTTCCCCCGATAGAGGCGCATCTCGTACAGGGTGAATACCTGCTCCAGCGGCGGCAGCGTTTCGGAGGCCGATCCGGCGCCTAACGATGCCAGCAGCATCAGGAACGGAATCTGGAAAACGCAGGACATGCCTACATTCTTTCCGGAACTTTGATGCCCAGGAGTGCGAGAGACCGCGTCATGGCCCGCCGCGCCGTGTCCGCCACCGCCAGATAACAGGTCTGCTTCCGCGAGTCCTGCTGCGAAAGGATGTGATGGCTATGGTAGAAGATGTTGAAGATCTGGGCCAGTGAGAAGGCGTGCTTGGCCAGATAGGACATTTCCAGGGTCTTGAGCGACTGTTCGATGGCGCCTTCGGACCTTCCGGCCTGAAGCAACAACTTCCAGATCTGGTCGTCCTGAAGCAGGTCGGCGAACCGTTCCGGGCGCTCCCTCAGGTACTTCTGCAGATCCTCCTGCCCGCGGTTCACCGTGCCGCTCCGCTGGGACCGCAGCTTGCGGAAGATGTTGTTGGCGCGCACCACCGAATATTGCAGATAGGGCCCGGTCTCTCCCTCGAAGCTCAGGGCCTCCCCGAAGTCGAAGGCGATGACCGAGTTGCGGGCATATTTGAGGAGGAAATACCGTAGGGCTCCAACGGCGATCTGGGTGGCGATCCGCAGACGCGCCTCGTGGGTCAGGTCCGGCTGGCGGCCGGCCACTTCCAGGAGTGACTTCTCGATCAGCTTGTCCACCAAATCGTCGGCCTTGACCCCCAGTCCCTTGCGTCCCGAGACCTCCACGTAGGGCCTGGCGCGATCCGCCTCCGAGAGCTCGATCCCCAGTTCCCGGCTGCACTTGAGGGAGAGAGCCACCATCTCGTAGGAGAAGTGGGTGGAATGGTCGGCGGGGACTTCGTGGCCCAGGCTGCGAAGGCCGTGGACCACCACCCGCTGCAGGTAGGATTGCCGAACGTCGATGACGTTGTAGACACTTTGGCCGCGTCCGAAGTCCTTCTCGACGTCGGAGGCTCCGCCGGAACTGGTCATCCAAACCTGGTCCCGGTCCGGGTAACGGTGCACGATCCGGTAGCGAAAGTTCTTCTCCAGCAAGCCGAACTTCCAGAGTTGATAGGCGATGTCCTTGCCCACGTAGGTGACGGTCCCGTCGCTGCGGACGATGATCTTCTCCTCCGCAGGCTGACCGTTCTCGCCTGGAAGCCGCATCACCCAGCAACCTCGATTGGGTCCGTCCGCAACGTGGGTGATGGCCTTGCGCTGCTTGAGCTGGCCGAAGGCCTCGTCCCAGAATCTCTCCCTCAGGATCTGGCTTTCGCGGGGAAGGACGTCGTAACGGACGCCGATGCGCCACATGGTTCTCAGGTGGGCGTTCACGATTCGGAGGGAAATATGCTCGGCCATCCGGCTGGTCTCGCCCTCTCCCTCCTCGATCTCTCGAAGGGTGCGGCGGCGAAGTTCGAGGCGCGAGTCCTCCTGTCCATACCAGTCGCAGACTTGGGCGTACAGGTCCCAGCAGTAGTAATCGAAGGGTTCGGGAATCGCCTGGACCTGCTCCAAGCTCAAATTCCGCAATTGCTGGAATCCAACCACGACGTCGGCGACTTGAACGCCGGTGTCGTCGATGTAGTTCTGAATCTCCACCGCATGGCCCCGTGAGCGCAACAGACGGCCGAAGGTGTCGCCCAGGACCGCGTTCCGGAGATGCCCGATGTGAGCCGCTTTGTTGGGATTGATATTGGTGTGCTCGACGATGATCTTCGGTCCGCGTTCCGGTTCCGGCGATGCCGAGAGGGAGTCTTGGAGATCGGCCAGGAATTGATCCCGCTTCAGAAAGACGTTGACGTAGCCTCCGGCCGCCTCGACCCTTTCCATCCAGGGGGGCATTCGGAAGTTGCCGGCGATCTCCAGGGCTATGTCACGGGGAGCTCGCCGCAGGCTCCGGGCCAATTCGAAGGGAAAGGCGAAGGCCAGGTCCCCGAACTCGATCCTCGGTGGCGATTTGGCGGCGGCGGACCCCAGCTCCAGGGAAAACCGTTCGCGCACGAATTCCCGGAACAACGCCTCACTCTGGCGGGCCCGGCGCAGCAACATGGGCCAATGATATCAGACGTCTGAGCGGCTCCCGGAGGGTCGCCGATACGCTTCCTCTTCTCTCACTCCTCACTCCTCATTTCCCGGCCATGCTATTGTGTGCGGGATGGGAACGGACGCTGGCCGGGATCGCATTCTCTACTTCGACGCCTTCAACGGCGTGAGCGGAGACATGATCCTGGGGGCGTTGCTGGATCTGGGGCTCCCCTTGGATCATCTTCGCCGGCGGCTCGCTTCATTGCCGCTGGAGCCCTATCGCCTCACCGCCCGCAAGATCGACCGCAACGGACTCTCGGGGACCGACTTCCGTGTCGAGATCGAGAATGGACGGCACTCCCATGGACGCACGCCAGGGCAGATCTACGGGCTGATCGAAAGGAGTGGCCTGGAGGATCCGGTCAAGGAGATGGCGCTGTCGGTGTTTCGGCGGCTGGCCAGGGCCGAGGCGGCCGTCCACGGAGAAGCGGTGGAGCATGTCCACTTTCATGAGGTGGGCGCGGTGGACGCCATCGTGGATATCGTCGGAGCCTGCATCGGATTCCACTACTTCGGCGCCCGCCGTTTTTTCTCGAGCCCCCTGAACCTGGGCAGCGGCACCGTGACCTTCTCCCACGGCACCTGGCCCGTCCCCGCACCCGCGACCGCTCACTTGGTCCGAGGGTATCCCGTGGTCATGGGGGAGGTGCAGGCGGAGTTGACCACGCCCACCGGGGCGGCCATCGTGACGACGTTGACCGCGCCCGGCGCCGCGACGCCCACCTGGACTCTGAACCGGTGGGGCTTCGGGGCCGGAGACCGGGAGTTGCCCGGAATTCCCAACATGTTGCGGCTGGTTCTCGGCCGTGAGGCCGGCGAGGAACAACTCTCCCCGACAACCGCCGAAGGAGTGCGTGACGAAGAGGTCCTGGTCCTGGAGGCCGACATCGACGACCTGGATCCGGAAGCCATCGGCTATTTTATGGAGATGGCCCTGGCCGAAGGAGCTCTGGACGTCCGCTGCGCACCCCAACAGATGAAGAAGGGAAGGCCGGGACATCATCTTTCGGTGCTCTGCCGTCCTCAGGACCGGGATCGTATGATGGGGCTCCTCTTCCGGGAGACGACGACCTTGGGGGTTCGGTGGAAGCCGTGGCGGCGGTGGGTCCTGGAGCGCGAGTTCCGGGAGGTGGAGACCGGGCACGGAACGGTTCGAGTCAAGGTGGGACGCTTTCGGGGAGAGCCGGTCACCGTCTGGCCCGAGTACGAAGACCTGAAAAGGATCGCCGCAAGGACCCGTCTTCCGTTGAAGAGTCTGAGACAGATGGCGATCCGCGAGGCGACCGAGACGGAATAGCGGGCCATGTCAAAGACCTTCTACCTCACGACTCCTCTCTACTATGTCAACGACGTGCCCCACGTCGGGCATACCTACACCACCGTCATCGCCGACGCCGTCGTCCGCTACCGGCGAATGTGCGGCGACGATGTCTCCTTCCTGACCGGCACCGACGAGCATGGTCTCAAGATCGAGCGGTCGGCCCGGCAACAGGGCATCGAGCCCCAGGAACTGGTAGACACCTATGCCGCCGAGTTTCGAGAAACTTGGGAGCGGCTCGGTTTGAGCTTCGACGAGTTCATACGGACCACCCAGGAGCGTCACTATCGCGCCGTCGCCAAGCTCTTCCGGGCAGTCAAAAGGAGCGGAAACGTCTATCTCGGTCAGTATCAGGGCAACTATTGCGTGGGCTGCGAGGCTTATGTGGCGGAAGGCCGGAATTGTCCCGACTGCGGACGTCCCACCGAGTTCATGACCGAGGACAGCTACTTCTTCAAGCTGTCGGCGTTTCAGGAGAAACTGCTCCGGTTCTACCGGGAGAACCCGGACTTCGTGGTCCCTCGCTCCCGCATGAACGAGGTGGTCCGCTTCGTCGAAGGCGGTCTTCAGGACCTGAGCATCAGTCGAACCTCATTTCGCTGGGGCATCCCCGTCCCTGACGACGAGAAGCACATCTTCTACGTCTGGTTCGACGCCCTCACCGGATATATCTCCGGCATGGGCTACGGCACCGACGACGAGAAGTTCGAGACCTGGTGGCCGGTAGACGTCCACCTCATCGGCAAGGACATCCTTCGCTTTCACGCCGTCTACTGGCCGGCGTTCCTGATGGCGGCCGGTCTGGCTCCTCCCAAGCGGATCCTGAGCCACGGCTGGTGGACCATCGAAGGGGAGAAGATGTCCAAATCCAAAGGCAACTTCGTTACTGCCGCCGAGCTCTCGAACGTGGTGCAGACCGACTACTTCCGCTATTTCCTGCTCCGGGAGATCCCCTTGGGCTCCGACGGGAACTTCTCCTTCGACGGGCTTCGAACCCGGGTCAACAGCGACCTGGTCAACGATCTGGGCAATCTGTCCCAACGCACGCTGAAGATGATCCGCAGCTATTTCGGCGGCGTCATTCCGAAGGGAGGATCGGCGGACGAGAGGGGCCGGGAACTCCGGGATTTCTGCAGCGAGACCGCGCGACTCTACCGGGAACGGTTCGGGGATCTCCAGATCAACAAGGCCGTGGAGGCGGTCTGGGAGCTGATCAGCCGGGTCAACAAATACCTGGTGGTCAACGAACCCTGGATTCTGGCCAAGGACCCGAACCGCCGGGCGCAGCTGGGGAGCGTCCTGTACCACGCCGCCGAGGCGTTGCGGCTGATCGCGGTGATGCTGGGGCCCATCGTCCCTGAGGGGGCGGCCTCCATAATGAACCAGCTCGGAATTCACCGGCCCCTGGAGGGTAATCGGATTTCCTCTCTGGAGTGGGCCGGTCTGGAGAGCGGTTCCACCATCGGAAAGTTGAGTCACATTTACCCGCGTCTGGACAAGAAGGAGTTTAGAGTGAAAGTGAAGAATCGACGCGCTCCCGGCGCCGCTGCCGCAGCGGCGGGCGCCGAACCGAAGAAGACGGCGGCCGGTGGCCAGGAAGATGCCCGCATCGACATCAAGGAGTTCGCCAAGGTCAGGATGCAGGTGGCCCGGATCGTGAGCGCCGAGTCCATCCCCAAGTCGACCCGTCTCCTCAAGCTCAAGGTGGACCTGGGATCGGAGGTCCGCCAGGTGGTGGCGGGAATCGCCGGGCAGTACTCTCCGGAGTCTCTGCCGGGCCGTCTGGTCGTCATCGTGACCAATCTCAAACCGGCCAAGCTCATGGGTGTCGAATCCAACGGGATGATCGTGGCGGCTTCGGACGGAGGAAAACCGGTCCTGGCCACCTTCACCGAAGAGGTCCGCCTGGGGTCGGTTCTGACCTGAGCGCCGGCTGGAGACCGTCCAGTGTTCGTTGACTCCCACGCCCATCTCGATGCCCCCGCCCTGCAATCCGACCTGGAGGGAGTCCTGTCCCGGGCCCGGCAGGCCGGGGTGGAGTCGATTCTGACCATCTGTTGCCTGGAAGAGAATCGTGATTCCGTCGAGACCACCCTGAGACTGTTGGACCGTTACGATTTCCTCTGGGCGGCCTTCGGCGTCCATCCCCACGACGCCCGTTTCTTTTCGGACGGCATCGCCTCCGAGCTGGCCGACCTGTTGCGGCATCCCAAGGCTCTGGCCTTGGGCGAGATCGGTCTCGACTACCATTACCTGAACTCCGGCGTCGACGCTCAGAGGGAGGCGTTCCTGGCACAGATCGAGTTGGCCCAGGCTGCCGGTAAACCGATCGTGATCCACTCCAGGAAGGCCGAGCATGAGATCTGCTCGATTCTGGAGGAGAAGTATCCAAGTGGGGAGGGACTCAACGGTGTGGTCCACTGCTTCACCTCCGATGAGCCGACTGCCCGGCGCTGCCTCGATCGGGGGTTTTTCATCGGCCTGGGGGGCATCCTCACCTTTCGCAAGTCGGATTCGCTCCGCGCGGTGGCGAGCCGTTTGCCGGTGGACCGGATTCTGATCGAAACCGACTCGCCCTACCTGGCCCCGGTCCCCTTCCGGGGCAAGACCAACGAGCCTTCCCGGGTGCTGGAAGTCGCGCGGGAACTGGGGCGAATCCGGACTCTGACCCTGGAACAGGTGGGTGAGCGCACCAGATCAAACTTCGAGAGATTGTTCGGCGTCGGTTCCCTTCGGGGCCCGGCCGGATTGGCAGTCTCAAATTGACGTTGATATAGTTTTCAAGCTTATTTGCAGGGAGATGTGGCGAGCGCAACCGGAGAAACGGCCTCACTCCGTCGGACGGGCGTGAAGATCGTCGGAGAAGGGGGCTTTCCCGATGGCCCTGCAATCCCGGGACCGTAGACTCAGGTATGGACGTGCAGATTAGCCGCCGGCTCACTCTGAAAGACATTTTCCTGCTGGTGAAATCGGATCTGGCAGAGGTGGAGACCCGCCTCGATTCGGAGATCCAAAGCGCGATTCCGCTGGTCAACGACATCAATCGGTATCTGCACACGAGCGGTGGCAAACGGCTTCGGCCGGCGGTCCTGCTGCTGGCATCCAAGCTCAGTGGGGGGCCTGCCGAAGCGGCGTTGCGGCTGAGTGTGGTGGTGGAGCTGATCCACGTGGCCACCCTGGTCCACGACGACATCATTGACAACAGCGACGTCCGCCGTGGACGGCCCTCGGTCAACGCCAAGTGGGGCAATCAGATTACGGTCCTCATGGGCGACTGGCTCTACATGACCTCCTTCCAGATCGCCATGAAGGAGCGGTCGATGAGGATCCTGGACATCCTCATCGACATCACCCGCAAGATGGTGGAGGGTGAGCTCCTGCAACTGGAGCAGGAGGGGCGCATGGAGGTCACCGAGCAACAGCAGCTGGAGATCAGTCTCTACAAGACCGCCTACCTCTTCTCCGGTTGCGGCCGCCTGGGAGCGATTCTGGGGAACATGGATCCGGCCCGGGAGGAGGGTCTCGCCCTCTATGGCCGATCCCTGGGGATGGCCTTCCAACTGGTGGACGACCAGCTCGACTATACCTCCGCGCAGAAGGACATGGGCAAGCCGGTCCTCAAGGACCTGGAAGAGGGGAAGATGACGCTCCCCATCATCTTCATGCTGCGCCGGGCCCGCCCGGCGGAAAGGGACTTTCTCCGGCAGGTGATTCTCCGGCACGATTTCAGCGATGCCAACAAGCAGGAGATTCTGGGCCTGGTCTGGAAGTACGGAGCTTTGGATGAACTGAAGCTGCGAGCCCAGGCCTACGCCAAACAGGCCAGGGATGCACTTGCGGTCTTTCCCGATTCCATCTACCGGGACGCCCTCCTCCAGGTGCCCGACTTTGTCCTGAATCGAAACAACTGAAAATATGCCGGAGTTCCACCTGGGGGAATGACCACCGTAGAGTGGCCTGCGCAGTTGAGCTATTTCGGAGTGGATTCCGAATTGGCTTGGCTTTTTCGGAAGCCGTTACGATTCGGCGCGCTGTATCCGAATCTTCAGTGTCGGTTTCCGGAGCGGACGCATGAGGTTCGAAGGCCGTCGAAGGTCACGGCGAGCCTCTCCGGCGCCCGTCAGAAAGAAGGTGCGGGGATGTCTTCCACCATGATGTTCGGTAGCGGTTTCGGTTTCACGGCGGGTTGCTCCTGCTGTTCGGCCTCTCCCTCATCGGGGTCCGCCTCTTCCACCGGTGCAGGAGCTGGAGCGGCTCGACGGGCGGCGTAAAGTTCCGTCCCGAAGTTTCCCGGCGGAGTCTTGCCCACGGTCTCTTTCATGAAATCGATCCAGATGGGAAGGGCCAGGGTGCTGCCGTAAACTCTTCTACCCATCGAGATCTTGGTGTCGTGCCCCACCCAGACACCGGCCGTCAGCAGCTTGCTGAATCCCACGAACCAGCTATCGGTACAGTCGTTGGTGGTGCCCGTCTTCCCGGCGACCGGAATCGGCAGACTCCGGGCCTTGCGGGCGGTTCCAGTCAGGACCACGTTTCTCAACAGGTCCAGCAGCGCTTCGGCGGTCTTCCGGGTGACGACCTCATCCACGCCGGCCTCGTGGCGCTCCAGAAGGACACCGTTGGAGTCTTCCACCCGGTCGATGAAATGGGGGTGGACCCGGACCCCGCCGTTGGGGAAGGCGCTGAAGGCGGACGTGATCTCCTCCAGAGTGACCTCGCCGGCTCCCAGAGCGGTGGGGAGATAGAGTGGGATTTCCCGTTGGATTCCGAACCGGTGCGCCACTTCGACGACTCTCTCAACGCCCATTGCGTTGGCCAGACGTAGCGTGGGGACGTTTCGCGATTCCGACAAGGCCTGACGGATGGGGATGAGCCCCTTGTATTTCCTGTCCGCGTTCTCCGGCCGGTAGGGGCGGCCCAGACCGTCCAGAAACTCCACCGGGCTGTCCAGTACCGTGTCCTCGGGCGTATAGCCGTTTTCCACCGCGGCCACGTAAGTGAAGGGCTTGAATACGGAACCGGGTTGTCTCAGAGCCTGGGTGGCTCGATTGAACTTGCTGTATCGAAAGTCGAACCCTCCCACCATGGCTCGAATGGCGCCGGTCCGGCTCTCGATGGCCATCAGCGACCCCTGAACCTCGGGAACCCGGTCCAGCTTCACTTCGACGGTCCGTTCCTCACGGTCGATGCTCTCCAGGGTGAAGGCGCACACGTCACCCGACCTGAGGACCTGGTCCAATCGCTTCTTTCCGGTCCAGTCCACGTGGTTGGGCCGGACCGTGGCCCGGTAGCTGCCGACCTTCACCTCTGCCGTGCGCTCGTCCGATTGCAGAACGAGGCCGTGGACCATCTGACCGGGGGCGAAAATGGTGTCCCAATCGGAACGCCAGTACCCCTCCAGCTCTTTCCCGGCCTCGAGGATGTTCTCTTTGGCGCCGCGCCATCTCCGCCGCTTCTTGTCGAACGCCCTCAATCCGTCACGAAGCGCCGTTTCGGCCGCCGTCTGAAGTTCGTAGTCCAGAGTCGTGTAAATCTTCAGACCTCTCCTGTGAATCTCCCCGCCGGGGAACCGTTTCTCCAAGTACTGACGCACCCATTCCACGAAATAGGGGGCCGACGCTTGTTGCCGGCCAAATGTCTTCAGGTCCAAGGGCTCCCGCATACTGACTCGCAGGGTCTCCGCGCCGATGAAGCCCTCCTCGTAGGTCCGTTCCAGCACCCAGTTTCTCCGTTTCAAGGCCCGTTCGGGATGATTGATGGGGGAATATCCTGCGGGATTCGGAAACACGCTGGCCAGCAGGGCCGCCTCATGCCACTCCAGCTCGTCCATGGTCTTCTGGAAGTAGAACTCGGAAGCGGCCGCCAGTCCGTATCTGCCGTGCCCCATGTACATCTGGTTGACGTAGCGGGTGAAGATCTGCTCCTTGGACAGGGTGCGCTCGATCTGGATGGCGAAGATCATGTCCTGAATCTTGCGCTTGATCGTCACCTCGGGACTGGTCAGCAGCAGTTTGCTCAACTGCATGGTGATGGTGGAGGCGCCTTTTCGTTCTCCGTAGACGATGTTCCGGAAGATTTGGTAGATGAGGCGGCGGAAGTCGATGCCGGCGTGCCGGAAGAATTCCGAGTCCTCGGCCGCCAGGATCGTGTCCTTCACCGTCACCGGGATCTTGTCGTAGGTGACGATCTGTCTTTTCTCCACCCCGAAAACGTCCAGAACCCGCCCGTCCGCCGAATAGACCTCGGAGATCACGTCCGGCCGGGACTGCTGCAGTTCCCAGACCTGGGTCAGTTCAAATCCCCAGGTGAGGACCAGACCGGTGAGGGACCCGGTCACGGCCGCCGCGATGATCAGAACGGCGCAGGTCGCCCAGACCAGAAAGCGGCGCCGGCGGGGAGACGGCTTCTTGCGGGAGGAGGGTTTTCTTCGAGAGGGCACGGCTGCATTCTACACGACTTGCCCTGTCAGTAACGGGACGGGCGAGTCGGCCGGGAATTCGGAACCATTGAGTTGACCGAATCCTGATTCACAGGTTTCCAACAAGCGGCCCACAGCCTCTCAACAGCATTCCGACAGGCATTTCACAGCTGCCACTGTGCTGGGGCGCCGGCCGCAGGCTCCCGGCCGGTCCGGCTATGCCGCCCGGCTGGTGATGCTCACGAGCGTGAGCATCCCGACGAGGACCACCAGACCTGCCCAAGAATACGTGTAGGGGTCGGCGTTCACCAGGACGCGAAGGCTCGAGTTACCCTGGCGGACGGGAGTCCGGTGATTGCGCCCCCCATCGAGAAATTCGGGCCAAAAGGGTAAGGCCGATCAGGCGGTTTTCACTTCGAGACGAACCGGGTGGCGACGTACTTCTCGGAATCTTTCTTGTCGAGTCGTACCGTGCCCGGGCCGCTCCGGACGTAGAGATCGCCCTTCCCGGCCTTCTCCAGGCTTTTCCACCGCAGATATACCGGCTCGGGACTTCGCTGGCAGCTCACCAGGCAAATGGTCTTGCCCTCCACAATCTGCATCCTGGGATCGATGCAAGTGCCGGCCCGGTCACCGAGGCCGTTTCGCACCACCTGGGCCAGGTGCAGCATGAACTTGTCGTCGGTCTCCAGGCGGTCGTGGGCGATGCCCAGCACCTTGCGGTCGTCGTCCACGCCGATCAGGAGATCGCCCCCCTCGGTGTTCAGGAATGCGGCAACGGTCTTGAGCGCCGCATGGGTCACGTGCTTGGGGTCCTTTCGATCCTCCTTCAGGTTCCAGCGGAGGCTCGACTTGAACTCCAGTGTCTTCGACTCCTGGTGCTTGAGCAGTTCCTCCGCCCGCCGGTGCCGCCTGATGTAGTCGTCGAAGAGGAAGTTCTTGAGTGCCTGGCCGAAGTCGTCGTCATCGGTGATCCGCTTGTAGAGGTCGAAGTTGGTCTCGACGATCTCCTGGATCTTGTCTTCCACCTTGGGGTCGAACGTCAGCCGCACGTTCTCTCGGGTGTTCACCCGGGCGCTGGCGTCGAGGCCCGCGTCCCGGTCCAGGGCGGACCGGATCTGTTCCAGGGTGATGCGGTGCTCGCTGCCCAGGTTCAGACCGAAGCGCTCGTTCAGCGCCTCGATGATCCGCGAGAGAGCCTCCAACTCTGCCGCGCCGGGACCGCGGCGAGTCTTGGTCTCGACAGGATCCAGCGGCCGCACATAACGATCGAGGGGGATCCGGCCGTGGCTCGTCCGCTGAATCCGGAAGGACTCCATGTCGATGGCCTCCCGGATCTCGAGAGGCAGCGCTTCCCGGGCGATCGACAACAGCCTCCGGAGGTGCCGGGCGAAGACGTAGAGCTTCTCCAGGTCGGTGTCGGCGAAGGTCAGGACCTGGGAGAGGAAGGCGTAGAGGCGGATGTAGTCGGTGAGCTGGCCGCGGAAGTCGCGTCCCTCGTCGGGGACCAGGGCGGCGAAGCGCCGGCGCACCGGTTCCAGCGCCGCATAAAGCTTGTCCTGACCCGCCTTGGGATCGAAGAACGCCCGCGCGAAGGTCTCGACGTCGCCATCGGCGAACACCCCGAAGTCGAGCAACCGGCCCTGGACCTCGTAGAGGAGGTTGGGGTCTGTCCCTTCCGAGAGGAGGGTGGTCTCGTAGTATGGTTCGAAGGCCTTCTTGATCTCCTCGGCTTCGTTGGCGAAATCGAGCACCATCGCTCCCTGTTTGCCGGGGTGGGTACGGTTCAGGCGGGACAGCGTCTGGACCGCGTTCACGCCGCCCAGCTTCTTGTCCACGTACATGGTGTGGAGCAGCGGCTGGTCGAAGCCGGTCTGGAACTTGTTGGCCACCACCAGGAAGCGGTACTCGGGCTTCTCGAACTCGGCGGCCGTCTGCCGTTCGCCAATCACCCGATCCTGCCCGGCCGAGTTCATGCCGGACTCGGTGTAGGATTGACCCCGGTCCTTCACCGTCCCGGAAAAGGCGACGAGCGCTTTCCACGGGTGGCCCTTTTCCGCCAGGTAGCGATCCAGGGCGAGCCGGGTGCGCACCGCGTGCAGGCGCGAGCGGGTCACGATCATCGCCTTGGCCCGCCCGCCGATCTCCCCCGCGACCTGCGCGGCGAAATGCTCCACGCAGATGGCGATCTTTTCGCCGATGGCGTGCGGATGCAGCTCGACGAAGGTCTTGAGCAGATGCTCCGCCTTCCGTTTGTCGTAGCGCGGGTCGTCCTCGATCTTCTTCAGCAGGCGCCAGTAGGCCGTGTAGGTGGTGTAGTTGGCGAGCACGTCCAGTATGAACCCCTCCTCGATCGCCTGGCGCATGCTGTAGAGGTGGAAGGGCCGGAACTTCCCGTCCGGCTGCTTCTGGCCGAAGAGCTCCAGGGTCTTGGGCTTCGGTGTGGCGGTGAAGGCGAACGTCGAGAGGTTCGGGAGCCGGCCGCGGAGGCGGATCTCTTCCAGGACGCGCTCTTCGAGCTCCTCTTCGGGGGTCTCGGCGCCCGCTTCCGCCTGCTCCGCCTCCTCCAGGGTTCCTGCGGCGAGGACCGCCTTGAGGCTCCTGGAACTCTCTCCCGATTGGGACGAGTGCGCTTCATCCACGATCACGGCGAAGCGGTTGCCGGCAAGCTGGCCGATTTCATCGGCGATGACCGGAAACTTCTGCAACGTGGTGACGATGATGGTCCGGCCCGCTTCCAGAGCCTCGCGGAGCTGGCGCGAGGTCTGGTCGATGTTCTCCACCACGCCCAGGGTCTGCTCGAACTGCCGGATGGTCCGCTGGAGCTGGCGGTCGAGCACCCGCCGATCGGTCACCACCACCACCGAGTCGAAGACGCGCCGGTCGTCGTAATCATGGAGCACCGAGAGCTGATGGGCGAGCCAGGCGATGGTGAAGCTCTTGCCGCTGCCGGCCGAGTGCTGGATCAGGTAACGCTCGCCGGCGCCGTGGTTGCGCGCGTGGCGGACGAGCCGGCGCACGCAGTCGAGCTGCTGGTAGCGCGGAAAGATCAGGAACCGCCTGCCGGTTCTGCGCCCGCGATCGTCCTGTACCTCGATCTCGTGAATGAACTGGCGGACGAGGTCGAGGATGCTGTCTCGAGCCCAGATCCGCTCCCACAGGTAGTCGGTCGGGAAGCCCGTACGAGTGGGCGGGATCGGAGGATTCCCCGCACCGCCGAAGCGTCCCTGGTTGAACGGGAGGAACCGGGTCCTGGGCCCGGCGAGTTGGGTCGTCACGAACACCTGTTCCGGGTCCACGGCGAAGTGGGCGAGGCAGCGCCCGTAGGCGAAGAGGGGCTCGCGCGGGTCCCGGTCGTGCTTGTACTGGCGGATCGCGTCCTCGACGTCCTGGCCGTTGAGCGGGTTCTTGAGCTCGGCCGTGAAGATGGGAATGCCGTTCAGGAAGAGCCCGAGGTCGACACTCTGTTCGGTCTTCTCGCTGAAGCGGAGCTGGCGCACAACGGCGAAGAGGTTGGCCCCGTGCAGGCGCTGCAATTCCTCGTTGAGCCCGCTCGCCGGCCGGAAGTAAGCAAGCCGGAACTTGCAGCCCGAGTCCTTGACGCCGTTTCGAAGTACTTCGAGCGCCCCCCGACGGGCGATCTCGCGCGAGAGTCGGCCCAAAAAACGCGGCTTAACGTCGGCCCCGTGGTGCTGCTTCAGCTTCTCCCACTCCTTCGGCTGGGTGGCCAGGAGAAAGTCAAGGACATCGGCCGCGATCAGGCAGCGCCCGCGGTCGTATTTCTCCGGACGGCGTCTGTGGTAACCGCCGGGCACTGCGTCGTCGCCGTATACCGACGGCGATTCCCGTATTGTCGTCGCGTCGCCCGGGCAGGCGTCGGGCCCGTGTTGCAGCAACGCGCACTCGATTGTCTTTTCGAAGGCACGCTCGGAGATCTCAGGCGTCATGCCGATTCCTTCCGACATCGATCTTGCCGGTGACCGCCGCGGAGATTAGGGCGGTGCGGAATTCGTTGAGGTGATCGATGGCTTGGTGGATCTTGAGAGACAATCTCTCGATTTTTCCCGCCTCTGCAACGAGGAATCCCGCAATCTCAATCTGTTCCGATTTGGGCGGGATGGGAATAACAGCTCTCTTGAGATCCCGAATGTTGATCCCCTTAATCGTTGCGCCGAGGGCGCCCGCTTCTAGTTGGCCAAACACGCCCATGGATCGAAGCGCGTACAGTAACCAGTATCCATCCGTTACTTTCGTATAGGAGATACGTGCAGCATCTTGAGTAAGGTTGGCTCTTTCTAGTTCATTGGGCACCATCTCAACTTCGCCGATGCTCCCCCGGATTGCATAGACTAAATCACCTCCTCGAAGTCGGGATCGGACATAGCGCGACTCGATATCGAACGTGGTCTTGTTAAGGGCATCCAACTTGAGACGAGTCGCTGCCACGTCCCCACCCTTGACGATCGGAACACCTACGTCCACGTTTGGCCCAGGAAGGACGATTCCATACATGATCCGGCGGTCTGTTGGCGTCAGGTGCCAAAGGCGCTTTAGCTTCCAGTGTGTCGGGATCTCCCCCAGCCACTCGACGCCGGAGTCCTTCATGGTGACGTTCGGGTCCAAGCCCCGGGTGACAGCGCGGGTGATGAGGGCGGAGCGTTTCTCCTGAAGCAGCTCGATCAGCCGCTCCTTCCTCGCCACCAGCGCATCGATCTTCGCCGTCTCCCGGTCGAGGAACGCAGCGATGGCGCATTGCTCGTTGAGGGGTGGAAAAGGCAGGCGGAACTTCAAGACGTTCAGCGATGAGAGATGCTTGACAGTCGTCGCATAAGTTACGTCGTTCAAAGCCTTGAGTGGGAAGGATAGGCAGTGGAAGAGATACCGTTGACTAAGGTGGATAGAGTGGGTGCGCACGCAGCATAGCCGCTGGTTCAGGAGCGCAGGACCTTGCGCCCACCATGCGACGCTGAAGTCGCCATCCATCCCGATCAGAATGTCACCATCGCGAATCTCCGCTTCCGGTACGGAATCCCCCGACCACTTGACCTCGGTCGCCGTAGTGAACAGGTCTCGGATGCGCACGAGTGGGGTGCCGTTATACCGATCGAACAACTTGGAGTCGAAGGGGAAGCCGTTGATGAGATTAGCTAAATCTGTCAGCCGCTTCACCTCCCAGTGCTTCGGCGTCTCGCCCAGCCACTCGATACCGGAGTCCCTATACTCCGGGTACGGAGGAAAACGCCGTCGCTGAGGCTCGTCTATCCGATCGTATCCTTCGGTCACGGTCTCTCACCTGCCGCCCGCGCCCAAATCCCTGAGCGCCACGGCCCGCCAGCAGGCCACGCGGCTACGAACCGGTCCCCACGGGACACGGCCCGCCACGGCGGTGTCAGGAAGAGCATAACGAGTTCACCCACAGCACCGAAGTCCATGGGTGCCGGCAGGTGCCCGCGCTTGGCAAGATAGGCGCGCCAACGATCGCCTCGCCCGGTGTCTGTATAGAAACCGCTGGTCAGGGAGAGCGGGACCTCGTCGGTCGGTGAACGACGGTTCTCGAAAGTCGCGACAAGGGCCTGTACGATTCGCGCGCCGTCGAAGCGGAAGCGCCGAGCCAATTCGTACAGGTCGAAGAAGTCCTTGTAGCGGCTCGTCTGCTCACCGTGTGCGACCGTGGCGTGGAACTTCTCGGAGACGACCGCTTCCTTGGGATACGCACGAACGCGGCACTTGGCGGCGTCGAGCAGCGTCGGGACTTCGGCATCCTCCGGCGGTGGCTGAATCTCGTCGCCGACGCCGATGTCCACCTGCACGGTTAGACGCGCTCGGCCGACGGTTGCCGGGAATCGGTGGCGGGTGCCACCCTTGTCCATTGTGCCGCGGATTGGGCTGCTGATGATCTGGTCCGTGTGGAAGACGACGCCGTCGTCGTCCACCCCGGTACGGCAAACTTGCTGCAATGCCTTCTCCAGGTCGTCAGTTTCCGAATCGCCGTAGGCGGCGAAGTCAATGTCCTGGGTCTGCCGGTGGAACGCCTGGTTCCAGAGAGCGAAGAGCATGGCCCCTTTCAGAACGAAGCGATCACGGTAGGGGGAATGGCTGAGACGGAAAAGGAACCGTTCGACCACGTACCTCCAGAGGAGAAACTGAAAATCCTCGCCGGTTTCGCGGCTGCGGGCGAGCAGCCGGTCGCGGACCGACGCCGCGACGTTCTTGAGATGGCGTTTCGTCACGACAGAACCGCTTCCATGTACGGCCGCAGGACCGTGCGGGCCCGGCAGACGCTGGCTGCGCGCATGATCTCATCCGGGGTGGCGAGCCGTTGGCGCAGCACGTCCCGGAGCGACTCCAGCGCGGTGTCGAGGCCGAATTTGTTGCGGTACCGGAAGCAGTCGACGACCGTCCGGGCCGGTGATGTAATGGCAACCGGCACGCCCAGCATCGGGCGGCGCACGACCCCATATGTAAGCATCGCCTTCGAGAACCAGACGACGCGAACCTGCGCCGGCACTCGGGCGGGGCGGCGCGCCTTGCGGTTGATGGCTATCCAGACTTCGTGAGGGGATTCGGTTCCGATCTCGTAAACGCGGAGCGCGGTCATCAGGCAGACGATCGCACGCGGAACAGCAGCAGCTACCATGGCGACTGTTTCCAGCTCCGTCGGCTCGACCTCGGCCAGCCGGTAAAGGCCGCCGCCGAGGTTCTCCACGTCACCGGCCGCAACGAGTCCGCGGAGGCGACGGTACGGGACGCCGATTGCATCGACGTCTCGCGGTCGGAAAAAAGCTCCAATGCCGGCTGTTTCGAGCGTGGCCGCAGTGAGTTCAGCCATGGACGTATAGTAACGAATGTCGGCACATAAATACAAGTGCCGACATTTTGTTCTTATTTCGCTCAGGCCGCCATAGCCGTCGCTCCGCCTGATTGCCGTCCAAGCCAGGCGGAGGATCAGGGCGGGGCGAGCGGGTCGACGCGCGTGACGGTGTTGATCTGATCGAAGTGCCGGTCTGCCGATAGCAGCCGCTCGACGCCGTGGGCCTCCATCGTCGCGACGTGCAGGGTGTCTCGTGCCGGTAACCAGGGATGCTGCACGAGCAGTTCGAGCGCACGGGCCGTTTGGGGTTCCGTCACCGGCAGGATCTCGTCGCAGATGTCTGTCACTGCCTGGTACACGGTTCGGGCGTCTTCGGGCCGCCTTCGGGCGGCATGGTAGTGGAGGATCTCCTGCAGGACCTCTGTGCTGGTGATCAACAAGGCCCCCTGCTCAGTCGCGGCCAGCAGAGCCCGTCGGCAGGCCTCCCGGTACGGTGCATCACTGCCCGCGAGGTACATGAACACGTTGGCGTCCACGAACAACGAGTCACGCACGCTCGTCAACTGTCCTCGTCACTCCCCGGACCTTCGGTGGTGTGGAGACAGTCGGTCGCCAGGCCGACCTTCAGCCGGCTGTACCGGCGCTCCCACTCCGGCAGCGATTCCGGCGCTGGGACCGTCCCCGTGGCGTACAGCCTGTCGATGGCCTCCAGTCGGCGTTGGCGCGCCTCCGGCAGAACACAGTACTGCACGACGGCCTCCCGCACGACTGCGGCCAACTTCTTCCCTTCGCGTCGCGCAATTCGCGACACTGCCGCGTATTGTTTCGCATTGAGCGTCACTTGGACTCGCCGCGCATCTCCCATGGCCCGTGATCCTAAAGACACACACGATATGTGTCAACAAAGGCGACTCGCCATATATGTGTGGTATCAAGTGTGTGTGTCAACTGCTGTGGATCGCACGGCGGAGGCTGATGGGGAGCGGCGACAGTCTCCAATCGGTCTGCCTGGCGCGCAGCCGCCGCAGACGGGCCGGCGTCAAACGCGCATCTCTACCAGCATCGCCGCGATCTCCTTCTCCACCTGCCGGATATCGGCCTCGATCTCTTCCAAGGGACGGGGCGGCCGGTATTCGTAGAAGTAGCGATTGAAGTTGATCTCGTAGCCCACGAGCCCGACCTTTCCGTCCTGGGGGTCCCGGCGCTTCGAATCGATCCAGGCGTCGGGAACGTGGGGCCTCACCTCGCGCTCGAAGAACGATTCGACGTCTTCGCGGAGGGGCACGTTCTCTGTGTCGCGGAGCTGCGGATCGGGCTCGGGGCGGCCCTTCCGGTCCCGGCAGACCGCGGCTTCGGTGTTTCGCTCGGACAGGGCGGAGAGCACGGCCTTCTTGATCGGCGCGGTGAGTTTCAGCCCGGCAGTTTGCGCTGCCCGGGAGAGCTCGGATTCGAAGACAGCCCGATCCAGGAAGAGCCGGTCGGGCAGACTCCGGAGGAGGGCTCGGATCGCGGCCTGCTTCTCACGGCCCGCCGCCTCGTCCTTGGCCTTGGCCGCGCCCCTCTTTCGTGACCGCGCCAAGTTGATGAAGGCGCGCTGGTCGTCGAGCCGCGCGATCCGCTCGTGGCTGGCTTGGAAATCGAGTCGGAGCGGGCGTTCGACCGTGATCTTGCGGAAGCCGAAGTGGGTGGTGGGGTAGGTGCGGCTGACGACTACCTCCCGTTCCTCGCCGTCCTGGACAACCTTGCGGGTGGCGCCGTCCTCGAAGTCCTCCAGCAGCCGCAGGATGTCCTCCTTGCGGTCAAACGGGACCTCGCGGCGCTTGGCGCCAAGACTCTTTCGCAGCAGGATCCAGAACGACGTTGCGTTGATGAGTTGGACCTTGCCGCGCCGCTCGGGCCGCTTCCGGTTCGTGAGCACCCAGACGTAGGTGGCGATGCCGGTGTTGTAGAAGAGTTGCTCGGGAAGCGCGATGAGCGCCTCCAGCAGGTCGTTCTCCAGGATCCAGCGCCGGATCTCGCTCTCGCCGCTGCCGGCATCTCCGGTGAAGAGCGGTGAGCCGTTCATGATGATGGCCACCCTCGATCCGCCCTGGTCCGGCTCCTTCGTGTGCGCGAGCATGTGCAGCAGGAACAGGAGCTGGCCGTCGCTGATCCGGGGCAGGCCTGGTGCGAAGCGGCCGGCGGCGCCCCGGTCGTGCTCGGCCCGCACCGCGTCCCGGTCGCGCTTCCAGTCCTTGCCGTAGGGGGGATTGGCGATCATGTAGTCGAAGCCGGTTCCGGCGTGCCGGTCGTTGGAGAGCGTGCTCCCGAACAGGATCCTCTTCGCGTCGCGGCCGTCTTTCGACTTCATGAAGAGGTCCGATTTGCAGATGGCGAAGGTCTCCGGGTTCACCTCCTGGCCGAAAAGGTGGATGTCAGCGTCCGGGTTCACGGGGTCGCCCAGGCGTTTGCCCTCTCGTATCTCGCCGATGGCCGTGTGTTCCTTGGCGATGGTGAGCATGCCGCCGGAGCCGCAGCAAGGATCGTAGACGCTCCTCGCAACGCCCTTCCTGCTCAGTTCTTCCTCGTCACCGGCCAGCATCAGGTCTACCATGAGATGGACCACGTCGCGGGGCGTGAAGTGCTCACCCGGGTTCTCGTTCAGCGCTTCGTTGAACTTCCGGATGAGCTCCTCGAAGATCGTGCCCATGGTGAAGTTGTCGATGGCGTCCGGATGGAGATTCACCTTCTTGGGGTTGCCGAAACGCTGCATGACCAGAAAGAGGAGGCCCGCCTCGTCGAGCTTGGATATGGTGTTGTCGAAGTCGAACTTCTCCAGCACCTCGCGCATGTTGGGGCTGAACCCGGCAATATAGTTGCGCAGGTTCTGCGCGATATGTGGCGCGTCGGCGAGCAGTTTCGCGAAGTCGTAGCGGGAGGTGTTGTAGAAGGCGAATCCGGAGGCGCGCTGAAGCAAGTCATCGAGGTTCTCGAGTTTGCCCCGGAATCTAGCCTGGACCTCCAGCACCTTCGGCTTGGTGGGGGCCAGTACGCAGTCGAGCCGGCGCAGCACGGTGAGCGGCAGGATCACGTCCTGGTACTTGCCGCGCTTGAAGGTGTCGCGGATCAGGTCCGCCACGCCCCAGATGAAGCTGGTGATCTCGCTGTGATTCATGCCGGGTCCGTTGAATGTAGCAGATTGCCGGACACGAAAATGGAACGATGATCAAAGGCTCTGCTCCACTTCGATCCCGGACGTTCCATGGCCAACCCCAAGGACAAGGGTCCGCCACGCCTTGTCAACACTGAGCGGGAGCCGTATGTTCGGCGGCGGGTATTGCCGGTATAGCCTTCGGGCGAATTGTGAGAAAAAGATGGAGGATCCCATGACTTGGAGAAACATTGCCGCGGCAGGCGTGCTGGCGATCGGGGCCATGGCCTGTACAGCCCCTGACGAATCAGCCCCGGCCGGTGAGGGTGCGGGCACGGCGGAGGAGCCTCGCCACGTCAAGGTCTACTTCGAGAAGGGCATGTTCGGCGGCTGGCCGGCCAACCATGGAATCTGGATCTGGGGTGAGGAGATCCTCGTCGGATTCGGCATGGGCTATTACAAGGATCAGGGTCTGAGACACCACATCGACCGCGAAAAACCGGAGATTCCCATGCTGGCCAGGAGCCTGGACGGCGGTGAGACTTGGGTGTTGGAGGATCCGACAGCCAACGGGCACCTGATCACCGAGGGCGGTTACCTGCACGGGGTCACGCGGCCGGGTTTGACGATTCCTCCCATGCTCGAGAGCGATGGCGGCATCGATTTCACTCACCCCGACTTCGCCCTGACGGTCCGGACCAACAGCATTCACGCGGGAATCGGGCGGGTGTTCTACTCCTACGACCGGGGACGCTCCTGGGACGGTCCGTCCCGGCTGCCCAGCTTCGATACTCCCGGAATCGCCCCGCGGACCGACTACATCGTCGACGGCCAAGAAACCTGCACGCTGTTCATCACGGCGGCGAAGCCCAACGGGAAGGAGGGCCGTCCCCTCTGTGTCCGCACCACTGACGGCGGGAAGACCTGGAAGTTCCTTTCTTGGATCGCCCCTGAGCCGGAAGGGTTCTCCATCATGCCTGCCTCGGTACGGCTCAGCGAGACCGACCTTCTGGTGACGGTCCGCGATCACTTGGGAGCCAGGCGCTGGATCGCGACCTACCTGTCCACCGATAACGGAGCGTCCTGGCAGTATCTCAACGACGCGGTCGCCGACGCGGGCATCGGCAATCCGCCCTCCATGATTCACTTGCGGGACGGTCGCATCTGCCTGCTCTACGGCTACCGGGCCGAACCCTACAGCATTCGTGCTGTGCTCAGCAGCGATGGCGGCCGGACGTGGAGCGATCCCGTCACGCTCCGCGACGACGGCGCCAGCCGCGACATCGGCTACGTCCGGGCCGTTCAGAGACCCGACGGCAAGGTAGTTGCGGTTTACTACTTCACCGACGAGGCCTCCGGCCCCGAGCGCTACATCGGGGCGACGATCTGGAGCCCGCCGCCAAACTAGTCAACCTGCATGTTTCATCGTCCCTACGGTTGGGCAGAGCGGGCAAACCACGCTGGGACTATTCGTCGTGGATGGTGACGATCTCGAGAATCTCCTGGCGCTTGGTTCCGCCCGTGTCCGAATCTGAACCTCGTCCTCCTATTAACGGTTCATTAGGCTGCGCCTGATGGGAGAGTTGGTAAAGATAAGGCCAGTCTTGCCCCGCCCCACCTCGTTGGTGACCATCCGGTAGGTTATCTGCTCTTCCCTGTCCGATTTGAAAGGACTACGGAAGAGACGTAGGGAACACGAGCGGTGGAGATATTGCTCAGAGAGATCAGAGAAAACAGCAACTTTGCAACTATTGGGTATCGAGAAACTGCCAGTCCGAGGACCACGTCCAACGTTTCAAAGTTGGTCGTGCTGGACTGAATTCCAATATCTCTTACGATTCGTCACTAATTCGGCGGGCTGATTTCGCCTGCCTGCTTGAAATAGAAATGATGGGAGAGAATAAATTTTGCTTGCCGCCTCGTCCCTCGGAAAGGCGATGTTAGGCTGTCCTGCCCTTAACCATTCACTACGATTGAGCAGTCAAGATTAAGATTAGTTTATCCGATCAGTGGGCGGATCGACGGGATAGGTAGGAGCCAGGATGAACTGGGCCCCTTCCTTGTCGAGGACCTTAAAGGAGTTGACACAACGGACTCCTAGACCTTCGCAGACGTTTGGCACCTTCACCTTTTTGGCGTCCCGTGGGACCTTCACCTCCTGAGTGACTACGATGTCTTGGTGGGCTAGGGCCTGGGCGATAAGTCGGGGATCGGCCCCGTTGTAAAACCGGTTCAGAGACGAACGCTTATACCTTCCTCTTCGTTTGTATACCCAATCGACGACTATCCTGTGGGCGTCTATCACGGTCGCGTCAGGCTTCAGGAAGAAGCTCTGGTCGATATCTATGGCCCACTGTGCCAGCCAATCCATCGGCTCCTGGCCTGAGCCATCCTTCTTGTCCCGCATTCGTACGACCTCCGGTCGAACCGCCGTAATACTCTTGACAACACCATACGAGTTTTTGATCTTGATCCACTCCCAGAATCCAGGACAAACTGTAGGGACGTAATAACGACGAAACGCCTCTATGAGGACGTTTGCGTCCAGGAGGTAGCGAGTCATTTTCTGGTCTGGTGTCTAGGTGAACTTCTTGGCGAATCTGTCAAACGTCTCCGCACTACGAATCCCGAGCATCAGGCAAGCATCTCGATAGAGAGTCCTACCCTGTAAAGTGCTAGCAATCAACGCATTGGAGAATCTCCTTCCGACCCGAAATCGAACTAGTCTGTGGAAGTCCCCTCCAGTGCTCTCGGGGAGGGAGGATTCAAGGACCTCTTCCTGTTTTCTATCGATTTCCCGCAACGTGTCCTCAAAAACGGCTCTGGGCATCAGTCCAGCGTCGAGCAGGCGAATCAAAATGGCTTTCGTACTTATCTTGAAGATCCGGTGTAACCGATCTAGGATGTCCAACGCTGACCCCTCTTGCATGTGATATTGCAGAGCGTCTTCGGGAACTAAGTACTCGGCAGCTACACGATTACACCACACCTCTTCCTGCCGAACGTTTCTCCAATTCACTTGTTTGGTGCCGAAGTTGGTCAGAGCAGATTTTCCGAGCCAAAGATGGGCGATCTCATGGGCCAGTGTGAACATCTGAGCAACCTTTGCATCGGCCCCATTCACGAAGACGAGCGGAGCCAGGGTATCGGAGAGGGCAAATCCACGGAACTCTTCGGGATCCAACTTTCTTCGAGTGTTATTCCCTACTATCCCGTTGACCATAACAAGAACTCCAGCGGTGTCTGCGGCTCGTACGAACTTCGAGAACGCCCGAGCAACTCCAGGCGGTTCCTCGTGGGGGGCGAATCCAATCTCCTTGTACATTTCCTGGGCCACCTTGAAAGGATGAGAATCGACGGTGGCACTGCCCACGAAGGCCACCTCCTCGTACTCTTGCTGAATTGCATAGTCTCGATACCACTCCTGCCTTTCTTGACAGGCGTAGAGCGTGTCTAGAAGGTTCGGGTTTGGCCTCTCCATGGACTCACCAGGGAGCGTCCTGAAGTCAGGAATAGGTAGATCCTCCATGGGAGGCCGAGAGAGAAACAGATAGTCGACTGGAACGTGGACTGCTCTGGCGAATTGCTCCAGTTGATTCAGTGTCGGTCTTCCTTCCCCCTTCTCCCACTGTTCCAGAAGTTTCAGATTTGGCTTTTTTTGAGTCACGTCCTCCTGGCTGAGTCCGGCGCGTTCTCTTGCCCAAAGAAGAAGCTCCGGCTTAACAGGTACGCGAAGGGGGCTCATCGGTAGGCTCTCAATTCGGCTCCCGGCAGAATATCTAAAGCTAACCACCAAATCTATGGCTTGACTCCGACATTCTCCGAATTTCCCCTTCCAGAAATGACATTTTCGTGCGGATTCTGCTTACCCAAGCTGCCTCAATATCCTATAATTTGAGTCAGTTATAGAAGATCGGAAGTGCCCCACAAAGCCCCGCCGAGAAGGAAACAGCCTCATGTAGTTGGCGGCAATGATTCCCAACGAGGAGGCCGCTGCCAAATGGATTGAGTCTGGGCGCTGGCCGGATGAAGATCGTTCCTGTGCCAAGCGTCGAAGCTGCCACATCCACGAGAATCCCAAGTGGATGCCGATGTCCTACCGGTGCCCGGACTGTAAGAAGTTATTCTCGGTTCGGAACGGGAGCGTTCTGAAGCGAGAAGGGGACAGTCGCGAGAAAAGGCTCGGCCGGGTTTGATGATTCCTCCCATGCGCGAGAGCGAGGGCGGCATCGACTTCACCCACCCCGACTTCGCGTTGACGGTCCGCACCAACAGCATTCACGCTGGAATCGGCCGGGTGTTCTACTCCTACGACCGGGGGCGCTCCTGGGACGGCCCGTTCCGGCTGCCCAGCTTCGATACTCCCGGAATCGCTCCACGAACGGACTACATCGTCGATGGCAAGGAAACCTGCACGCTGTTCATCACGGCGGCGAAGCCCAACGGCAAGGAAGGCCGCCCACTCTGTGTCCGCACCACCGACGGCGGCAAGACCTGGAAGTTCCTTTCCTGGATCGCCCCCGAGCCGGAAGGGTTCTCCACCATGCCCGCCTCGCTACGGCTCAGCGAAACCGACATCCTGGTGACGGTCCGCGATCACTTAGGACCCAGGCGGTGGATCGCGACCTATCTGTCCACCGATAACGGAGCGTCCTGGGATCACCAAAACGACGCGGTCGCCGACACGGGCGTCGGAAATCCCCCCGCGATGATCCAGTTGCAGGATGGCCGCATCTGCCTACTCTACGGCTACCGGGCCGAGCCCTACAGCATTCGTGCGGTGCTCAGCAGCGACGGCGGTCGGACCTGGAGCGATCCCGTCACGCTCCGCGACGACGGCGCCAGCCGCGACATCGGCTACGTCCGGGCCGTCGAGAGACCGGACGGCAAGGTGGTCGCTGTCTACTACTTCACTGACGAGGCATCCGGTCCCGAGCGCTACATCGGGGCGACGATTTGGAGCCCACCGCCGCGATAGTTGAAACCAAGACCTTTTCGTCATGGATGGTGGTGAGCTTGAGGATGTCGTAACGCTTGGTCCGGCCACGGGCTGGTCAGTAGAAGTTGGTTTTCCCGGTTGTGGCGCAAGATCAAACCCTCGGTCTTGTGCAAGTCGTCTGTTGTCTTTAATCTGTCGCCAATAGCCTAACCCATGACTGGGCCAAACTCGGGTCCGCGAATCAGATCTATCGCTACGGCGGTTCCGTCCCACCGGATCACGCAGGACGAGGTCAGGGATTTCGGCGCCCGCTTCTTTGCCGACGATGTTGCGGGTCTGGATCGCCTGCTCGGCGTTTACGAGAACGCAGCGATCGGAGAAGGGTATTGCTGCTTGCCCAAAACCTGGTACGGAGAGACCGGGCACGGCTTCAGGGAGAAGAACCGTCTCTACCTTGAAAACGCGGTGGCACTGCTGAAAGACGCAACCGTCGAGTGCCTGGCCGCCGGCAACACCGGCCCGGGAGACATCGACCTCATCGTCACCGTCTCGACGACCGGTATCGCGACGCCCAGCCTGGACGCCAGGCTCATGACCGAGTTGCCGTTTCGCCGGGATGTGCAGAGACTGCCGATCTTCGGTCTGGGATGCGCGGGAGGCGTGCTGGGGCTGGCCCGTGCCGCCGCCTGCGCGCGCGCTGCTCCCGGCAGCCGGGTTCTGTTCCTGGTCGTAGAACTCTGCACGCTCACGTTCCGTGGCCGTGATCGATCCGTGCGGAACCTGGTCGCCACGGCGCTGTTCCGTGACGGTGCGGCGGCGGTATTGCTGACGGATGACGGACCGGGACCGGCGGTCTCTTCATGGGGGGAGTACACGTGGCCCGATTCCCTCGACATCATGGGCTGGGACGTCGCCGATGACGGGTTCGGAGTCGTGTTCTCGCGCAGCATTCCCGACCTCGTGCGCTCGAACATGCGCCAAGCGACGGAGGAATTTCTCTCCTCCGAAAGTCTGGGCCTTCGGGATATCGACAGCTTCGTCTGCCACCCCGGCGGCGCCAAGGTGCTTGACGCCCTCGAAGAGGTGTTCGATCTTCCGGCCGGGGGCCTCGAAGAGTCGCGGGAGGTCTTGCGTGACTACGGCAACATGTCGGCCGCGACCGTGCTGTTCGTGCTCGACCGCATCCTCAGGGACCGCACGGCGAAGCGTCACTTGCTGACCAGCCTGGGCCCCGGATTTTCGGCTGGGTTCCTGTTGCTCCAGTCGACGTGATGCCCATCTCGTTTCCCATGAGCCCCCTGTACCTGGTCGTCGGCGTTCTGGTTCTTCAGCGTCTCGTGGAACTGGCCATCTCCCGGCGCAACCATCGGGCGCTGGCGGCCAGGGGAGCGATCGAATTCGGCCGGCGGCACTATCCGGTGCTTGTCGCGGTGCACGCCGGCTGGTTGCTGGCGCTGCTTGCCACCATCGATCCGCAGACGCCGGTGTCGATCCCGCTGCTCGCCATTTTCGTCCTGCTGGAGTGCGGGCGGGTGTGGGTGGTCGTGACCCTGGGTTCGCGATGGACGACTCGCATCATGGTCCTGCCCGGCGCCAGACGCATTCGAACCGGGCCGTACCGCTACCTCAACCACCCGAACTACCTGATCGTTTGCGGCGAGATCGCCGTGGTGCCGCTGATGTTCGGTGCATGGACACTGGCAGTGATCGCATCTGCGTTGAACCTACTGGCGCTCCGCACCCGCATCCAGGTCGAGAACAAGGCGCTTGCGGAGGTCTACGGCGAGGTCCAGGCCGAAGTTTCAGCTATGGAGAGAAGATAGCTCCTTGATTCCAAGAGGATAAGTCACGAAACCGATCCCGTTAGCACGGGGAAAGTCCAGATCAGCTCAATCTTGAAAGTTCAGTTTAAACATGAACAACGTACCGGCAGCGAACTGTGGTGAGAACCTCCAGTGCCGGAACCGGGTACACGGAAGTCTAAGAATTCCCGTCGGCCATTCTCAGCGTGAGTTACCAATCGTTTTCCAATGTGTTCCTCACGTGTTCTCCCCGGGGTTCGCTTCGTCGAAGAGGTCAGCTAGCAAGTCAAGTTTTTCTGAAATCTCCTCCGGAAGGGATGCTGGATGCGAAAGGTCTACGAGCCGATGCAATTCCCCTTTGCGGAGCAACATGGCGTGTCCCAACTGGCTGGCCAAGCGGCGGAAGAACTCCTCGGCGAAGTCGCTGAGTTTGATTCTCTCGGTTCTCGCCTCCCACAGGAGGCGCGCCGCCGCAGCGTCGAGTCCCCGCCAAGTCGCAAAATCCTGGTCACGGGCGGAGAATACGCGTTCCAGAATCAATGAATCCAGGATTTCGCGAGTCTCGTTCTCGAACTGACCGAATAGCGGCATGTCCGAGTATCGGTGTCTGGTATAACGCATCAGGAGATCGGGCGTTATAAAGTAGTTTTCTGCTTCATAGCGGTTCCAGTAGCTGATTTGAAGGCCGCCCTGATTGAATCCATCTCTCCCTCTGCCGTTGTTGTCCAGGATCGCCAGGCCCCTAAGCCCGGGAACCAACTCTCGCAACGCAAAGAAGTGCTCCTTGGGTGTCGTGTTAAACCCGCCTTCGACACGCGCAAGCTCGGCGTCGAGATCTGCGCTCGGGAAGTTGCTCATCACGTAGAAGACGTTGGCCCGCTCGTCCCAGGAGCTTGCTGCCCGGTGATTCAGTCGTCTGGCGAAAGAACGCAACATATCGATGTCGGTTCGACCCTCGACGTAGAGTACATACCCCCGCTGCCTGGCCCGGATGTAATGCTCGGCACCGTGGTATTTCAGCGCATTCAGAATATCCGGTCTTGCAGCGAGGTCTTCGGCTTGTCCCTCCAACAAGAGTGTCAGATTACGTTCCAGGGATTCCGCGAGGACGACCTCGGAGTGGGTCACCATTACAACCTGTGACTCGTTCTCCGCAGCGATTTCCCGCAGCAGCACATATACCTGCTTTTGACGCAGGATCTCCAGATGTGCGTCCGGCTCGTCGATCAACAGCACACTGTGTCGATGGGAATAGAGGTAAGCGAAGATCAGAAGCATCTGTTGAAAGCCGCGTCCGGCCAGGGCGATTTCCAAAAGCTCCTTCACGTCGTCTTGGCGATAGAACAGAGTAATGCTGCCCCGAGCGGTCTCCTGCGGCTTACCGAGTTGAACGTGGAAAAGGCGTTTCATCAACTCGGCGATGCGGTCCCAATCGTCGGGGGATTCCCTGTATACGAGAAGACACAGATTCCGAAGCACCTGCGCTTTCTGTCCCTGTCCCAGCAGGACATCGATGCGACCAGGTTGAAGAACTGGCTCTTCCGTCTCAAGACCCGACATGGGGTAGAGCAACTCGACACTGAGTTCAGCAGCAGTTGCGATGACCTCGGGCCTTGCAAGCGTTGCCTCGTCCGGCGTGCAGTAGACCAGATCGTCGCCTTGATTGCGGAAGCGCATCGTGACGGGCTCGACCTTGTTCTCATGCAAGACTCCAAGGGAGACAATGAGCGGGATGTTCTTGTTGCCCTTCCGAACGGCGGTGTTATGCCAGAAATAGCGAGTGCGCTGTACCGGTACCGAAACGATGTTCAGCCGGTTGAGCGACGTGGAGGTGCGTTTCTTGGGAGGCGCTTGACCCTTGTTGTCGTACCAGGTCTTTACGGACTGAGACCAGAGAGCGATGGCCTGGATCACCGTCGTCTTCCCGCAATTATTGGGACCGATGAGCACAGCAGGATGATCCAGTCTGATGCGCTGTTTGTCTCCAAAACGCTTGAAATTCTGGATTTCTATGTAGTGCAGTAGTCTCAACTGACCGTCCCCTGGTGTGTAGCTCCTTTCGTAGCGAAAACGATCGCCATTTCTTTGCCGATACCGCCAGCCTCGCCGGTGACGCGGGAGAATCGACCGACAAGTCGAACTTCCTGCCGTTTGGCGACCGGAAGTTCTCCCGCTCCGCCCATCCGGTCGTAACACCCTAAACAACCGGCTCGCTACTGTCGATCCTGACTCCGAGGCCAGGTGAGCACAAGCAGGGGACCGCGAGAAAGGGACACGAGAGCGGCTACATCGGGGTCGTCGAGAGATCGGAAGGCAAGGTGGTTGCGGTCTGCTTTTCAACCGACTAAGCCTCCGGCCCGAAACGGTACCTCGGAGCAACGATTTGGAGCCTGCCGCCGGATTGGCCCGAATCTCCTTGCGGGCCGCCGAATGCAAAGCGAAATCGATATAATTCAGGTATTGACACGTTCTCCTATCAACCTTCCCCTCGGCCCGGACTGTAGTGGACGCGCCCTCGTTTTTCAGAGACTCGACGGAGGTGAAATCGTGCAACCGAAAATGACCAAACGCCAATTCCTGCAATCCATCGGCGCCGTTTCCGGGGTTGCCACCATGTATCGGAGCATGAACGCGCTGGGCATGGCCAGTCCTACTACGGCCGGGACGACCCAGTTCCAGTTGACGCCGGCGTCGGGCTACGGGACGAGAGTTGTCATCCTGGGGGCCGGCGTTTCCGGTCTTGTCGCTGCCTACGAATTGTCGAAGGCGGGTTTCGACTGCACGGTCCTGGAGGCCACCGGCCGCGCCGGCGGGCGCAACCTCACGGCTCGGAGCGGGGACGTGATCCGAGAGGAGGACAGCCGGCAATGGGTGGACTTCGACGCCGAAGACCATCTCTACGTGAACCTCGGTCCGGCCCGCCTCCCCTACCACCACACCGCCATTCTCGGGTATTGCCGGGAATTCGGGGTCGACCTCGAGGTTTTCACCAACGACAACCGGGCGGCTTTCTTCCACAACCAGGATCGTTTCGATGGTCCGGTCGTGGCCCGGCAGGTGATGACGGATACCCGCGGGTACATTGCCGAACTCCTGGCCAAGGCAGTGAATCGCAACGCCCTGGACAGTGAGCTGACAGGCGAGGATAAGGAAATGATCCTTGACCTGCTCCGGAGCTATGGCGACTTGGACCCGGATGATCTCTACGTGGGCACCAGCCGCGGCGGCCATCTGGGGCCGCACGTCCATGCCGGTCTGGCGCCGGGGGAGGTGAATGACCCCCTCGATCTGAGTCAACTGCTCAGGTCGGACTTCTGGCAATACAAGCTCCATTTCAGCCAGTTCCTCGATCAGAACCCGACCTTGTTGCAGCCTGTCGGCGGGATGGACGCCATTGTGGCGGCCTTCGAAGAGAGGGTGGAGTCTCTCATCGCATATCGGTGCATCGTCACGTCGATTCGGAAAACGTCTGACGGCGTTCGTATCGCCTACCGGCGTCGACGCGGCAGAAGAAGTGTCCTGGAGGCGGACTTCGCAATCTGCACCATACCGGCTCCGGTCCTGAGGGATATCCGCAACAACTTCTCGCCTGAGACGCAAACGGCGATCGAGTCGATCGAGTTCTCCAAGGCGGTCAAGATCGGATTCCAGGCTCAGCGCCGTTTCTGGGAGGAAGACCACGCCATCTATGGCGGCATCTCGTGGACCGACCAGGACATTACGCAGATCTGGTATCCGGCCTACGGCTACCATCGCGAAAAGGGGATCATCCTCGGGGCCTATATCTGGGATCCCGATCCCGGACTGCGGTACTCGGAAATGGCGCCGTCCGAACGCTTGCAGGCCGCCATCGCCGAAGGCGAGCTCATCCACCCTGGCTATGCCACAGAGCTGGAATCCGGCGTCAGCCGCGCCTGGCCCAAGGTCCGGTTCCAGCGGGGGGGCTGGCCGGAGAGCTACGAGCCGCCGGAGCAACTACGAGAGCCCGATGGGAGGATCTATTTCGCCGGCGATCAATTGAGCGCCTTGCCCGGTTGGCAAGAAGGGGCTGCCCTGGCGGCCCAGGCCGCAGTGACCGCGATCCACGAACGGGTCATGATGACCTGAAAGACCGGGCCTGAATCAGTCTTACGGCGTAGGAAGCTCCCCCTACGGGCCGGGGACCGAAGAAATCGTGCACGAAAAGGGGTGACGTGGGAACGGCTTTGCAGCCGCCGAATCTCCTCCTCCCCGCTTCATACCGGTGACTCGCCGGCTCGCCTGCCAGCGGGTACGGCGCAATCACTGCGCATGCCGCATTCTCGGAACTACCTGTCGTGGATGGTCGTCAGTTCCATGATCTCGTAGTTCTTGGTCCCGCCGGGGGTCCGGATCTGAACCTCGTCCCCCTCTTCCCGGTTCATCAGGCTGCGCCCGATGGGAGAAGTGGTGGAGATCTTGCCGGCCTTGACGTCCGACTCCTCGCTGGTGACCAGCCGGTAGGTCACCTCGACTTCGGTGTCCAGGTCGAACAGGACCACGGTGGAGCCGTATGAGATGCGGTCTGTGGGGATCTTGCTCAAATTGACGAGGGAGAGTTTGGCCAGTCTGTGTTGCAGATGGGACAGTTGGGCTTGAACGTAGGATTGCCGCTCCTTGGCGGTCTGATACTCGGCGTTTTCCCGGAGATCGCCCAACTGGATCGCCTTCTTGAGCGCCGCGGGCAGTTCCTCCCGCAGCTCCCGCTCCAGCTTCCGGACCTCTGCTTCCAGCTTGGCCTTGGCCTGCTTCACAACCCTGCCGCCTCCCCGGCAATCGAGAGAACCTGCGCCGGATAGACCCCCAGGTAGAGGGTACCGGCGGCCATTAGTAGTATCACGATCCGTGCCGCCAGGGGTATCGGAACGGGCTCGGGCGGCGAGGATGCCTCCTTCATGAACATCAGGACGATGAGCTGCAGGTAGTAGTAGAGGCCAACGGCCGAGGCCAGCACCGCCAGAATCACCAGGGCGACCATGTCCGCCTCGACGGCGGCCGAGAAGAGGAAGAGCTTTCCATAGAATCCCGCCGTCGGCGGGATGCCGATCAGGGAGAGGAGAAAGATGGTCAGGGAGACGCTCAGGAGCGGATGGCGGTAGCCGATCCCCCGGTAGTCCTCCAGCTTGGTGAACTGCTCTTCCCGGCGCGCAAAGACCTGCACCACCGCGAACGCTCCCAGCGTCATCAGAGAGTACGCCGCGAGATAGAAGAGAACGCCCTGGACGCCTCGAGGACTGTTGGCGATGACACCGAGCAGGATGTAACCGGCGTGGGCGATGGAGGAATAGGCCAGGAGCCGTTTGACGTCGGTCT
Source organism: uncultured Acidobacteriota bacterium (assembly GCA_951812665.1). Classification (GTDB taxonomy): domain Bacteria; phylum Acidobacteriota; class UBA6911; order RPQK01; family JAJDTT01; genus JAJDTT01. Next base: position 124,535 of record CATOST010000016.1, read on the forward strand.
GGGTCAGGGCCGCCAGGTTGCCGATGATCATGGTCGCGGCGCTGGCGATCCAGAGGAGAGTCTGCCATTGGTCCGCACTCTCCGGGAAGACCTGGTGCAGGAGGCGCAACAGCGTGATCAGGACCGCCGCTTTGGAGCCCACCGCCAAGTGGGCGGTGATGGGCACGGGGGCCCCTTGATAGACGTCCGGAGTCCAGACGTGCAAAGGCGCCAGGGCCGCCTTGAAGCCGAATCCCACCAGAAGCAGTCCGAGCCCCACCAGGAAAGTAGCCTGGTCCGCCTGTCCCTGAGTCGCCGACTCGGCGATCCTGGAGTATTGCGTGGACCCCGTCGCGCCGTAAAGGAGGGCGATCCCGTAGAGCATGAACGCCGTGGAGAACGCCCCCAGCAGGAAGTACTTGAGCGCCGACTCGTTCGACCTGGGGTCGCCCCGGCGATAACCGGCCAGGACGTAGCCGGAGATGGACAGGATCTCCAGTCCCAGGAAGGTCATGATGAGGTTGGCGCTCACGGCCATGAGCGACATCCCCACCGTCGCCATCAGCAGGAGCGGGAAGTATTCGCCGTGCCGCAACTGCTCCCGTTTCAGGTAGGAGACCGAAATCAGGGCGACCGCTGCGCTGGAGACCAGAAACAGGATCCTGGCGGCTCCGCCCAACGGGTCCATGGACACCATGCCGAAGAAGGCGGGACCATGATTCCCCCACTGGAGCAGGACGACCCCCAGCGCTGCCGCCAGGATCGACGAGGCGGCGTATCCCAGTCGAACCTGGTGGCGAGACGGAAGGACGGGGATGGCCAACATGAGCAGAATGCCGGCCACGGCCAGAAGGATCTCCGGGAGCAGCGCGGAGGTGTTAAGGGACATCGCTTCGAACTACCTGTGTGTGCTGTACCTGGTCCAGCCGGTCCACCAGCAGTTGAATGCTGCCGTCCATGGTTCTCAGAAAGGTGCCGGAGCCGATCCCCATCCAGAGCGAAAGCACGATGGCCGGAATCAGCATCGCCCCCTCCCGGAAGCTCAGGTCCGGGAGCCGGCGGTTCGCTTCCTTCTCAACCCGTCCCAGGAAGACCCGCTGGTACATCCAGAGCATGTAGGCCGCTGAAAGGACCACTCCACAGACTGCGACGGCGGCGGACGGGACACTGGTGAGAAAGGTCCCCTGGAGAATGAGAAACTCGCCTACGAACCCGCCGAGGCCGGGCAGCCCGATGCTTCCCAGCAGCACGATGAAGAAGCAGGCCGAGTAGCGCGGCATGGAATGAGCCAGCCCTCCGAACTCGTCGATCCGGCGGGTGTGGCGGCGATCGTAAAGGATGCCTACCAGCAGAAAGAGGGCTCCGGTGGAGACTCCATGATTGAGCATCTGGTAGGCCGCACCCTCCATGGACTGAAAGCTGAATGAGAAAATTCCCAGCACTACGAAGCCCAGATGGCTGACGGAAGAGTAGGCCACGAGCCGCTTCAGGTCGGGCTGCACCATGGCCACCAGGGCGCCGTAGATGATTCCGATCAGCGCCAGGATGCAGATCGCCGGCGCCAACTGTGCCGACGCCCAAGGGAAGAGGGGCAGGCAGAAGCGGAGGAGCCCGTAGGCTCCCATCTTGAGCAGGACTCCCGCCAGGATCACCGAAGCGGCCGTGGGGGCCTCGGTGTGGGCGTCCGGCAGCCAGGTGTGCAGGGGAAAGACGGGCACCTTGACGGCGAACGCCACGAAGAACAGACCGAAGAGAAGGGTCTCGACTCCCGGGGAAAGAATCGCCTCGCCCCCTTTCAGGATCCCGATCATTTCCACCAGATCGAAGTTGCCGGTTCCCAGCAGGAAATAGAGAATTACGATCCCCGCCAACATCAGCAGCGAACCGCCCATGGTGTAGATGAAGAACTTCACCGCGGCGTAGATTCGCCGGCTCGACCCCCAGATTCCGATCAGGAAGACCATGGGAATCAGGGAGACTTCCCAGAAGACGTAGAAGAGGACCAGGTCCAGAGCCAGGAAGACGCCCAGGATCCCCACCTCCAGCAGCAGGATGGAGGCCAGGTAGAGCTTGAGCTTGTCCTTGAGATTCCAGCTCGACAACAGCGCCAAGGGGATCAGGACCGTGGTCAGGAGCACCAGGAGCAGGCTGATCCCGTCCAGGCCCAGGTGGTACTGGACTCGAAAACCGGCAGCATGAAACCAGTCGGCCTGCTCCACCAATTGGAAGGATCCGGTCTGGTTGTCGAAATCCCTGAAGAGAACGGCCGACCAGAGAAACGTCGCCAGGGATGCGATCAGCGCGGCCCATTTCAGGAGTCGTTCCCGTCCGGACGGAAGCAGGCAGACCACGGCCGCTCCGATCGCGGGAATCAGCAGCAACAGACTCAGAGGATACGAAGCTAAGGGCATCAGCCGATCACGCTATAGAGATAGAGAAAGACGAGTGCGGCTCCGGTCACGATCCAGGCCGCGTAGGTGCGGGTGTTCCCACTCTGCATCCGGCTCGCCACGCCGCTCCATCGCCGGAACAGGGAGGCGGTGCCGTTGACCGCCCCGTCCACGACGCCCACGTCGACGACTCTCCACAACACCCGCCTGGACAGTGCCTTGAGGCCGCCGACCACGAACCGGGAATAGGCCTGATCGATCCTGAACTGCTGCAGGAGCGTGCCGTGGAGCCCCGGCAACCGGTCCGCCAGCCGCCGGGGAAGAGACCGGTCTCCGGCGTAGAGACGGTAGGCCAAGGCGGCGCCCAACAGACTGACGGCCAAGGCGGCGGCACCCGCCAGCATCTCCAGGCTGTGGGAGGCTCCGTGGCCCGCCGAGACGCCGTGGTCGTAGGAGAACCGGAACACCGGCGCCAGAAAGTGGTCCAACCAGTGATCGCCCAGGTTCAGGTAGGCCGGCAGACCGGCGACTCCCGCGACCGCCGCCGCTCCGGCCAGGATGGCCAGGGGCGCGGTGACCGCGGTTCCCGCTTCGGAGCCGGATTCCCCGTGGCCGTGGGAGGGCGAACCGTAGAAGGCCAGGAACATGAGCCGGCACATGTAGAAGGCGGTGAGCCCGGCCACCACCAGGCCCGCTACCCAGAAGACCGGATGCCCCAGGGGACTGTCGAGCGCTCTCCACAGAATCTCGTCTTTGGAGAAGAACCCGGAGAGAGGGAAAATTCCGGCCAGGGCCACGGTCCCCACCCACATGGTCCAACAAGTCACTCTCAGGGAGTTCTTCAGCCCTCCCATGCGGAACAGGTCCAACTCGTGATGAAGCCGGAGCAGGACGCTGCCCGCCCCCAGGAAGAGCAGGGCCTTGAAGAAGGCGTGGGTGAACAGATGAAAGATCCCGGTGCTGAAGGCGCCCACGCCCAGCGCCATGAACATGTAGCCCAGTTGGCTGATGGTGGAGTAGGCCAGGACCTTCTTGATGTCCCGCTGGACCAGCGCCGTCAGGGCCGCCAGGAGGGCCGTCAAGACTCCGACGACGGCCACCAGGAGGAGCACGTCGGGCGCCCGGCTGTAGAGCGCGGCCGAGCGCACCACCAGGTAGACGCCGGCGGTCACCATGGTGGCGGCGTGGATCAGGGCACTCACCGGAGTGGGTCCCTCCATGGCGTCCGGCAGCCAGACCTGAAGCGGGATCTGGGCGCTCTTGCCCGTCGCCCCCAGAAACAGGAGCAGAGTGATTGCCGCCAGAACGGTGAAGCCGCTCTCGGGTTGGGGATGGGTCCGGCTCACGGTTTCGAAGAGGGGTCCGAACTCCAGGGTCCCGAAGGTCTTGAAGATGAGAAAGACGCCCAGCAGAAAACAGGCGTCCCCCACCCGATTCACGACGAAGGCCTTCTTGGCCGCATCGCCGGCGCTCTTCCGCTCAATGTAGTAGCCGATCAGGAGATAGGAGCAGAGGCCCACCCCTTCCCACCCCACGAACAGCAACAGGTAGTTCCCCGCCATCACCAGCAGGGACATCATGAACACGAAGAGGTTGAGATAGGAGAAATAGCGGTAGAGGCCCGACTCGCCCTTCATGTAGGACGTGGAGTAGACGTGAATCAGGAATCCCACTCCCGTGATGACCAGGAGCATGATCATGGAGAGGGGGTCCAGCAGGAAGCTGCACTCGGCGGTGAAGGTCCCCGCCTGAATCCAGGTGAAGAGGCGGTGGACGATCTGCTGCTCCTGGGCCGGCAGCCGGATGAACTCGGCGAAGACGGCCAGCAGAAACAGGAAGCTGGCTCCGGTGGCCGCGCAGCCGGTGCCGGAGACGATGCGAGCCGGCAGCCGCTTCCCCACCAGGCCGTTGAACAGGAAGCCGGCGAGGGGTGGGACCAGGGCCAGCCAGAAATACTCGATCATGGTCAGCCCTGAAGCCTGTTGACGGAGTCGATGTCCAGGGTCTGGGAGTGCCGGTCGAGACCCAGGATCAGCGCCAGACCCACCGCCGCCTCCGCCGCGGCCACGGTCATGACGAAGAAGACGAAAATGTGGGCGTCCACTTGGCTCCAGGTCCGCGCGTAGGCCAGAAACGTGAGGTTGACGGCGTTGAGCATCAGTTCCACCGACATGAACATGGTGATGACGTTGCGTCTGACGATGAAGCCGGCGACGCCGATGACGAAGAGAACCGCGCCCAGCGCCAGATAGTGAGTGGCAGGGACCATACCCATCATTCGGGACGATGCTTGACCAGGACGACGGCGCCCAGAATGGCCACCAGAATCAGGATGGACGTGACCTCGAAGGGCAGCAGATAGTCCTGGAAGAGAATCTGGGCGATCCTCTTCGGACCCTCGCCTGATCCGAGCGGGTCGCCTGATCCGCGGGGAGTCCACGCCGGGAAGACGCGAAGCAGAACAAACGCCAGAAAGGCGGCCGCAGGCAACGCGGCCAAGGCCGTCTTCTTGAACCGGTCGGGACCGAACATCTCCGACTTCGGGTCCACAAGCATGATCACGAACAGGAACAGGACCATGATGGCCCCGGCGTAAACGATGACCTGCAGCGCGGCGACGAGGGCGGCTCCCAACTGAAAGTAGAGGACAGCCAATGCGCCAAAGCAGACGATCAGGGAGAATGCGCTGTAGACGGCGCGTTGCTGGAGGACCACCAGGAGAGCGGAGCCGACGGCTACGGCTGCAAAAACGTAAAAGACGATTTGCTCCACACTTGGCTCCCCCGCTTGCGGAGAATGCATCTTAGTGAAGGGCCTGGATGGTGTCAACGAACGGACCCGATGTCGGGGCCATGGCGAGGCCCTCATTTTCCTCTTGAAGAGCAGCGGAAAGTCGCGTCCCGGCTCCCGTTTGGGTGATGCCTCCGGTGGTCGAGATCATACTGAAAACAATAGAATGGGCTTTCCCCAGCCGTTGTCGCGGAGTGGCTGGTGCTTGCGCGACGCCACCGGGAGGCGACGAGATGAGAAAGGAATACATGGTGGGTGCCCGACTTCCCTCGGAGTTGGTCTGCGAACTGGAAATCATCGAAGAGGGCGAACAGTCTGATCGCTCGACGACAGTGCGCCGGCTGCTGTCGAGAGGCATCCGGCACTGGAAGCCGGAGCACTACGTCCGTCAGTACGGTGAGGGAAGGGTCACGCTGGCACGAGCTGCTCGGGATGCCGGAGTCTCGTTGTGGGAAATGATCGACTATGAAGGTATCGGCCCAATACGATCTCGACGATCCGAAACGAGACTTGGGGGTCATCCACGGCAGTCTGGAGAATCGGGAGTGATCTTACCTCGGCTGGTACTCATTCTGATCGTCCTGCTGGGCTCCTTTTGTGCGCCCGCCCCCAGGCGTCCCGGGTTCAAGGTCGTGGTCCTGGGCTTCGACGGCGTGGACCCCGATCTGGTGGATCGATGGATCGAAGAGCTTCCCAACATTCGCCGCCTAGGAGAACAGGGGACCCGATCGACCCTGGGCACCACCAACCCCCCGGAATCCCCCGTGGCTTGGGCCAGCTTCGCCACCGGACTCAATCCGGGACGGCACGGAATCTTCGACTTCCTCCGGCGTGACCCCGCCACCTACATGCCCGACATCGGACTGGTGAAGGTGGAAAAACCTCGTTTCCTGTTCAAGACCATCCCCATCCGCGGAGCCCGATTGACCAACAACCGCAAGGGCGTCCCCTTCTGGGAGCACCTGGACCGGTCCGGCATCGTCACCGCCAATCTCCGGCTTCCGCTGGAGTTCCCGGCGCGTCCTCTGGTTCACGGGACCACACTTTCGGGGCTGGGTGTGCCCGACGTTCGGGGAACCTGGGGCACCTACTTCTATCTTTCCACGGACGTCAGCCGCTGGGATCTGCAGGATACGGAGTTCGGCGGCCGGGTGATCCGCCTGGAAGGGGAAGACGGCCGTTTTCAGGCGCTGATCGGCGGACCCGCCGACCCCAGAGAGGAAGAACTGGTTCGACTGACGATCCCGCTGTCGGTGGAGCTGGATCCGCAGTCGACCTGCCTGACGCTCAGGCTCCAGGATCAGGAAGAGGAGGTCGACGAGGGACAGTGGAGCGATTGGTTCCGTTTCGTCTTCTCGGCGGGGCCCCTGGTGAAGATCCGCGGAATCAGCCGCTTCTACGTGCTGGAGACGTTCCCCGAGGTGAGACTCTACCTGATGCCCATCAGCCTCGATCCGGCCGGTCCGATTCTGCCTCTATCGAGTCCGGCCGACTACTCGCAAGACCTTGTTGCCCAACTCTCTCCGTTCAAGACTCTCGGCTGGGTCCATGAGACCTGGGGCCTCAACGAGGAACAGATCGACGAGCAGGTCTTTCTGGAGGACCTCTTCCGCAACATGAACCATCTGGAGCGGCTCCTGATGCACGAGCTGGAACGAGGTAAGGCGTCCCTGTACACGGCCGTCTTCACGGCTACCGACAGCGCCGCCCACATGTTCTATCGCTTCATCGACCCCCATCATCCCCGTTACGACCCGGAGGCCGCTCAGGGCTACGGCAGATCCCTGTTGAACGTCTACCGGAAGATGGACTCCATCCTCTCCCGAGTCTTGAAACACCTGGATCCCCAGGACCTGCTGCTGGTCGTTTCCGATCACGGGTTCCACTCCTGGCGCAAGGAATTCAATACCAACACCTGGCTTCTGGAGAATGGTTTCCTGGTTTTCAAAGGCGTGCGGGCCGACACTGATCTGAAACGGATGGAGCAGGTCTATCGCGGCGGGAGCTTCTTCCCCAACGTGGACTGGAACCGGACCCAAGCGTACGCCCTGGGTCTCGGCCATATCTACGTGAACCTGAAGGGGCGGGAGGGTCAGGGAATCGTCGAACCCGGCCGCGACTATATGGATCTGGTACGGGAAGTCTCTCGGGATATTCTCGAGTATCGGGACCCGGAAACCGGAGAACCGGTATTGCAGAACGCTTATTTCAGGGACGAGATCTACTCCGGCGAAGAGATCGAGCATGCCGGAGACATCCAGCTCAGCTTCCGCTCCGGCTACCGGACTTCGTGGCAGACGGCCCTGGGTGCGGTGCCCGAGCACGTCCTCGTCGCCAACCTCAGGAAATGGAGCGGCGACCACTGTGCTTCCGATTTTTCGGACACCGCGGGTTTCGCGGTCTCAAATCGCACCATCGTTACGGAGAATCCGCACATCATGGACCTGGCGCCGACGTTGTACCGGTTGTTTCAGGTCGAAGATCCTGAGCCCCTGGACGGCCGCGCCTGGTCATTCGAATCGCCATGAGGTGCCTGGTCACGGGCGGGACAGGCTTCCTGGGGAGTGTCCTGGTGCGCAGGCTCCGGGAGCGAGGGCACGATGTCACCGTCGCTTCGCGCTCCCGGGGCCAGGACGTGACCCGCATTCGGACTTTGGAGCCCAGCTTCCGGGACGCCGAAGCGGTGTTTCATCTGGCCGCCCTGGTCCAGTCCCGGCCCGGCCCTTTCCTTAAGGTCAACGTGGACGGGTTGAGAAACGTCCTGGAACTGGCCCGGCGCCACCGGGTTGCCAGGATGGTCCATGTCTCCTCGTTCACCATCTTCGGCCCCAGCGGCGGCGGAATCCATACCGAGGAGCGAATTCCCGAACGAACTGAGTTCTTCCACGGTTACGATCAGAGCAAATACGAGGCCTTTCGACTGGCCAGCCGGTGGAAGCAACGGCTTCCCATGAACACGGTCTTTCCCACCGTCGTTTACGGCCCCGGGCCGATGACGGAGGGGAACCTGCTGGTGCGTCTGCTTCGGCGATGGAAGAAGCTGCGGGTGGCGGCACTACCCGGCCGCGGGGCCCCCTGCTGGAATTTCGTCTACGTGGACGACGTCGCCGAGGCTCTGGTTCGATGCCTGGATGCCGACCCCGGAGAGAATTTCGTCCTGGGAGGCGAAAACCGGACGCTCCGGGATCTGCACGCGGCCTTCCGCCGGGTCTCTGAGGTGCCGATCATACCTCTGGGTCTTCCGGACGGGTGGTTCCGCGCCGGCGCCCGGTTGGAGGACTGGAGTGCGCGATTGCGGGGGATCTCGCCGTTGCTGGTTCCCTCGACGGCCGAGTTCTTTCTCCAGAACTGGCGATTTTCCTCGGGCAAGGCCCGCACCCATCTGGGCTACTCGGCCCGCTCCCTGGAGGAGGGCCTGAGCAGCACGAACCGTTGGATGGGGTCATGAAAGACAGAGGCGAGGACCTGAGGCAGCTGGAACATGTGCTGCCCCTGGCCTTCGCCTTTCTCCTTCCCTACCTGGACTACGGGCTGATCCTTCTCCTGAGTCTCTTTTCGTTTTTCTACGCCGCGTTCATCTCCCCTCGTTGGATCCGGGTGACGACGCGGGATTCGGAACGGGACGCAGGATTCTCCACCGGCAAGCTCTACTACGCCTTGGGAATCATGCTGCTGCTGCTCCTGTTTCGCGAGCGCCTTCACGTCGCGGCGGCGGTCTGGGCCGTTCTGGCGGTGGGAGACTCGGTTTCCAACTTGGCGGGACGGCGGTGGCCCTGGGTTCCACTCCCCTACAATCGTGAGAAGAGCCTGGGCGGTTCCATCGGCTTCTTCCTGGCGGCGGCGGTGGGATCCTGGACACTCCTGATCTGGAACCTGCCGCGATCGGACGGAAGTTCAAATCTCAAGCTGGCAGCCTGCTGTCTTTTGGGTGCTCTGGTCTGCGCCTTGGCCGAGTCGCTGCCGAACCTGGTGGACGACAATCTGGTCATCGTGGTAGTCGGCGCCGGGATCTTCCCGCTGCTACTGGGCGCGCCCGATCTGATTCCCGAGTTGGCCGCGCCCTGGTCCCACGCGGTTGGAATCAACTTCCTCCTGGCCGGCCTCAGCGTGATGGTGGGTTGGATTTCCTGGCGCGGCGCCGCCGCCGGACTGGTCCTGGGAATCGGCGTCTATCTGTCGGCGGGACCCGCGGGCTATGTCGTCCTCTGCCTCTTCTTCTTCCTGGGCGGGTTCAGCACTTGGTTGGGGAAGGGACGGAAGGAGGCTCTGGGAGTCGCGGAAGAGAATCTCGGACGGAGAGGCGTGGCCAACGTTCTGTCCAAGGGTCTGGTCGCGGGCATCCTGACGCTGCTGTTTTTCTGGACCGACAGCACGGTGGCGCGTGTGGCCTACACCGGCGCCCTGGCCGCCGCCACCATGGACACGGTCGCGACCGAGATCGGGCAGTGGTTGGGACGGGCTCCCAGGGATCTCCGATCCTTCAGACCGGTTCCGGTGGGGACTCCCGGCGCCGTTTCACTTGCGGGCACGCTCTCCGGATTGGTTGCGGCCTTGGCGGTCTCGTCGGTTCCGGTCCTGTGGAGCTGGGTCCCCGCGTCGGCACTGCCGGCGTTGGCGGCCGGAGCCATTGCGGGGAATGGAGTCGAGTCTTGGCTGGCCGGCGACGGGCGGGAGGCCCCGGGTCGGCACCAGGTGCTCAACTTGTACAATACCTTGGCGGGAGCCTGCGCCAGCGGCGGAATCTGGTTCCTTTTCTGTTCCCCGGCGACCTCTTGACAAATGGATCGGCGCCGATGGATTCACGACGGCACGGAATCGCTGCTGGATTCGCGTTCCTTCCTGGTTTCGAAGTAGAGCACCTGCCGCGGCATGCCTGATCCCATCGTCCGTTACTTCCGGTTCATTCGGCCCTTCACCCTGCTGGTGCCGGCGCTGGGGATGGTCTGCAGCGCCCTCATGGGACTCTCTGTAGATCCGAAAGGGGTTTCCGATTGGAGCCCGGGGGGCGGGGGGATCATTCTGCGGATCTTGGCCGGAGCCATTCTGGCGGCCGCGCTGAACGCCTTTTCCAATGGCCTCAACCAGATCTTCGACCTGGAGATCGACCGGATCAACAAGCCTCACCGCCTGCTGCCGTCGGGCCGCATCTCCGAGGCGGAAGCCTGGTGCCTCAGTCTCGTCTTCCTGGTGATCGCCCTGCTGCTGGCCGCCTGGATCAATCTCCAGTGTTTCTTCGTCGTTCTGGGAGGCGCCCTGGGAACCTTTCTCTACTCGGTGCCTCCGATTCGGACCAAGTCCCGCGGCATCTGGGCCAATCTCACCATCGCCGTGGTCCGGGGAACGCTGCTCCCGGTGGCCGGTTGGTCCACCGTGAAACATGTGCTGCAGCCGGAGCCCTGGGTTCTCGGTGCGATCCTGGGAGTCTATTTCTTAGGGGCCGTCACCACCAAGGACTTCTCCGACGTGGAGGGGGACCGCCGGGGCGGCTGCCGGACGCTTCCCGTCATCTATGGCGTGGAGCGGTCGATCCGGATCATCGCGCCTTTCTTCGTTCTGCCATTTCTGGCCCTTGTACCCGGTGCGGTCTTCGGGTTCCTGTCCGGACAACCGTCGCTGCTGGTGGGCTTGGGGCTGCTGCTCGCCGGTTGGGGCGGCCGGATCATCCTCCTGCTCGTCCGGTCCTCTCGGGATTGGGAAGGGAAGTTGGACTGGGAGAACCATCCCAGCTGGCGGCAGATGTATCTCTTGACGCTAATGGCACAAGTCGGTTTGGCCCTGGCTTATTTGTTGCGTTGACGGTGCGGGACAAAGACCCCTGCTTCGCACCCCGAATGGGGATGCGCTCCGGGCGACACATGATGTCGAGTATGCTGTGAGTTACAAGCGACAGGGTGTCGCCTCCTATGAAAGCATGAGCACCTTGGTCATGTACGATGAGTTTCGGACGTAAGGAGTAAGGAGACATCATGACGAAGACTTCCCCAAAGGCACCGTCGTCAACGGACCCGGAACGTCCTCCGGTGTACGTGACGCCAAAGGGCGCGCTGTACGTCAAAGCAGATGAGCTGCTCCGCAGCAAGCGGGCGCGCGCCGTTATCGAAAAAATGGCGAAACTTGACTTTGGAAGAGATTCGTCCGGTGCATCTCCGAAAAAACGCCAGTAAGGATCAACGCCATCAACCTGTCAGGAACTGTTGCCCTTGGGTCTTGGTCTGTTTCTCGTCTCGACTCGGGGTGGGTACTGGTTCTTGACCCATCTCTACTTCACCCGCTACGGCGCTCTGCGTGATTCCGGTTACAAACAGGAGTTGGCAATCACGACCAACTTTGCGCCTGTGATATGGAGGTCCCTTGAGGGGTCATCCGGATTGGCGTATGGAGATTTTCGAGTCGTCATCCCCATGACGGAGATCATGACCGCCCGGATGTTCCTCCCTGAGGCATACGAACTCTTCCGGCAATAGGAATCCTTGGGCAATCAAGCTAGGAGTCTGCGCGGCAGAAATTGATCTACTGCGAAAGCGGTAGAATCGGTCCATATTTCCCCGATTTCTCGGCGAATAGAACGACTATGCACCTCAAAATCGAGAAAATCTGGCCTCGATTCCCCGCTTTCTCGCTACGATCATTCCTACCGCGCAGACTCCTAGTGGTTCAGAACCCCGTCAAGGTTAATGGCGCTCGCCAACATCCGATGAGGAATTCGACGGGAAGTTGAGTGGCTCCGACCACAGGTCCGCCAGAGCCGGGCGGTGGTCCCGGAATGGGCCGATCCCCCGCCGGTCAGGGCTTGGTCCGGCTGGCAGGGGGGCGCGGCGTCGTAGTAGACTGGGCTCGAAAACGATGGACCCATGGGCAAGATCCAAGTCGTTCTGAATGGCCTGCAGCACCAGGTGGAACTGGGCCGCAGTGTGGCGGATCTGGTTCAGGATCTGGAGCTTGACGGGGGCCGGGTCGCGGTCGAAATCAATGAGCAGATCGTCCGCCGCGCCCGGTGGGCCGAGCAGGAAGTCCGGAGCGGCGATCGGATCGAAATCGTCCATTTCGTGGGAGGAGGGGCCATGGAAGATACGCTGACCATAGCTGGACGTGAGTATCGCTCCCGTTTGTTGGTGGGAACGGGGAAATACGCGACCTTCGGCCAGATGGAGCAGGCCCTGGAAGCCAGTGGGTCCGAGCTGGTCACAGTGGCCGTACGGCGCGTCAATCTGACCGACCGGACTCGGGAATCCCTCCTGGACTACATCGATCCCAACCGCTACCGGCTGTTGCCCAACACGGCCGGCTGCTACACGGCGGCCGAGGCAATCCGATACGCCCGGTTGGGCCGGGAGGCAGGCCTGTCGAATCTGGTCAAGCTGGAGGTGATCGGAGACGAGCGCACGCTTTTCCCCGACAACGAAGCCTTGCTGGAAGCCACGCACGTGCTGGTCAAGGAAGGATTTGTGGTGCTCCCCTACACCAACGACGACCCCATCGTCTGCAAGCGGCTGGAGGATGCGGGAGCGGCGGCGGTGATGCCGCTGGGAGCCCCCATCGGATCGGGCCTCGGCATCCAGAACCCCAACAATATCCGCATCATCCTGGAGTTCGCCTCGGTTCCGGTCATCGTCGACGCCGGCGTCGGAACCGCTTCCGACGCCACGCTGGCCATGGAGCTGGGAGTGGACGGAGTCCTCATGAACACCGGGATTGCCGGCGCCAAGGATCCGGTTTCCATGGCCAGGAGCATGAGGCTGGCCGTGGAGTCGGGTCGTCTGGCCTACAAAGCGGGGCGAATTCCCCGCAAGCTCTACGCCACGGCCAGCAGTCCTCTGGAAGGCGTGCTGAGTTAGCCTGGAACCGTTTTCCCCAGACCTCACCAGCCGTATCGATGCCGACGCGTTTTCCCAAAGCGGCGTACAGCAGGAAAGGAACCCGGTGAAGACGGTTCAGGTCAGCCTTCCCGGCCGCAGCTATGACATCCTGATCGGTCCCGGTCTCCTGGCCGAGGTGCCGAGGCTGCTGAGCGATCGCAAGATGACCCGGAGGCTGTTCCTGGTCTCCAATCCCACGGTCCACAAACTCTACGGCGAGAGGCTGATGCAGGGTCTCGCGGACTCCGGGTTCCGGGTGTCGGAGATTCTGATACCGGACGGAGAATCCCAGAAGACACTCCGAACCGTCGAGCGGATCTACGGACAGCTCGTGAGCGGGGGCGCGAATCGCTCGTCGGCCCTCGTGGCCCTGGGCGGCGGAGTGACCGGGGACATCGCGGGGTTTGCCGCCGCCACCTTCATGCGGGGAATTCCGTATATCCAGATCCCGACGACGGTGGTGGCTCAGGTGGACAGCTCAGTCGGAGGCAAGACCGGAGTCAATCACGGTCTGTCCAAGAACATGGTCGGTTCCTTCTGGCAGCCGAGCCTGGTCTGCATCGATCCGGAAACCCTCCTCTCCTTGCCTCAACGGGAGTATCAGTCCGGACTCTATGAAGTGTTCAAGTACGGCCTCATCCGGGACGCCGGATTCCTCGATTGGCTGAACGCGTCGCTGGCAGAGATCCAGGCCCGGAAGGCCCCGGTGATGCGGCAGTTGATCCAGCGCTGCTGCCGGATCAAGGCCGAGGTCACCGCCCAGGACGAACGCGAATCGGATCTGCGGCGAATACTGAACCTGGGACATACTTTCGGCCACGGATTGGAATCCGCCGTCCGGTTTAAGGGGGTGACCCACGGGGAAGCGGTGGCCTACGGAATGATGGCTGCCGCTCATCTCTCGCATTGGCGCACCGGTCTTTCACGGGATTCACGGGACCGGGCAGTACAGTCGATCCGGGAGATCGGGCCGCTGCCAACGATCGAGACGGTGCCCACGAGCCGCGTCGTGGAGGCCATGAAGCGGGACAAGAAACGCCGCAATCAACGCACGGTCGTGGTGTTGCTGGCGGCGATCGGGATCACTGAGATCCGGGACGATATTCCAGACCAGGACCTGGCACGGGCCTGGGACCAGGTGAAGCAAGTGAAGTAGGGGTCTTTGCGGACCGCCATCGCGGGTTCCGGGGATTCAGATGGAGGACAAGGAATCGGGGCGGATCCGCCGGATGTTCGACCGGATTGCCCCCCGATACGACCGGGCCAACCGTCTTCTCTCCCTGTCCGTGGACCGGCGCTGGAGGCGGGTGACGAGGCGCGAGCTGGAAGGCCGGCTGCCGTCGGACCCGCGGATATTGGACCTGTGCACGGGAACCGGGGACCTGGCTCTGGAGCTCTCCGGCGTGGGTTCGGTGGTGGCGTGCGACTTCTCTCATCCGATGCTGGTTTTGGGAAAGGAGAAGGCGTCCCGTTCCACCAGCGGTCGTCGCATTGCGTTCACCGAAGGGGACGCGCTGAGACTCCCCTTTCCGGACCGATCCTTCGACGCCGTCAGCATCGCCTTCGGATTGAGGAATCTGGAGAGCTACCGCCAGGGTCTGGCCGAAATGCATCGGGTGATCCGGCCCCGAGGCGTGTTGGCCATCCTGGAGTTTACGCTCCCCACTTTGCCGCTGTTCAGGTCGCTGTACCTGTTCTATTTCGTGCGGATGCTGCCTCGACTGGGCGGTTGGATCTCGGGGCACGGTCAAGCCTACGATTATCTCTCCCGGTCGGTGCGACAGTTCCTCGCGCCCGAGGATCTGGACCGGTTGCTGGAGAGGGCGGGGTTCCAGGAGATCCACCACCGAAACCTCTCGGCCGGAATCGCATGTCTTCACCTGGGCCGAAAACCGAGTTCGGGCAGTTGCCGGTAAAGACGGTCCGTCACAGTTTCATCTCCGGAAAGAGGAGCCGCCAGCCCAGTTGAGTCGGCGGAAAGCTGCGCAGTCCCAACCGGATGGCATCCGCGTCGTATCGGACGCTGGCCATGTCCGATAAATGAAGGCTCAAGGAGCCGCCGCGGATCGTTTCTCCGTCCACACTCAGGTTGGAAAGCCAGAGTCCCCCTACGATCTGGGCACGGTCTTTCAGAATGACGCCGCCACCACCCAGATGAAGCAGGATTCCCCGTAATTGGACGTCTCCCTGCAGGATCAGGTTCCCTCGGGCGATGACGACACCCGACACCGACCCCGACAGGGTTCCTCCCTCCGGTAGATGGACTATTCCGGTGTCCGCCGAAAGGGCTGGCAGGTGATCCTGGAAATGCCTCCAGAAGACAGCTTGAAAAAGGGAACGGTGACGAGGGTCGTCACGGTATGCCGCAGTCGAGTCCGTGAGAGATGGTTCCGGTCCGGCACCCCGGACCCGGCCGGCTTGCGCCGGACTGAGGTTCTGCAGAAACTCGGTGCCGAGTCCATCGCCTCCCAGGGAAAGGAGACGGACCGCCGGCTCCCGGTGTCCGCCGTCCAGGAGAAATTGGCTTCCCGCCCACTGGAAGTTTCCGTCGTCTCCCGCCAGGGTGAGCGCGCTCCGGAGTCGAAATGCAGTCTCCTGCAGAAGGCGGGATTCGATCAGAGTCACGTTGTTGCGGGTCGATGCCAGGAACGGGTTCCGTAATTTGAGAGGGGCTACCCCCATGCTCCGGACCAGGACCACCCCATCCCGGTCCTGGTGGGCCGGCTCTTCGGGGTTGTTGGAAAACCTCACGTAGAACCGGCCCCCTCCAGGGTCCGGGTAACCGTTCGGCAGCAGTTGGTCTCCGCCACGAGACGGAAGTCCGTCGTCGCGGCCGGGTGTCCAACTCTCGGGGTCCATACGGCGAGCCTGCGAAAAGGGGAGAGGGTTTCTCCATTCGGCAAGATCGGTTCCGGAGAAGGAACCGTCGGCACCGGAAAGGAGTTCGTCGACATCGACCAGGGGCAGAAGACCGCGAGCGAATTCGATTCCGTTCTGGGCCAGGATCCGGCTGTAGAGTTGGGCCTCAACCCCTTGGAGCAGCCTCCACTGGATCAGGTTCTGCACACTCAGGGCCCAGACCAGGGTCGCGACCAGGGCCGTCGTGAGCAGGGCGGCCAGCAGGGCAAGTCCCGCCTCCGGTTCCGATCTCCGGAGTTCATCCATCCCGGGGAGGGAAGAGGTTGGGGCGGTAGTTCCGAAGCGTGAATTGGATGGTCTCAGTGGTCTCACCGTCCCATTTCCAGTGCAGCAGCGGAGGGCTCACGGCGCCGGTGAGGCGAAGGGTCAGCAGCCGTCCGTTAGCCAGAGTTTCCCACTGCCGGATGTGTTTCAGGACGGCTTGAAAGCTCCCCGCGCCGCTCTTGAGTTGCAAATGGTCCGTCTGGCAGCGGAGCGACAGGCTCTCGAAATTGCCGTCGACTCGCCCGTCGGGAAACCCGTCGTTCCCGTCCAGGTCGGACTCGATCCGGAGGATTTCGGACTGGATCAGGATTCCGTCCCCGTCCCGGTTCCACTCCCGGTTGCCCGCTCCCAGGATCCACCCACCCAGCAGGACCGGGGCCAGGATCAGGTTCCGGTCCCGTTCCATCAAGCGTGTGAGATTGGTGACGGTGATCTGAGCTTGGTCGAACACTCCCAGAAAAAGAGAGAAAAGGAGCGCGGAGGCAGCGGTGGCCAGAAGCGATTCGATCAGGCTGAAGCCCCGTTCCCCCTCTTTCGGGCCGGCGCCGTGGGGTCCCGCAAGCGAATCAATCGGGTTCATCCGGAAGCCTCCTTTCAGGGTAGTGATCGGAGCACCTCCCAGCTCGAGGTGTTCTCGTCCTCGGCGCCCGAGACCTTCAGGCGCCACAACGAGGGTCCGTTCGGCCCCAGGACGATCCTCTCCCCTTCCGGCTCGCGGGAGCGAGCCTCTTCGCTCCGGTTCCACCGTTGCAGAACTTCCTGGCGCCGTTTTTCCATGATGGCGTAGTTGCCCAGGGTCAGAGCCAAGGTCTGGATCAGGGCAAGGACGGCGACGGTCAATATCGTTGTGGCCATCAGGTGCTCCAGGAAGGCGAACCCCTTCTCGGCGCTGTCACCACCTATATTCTTTGCCATCGGATCCTCCCGGCCGGTGAGATCACGATCTGGATCTCGCCGGCGGAGTTGCCCAGGACGAACGTCCCGCCCGGAGCGGCGGTCCCTCGGGAATAGAAGGATATTTCGTGGTTTGGCCTCCGGACGACCCGGACTCCCCGGGGCAGGGTCAGCCAATGTCCGGCCTCTTCCCCCTCCGGTGCGATCGTGGTGCGTCCCCCTTCGTCCGAGACTCGGATCTGTACGGTCAGATTCCGCCCGATGGCCGCGGCACGCCCCTGCTCCAGGATGGAGAGAAAGAGATGAGACCCCTGCGACAGCCGCCAGTTGTCCCGCACCTGCTGATAGGATGGCCATGCCAGCGAGGCCAGAAAGCCGATGAGCAGGCAGGTCAAGGTGACTTCCAGGAGCTGATAGCCGAATGCGTTTCCCCATGCGGGGGGCCGCGATCGGCGGGATCGGTTTCCGGCAGTCGCTCCCGAGTATTGAAATGGTGGCAGGATTGCGGAAAACTCTGACCAACGAGTCAGCGGAACAGCGTTGTCGGCAGCGATGGTCTCCCTCGTTTCCTGTGTTGGTTTCACATCCCCAGCAAACGCCGCCGTTCAGAAAACTGCGAACCCGCCTCCGATCCTGTTTGCCAATCCTCACTCTCCCACAGGCTCGATGACTACCGATCCATCAATCGACTGGCTCAGTCAAGTGCCAAAATCAATGGACACTTGACCTGTCCCTGCTGATGACGCCAAATTCTTGACATGCTGAGGGAGGGATCGTGTAGGATGAATGTCTGAAAAATGGACCCAGGAGTTCCCGTGGGCACTCTTGGAAAAATTATGGCCCGTGCTAATCACACGGGCCATATTCATTCTGGGACCAAGAACACAATCATGGGAGTTTCAGCTGTCTTCATCGACGGTGGCTATCTTGAAAAAGTTCTAAAACACGACCACGGTCAGGCCAATATCGACTTTGCGAAAGCAGTGAAGAATGAAGGTGTTCTGGTAACTCTGTGGCACGGTAGCTCCCTTCAGACGCGTGCCAGCCGGGAGCTCTTCGATCTGGCGGATGAGCGACGCGAGCTGACGGCTGACATAATCAGGCGACTTCGAATGCCATGATTTCAATAGTTGCCTTCTCGGTCTTTCCGGCCTGACCTGACGGCGCTTCCCCTCGTCGCTGACACACCTTCCCAAAGTCTCACCCTGCGGTCTCCCGATTCGACCGCCTCCTATGTTGCTTCTTCCCTTTCCTCTCCGAAGTCGATTTCCAGCAGGCGGTCGTCGCTCGCCGGGTCCACCAGGATTCGGATACGGACGGGGTCGTCCACGGGCAAATCGAGCTTTTCTCCCCATTCGATGATGACGACGGCTTCCCGCTCCAGGATCTCCTCGATACCGATGGAATGGAAGTCGTCCGCTCCCTCCAGGCGGTACAGGTCGACGTGGTAGATGCGACCGCGAGCCGACGGGTACTCGTTGATCAGGGTGAAAGAGGGACTTCGGACCAGGGAGAGATCTTCGACCTCCAGACCGGCTGCCAAGGCCTGGGTGAACACCGTTTTGCCGGCTCCCAGCTCTCCGGAGAGCAGGACCACTCGCGGAGGGTGCAGCGTCTCGCCCAGCCTGAGGCCGATGCGCCGTGTCTCCTCTTCGCTGCTGGAGCGAAGGACCTGGCTAGCCCGCATTTCCCACCGGGTCGCTGTGCTGCCCTCCACGACCGCGCAGTTGAAGGAAGGCCGATCCCAGGTGATCGATGATGTCTCCGGCCGCCAGCGAGTCCATCCCCTGTGTTTGGGCCGCCAGATCGCCGGCCAGGGAATGGAGGTAGACGGCGGAGACGACGGCGTCGGTGGTCTGCGCCGGAGAGACCCGGGCCTGAGCCCGATACTGGCCCAGGAAAGAGGTGATCATGCCGGTAAGGACGTCGCCGCTTCCTGCGGTGGCCATTCCCGGGTTTCCCAGCGGACAGGCATAGACCTGGCCGTCCGGCGACGCCACCAAGGTCCGGAACCCCTTGAGCACGAGCCAGAGGTTCCGGCCCCGGGCGAATTCGCGGGCGATGGAGATCCCGTTCTCGGTGATTTGGGGAATGGAATGGGCCGTCAGGCGGGCAAACTCGCCCGGGTGGGGAGTGATGACGAGGGGTTGACCCTTCAGGTTGACCAACTCGTGGGCTTGGCCGGCATAGGCGTTCAAGGCGTCGGCATCCAGGACCAGGGGAACCTCGGCCTCCTGCGTCAGGCGCCGAACCACGTCGACGGTTTCCTTCTCCGTGGTCAGGCCCGGTCCCAGGCCGGCGGCGTCCTTGCCCTCCAATAGTTCCAGAATGCGATCGATTCCGGACGAGGCCAAGGTTCCAGCGGACGTGGACGGCGCCCCTTCGGTCATGATCTCAGGCTGGAAGGAGGCCATCAGGGGTTGGACGGCGTCGGGGGCCAAGCCCGTCACCAGGCCGGACCCGGATCTCAACGCGGCTCGGGAGGCCAAGGCGGCGGCCCCGGTCTTGCCCCGGCTTCCCGCAATGACCGCGACGTGCCCGAATGTCCCCTTGTGAGAGAAGCTCTTCCGGGCCGGCAGGACCGCCTGAATCCGGGCCGGCATCATCAGGTTCAGGAAGTGGTCCGGGGTGTCCAGTAACTGGGACGGCGTCCCGATGGGAGTGACGTAGATCTGCCCGAACGTCTCCGGCTCCTGGTGAAGAATGTGGGCGATTTTGGGGGCCGTGAAGGTGACGGTGGCGTGAGCCCGGACCGATGGCCCGATCGGCCGGAGGCCGTCGGAGGGTGTACCCGTAGGGATGTCCACGGCCAGCACGAAGGCGCCGCTGCCGTTGACATCCCGAACCACCTGCGCCAGCAGTCCGGTTACGGGACGTCCGAGCCCGGTACCCAGGAGGGCGTCCACCAGGATCCGGCAGTTGCCGAGGATGGGGGCAACTTCCGCCCACTCCTCCCGAGAGGTCACGGACACCACCTCGCCGCCGGATTTCCGGTAGGCCTTCAATTGGACGGCGGCGTCTCCCCGCATCTGTTCGGGGCGGCAGAGCAGGACCACCGTCGGAGCAGATTCGCGGCGCGCCAATTGGCGGGCCAGGACCAGACCGTCTCCGCCGTTGTTCCCTTTGCCGCAGAGAATCACGGTAGAGTGGCTGGCGAGCCGTTCCCCGAAGTGGGATTTCAGGACCTGATACAGGTTCAGGCCGGCATTTTCCATCAACAGCAGGCTGGGGAGTCCGCAGTCCCGGGTGGTGAGTCGATCCACGGTCCCCATCTGGGACGCGGCCAGTATCTTGGCCCAGGAGCGGACCTCTCCGCCGAGGAAGACGGGCGGCCCTGAACTATTGAACCCGGGAGCTTGTGGAAGCATCGGAATATGGTGAAGGAAGTTAGCAGAGATGCGGCGCACATGGAAAGTTTGTGACGGTTCCGGTGCATTCTTGGCAGATCTGCCTGGCTATGGATATACTGAATGTCAGTCCCTAAACCACATGAGGGCGCTACCATGACCAAAAGAACCAGAATCCCGGTCACTCTCTTGACCGCCGCCTTGGTGCTTCTGCTGAACGTGCCGACACGTTCCGGGCGCAAACACGAAGATGTCGAAAATATCGGCAATCGGGACATCAACGGGAAGGTGGCCCTGATCTTCCCCAACTTCGTGTCGCTGGAGAAGGAGATCCAAATTGGCGCCCAGTACGCCCAGCAGATCGAGCAGACCGCCCGGCTGGTGGAAGATCCCGTCGTGAACGAGTTCGTCGACGGGCTGGGCCAGCTCATCGTGAAGAACTCGGATGCGAAAGTTCCCTTCGTGATCCGCGTCCTCGATTCCGAGGAGGTGAACGCCTTCGCCTTGCCAGGCGGCTACTTCTTCGTGAACAAGGGGCTGATCCTGGAGGCCGAGGACGAAGCCGAGCTGGCCGGAGTCATGGCTCACGAGATCGCGCACGTGACGGCCCGGCATGCCACCGAGAGGATGACCAAGGGCAACCTCATGCAGTTTGCGGCCCTGCCGGCCCTGATCCTCACCGGTGGCTGGACTCAGTACGCCCTCTATCAGGGGTTGGGACTGGGCATGAACCTGGCGGTTCTGGGCATTACCCGCAAGTCGGAGGCCGAAGCCGATCAGTTGGGGACCCAGTATCTCTGGAACACGGGATACGATCCCCAGGGTTTCATCTCCTTCTTCGAGAAGATGCAGGCCAAGGACAAGAACCGTCCCGGCAAGTTCGCCAGCTTCTTCCGGACTCACCCCAGCTTCGAAAACCGGATCGCCAAGGTGAACGAGGAGATCTCCTATTTGCCTGCCAAGGACGAGTACGTGGTCAGCACCTCCGAGTTCGACCGGGTGAAGGCGCGGCTGATTCAAATGGATCGTGCGGAGATCCGTCCGGGGCAGGGCGGAACCAAGAGCGGCGCTTCCCGGCCCACCTTGAAGCGCCGGACCAACGACCGGGACGATCGGGAAGAGCCCACGTTGAAGGGCGACCGTCCGACCTTGAAGCGGCCCTCCCTGAAGCGGACGCGGCCGAGCGAGTCCGAGTCCGAGCCTGAGTCCGAGAATTGACGGCACGCATTCCGGCGTCTCCGGCAGGTCCCGCGTAGCGCCGGTCGAATGCCGCGATCACCTTCAGCGCCGGCTCCTGGAGGGTCCTCCCTCGGTGGCCGGCGCTCCGAGCCCTTTCCAGCCCGTGGCAAAAGTCGTCACGGCATTCGACCGTCCCTGCATCGTGCGAGGACTGCGTTGCTTTTGGCTCACATACTCCCGGTATGCTCCGTCCGTTGCGCCTGGTCCGGCGGGCGCAGGAACGGTCTCGGTGCTCGCGCGACTTTCACCACGGACTGGCACCCCACCTCCAGCTAGTTGAAACAATCTTCCCGTGTCGTCGTACACCATAGGGATGAGCCCTCGTGGTACAGTCCGGGCTGGTTGTGCGGGGGGCTTTGCCACGGTCCGTCTAGTCTTGAGCCTTTCCGGGAGATGCGATGAAGAGCGTCAAGGGAATTATCCTTCCGATTGTTTTCGTGTTTGCGTTGCCCTTCTTGCGAGCTGTCCCGCAAGAAAAATCGGCCCCTGATCAAGAGGGTCCGAAGATGCCGGAGATCGACCGGCCCGAGTCGTGGGCGGATCGGATGCGCCGTGAGAGACCGGTCCGGGAGTTGAGCGTCAAGGACGCCATCCGGCTGGCGCTGATCAACAACCTGGAGATCGCCATCGAGGACTACAACGAGGATCTGAACCGCCAGCAGATCTTCGGAACCAGGGGCTTTTACGATCCCAGGCTCCAGTTCGAGGTAGGCTGGGCGGCCACCGAGAATCCGGCTCG
This sequence comes from uncultured Acidobacteriota bacterium, assembly GCA_951812665.1. Lineage (GTDB taxonomy): Bacteria > Acidobacteriota > UBA6911 > RPQK01 > JAJDTT01 > JAJDTT01. The sequence continues at coordinate 146,952 of CATOST010000016.1, forward strand.
GTCCATTTTGGACGCGGGCCGGGGAATTCCGGTAAACACTACGAATCGGATCTACTTCGACACGTCGCTGGTGCAGAATCTGCCCAACGGAAGCAGCCTCACCTTGAACTTCAACAATAACCGCTTCAGCACCAACAGCGCCTTTTCCTTCATGAACCCCTCTTTCGGATCCAACTTCGCCGCGTCCCTGCGCCAGCCGCTGTTGAGGGGATTTCGACAGACTCAGACCAGGCGTCAGCTCAAGCTCTACAACCTGGATATCGAGATCAGCGACAGCCAGTTTCAACAGAAGGTGTCGGAGATCGTCCAGCAGGTGCAGAACCAGTACTGGGAGCTGGTGTTCGCCATCGAGAGCTACGAGGCCATTCGCAAGTCCATGGAGCTGGCCATTATCCAGCATGAGAACAATCAGAAACGGGTCCGGATCGGCGTCATGGCGCCCATCGAGGTCACTGCCTCCCGGGCCGAGGTGGCCACGCGCGAGCAGGAGATGATCCAGTCGGAGGTTCAGATCATCACCTCCCAGAACGGACTCAAGCGGTACCTGGCGCCGGATCCGACGGCGGCCATCTGGAATCTGACCCTGATCCCGACCCAGCTTCCCCGGGTCCAGGATCTGACGATCACCCTGGACGAGGCCATCTCCAGGGCCATGGAGAGGCGCCCCGAATTGGAACAGAACCGGCTGGAACGGGAACAGGTGGAGGTGGACCGGGAGTACTACCAACGGGAAGGAAGACCCACTGTCGACCTGGTGGCGAGCCTGACCAACACGGGCCGCGCCGGCGAGGTCTTCGGGAGCGAGTTCGTGGATACCGATGGAGACGGCGTCCCCGACACGCGACTGGAGAACGTACCTCAGCCGTCGAATCCTTTCTTCGGCAGTTTCGGGAAATCGTGGGGCCAGGTCTTCGGATTCGACTACATCAACTACACCTTGGGCGTCAGCGTGGAGATTCCGCTGAGGAACCGGGCCAACGAAGCGGATCGAGCGAGGATCTTGATCCAAGATCGCCGGCTCGCCAGCCAACTGAAGAACCAGCAGCAGATGATCATCGTGGAAGTGCGCAATGCCTTTGAGAGCATCGCCACCCAGAGGAAACGCCTGCAGGCGGCCCAGGTTGCGCGCCAGCTCTCGGAGGCGCAGTTGGAGGGCGAGAACAAGCGTTTCCAAGCCGGCTTGTCCACCAACTTCGAAGTGCTCCGGTATCAGCGGGACCTGAGCCAGTCGCAGGTGCAGGAACTGAGGGCGCGGGTGGACTATCAGCAGGCCGTGACCGACCTGGAGACGGCCATGTACACCATTGTCGACAGCAGCGACATTGTAATGGCCCGCCGTGATTAGTCCGGCATTCGGGCAGCTCCGTCTCCTGAGGCGACCGGACCCTTCCGAGCCGCGCGTATAATTGCGGGAGATGGATTGGATCGCAGCCGTGCCGGCCCTGGCCGGATTGGTGACCGGAAGCTTTCTCAACGTTTGCATTCATCGTCTCCCACGCCGGGAGTCGGTCATTCGGCCCCGTTCCCGCTGCCCGAACTGCTCGAAACCGATATCGGCCGGGGACAACATTCCGGTCTTGAGCTTCCTGCTCCTCAAGGGTCGCTGCCGCTCCTGCCACCAGCGCATCTCTCTCCGGTACCCGTTGGTGGAGGCCGCGACCGCGGCTCTTTTTGTCGCCGCCTGGATGCGGTTCGGTTGGTCCTCGACCTTTGTGGTCAGCTGCCTGTTCCTGGCGTTGATCCTGACTCTCACGGTCATCGACCTTTACCATCGAATCCTGCCCGACGTCCTGACGTTCGGAGGTTTGGCGGCCGGCGTCGTCCTGTCTCCTCTTCAGGATCCGGATTTCTTCCACTGGGAGGCGGAGCCGACGTCGCTCCCGGCTTGGGACCACCTGGGATTCTCCCTCCTGGGAGCCGTGTCGGGAGGCGGCTGCCTGTGGTTGATCGCGACCCTCTACCGACGTTTTTCGGGTGTCGACGGGATGGGATTCGGCGACGTCAAGATGACGGCCATGCTGGGTGCCTTCCTGGGCTGGAGGTGTGCCTGGCTGAGCGTCTTCCTGGGTTCGGTGGTGGGGGCCGTCGCCGGCGCCATCTACATGCGGGCCCGCTCCGAGGGAAGGAGCTACCCGTTGCCGTTCGGCACCTTTCTGGGTGTCGCTGCGGCTGCGGTCGCCCTTTGGGGCCCCGAGATCCTGCGCTGGTACTTCTCCGATTGACGGCCTTTTGATGCGGATCAGCACCACACCCTTCCGGGTCAACGGGCGGGAATACCGGCCCCCGGCCAAGCCGCTGGTGGTGGTCTGCATCGATGGCTGCGGGCCCGAGTACCTGGAGGTCTCCAGGAGTCGGGGCCGCATGCCTCATCTGGACGGTCTGGCCGCTGGTGGATTCGAGTCCGTGGTCCGGGGCGCCCTCCCCTCCTTCACCAACGTGAACAATGCTGCCATCGTCTCGGGGGTCCCGCCGTCCGTGACCGGTATCAGCGGCAACTTCTTTCTCGATCCCCGGACCGGCCGGGAACTGATGATGAACTCGGCCCGACGGGAGCCCCAACGTCGTCTATCTCGACTCTCTGTTGAGAGATCGTTTCGGAGCGGGAAACCGAGTCGTCTGTCCCATCACGGACCCCTACGTCGTTCACCACGGCTCTCTGGGTTCGGCGGTCATGGTGCACGTGACCGAACCCCTGCAGACCGCTGCCGTGGCCGGTTGGATTCGCCGGTTGCCCGGCATCGACGAAGTCTACGATTGCGTTGCGGCGTCGAGAGAGCTGGACCTGCCGGCCGACCGCATCGGCGATCTGGTGGTGATGGCGGACGCCGGCGCCGTCATCGGGAGGACCCCTGCCGACCATGATCTCAGCGTCCTGAACCAACCTCTCAGGTCCCACGGCGGACGCCATGAAGAGATGGTCCCCATGCTGTTGTCCGAGCCTTTGAGCGACGAGTACCGGACCCGGGCGGCGCACGGAGCCCGGAACTACGAAATTTTCGACTACCTCTGCAACGGCGTCCGGGAGGAAAAAGGAAAGAGAAAGGAGGAAAGAGTGAAGAAAGGCGGGTCGTTTACGCGTAGTGGGGCGCAGGCCGGATAATGGTCTCGTCGAGGACAAGCTTGCCGGATTGGCTCGAGCTTTTGTTTCTCTCCTGACTCCGCCGGGTGCCGCCCTCTGGAACAGCTCCTCACTACTCTTTCCTCTTTTTCTCATTTCTCTTCCCCCATTTTCGCGTTTTTTCCTTCCGGAGCGTTAGGCTCAGATAGACAACCCAAACCATAGGAGGTACACATGCGAAAGATTTTGTTGTTCTCGACCTTGATGATGGCCATGCCCTGGCTCTGTTCTCCGGAGGTCACGGCTGCGGACAAGCTGGACCTGAATCAGGCGACCGTGGAAGAGTTGGACACCCTCCCCGGCGTCGGACCGGCAATCGCCGGACGAATCGTGGCGTTCCGGGAGAAAAACGGAGCCTTCAAGCGGATTGAAGATCTGATGAACGTCCGGGGCATCGGAGAGAAGACCTTTCTGAGGCTCAGGGACCGGATCACGGTCAAGGCCCCCTCCTCCCCTGCCAAGGAAAAGGCGAAGCGCCCGTAGCAGACTGTGGCGCAACGCCCCGGGGCTTTTCTTGGACGGGCCGGCGGCTGTCGCCGGTCTTCTCCAGGCATGGAGTCCCGCGGACCCTGACCTCGGCGGTCCCTGATGGAAGTCCCTCGCGGTATCGGTCCCGGTGCCGCGAGGGACTTTCGGTTAAACTGGCGGCCGCATGAGACTCGAGCGTCTCGACCGCCGCCGGTTGCCGGGGCAGAGTCGGCTATTTCTCCAGTATCTGTACGAATTCGACCAGGTCGCACCGCTCTATCCGGCCGGACCGGCGCACACCAGCCCGGAGGCTCTGGGCCTAAGAGCCGAGGCCGCGCGGGAACGGGGCTCCCGGTTGCCCCGCGAGACTCTCGTCCGGATGCTCCACGATTTCAATGCCCGGGTGGGCTCGGGGCCCTCCACCGGCGAGAATATCGAGAAGCTGCGGGATTCCGGGACCGTGGCCGTGGTCACGGGCCAACAGTTGGGCCTCTTCGGCGGACCCGCCCTCTCCGTCTACAAGGCGCTGACCGCCGTGAGCCTGGCCCGGATCCTGGAGGCGGCGGGGTGTCCCGCGGTTCCGGTCTTCTGGCTGCCTTCCGATGACTCCGATTTTCTGGAGTCCCGCTCCACCGCCTTCTTTGGTCCGCAGGGAACCCTGCTTCCGCTGGGCTATTCCGGTCCCTCCCCCCCTTCGGCAACCATGGTGGGCACGGTGTCGCTGGAATCGGTGGGTGATCCCCTGAACAGGCTCCAGGACGCCGCTCCTACTTCCGGGTATCGGGAAGCGATCCTTCGAACCCTCGAATCGGCCTTCGCGCCCGGCACGCCTTTTACCGATGCCCAGGGGCGATGGCTCGCCCGGCTCTTTCGAAACCAGGGGCTCATTCTCTTCGACGCGCTTCACCCCGGGTACAAGGGCGCATTGAGACAGGTCTTCGAGACGGCGGTCCTGGAGCGGAAACGTCTGATCCGCTCCCTGCAGACCCGCGGGCGGAAGCTGGAGGCGGATGGTCACCGGGTGCAGGTGCCCGTGGACAGCTCCGAGTCACTCCTCTTCTGGCTCGAGGAAAGACGGCGTTACAAGTTGGAGTACCGATCCGGAGCTTATTGGAGCCGCGGAAGCCGCTCTCTCCGGCTGCGGCCGGAAGAGCTGCTGGAACGGATACGAACCGGAGCCGGTGAGTTCGGTCCCAACGTTTTGTTGCGGCCCATCATTCAGGACCATCTTTTCCCTACCGTAGCTTACGTGGGAGGGCCGGCGGAGGTCGCCTACTTCAGCCAGATCGGCGCCATCAGTCCCTACTGGAAGATTCAGTGCTGCGTGTTCCCCAGGGTCGGGGTTACGGTAGTGGACCGGAAGTCCCAGCGGCTGCTGAAAAAGCACTCGCTGGATCTGCTCGAGCTGCTCACCCTGGGCGCCTCCCGAATCACCCAACGTGTCGCCAGGACAGGAGCTTCAAAGCACGTCCTGGACGAGTTCGACCGGATCTCGGAGGTGGTCCGGGAGAGCCTGACCCGGCTCCAGGGGGACATAGTCCGCGTCGATCCGAGTCTCGGCAAGATGGTTCCCAGGGCTTGGAAGCGAGTCTTTTATCAGATGGACCGGGTGGAGAATCGATTTCTGAAGAACTATCGAAACCGCGACCTCGTCGCCGGCCGTCATCTCGACTATCTCCATACCCGTCTTCATCCCGAGGAGAAGCTGCAGGAACGGATCGTCAACTTCAACCAGTTCCTGATGGAAGAGGGCCCCGGGTTCATCGATGGCCTGTTGGAAACCCTCGACCCCTTCTGTATGGGTCACCAGGTGATCCATGTGTGAACAAGTCGACGTTCTCGCAGTGGGGGCGCATCCCGACGACGTCGAGCTGGGTTGCGGCGGGACGCTGCTGCGCCTGAAGTCCCTGGGTCGCCGCACCGGCGTCGTGGATCTGACACGGGGCGAGTTGGGAACCCGCGGTACGATCGAGACCCGGGCCCTCGAAGCCCGTCGCGCGGCTGCGCTCCTGGGTCTGGACTTCCGGCTGAACCTGGGGTTGAGGGACGGGAACCTGAGTCTCGATGAAGAGAGCCGACTGGAATTGATCCGAGTGATCCGGCAGTACCGGCCCAAGCTCGTCCTGACTCACTCCAGATGGGGCCATCCGGACCACGGCAAGGCAACCATTCTGGTCGAGGAGGCGGTTCACCATGCCGGTCTGGCGGCCATCGAAACGTCTCAGCGGCGTTTCCGTCCCCGGCGGATCGCCTACTGGACCCATTTCGATCAGCCGGTCTTACCCCATATCGGAGTGGACATTTCGGACCACTACGAGCAGAAGGGGCGCGCTTTGGAGGCCTATGCGTCCCAGTTGTATCGCTCGGACTCGAGCGAGCCTGCCACCTATCTCAGCGATCCCCGGTTCCTGGAACGGATCCGGAGTTTTCACACGCACCTGGGGAGTCTAGTAGGATGCTCCTTGGCGGAGGGTTTCCTCATGTCCCGGCCCCCCCGGATCGGGGACCTGACCGATTGCTGAATTGAACGCCCCCCGGCTCCCGGCCAGGTCCGGCGGGCCGCTTCGGGGACGACACCGAGATGTTCGATCGCCAGTCTCAAGTCTACGGCAACCTCCTTCAGGCGGCGGACATCGCCGTCGCCTTTCTGGCCTTGACCCTGGCCTATTTCTCCCGATCCTTGCTGGTGGAATGGGCGCCGGCCTCGATCGCGCCCGCATTCCATCCGGATCTGCTGCCCTATTCCCGTTACCTGGTCTATCTGCTGGCCGTGTTGCCGATTTGGATTCCCATCCTCCGCATCACCCAACAATACTCTCGCTTCTACCAGGTCTCCGCCTCCCAGCACCTGTTCCGCATCGGCCGCTTCGTCTGCGCCGCCGGTCTTGCCGTGGGTTTCATCGTCTTCGTGTTCGACCTGGATGTGAGCCGGCCGGTTTTCTTCACTTTCATTGGACTCTCCGGCCTCTTCCTGGGCTTGAACCGCATTCTGCTGCATTGGATCTTTAGGACCCGGAACGTCAACGAGCACCATCAAGTCAAGATTCTGGTGGTGGGAATCGACTCCCGGGCTCAGCATGTCAGCCAGGTGCTGGTCCGGTTCCGGAAGTGGGGCTACCACGTCGTCGGACATCTGGCGCCTGGAGAAACCTGGACCGAGGCCCCCGGGATACGGATTGTGGGATCGCTCAAGGATCTTCCCGACTTGGTCATGGACCGGCTGGTCGTGGACGAGATCATATTCGTGGACGCTCAGCCCGAGGACAACCGCCAGTTCCAGGAGGTGCTGAAACTGTGTGAGGAACTCGGAATCCGGACCCGGATCGCCGCCGACTTCTTCCCCGCATCCACCTCCAGGCTATCGCTCGATTTCCTGGAGGAGCTTCCCCTCATCACCTTCTCCACGGCTCCGGACCAGAGCGTCGCCCTGGTGGTCAAGCGGATCATGGATTGTGTCCTGGCGGCGGCTCTGCTGGCGCTGGCGGCTCCCCTCATGCTCATGATCATGGCCGTGATCAAGTTCACCTCACCCGGATCGGTCTTCTATCGTCAGGTTCGGCGTGGGCTCTATGGCCGGGAGTTCCGTCTGGTCAAGTTTCGCACCATGGTCGAAGGGGCCGAGGACCGGCTCCGGGAAATCCGGCATCTCAACGAGATGGACGGCCCGGTGTTCAAGATGCGCAAGGATCCCCGGGTGACGCCACTGGGACGCGTTCTGCGCAGATACAGCATCGACGAGCTGCCGCAGCTGGCAAACGTGCTGAGAGGCGAGATGAGCCTGGTCGGCCCCCGGGCGCCTCTACCCGAGGAGGTCCGGCACTATTCCCGGAGCCAGCGGCGGCGACTGAGCGTCAAGCCGGGCATCACCTGTCTCTGGCAGATCTCCGGCCGCAACGAGCTGGACTTCCAGAAATGGATGAAGCTGGATCTTCAGTACATCGACCAGTGGTCCTTGAAGCTGGATCTCTGGATTCTGCTCAAGACCATTCCGGCCGTCGTCTGGGGCCGCGGCGCGAGTTAGTATCCCCTTAAGGAACTAATGCCTCATCCTGATACTGGAGTTGGTAGAGCTTGTAGTAGAGGCCCCGCATCCTGAGCAGTTCCTGATGGGTGCCTTCTTCCTCGATTCTTCCCTGGCGGAGGACCACGATACGGTCGCAGTTCTGGATGGTGGAAAGGCGGTGGGCGATGACGATGGAGGTTCTCCCCTCCATGAGCGTGCTCAGGGCGTCCTGGATCAGAATCTCGGTCTCCGTGTCGACCGACGAGGTGGCCTCGTCCAGGATCAGGATTCTGGGATCGTGGGCCAGGGCCCGGGCGAAGGCCAGCAACTGTCTCTGTCCCACGGACAACGACGTGCCCCTTTCCGTAACCGGCGAGTCGAGTCCCTTGGGCTTCTCCCGAATGAAGTCCATGGCGTTGACGTGGCGCACCGCGTCCGTCACCCGTGGCCGGTCGATGGGAGCCCTCCACAGCCGGACATTTTCTTCGATGGTGCCGCTGAAGAGAAAGACGTCCTGGAGCACCACCGCCATCCTTCGCCTCAACTCCCCCGGGTCCAGGTCGGCGATGGGGATCCCGTCAATGAGAATGCCTCCGTCCCGGACATCGTAAAACCTGCAGATCAGGTTGATCAGCGTGGTTTTTCCCGAACCGGTAGGTCCCACGATGGCCACTCGTTCGCCGGGGGCGATCCTCAGGCTCAAGTTCCGCAGGACCGGCGTGTCCTCCTTGTAGGCGAACGATACGTTGCGAAACTCGATGGCGCCGCCGCCCGGCGGCAACGGTGTGGGTTCCGACGGGGGCCGAACCTCGGCACGAGTGTCCAGGAGCTTGAAGATCCGCTCCGAACTGGCCATGGCGCTCTGAAGGATGTTGAACTTTTCGCTCAGGTCGCTGATGGGCTTGAAGAAGCGTTCCGAATACTGAAGGAAGGCCACCAGCGTGCCCAGCGTCAGGACGCCGTCCAGCACGCGGCCCCCTCCGTACCAGAGAATCAGGGCGATGGCCAGAGCCCCCACCAGATTGATCACGGGATAGAACACCGCGTAGTAGAAGATGGATTGAATATTGGCCTGCAGGTGTTCCCGATTCCGTTCCCGGAACTGGTCGAACTTGCGGTCCTCCTGGACGAAGATCTGGACCACAGGCATGCCGGTGATGTTCTCCTGAAGGAAGGCGTTGATCTTGACCACGCAGGCCCGGACCCATCGATAGGAGCCGCGAACCTTGATCTTGAAGATCATGGTGGCCAGAAAAATAAAGGGCAGGACCGAGAAGCTGACCAGGGCCAGTTGCCAATCCCTCCAGAGCATGACCGTCACGATGCCGCCCAAGAGGAAGATGTCCCCGAAGATGCTCACGACGCCGGCCGTGAAGAGCTCGTTGAGGACGTCCACGTCGTTGGTCATGCGGGTGATCAGCCGGCCCACGGGATTCCGGTCGAAATAGCCGACGTGCAGGGTCTGGACGTGACTGAAGATCTGGACCCTCAGATCGTTCATGACCCGCTGTCCGGTCCAGTTCATCAGCCACGTCTGTGCGAACGAGCACACGAATTGCAGAATCAGGAGCCCGAGGTAGAGCAGTGCCAGAAGCGTGAGACCGGTCCGGTCGCCGCTGCTGATGTGCTGGTCGATGGCGATCTGGGTCAGGAGCGGACCCGCCAGTTGCAGGGCCGACACCAGGAGCAGCAGAGTGACCGATGCGGCCACGACCCCGCGGTAGGGGGAGAGATATCCCAGCATCCTCCGGGCCAATCGCCCGTCGTAGACTCGACCCAGGATCTCTTCCTGGTCGTACTCGATCATGCGATTCCCAACTCCTGTTCCAGCAACTGCTTCCGGTGCATTTCGGCGTAGGGACCGGCGACCTGGAGCAACTCGCGGTGGCGGCCTCGCTGAACGATTCGGCCTCGATCCATCACCAGGATCTGGTCTGCCCCCTTGACCGTCGAAATGCGATGGGAGATGAGGATGGTGGTCCTGGCGGCGATGACGGGAGCGAGCCGTTTCAGGATCTCCTCCTCCGTGTAGGTGTCCACACTCGACAGCGAGTCATCCAGGATCAGGATCCCGGGGTCCGTCAGGAGCGCTCTGGCAATGGTCATCCGTTGTTTCTGACCACCTGACAGCGTCAGCCCTCTCTCACCGACGAAAGTGGACATCTGGTCGGGGAAGCCTTGGATCTCTCCCAGGATGTTGCTGGTGTGGGCAGCCTCCCGGATGGATTGCCCGGAGGCGTCCGGGACTCCGAAGGTCAGGTTGTCCCGGATCGAATCGGAAAAGAGGAACGTGTCCTGGGGAACGCAGCCGATGCTCCGACGCAGAGTGGTCAGGGGAATGTCGTTGACGTCCATTCCATCGATGAGAATCCGGCCCCGGGGCACCGGGTAGAGGCGGCAGAGAAGATGCACCAAGGTGGATTTGCCGCTGCCGGTGCTGCCCACGATGGCGAGGGTGTTTCCGGGGGGCAGTTCGAACTCCAGGTCCTTCAAGACCGGTGTTCCGTCGTAGGAAAAGGTGAGGTTCCTGACCTCCACCCGACCCTCGATGGCCTCGACCGGAGGGGTTCCCGCATCCATCACGTCCGGCTGAGTCGTCAGAATCCGGTTGATCCTGCCCATCGAAGCCGAACCCCGCTCGAAGGTGTTGATGACCCATCCCAGGGCGATGGTGGGCCAGGTCAGCCGGGCCAGGTAGAAGATGAACGAGACCAGGTCGCCGAGTGACAGAGCCCCGTCCATGACCTGTCGTCCGCCGTACCAGAGGAGAAAGACGGCCGACAGGCCCAGGAGAAAGGCCAACAGGGGATAGAAGACCCCCCAGACTTTGACCAGGGCCATGCTCCGCTTCATGTATTCCCGGTTGGCGTCCCGAAACCGGCCCACGAAGGCGGATTCCTGATTGTAGGCCTTGACGACTCGAATCCCCGAGACGTTCTCTTGAACCAGGGTCGTGAGCATCGAGAACTGTTCCTGGATCTTCTCGAATCTCTGGTGGATCTTCCTGCCGAAGAACTTGACGCAGTAGGAGACGAGCAGGAGGGGAGCCAAGGTCAGAAGAGCCAAGCCGGCATCGGTCCGGATCAGTATGGTGACGGTAAGGATGACCATGAACAGGGTGTTGACCGAATACATGATGCCCGGTCCCAGCACCATCCGTACGGCGCTCAGGTCGTTGGTGGATCGCGCCATCACGTCTCCCGTGGAATGCCGCTGGTAGAAGGAGGGCGTGAGCCGCTGCAGGTGCCGGAAAAGGTCGTTGCGCAGGTCGAATTCGATCCGGCGCGAGACGCCGATGAGGATCCACCGCATCAGGTAGCGGAAGAGCCCCTCGGCACAACTCAGGGCCAGCAGCAGTGCCGCGTAACGGAGAAGGAGACCGGCCTCGACTCTGCCGGCGAGGAGATCATCGACGGCGGATCCCAGGACCTGGGGCGTGACCACTACGGCCACGTTGGTCATGAGGACCATCACCACGCCGACGGCGACGCGGGCGCGGTACTGCCTCAGGTAGGGGATCAAGGTGGCCAAAGCCCACTCTCGATCGGCTCCGGCTGGCTCAGGGGGCATCGAATCCCCGGATGTGCGGCGCCTCGACCCCGTCGGAATCGACGAAGGCCACCTCGTAGCCGTAGAGCAGGGAAGGGGACTTCTCCGAGTACTTCAAACCGAAAGTGCCCGCGGACTCGGGATTCAGCAGGGCCGGCTTGACCTGGGCCAGGATTTCTTCCAGCAGCACGTCATCCCGTCCCCAGATCCGGACGCGCGCCGAGAGTCCCTTCAGAGGCACCTGCCCCTGATTCCAGATCTCCCCCTTGAGGGAGAATCCCGTATAGAACCGATCGTAGGAGAGGGCGACCAGTCTCAGGGGCTCGGTTTCGATGGACTCGACCCCCGTCCAATTCTTGAGATAGGGGATGGGCACGAAGCTAACGCCCACGAAGGAGCCGACCGCCAACAGCAAGGAAAGCAGCATGACCTGGAAGACGATGCGGTACTCGTTCCAGGTGGCGGTCCAGGATTCTTTTCGGCGCAGCTTGCTGGAGGTTTCCTCGAGTTTCTCCCGATAGTATCGATCGAACTCCTCCCTGAAGTAATCCTTGAGACTGAATTTCCGCGCGCGAATGCGAGCTCGGATCACGAGCAGGAATACCGGAAAGGAGACGAGAAATACCCAAAGGGCGACCTGGAGGGGAAAATCCAAGATTCGAAGGACAGGATGATCCATTGGAATTCAGCACTCTCGGAAGAGGTTTTCGAACCGTTCGACCGGCTCGGCGCCGCGAACGAAAGCGTTGTCCGCGACAGCTTGATTCCGGCGAAAACGAGCGATCTCTAGATCGCACCGGCCGTCTCTCGTCTCTGTCCTCTCAATTTCCGGGCGGCTTCGCGGGCGCGCGGCCCTCCCCGATGGGGGGCAGCCCCAGAATACCCTTGCGACGTTTGTCCAGGGAGAAGTCGGCGCCGTACAGGGCTTGTCCGAAAGCAGTCAGCAACTGCTTCTCCACCCGGCCGGTGGAATCGATTTCCACCCACTCCTCACGGCCCAGAAAGTCGCGTTTGAGTGCTTGGATATCGCTGTCGACGGTGACCGTGGTCTGACGCTCCCGGATCAGACTGACCGACAGATCGTAACGGTAGCGGACCCGAACCCACTCCCCGTCGGGCAGCCGGGGACGGACTCCGATCTTGTCGAGGTGTCCGGCCGTCAAGGGGCCCGACATGTAGTCCCGGTAGCCGGTCAGGATCTCGCCCCGTTCCCTGTCATTTTTGACCAGCTTCCATTTCTCGCGGTGCAGGACTTCCAACATGGCTTTCCACGCCGCCGGAAACGGGACGCCCAGGCGCATCGGAGGTTCGAATCTCTTCTGCGCGTCGACCTGCGTCACGGCCAGAGCCAGGAGAGTCAATGACGACCAGACCAGCTTGTGTCCCATACCGGTTGTTCCCTGGTTGACAGTCTATCAGCCCGGGGCGGACTGCTGAACCAATTGGAGGCGGGGATTCACCGCTTCCGAGTTGGGAGTCAGCGCTGGTACCGGCGAACGGCCCGCCGGTGTTCCCGGTAGCTGCTGGAGAAGACGTGGCTGCCGTCGTTCCTGGAGACGAAGTAGAGGTGCCTGACCGGCGCCGGATTCAGCGCCGCATCGATGGAAGCGGCCCCGGGGTTGGCGATGGGGCCGGGAGGGAGGCCCGGGTAGAGATAGGTGTTGTAGGGAGAGTCCAGGGCCAGATCGCTCTGGTGAAGCACTCCGTCGTATTCGCCGGTCTTGCGGATGGCGTAAATGATGGTGGGGTCGCAATCCAGCTTGAGGTTCCGCCGGAGCCGGTTGTGAAACACGGCGGACACCAGGGGCCGCTCGGCAGGGAGCGCCGTCTCCTTCTCGATGAGGGAGGCCAGAGTGATCACTTCCCGAATGGTGAGGCCCAGTTCATCGGCGCGCTTCTGTCGCAGGGGGGTCCAGACCTCCATGAAGCGGGTCACCAGCGCCGAGACCAGCGCCGGTTCCTGGTGCGCACGCGTGAAGTGATAGGTGTCGGGGAAGAGGTAGCCCTCCAGGTCCGTGGCCTCGGGATCCAGGCCGCCCAGAAGGTCCGTCCGCCCGATGAGAGGCTCCAACTCGTGCCGTTGTCCCAATCCCTCCTGGACGAAACGGTCGATGATCTCGTCCATGGTCAATCCTTCGGGGATCGTGATGCGATAGTGGTGAACCCGTCCCTCCCTCAGTATCCGCACCACTAGGGCCAGGCTGATGGGATTCTCGAAAAGGTATTCTCCAGCCTGGAGCGGGTCGGGACCGCTTATGCGGACATAGGCTGCAAAAATGAGGTCGGAACGAATGATGTCCGAGCCCTGGAGCAGTTGGCCGATGCTTCTCACCGAAGACCCGAAGGGAACGGTCAGAAGCCGGTCTTCCGTCGAACCTCCCAGATAAGGTTCGCTGACGCGAGACTCCCACCAGTTGACCGCGGCCAGAACGGTCCCGGCCAGAATCAGGATCGCGATCGTCAGTCCGCGAATCACCCGGGGAATTCGGGAAACGCCCTCTCCTCCAGATACCATTTCAGAATCACCGCCGCCGAGAACTCGTCCTTTTTCTGTCGCCGCCGGTGGGGCGGGATCCGCAGTTCCCGCATGACCGATTCGGCCTCCTTGGTCGACAGGCGTTCGTCCATCCACTCGACCGGAACCGTCCCCTGCCGGCGCAAACGGGACACCAGGGGGATGGCGGCTTGTACGATGGGACTGGGCCGGCCGCTCAGATGCCGGGGTTGCCCCACGATCAGCCTCTCCACCTGGTATTTGCGCATCAGACCGGTGAGCATTTCGACATCCTTCTCCACGCTTTCCCGTTCAAAGGTGAGCAAGGGACGCGACGTCAGCTTCAGAGGGTCGGTCACGGCGACCCCGCATCGCTTGGACCCCACGTCCAAGGCCATCCATCGGGTCATGGTGCCGCTATTTGCCAATGAACCGGTCTCTCAGGTTATACGGATCGGCCGATCGATTCGTTCCGGCAAGCGCGGCAGACAGGTCGAAGGGGACACCCGAATTGGAGTCGGGGACGGCGCATTGGACTCCTCTCGTTACGATTTCCGATAGTAGTGACCCAACGAGTCCCAGCTCAGCCAGTGATCGGGATATCGGCGAATGTCCTGTTCCAGCAGTCCCACCAGCTTTTGCATGAATTGCGCCCGGTCGGCGGCCGGGCGAAAAGTGTCGGTCACTTCGGAGATCTCGATCTCCTGGTATCCCGTCTCCTGGTTTCTGTGGATCCTCCAGTGGAAAAGGCGGGACCCGGTGGTGAAGAAGAGGCTGGCGATGCCGTAGGGGAACCAGGCACGCCGGCCGAAGAAGGTGACCTCCGTCGTGTATTTCGGGTTGACCAGGGTGGGCAGGACATCGATCAGCATCATGACGACCTCACCGGCTCGAAGTTTCTCCACCAGCCGGGAGTAGTTCCCGCGTCCGGTTACGAGAAGGGGATGCCCGATGGCGGTTTCGATCCAGCGGACCCGCTTCCTGCTGTAGCGGAGCACCGCAGGGTGCAGGGGATTGTCTTCGGGCTCGATGGACCGCGCGACGATGTTCATGGGGACTCCGCTCTTACCGGCGAAGACGAAGAAGAGGCCGGTGCTCCCCATGTGGCTGGAAAAAAGAAGAACGCCGTCCCCGGAGGATGCGGCTTCCCGGAGGGTGTCCAGCCCGCTGCAACGGACGAAGGATTGGAGTTGGCTCAGCGGCTTGGAATACCAGAACACCTCCATCGCGTCGCGGGATGCGACCTGGTAGTGGCCCATGACGATCCGCCGCCGCTCACCCGCATCGAGGTGGGGAAACACGGACTCGACGTTGCGCGAGGCCCAGGTAAAGGAGTCACGGCGCGAGTAGGTCAGCAATCTTCCCCGGAAATCGGCCAAGCCGTAGGCCAGCGCGCGGGGCAGCTTCGAGATGGTGGGCAGGGCCGCTTCGTAGTCGGCTGCCTTGATCCAATCCATCAGGCCCATGGCGAATCTACCGGAGCGGACAGGAAGGAACCGGTCCGGTCAGCCGGTTTCCCATCCCGAGTCGATATTCAGCTCTTCGCAAACTTGAAGGATCTGCCCGATGGTGGTCCCGGCCAGCGGAATCCCCTCCCGCGTTCGCCGCTTCGAGGTGCGCACCTCCAACTCGCCGGGGACGAGGATTTCACCGTCGGGATCGATGGTGCGGGAACTCTTCACGTACCGGACGTACCGGTCGACCTCGTCGAAGAACTCGTCACGGTCCGCGAACCAGCTCCGGTCGATGACGATGGTGAACATGCCGTTGGCCAGTTGGTGGGCGTAGGCGGGATTGGTGCACGATCCGCCGGTGAGGGCTCCCGCCAGTATTTCGATCATGAAGCTCAGGATGTAGCCCTTGTGTCCCGCAATGGGGAGTATGGAACCGGGAGGATGCCGGTAGAAGAGTTCGGGATCGTTGGTGGGACGGCCCTCCGAGTCGATGAGGCACCCGTCGGGGACTCGCACGCCCTTGTGGAGCGCCACCCGGACCTTCCCCTCCGCGATCATGCAGGCGGACATGTCCATGATCAGGGGAGGGCCCGCTCGCTGGGGAACGCCGAAAGCGATGGGATTGGCGGAGAGGCGCCGGTCTTTGCCCCCATAGGGCGCCACCAGATTGCCCATTCCGCTGGTGTTCACGAAGTGCAGGCTGAGCATCCCCGCGGCAGTCGCCATCTCCGGCCAATCGCCGATCCGCCCCAGGTGTCCGGTGTTTCGGAGTCCCACCAGGCTGCAACCGTGGCGCCGGGCCCGGTCGATGGCGACCTCCATGGTCTGCTCTCCGGTCGACTGTCCGAAGCCGCTGTTTCCGTCGAGCACCGCGATCGGACCCCGGTCCAACACGAACGTCACTTTCCGGTTGGGCAGGACCAGGCCCTTCTTGATCCACTCCCAGTAGCGCGGGATTCGGATGATCCCGTGGGAGTCGTGCCCCACCAGGTTGCTTTTCACCAGGCGGGTGGCAATATTGAGCGCCTCCCGCTCATTGGAGCCAGCGGCGGCGAAGATGCGCCGGGCCAGATCCCTCAACTCGTCGGCCGAAAAGATTCTCGATTGCATCGATTCCCTATCCCGTTAGAATTTCATTCTCCAGTTTTCCGCTTCCAGGTAGACGTCCAGGGCGACCCCTTTGAGGTAGTCTCGACAGAAGTAGTTGAGAACGCCAAGCGCCCCCAGATCGGAAGGATCGCGGACGGCGCCGGCCCAGGATCGGATCCCCGAATCCAGGAGTATCACCGCCCTCTCCAGTTTTCCGTGGGCTCCCCGGATCCGCTTCTCGAAGCTGCGGGCGTCTTTCTGGACGAAGGCCTGCTGGGAGAGGTCGTATTCGACCCGGGCCCGGCGAACCGTCTGCACGGCTTCGATGTATTCGACGCCGAAACGGACCTGCCCCAGGAGCTGCTCCAGGTAGCTCCGTCCCTCGGGCCGCGTCTTCTCCAGAGCGGACTCCAGCAGGGGGACGGCCTCCACGTAGTAGGCCTTCAGTTCGTTCCATTCCGGGACCGGACCCTGCAGGCTGTGCCAGTGCTTGCGCATCATCCGGGTGACCGGAAAGAGGAACCCCATGGCGATCTCGTCCCCCCGGGCCGTGGCCCTTTCCAGGGTCCGGTAGAACTCCATCATCTCGGGGACGGCTTCGGAGCCGCAGACCCGTTCCACCTGGTCCCGGTAGACCGATTCGGGAGTCGCCTCGGAGGACCAGGAGGCCTGGGCCAGGTAAGCCGTTCCCGCTTCCAGCTTGGTCACCAGGAACTGACGGCCGAAGAAGCCGTGTACGCCGTACCGTTCCATGGCCTGCAGAATGCGATGAAGTGGCTGCGTGGGGAGCTGAGGCAGGATGCCGACGTTGTCGTCCGCCAGAGTCGCCAGAGTGGCCACCTGCCCCGGATGCTCGTTGGCAAAGGACAGCATCTCCGCGCGGCGGGCCGCCAGCGAGGTCAGGTAGTCCATCCGGACCAGAAGCAGCGAACGTTCCGGGAAGATCTTGAGCATGACCGGGTAGAACTCGTCGCTGAAGGTGGCGACCACGACGGTCGCGTCCGGATTGGCAGTCCCTTCCAGGATCCGCTCCTCGTTGAGAAGCTTGTCCAGAGTGTCCGCGTTGGCGATGGCCCCCTTGAGTTCATACAGGGGCCGGCCCGGGCTGCGGACGCCCACCGGCAGGGTATTGGTTCGGGCCGATTCCTCCATCCGTTCCAGGCTGAATCGGGGCTCCAGTTTGTATTTGCGGTCCAGGCGCTTCCACATGGCCTTGTAATACTCGCCGCCTCCCGGATTCTCGGGCTGGGTCAGGCCGTAGAAGTCCGCCTCCGGATAGGTGTTGATGTGAGCCCGGATGATGGCCTTGTTCAGACCGGTGACCACCGGGTTGTCCGGGGTCATATAGGGGAAGGCCGTGGGGTCGACGCCGTACTCGGAGATGCCCAGCCGGCCGTTGTGCGTGCCCTTCATCAATTCCCGGGGGACGTACTCCCGGTCGGACCATTCGGGGAGCCGCCAGTTGAACTCGTTGGTGAACTGGTTGATCCGGAAGTTGATGCCGGTCATCATCCCCCGGCTCTTGGCGTACGCCAGCAGATCGTGCAGGAGCTTCTGAGCGGCGCGGACCCGTTCCTCGTAGGTCTCGGCCCCGACCATGTCGGGGTTCACCAACTCGTTGCGCCCCCCGAAGAGCTCGCGCCCGATGGTCTCGCCATGAATCGGCACCTTCCATCCGTAATGGAAGACACCGGTCGTCTTGGGCTGATCCCGGAATTGAAAGTGGACGAAGGGCTGGTGGGGATAGATCTGACAGTACAGGACGTTGAACTTCAACTTGGCCAACTGATCGATGAGGTGCCGGTAGTCGTCCATCCCGTAGAAGATGAGCGAGGTGGCCAGATTGTTGATGGCCCGATAGGAGCGGAAACGAAAGCGTGGCTCCTGGACCTTGTCCAGATCCCGAGGGGGGAACTGGGCCGGACTCGCGGGAAGCACGTCCTTTTCCAGAAGAAACCGCACGCCCAGGTTCTCCAGCAAGTCGTAGACGGCCCAGAGCGTCGCCGCCGGGCTGCCTCCCCCCACGACCACCGCCGGCTTGCCGTTCCAGGAGACGGACTTCAAGACCAATCCCTGATCGCTGACCTGGGGCCATCCCTGCTCGCCCATCAGCAGGGAGACAGCTTGGTTCGTCCCCGGGCTGCCCAGGATCAGGTTGACGTCGGCCTGAGGGGAAATGGCGGTGAGAGGGACCGCCTGGATGCCGTACAGATCGCTCAGGTAGCGGCGCAGTTCGCGGGCGGCGTAGCGCTCCAATTCCGGCGCCTGGGACCCCAGAACGATGGCGCAGCTCGGGGCGCCCGCTGGGGCGGGGGTGGAGGCCTCTACAGGGCCGGCACTGAGCCCGGCAAAGACCAAAAGCAGGCCAATCAGAGCCACGACTCGCCTGTCCAGACCACGAGCCATCCCGGATCCATTCATGAGACTCTCCATTCCTGGGGCTCAGGCAGAGGAGACGGATGCCTCCAGTTCCAAGTAGTAGTCGATGAGTTCGTCGGCGACACGGCCGTTGTACCGATCCCACCGGAAATCTCCGAGCCGCATGCGGTCGGTGGCGAAGATGCCTTTTCGCACCAGCAGCCGTTTTCCGAAAGCGATGGCCACCAACAGGTCCTGGTGGGTAAACCCCACGACGGGCTGGACACGATTGAAGATTCGGATCGCTTCCTGCCGGCGTCCTTTGCGATAACAGCGGTCGACGGCTGACCAGACCCGCACCATGGAGCATTCGGGAATCATGGCGTCCACTCCACGATCCAATGCCTCGATCATCTGGCCGATGGCCCATCCTCCGGCCAGGAACATCTCGCTCCCGCAGATTTCCCGGATGTCCGTGTACTTGGGACCGGCCGGGTTCGACTCGATCTTGAGTGAGGACAGGCTGGGAAGCACCTGGGTGAGCCGGCGGATCGTTCCAGGTTCCAGACCCGCGCCGGTGAAGTCCAGATCCTGCAGCATCAGCGGAAAGTCCCCGGCGCCTTCGACCACCTCCCGAAAGAACGGTTCCACCTTTTCCGGTTCTTGATACAGCTCGGTGGGCACCGCCACCATGTAAGCGGCGGCCCCGACCTCCCGGGCCAGATGGGCCTGCTCGATGCAGACGCGAGGCCGGGTTTCGGAGGCTCCCACGATGATGGGGACACGCCCGGCCACGATCTCGGTGACACGGCGGACGATGCCGGAGCGCTCTTCGGGGGTGAGGCAGGCGACCTCGCTGGCCACCGCCGGAACCATGAAGCCGTTCACGCCTCCTGCAATGGCGTCCTCCACCAGGTTGTCCAGAGAGGGCTGGTCCACAGCGCCCTGGGAATCGAAGGGAGTCTGGATGACGGAGATGATGCCCCGTTGGAGTGGCGGCGGGCCGGATCGGGAACTCATTCCTGGTTCCTCCCTCCTCATCCTGCCCCTACACCCGCGCCGTCTTGGGATTCAGGATGCTGGGATTGTCGTCGATGGCGTAATTCTGAGCCGAGGTTGGGGGTGTGCCCGGGAGCGGTTCCCCTTCGATTTCGAAACCGGCGTCCCGGATCATGCGGTACACGGGCTGCTTGGGGTCCCCTCGAGTGGCCAGGTAACCGTCCACAAAGAGGGAGTTCGCCGGATAGAGGGAGAGGACCTGCAGTTGGCGGAGGTGGCCTTCCCGCCCGGCGGCGACCCGGATCTCCGCCCGGGGATTGACGAATCGGAAGGCGCAGAGGATCCGAAGGCAACGAAGCGGCGAGAGTTGATCGAAGTCGTACACCGGGTTTCCCTCGATGGGGATGAGGAAGTTGACCGGGATCGAGGGGACGTCCAGCGAACGGAGCTCGTACGCCACGTCCAGGATGTCCTCATCCGTCTCGCCCATTCCGGTGATCATGCCGCTGCAGCTTTCCAGTCCCGCTTGACTGGCCGCTTCCAGGGTGGCGATCCGGTCCTGGTAGGTGTGGGTGCCCACGATGTTCCCGGTGTGGCGGCGGCTGGTGTTCAGATTGTGATTGAGCCGGTCCAGGCCGGCCTGTTTGAACAGGCTCGCCTTTTCCAAGTCCACCAGGCCCGCCGAGAGACAGGTCCGGATCCCCACCTCCTGGTCGATGCGGCGGATGATCCGGGCCAGCTTGGCCGCTTCGTGGGGCGTGGGACCGCGCCCGCTGGCCACCATGCAGTAGCGGTAGACCCCCTGTTCCTTGGCCTCCCGGGCCTCCTGGACGATGGCCTCCTCGTCCTTCATGGCGTACTTGCGCAGCGGGGCCTGGGCGATCTTGGACTGGGCGCAGTAACCGCAGTCCTCGGGACAGAGGCCGTTCTTGATGTTGTTGATCTGGTGGACCTTCACCTTGCGCCCGAAGCGGGCCATCCGCACGTCGCCGGCGGCCGCCACCAGGCGGAGGATGTCGACGGTGGGATCGGTCAGCACCTCCAGCGCGTCTCCCCGGGGGAAGAGCTCTCCGCTCAGGGATATCCTGGTCCAGCGTTCGTATCGGTTCTCCATCTCTCGTTCCACGCCTGTCCGCCGCAGTCTACTACGCGACCATGATGCGGAGCTTCCGAGGATCCGGGAACTCCACGAGACGCCCATGATATCTTCTGGTGCCAAACTTTCCCACGTCCGCATGCTCCCTCGTCCCGAACGGTCCCCATCCAGTCTTGCCTGAGCTTCATGAGGAAGGTGAGGATGCTTGCTGACGTTCGTTCGGTCGAACTGGGCGGCGGCGTTTGCCATGGACTGCTAAACTTTGTCCGACTGTTGGTTCGGAGAGTCTCATGCAGGAAAAAAATGTTCTTCTGATCGGTGGCGGAAACATGGGATCGGCCCTGCTCCGGGGGATCATCCAGTCCGGATTGGCCCCGGCCCGGAAGATCACCGTGATCGACATCCTGACCGACCGTCTGGAGGAGCTTCGCACACTCCATGGCGTGGAAGTCGACGTCACTCCGGGTCCCCATGTCGCCGTAGCCGACGTCATCATCCTCGCCGTCAAACCTCAGATCCTTCCCAAAGTGGCCGCTGACATTCGTGATTCCGTGCGTCCCATTCAACTCGTCGTATCCATCATGGCCGGGGTCGAGAGCACCCGAATTCGGGACCTCCTGGGAAAGAACAATCCGGTCATTCGGGTCATGCCCAACATCGCCGCCACCGTGGATGCCGCGGCCAGCGCTATTGCAGGTTGCCATCCGGCAACCGAAGAGCACTACCAGGTGGCCGAGACCCTCTTCGGTGCGGTGGGAGAAGTGGTGCGGGTGGAGGAGAAGCTCCTGGACGCCGTCACCGGACTCAGCGGCAGCGGGCCAGCCTACGTCTACACCGTCATCGAGGCCCTCTGCGACGGCGGGGTCCACATGGGACTGCCCCGGGACGTGGCCATGAAGCTGGCCGCTCAGACCGTGTTGGGAGCCGCCAAGCTGGTGCAGGAGAGTGGCGACCATCCCGCCGTGTTGCGCGATCGGGTGACGACGCCGGGCGGCACCACGGCAGCGGCGTTGAGGGAGTTGGAGGACCGGGGCCTGCGAGCCGCGCTCTTGAGCGCCGTAGCGGCGGCAACGGCCCGATCCAGCGAGTTGAACCGGAAGTCCGCGGAATCGAACGGGTCCTGAGAGGGGCCGGTTCTGGTGGGCGGTGGCAGGTTCGAACTGCCGACCTCCTCCTTGTAAGGGAGGCGCTCTCCCAGCTGAGCTAACCGCCCAAAACCGAGTCCGGCGGACCCGAAGACGGGTCTCGAAGGCCAAATCAGTATAGCAGTCCGTGGACAGGGACCCCAAAGGAAGGAGTGTCCCGGATCAGCGTGGAACAGCCCTCCTTCGGTGCCCTCAACTATTCCGTCCTGGTGGCCTACCTGTTGCTGGTTACCCTCCTGGCAGTGGTCCTTTCGGGACGGCAGAAGGACACCCGCACCTATTTCCTGGCCGGCGGGCGGATGCCATGGCTGGCAGTCTCGCTGAGCCTGTCCGCCAGCCTGCTGAGCGCCCTTTCCTACCTTGGGGCTCCGGCGTTGGCCTACGAGGAAAACGCCTCCTTTGTGCTGGGTCCGGTCATCCTCCTGATGACGGCCCCTTTCGTCATCCTCCTTTTCTTCCCCATCTACCGGCGGCTCGACGTCACCTCGATCTACGAGTACGTCAACCGGCGCTTCGGCCGGCCCGCCCGTTATGCCACCTCGGTGTTCGCGATCCTTCAGATCCAGGGCTGGATGGGACTGGCGCTCTATGCGCCCGCGTTGGCGCTCTCGACCGTCACCGGTATGGACCTGGTCGGGTGCATCCTGGTCATGGGCGCGGTGGCCACCTTCTACACGGCGCTGGGAGGATTGGCCGCAGTCATTTGGACCGACGTGATCCAGTTCCTGGTCCTGAGCTCGGGCGCCCTGCTGGTGGTGGTCTCTCTGAGTTCGAGCCTTCCCGGCGGCGTGGATCAGATCCTGGATCTGGCCCTCGCGGCCGACAAGCTTCCCCGCCTCGAGTTCGGGTTCCGGTTCGATCAGGCCAACTTGATCACCGTCGCCCTCTGCAACTTCGTAGTCGTCTTCAGCCAGTACGGGACCGCGCAGGTCACGGTTCAGCGCCTGCTGGCGGTGAGAAACCTTCGGCAGATGTACAGGGCCGTGTTCCTGGACGTGTTCCTGCAGCTTCTGGTGGTCGGCCTCCTCTTCTTCATCGGGCTCGGGCTATACGCCTATTTCCAGAGTTTTCCGGAACGTCTTGCCGAAGGAGTGGAGGGGGACCGGATCCTGCCCTACTATATCGTCCACGCCCTGCCGGTGGGCGCCTCCGGGCTCCTGATCGCCGCCGTCTTCGCGGCGTCCATGTCGACGCTGGATTCGGGCATCCACTCCATAAGCACCGTAATGGTCGTGGACCTGGTGAAGCCCCTGGCCTCAATCCAGCTCACGGAGCGGCAGTCTCTGATGATGGCGCGGGGAATCACGGTGGGGCTGGGTGCCGTCGCCACGCTGACGGCACTCCTGTTTTCCAATATCGATGGCATTATCAAGGCGGTGCATCAGGTCACCGGCTATGTCGGTGCCCCGGTGACGGCTCTGTTCCTGCTGGGACTACTGACCCGGCGGGGGCACTTTCGAGGCTGGCTCGCGGCGACCTTGGTCCTGGTTCTGCCTCTGTCCTACTACGTGCAGAACCACACTCAGGTGCACTGGCTCCTGTACGGACCGGTGTCGGCAGGCAGTTGCCTCCTGGCGGCCTACTTGTGCAGCCGGATTCTGCGTCCGCCGGCGTGGGCTCCAGCGGAGGCTCCCACCGTCTGGCGGACTCAGACCACTTCGGGGACTACGAAGGGAGCCCGGTAGTCGCGCGTCAACAGCGCGCTGGCCTCGCCGTCGCCCTGAACAGTCTCGGTCGCAGGATCGAAATTCAGCGTCCGCCCGGTGCGATAGGCCATGTTCGCCAGGTGACAGAGCGCCGAAGAGAGGTGACCCTCTTCGATCTCGGCGTTCAGGTCCTCGCGCCGGCGGGACCGGACGGCCTGGATGAAGTTGGCGAAATTGTTGCCCGTTTCCATGCGGGCCGGTCCCGGCTCACGCTTCCGTCCCAGGTAGGTCCGGTAACCCTTACCGCCCTGCATGATCATGTAGCCGTCGGAGCCGAAAAAGAGGACGCCCACCTCGTTGGACTCCCCCTGGCCGAGGCCGGCTTCATGGTTGGTGATCCAGTGGCGTACCTCGAAGACCAGTTGCTTCTTCTGGTCCGGGTAGTCGAAGGTGGCCAACTGGCAGTTGGGGGTTTCCTGGTCGTCGTCGAACAGGTAGTGGCCGCCGGAGGATTGGACCCTGGTGGGCAGTCCCACTCCCAGCCCCCAACGGGCCATGTCCATCTCGTGCACGCCCTGGTTCCCGATATCTCCGTTGCCGTAGTCCCAGTGCCAGTGCCAGTTGTAGTGGAACCGGTTGCGGCTGTACGGGCGCTGGCGCGCGGGTCCCAACCACAGATCGTAGTGGACGCCGTTGGGGACCGGCTCTTCCGGGGTATGGCCGATGGTGTTTCTCCACTTGTAGCAGAGTCCCTTGGCCATGTAGACGTCGCCGATCACGCCTTCCCGGAGCTTCTGGATGCCCTCCTGAACGCCGACGCTGGACCGCGACTGGGTCCCGTGCTGGACGATGCGGCCGTAGCGGCGGGCCGCTTCCACCAGCTTCCGGCCTTCGAAGATGTTGTGGGAGCAGGGTTTCTCCACGTACGCGTCCTTGCCCGCCTGGCAGGCCCAGATTCCGCCCAGGGCGTGCCAGTGGTTGGGCGTGGCGAATCCCACCACGTCGATGTCCTTGGCCTCCAGCAACCGGCGCATGTCGGTGTAGGTGCGGGCCTTCCGCCCCGTCAGCTTCTCCAGGTCGGAGGCGCGCTGGGCCATGATGTTCTCGTCCACGTCGCACAACGCCACGATTTCCACCTTGGGCAATCCGGAAAAATTTCTGAGGTGCGACTTTCCCCGGCCTCGGAGTCCGACCACCCCCGCCCGAATGGTGTCGTTGGCATCGGCCCGGGACAGGAGACTCGCGGCGGAACCGCTGGTGACGGCGGCCGTAGCCACCACACCGGCGGAACTCTTCAGAAAACTTCTTCGCTCGATCGGCTTCACCATGGTTTTATCCTCCGTTTGATATCGAAAGGGGCTGTCTCCAGGCTACTCTTTCCGCCGCCTGCATTCCAGCCGCCGACGGTGGTTCGCTTCATTCTCTCAAGTCGATGCAGACCAGTGTTTTCTCGTTCCGGGCATAGAGGCGGCCCCGGGCCAGGGCGGGATAGGCCCTCACCGTGCCCTCCAGAACCTGGGCGCGCGAGATCACCTGAAACCCCTCGGGATTGGCCGCGGCCAGGATCAACTCTCCCCGCTCGGTCAGGATCAGGAGCCGGTCTCCCGCCAGGGTGACGGTCCCGGCGCGCAGCCCGTCCTGATTCCACTCCACCCTTCCGGTCCGCCACTCGACGCAACGCAGGCTGGGACCGTATTCCTGGCGGCCGTGAAAGCCGTAGAGAAAGCCGTCCCGGTAGACGCTGGTGGCGTAGTGGTTGCTGAGAGCGTCGTTCGAGGACCAGATCTTCTCGGGCGACTCTCCGGTGGCATCCAGCAGCAGGGCGCCGGTGCTGTAGCTGGCGGACACGAAGATCTGATCCCCGACGATGAGGGGCGTGGCCGCATTGACCGAAGCCCGGCTTCGCGACCGCCAGCGAACTCGGAAGCCCACTCGTCCCGTGGACGGATCGATGGAGACGACGCCGCTCCGGGTGAAGGAGATGATCCGGGGCACTCCGCCGATGGACGCGTGCACGGGCGAAGAGTAGCCCGCCTCGTCGTCGGTGGCCTTCCAGAGCGTGCGTCCCGTGTCGGCGTCGAAGGCCACGACCCCTGCACCATTGGCGCCGACATGGACGTAGACGGCGCCGTCCCGGACCAGCGGGGAGCAGGCCGCGCCGAAAAAACCCTTGCGCGGTCGGAATTGGGACCGGGTGTCCACCTGCCAGATCCGGCTGCCCGAGCCCAGGCCCAGGCATTGGAGGATTCCCTGAGCGCCGAAGGTATAGACCCGGTCCCGGGCCGCCGCCGGACTGGCCCGGGGTCCTTCGTCGAAGCCGAAGTCATCCCGGTAGTCGGTCGGATAGGAGAAGGTCCACAGCTCCCGGCCGTCGTCCGCTGCCAGCGCGTCCACCACGTCCTGGTCGTCCACCCGGTGAAAGAGGATCAGGGTGTTGCCCGCCACGATGGGGTTGGCGAACCCTTGCCCGACGTCCCGTTTCCAGAGCACGCGAGGTCCCGACGGAGGCCACTGGCGGGCCAGGTCCTCCCCGGCGTAGACACCGTCTCGGGTCGGTCCCAGAAACTGGGGCCAGTCGCCGGCCCGAAGCCCGGTGAGACCGAGTGCCAGCATGAATATGAGACCGACGCCTGGGAGGAACGGCAATTCATGGCGCCGGCGGTAGGGGGTGGCGGTCATTTCAGGTGGTCTCACTCAGTTCTTCCGCTTGCCGGATCATGTCCTCGGTCATGGAGAGTCCCGTGCTCCAGAAATTGGGGTCGGCCAGGTCCACGCCCATGCGTTGGAACTGGACCTGCGGCCAGTCCGATCCTCCGGCCTCCAGCAGACTCAGATACTCCTCGGCGAATCCGTCCGCATTCTGCTTGTAACGGCCATACAGGGCCAGGACCAGCAGCTTGCCGAAGGCGTACGCATAGACGTAGCCGGGGGTGTGGATGAAGTGGGGAATGTAGCTCCACCAGGTGCCGTAGTGATCTCCCAGGCGAACGCTTCCCCGGAACATCTCCTCTTGAGTTTCCATCCAAAGCTCGTTGAAGCGGTCGACCGAAAGCTCACCTTCGCTTCGCCGCGCGTTGTGCGTCCGCTCCTCGAAGCAGTGCAGGGCGATCTGCCGGAAGACGGTGGCCATGGTGTCATCGATGTTGCTCACCAGGATGGACAGCCGGACCCCGGGCTCGGGTTGGTTCCGGAGCAGGTGGTCGAAGACCAGCATCTCCCCGAAGACGGAGGCGGTCTCGGAAGTGGTCAAGGGAGGCCGGGACTGGAGGTAGCCCTGGGTTCGGGAGAGGTACTGGTGGACGCCGTGGCCCAATTCGTGCGCCAGGGTCTGAACGTCCCGAATATTCCCAGTGTAGTTCATCATGATGTAGGGATGCGCCGGGGGGACCGTCTGATGACTGAAGGCGCCCCCCGATTTTCCCGGACCGGGTGGAGCGTCGATCCAGCGTTCGTCAAAGAAACGGGCGGCAATGGATTCCATGGTGGGGTGGAAGGCGCCGTACGCCTCCAGCACGGTTCGCCGTGCGGTGGCCCAGGAATATCGAGCGGGGGCCATGCCCACGGGAGCGTAGCGGTCATAGTCCCAAGAGACGTCCAGTTTCAGCAAGCGCTGCTTGAGCCGGTAATGACGGGCCACCAGGTCGTAGCGTCCGGTCACCGCCTGCACCAGGACCTCGACGGCTTCGTCGCCGATCTCGTTATCCAGATTCCGGCTGGCCAACCAATGGGGATGGTTCCTGAGGCGGTCATCGCAGGCCTTGTCGGCCAGCATGGTGTTGGAGATGAAGGCCATCTCGCTGACCCGCTCCTCCAGGCCCCGGCTGAAGGCCAGCGCCGACTCCCGTCTCACCTCCCGGTCCGAGTGATACAGGCGGGAAAGCAATTCCTCCCGGGTCAGATTTCGGTCCCGGTAGGCATAGCGGGCGGCCCCGTGCATCTGGTCGAAGAGACGGTTCCACGCGGCCCGGCCCGTGACCCGTTTTTCGGCCAGGATCTTCTCTTCCGGCTCGCTCAGCACGTGGGGGGCCCGGCGCCGCTCCACCTCCAGGTAATGGCGAAAGGGCTGCAGATCCTGGCTGGAAAGCAATTCGGCCGCCCGCGCGTCGTCCAACTGCAGCCACTCCAGTTCAAAGAAGAGGATCTTCCGGACCAGTTGCGTCGAGGCTTCCCGCGTCTTCTGCAGGAGGGCGCCGCGGGGAGGATCCTGGGTATCGGTGCACCAGCGCAGGTAGGCATAGGAGGCGGCCCGTCCCAGGCCGACCTGCAGAGCTTCGAACTCTTGTACGGCCTGCGCCAACTCACGTTTGTCGAGGCGGCTCACCCGCCCCCGGTAGCGTTGCTCAAAACCGTCGGCCCGGTTCTGTGTCCGTTCCAGATCCTTTTCCAGGGCGTCCGGGCCGGGATACAGGGCGTCCAAGTCCCAATGCACCCCTGTGGCGCCGCTGCGGCCGTCGGCGCCTCCGTTCGGTACTTCCCGCCCCACCAGAGGCGGTGGTTCCGCATGCATCGCCCTAGCTTAGCAGCCTTGGCTGCCGGTGGCGGAAGCCGCCTCCGCCCGACGCCGAAGCTCCACAACGGGCTGCTATACTCCGGCGACCGAACCGCATCGGAATCGGATCAAACACCGGGAGGAACCAACATGATGAGGCGGGCCAGAAACCAGAGGCAGGTGATCGTTTCCGGGCTCCTGGGCCTAGTGCTGGGCACAACGGTCGTGGCGCAGGGTTTCGACGAGATCAAGCGGCAGGCACCGGTCCGGGAGGTGGGTCCGGAGCGCCAGTTGTTTCTGGATGACTGGCTCATCGACCGGATCGAGAACGTGGCCCGTTGGGTCCACGTCGCCCGCAAGGCGCCGGAAAATCCCATCTTCAAGGCGGAAAGGCCTTGGGAGGGCAACCGGATCCTCTATTCCAACGTGATTTACGATCAGAAGGAGCGGCGCTACAAGCTCTGGTACAACGTGCGGCCCGAGTCCACCAACTATCTCTGCTTCGCGACTTCCGGGGACGGGATTCGGTTCCGGCGTCCCGACCTCGGGCTCCGGGAGTTCCAGGGAAGCCGCCAGAACAACCTGCTCGTCATACCCGAGGACATCACCGAGATCAGGGTCTTTTATGACGACCACGATCCGGAGCGCCCGTACAAGATGGCCTACATGAGATATGACACCTATGGCATCGGTGTGGGCTGGTCTTCCGACGGGCATCGTTGGACATCGCACCCGTTTCCGGTGATCGTGCCCGCCGGCGACGGGCTTTCGACCCCCTTCTGGGACCAGCGCCGTGAGCGCTACGTCTACTACCATCGTCCCAACGGCGGCCATGTCCTGCGTTGGTCCAAGATCCGGACACCGGAGGCCTATCCCACGCGGCGGATCGGTCTGGCGGAGAGTTTCAATTTCACCCTTTGGACGGATCTCAAGGAGGTCGTGGCGCCAGACGAGCGGGACGGCGCCGGCACCGAGTTCTACTACATGCCCGTCTTTCCCTATGAGAGCGGGTACCTGGGCATGTTGATCGTCTATCACGAATACACGGGCGACCCCGAATTCCTGGACGGGTTCAATTTCACGCTGGACGCCCAGCTCGCCTTCAGCCGGAACGGAAAGAACTGGACGCGTGTCGGCGACCGGCACATCTTCCTGAAGGGGACCCCCGGGACCTGGGACGACAAGCGGGTCTATCCCGAATGCGCCGTCGTGCAGGAGGACGAGATCCGGATCTACTACCGAGGCTCCAGCGTTCCCCATCGGACCCTCAACGAACTGGTCGGCACCGAATACAAGGGCCGCACGCTGGAAGGGGACGCCCTGGGTCTGGCCCGGCTACGGCCGGACGGTTTCGTCTCGGTCCGCGCGGGCGAGGAAGAAGGCCTCCTTACGACCTGGCCCCTTCGCTTCCAGGGAGGCGAGCTCCGGGTGAACGTCGATGCCGCCGGAGGATCCCTCCGGGTGGAGGCGCTGACTCAGTTCGGCAAGCCGATCGCCGGCTTTGGGCGGGAAGCGTGCGGGCCCATCGAAGGGAATGGAGTGGGCCAGAAGGTCCAGTGGAAGAGTGGGCGCAGCCTGAAGGAGCTCGACCAGCCGGTGCGGCTTCGTTTCATCCTGAAGAACGCGGACCTCTACTCCTTCCAGATCCGCTGACGCCAGTATTCTCGCCCAGGGCGCCGGCGTATGCTCGATAAGTGGCCTCGTCGAAGAGGACGAAGCGGACCAGTTCCGGGGCCTCGCGTTCCTCCAAAAACTCAATGACGGCGGCGAGGGCGGTCCGGGCGGCCCTGGACACCGGGTAACGGTAGGCACCCGTGGAAAGGGAAGGGAAGGCGATGCTCCGGCAATCGTTGGCCACCGCCAGGGCCAGGCAGTGGCGGTAGGCGGAGGCCAGCAGAGCGGGCTCGCCGTGGGTCCCGCCTCTCCAGACCGGTCCCACCGCATGTATGACGAAACGGCTCGGAAGTTCTCCGGCCGCAGTGATAACCGCTTGACCGGTGGGGCAGCCCTCGGGATACCGGCGCCGGGTCTCCTCCATGATGGCGGACCCGCCGCGCCGGTGAATGGCGCCGTCCACCCCTCCTCCACCCGCCAGCCGCCGGTTGGCGGCGTTGACGATGGCGTCCACCTGCTGGAGGGTGATGTCCCCCTGGACCAATTCCAGGACCCCGCCCTCCAGTCGGCATCGCATCGACTAGCCTCCGTCCAAGATTGATCGTCGAATGCCGTGACGGCTTCTGCCGGCGGTCGTCAGGTCAGGGCTTCGTATTCCCTGCGGATCTCAGTGAAGTGCTCCCACTCTTCGTCGGCGAACTTCAGAAAAATCTCCTTGCCCTGGGTGTCCCCGAACTTTTCGGCATAGTCGTGGAAGAAGTCGTACGCGTCCTTCTCCATCTTCATGGCGATCTTCAAGGCTTCGGCTGCAGTCAGATTTTCCTTGAGTCGGGCCTTGATCTGGTCTCTGCCGGGGAAGATCTGTTTCAGGGAGTCGAAGTCGAAATCCAGGAAGACCGGCGCGTTCAGCACCCCCTCATCATCGGCAACCAGACGATCCCATTGCGCCTGAAGCTGCTTCAGATGGCCTTCCTCGTCCTCCAGCATTCTGAGAAAGGTGGACTTGGTCGAGGCATGGGTCACCAATTCAGAGGCGGTGCCGTAGAAGTTGACGCCCCGTTTTTCCGTCGCTATGGCGATCTTCAAGGCATCCCGGGCAAAGACCAGATCGGAACTCACCGGTTCCGGGTGGGTCTCGATCCGGTTCTGGCACTCTTCGCAGACTCCGTAGATCTGCAACTGTTGTTGGACCGGATTGAAGCCATAGTTGGACACGATGCGGGACTGGACCTGCTCCAGTTCGGGACTCAGGAACTCGATGGTGCTGTGGCATTCGGCGCACACCATGTGGTGGTGATGGGGCCGCTTGTACTGAGGCTCGAAGCGGGTCCGCCCGTCGTGCAGGTCCACTTCCCGGGCCAAGCCGCAGGCGGTCAAGGCCTTGAGCGTGCGGAAGACCGTCGCCGCCCCGATCCGCCGGTCGCTCAGCTTGACCAGGTCATGAAGCTCATCTATGCTCACGTGGCCGCTGGTCTGGAGGAAGCTCTGCACCACCTTCCGGCGTTGGTGGGTCATGCGTAGGCCCCGTTCTTTCAAGTATTTGGAGAAGATCTCCATCTCTTCCGAGATTTTTCTGACGGTGCCCATGAGTGGGATTCATTCTCGGAGATCCGGGACCCGTTTTCAAGTTTCAATCGGACCGTCTCCAGGCGTCCACTGATACAGGTGGGAAAGATGCAGCACAGTGTTCCTCGAGTCGATTCGTTCGTGAATGGGGTTCGGGCGCCCTCGAACTCCTCTCGGTGCGGAGAGTTGCGAAACCCGGGAACCGGAGAGCTTCTGGCCCATGTTCCCTTCGCGACCAGGTCGGAAGTCGATGCGGTGATCGCTTCGTCCGCCGCCGCCTTCCCCGGCTGGCGCGACACGCCGGTGGTGGAGCGCTGCCGGACCCTGTTCCGTTACAAGCAGCTCCTGGAAGAACATCTGGAGGAGGTGGCCGATTGGATCTCCCGGGAGAACGGCAAGATCCCGGAGGAAGCGCGCGGGTCGGTTCGACGAGGCATCGAGGTGGTGGAGTTCGCCTGCGGCATGTCCACCCTGATCCAGGGCTCGACCGTGGAGAACGTCTCCAGGGGCCTGGATTGCGCCAGTTTCCGGCAGCCGCTGGGTGTGTGTGCCGGGATCACCCCCTTCAACTTTCCTGCCATGGTGCCCATGTGGCTCTATCCCGTCGCCATCGCCTGCGGCAACACTTTCGTTCTGAAGCCGTCCGAGAAGGTGCCGGGCGCCGCCCTGCGCCTCGCGGAGTTGTTCGCGGAGGCCGGATTGCCTCCCGGTGTCTTCAACGTCGTCCAAGGGGACCGGGAAGCGGTGGAGGCGCTGGTGGAGAACACGGACGTCCGGGCCGTTTCCTTCGTCGGCTCGGCTCCCGTGGCCCGCTATGTCTATGAGGCGGCCAGCATGGCCGGAAAGCGGGTTCAGGCGCTGGCCGGCGCCAAGAACCACCTGGTGGCCATGCCCGACTGCAATCTGGACAAGACGGCCGACGCCATCATCGGTTCCGCCTTCGGCTCTGCCGGAGAGCGGTGCATGGCCATCAGCGCTGTGGTGACGGTGGGAGCGGTTCACGAACCGCTGTTGGAGAAGGTCAAGGCCCGTGCGGAGTCGATGCGGCTGGGCGCCGCTGCCGACGGTGGCAGTCAACTGGGACCGTTGATCTCCGGACCTCACCGGGACCGGGTGCTGGAATACATTGAGACCGGACTGGATGAAGGGGCCCAACTCGCTCTGGACGGCCGCTGCCACAGCGGAGTCGAGGGTCTGTCGGGATTTTTTCTGGGCCCCAGTATCTTCGAGAGGGTCTCACCGAAGATGCAGATCTACCAGGACGAGATCTTCGGACCCGTTCTCTGCGTCATTCAGGCAGAGGACCTGGATGAGGCGATCGAGGTGGTCAACGCCAACCGGTTCGGCAACGGCACCGCCATTTTCACCGAGAGCGGGTGGGCGGCCCGGGAGTACCAGAACCGGGTTCAGGTTGGGATGGTGGGCATCAACGTGGGAGTTCCGGTGCCCCTGGCATTTTTCTCCTTTTCCGGGTGGAGAGGTTCCTTTTTCGGTGACCTGCATGCCCATGGCCGGGACGGAGTGAACTTCTACACCGAGCAGAAGGTCGTCAGTTCCCGCTGGTTCGGGGGCAATTGACGTAGTATTGCCGATTCCGGTGCCCACGGCGTTTCTCGCACCGGGACCGCGGGCACTATTCAACCGTCGAATCTTCGTCCCCTCCCTTGACGGCAAGCTCCGCGGCACCACGCCAACCGACGACCTTCAGGTCGTACACCGTATAGCATGATGATTTTCTGGGGTGATGACATTGTTGAAACTACCAAGGGCGTCGACATCTTGGGCGTTCGGGGCACCGATCAAACTGTCGAGCTGGGCTTAGTCAGCGGCATAACGACCATATCCCAGCGGGCTCGATACCTTTCGATCCTGACTTGGTCGATTGGAGAGTTCCTGGTCGAACAGGCCGACGTGGGATTCGATTGGGACCGTTTTCTGATCTACCTACGAAGAGTCGAGTTCGTAACTCTCGCGGCCAGCCGATTGGACAATGACCGGAATGGAACCGATGCTACCGGGGCTCTTGGCGCGCGTCTTCACTACGATCGGATCCGCCGACTTCTGGGTGGCAAATCTGTATCCTGTCCAACAAAACAGGGTGGCGCGATCCTTGGGACCTATCTGGGTCCGTGCCAGGCGATGGGATTACTGCTGGATGGGGACGAGACCGTACCCTATCGATTGACTCCACGCGGTAAGGAGATGTGGCGAATACGACGAGACCGCCTGAAGGGTTCGCCGGTTATGGCCGCCATCTCCACTGGGCAGGAAGTCTCGCGAACTTTGGTCGAATCGGCCATCACTCATTTCTCCCTTGCCAGGTTAGCGAACTCCGGGAGGGAGTCGAGTCTTCTCCGCAAGGCTCTGTTTCGGCCTTGGGGGCCGGTTGACGAACCGGAACGAGCCGGTATTGCCAAGGCATACGAGGGCATCAACGGAACGCGGATGTGGGCTGCGAAGATGCTCGCCAAGACGCCAGACAGTGCGGATGGGCTACTGGTGCGCAACTTCCGCAACTGCATCGACGGTGGAGCGAAGACAAGGATCGAGTACGCTTGGGCGGAGTACGAGTACCGGCGCCGATGCCATTTTGCCTTAGAGCTCCTTCTTGCCGCGCTGACGGCCAGCCTGCGCGAGTTCAGGAAAGCCTCGATAGCTCAGATCGTGGCGCTTTGGTTCCGTCCATTCACCACCGCGCCATTCCTACGTAAGATGTGGCCGCGTGTCTCGGAAGCCATCGTTTCGAGTGCGGCACAGGCCATAGCTTCGGTCCCCGAACAGCTTTTCTCTGGCGAGAGAATTCCCCTGAGCGATTTGAGGCACTTGGAGCCGAGCAACCAAGCCAGTGGCACCGTAGCAATTCTTGCTGCCGAGGCATGCCAGACCAAGGTGATCCGGAGGGACGGTCACTTCGACAATCGACCCGGGAGTCCTGGGGAGCGAGCGATCGGAATCATCGAATCCGTGGGAGAGGAACCGTTCTTGGAATTCGTGGAGAGACTCGTCGAGCTCACGGCCCTCGCCCACCTCCAAACGACCCTTCGCAAGATGGGGGCCGGACAGAAGTGCTCACTTCGTTTCTTTCCCGAAGGGGTGTTCTTGCGCTCTACGGGAGTCGGCATGTCGCCGGGACAGAGCGGCGATCGCCTGACGAACGTACTTCGGATCCTCACAGACGTTGGTGAATTCCGTCGAGACGGCGGAAAATTGCGCCGTTTGACAGCGGTCAACAATGAAACAGAACGTGCTCGATTGGATTTGCGGGACGATGACGGATGCCACGTCTGCCATCGTGCTCACGCACAACATCGATTTTCTGTTCCTCCAGTCGATCGTGTGGCCGCGGCTTCGGAAATGTGGCTATCCCAAGTTGACCGTCTTTGCGGATGCCGTATGCGCCCAAGGATCCTATCGCCAGCATGGTCACCTGCTTGCTGGGATCGGTCGAGACTACCGCGTCGTGCCTGTGGAAATGGGTGCCGGGCGGCGTTTTCATGCCAAGGCGATCCTTTTCGCGGGACCGAGCAGGGCCGCGCTGGCCGTGGGGAGCGGCAACCTCACTCATGGCGGATGGAGTGCCAATCAGGAGATCTGGACAACTTGTGAGAGCGGTGATGACGGCTTGTCGGCCATCTCGGCGTTCAGGAACTATGTGAGTACGGTTCTCGCTTTTGTTCATCGAGAGGAAAGTATCGCCGAAGAGATTGAGGATGTATTTGTCCACGGTGCGGACTCCTGGACCGCCGAGCTTCCAGATCCAGCTGGTCTGCTCGGTGCTCCTGACGACCGTCCTTTACTTGACAGGATGGTCGACTTGGCCGGCGACGGAGTCCGTCGGGTGACCGCGTACGCTCCGTACTATGATGCCAAAGGGGAAGCACTCGGAGAACTCGCTCGGCGCATTGCAGTCCCGATCAAGGTACTACTTCAGAGAAACCATGTCGGACTGTCGGCTCCGGCTGCCGCGACCCTTCCCGGCAACGTAGAGTTGACCGGGGTCGACAGCAATCGGTCACGGTTCATTCATGCAAAGCTGTTTGCGTTCCACCGATCGGAGACCACCTTGCTCGTCTCAGGGAGCGCCAACCTTTCCAAAGCCGCACTGATGGCGGACAGAAACTGGGGCAATGCCGAACTGGTCGCTGTGCAGGAGGTTTCGCAGGAAGAAGCCGACGATCTGCTGGCCGATATCACGTTCCTGGACGATGTTCCGGCTCTGCCCGAGGAGCCCCCGACAGATCGGTGGACTCTGCCGGATCAGCATTTGCGAATCCTGGCCGCAAGATTCATTGATGGTGTACTCAAAGTGGCATTCAAATCTGATGAAGCCAGCGAGAAACTGATCGTAGAGATCGATGACGGACCGAAGCAGCGATGCCGTGACATCGGCGTCAACGGTGTGGCACGGATTCGTCTGAAACGATGTCCGAGATCAGTCCGTTTGATTTGCACGCTGAAATCCGGCGTGGAGGTGTCGTCTGAGCCGGCATGGGTCGATGACGAGGCCAGTCTCGGCAGATCCGTGACGGTGCGTCGTATCGTCGCTAAGTTGCAAGAGGCATCGGAAACTGGGGCATTGTCCTCTGAGGGCTGGTTCGAGATTCTCCAGCTTCTCCACCAGCACTTACAGCGTCCAAGGCAACAGTTTTCGTATGCCACCACACGTCGAAACGACAGCACGGCGACGACTGCTCGAAGTTACCGAGTCGAGGACGTGTTCTCGGAAAGCTTTGGGCGTCCCGCAACAGATATGATTGCCGGTGTATCCGGAGCGATGCGCCAGACCGATTTCCTCGGAGTGCTGGCCCATTACTTTTCGCCCGAGATGACCGACGAACCTGCGGAGACAGATGAAGAATCGCAGCCTGACGAATCCGTGGAAGAAACCGAGCCCCAGGAAATCTCAGACGCGACCGCCAAGGAGGAAAACAAACGGCGGCTGAACCGGGCGGGAAGTGTTAAAGACGCCCAGAATGGTGTTCGATTCCACAGGAAGTTCGTGGCCTTACTCGAGAAAATCGTCACCATTATGGGTGGCGATGGGTTTTGCGCGGATCGAACACCCGAGCGCCTGAGCGCTGATATTGCCGCCACGGCCTTGCTGCTCCGGAAGGGACTCGTGGACCGGGTTCTCGCGGAGGATGAGTTCGCTTCCATAACCAGCCGTCTTTGGAGCATTCTGTTTTTTAGATCGGGGGGTGAGATCGGAACGATTGAAAAGCATCTGCAAGGTCTCGGATCATCCTCCGAACATCCTCGCGCGGCTTACGAATCGGCAATGGCTTCACCGAGGCTGACCGCGGCGTTGATCCTATGGTGCTTCCCGGACTGGGGACAGGGGAGCATGGATGCGATTAGATTCCGATTTGCGGCTATGGCGCTCGCCGCCAACCTGCCCTGGTTGGCCGCTGGTGGCACAGATGAGGAGGTTGTCGGAGAACTACGACGCCTGTCTCGATCGATGCCGACAGGCATCGAATTCGAGGCCCTTGTGGACGCCAGGAACCGGTGGGTCCGGGACGGAGTCGCACTCGACGAATTCCGGAAGGCAGCTGGACTCTGGAAGGCAATGGAATTGGCTGAGGCATGCAGCGATGGTCCTTTGAAACGCGGAGAGCTTCTTTGGCAAGCGGGAGAGTTCTGGGTCGCAGAAAAGGATTGCCGCCGAGACCAGAAGACCAGTGTATCGGTACGCCGTTTGGCCGGTGTCGATCGTAAGAAATTTCGCCCGAGCTACTTGGCGCCGGTGGGTTCTCTACTTCAAAACCCAGATCTTCTAAAGTTGCACGACGGTGCCCGAAGGAGCCTCCTCGACGTCATTGCCGAGGTTCGGACGCAGCAGGAACGAGGCCGCGACTGGTGGCAGGAGCCGAGCTGACCTCGACTCAGCCGTTTTGCGGAAGCAGGAGTCCCCGTACTATTTCGGGTGTCCAGATCTCAAGGCCATTTCGCCGCAGATCGTTGCACCAGGAATCGAGGTAGCCACCGAAGACCGGGTCTCCATTGGGGTCCCAGGAGTTCAGCCGCCGGTAGGCCTCCCAGAGAGACGGCTCCTGGAGGAATCGGGGGAGCAGTGCAGCGGCGACGACACCGGTCCGGACGCGATCGTACGGGTTTGCTTCCAATTCGCCGATGTTTGCGGCGAACCACGACGGCAGGTCCCCTTCCACGGACGCCAAGTGTCGCTGCTCCCGGTCGAGAGCGTAGGTCCGGTGATTGGGCGCGAACTCCGCCGCCCGGCACACTGCGGAGAGTGGCTGATGTTTCCAATCGTCGGCCAGCCGATGAAGGACGAACAACGACGCCATCTCGCACAAGCTCTCCTCGAACCACTTGTGGCGATGTTCCCGATAACGTTCGAATCCGGTCAGCACACGGCAGAGTTCATGCGAAAATTGCAAGACGTACTGTGACCAATAGGTATCGCCGGTGCTCAGGAAGATCTGGTAGGGTCGCCGGCCAAAGACCACCAGGGGGTGATCCTGGCGCCATCGGCAAACACGGATGGGAGCGTCCGGTCTGACGCCGAAGGCCGACGTCAGTATCCGGTATGCCGATTCGAGGACGGCCAGTATCGAAGCCAGACTCACCCGGCCCCAGTTCCCGTTGACGACCGTGATCCTCCCGTCGCTGCTGGTCGCGTCCATCAGTCTCTCCCAGCGACCTTTTCCGAGACGCCGAGGGCTCCAATCGCTCCGGCGTCGCTTCTGCCCAACCGATTAAAGTCCAACAGGTCGCGGCAGATCCATCCGTCGGTCTCCAGGCGGTCCCGCTGACTGGGCGAAAACCGGGGGCTGTAGAGCGCCCACTCCTGGTCCCAGTCCGAGAATCGCTTTCCTTCGTCCGTCCGAAGGAAGCGCTTCACATGTCGGCGAAACGACGCGACCGTGTCGTCATTGTGCTCTCTTGGATTCCGCTTGCATGATCCGAATCGCACGCGTCGGGTCTCTTCGTTCAGTGCGATCAGATCGATCTCGATCTCGCCGCCGCGCCGGGGCCGCTTCCAGTATCCGCCGACCCGAGCGGTCACCGGAAAATCGGAGTTGCCGACACTTGAGACCTCTTCACTGGCCAAGTGCACCAACTCCTCGAAGGCGCGCCCCTCCAGCGTGCTCAGACGGGGAATCAGGAGCCGCGCCACGTCCACACTGGGTCGGGTTCGGGCCGCCATGCAGGCGGGATGGAGAGCGGACGTCCACGCCCGCAGGAAGAGGTCGGAGACCGAGTAGCGGGCCCGCCGAACGCCATCGCCTGCTAACAATGGTAGATCCTTACGTATCAATCGGAGGTCGCGGGTGAGGGTCTTGAGATAGGGCCCCGGAGACGTTACTTCCGGAAGTGCCCTCCTGAGGTCGGCGTGGCTGCAGCGAGGACGCTGGGCGACGACCCGCAGGATGGCGAGGGAAGTCCTGCGGAGCTCATGTTGCAGCAGAATCTCTCCCTCCTGTTGCAGCGGCGCGCCCGTGCGCAGGAACAGGCCGGCGCAGACTTCGGCGGCCCAGTCGCGCCAGTTGGGAATAAGGTCGACATCCTCCACTTCCGCGAAGTGCCGCCAATATTTGGGGACGCCCCCGAAGAGCGTCCATAACGTCAGTAAGCGTTTCGGGTCGTCCGCTCGGTGCAGATCGCAGACATGGAAAATGGTCCTCAGATCCCAGGGGCCAAGATTCAAATTGAACGTCGTTCTCCCGAAGAGCGGCGTCCGGCTGTCTTCGAGCAGCGAATTCATCTCCGCCTGGACCGAACCGAGGACGATGATACCGCCTTCGGTCTCGGTATCCTGTAGTCGATCTACCTGATTCTGAAGCAGGGACGGTAGCGCGCGGAGCGGCCCCCGGAGGCAGACTTGAAACTCGTCGAGAGCGACGATGACGCCTTTGGCGCAGAGCGAGCCGATGGCTGCGGCGATGGCTGGCAGGGTGCGTGCCTCACTCAACTCCGGGATCAAGCCTCCGAGTCCGGATTGGGTCGCTGTGCCGCGGAAGACTTGGGCGAAATCGGCCGGAGTGCTGTCCGGGAGCTGAACCATCAGGCAACGCTGGCCACCCGGATCGTCCTCAAGGTGGGTTGCCAATGCCTGCTGGACCAGAGCCGTCTTCCCGATTCGCCGGCGGCCACGGATCGCTCCGAAGAACCAGCGTTGCCCCCGGAACCGATCCAGCAGACACCCGAGTTCGTCCTTCCGGCCGTAGAAACTCCAGCGTCGAGGCATTCTTATAAGATAAATAATATGATCTTATCTGTCAACCTGCTGGCGTCCTCATTACGCGCGCCAGCGAAACCAGGTACTGCCTGAAGAATTATCCGTATTCGTCATACGCTCAGTGACCCGCTGA
Source organism: uncultured Acidobacteriota bacterium (assembly GCA_951812665.1). Taxonomy (GTDB): domain Bacteria; phylum Acidobacteriota; class UBA6911; order RPQK01; family JAJDTT01; genus JAJDTT01. Next base: position 186,376 of record CATOST010000016.1, read on the forward strand.
GAAAATCGGGTCAGAAAACCAGCCGGAAGCCGATCTGCATCTGGAACGGCGGTCCTGGGATGTTCCCTGTCAGATACTCGCCGTCTTCGCCGCGGGTCTGGGCAAAGTTGGGGTTCGACGGCCGTCCGCCCAGGCCACAGGCGAAATCGCGCGAACTGGCGCAGTAGTTGGCGACGGTGGAGAAACCCTGGTTGAGCGTGACGTTGTCGAGGCTGAAGAGGTTGAAGCACTCCAGCGAGATCAGGGCCTGCCGGGTCCCGCCGAGCGAGAACCGCTTTTGCACCCGCAGGTTGATGTCGGCGATCGGCTTGTCGCGGAACGCGTTTCTGGTGATCGGCACTCCGGGCGTACTGTAGGGACGGTCGGCGCCGCCCCGGTCTTCGTTCGAATCGGTGCCCATTCGCGCGTCGAACGGGGCGCCTGAAAGGATGTAGATCCCGGTCGAGACATCGACGGACGCGGGTAGCATGACCAAGCCGTTCAGATGGAACTGGTGTCGCCGATCGAGCGTGCTCGGACCGTACTCGGAGGTCAGGTCGTACGGGTTCTCGTAAGACACCCCGCCCACCAACCGTTCGTTGTCGTCGTTGGACTCGTTCTTCGACAGCACGTAGTAGGCGTGGAACTGTCCCCAGGGGCGGCGGACCTCCGAACTGACGGTGAGAGCGCGGTAGACCGCCGAGGCGGTCGACTCGCGGACGGTGATGCTGTCGAGACCCGGAACCGGCCTGGCGGTTCCGCTCCGCAGGCCGAAGAACGGGCGCTGAGCCGGATCCCCCGGCCGCACGGTCGGCAGCGGCACGTTCAGGTCCCGGTTGCGTTCCAGGTGGATCGTGTCGACGATGAGCAGGTCAGCGCCCAGCGACCAGCCGGGGCTGATTTCGTGCTGCACGCCGCCGCCGGCCTGCCGCGCCATCGGGTTCCTGAAGTCCTGGTCCATCAGGGTGACGCGGGCGCCGGTGAAGGGGTTGTTCTCGATTCCGAGCGCGGACGCCATGGCGGTCAACTGATCCGGCGTGAGCGTTGGCAGGTTCTCAAGCGTCCGCTGGTTCAGGTCGATCCCGATCAGGCACATCTGCTCGTACAGCGTGTCGTGCGGATTTCCCGGGGGCACGCGGAAGGGAAGGGACACCGTCAAGTCACCGGGCGGCACGCGAAAGTTATTCACGGGTGCGGCCATGAGCAGCAACGGGGTCCGCGCGTAATAGATTCCGGCGAACCCGCGCACCACGGTCTTCGCGCCGCCGGTCGGATCCCACGCGAAGCCCGCCCGGGGCCCGAACTGGGCGCCGCTGCCGGGAATGACCGCCGGGTCCACCGTACGGCCGATGGGGAAGGTAACGCCTCGCAGCTGATTGAGCAGGATGCCGTTGCCGGCGTCCGGGACAGGGTTGGACTGTCCGTCCCAGCGCAGGCCGAAGTTGACCGTCAGGGTGGGCGCCGCGCGCCACTCGTCCTGCACGAACAGGCCGGCCTCGTCGGTCGCAAATGCCGTTTTCAGGTTGCCGATCTGTTGCAGGTAGATCAGTGACCGCGAGTCGAACCGGTTCGGGATGGCGCCGCCGACGCCGATGATGTCAAGCGTGGTCTCGATGTCCGACCCGAAGACCAGGTACCCGCCGTTTTGGAAGAATCCGAACGTCTGGGCGATGAAGACGTGATTGTAGTCGAACCCCGCCTTGACGCTGTGGTCGCCGGCGAGCCACGTCAAGTTGCCGCCCGACTGTGCCCGCCAGTCGAACTGCGTCGTGGGGCGGAAGCTCCGGGTCCCGAATTCCCCCAGCGACAGATGGACGAGCGGTTTGAGGGCGTTTGCCGAGCGCGGCCGATCCTCGCGCGAGTACTGACCGCGCAGCTCGAAGAGGAGGCGGGAAGAGGGCACGCCGGTGAACTGGCCGACCACCGTCTGCGTTGCGTCCTCCTCCGTTCCGTTCGTCTCCAGCGAGCGATGGGTGGTCGGGATGATGACGCCGCCCACGCCGTCGGAGTTGAGCGCCTGGTTCGTGCTGCCGTTGTAGCGGAGGTTGAAGGCGTTCCCGTGGGCCAGGTTGATGTCCGCCCGCGCCAGCCACGCTCTGGCGTCGTTGGTGACCTCAAAGGGCGTCTCGAAGCTCCGATAGTGGTCGTAGCCTTCCCGGCTGGCCGCTGTCGGGGTGAACCCGTCGAGCCGAGCAAAGCGCACCTCGCGCGACGCCTTGAACTCCTGCTGCTCGTAGGCGACGAAGTAGAACGCGCGGTCTCGGGCGAGCGGGCCGCCCAGGGACCCGCCGAACTGGTGCTGCGTCGGCGCCGCGTCCTGCCCCAATGCGTTCCGCGCCGCGAGCTGGTCCGGACGTAACAGGTAGAAAGCCGACCCGTGAGTGGCGTTCGTCCCGGACTCGGTGATGGCGTTGACGAGTCCGCCGGTCGATCGGCCGAACTCGGGAGAGTAGCCCGCCTTGACGACCCGGAACTCCCGGATCGCCTCCTGGGGAATCGTGAACGTGAACTGCGAACGCTCGCCCCCGCGGATGCCGCCGAAGAACGGTTGGTTGTAGTCGGCTCCGTCGATGCTGACGTTGCCGTTGATGCCGCGCTGTCCGGCCAGCGAAATCTGCCCGCGCTGGGGCTCGATCTGCGCGGTCGGCGTCAAGGAGACGAAATCGTGGAACCGCCGCCCGTTGATCGGAAGGTTCGAGATGGCCTGGCGGTCGAGCGTGACGTCGGACGTATCGGTGGTGGTTTCGACGGCCGAGGTCTGCGCGGTCACAGTGACCTCCTCTGCCACGCCCTCGGGATGGAGGGCGAAGTTGACGGTCCGGCTGGCGCCGACGGTAATGGTCACGTTGTCGAGCTTTCCGGCGCTGAAGCCTGGCAACTCGGCGCGGACGTCATACCGGCCGGGGGGCAGCAGCATGACACTGTAGGTGCCGGTACCGTCGGACACGGCGGAGCGGGTCAGGCCGGTGTCGAGGTTGACGACGGTCACCGTGGCGCCCGGCAACACGCCGCCCGCGGCGTCTTCGACCCGGCCGGTGATCTCGGCGGTCGTCGCCCGATTCTGGGCAAGCGCCGGCATGGAGAAAAGGGAAACGACAATCAGTGCGAAGCACACGCTCACGCGAAGCATGGATTCTCCCGACGGGGCCGGCCGCGCCCCGCGCGCACCGCAGACGTTTCTGAAATCCATCACTGGACCGTTCTCAAGTTAACGTGACAATAGAACCTCGACGGGCGGATTCGGATGGGTTGCCTCAGGGTGCCATGATGCCCCCGATTCCTTGACCTGCGTCGGAGGATCATGTTAGAAGATGCCCCGTCTAGAGACGGGAGTGGGAGAACCTTGCTGACACCAGATTGGACGCTGCCGGTTGCGGCGGCCGTGTTTTTGACCACTCTCTTCATTCTCAACCGGGTTCTCTTTCGTCCCCTTTTCCAAGTCCTGGCCGAACGGGAGGCGCGGACTACCCAGGTGAGCGGTCGAGTCCAGGAGATTCTGGATCAACATCAGACTCTCTACGAACAGTACCAGCAGAGGCTGGCAGAGGAGAGACAGGCAGGTTACAAGCTGGCGGAATCGGTTCGAACCGAGGCGCTGAAAGAGGGAAACAACCGAGTCGCGCAAGCACGCCGGCAGGCCGAGGTTCTGCTGGCCAATGCGAGGAGCGAGATCGAAGCGGATCTGGTCTCGGCCAAGCGGCAACTGACTCGCGAAGCCGAGGACACGGCGCGAATCCTGGCCGACAGGATTCTGGACCGGGCGTGAAGGGGACCGATCCTCCCCGGTCATTTTATCCCGATAATTCCGGAGGGTGAACAGCAACCCGGCGTCAAGCCCGGGTCCTGCGAACAGGCACGAAGAGACGGCCGGATGCTTCCGGTTGTGGCCTGAACGCCAGTGGATCAGCCGCAACGGGTCGACGAAAATCGCTCGAACGAGAACGAATTGGCAGATTCCTCAATGGGAAGTCAGAGCGAAGGTTCGAGGCAGAGATACGGGAGGCTCTGGTTGGTGCTGCTGTTGGCTGCGCCCGTCATGATCGCCGCCTCGGGAGGCGGTGGTTGGGGCTGGGTGGAGACCGCCGGCCGGTGGTTCAATCTGGCGGTTCTGCTGGGCATCATCGCCTACTTTCTCCGCCTTCCCCTGCGGCAGTTTCTGGCCGACCGCAAGCGTGGAATTCAGGAAGACATCAGCTCGGCGGGACGGGCCTTGCAGGAGGCGGAAGCAAGGCTGTCGGTCGTCCAGGGGCAGATTCAAGGGCTGGACGAGGAACTGGCGGGCATGAGGAAGGCCACGGCCGAGGAAGCCGAAGGGGAGCGCCTGCGCGTGCTGGAACGGGCCCAACGGGACGTGGACCGTCTGACCCGGAGAGCGGAAACGGAGATCCAGTTGCTGACACGCGTGGCCCGGAACGAACTCCGGTCCTACGCCGCCGATCTGGCCGTGGGGCTGGCCCGGCAGAGGTTGAGCCAGGAACTGACGGCTGAAGAGGACGCCCGGGTCGTAGGCCGGGCCGTCGAGCATCTCAACAGCCGCAACTGAGAGGTCTGGAAGGAACCGACAATGGCTTCGTCGCGGGCACGCAGGTACGCTCGGGCCCTGACCCAAGTTGCCGTCGAGGAGGGCCGGGAGACGCGGGTCCAAGAAGACCTGGACTCGTTCGGGACCGCCCTCGAGGCTTCACCTGAGTTGGTGGAGACGCTGATGAGCCCGGCCATTCCTTTCGCTCCCAAGCGCCGGATCGTGGAAGAGTTGGGGGGCCGGCTCTCCCTGGCCGAGATTACGGTCAACTTCATCCTGGTGTTGCTTGAGAACGGCCGAATCGGGGAATACGAGGAATACGTCGAAGCCTTCACGGAGGCCATGGACCGGCGAGCCGGTGTCGTTCGGGGTCTGGTGACCTCGGCGAGGGGACTGGACTCCGAGGTTCGGAACCGCCTCGAAGAAGTTCTTTCGGAGATTTCACGGGCCCGGGTTCGCCTCTCCTACGAGGAGGACGAGTCCCTCATCGGCGGGCTCAGGATCAAGGTCGGATCGGTCATCTACGATGGCTCCATCCGGACGCAGTTGGAGGAGGTCAGGCGGCGGATCAGCCGGGATTAGCAATACCGCTACGGCAACGGACTGCCGTTCCCGGATCCGGTTTCGGCAGAGCTGCAGGTCAAGAGGACGAGACATATGGCGATCAAGGCGGACGAGATCAGTCAGATCATCAGGAATCAGATTCAGGACTACCGCACCGGACTGGTGGTCAGCGAAGTCGGAACCGTCATCTCGGCAGGGGACGGGATTGCGCGGGTCCACGGGCTGGACAAGGTGATGGCCCTGGAATTGGTGGAATTCCCGAACGACGTCTACGGTCTGGCCTTCAATCTGGAGGAGGACAACGTGGGTGTGGTGCTCTTCGGCGAGTTCCATCAGGTCTCGGAGGGCGACCTGGTGAAGCGGACCCGCCGCATCATGCAGGTTCCCGCCGGCGAGGCCATGCTGGGGCGGGTGGTCGACGCTCTGGGCCGGCCGGAGGACGGCAAGGGACCCATCGCCACCGACGCCAACATGCCCGTCGAGCGGCTGGCGCCCGGCGTGGTCGACCGCCAACCGGTGGCCGAGCCGCTGCAGACCGGGCTCAAGGCCATCGACTCCATGATCCCCATCGGGCGAGGGCAGCGCGAGCTGATCATCGGCGACCGGCAGACGGGCAAGACCGCCGTCGCCATCGACGCCATCATCAACCAGCGGGACTCGGGGGTCATCTCCATCTACGTGGCCATCGGCCAGAAGCGTTCCACCGTGGCCCAAGTGGTCAAGACACTGGAGGAGGCCGGGGTCATGGACCGCTGCGTGGTGATTTCGGCCTCCTCGTCGGATCCGGCGACCATGCAGTACCTGTCGCCCTACTCCGGTTGCGCCATCGGCGAGTACTTCCGGGATCGCGGCCACCACGCGCTCATCGTCTACGACGATCTGTCCAAGCACGCGGCGTCGTACCGGGAGATCTCGCTGCTCATGAGGCGGCCGCCGGGACGCGAAGCCTTCCCCGGAGACGTCTTCTACCTGCACAGCCGCCTGTTGGAGCGTGCCGCCAAGCTGAGTGACCAACGGGGGGGCGGCAGCCTGACGGCGTTGCCCGTTATCGAGACCCAGGCGGGCGACATCTCCGCCTACATTCCCACCAACGTCATCTCCATCACCGACGGCCAGATCTACCTGGAGACGGACCTTTTCTATTCCGGCGTCCGTCCCGCCATCAGCGTGGGGGTCTCGGTGAGCCGGGTGGGAGGATCGGCCCAGATGAAGGCGATGAAGCAGATCGCGGGAACCCTTCGTCTGGATCTGGCCCAGTACCGGGAACTGGCGGCGTTTGCCCAGTTCGGATCGGATTTGGACCCGACGTCACAGCGGCAGCTGGCCCGGGGAGTGCGCCTGACCGAACTCCTGAAGCAGCCCCAGTACACTCCGCTGGCGGTGGAGAAGCAGATCCTGATCATATTTGCGGGCACCCAAGGGCACTTGGACGATCTGGAAGTGACGGATCTCGGCGACTTCGAAGCCGGTCTCTACCGCTTCATGGATACGAACAAGGCCAGCGTCTTGCAGGAGATCCTGGACAAGGGGTCCCTCGATGACGAGTTGACCCAGAAGATGAACGCAGCCATTTCCGAGTTCAAGGAGCGTTTTCTGGCCGAAAAAGCGGCCTGACCTTCCGGATACGATCCGGCCCCGAGTGCATCGCCTCGGGTGGACGCCTGAAACAACATGCCCGGCAACCTGATTCACTTCCGGCGGCGAGTTCGCTCGGTCAAGAACATCCAGCAGATCACCAGGGCCATGAAGCTGGTGGCCGCCTCCAAGCTGAAGCGGGCCCAGGATCGGATCGTCGCGGCCAGACCCTACGCCAACCGGATGCTTTCCGTGCTCAACTCCATGGCCCAGCGGATCGATCCCTCTCAGCACCCGCTTCTGGCACAGAGGGAGGGCGAACGGGTGATGTTGGTGGTCGTCACCGGGGACCGTGGGCTCTGTGGGTCTTTCAACTCCAACATCATCCGGTCGGCCATGAATTTCATCGAGAACGAGGCGGCCAACCGCACGTTGAGCCTGACGCTCGTGGGACGGCGGGGTGTGGACTGGTTCAAGACCCGCCCTTGGCCGGTGCGCCACGAGTTCGTGAACATCATGACCCGGGTGGATCATCGTTACGCCCGTGAGATCGGCAAGGGGATCATCGACTACTTCTCGGCCAGCGAGCTGGACGCCGTCTACCTGGTCTACAACGAGTTCAAGTCCGTGGTGCGGCAGGACGTGATCCTGGAGCCTCTGCTGCCCATCCGGCGCCTTGAGATTCAGGACGTCCAGCGGGAAACCGACCTGGGTGTCGACTACATCTATGAGCAGCCGCCCCGGGAGATGCTGGACTTTCTGCTTCCCCGGCACGTGGAGACTCAGATCTTCCGGGCCATGCTGGAGTCGGAGGCGGCCGAGCACGGAGCCCGGATGACGGCCATGGACGCCGCCACCCGGAACGCCAAGGAGATGATCGACCAGTTGACCCTGACCATGAACCGCATCCGGCAGGCTTCCATCACCACGGAGATCATCGAGATCGTCAGCGGAGCGGACGCCCTGGAAGGGTGAGTCCGGGAAAGGAATAGATCAGTCATGTCTGAGAACGTTGGCAAAGTCCTGCAGGTCATCGGTCCGGTTCTGGACATCGAGTTCGATTCGGATCACATTCCCCGCATCTACAACGCCATCCATGTCACCTCGGAGGGATTCGACGTCGACGTCGAGATCGACCTGACCGCCGAAGTGGCGCAGCATCTGGGCGAGGGTGTCGTCAAGTGCATCTCCATGCAGCCGACCGACGGCATGGTCCGGGGAATGAAGGCCGTGGACCAGGGTCAGCCGATTACGGTGCCCGTGGGCCGGGAGACCCTGGGCCGGGTGCTCAGCGTTCTGGGCGAACCGGTCGACGAGGTGGGCGAAGTGGGGGCCAAGATGCGATTTCCCATTCATCGTCCCGCTCCCAGCCTCGAGTCCCAGAGCACCGAGACCGAGATGTTCGAAACCGGGATCAAGGTGATCGACCTCATCCAGCCCTACTCCAAGGGCGGCAAGATCGGCCTCTTCGGCGGCGCCGGTGTGGGAAAGACGATCATCATCCTGGAGTTGATCAACCGGATCGCCACTCACCACGGCGGGTTCTCGGTCTTCGCCGGAGTGGGGGAGCGGACCCGGGAGGGGAACGACCTCTGGCTGGATATGAAGGATTCGGGGGTCATCGACAAGGCGGCCCTGATCTACGGCCAGATGACCGAACCACCGGGAGCCCGGCTGCGGGTCGGTCTGACCGGCCTGACGGTGGCCGAATACTTCCGGGACGAGGAAGGGCAGGACGTACTCCTGTTCATCGACAACATCTTCCGCTTCACCCAGGCGGGTTCCGAGGTGTCGGCCCTGTTGGGACGGATGCCCTCGGCCGTGGGCTACCAGCCCAACTTGGCCACCGAGATGGGGGAGCTCCAGGAGCGGATCACCAGCACCAAGAAAGGGTCCATCACCTCGATCCAGGCCATTTACGTGCCGGCGGACGACTACACCGACCCGGCTCCGGCCACGGCCTTCGCCCACCTGGACGCCACCACCAACCTGGACCGCGCCATCTTCGAGCAGGGCCTCTACCCGGCGGTGGATCCCCTGGCCTCCACCAGCCGCATCCTGGATCCCAGGATCATCGGCGAGGAGCACTACACCGTGGCCCGGACCGTGCAGGGGATTCTCCAGCGCTACAAGGATCTCCAGGACATCATCGCCATCCTGGGCATCGACGAGCTCTCGGAGGAGGACAAGCTCACGGTGACCCGGGCTCGAAAGGTCCAGAGATTCCTCTCCCAGCCCTTCTACGTGGCCGAGCAGTTCACCGGAATTCCCGGCGTCTATGTCGGCGTCGAGGACGCCATCGCCGGCTTCAAAGAAATCTGCGAGGGCAAGTACGACGATCTTCCGGAGCAGGCCTTCTACATGGTGGGCGGCATCGACGAGGTCCTGGAAAAGGCCAAGGCGCTGGAGCAGGAGGTCGCCTGATCGTGGCGCTACCCGAGGCCATTCAGTTGGAGATTGTCGCTCCGGACCGGCTCGTCTTCAGCGGCGAGGTTCAGGAGGTGACCATCCCCGGCGCCGAAGGCTATCTGGGGATCCTGCCGGGACACGCGCCGCTCCTTTCCGAGTTGAAGACGGGCATCATCTCCTACCCCGAGGGTGGAGACCGCGTCCAACTTTTCTGCAGCTCCGGTTTCGCCGAAGTCCTTCCCGGCCGGGTGATCGTCCTGGCCGAGGAGGTGGAGTCTCCCGAGCAGATCGATGGCTCGCAGGCCCAAGCGGACAAGGAGAAGGCCGAGCAGATGCTCCGGTCCCGGGATCCGGGGACCGACTACCAGGCTGCCTTGACTCTTTTGGAGCAGGCCTCCGCACGGCTGCAACTGGTGGACTGACTCCGCGTCCGCGTTCCTCACCAACGCTGCTGACGGTCCTGCAGGGCGGGGCCATTTTGCTATAATGCGCTCCGACTGGTCCTCCGGTTGGGGGATGGTGTAACGGCAACACGCGTGGCTCTGGACCACGTTATCGGGGTTCGAATCCCTGTCCCCCAGCCAAGTTTCCTTGGAGTCAGAGCATAATCCGGTTCGGAATATGACCACCGCGTCGATGGGACTCGCCATCTTGGTCTGGTTGAGCTCCTGGTCGGCGGGCATCGCCGGACGGTCCGCGGGAGCGGCGGCGCGGGCCGAGTGGACCCACCCCAAGTCCCAGCAACTGGTCACGGACCGAGACGGGCCCTTCGTGTTGCTGGACGACGGCCGTCTCCTGACGGTCGAAGGCAACGAAGCCCACTCATCGACCTGGGCGGGCACGGGCACCACGACGGCGCCATCGAGCCGACCCTGGTCGAGCTCCGGGACGGCCGCCTCTGGACCTTGATCCGCACCAACTGGGACCGCTTCTGGGAGGCGTTCTCCAACGACGAGGGCCGTTCCTGGAGGGTGATCCGGCCCAGCGGCATCGACGCCAGCAGCGCTCCGGGGCACCTGATCCGCCTTGCCAGCGGTCGACTCGTCCTGGCCTGGAACCGTCTCCATCCGGAGGGGATGACGCTCCAGGAGTGGGACCGCCGGCCCGGGGCCCGCAGAGGACTCCCTTACTCCCGCATCCCCGGCAGTTGGCAGCGGGAAGAGTTGTCCATTGCCTTTTCGGAAGACGACGGCAAGACTTGGACCCGGCCCCAAGTGGTGGCCCGGCAGCCCGGAGGCTGGCTCTCATACCCCTACCTGTTCGAACGCCGGCCCGGCGAGATCTGGCTGACCACCCACTACGCGGGGATTCGTACCGGCGGCAAGAGGGAGATCATCGCCGGCGTACGGTTGCGGCTGATGGAGTCGGACTTCGCTGGCGAATGAGGTTCCGATGAGCGCCTGTCCCGGGACGGAGCTGCTCTGATTCGTCGTTCCTCACTTCCGGGAATTCGTCCCCAGCTCTTCCAGGTACCACCGGCAGAACCGGTCCACGGTCTCCTCGGTAGTACTGTAGGGCCCCGGACGGTAGTAGCGGCTGTTGACCCCGGCTTGGTTGTTCTCGCAGATCTCCCGGTCCTCTTCCAGCGTCTTGAGCCACAGCCAGGTCACTTCGTCAGGATCGTAGTCGACGCCCTCGACCGCGTCCGGATGCACGATCCAGGTGAGCTCCACTTCGGTTTCCTGAGGGGAGAGAGGCGTGAACCGGGTGGCCATTCCGTAGTCGTTGCCGGCGACCAGCCAGTGGATGGGAAAGAACATGATGGAGGACACGCCCCCGTCATAGGCGTCGTAGTCTCCCATGAGGGGCGCGAGCGGCCGGCCGGTCCGGCTCTGGGTCAGATACCCCGGACGGATGGGCCTGCGGCCCCCATGCTGCTGGATCCCGGTCGGACGCTGGAACGGCTCCGGATCATGATCCGTGCGGCAGATCTCCCGCTTCCACCGGGAGGTGTAGCGGTCCAGCTCCTCGCCGAAACGCTTCGACTCGCCGGCGCGGACGTAGCTCATGACGGAGGTCAGCTCGGGATGCGTGTGGAGGCAGTGGTAGCACTCGAAGAAGTTCTCGGCCACCAGCTTCCAGTTGGCGCGGATGACGTGACTGATGCGGGCACAGGTCTTGGCCGCCGGCCAGCCGTGGGGTGAAAAGAGGGTCGAGATGTCCCGGCCGAGGGAATCGAACGGCGGAGGGTTCTCGGACAGGCAGATGAAGATCAGTCCCTCCACCACGCGGACATGGCAACGATGCAGGGGGAACTCCGCCCGATCGAAGCTGTCGGGCATGTGCCGGGCAAAGATCAGGGATCCGTCCAATCCGTAGGTCCAGGAGTGATAGGGACAGACGAATCTCTTGACCGAACCCTTCTCATTCAGGCAGATCCTGGATCCGCGATGCCGGCAGACGTTGAGCAGGGCGTGGATTTCACCGTCCCGGTCCCGGACGATCACGACCGACTCGCCGCCGAGAGAGTAGAGGAAATAGTCCCCGGCGCGAGGCAGGCGGCTCACGTGGCCCACGATCTGCCAATGGCGCAAGTGGATCTTCTCCATGTCCAGCTCGAAGATCCGCGGCGAGTTGTAGAACGGCTGCTGCAGGGTAAGGCCGGGCTTTCGGGAGCCGATCAACCGCGACAAGGAAAATCCGTTGCCGTCTGCGTTCGTCATGGTCATGTCACATCGATATCGAATCGAATGCGGAGGCCGCCGTTTATCTGCCCAGCAGCTTCGCCATCAGGAACTCCATCGCACTGGCGTACTGCGCCGACTTCGATACGCCTTCGATCAGCAAATGGCACTCGTGTCCGAGGCGATCCGACTTCTCCTTCACCTTGATCCCGTACACGGGGTGGTGGATCCCGTGTCCGGCGTCCTCTGAGGGGAGCGTCATGTTGTTTCCATACGTCATCAGCAGCGGAGGATCGTCGGCGGTCAGGTGATTGTAGGGCGAGAACTCGATGTAAAGCGGCCGGTGTTTCTCGTAGTTCGCCAGAGCGGCTTCGATGGTCGTCTCGCCCACCGCCATGTTGATCATCCGATGCTTCAGGACGTTCGGTCCCAACCAGGTCTCGATCACGTTGGGGTCGATGGACGTCTGTCCGCCGTGAACTGCCGCCGCCGTCACCCGGGTCGACTCGCGGAGCACGGGGTTGGCGGCCTGGGGGTCCGCCCGATCGTCGTGCAGCAGGATCCACATGGAGGTGCACGCTCCCGCGCTGCTTCCGGTCAAAGCGATGCGACGCTTGTCGATGTTCCAATCCGAGGCCTTCCAGCGCAGAAACTGGATGGCCCGGGCCGCATCGTGAACCGGAGCAGGAAGGGGGGACCCGGGGGTCAGACGGTAGTTGACGGCGGCGTAGGAGATGCCCCGCTCGAGGTACGTCGGGAAATCCGCTATGTGCCGGGTCTTGTCGCCGCCGGTCCAACCTCCGCCGTGAATGAAGACCAGGAGGGGGCGGGGACCCTGGCCCTCCGCTTTCCAGAAATCCAGCCGGTTGCGTGCGTGCGGCCCGTAAGCCACGTCGGCGTGGGTCGGCGCCGGCGGGGTCGAAGCACCTGCCACGGTCGAAGTGACCGCCGCCAAGCTCGCCAGCAGGAGCCAGTGAGTTCTCATTTCAGTTTCCTTTTCCGAAGCGAATGCATCATGGGACTCGGTTTCACGGAGATTAGCACAAGCCGTTTCCCGGCGGCAGCAACCGAGTTTGGTGATTCCGTACGGGGACCTGTACTCTCTGGTATTCAGTCGGCCCGAGGTGATAGTAGGCAGGGCGGAAAAGCTGCAACGGACGCGGAAATGGAGGTTCGATCATGAGATGGAGAGTGTTGGTTCTGGGAACGGCGGTCCTGTTGTCGTCTCCTGTGGCGGGAACCGGTTGGGGGAAATCCGATTTCGACGCGTCGTTGGACATCGGCTCCCGGCGGGAACTCTTCGTCGACTACCATTTGATCGGACAGCTCCGGGGGACCCGCCTGAAACTGCACGTTCCCCGGCCCGGAGGCGTCGCCATCTCCTACGAGAAGCCCTGGGAGGACTGGAACTCCTTCTACACCACGATCCTCAAGGACGACGAAACCTACCGCATGTATTACCGCTGCGGGCTGGGGCGTCAGTCCTATACCTGTTATGCCGAGAGCCGGGACGGGATTCGTTGGACTCGTCCTTCGCTGGGTCTGATCGAGATTCAGGGGAGCCGTGAGAACAACGTGATCCTGGACTCGGGTCGCCAATTCTGCCCCTTCATCGACGGCCGCCCAGGCGTGCCGGCCGCCGAGCGTTACAAGGCCAACATGGAAGCCAAGGGAGGACTGCTCGGCTACGTCTCCGCCGACGGCATTCGTTGGAAGCTGGTTCGCGACAAAGCGATCGTCCCCAGGAAAATAAGGAACCACTTCGACTCCCAGAACGTGATGTTCTGGTCGGAAGCGGAGGGACGCTACGTCCTCTACTGCCGGCACGCAGTCGGGGGGCGGCGGGCCGTGGCGCGTTCCACTTCCCAGGACTTCCTCAACTGGACCGATCCCGTCCTTATGACCTACAGCGATACGGGCGCCACAATCCCGTCCCAGCACCTCTACACCAACCAGACCCACCCTTACTTTCGGGCGCCCCACATCTACGTGGCCCTGCCGGGCCGTTTTCAAGCCGGCCGCCGGGTCCTGAACGAGGCCCAGACGGCGGAACTGGGAACGGATCCCGGCTTTCCGCGCGATCCTGACTGGAGGGTCCGGGACATCGCGGACGGCGTCCTCCTGACCAGCCGCGCCGGCACCACCATCTATGATTTCACCTTCCGGGAGAGCCTCATCCGGCCCGGCATCGGCCTCACCAACTGGACCTCGCGCACCAATTACCCGGCGCTGGGAGTGGTCCCCACCGGCCCGGCGGAGATGTCCTTCTACGTCCAGCGGGACTACGCTCAGAAGACCGCTCGCCTGGAGCGGATGGTGTTGCGTACGGATGGCTTCTCGTCGGTCCGCGCTCCCTACGAAGGAGGCGAGTTGGTCACCAGGATCCTCCGATTCAGCGGCAGCGAGCTGGTGATCAACTACGCGACCTCGGCGGCCGGAAGCCTCCGGGTCGAGATTCGGGACTCCGCCGGAAATCCCATCGCCGGTTTCTCGGCGGACGACGCCGTCCGGATCATCGGAGACCAGATCGAGCGAGTCGTCACCTGGAAGGGGGGCAGCGACCTCAGCCGGATCGCCGGACAGCCAGTGCGGCTGTGTTTCTTCATGAAGGACGCGGATCTCTATTCGTTTCAGTTCCGGTAGGGTGGGAGAAAGGACTCAAACGCCGGGCAGGGCCACCTTGGCCAGGTAGATGCTGGTCTTCTCTTCGTGGGTTGAGTAGTAGCTGATCCAGAGGAGCCCCTCGTACAGGACCATTCCGGCGTAGCTGGTGTCTCCCCCTGACGGCAACTCCAGAATCTCGGTTGCCGTCGCTGCCTCCGGGTCTATCCACCAGAGGAGGGTCCGGCGCTCGCCGTCGGAACGGTGCTGGCGGCCCGACGCCACCAGGCGGCCATCCGGCAGGACCAGGAGGTCGGGTCCGCCGATGACCACGTTCAGATCCTTCCAGTTCCATTGTGTGTACGGCGGCTGCGAGGTTCCGATCTGGGCGGTGTTGTCCTCCCCGTCGCGCCGCAAGAGGCAGACAGCGGTTCCATCGTCCCGGAACACGATGGCGGTTTCGTTGGGAGACCCGCGATCGAAAAGGACGGGCACCAGAGTCTGGAACTGCAAGCCATCTTCGCTCTTGTATAGCCGGACGAACTCGTCCTGGTTGAGGCGGTGGCCGGCGGCCCGGTGGTCGGCGTATGCTCCGCCGTAGGCCGTCCCTTCATGCCAAGTGACCCGCCAGAGCAGGAAGTCGGGCTCGGCCACCCGCTGAGGGGTGCTCCATTCCGTCCCGTCCCCGGAAAACCAGACCAGCGAGTAGAACTCCAGGTGGTCCTCGGCCAGATCCCGCCGGTCCAGGGCCAGCGCCATGAGACGCCCGTCGGGGGTCACTTCCAGCTTGGGGTCCCTCAGATCCTGTCCCGGTTCTCGAGGAAAGTGGGCAATGGAGGACCACGTTTTCCCGTCCGCCGAGGTGATGATCCGGATGGTCCCGTCGGAGGAAACGTGACTTTCTCCTTCCCGAAAAGTGCAGAACCAGCGGTCCTGGAAGCGGACCAGATCGGTGAAGGCGCTATGGGGAGCCCGGTCCCAGATCTTCCGGACCGAGACCAGTTCGGCGCCCGGGTCACCGCAGGCGGCCAAGGATGCGGCCAGGAGCAACAGCAAGAATGGATTACATCTCAACATTCGGTTCTCTACCTCCGGTTCGAGACACGAGACGCACGAGACACAAACTGGTGACTGTCCCCTTCTCTTCGGGTGATCACCTCCTGAACCGTCCTCAACGTCGTTGTGTCTGCGGCAACCGCTCAAGACGACGGAGCCAACCTGCGAAACGGGGACATTCGGCGCTGATCTTCGGAAGCCCGATGGTCTCTGCAACCAAGGGGCCGTGCAGGCGTTTTCTGAAATTCGGAAGTATCGCGCCCAGTCTCCTGCTCGGCGCCGTGTGATTCTCGTCGTTGATGTCTTCGGGCGTAGGGAACTGTTGACGGATATGCCGGAGCTGCCTGATGTGGATTTGACTAATGTCCAGCCCCACTCCTCTAAACCCATCGACGTCCGAGAACAAGATTCCTTCGAACTCATGGCGCTGCACGTAAACGAAGATTTTAGACTCGTCGAATGCTATGCCAATCTGCTCTTTTACGGCTTCACCGACCGCCCCCTCCAACTCATCGACGGACATCGATTCCTTATCCCGGAAGCCGTAAAATTTACAAACGAAGAAACATAGTCAAAGTTCCAGAACAGGTTCGCCATATCACGGGCCAAACGTCTTATCTTGACGTCACCATCCATTGAAACTGGAACTGCGGCGATAGTGTGGCGGAAGAGACATCTCGCTAAAACACGATTGACGAACTCCACCTCTGTCGGTCCTTCGACCACAAGTCCGAGGCGGATCACGGACATCCTCCGAGCAGGTTTTTCGTCCACAATCTTCCGGGCGAGTAGTCCTGATCGAGCCATGATGCATACTGGGCGGGGTCGAGCCCTCGAAGCACAGTCGCGCCTTCTTGCAATTCAACAACGATCACGCGATCCAGACCAAACGCGTCGACGAGCAAAGGGGACTGGGTTGCAATCATCACCTGCCGGCGGCGGCTCACGACCTTCACCATTTCAGCCACCAGTTCGATAGCCGTCGGATGCAGCCCAAGCTCGGGTTCGTCGAGTAGAATCACGTCGGGAAGCATTTCCGGCGGAAGATTGAGCAAGGTGGCCAACGCAAAGAACCGTAACGAACCATCGGAGGTGAGATGGGCGCCGTACGTCTGTTCAGAATTCCTGGCTTTCCACCGAAGTGAGACCTTTTGGTACTGCTTTTCCAGAACGAAGCGGTCGAAACCCGGCAACACGCGGCCGATATGCCGACAGATGAGTTGAAACCTCCCAACGTCTTCCGTTTCCAACCGGTGGAGAACCGCGGCCAAATTGCCCCCATGTCCACGGAGAAAGCTATCGTCGGTCGCGTCCCATGACTGTTTGAAGCGGGAGTCGTCGGAGGTGTCATGGAACTGATAGGTAGAGCAATTGCGCAACAGGTTGACCACCACCGACGCGGTTTTCCGATCTCTTGGGAACCGCCCTTGAGCCGTGGCTACGATCTTCGCCTCGGTGTGGCCGCTACCCAACCGTTGCCAATCCGCGCGTGATTCCAATTCGGCGCTACTGTATCGGTATGCTTCGTCGAGAAACATGAGCCGGTCCGGGTGAGCGTGTGCCAGCACAAAGCGATAGTCATTGCGCCCCGATTCGGTGGCAAGATGAATTTCGGCCTCCATATGCCGCGTGCGCCGCCGCCCTCTGAAGAACTGGTCGTCCGCTCCTCCCTGCATCTGGACGAAGTCAGCCAACCTGGAGGACCGGAGCATCCAGCTCAACATCTCGAAGAAACGGATGACGTTGGATTTTCCGGATCCGTTGGCGCCGATCATGACGGCCACCTGCGGAAGATCCTTGATCTCCACCTTGGCCAGTGAGCGGAACCCCTCAATCCGAAAGTAGTCAATCCTGGCGTGCATTCTGTCCATTATGGTGTTGCCCTTCACCACGTTCGTGTGAGGTGACTTTCGTGCTCGGGACCTGAGAAGTCGTCTCTCTTGGCTTGCGATTGAAATTCTTTGCCGGTTTTTGCAAGACTTCGAAACTGACCCACATTTCTCAACGACGGGCGTGATTATCGCACAGCCTGTGCCCGGGAGATTTCGACAAGAAATGGGGAAATGCCTGAAGTGCGAAAATGAAAAGGGGATGAAAAGGGGACTGTCTGTTTCTACCGTCTCCTTCTACCGCTACGCGTGAGGGTCACCGCCAATCCTTCGACGATATTCCGATCAAGAAAAACCCCGCCGGGTGGGATCAGCGACCGGGTCGAGTGCTGGCGCCGGCAACCGAGAACGGCGCATCATTCTGGTTGCGTGGCCAACAGATGCTGCTGCGACCTGGGAATCCTGTCATATTGCAGCTCGCCGCCAATGAGCCGCATCAAGGGTCTCGGCTCCCCTTCGGCAGGCGATCCAAACAGGTAGTAGTGGGGCGGTGGTCCCTGAAACCCTGGGACCTGGGCCGCCATCGCTTCGAACCGGGTCATCAGATCCTGGACCACCTGGGGATGCTGAGCGGACACGTCATGCTGCTCGCCGGGATCGGTCTCGAGGTTGAAGAGCATCCCGTCGCCGGGTCCGTCGCCGCCGGTCAAGCCGGGGTATTGGTCGGGCTTGGGCTGCTCATAGGGAGCCAGGATCGTGACTCCGTCCGGACCCCGGCGGTCGACCCACTGCCCCAGCTCCTCCGCCGACGAATCGGCGTATCGCCGGGGACCCGGGCTTCGAACATGGAGCTTCCACGGGCCCGAGCGAATCGTGGACAGAGCCGCCCCCTTCATTCCATAGATGCCCTCGTGGGGGCTCGGGGCCTTCCCGTCCCGAAGCTGGGGCAGGATGTCCTTGCCGTCCAGGACGCGGTCTTCCGGCAGGGGCGCTCCGGTCAACCCGCAAACCGTCGGGAGTAGGTCGATGGTCCCAGCAGGCTCGGGGTTGACGACTCCGGGGGGAATGACACCGGGAAGGCGAGCGATCAGGGGCACCCGCAACCCCCCTTCCCAGGTCTTTCCCTTCATCCCCCGCAAGCCACCGGTGGATCCGCCGTACCAGGGGCCGTTGTCCGAGGTGAAGATCACCAGGGTGTCTTCTGACAGATCCAGATCGTCCAATCTCTGGAGGATCCGGCCCACAGAGTGGTCCAGCTCGGCGATCACATCGGCGTAGAGATCCTCCCTGCTTTCGGGCGTGTAGAAGTCATCGGACGCCGCCAGAGGCTTGTGGGGCATGGCATGGGCCAGATATACGAAGAAGGAACGGTCCTGGTGGTTCTCGATGAAACGAAGCGCCAGATCGGTGTAGCGACGGGTGAGGGCGGCCTGCACCACGGGGTATTCCACCACCTCCTCGTTTCGAACCAGCTGTACCGGAAACATGTCGTTGGAATAGAGAATGCCGAAATACTCGTCGAAGCCCTGAGTGCGGGGGAGCCACGGCTCTTCGTGGCCCAGATGCCACTTGCCATAGGCCGCCGTGGCGTAGCCGGCGGTCTTCAGGACCTCCGCCAGGGTGACCTCCGACGACGGGAGGCCGAAGCCCGAGCGTCCGTCATCGGGTGCGGGGTTGAAGACGACGCCGTGGCGAAACGGGTAGCGGCCCGTCAGCAGGGTTCCTCGTGAAGGCGCGCAGTAGGGCAGGGGGACGTAGAAGCTGGTCAGCCGGGCTCCCTGGCTAGCCATCCGGTCCAGGTTGGGTGTGCGGAACGGGCAGTCGGGGTTGAAACTGCCGATGTCACCTTAGCCCAGATCGTCGGCGAAGATGACAACGACGTTGGGCCCCCTGGAAGGCGGATCGGTCGCGCTCCCACAGGAAGTCAGGAGCAGCCAACCCACACCGCAGATGGTGGTCACGAGCCTCGCATGATTCACGGGGTTCTCCTCTCTTTCGACCGTGCCGATCCGCCCGGGCGGTTGCCGGGCGTCCCTACCGCTCTCTTCTCTTAATAGGGGACAGTCTATTTCTTCCCCGTCCGCAATTCTTCCTCATACGCGTGCAGGTTGGCGAGGCCTGGCTGGATGTCTCGAGTCGGGGGCATATACACTGGCGTCCACCCAGGACACCCACCGGCACAAGGAAAGAATTGCGGGTACGTTCCCAGCGGCAGCCGGCCAGAGAAGAATCGTCCGCCCGTGGGGATACCTCTGGGGGGAAGGAAGATCTGGCATTCATGAGCCAACATCGAAGGACCCGCCGCAGTTGGCTGAAGTCTACGGGCGTCGTCGGCCTGACGCTGGGAGCCGGAGCTTTCTTGTCGGGTCGGAGCGCCGTACCCGGCCGGGCCGGACCCATCGGCGTCGGATCGAGGCGGCAGCTGTTTCTGGACGACTACTGGTTCGACCGGTCATGGAATACCCGGCTCACGCTGCATCGTCCCATTCCCCGGGAAGTGGCGCTGGAAAGCGACCGGCCCTGGGAAGAGGAAGGCATCCACTACAGTTCGGTCGTCCACTCGGATGGCCGATATCAGATGTGCTATCGGGCGGGCCGGCAAACCTGCTATGCGGAAAGCGGCGACGGCATCCACTGGATCAAGCCGAACCTGGGCCTGTACTCATTCCAGGGATCCGGAAAAACCAATATCCTGGGAGGTGCCGAGCTTCACAACGCCAGCCAGATTCTGGATCCCAATGAGCCGCCGGGAAGTCCCGGGCGTTACAAGATGATCGCCTCTTCCGGTGGGCTTCGCGGCTATGTCTCTCCGGACGGTATCGGCTGGAAGCGGGTGCGGGAGACACCGCTGGTCACCTCGGGGCCCTTCGACAGCCACAATACCCTGTTGTGGGACGACGAACGGGGTCTCTACGTCATCTACATGCGAGGCGTCGACACCTCGACCGGAGGTCCAGTAATGTGGGATCCCGAGGGCCGACGGTACGTCCACAACCGGCCGGAAGTGGACAAGTCCCGTTTCAAGGGGGGCCGGCGGGCGATCCGGCGTTGCGAGTCCCGGGATTTCCTCCACTGGTCGGAGCCTGAAATGGTGCTGGCCCGAGACCTGAAGGATCCCGCCAACCTCCATCACTACACCAATGCCGCCGTCAATTATTTCCGGGCGGCCCGCAGCTTTCTCATGTTTCCCATGGTGTTCTACGTGAGGGACGACAGGAGGCTGGGGTATCAGACCGGGCTCTCCGACGTTCAACTGGCCGTCAGCCGGGATGGTGTGCATTGGAAGCGGCCGCTTCGGAAGCCTTTCCTGAGCCCTGGTCTGGAACCGCGCAATTGGGTCGACCGGAATCCCATCATGGGGCAGGGGGTGGTGCCGACCGGACCGAACGAGATTTCCATGTATTACACGGAGCTGTATCGCTCTCCGGAATGCCGGCTCCGGCGCTGCTCGCTCCGGAGCGACGGTTTCGTGTCGGTGGAGGGTCCCTACGAAGGATGGGGAGAATTCACGACCCGGCCCATCGTCTTCAGCGGCGGCCGGCTGGAACTCAACTACAACACGAGCGGAGGGGGCGGCCTTCGGGTCGAGCTCCAGGACGAAACCGGAGCTCCCCTTCCGGGCGTGGGAATGAAGGATTGCCCTAGAATCTCCGGAGATCGAATCGGGGGAATCGTGCGGTGGGAACCCCGGGTCGACCTCTCCCGCTTCGCCGGCCTTCGGGTTCGTCTGCGGATCCGCCTCCGGGACGCCCATCTGTACGCATTCCGGTTTCACTGATCCCGGTGTGCCTGGTTTCGGAACCGGGGAGCTCGCCGAAATTGGGCTTGAGTTCCGATACGTTGGACAGTCCCCCTCGGTTGTTATTCTTCAGACCGACCGGATCACCACCCTTTTCGGAGGAACCTCTATGGCAGTCGGACGCGTATCGTTATCGCTGTTGGGTCTGGGAGTGTTGGCGTTGGCGATCGGTCTGTCCCAATGCCGGCCCGCCGGCTCTCCGCCGCCGCCCTCGAGTGAAATTCTGCTTCCCGAGGCTTCCTTCCGGGTCCGGCTGGGACTCCTCGATTCGGAACCCGGGATCTGGAGCGGCAGGCTGGTCCCGGTACCTGGTCAGAAGCTTGAGCTGAGGCCGGACGAGTTCCGGGCCAACATCTACCGCCACAGCTTCCTCGACAGCATCCACTCGGTCGACGCCGATCCTCAGCTTCCCAACGACCAGATCAAGGGGAGACTAGGGTGGGTGGTGGCCACCCGCATGAGCTGGGCTCGAAGGGGAAAGAGCGCGCTTCGCCATCCCAGCGTCATCGTAAACGTGCTGGAGAATCCAGGAGACCAGCCCATCCGGATCGAGACGGCGAAGGGTTCGTTCAATTTCCGGCCCGACGGCATCCAGCTCTTTCAGGCCGAGACGTTTCTGGAGGGAGCCATCGTGGTGGAATCGGTCCCGCCGTCTTCGCCTCTGGCCGCCGAGCGCTTCGACATCCAGGACTATCCCGCAATGACGGCGACGCGCTCCGGCAAGCTCTGGGCCGCGTGGCAGGAATACGTCGAGGGAGAGGCGGATCTGGTAGTTGCCCGGTCAAGGGGCGAGTCGGGCTGGGGCCCGGCCCACCTGCTGGATACGGACGTGGACGCATTTCGCACCGCCGTGGCCGAGGATTCTCAGGGGCGGATTTGGGTCGTCTGGTCCGCCCAGGTGGACGGGAATTGGGATCTCTACGCGCGAAATTTCAATGGGGAACAATGGTCTTCCTGCCAACAGCTCACCGACCATCCGAGTCCGGACATCTACCACCGAGCCGTCACGGATTCGGAGGGTGCGCTCTGGCTGGTCTGGCAGAAAACGGTCGGCGGCGTGACCCAGATCGTGGCTCAGGACTTCGACGGCCAACGCTGGGGCCGGGAGGTTCGGATCAGTGAGGGGCCGGCTGCCGCTGGAAACAACTGGTGGCCGTCGGTGGCCGCGGGTCCCAATGGTGAATTGGCAGTGGCCTGGGACGGGTATGCTTCCGGCAGCTACGACGTCTATCTCAGACTGCGGCGGTCGGGACGGTGGGAGGACGTCCGGAGCGTGGCTGCGACGGATCGGTTCGAAGCTGGCGCCTCGGTGGCCATGGACGGCCGGGGACGGACCTGGATCGCCTGGCAAGAGTCGGGTCCGCAGTGGGGCAAGGACACGGGGCGGCTCGTCGATCAAAGCGGCCAGTCCAAGGGAACGGAGCTCTACGAGACCAGGACGCTAAGGGTGGCGTGCCTTGCCGACGGTGAGTTGATGACCACCCGCCAGGATCTCTCCGGGGTCCTGGGGGAGGGGAAATGGGAGATGCCCCATCTCCAGGCAGACGCCGCGGGTCATCCCTGGCTGCTGGTCCGCCACCTGAAAATGCGCCAGTCCGAGGGCCGCGGGCGCTACTTCCCCTCGTGGGAGATCGTCTGCCTGCGATACGACGGGTCCCGGTGGACTCGTCCGACGCCGCTCGTCAACAGCGCAGGCCGGAACGATGTGATGCCGGCATCCGCGCTGGACCCGGACGGCCGCGTCTGGGCCGTCTGGCCTACCGACAATCGCAGCACCAAATCCTTTCTGGCCGTGCACGGACAGGTCATGGTGGGGCTCTTGGGCCGCGGCGAGCCGTCCCCGATCGAATTGTCTCGCCTCCGGCTTCCGCCCGTAGACCCCTTCGATCCCGTCCATCCCGACGAGACCGGCGATCTGGAGCGAATCCGCTCCTACCGGATTCAGTCACGCGGCCGGACTTTCTCCATCTACCGGGGAGACCTGCACCGCCACACCGATATCTCCCTGGACGGAGGGGGCGACGGCTCACTGGTGGACGCCTACAGGTACGCCCGGGATGCCGCCGGGCTGGACTTTCTGGGTGTCACGGACCACAACCACGAGATCGTCGAGCCCTACAACTGGTGGCGGAACCAGAAAGTCGCCGACCTCTTCCAACTGGAGAACTTCGCCGCCTTCTACGGCTACGAACGCAGCCTCGAATTCCCCAACGGTCACCGCAACGTCTTCTTCATCCGCCGGGGAACCTCGATCCTCCCCATCGAGTCGGCCGAGCACCTGGGCCTGGAGGGGTCCGAGAGGCTCTTCTGGCACCTCCGGCGCAAGAACGGCACCTCCATCCCGCACACTATAGCGACCGGTTCCGGTACCGACTGGCGGGACAACGACCCCAAGGTCGAGCATCTGCTGGAGATCTTCCAGGGAATGCGGGAGACCTACGAGTACGCCGGAGCACCTCAGCCCATGACGGTTCAGCCCAGTTCCACTCTGGAGCAGGACAATCGACCCTTTCGGCGGCTGGGCACCGCCTGGAGCGCGCTGGAGAGAGGTTACAAGCTGGGCTTCATCGCCTCCTCGGATCACCTCTCCACCCACATCAGCTACGCCTGCCTGATCGCCGAAGAGCTGACGCCGGAGGGGCTCCTGGAGGCCATACGCGCCCGCAGGGCCTATGCCTCCACGGACAACATCATCATGGATGTCCGATTCCTCGGATCGGACGGGGAACACTTGATGGGGGAGGCCTTCAGGAGCGCCGCACCGGTTCGAATCACGGCCGATTTGATGGGAACCCAGCCCATCCGCCGCGTGGACGTCATCAAAGACAACGAAATCGTCTATTCGGTGACCCCTGATCAGAAGCGAGTCGAGTTCCAGTACGCGGACAACGCTTCCGAGCCGGGGGAGAGCTACTACTATCTTCGCGTCATCCAGGAAGATGGGGAAATGGCCTGGGGGTCTCCGGCCTGGGTCGACTACCAGCCTTGAAATCTCCTGGCATCCGTGACCGATCGTCCCGGAGGATGCCCGGATCAGATGATTATCGATGCCCACGCCCATGTGTTTCCGCGTCTGGGCACCGGCTCGGGTGACCAGACGGCGGAGACCCAGTTGCAAATCATCCAGCATCACGTGCAGTTCCACTCCCAAGGCTGGCGCCGGCGCCGCGACGGTTTGCGTGCCGATGATTCACCGCTGATGCCGGCCGGCGATGGCATTGTGGATATGCCGGACGTCGATTTCCGCGTTGCGAAACATGGCCAGGTGGAATGCACCGTGGATGGCGAAGACTACTATCTGCAGTGGTATCCCTGTTGGTTGCAGGACATGGCGGCTCCGCCCGAACTCATGATCGCGTACATGGACTATCTGGGTGTGGATATGGCGGTCCTGCAACACGACCATATCTACGGCAGCCTCAACGAGATCCTGAGCGACTGCATGAACCGGTATCCAGGACGGTTCCTTCCGCTGGCTCAGATCCGGGAGTGGGAGGCGGATCAGGAACTCCAACGGTCCCGATTGGAGTACGCCGTCGAGACCCTGGGGTTGAGGGGACTCTATTTTGCGGTTGACTCGTTGGCCTTCACCGGCTGGGTCGATCACCTGGACGACGCCAAGTTCGAACCCCTGTGGGAAACGGTCCGCCGGCTGGAGATTCCGGTGTTCTGGTACCTCTACCAGCCCGTGGCAAAAGTCGCCACGGCATTCGACCGTCCCTGCATCCCGGCGGACGGCGTTGCGATTCGGGCACATACTCCCGGTATGCACCCGAATCGCGCCTTGTCCGGCGGGCGCAGGAACGGTCTCGGTGCTCGCGGGACTTTCACCACGGACTGCTACACGAGTCACCGGGATCGGCTCGGCAGCTACCTGGAGCAGGTCGTCCGTCTGGACCGCTGGGCCAAGTCGCACCCGGATATTCCCTGCGTCTACACCCACGGCATCGAGACCATCGTCATGCGTCCCCCCGAAGAGCGATTCGACATCCCGGTGGAAGTCCTGACCTGCCTCAAGAACCCGAACCTGAGCCTGGAAGTCATGCTGCAACTGATGGCGCCGGACACCGAGTATCCGTTCTCGTGGGCACAAGACATGCTCAAACGGTTGTACGACGAGCTGGGAGCGGAAAAACTGATTTGGGGTTCGGATATGCCGGCGGCCGAACGCAGTGTCACCTACCGGCAGGCAATGGACTATGTTCGGCTGCACGCCGAGTTCATGTCCGAGGAAGACAAGTCGCTCTTCTTCGGCGGGAATGCGGCACGGCTGTTCGGGCTGGAATGAATGTAAAAAGGGGACAGTCCATTTTTCACGATCTACAGGCCGGATCGTTCCAATCCCTCCACCGCGATTTGCCGGCTCCAGTGAGGCTCCCGGAGCATGATCGCCGGGGGGACGGATGCTATACTTCGGCCACCAGACAATTGTGTCGCTTCGTGTGGCACCCATCCTGCAGGAGTTGAAACCGATGCGAGACCACCGCCGCAACACCTGGATCCCCGGATTCGTCGCCTGCCTGGTCACGATGCTGGCTCCGCTTTCGGCAGCACCCGGTCCGCAGCCACCCGAAGGCTTTACCGCACTATTCGACGGCGGGACCCTGGCCGGTTGGAAGGGGTTGGTGGAAGACCCGATCAAGCGTGCCGCGATGTCGCCGGGGGAACTGGCGGAGGCTCAGAAGAAGGCCGACGAGCGCATGCGGGCCCACTGGAAAGTGGTCGACGGCGTTCTGGAGTTCGACGGCAAGGGCGACAGCCTGTGCACCGCCAGGGACTACGGTGACTTCGAACTGTATGTCGACTGGAAGATCCTGAAAGATGGGGACAGCGGCATCTATCTCCGTGGCAGCCCGCAGGTGCAGATCTGGGACACGGAGTCCGAGAAGTACCGGAGGCACGGTAACGACAAGGGCTCGGGAGCGCTGTGGAACAACAAGGTCCATCCCCGCTTTCCCCTGGTGAAGGCAGACTTGCCTGTGGGCCAGTGGAATACCTTCTACATCAAGATGGTCGGCGAGCGGGTCACGGTGAAGCTCAACGGCAAACTGGTGACCGACCAAGTGGTGATGGAGAACATCTGGGACCGGTCCCGGCGGATCGACCCTCGCGGGCAGATCGAGCTCCAGAACCATGGCAACCGGCTCTGGTTTCGCAACATCTACGTTCGCGAGTTGGACGGCGCGAAGGCGCCATGAGCGAGCCGTTCGAGCGAATCGGCCCGAGTTCCAGCGCATTCGGCCAACCTGGTTCCGGCTGCCCCGTCGAACCGGATCAATCCCTTCAAGGCACTCTGCGATCTCCTGCGGATCGATAGGCGGGATTACGCTCCGGCATCTGGGCTCCCACCGAATTTCTCCAGTTCTCCAGTTCCGTGGCCAGCTCCCGGATCTTTTCGGGCCTGCTGGATGCCAGATCGTTGGATTCTCCCAGGTCGTGCGAAAGATCGTAAAGCTCGTACCGATTCTCCAGCCCGTAAACCCTCTCCTCGTGCCACTCCAGCAGCTTGTAACGCCCCTTCCGAACGGCGCTCGAGGGCAGGGCGCCGGAGCCGTGGTAGTGGGGGTAGTGCCAGAAGAGGGAGTCCCGATCCAGTGAGGCGGCCCCTCGCAGGAGCGGCAGCAGGCTCACGCCGTCGATTTCGTCGCGCTTCCCGGCTCCTCCTGCGACGTGCACCAGGGTGGGGAACAGATCAACGCTGCTGACCGGCTCCTCGACTACGCTGCCGGGGGCGATCACGGTCGGCCAGCGGGCGATCAAAGGCACCCGGATCCCTCCTTCGAAGAGGTCCCCCTTGCCGGCCCGAAGCGGATGGTTGGCCGGGACCGGCCCGTCGTCCCCGCTCCATTCCAAGCCTCCATTGTCCGAGAAAAAGATCACCAGGGTCCTCTCCGACATGCCCAGTTCGTCCAGCTTGGCCAGCAGTCGGCCGACGCTGAGGTCCAAGGTCTCGATCATGGCTCCGATGACCGGGTGGTTGGTGGGGGCGTCGACGTCCGGCTTGGCCCGGTACTTGGAGATCAGCGCCTCCTTCTCCACCAAGGGGGTGTGAACGCTGTTGTGCGAAACGAAGAGGAAGAAGGGCCTCTCCCGGTTCTTCTCCATGAACTCCAGGGATTTCTCGGTGATGATGCGGACGTTGTGGGCATCGTTCTCCGGCGTCTGCCACTCCCTGGCCATGCGGGGGACCGGCTTGTAGGTCACGAAGTGCTGGTCGAAACCCTGCTTGTCCGGATTGAAGGGCAGGCTCCCGGGAGGGGTCTTGGCTTGGCTGAGGTGCCACTTGCCGAATGCGGCCGTGACGTAGCCCATATCCTTCAGGGCCTCGGCGATCGTCTCCTCCTCCAGGGGTAGCCGGCGGGTCCAGTCCGGCTCCAGCAGCCTGATGGCATCCCCGGCGTAGTCTCCAGGAGAGATGAACTGGGTGACGCGGAGTCGTGCCGGGTACTTTCCCGTCATGATGCTGGCACGGGTCGGGGAACAGATCGGACTGGCGGCGTAGGCGTCGGTGAAACGCATCCCCTGGCGGGCCAGAGCGTCGAGATGAGGAGTCTCGTAGAAGCTGTTTCCGTAGCAACCCAACTGGTTCCAGGCCAGATCGTCGGCCAGGATCAGGACGATGTTCGGCCTCTCAGGTATTCGGGTGCAGGCGGAAGAGAGTCCCCCCAAGGTGATCGAAAGAACCAGCCATAGCATGGTCCGTAGTCCAGGTCGGCTCATAGCAGTCCGTGGTGAAAGTCTCGCGAGCACCGAGACCGTTCCTGCGCCCGCCGGACAAGGCGCGATTCGGGAGCATACCGGGAGTATGTGACCGAATCGTAACGCAGTCCGCCGGGATGCAGGGACGGTCGAATGCCGTGACGACTTTTGCCACGGGCTGATAGGTGGTAATCCTCCCCAACGCGGGGCAATCGGCCGGCAGTGCTTCCGCGAAGGACGCGGAGGTCGACCGGGATTTTTGCCTTGGCGCCGCCGCGACAGCCAGGTCTCGGTTACCGGCACGATCTCCCTCAAGCCCCCAGGTATGACCTGATCTTCATCTCCGCCCGTAGAAGTCCCTCAGCCGTTTCACGTCGTCGGCGGGAGGGAACTGAAAGAAGCCCGTTCGGCTCACGGGAGGCAGGCCCGTCAGACGGCAGATGTCGTACATCATTTCCGCCATCTTGAAGCCGGTGACCATGCCGTCGATCACCGGGGCGCCGATTTCGTCGATGGCCTGGGCGCCGCGGTGGGTGAGAACGGAACCCATGAGGGTGCATCCCGAGATCAGCATCTCCGCGCCGTCCTCCCGGACACACTGCCGGGCGACCTCAACCGCGCGCAGGTAGACCTCGTCTTCCGGCGTCTTCTCCGGGTAGAGGTCATTGGCATCGATGCCGATGGAACGGTGTGACGCCACTTTGCCGTCCAGGCCATACTGCCTCAGGATCATGCGTTGGATGCGTCCATTCTGGTCGTCCACGGAGATCAGGGAGAAACGTTCACACATGGCGTACGCCATCAGTGCCGCCGACTCCAGCGTGGCCGTAACCGGGATGTCCACCAGAGAACGGGCTTCGTAGAGTCCAATGTCCAGGTTGCAGGAAATGAAGGCGGCGTCGCATCCGTCCTTCTCGGCCTGTGTCACCTGTTCCAGCGTCGCATCGGTGCACTTGTGCCGGAAGTACAGGAACTGGTTGTTCTTCAGAGGATAGGCGTCGGCGATGTTGACCATGTCGAACTCGGTGCCGCTTCGCCTGATGCGCTCCAGGTTCTCCCGTCCCCTGAACTCGGTTCCGCCGAAGGGATTGATCACTCTGATTCGCACGACTCCTCCTCTTTCAGGTCCGTGCAGGTGTCCCACCAGGGTCTCCTGGGTACGCCTCGATGATACATGCGAGCCAAGTCCTGCCGAAACGCCCGGAGTACAGTTGC
>CATOST010000017.1 GCA_951812665.1 uncultured Acidobacteriota bacterium
CCCCTCGCTCGTTCACCCGTCGGGTTCCCACGCTGTCGAGGCGGTCGAGTCGAGGCGCCCCCTCCAGCGCCTCGAGGTCGGCGTCGAAGTACTCGAACCAGGGGAGTCCGGCCTCGGTGTAGTCGGAGGCGGTGGGCGGTTCATACGGCGGCGCGAGTCCGGTCACTGTCCGGTATTGCCCGCTGTTGAGCAGGTGGACGAAGCAGCGCGAGCGGACGTTCCGCTCCCAGGCGGAGAATCCGTAGTCGTCGGAGTAGACCTCCTGGCGCATCATCCCGCCGGGCGCAAGACCCATTTCCATGGGACCCGGCATGTCACAAGAGACGGCTTCAGCTTTGCAAGGATCGAACCGCTTTGCCTTCAGTCTTTCGTACCGCGATGCCTTCATCGGATAGGCGACGAACTGCCGGATCAGGCCCTTCCGCACAGAGAACCCGTCGAGCCAGGGCTGGTCCGGGATCACGACATAGTCCTGGGGCCTCCGGTTCAGCTCATTGCGGAACGGACCTCCCTCGCGACCCTTAGCACCGCGTGATCCGGCGCCTCCCGGAGCTGACGCAGCAGATCGGCGAAGAGCTTGGGACGGAGCATCACGATCTCCTGAAGGTCCTGGGAAACCTTCCCTGCCATCGCCAACAGGACATCGGCATCCTCGTCCAACTCCGTCGCGAGCCGGCGGATGGTCCGCTCCGACGGAGGCGGCGTCTGTCCCCGCTCGATCTTGCTCAGGTAGGCCGGCTCGATTCCGACGCGACCGGCCACCTGCCGCAACGAGAAAGTCCGGTCCTCGCGCCGCCGCCGCTCGCGAACTTCTCTTATGTAGCCTCCAAACGCCATACTGATTCCCGTACGAATTGCAATCTTCCTTCGTTCGAGTGTATACTATATACTACACACTACATATGACAAGCTTCAAGTCGTCCGGGTGGAAGACGCTTCGCGGAGGGACTGCCGTCCCCCCTGGACCCCCCTAATCGGCGCCTGAAAGACGCCACTCCCAATCGGCGGCAAGAAAACCGCCGCTCCCAATCGGCGACAAGAAAGTCGCCGCTCCTTCCGGTGTGCTAGAATCAGCCGCGAAAATCCGCCCATGAGATTGATCTCCATGGTGATTCCCCTCTTGAACGAGGAGGAATCGCTCCCTGAGCTCTACCAAGGCATCGTCCGGGAACTGAGTTCGCATTCCGCCGACTTGGAGATCATCTTCGTCGACGACGGCAGCACCGACGGCTCCTTCTCCACGCTGAAACGGCTCCAGCAACAGGACTCCCGAATCCGCATCATCCGGTTCCGCCGCAACTTCGGGAAGTCGGCGGCTCTCGCGGCCGGATTTCGGCATGCCCGGGGGGAGGTCATCGTCACCATGGACGCGGACCTTCAGGATCGTCCCCACGAGGTGGGCAAGCTGCTGACCAGGTTGGAGCAGGGGTTCGACCTGGTCTCCGGCTGGAAGGTCAAGCGCCGGGACCCGTGGCGCAAGCGCGCCGCGTCGCGAGTCTTCAACTTCGTCACCGGTCTCCTGACCGGAGTCCCGCTCCACGACCTCAACTGCGGCCTCAAGGCGTACCGCCGGGAGGTGATCCGGGAGGTGAAGGTCTACGGAGAGATGCACCGGTTCATTCCGGTCCTGGCCAGCTACCGCGGCTTTCGGATCGGGGAGGTCCCGGTGGACCATGCTCCCCGCGCATACGGGCGCAGCAAGTACGGCGCCGGCCGCTTCCTGGGCGGTTTCTTCGATCTCCTGACGGTGATCATGTTGACCCGGTACAACAGCAAGCCGCTGCACGTCTTCGGGATTCTGGGAGTCGTCCTGCTGCTGGCCGGCGTTTCCATTCAGGCCTATCTCACCGTGGGCTGGTTTCAGGGTCGCTGGATCGAGGACCGGCCCCTGTTCATGCTGGGAATCCTGCTCCTCATCATGGGGGTCCAGTTCATCTTCTTCGGGCTGCTGGCCGAGATGATCGCCTACTCCTCCCGCAGGGAAGGGGACTATTCGGTGCGGGAGGTCCGGGTGGTGGAACCGGAGGAGGCCAGCTCCAAGTCCCTGGTCTCTCTTCCCGGATGAGGATCGCCCTCCTGGGTCCGGCCCATCCCCTGCGCGGCGGAATCGCCCAGTACACCGCATCCCTTTACGGCGAGCTGGAGCGAAGCCACCAGGTGCGCATCTATTCCTTCCGGAAGCTCTATCCGCGGCTGCTGTTTCCCGGAAGCTCGGAATTGGACCGGAGTCCCAGCGCCTGGCGGGTGCCCTCCGAAAAGCTCCTCCGGCCTCTCTCTCCCGCGAGCTGGGCCGCCGCGGCCCGGAAAATCGCCGCCTGGGGTCCCGATCTGCTGGTGGTCCAATGGTGGCACCCCTTCTTTGCGCCGGCGTACGCCGGGCTGATCCGGCGCCTCCGGAAGCGCTCGGCTGCGGTGATCCTGTTTCTGTGCCACAACGTCTTCCCCCACGAACGCATGGTCAGCCGGCAGCTTGAGACGATGCTGGCGAGGATGGCCTTCCGCCGCGTGGACGGCTTCCTGGTCCAGTCCCGGGACCTGGCGCGGCAGGTGCGGAAGCTCCGTCCGGCGGCTCCGGTTCGGAGGGTCCACCATCCCGCCTATTCCTTCTACCGGCGCTGGGACTCCGAGTCGCTTGGGCCGGGGGAGAAGCCCCGCATCCTCTTCTTCGGAAACATCCGGGCCTACAAGGGGCTCGACGTCCTCATCGAGGCCTTCGCCCGGGTTCGCCGGGAGCTGGAGGCGGAACTGGTGGTGGCGGGGGAGTTCTATGGCGATCCCCGTCCCCTGAAGGAACGGGTCCGGGCTCTCGGCCTCGACGGCGAGGTCTCCTGGACCGGCGCCTATGTGCCCAACCGGGAGGTGCCCGCCCTCTTCCGCAGCGCCCACGTGGTGGCGCTTCCCTACCGGAACGCGACCCAGAGCGGGATCGTCCCTCTGGCCTACCAGTTCGGCGTGCCGGTCATCGCCAGCGACGTGGGCGGACTCTCGGAGGTGGTGCTGGACGGCAAGACCGGTCTCCTTTTTCCGCCCGGAGATTCCGAACAATTGGCGCGTCTCCTGGTAGATTATTTTCGCCGGAATCTGAGACAGCGGTTCCAGCCAAACATCCTGGAATTCAACCGGAAGCTGGGTTGGGACCGGGTGGCCGGCCCGATTCTGGAGCTGGCCCGGTCGCTGGGAGCGAACGAGGCCGAGGAAGTCTGACCATGGCGACTCACAGGAGGGGGGACTTTCCTGTCCCCCTCTTCCGCTCGACCCGGCGACGCGAAAATCGCCGCCCCCGCGCCGGTAGAAGGAAGGGCAGAAGCTCATCCCCAACCCTCGCCGCCCGTCTCTGGCGGCCGGAACTGCTCTACCCGTACCTCCTGGTGGCCGTCGTCCTGGGACTCTACTGGAACACGCTGGGCCACGAGTTCGTCCACGACGACCTCACCCTGATCCAGCAGAACCGGACGGTGACGGAACTGCGCTGGGGAGAAATCCTGAGCCACCGGGTCTATCGGCCGGTCCGCACGCTCACCTACGCGTTGAACTACTGGGCGGGCGGCCTGGACCCCACCGGCTACCATCTCTTCAACCTGCTCCTGCACGCCCTGAATTCGATGCTGGTCTACTGGCTCTTCCGGGCCGTCACCGGTCGCCGGACCCTGGCGCTGGCGGGAGCGCTCCTCTTTGCCGCCCACCCGGCTCAGACCGCCGCCGTCGCCTACGTGTCGGGACGGAAAGACCTGCTGGCCGCCTTCTTCATCCTCGCGGGGTGCCTGGCGTTCCTCTCCTATCGGGATTCGGGCCGGCGGCGTTATCTCCTGCTCTGCCTCGCCTGCCTGGTGGTGGGAGTCCTGGCCAAGGAGCTGGTCATCGTGCTTCCGGCGCTGCTCCTGCTGCTGGACCTGTGTCGCACGCACCGCTCCGGCGAGCCGGGCCGGGAGCCGCTGACGGTCCGCCTTTTTCGCGCTGTCGCACGATCCCGGCTGGCCTACGCTCTGGGTTTCCTGCTGGCCGCGGCGTCCTTCTACTACGCCCTCTTTCTGAGTCCGGCCAGCCGCATGGAGGGACTCTGGGGCGGGAGCCTGGCGGCCCACGCCGGCACCTGCTTCAAGCTGTTCTCACACTATCTGGCCCTGGCGGTGTTCCCGCATCCCTTGATCGCAGACTACACGGGAGAGGTCTTCCCCCTCTCTCCGGGATTCGCCGACGCGCCGACTTTGCTGGCGGTGCTCCTGCTGGCGGCCTTCGCCGCCGTCGCCGTCCTGGTTTTCCCGTCCCGTCCCCTGGTCTCGCTGGGGATGGGCTGGTTCCTGACGGCGTTGGCACCGGTGCTCCAGGTCCTCCCCTTCCACGAGCTGGCGGCCGACCACTTTCTCTACGTCCCGCTGATCGGAGCTTCCCTGCTGGGAGGAGTGGTGGTGGATTACGCGTCCCGCGAGCGGGGCTTCCGGGAACTGGCCGTGGGGGTGCTGGCCCTGGTCCTGGTGGGATTCTCGCTACGCACCGTGGGGCGCAATCGGGTCTGGGCCGACGTGGAGACCCTGTGGCGGGCGACCTTGGAACAGGCTCCCGGGTCCTACCGCGCCCACAGCAACCTGGCGGTCACCTACATGGGGAAGCAAGAGCCGGAGCTGGCCCTGAAACACACGCTGAGAGCCTTGGAGCTCAACCCCGGCCGGGCCCTGGAGTGGAGCAATCTGGGCGCCCTGTACGTCCAGTTGGCGGAGCGGGCGAGAGCGCGGAAGGATTACGATCTGGCGTCGAGTCTGCTGGACAAGTGCCGGGAGGCGGCGGGAAAAGCCCTGGAGAGGGACGACTCGAATTTCATGAGCCTGGCAAACATGGGGAACTGCTACGAAAAGGCCGCCGAGGTCGCCGTCGAGACCGGAGAATCGGAAGCGGTTCTGCTCCTGCGCCAGTCGGCGTTGAGCTACTTTCAGAAGGCTCTCGAGTACCGGAACCGCGAACCCTCCGCCCGCATGGTCTGGCTTTCGGTCGGCGGACTCTTCCTGGACCAGGCCCGAACCGCCCACAATCAGGGAATCGAAGCCTTCAATCGGGGCCGGTTCGCACGGAAGCGGGAACTGGATGAGCAGGCCGGAGAACTCTACGGGCAGGCGGTCGCCCATCTGAAGAAATTCGTGGAGGCCTTTCCCGGGAGCCGGCCGGGACAGCTGAACCTGGGCCTCTGCTACGTTCATCTGAGGAAATTCCAGGAGGCCATTCCGCACCTGGAGCGCGCCGTCCGGCTCCGGGCCGAGCCGGAGAGCCTGAACCTGCTGGCGCACTGCTACGACCGGACGGGCGACGGCGACCGGGCCGTCCGCCTCTACCGGCAGTCGATCCGCCTCCGGGGCGCGGCCGAGACCCATTACAATCTGGGAGTTCTCCTCCGGCGCCGGGGAGAGCTGGCGGAAGCTGAGAAGAATCTGAAGCGCGCCCTGGAGTTGTCTCCATCCAAGGACCTGGCCCGCCAAATCGGGATCCTGCGGGACCTCATTCAAGACCATGTACGCCGATCACAAGATCACGGTCGTCATCCCGTGTCTCAATGAGGAGGAGGGGATCCGCATGGTCCTGGAGCGGATCCCCCGGTTCGTGGACGAGGTCATCGTGGTGGACAACGGCTCCACCGACGACACGGCGCAGATCGCCGCCCGTCTGGGGGCCCGCGTGATTCGGGAGGATGTGCGCGGGTATGGCCGCGCCTACAAGACGGGCCTGCTCCACGCCCAGGGGGACATCATCGTCACCCTGGACGGGGACCACTCCTACCCGGTCGACGCCCTCTCCTATCTGATCGAAGCTCTTATCGGTTCCGACGTGGGCTTCGTCTCCGCTTCCCGGTTCCCGGTGCAGAACCCCAAGGCCATGTCCTGGAAGAGCTACATCGGGAACAAGTGCCTGAGCTGGGCGCTCTCGGTCCTGTTCGTGCGCCGGGTCCGGGACTCCCAGTCGGGGATGTGGATCTTCTACCGGGAGGCGCTGGAGAACATGAACCTGGTCAGCGACGGGATGGCCTTTTCCGAGGAAATCAAGATCGAAGCCATGCGCCATGCGCGGATCGGATTCAAGGAGATCCCCATCAACTACTCGAACCGTGCCGGAGAGGTGAAGCTCCGGCCCTGGAGAGACGGTTGGAGCAACCTGGTCTTCCTCTTCAAGAAACGGTTCGGGGGATGAGCGTGGATCCGGACGCTTCTCTTTCCTGTCCCGTCTGCCGGCATCCCGGTTGCCGCTTCTGGCGCCGCCTGGAGGACCGGTTCTTCCAGGTGACCCGGGAGACGTTTCCCCTCTACCGCTGTCCCGGCTGCGGACTCCGCTTCCAGCGGGCGTCTGACATTGAAGAACGGATCCCCGGCTTCTACCCGCCCGGCTACTGGTGGGACCCGGAAGGGGATCCCCGGGGCGTGGAGGGTCTTTACCGGGAGTGGGTCCTCCGGCGCGACCACCTCCGCTTCGTCCTCTCCGTGGCCCCGCCGGGGAACGGCCGCCGCCTCCTGGACATCGGCTGCGGCAGCGGGACCTTTCTGAAACTGGCACAGGAGGCCGGTTTCCGGGTGCAGGGACTGGAGGCTTCTCCGGGGGCTGGGAAGGCGGCCGAGAAGATCCTGCCCGGCCGGGTGGTGGTGGGAGACGAGGAGGGCCTGATCCGAAGCGGCGCCACCTTCGATGTGCTGACGCTCTTTCACGTCCTGGAGCACCTGCCCCGGCCCTTGGACTACCTGCGCCGAATCCGCCGGCTGATGACCGAAAACGGCGGCCTGGTGATCCAGGTGCCCGACAGCCACAGCATCCAGGCGGCCCTCCTGGGCTCCCGGTGGTACGGTCTGGACTGTCCCCGCCACATCCACAACTTTACGGCGCGGGCGCTGGTCGAGCTGCTGAACCGCGCCGGCTTCCGGGTTCGCCGGGTGCGTCACTTCTCCCTGCGCGACAACGCCGCCGCCCTGGTCTCCAGCCTGTTTCCGTCCCTCGACCCCATGTCTCGGAAGGTGCGCTTGCTACGAGAGACCAAGCGGGCACGGTCCGTGGGGCTCCCGGTGAGAGAGGCCGTCTACTTCGGACTCTTGATCCTGGCCCAGCCCCTGGCTGCGGCAGAGGGGTCTCTGGGCCGCGGCGCCACGGTCACCGTCTACGCCACGCCCGAATCGTAGCCCCCCCTCGTGGGTGCCCTCTTCCCTCCCTGGCACGCGGATTGCCCTGCAGAACGTGGACCGGAATTGTCCAATTCCGTTCCGGGAGAGTAAACTTGCAAGGAGTGTTCCAATGACGTCCGACCTCACGATCATTATCCTTTCACTCGGTGGCCTCATTCTCACCGCCACCGTCAGCCTCGGGGGCCTTATCCTCACTCAGTTGCGGACCAGCCGCCGGGATCTTGACGAAAGACTCGCGGGCATAGACACAAGGCTGAGTGACGCCAGCCGCGAAATCCGCGAAAACCGTGACCGCATCACCCAGGTCGAAGCCTCACTTACCGACCGCATCGCCCAGGTCGAAGCCTCACTTACCGACCGCATCGCCCAGGTCGAAGCGTCACTTACCGAACGCATCGCCCGCGTCGAAGGCAACGTGGACATACTCCGCGAGTACGTCGTAGGAAAAGGACGCAAGGTTGTCTGAGCCCCCTGGCATTCCGGGTCCATGACAGTTGGCCGACAGGAGCGGCGGCTTTCTTGCCGCCGAATGGGAGCGACGACTTTCTTGTCGCCGATTGAGAGCAGCGACCCTCCTGTCGCCGATTCTCCGAACCGCAGCAGGAAACTTGTCTCCGTCGTCGTCGCAAATTACGGCCGAGCCGAATTGCTCCGCGCCTGCCTGGAATCCCTCCTGGAGCAGACCTGGCCCCGTCTTGAGATCCTGGTGGTCGACAACGGGTCCCAGGACCACAGCGCGGACGTCGTCTCCTCCTTTTCGGGCCGCGGAATAAAGCTCCTGGCCCTCACCGAAAACCGAGGTTTCGCCGCCGCCGTCAATCTGGGGGTCCGGCAGACCGGCGGCGAGCTGGTGGCTCTCCTGAACAACGATGCCGTGGCGTCTCCCGAATGGATCGAGCAACTGGTGTCCGGAATCGGCGCCTCGCCGGAGGTCGGCATGTGCGCCTCCAAGATCCTTTTCCACGGGACCGGCGTCATCGACAAGGCAGGTCACCTCATTTTTCCGGACGGCCAGAACCGGGGCCGGGGAACCGGCGAGCCCGACCGGGGCCAGTACGACCGGACTCAGGAGGTCCTCGCGGCCGACGGCTGCGCCGCGCTGTACCGCAGGGAGGTCCTGGAGCAGGTAGGCGGCTTCGACGAGAGCTTTTTCGCCTACGCGGAGGACGCCGACCTGGGGCTCCGGGCGCGCCGGCTGGGCTGGCGTTGCCTCTACGTGCCCGGAGCGGTGGTGCACCACCATCACTCCTCGACGCTCGGTCCCTACGCGCCCCGGAAGATCTACTGGGTGGAGCGGAACCGGCTCTGGCTGGCGCTCAAGAACTTCCCCCTCCCCCTCCTTCTCCTGAACCCCGTCTTCTCCGTCTATCGTCTGGCCTGGAATCTGTGTGCCGCTCTGCTCCGGCGCGGAGCCGCCGGCAACTTCCGCAGCGGACACTCTTTGTGGGTCCTGCTGCGAGTCCAGGTCCGAGCCTACCGGGACGCCCTCGCCGGAGCAGGTCCAATGCTGCGCCAACGCCGCCGGATCCGTTCCACCCGCAAGATCGGCGACCTGGAATTCTGCCGGCACCTGTTCCGCTTCCGAATCTCCGCCTACTGCCTCGCCTTCATGGACACGGAGCGCGAGCGGCGGTTTCCAACCGCCGACAGGGAGGTCTAAGGCGGACGACAGTCCCCCTCGTCACTTTGAAACCTGAAACCTGATATTTCCCCTCAGCCATCGCCGATTGCCGTTTCACCGAATTGTGGTAGTGTTCCCCTCTGCCGTGCCTCCACGGCCGCAGCGTTCCGAGCTGGCGTAGCTCAAGGGTAGAGCAACTGATTTGTAATCAGTAGGTTGGGGGTTCGATTCCCTTCGCCAGCTCTCCCTTTCCGAAAAGGCAAGCCTGGGTGTCTCGACGGGCGCCTTGAAGTCGTCCCATTTTCAGTTTGAATCCGTTACCTGAAGTCCGTATAATGTGGCACTTCCCGTGTCCTCCCTGGCAATGAGGCTGCTTTGCAGGAAGGTGGGGTGCACAGGCAGGAACGACAGGATGGGGATCAGGAATTCCCCGATAGCAATGAGGAGGGGTGGTCGAGTGGACAAAGGCAACGGGCTGTAAACCCGTCGCCCTTCGGGGCTACGCAGGTTCGAATCCTGCCCCCTCCAGACCAGTAGCCGCCCTCCCCGGATACCAGAGAGAACGGACTCGATTATTCGCATACGGTCGAGAGCGGGAGTAACTCAGTTGGTAGAGTAATAGCCTTCCAAGCTATCGGTCGCGGGTTCGAGTCCCGTCTCCCGCTCCAAACAGTGGCCTCGTGGACAACAGCCGCGCGAGACGGGTATGTGCCCACGTAGCTCAGTGGTAGAGCACTTCCTTGGTAAGGAGGGGGTCACCAGTTCAATCCTGGTCGTGGGCTTTCCAACTGACAGTCAGGGCTAATTCAGGAGTTCCATCATGGCGAAGGAGAAGTTTCAGCGCACGAAGCCGCACGTGAACATTGGAACCATCGGGCACGTGGATC
The DNA here is from genome assembly GCA_951812665.1 of uncultured Acidobacteriota bacterium. Classification (GTDB taxonomy): domain Bacteria; phylum Acidobacteriota; class UBA6911; order RPQK01; family JAJDTT01; genus JAJDTT01. Next base: position 9,657 of record CATOST010000017.1, read on the forward strand.
ACGGCAAGACGACGTTGACGGCAGCGATCACGCAGGTGTTGAGTTCCGAGAATCCGAGCGTGGAGGTCCGGGATTTCGATTCCATCGACAACGCGCCGGAAGAGCGGGAGCGTGGGATCACCATCGCGGTGGCGCACGTGGAGTACGAGACCAGCGAGCGCCACTACGCGCACGTGGACTGTCCGGGGCACGCGGACTACATCAAGAACATGATCACGGGAGCGGCCCAGATGGACGGGGCGATCCTGGTGGTCTCGGCGGCGGACGGACCGATGCCGCAGACGCGCGAGCACATTCTGCTGGCGCGGCAGGTGGGAGTACCCTCGATCGTGGTCTTCCTGAACAAGGTGGACATGGTGGATGACGAGGAGCTGCTGGAGCTGGTGGAGCTGGAGGTCCGGGAGCTGCTGAGCCAGTACGAGTTTCCGGGGGACGACATTCCGGTGGTGCACGGGAGCGCGTTGCAGGCGATGGAGGGAGACGCGGCGGCGCAGGGCCAGATCCGGGAGTTGATGGATGCGGTGGACGCGTACGTGCCGATGCCGGAGCGGGACGTGGACAAGCCGTTTTTGATGCCGATCGAAGATATTTTCTCCATCAGCGGCCGGGGCACGGTGGTGACGGGCCGGGTGGAGCGGGGGAAGATCAAGGTGGGGACGGAGATGGAGATCGTGGGGATCCGTCCGACCATGAAGCGGGTGGTGACGGGCGTGGAGATGTTCCGCAAGCTGCTGGACGAAGGTCAGGCGGGGGACAACGTGGGGTTGTTGTTGCGGGGGACGGCGAAGACGGACGTGGAGCGGGGCCAGGTGGTGTCGGCGAAGGGTTCGATCACGCCGCACACGAAATGCCAGGCGGAAGCGTACATACTGACCCGGGAGGAGGGCGGGCGGCACACGCCGTTTTTCACGGGGTACCGGCCGCAGTTTTACTTTCGGACGACGGACGTGACGGGAAACGTGACGTTGCCGGAAGGGACGGAGATGGTGATGCCGGGGGACAACGTGTCGATCGAATTCGAGTTGATCACGCCCATCGCCATGGAACGGGGCCTGCGTTTCGCCATCCGCGAAGGCGGACACACGGTGGGCGCCGGAACCATCACCCGGATCCTGGAGTAGGGCGATGCGCGACATCATCATACTCCGATGCACTGAGTGCAACCGGAAAAACTATAATACGACCAAGAACAAGAAGACTCAGCGCGCTCGGCTCGAGCTGAGAAAATATTGCAGTTGGTGCCGGCGCCACGTGGCTCACCGCGAGGCGCGATAAATGATTTTCAACAGGCCAGTAGCTCAAAGTTGGTAGAGCGCCGGTCTCCAAAACCGGATGTTGGGGGTTCGAGTCCCTCCTGGCCTGCCACTTTGGGACCCTGCGCGGCTGTGGTCCGGAATCGTCATGTTGGAAAAACTAGCGAGTGCTCCCGGGAGGTTGAAGAGCTTCTACTATGACGTGAAGAAGGAGTTGCGAAAGGTCACTTGGCCCGGCCGCAACGAGGTCTACGGAACCACGGTGGTGGTGCTGATCAGTGTCTTCTTCTTCGGGTTCTATCTCTTCTTCGTGGACATGATTCTGAGCAACCTCGTGGACAGGGTGTTCGAGTTTTTCCGGTAACGAATACGCTTGCCCCGGAGGCAGGTCCGGGGCGCTGCGGAGCGGGAAGATCGGCTCCGCCACCAAAGGGAAGGAGGGTTCGCCGTTGGAGGATTCCATGGTTGGGTCGGGCGAATCCGCACTCCAGAAGAAGTGGTACATCATCCACACCTATTCCGGCTTCGAGCGGAAGGTGGCCGAAGGGCTCATGAACCGGGTGCAGGCCTACGGTCTGCAGGGAATGATCGGTCAGATCCTGATTCCCACCGAGGACGTGGTGGAGATGCGGGGCGGCAAGAAGGTCGTCTCCTCCAAGCTCTTCTTTCCCGGTTACATCCTGGTTGAGATGGAACTGACGGACGAGACCTGGCACCTGGTTCGCAACACGCCCAAGGTGAGCGGCTTCGTCAGCCAGGGGAACAAGCCCACTCCTCTGACCGAAGAAGAGGTCAACCAGGTGGTGCAGAGGGTGTCGACGGCTGCCGAGAAGCCCAAGCCCAAGTTCATGTTCGAAAAGAACGACATGGTCAAGATCATCGACGGACCGTTCTCCAATTTCACGGGAGAAGTCGAGGACGTGAACGTGGAGCGGAGCACCCTGAAAGTCATGGTGACCATCTTCGGAAGGCCGACGCCCGTAGAGTTGGAGTTCATACAAGTTGAAAAGCTGTGAGGAGCGGCGACTTTCTTGTCGCCGAATGGGACGGGCGGCTTTCTTGTCGCCCATTGCGACCACCGGCTTTCCAACCGCCGCACTCCTTAACGAGTAGGAGAAAAAATGGCCAGACCCAGAGGCAAACGCGTGATCGGAATGGTCAAGCTCCAGATCCCGGCCGGTAAGGCGACTCCGGCTCCCCCGGTGGGGCCGGCCCTGGGCCAGCAGGGCGTCAACATCATGGATTTCTGCAAGGCCTTCAACGCCAAGACCAGCTCCGAGGAAGGGCTGATCATTCCGGTGGTCATCACCGTGTACCATGACCGGAGCTACAGCTTCATCACCAAGACGCCGCCGGCCGCGGTCCTGCTGAAGCGCGCCGCCGGAATCGCCAAGGGTTCGCCCGAGCCCAACAAGAGCAAAGTCGCCCAAGTGACCATCGAGCAGGTGGAAGAGATCGCCCAGATCAAGATGCCCGATCTGAACGCCGCCGACATGGAGGCGGCCAAGCGGATCATCATGGGAACGGCTCGGAGCATGGGAGTCGAGGTCGCGCAGTAGTCAGGAGTACTCCGGATGGCGGGAAAGAACTACCTGGAAGCGAAGAAGAAGGTCGAACCCCGGGAATACTCGCTGGAGGATGCGGTGCAGCTTCTCCAGCAGATCAAGTTCACCAGATTCGACGAGACCTTGGAGATCGCACTCCGTCTAGGCGTCGATCCCCGCCACGCGGACCAGATGGTCCGGGGCACGGTCGTGCTGCCTCACGGTCTGGGCAAGTCGCTGACGGTCTGCGTGATCGCCTCGGGAGAGCGAGTGAAGGAGGCGGAGGATGCGGGCGCCGACCATGTGGGCGGCGACGAGATCGTGGCGCGCATTCAGAAGGGTTGGCTCGACTTCGACGCCGTGGTGGCCACCCCCGACATGATGAAGCTGGTGGGGAGGCTGGGAAGAATCCTGGGTCCCCGGGGCATGATGCCCAATCCCAAGGCGGGCACCGTGACCTTCGACGTGAGCCATGCCGTGCAGGAGATCAAAGCCGGAAAGGTCGAGTTCCGGGTGGACAAGAACGGCGTCATCCATGCTCCCCTGGGGCAGATTTCATTCTCCGCCGACCACTTGGTCAACAACGCCCGCAGCCTGATCTCGGCGGTGGTGCGGGCCCGGCCGGCGGCGGCCAAGGGGCGGTACCTCAGGACCATCTACCTTTCGTCCACCATGAGCCCGGGAGTGAAGGTGGACGCCAATCGTGTGGAGGTGACGTAGGGGCGAGCCCGAGGCCGCGGGCGCCGGACGGGGTCGTCCGGCGGCACCGGCGGCTCGGATCGGACCCCGCGCGACACCGGCTGAAGAAAGAGGCAGATCGCAGTGACACGAGACGAGAAACGGCAGATCATCGAGGCACTCAGACAGACCTTCCGGCAGAACCAGACCGTTCTGCTGTTGACGTTCTCGGAAATCAAGGTTCCGGATCTGACCGCGTTGCGGAGGCAGATCAGGGAGGCGGGGAACGGTTACCGGGTGGTCAAGAACACCCTGGCCATCCGCGCCGCCGAGGAAACCCCCGTCAACCAGTTGACCGACGACTTCCAAGGGCCCACCGCGTTGGCCTTCTCGGATTCGGATCCCACCGCTTTGGCCAAGATCCTCAAGGAATTCGCCGAGGACCATCCGGGCTTGAAATTCAAGTCGGGAGTGGTTGCGGGGCAGGCCGTGCCGGGCGAGCAGGTGGCGGAACTGGCCGACATGCCATCGCGGGAAGAGCTCCTGGCCACAGTTGCTTTTATGTTCAGTGCGCCGCTGACTCGTCTCGGCAGCACCCTGCAGTCCCCTCTCATCCAGTTGGGGTCGCTGCTGAAGCAGGTTGTCGAGCAGAAAGAGGAAGCGTAATCGGAAAGGACCTTCAGGTCCCTCATCGGAGGTAAAGAGAAATGTCCGTTACAAGTGAACAAATTCTGGAGTGGATTGGCAACGCGTCAATCCTCGAGATCAATCAGCTCGTCAAGGACATGGAGGAGAAATTCGGGATCAGCGCCGCCGTGGCGGCTCCCGTCGCTGCTGCTGGTGCGGGGGCCGCAGCCGAGGCCGTCGAGGAGCAGACCGAATTCGACGTGGTCCTCACCTCCTTCGGAGCCAAGAAGATCAATGTCATCAAGGTGGTCCGCCAAGTCACCACTTTGGGATTGAAGGAAGCCAAGGATCTGGTGGAGAGTGCTCCCAAGGCGGTTCGCGAAGCCGTGGACAAGGAAGAAGCCGAGAAGATCAAGAAGCTCTTCGAGGACGCCGGCGCGACCATCGAGCTCAAGTAGAAGCGGGCCCGTCGGGGGGGAGCGAACCGGCGGCTCGTGGGAGCGGCGGCTTTCTTGCCGCCGACCAGCCGACCCCACAGCGCAACCCGCGTGGGGTCGCTCGCGGGTGCCCGGATATACAGGTTCCTCTTGCCGGCGGGGCGAGCACGTTCCAATGTCTGGATTCCTTCATAGCGCCGACTGGGCTTCGGGATAAGTTTCCCGTTGACCGGGCGTGGCCGGACCAACCTGGGAGTTTTTGCGCATGTCTGAACTCGTCGAGAGTGTCAATGGAGAGCGCGTTGATTTTGCCAAGATCAGGACCGTTTTCCCGATTCCCAACCTGCTCGAGGTCCAGAAGCAGTCGTATCAGCGATTTCTCCAGATGGATCTGCTCCCTTCGGAGCGGGAGGACATCGGGCTTCAGGCGGTTTTCAGCTCGGTATTTCCCATCGCCGACTTCAGAGGCATCTCTTCGCTGGAGTTCGTGGACTACTCCATCGGAAACTGGGAGTGCAAGTGCGGGCGGCTCAGCGGGATCGAGTATCTGCGGAGTTCCTGCGCCAGTTGCGGCGAAGCCCTGGTGGTGAACCCGTACAGCGTCGAGGACATCACCTGCCGCGGTTGCGGCGCCCGAAATCCCAACGAAGTGGAGCGTTGCGAGGACTGCGGCGATCCGGTTCAACTGAACATCAAGTACAACCTGGACGAGTGCAAGGAGCGGGGGATGACCTATTCGGTTCCGCTCCGTGTCACCATCCGGCTGGTGGTCTGGGACAAGGACCCCAATACCGACGACAGGACGATTCGGGACATCAAGGAGCAGGAGGTCTTTTTCGGAGACATCCCCCTGATGACCGATAACGGGCTTTTCATCATCAACGGGACGGAGCGGGTCATCGTCAGTCAGCTGCACCGCTCTCCCGGGGTCTTCTTCGAAGCCAACCCCGTCAAGAACAATTGCCTGGCCAAGATCATCCCCTACCGCGGCTCCTGGGTGGAGTTCGAGATCGATGGCAAGAACCAGCTCCACATCAGGATCGACCGGAAGCGGAAGTTTCCGGCCACCGTTTTCATGCGGGCCCTGGGCGTGGAGACGGACGAGGACATTCTGCGAACCTTCTACCACGTGTCCACGATCCGGGTCCGACCGGACGGCACGTTGTTCCGGAAGCTGGATGAGAAGCTGATCGGGACCCGGGCCAGCCACGGCGTCCCGGACCCGTCCGATCCGGACCGCAATCTGGTCAGGGCGGGACGCAAGATCAGCCAGACCAGCTATACGCGAATGCTCCGGGCCGGCGTGGATGAGGTGCAGATCGGCATCGACGATCTGCAGGGCGCCCAGGCGGCGGCGGAGGTCGTCGATCTCAGCACCGGCGAGATCCTGCTGGAAGCCAACAATTTCGTCGCCGAGAGTACGGTGAACCGGGCCATCGAGGCGGGAATCGACGAGTTGTCGGTCTTCTACCCGGAGTCGGATGACGTGGGGATGGTGTTGACCGAGACCCTCATGAAGGATTCGGTCAAGACCCGGGAGGACGCCCTCATCGAGATCTACAGGAAGCAGCGGCCCGGAGACCCTCCCACCCTGGATACGGCGACGGCCCTCTTCAAAGGGATGTTCCAGGATTCCAGAAGGTACGACTTCTCGCGTGTGGGACGCTTGAAGCTGAACATCAAGCTGGGTCAGGACATCTCCCTCGACGAGCGGACCCTCTCCACCAGCGACTTTTGCCAGATCATCGACTACCTGATGAGGCTTCGGAACAACCTGGGAGCCGCCGACGATATCGATCATCTGGGCAACCGCCGGGTCAGGGCCGTGGGCGAGCTCCTGGAGAACCAGTTTCGCATCGGCTTGGTGCGCATGGAACGGGCCATCAAGGAAAAGATGTCCGTGCATCAGGAGATGACCACGGCCATGCCCCACGACCTGATCAATGCGAAGCCGGTGACGGCCTCCATCCGGGAATTCTTCGGCAGCAGCCAACTCTCCCAGTTCATGGATCAGACCAACCCCCTTTCGGAGATCACCCACAAGCGGCGGCTCTCCGCCCTGGGTCCCGGCGGTCTCAGCCGGGAGCGGGCGGGGTTCGAGGTGCGTGACGTCCACCCGTCCCACTACGGCCGGATCTGTCCGGTGGAGACGCCGGAGGGACCCAACATCGGGCTGATCTCCTCCTTGAGCTGCTACGCCCGCATCGACCAGTTCGGCTTCATCGAGTCCCCTTACCGAAAGGTGGTGGACGGCCGGATCGTGGACTATGTCCGGATCAATGATGCCGGAGGGAGCCACTTCAAAATCAGCGAAGCCTACCCGCACGAGGACGTGCTGCAGACCAACAAGGTGTTGAGCGGCCGCGGGAAACGGCCGGTCCGGTACGAGCCTCATGCCTTCTACCTCACCGCCTGGCAAGGCGACAAGCACGTCACGGCGCAGGCCAACGTGGAGGTGGATGATCGGGGCCGCCTGATCCGGGACCGGGTGAGCGCCCGCCACGAGGGGAATTTTGTTTTCGTTCCCAAGGAAGAGGTCCAGTACGTTGACGTCAGCCCCAAGCAGTTGGTCAGCGTGGCGGCCAGCCTGGTCCCCTTTCTGGAGCACGACGATGCCAACCGGGCCCTGATGGGCGCCAACATGCAGCGGCAGGCGGTTCCCTTGATTCGGGCCGAGGCGCCGCTGGTGGGCACCGGTATGGAGCGCATCGCCGCCCGCGATTCGGGAGCCGTCATCCTCTGCCGGCGCGACGGAATCGTGGACAGCGTCGACGCCGAGCGAATCATCGTGCGGGTCGCCAGCCAGGATGGGGAAGAGAGCCGGGGAGCCGGCGTCGACATCTACAAGCTGGTCAAGTTCGCCCGCTCC
>CATOST010000018.1 GCA_951812665.1 uncultured Acidobacteriota bacterium
CTGCAAGCCGCCGACTCTCTGAGGCGCCGTTCCGTCGGCGATCAGGTGACCTACGTGGTCAACCGAAACATCAATTTCACCAACGTTTGCGCAAAGAAATGCAGTTTTTGCGCCTTTAGCCGAACCTACCGCAGCGACGAAGGCTATTTGCTGCCCGTGTCTGAAATCGTCCGCCGGGCCCGGGTAGGCGCGGCAATTCGGCGCCACCGAGGTCTGCATCCAGGCCGGGCTGCCTCCTGCCATGCCGGGAGACCACTACATTCGAATCTGCCAGGCGGTCACGGACGCTCTTCCAGGCCTGCACGTCCACGCCTTTTCGCCGGAGGGAGATCTCTTACGGGTGCCAGCGTTCCGGGATGCGGGTTCGAGACTACCTGGCGGGAACTCCTCGACGCCGGGATCGGCAGCCTGCCGGGTACATCGCCGAAATCCTGGACGACGATCTGCGCAACCTCATCTCGCCCGGACGCATCAGCAGCGGGGAATGGACCCGAACCATCTCGACGGCCCACTCCCTGGGCATCCGGACCTCCTCCACCATGATGTTCGGCCACCTCGAGACTCCGGTTCACGTTGCCCGGCACCTGGCACACCTGAGAACCATCCAGCGCCAGACCGGCGGCTTTTACCGAGTTCGTTCCCTTGGGCTTCGTCCACACGGAGGCTCCCCTTTACCAGAGCAAACGGCTGCCGAATCTGCGGCCCGGGCCCCACGGGGTTGGGAGGTTCTGAAGGTTCACGCCGTCTCCCGGCTGGCGCTGGACAAGGATATTCCCAACCTTCAGGTCTCCTGGGTCAAGGAAGGGACGAAGCTGGCTCAACTCTGCCTGGCGGCGGGTGGAAATGACCTGGGGGGCACGCTGATCAACGAGAGTATTTCCACCGCCGCCGGGGCCGGCCACGGCCAACTGGTGACCCCGGTAGAGCTTCATCGCGTGATTCGCGATGCGGGCAGAGTCCCGGCGGAACGGAACACGCTCTACGGGACCCTGCGCACCTTCACCGGCAGAGAAGAAGACGGGACTCACCCACTGGACTCCCTGCGGGGCGGCGACCGAAACCTTTTCGGCTCCTACGCCCAGTTGACCCGGTCGCGGCGTTTTCGCTTCAACCCGGGCGCAGCCCGGAGACATTCCCCGGATTGACTGCCACGCCGATGCGCCGGATGCCGGCGCCGCGGTGACTAGCGAAACAGGTCCCGCTCCGGAGGCCGCACCAGGTTCGACCCGCCGCCAGGACCTGCTTCCAGCCGCACACCCCGGACCAGGGCCGCCGGCACCCGGCGCCGCTTTCCCATCACCAGCTCCGCCGCGGAGGCGATTTCGTCGGCCCGGGCGATGCAGGTCGCCTGAAGCGTTCGGCCGAACCCGTCCTTGCTTCCCCGATAGTCCGACAGCGGCATTCCTCCCGCCACACCGATCGCCACGTTCACCTGCCCCTCCCGCCAGGGGCGGCCGAAGGTATCGGTGATGATCACTGCCAGGTCCACCCCCATCGTTTCAGTCAGACACGCCCTGATGCCGGCCGCGGATCGGTCCGGATGTTCCGGAAGCAAGATGGCCATCCCCTCCGGACTATTGGAGAGATCGACGCCGGCATTGGCGCACACGAACCCGTGGCTGGTTTCAGCCAGCAGCACGCCGCGATCCATCCTCACGATCCTGCGGCTCTGGGACAGGGCCAATTCGACCACCCTGGGGTCCCGGCCCCATTCCCGCGCCCAGGAGTTGGCCAGCGGCGACGGGGTGACCGTCGCCAGAGGAACAGTCCGCCCCTCCGCCTTGGAAACGATCTTGTGGGCCAGCACCAGAATATCCCCTCGGCGGACCTGGATAGGGATCCTTCTCAGCGCCTCCAGCAGCAGCGCGCCCAGAGCGTCCCCCGGTTTCACTTCGGGGAGTCCCGGGATGCCCAGGATCTGCACGCCGGCGTCACTCATGAAGGTTCCGCACCTTCTCAGCCAGACGGGTTGCGAGGCCACTCTCGGCGAGATAGCTCCTGGTCGCCGCCCCTCCCTCTCTCTGCCAAAATCGAACCAGGTCTTCGGGTCCGTCCAGGTCCAGACCCAACCGCGGGTTCGACAGCACGGTGGCAGGCACCCGTGCACGGCGCGCCTCGGCCAGATGACGGCGCAGGCTGTCCCGGCCGAAACGCGACGGAAAGGCATCCGGCGGCATTCTCAACAGGGCATTGGTGCCCCGGCCGTCTCGAGAGGGCACCAGCAGAGCCGCCGGGGAAGCCAGCGGGCGGCCCAGCAGAGCGTCCACATCCCGTCCCTGGATCAGCGGGACATCCAGCGGCACCCGTAGCACACAGGTTGCTCCCTGTTGGCGCAGTGCGGCTGCGCACTCGTCCACGGAGCGGCTCTCGGAGGATTGGCGCCGCTCCCGGATGAATCCCCATTGCCGCCGGGCGGCGTAGGCCGCAAGCTCCGGGTCCCGGCCTGCCACGACCACCTTGTCCGGTGTTCCGGCGCCGGCCAGCGCCCTGCCCACATCCTCCAACATGGCCCAGACCAGCCCGATCCTTTCCCGGCGGGACAGCCACGGAGCCATTCGCCGCTTGGCTTGGACGAGCTCCTTGACTGGTATCAGGACGACTTTCACGCCAACCGCAGCAGGGCGCGAGCCAGCTCCCGTTTCGCGCCGGAGGTGTCCATGACGGTATTCCGAACCACGACCCGGACGCCCAGGCGTTCGATGGACGCAGCGCTGCTCGCATCGCGCTCATCCAATACGAAAACGTCCAGAAGACCGCGATAGATCCGGGCAACGCCTTCGGCCGAGACCGGATGCCCCAGCTCCCTGAGCATTTTTGCCGCCGGCCCTTTGAGGGCGCGCCCGCCCACGATTGGACTCACCGCCACCACCAGGCCCCGACTCTCCACCACAGCCCGCCTGATCCCGGGGACCGACAGAATAGGCCCCACGCTGATAAAGGGGTTGCTGGGACAGATGACGATGACCCGGGCCTTTCGAATCACTTTCTCCACGCCCGGCGCGGCACGTTGACGACTCAAACCCGTGTATTCGAAACCGTGAACCCGGGGCGCGCACTTCTCCCTGACCAGATACTCCTGAAGATGAAGGCGGCCGGCATCGGTCTCCACCAGAGTCGGATTGTAGCCTTCGGCCATTGGCAAGACTGAAGATTCTATCCCGAACCCTTTGCAGATGTGCGCGGTTACGGCGGCCAGGCCCCACCCCCGGTTCAGCAGGGACGTCCGCCAGAGATGCGTCGCCAGATCCTGGTCTCCGAGGCCGAACCAGGTGTCCGCGCCCAAGCGCCCGAGGGCCTTCAGACAGCGAAAGGTGTCGCCCTCGATGCCCCAGCCCCAAGTCTGGTTGGACAGACCCGCCAGGGTATAGGTGATGGTGTCGAGATCCGGACAGATCCGGAGCCCGAAGGTTTCCAGGTCATCCCCGGTGTTGACCACGACGGACAGGCGGCTCCCAAGCCCCTCCTGCGCCAAGCCCCAGACCAGTTTCGCGGCGCCGACGCCTCCGGCCAACGCCACTACGCGAACGTCGCCCGATCCGCAGAACCTATCACCGATCTCGACAGGACGAGGGGCTGCCACCACGAATCGTCAAAGCCCCACGACCCGAAAACGCGATTCGTGAACCCGGTATCGGCGATTGATGCCGATCAGCAGGGCACTCATTCGCTCCAGCGTCCGGGCCGCGTCGAGCTGGCCCGCGTCCACCGTCCTAACCCCCGGCCATCGGCTCAGCACTCGCGCCACCTCCCGCTTCCGGCGCCCCGAATTGCCACAAACGAAGACGTCGCAATCGAGAGGAACCGCCAGCTCCCCCAGAAGGCGGGCCGGAACCGTCTTCAGGGCCGCCACCAAGGCGCCCGGATCAGGAAGGCCCGCCGCCAACTGCTCGCTCCCGGAACCGGCCTCCAAGGGGGCCATCTTGATCCGGCGGGCGTCGAACACTACCGGTACCGTGACGTCGACCCAGGTGGTCTCAGGCGCAACGTGCGGCGCACAGCTGAACACCAGCTCGGCGGCCCCGGCGAAAGGCGCCGCCACAAAGAGGACCCTGGACTGGGTCGCTACCTCCAGGTTCAGCGCCCCCCGGATCCCGGTTTTGCCTCCCCGAATAGAATTCAACTCGGACGCCGTCCCGGTCGCTCGGGTCCGGCTCCGAGATCCCACCAGGACCTCGAATCCCGCCTCCGCCAAACGCAGCGCGATGCCCCGGCCCTCTTGACCGGTGCCGCCGAGCACACCCAGCTTCACAATTCGCCTTCTTTTTTCGCCTGCCGCGTGAAACTCCAACCCGAGATCGACGCTTCCCGGAAGCCGCATTACAACAAAGCGCGGTAGCCCCCACAAGTCTCAGGTTCAGCGGCTTTTGTCCACCGCGGGCCGCTGCCTTCACGGGCGCGTAAGGCTTGCTAGGGAGAGAGCGTCCGCGTAATCTCTCCAGTGCGTTGAGGAGTTGAAGAAGGGGCCGCCAGCAGCATTCCAGCGGCGGTGTAACGGCTTGGGCCCGGAGCTTCCGGGTATCTGTCAATGAACTCGGTATCCGAATATCTCAAGGGCAAGACGCTGTTCATCACCGGAGCCACCGGCTTCCTGGGACAGTGCCTGGTCGAGAAAATCCTTTGGGCGGTACCGGACGTCGAGCGCGTCTACATCCTGATCCGCCCGCGAACGAACCTGCGCGGCGCGGTCGTGACCGCCCAGATGAGGTTGGAACGGGAACTCCTCCGGTCCAGTTCCTTCGACCGCCTCCGGAGCAGGCTCGGTGACGGCTTTTCGGCTTTCCTGAAAGAAAAACTGGTCGCGGTTTCCGGCGACTTGTCCAGGGATGACCTGAACCTCGACGAGCCGACTCGGATTCATCTTCAGAGCCAGACCGACATCGTCATCAACAGTGCTGCCGTCGTCTCCTTCGACGCCCCGCTGGACGAAGCCTACCACCTGAATATCCTGGGAGCTCAGCGCGTCGCCCGTTTCGCCCAATCCTGCGACGATTGCGTCCTGGTGCACGTCTCCACCGCCTACGTCTGCGGCGCCGCCGTCGGCTCCGTCCCGGAAACGATTCCGGAGATCTCGGATCAGGGCAAAGGGCCCTTCCCGGCACGCGCCTTCAGCGACGTGGATCTGGACATCGAACGCATCGAGGCGATACTCGCCTCGGTCCGGGAGCGCGCCTATGCGCCTGAACTCGAGCGCGACTTCACGGCGGCCCTGCTGCGGCGATTCAAGCGCTCGAAGCGGGGCCGCAACGTTCGGAGGCGGGAGAAGATCGAGAATCTCCGCAAGAAATGGATCCAGAACCAGCTCTCCCAGGAAGGGATGAGCTGGGCTCGCGAGCGGGGCTGGAACGACACCTACACCTACACCAAGGCCATCGGGGAACAGATGGTCTTGCGAACCCGCAACGGGGCTCCGACCATCATCATCCGCCCCTCTGTGATCGAAAGCGGTTTTTCGGAGCCGAGCCCCGGATGGCTCGAGGGCCTTCGCATGGCGGACCCCCTCATCGCCGCCATCGGCAAGGGCCGTCTCCGGGCACTGCCTCTGAGCCCCAAGGTCATCATCGACCTGGTGCCCGTGGACATGGTGGTGAACGCGCTGCTGGCGTCGCTTCCAGCGGTCTCGACCGCAACCGCCGTCCAGATCTACCAGGTGGCCACCGGGTCCTGCAATCCCATCACATTGGGCTATCTCTACGATCTCATCTATCGCTATTTCAAGAGAAACCCCATGTTCGACAGGTCGGGGCGGCCCATCGACATCCGTTACCTCCGCTTCCCGAAACCGGCCAGCTTCCGCTTGCAACATCGACTCAAGGCGCTACCCCTGAACACGGCGGCCAGCGCCTTGGACAAGCTCGCCGTATTCGGCGCCTTCGACGGCGCCCAGCGCTTCAACCGGCGCCTCTCGGCCCTGAAGGCCGCTCATGAAAAGCTGTATTACTACGGAGAGATCTACGAACCGTATCTGAACTTGAATTGCCGCTTCGGAGTGGAGAACACGCTGGGCCTTCTGGACACGATGTCCCCCCGGGAGCGGGAAGTCTTCAACTTCGACGTGACGCGCCTGAACTGGCGCCACTATGTTCAGAACATCCACATCCCCGGGGTCAAGAAGTTCATTTTGAAGATGGAGGGAGCGGGAACGCTGGAACTCGATGTCCAGCCGTCGGGTGAAGGCGGATCCGTCTCGACCATCAACGACCTCCTGGCATACAGCGCATCCCGGTATTCCGAGAAGACCGCGCTCAGGATGCAGCGCGACGGTGAGTGGATCAGCTATACGTACGCGGATCTCCAGCGCCGGGCCCGGATCGTCGGCCGGCAACTCCGGACCCAGGGTCTGGCCAAGGGCGATCGAGTGGTCCTTTTTGCGGAAAACCAACCGGACTGGGGCGCCGCGTACCTGGGTGCAGCCTCCCGGGGAGTCGTCGTCGTTCCCCTCGATTCCCAGGCGTGGCACCGTGAGGTCTGGTCCGTCGCCCGCTTCACCGAGGCCCGGGCCATCCTCGCTTCCGAGCGCACGATCGAGCGGCTGCCGCCCGACAGCCTGGCGCGGAATGAAGCCGGCGAGACCCCGATTCGACTCCTGAACATCAACCACGTGGGCCAACCGTTCGACCTTCCGCAATACCCCAGGAGCACCGGAACGGCGGCCCCCGTTCCCGAGGCGCCCGGCGACCGCCCGCTGAGAGTCGAAGCCGAGGACCCGGCTTCCATCATCTTCACTACCACCACGGCAGCGGACCCCAAGGGCGCCGTTCACACCCATTCCAGCTTCCTCAGCAATCTCCACGGCATGAACCGTTATCTGGCGGCAGAGGAGACGGATCAGATCCTTTCGGTGCTCCCGCTCTACCATGCTCTGGAGTTCACGTGCGGGTTTCTGTCCCCCCTGTATGGGGGCGCAACCATCACCTACCTTCACTCCCTGAAGCCTCGAGTCATCCTGAAGACCATGCGGGAGACGGGCACCACCTGCATGTTGGGCGTCCCCAGTCTCTACGCTCTGATCCGGGACGACATCAACCGGCGCACTCTGCGCGCCTCCAAGTCACCTCTGAAGTCCAACCTGGTGGCCAGGTCGCGTCAGCTCAGCAAGTCCATCGACAAGACCTTCGGCAAGAACCTGGGCCGCCAGCTCTTCGCTCGGGTACACCAGGAATTCGGGGGCAAGATCCGAGCCTTCGTCAGTGGCGGTTCAGCTCTGGGCAATGAACTCTACGACGACTTCAAGGCCTTGGGCCTGACCATCTACGAGGGCTACGGCCTCACCGAGACCGCGCCGGTCCTCACGGTCAATCCACTGAATCGAAGCCGTCGGGGCTCGGCCGGCAAGCCGTTGCCCGGGACCGAGTTGCGGATCTTTCGGGCCGATGACCGGGGAGAGGGCGAGATCATCGTCCGGACGCCCAGCCTCATGAAGGGCTACTACAAGAACCCCGACGCCACCCGGGCCGCGATGCGGGACGGCTGGTTTCACACGGGTGATCTGGGGTGGGTGGACGAGGACGGATACCTCTACATTACGGGGCGCAAAAAGAACGTCATCGTCACGGGCGCCGGCAAGAACGTCTACCCGGTGGACCTGGAGGCCATCTACCGCCACGTTCCGGCGGTCGAGGACATCTGCGTGGTGGGAACCCCCAAGGGACTCACCGAAGACGTCCATGCCGTCATCGTGCCCAAGAAGGAGATATTGCAGGAGGTGGCGGCCGAGGAATGGCCGCGGGCCATGAAGCGTGCGACTCGCGCGCTGGCCCGCCAGCTTCCGGGCTATCAACGGCTGCAGCACATTCATCTTTCGGAAACGCCCCTGCCGCGCCGCAGTGACGAGTCTCTCGCCCGCGACGTGATCCTGCAAAACGTGCGCCGAAGCGTCGCCCGTTCTCGAGCTCGCGGAGGCCCTTCGGGGCGTCCCCGCGGAAGCGACGTCGCAACCGAGTTGACCCGGGAACTGAGCCGAATCTCGGGGACCCCCTCAGCGGAAATCACGCCCGATTCCCATCTCTACACCGACGTGGGCCTGGATTCGCTCGCCGCCATGGAGCTGCTGATTCAGCTGGAGCATCGGTTCGGCATCTCGCTATCGGAGGAGCGCGTCGCCTCCCTGGTGAGCTTTGGCGATCTGGTCGATGCGGTGAAGGAGAGCACGTCGGCGCATGCGGCCGGCAAAGACGGCACGGTCGCCGTCCGCTCCGCCTTGCCGTGGTCACAGCGCCCGCCCATCGACCGCGCCCTCCTCAGCTTCTCCTTTTCCGCTCTACGGCTCCTGTACGCAAGCTACTTCCGGCTGCAGCTGCGTTTTCCGGAACGCCTACCCCGTGAGGAGGCCTACATCATCGCCGCCAACCATTCCAGCCATCTGGACAGCGGCGCCATCATCGCCGCATTGGCGGGGGCGCTGGGCCCGAGCCAGGCCAGGAAGCTCCATCTTCTGGGGGCCCGCGACTACTTCTTCAACAATCCCCTTCGTGCCTGGTTTTTCAGCACCTTCCTCAACGTAGTGCCCATCGAACGGGAGGAGACCTCGTTGGCGGGACTCCGCACCATCCAGACGATCCTGCAGGAAGGCGAACCCATTCTCATCTTCCCGGAGGGGACACGGTCCCGGACCGGCGAACTCCGATCCTTCAAACCGGGCCTCGGCCTCATCGCCCGGGAGCTCAGGGTGCCGATCGTCCCCACCCACATCGACGGCACCTATCGGGCCTTCCCGGCGGGACGCTACCTTCCCCGTCCGGGACGGCTGGCGGTGACATTCGGCAAAGCGATCAGGACCGAGCAGTATTTCGCGGACGGCGTTGAGGAGTCCCGCGTCAGCCTCTACCGAAAGATCGCCGGGGAGGTCCGCGAGCACGTCGTTCGGCTGGGGGACGGGGTCCGGGACGAACCAGTTTGACCCGGCAAGCCAAGCCCCTCTAGAATGGCGTCCTTCTCTGACCGGAGAGGTGCTGGAGTGGCTGAACAGGGCTGCCTGCTAAGCAGTTACTCGGGGGAACCTGGGTCGGGGGTTCGAATCCCCCCCTCTCCGCCACCCGCCCCGGCTCGATGCCTTCCACGCGGCCGCCACCATCCCCTTGGTCTCGCCGACCGGGTTCACGCACCCTCTCTACAGTGAGCGAGTGCACGTTCAGAAGCGAAATACCAACAAGAGCTGGGGAAGCACTTCGTCGGCGTCCTCAAACCCGAATTTGTTGACCCAGACATGCATTTCTATCCCTGCGAAGATACGGCCCGGGCGCCGGGCGACCGCCTTGCCCACGTCGAAACGCAATTGGGGCTGAAGCAGGACCCAGTAGGGTGCGCGGGTCCCGAACTCGGTGTCTCGCGGACTCTGCCATTCTGCGTGCCCCTCGAAAGAGAACGACCCGCCGCCGATCTCGAAGGGCAGGCCCCAGTTGAAGTCGACAAGATGGCTGTTGCCTTCCTTCGGGGCGCCGCCGGCCGGCACGCCCTGGTTGCGATCCACCAGATACACGTAGTCGACGTTCGCAAAGGCGAAACCGGGAAGATCGAGCTGGAACCGGAAACCGGGACCGATTTTGAGAACCTTTGACTGAGCTCCCCAGTTCAGCCCGCCCAGCGGACCGATCCCCCGGATCGGCCCCCAGGGCAGATTTTGTCCGGTGATCGATCCCAGGTTGAAGTAGGGATACCACTCCATGTAGATATCCCGGTCCGTACCCGACCCGGAGCAGCAGATCATGTCCACGAAGAAGAAGTTCTCTCCGTGGCTCCAGCCACTGCCGTGCTGAAGGGTCAGAATGTTCTGGAATCCACTGGGGCTCACCAGGTGAGGCCGGCGTGCGCTGCCACCCTGGTACTGAGCCTCGGTAACGCTCCAGCCCTGGGCCAGAACGTTCCCGTCAGTCACCAGTGGACAAATCGCAATCAGGGCCAGGACGACGCTGCAACGGCGGATCGTCTTCTTCATGGCATGAAACCGCTACTAATTCCGCGCGGAAGCCTGGACTCCGAGTTCTGGTCTTTCAGTGCACCGCCGGTTTCCGCTTCCAGGCAAATTTACCGATCAGGGGCACAAAAATACATCGTTCCGCCCGTTTGGTGCGATATCCGTCTCCCCTCCGGGTCACGACGTGAAGGACCTGCGAATAATCCCGCCCCACCGGGATCACCAAGCGCCCTGTTTCGCCCAGTTGCTGCAACAGGGGCTCGGGGATTCTGGGAGATGCTGCGCCGACGATGACGCTCTTGAACGGTGCGAATTCTTCCCAGCCCAGCGTCCCATCGGCCACTCTCACCTCGACATCCCGATGCCCCAGCTCGTCGAGCCGAGTCGCCGCCTGGTCGGCCAGCTCCGGGATCCGTTCCACGGTGAAGACCTGAGCCTTCATGGCCGAAAGCAGCGCAGCCTGATATCCGCTTCCGGTCCCTATCTCCAGCACACGGTTGCCGGGGGACACCCTCGCCGCTTGAACCATAGCGGCAATCATGTAGGGCTGACTGACGGTCTGATCATGGCCGATGGGAATGGGGCCGTCATCGTACGCCCGCTCAACCCATTTGTCAGGCACGAAACGATGACGAGGGACTTCCAGGAACGCCTCCAGCAAGCTGCTGTCCCGGATACCTCGGGCTCTCAGTTGCTTCTCCACCATCTGGCGGCGTTCCGGGCCGTAGGATGCGCGCCGTTTCATGCCGCTCCCCGGCCGAATGACCTCCGATGCACCCGCGTCCTCCCATATTTCTCGATTGCCCGGCGGTGCTGCCTGGTCGGATAGCCCTTGTGGCGGGCAAATCCATATTCCGGATACACCCGGTCCAGCTTCATCATGAGCCGATCCCGATGGGTCTTCGCCAGGATCGATGCGCCGGCTATTGAGAAATGCCTGCGGTCCCCGCCGACGCAGCGCTCCTGCGGGATCTCGAGGTCCGGAATCCGGCGGCCGTCCACCAGGGCGACCTCCGGCGCCGGACGGAGAACCGCGACGGCCCGCTTCATGGCCAGAAGACCGGCATGGAAGATATTCAGCCGGTCGATCTCCGGCACCGACGCCTCTCCGATCCCCATGGCGACCGCGGCTCGGGCAATGACCTCGGCCAACTCGTTGCGGCGGGCGCTCGAGAGTCTCTTGGAGTCGTCCATGCCGCAGATTTCAGTGCCCGGCTCGAAGATCACCGCGGCAGCGACGACCGGTCCCGCCAGGGGGCCCATGCCGGCTTCGTCTACCCCGGCGACCCTTACGGTCCCGCTACGCCACAGCCTGCGCTCCTTACCCAGCATCGAATTCAAGCGGCGTCTCTCCGCTCGGGCCGAAGCCCGCGCGCGCTCCAGCCGGCGCCCAAGACGCCGCACTCCGACTCTCGGGTCCCGCGCCAGGGCGGACAACACCGCGGAAGTCACCCGGACTTCACCGGAGCTAAGCGCTCCCCTGATTTGGGACAGGGTCAACCGGGACGGCTCCAGTGCCACCATACAGTTCGCCACTCCAGCCGATTTGGACACGCATGAGCTTAGCAGCCCGTGGCCAAGGTCGTCACCGCATTCGACCGTCCCTGCATCCCGGCGGGCACAGGAACGGTCTCGGTGCTCACGGGACTTTCACCACGGACTGCCAGCCAGGACACCGGCAGGCAGGTAATGCGAAGAAGCCAACTCTTTTTTGGGTATCCGCAACTCCATTATAATGCCCCGTTGTGAGCACCGGCAATATTGGCCTCCTGGGCTTTGGGCGCTTCGGCCAACTGGTCTACCGCCAGCTGCCCGCCGGCAAAGTCGCCGGCGTATTCGACCACGATCGCGCAAAACTGGCCGGATTGTCCGATGCCGCCACCCTGGAGCAGGTGCTCACGGCCAAGTACATCATTCTCGCCACCCCCATTTCCGCCATCGATGGCGTCTGCAAACAGATTTCTCCGGGCCTCAGAACCGGCCAGGTGATCGTGGACACCTGCAGTGTCAAACAATATCCCGTCGACTGCATGTTGTCCCGCCTCCCCGACGGGATTCAGATTTTGGGCACCCACCCCCTCTTCGGACCCGACAGTGGCAGGAATGGAATCGGAGGCATGAAGATCGCAGTCTGCCCAGTGCGAATAGACTCTGCGAATTACGACCGCATACGCGCCTTTCTCCACGGCCTCGGATTGGAGATCATCGAGACTACGCCGCGGGAGCACGACCGCAGACTCGCTCGCACCCAAGCCATATTCCACCTGATCTCCCAGGCGCTGAAGGAGTTGGATTGGCGGGAGCAGCAACTCTCCACACCGGGCCCGGCTGCCTTCTATCGGCTGGCTGAAACCGTTCAGAACGACACGGCAGAGCTGTTTCTGGACATGGAGCGGCGCAACATCTACGCCAGCGCGTACCGGCGACAGTTCATCAGCAAACTGGTCGAGATCGACGAACTTCTCTCCCGGGGTGAGACGTCCGAGCCGGCTTGAGAAATCATGAACGCTGAAGCAGTGCACCTGTCGCAGCGCCTTCGCCTGGCTGCAGGGAGTACGGTCGGATGGGCCCTGATTTGGAGCCTCGGCACGCTCCTTCGGTATCGAGTCGAAGGTTGGGAACATTTTGCCCGGTTAAATCGCCGAGGCATTCCCTTTATCTTCAGCTTCTGGCACAACCAGATCTTTTGCGCCACCCATTTCTGGCGATTCCGGGAGATCGGCGTGATCACCAGCCAGCACGCCGACGGGGAGTACATGGCTCGCATCATTCAACGATTCGGGTACTTTCCGGCCAGAGGATCCAGCCGTCGAGGCTCTACCCAGGCCCTCCTCCAGCTCAAACGCCATCTGGCCGACGGCCGGCCCGTGGGTTTTGCCGCCGACGGACCCGTGGGGCCGGCCTACAAGGTCAAGCCCGGGCCGCTCTGGCTCTCCATGAAGACCGGGGTTCCCATCCTTCCGTTCCATATCCAGCCCCGACGATTCTGGGCCGGATCCGGTTGGGACGGGTTTCGAATCCCCAAGCCCTTCTCCCAAACCCTGGTGAAGATCGGGCAGCCGCTACTGGTGCCTCCCGGACAATCCGCCGCGGACTGGCTGCCCAGATATCAGGGAACGATGGACGCACTCAAGGAATACTGCGAATCCTACCCCTGGAGCCGGAAGAGAAGCCCGGAGCGCTGACACTGACGTCGCGCTGGAAGAAGAACATTTTCCAGGTGGGAATTTCCAACAGGGCGATTCGAAAATTGTATCGTCCCGGCCGTGCGAAAAGCTTGTTGGTGTAGATGATCCCGCGGCCGTCCCGGAGCTCCTTCCTTTCCAGGGTGGCCCTGAAGAACTCTCTCATCCTTACGACTTCCCGCCCGTTCGCATCCACCAGCTGGCCGATGATTCCCAGTTGGGTTCGGACATTTCCCCCCTTCTCCCGCGACAGCGTATAAGGGCTGATCTTGATTCGGAAGGGCAACCCGACCTTGCCCGCAATCTGCCCCCTGGGCCGGAGTATGTCGACATCGGCACCCAGCTCGTACCGTTCCAGACCCTCGTCCTCGGGTTGTCCCAGCTCGACTTCGCTGTAGAAGAGGGCCTCGATGAACTTTTTCTTGGCGCGGAGACGGCCGGGTGCCCGAGTGAACGGGCGCGACACCAGCAAATTGGCGTTCGGAGTCCTGACCACGGCCGGGGAGTCGGGATCGGCGCCCGGCGCCTCGTCGCCGGAGATGCCGATGGAGTAGAGGTTGCCGAAAACGTCGTCGTTGATCTGTGCCAAAGTGGAATCGAAGTCGAGGATGGTTTCGATCCCGCTGAAGTGCATTCCGCCGGTCTTCGCGGCCAAACGCGCGAAGGCGGCTGCCTTCACCTCCGCCTTCGGATCTTCCGCCGCGACGAGTCCCGGAGCCGTCGGCAGCGCCCTCGCCGACGGAACCAGAATAGTATAGATTCTCACATCCTCGCGAAGGGCCAGGGCCGCGGTCCTCTCGGCTCGGCGGTAGGCATCGTCCATCCCATCGGAGACGAGAATCAACACCTTGCCGTCGCCGGGCCTCGCCCGGCTGCCGAGTGGTGCCAGCAGCGCCTCCACCGACTCGTAAATTGCGGTTCGACCCTGGTGCGGACGGGCCGCCGCGAAGGCCTTCTCCGCAAGTGCCTTGCGGGAGGTGAACTCCTGAAATACCAGCAACTTGTCAGTAAAGCCAAAGACGCCGATCTGGGTGAACAGGTGGATGTTGTCCAAAAAGTTCTGGGCGGCCATGATCTCCTCCGCCCTGGTGGCAAAGGTGCTTCCACTCACGTCCAGAAGAAAGGCGATCCAGAGGCGGCCCAGATCGGGTGTCTGTTTTCGCGGGGGGCGAAAAAAGACGATCTCCCGTTCCCTTCCTCCCTGGATGACACGGAAGTCCTCCTGGGTCAGGGAGTTGACCAGCCGGTTCCGGGAATCTCTGACGGTGAAACGAAGCAGAACCAGATCCACTCTGACCCGGATCGCTTCGTCCTGGGTCTGGTCCTGTGGAATCGCCCCAGCCGGACCCAGCCAGATCCAGAGAATCGGGGCCAGGGCCAGCCACCTGAGCTGCCCCCACCGTCGCCGACTCCGGATCTCACTTTTCATTTCAAGTCTTCCGGGCGCCCACCAAGTGCAAAAACTCGCTCCGGGACCGCTGATCATCCCGGAACTTGCCCAGCATGGCGGAAGTCATGATCCGGGCTTGCCGCTTTTCGACCCCTCGCATCAACATGCACAAGTGTTGCGCCTCGACAACGACCGCCACACCCTTGGGCCGGATCTTGTTGTTGACGGTCTCGGCAATCTGCTGGGTGAGCCGCTCCTGGACTTGCAGGCGCCGCGCGAACACGTCGACGATTCTCGGAATCTTGCTGAGCCCGATGACCCGATCCGAAGGAAGGTATCCGACATGGCATCTGCCGAAGAAGGGGAGCAGATGATGTTCGCAAAGGCTATAGACCTCGATGTCTTTGACGATCACCATTTCATCGTAGTCCACCTTGAAATAGGCGCCGTTGAGCAACTCGTCCACATCCTGCCCGTATCCTCTGGTCAGGAAACGCAGGGCGCGCTCCACCCTTTCGGGCGTGCCGACAAGCCCCTCCCGCTTGGGGTCCTCACCGATCTCATGAAGCAGCTGCCTCACCAACCCTTCCAAGGCCAACCTCCTGCCAATCCCGTTTTCCGAACCTGCGCCCTGACAGCCGGTGTCAACCCGGAGGCCAGCCCAGGTGTCGACCGCCCAGAACATGGGCGTGAATGTGAAACACGCTCTGCCCGGCAGCGCCGCCGTTGTTCAGGACGACACGATAGCCCGAGGCCAACCCTTCACCGCGCGCTACTACCTTGGCGAGCAGCAACAGCCGGCCAAGCAGGACGGCGTCTTCCTCCGCCGCTTCGCCCAAAGAACCAAGGTGCTTCTTGGGAATCACCAGGATATGGGTGGGAGCCTGGGGTCTGATGTCTCGAAACGCCAGGGCCCATTCGTCCTCCGCCACCACAGCCGCGCCAAGTTCCCCGCTCACGATCCGGCAGAACAGGCAATCACTCACCCGACACCTCGCCTTGGCTCCCCCGGACCAACACCAGACAACGTTCGATGCCCGCCAGATCCTTCCGGACCTCCACCTCGCGCCAGTTCCAACGCCGTGCCAATCGGCAGACACGCTCCTTGGCGCCCGCGCCGATCTCCAAAACCAAAGGAGCTGACGGCTCCAATACCGACGGACATCCCTCCAACAACACTTCGTACATCTCCATGCCGTCCCGGCCCGCAAAGACCGCCTCGCAGGGCTCATAGGCGGCGACCGACCGGTCGACCCTCCCGCGGTCCGCGGTTGCGACGTAGGGGGGGTTCGACACCATCAGGTCCCAACGGTCCGTCCGCCCAATCACCGGCGCCAAGTCTCGCCCCTCCAGAAACTCCACCCGGGATTCGCAACCGTGACGCGACGCGTTCTTCCTCGCCACCGCCAGGGCGCGGCGCGATACGTCCGTGGCCGTTACCCGGACCCCCGGCCGTTCGGCGGCCAGCGTCACCGCTATGGCCCCCGAACCCGTTCCCAGGTCGAGCACTCTCGGATTTGGTTGGGCCCTGCCGTCGAGCCACTCCAAGCAGACATCCAGCAGCAGCTCCGTCTCCGGTCGGGGAATCAGCACCCCCGGCCCAACCGCAAAAACTCTTCCGTAGAACTCCTGATTCCCCAACAAGTATTGGAGCGGATAATGCTCTCCTCGCTTCCGGAGCCAGCTTTCCCATCTCGCAGCCTGGCCGGAGGCCAAGCGCAATTCAGGGTGCGCCAACAAGTACGCCCGGGGACGCCCCAGAATGCAACCCAGCATCAGCTCCGCATCCAGACGCGGAAAACGGATACTATGTCGCCTGAGGTGCGAGGTTCCCTGCCCAACGGCTTCCCCTACCGTCATCCCCGCCGGAATCCTGTTCAGACGGGATTCAAGCAATTTTCTGTGCCTTCAGCGCTTCAGCCTGATCGTAAGCGATCAGGGGGTCGAGAAGGTCGTCGAGGGCGCCCCCCAGCACGGCCTCGAGGCGGTGCAACGAGACACCGACCCTGTGGTCGGTGATGCGATTCTGGGGAAAGTTGTAGGTCCGGATCTTCTCGCTGCGGTCGCCGCTGCCGACCAGGGCGCGGCGTCTGGCCGCCACCTCATCGTGCCGTTCCCGGAGAGCCCGCTCGTACAAACGGGACCTCAACACCTTGAGCGCCTTGTTCTTGTTCTTGAGCTGCGACTTCTCGTCCTGGCAGGTTACGACCTCGCCACTTGGAATGTGGGTGACACGCACCGCTGAGTAAGTCGTGTTCACCGACTGCCCGCCGGGACCGGAGGAGCAATAGGTGTCCCACCGCAGGTCATTGGGGTGGATCTTGATGTCGACGTCATCCGCTTCCGGCAGAACGGCAACCGTCACGGCGGAGGTGTGAACCCTTCCCTGAGTCTCCGTTTCCGGCACCCTTTGGACCCGATGCACACCGCTCTCAAACTTCAGCCGGCCGTAGACCTGCTTGCCTTCGATGGTGGCGCTCGCTTCTTTCAGTCCGCCGGCATCGGTGGCATGCGCGGAAATGATTTCCACCCTCCACCCGTGCGACTCGGCATACCTTCCGTACATGCGGAAGATTTCCTGTGCGAACAGGCTGGCTTCGACGCCTCCGGTGCCGGCACGGATCTCCAGGATGGCATTCTTTTCGTCGTTGGGGTCCCCGGGCAGGAGCAGGACACGCAACTCCTCTTCCTGCTCGGAGACGCGAGCCTCAAACATCCCCAACTCGCCCCTCGCCAACTCCGCCAACTCCGCGTCCGCCTCGCCCCCAGCCATCTCCCTGAGATCCTTCACCTCGCGTAGCGTTCGCCGGTACTCCCTGTATTTTTCGACCAGTGGGCGCAACTCCGAATGCGTCTTCGCGGCCTCCCGGTAACGATCCCGGGAGGCAACGACCCG
The DNA here is from genome assembly GCA_951812665.1 of uncultured Acidobacteriota bacterium. GTDB lineage: Bacteria > Acidobacteriota > UBA6911 > RPQK01 > JAJDTT01 > JAJDTT01. The sequence goes on from CATOST010000018.1 coordinate 17,382, forward strand.
GGGATCTCCCAATTGTCGGGAAACCTCCTCATAGGTTGCTTCCAGAGCGCGTAATTTCTCTAACATGGCAGGGACTTCCGGAGGCTTGTCTCCCCAACTCCGGCTACAGGTTCCAGGACCCCGCGACGAGAGTCGCCACGGCATTCGGGCGCAACACCGGCGCCAGTGCGACGCTGTAACGTCACCGCAGGCTCCTAGCGGATGAGGCCGTACTTCCTCTGGAACCGCTCGACGCGGCCCGCGGTGTCTATCAGCTTCTGCTTACCGGTGAAAAAGGGGTGACAACTAGAACAGATCTCGAGGCGCAGTTGGTCCCTGTGGGTGGATCGGGTCTCCCAACCCGCGCCGCACGCACAGCGCACCGTGACGACGCCGTAGTCGGGATGGATGCCTGCTTTCATCTGTGACCGCTCCCTTTTCTCGCTCGCCTCACACGCAGACGAAGGAGGAGTTTAGCAAATCGGCCGCGTCGAGTCGAGTCGGGCCGCGGCTCTTGACAACACGGACGACCGGCGGTTAATGATCAACCTCACGCCCCGGGGCGGTTGCGGAAGGCAGACTGAATATCCTATCCTGAATGCCCCCTCTTTGAGTAAGTCGGCCGGATTGAGGAGGGGGAAGTTTGCAGTCTGCTCAGGAAAGATGACGCCGGCTGGCAGGAGGAACATTGCGGATGGCTCCAACTGGAACCGAAAAAGGGCTTGAACGCCTGATTGCTGCGGGGCTCTCGAACGTCGCGCTCCCCACCATCGAGGTCGCCGACGACCTCGATTACGATGCGTTGGCGGAAGCGTACGAGTCGAGCTTCAAGAACCTTTCCGAGGGCGAGGTGATCCCCGGAACGGTCATCGACGTCACCAATTCCCATGTTCTAGTCGATATTGGGTTCAAGTCCGAAGGCTTGGTTCCCATCAGCGAGTTCCGTGAGCGGGGCGGTGTCATCGACGTCAAGCCCGGCGATACCGTGGATGTTCTGATGGAGAATTCGGAGACCTTGGACGGTGGGGTGATTCTCTCTCGCGAGAAGGCGGAGAGAATGAAGATCTGGGATAGCATCGAGCGCGCCTACCAGGAACAGACGGTGATCCAGGGGCGTGTCATCGAGCGGGTGAAGGGGGGACTCTCCGTCGATATTGGCGTTCGTGCCTTCCTGCCGGGCTCCCAGGTCGACATGCATCCGGTTCGTAATCTGGACAGCTTGCGTGACCAGGATCTCCAAGTCCGGGTGATCAAGGTGAACAAACGCCGCGGCAACATTGTCCTTTCGCGAAAGGCTGTCTTGGAGGAAGAATACTTCAAGCGCAAGGAGGAAACTCTCCGCAGTCTGGAAGAGGGAAAGGTCACGCCGGGAGTCGTGAAGAACATCACCGACTATGGCGCCTTTGTCGACCTCGGCGGTATCGACGGCCTGCTCCACATCACCGACATGTCCTGGGGCCGTGTCAACCACCCCACCGACCTCTTCAAGGTAGGAGACAAGATCGACGTCAAGGTTCTCAAATTCGACAAGATCGACGAGAAGGTCTCCCTGGGATACAAACAACTCACCGCTGATCCCTGGTACACCGTGGCCCAGCGATACCCGCGCGGATCCCGTGTCCCCTCGGTGGTCGTCAGCATTACCGATTACGGCGCCTTTGTTGAACTGGAGGAGGGTGTCGAAGGGCTCATTCACATCTCCGAGATGACCTGGAACCGCCGGATCAAGCATCCCTCCAAGATCCTTTCCGTCCGCGACGAGGTCCAAGCGGTCGTCCTCGCCGTCGACGCCAAAGCCAGACGCATTTCCATGGGCATGAAGCAGACCGAACCGAATCCCTGGGACTCGGTCGAGGAACGATACGCCATCAATTCCGTAGTCAACGGCACCGTCCGAAATCTGACCGATTTCGGCGCCTTTGTGGAGGTGGAAGAGGGAATCGAGGGCTTGGTCCATATCTCCGACCTGAGTTGGACGAAAAAGATCAAGCATCCGTCGGAGGTTCTCAAAAAAGGCGAGGAGGTTACCGCTGTGGTTCTGAGTGTCGACGGCGAAAGCCAGCGCCTGTCGCTCGGGATCAAGCAGCTGGGACCCGACAAGTGGGAGGATTTTTTCTCCCGGCACCAAGTCGGTGATCGCGTGCCGGGCAAGGTTGTCCGCCTGACCTCGTTTGGTGCGTTCGTGGAGCTGGACGAGGGCGTGGAAGGTCTCTGCCATATCTCCGAACTGTCCGAGGATCGAGTCGAGGACGCCACATCCTACGTCTCGGTAGGCCAGGAACTCGATTTCGAGATCATCAAGCTCAATCTTCTCGAGCGGAAAATCGGGCTTTCCCTGAAGGCCCTGGTCGAGCGGAGCCACCGGGAAACCTGGTCCTACCGTCCTGAAGTGGGCAAGACCTCCATTGGGGAATTGGCTGGTCGCCAACTGGGCGGACTCAAGCAGCGGGCCATCGACGCAGCGAGAACTAAAAAATGACTAAAGCCGAGCTGGTTGAGCGAGTCGCCGGTGGCTCAAGCCTCACCAGAAAGGAAGCCGAGGTGGTCGTCCAGGCCGTCCTCGACAGCATCGTCCAATCTTTGAAAGGCGGCACCAAAGTCGAGTTGCGGGGCTTCGGCAGCTTTCGGTTGCGCCACCGTGCGGCCCGCATCGGGCGCAACCCCAAGACCGGCGCCAAGGTCCACGTTCCCGCCAAGCGGGTCCCCTATTTCAAGCCGGGCAAGGACCTGAAAGAGTTGATCAACTCCTGAACGGTTCCCGCGTTCGGCAACTCGCCGCCCGTCATCCGGCCATGCGCCACGGCCATTAGATCGCCGCTGCTATGCTGACAATTCCTCGCCGGTGTGGTGTCGCAGGCGTCGAAGCGGCGACCCAAAAACACCCAAAACGTCAAAAAAACACCCAAGCGCTCCCCTCCGCCGACCCACGCGCGGACCCGATGTTAACGCAATCTTCACAAAACCCTTGTGAGTACTGGAAAAAGGGGAATCCCTGTCACACAAGCTCATCGAACTACTCGTTTTTGTTCCGTAAGTTATTGGATCAAAAGGTATTTCCAGGCTTTAGTCGGATAACGCCCAGGGCCACAAAAGAAACTTCTTTCGCCTCCGAGACCGACTGTGCTACCTTGTTTCGGCCCGAAAACGCAGATGACCATGGGCGGTGCGCCGCCGCCCAATTCTTCTTTGCAAAGTCAACAGAGCTTTCAGGGGAGGCCGCCCGCTTTGGATTTATGGCGCGACATCGTAGCCTCCCTTGAAGCAGCAGGACAGATCTCACCCGAGAATCTGGCCGTCTACTTCCAAGCTACCTCCCAGGTCCGCTACGATCACATTGCTCGGCGACTCGTGGTTCGGGTTCCCAACAGCCGCTTCAGCAGGTGGATTTCTCACCAATACGGCGATCTCCTGAAAACAAAAATGGGAGAAATGGGGTTTCCAAACGCGAAAATCATTTTCCGAGCAGATCTGGACGAACCGCAATCAAGCCTGATCTCGTCACCTCACCTGTTGGGCTCCTACGTCGGCGCGGCCGAGTGCAACCTGAACCAGCGTTACACCTTTGCCAACTTCGTCGTCGGGTCGAGCAACCAATTCGCCCACGCTGCCGCACTGGCAGTCGCGGAACGCCCTTCCAGGAGTTACAATCCTCTCTTCCTCTACGGTGGCGTCGGGCTGGGCAAGACCCACCTCATGCACGCTATCGGACACTCGATCAAGATTGAGTTTCCCAGTGCAGATCTCGCCTACGTCCCCTCGGAACGCTTCACCAACGACCTTGTCAACTCCATCCGTTTCGACCGGACCGCCGGTTTTCGACAGAAATACCGGAATATCGACGTGCTGCTGATGGACGACGTTCAGTTCCTTGCAGGCAAGGAGAAGACTCAAGAAGAATTCTTCCACACCTTCAACAGCCTGTACGACGCCCAAAAGCAGATCGTCATCTCCAGCGATTCCCCTCCTCACGAAATCCCGACCCTGGAGGAGCGTCTCCATAGTCGCTTCCAGTGGGGACTGATTGCGGACATACAAGCCCCGGACCTGGAAACCAAGGTCGCCATTCTTCGGAAGAAAGCAGCCTTGCAGCGGGTGGAACTCCCGGACGACGTGGCTTTTTTCATCTCAAGCAACACCAAGTCCAATATCCGCCAACTCGAAGGGTCGCTCATTCGTCTGATCGCCTACAGTAGCCTGATCGGCGAGGAGATCACCCTCGACCTGGCCCAATCCACCCTCAAGGATCTCGCCGCGACCGCGCAGCGAGTGATCACCATCGGAGAAATTCAACGGGTCGTCGCCCGACACTACTCCCTGACCATGTCCCAGCTCATCAGTCGGACCAACTCCCCGAGAATCGTGGTTCCGAGACAGATCGCCATGTACCTCTGCAAGCAGTTGACCCAGGCCTCTCTGCCCCGGACCGGCCGCGCTTTCGGCGACAGGCACCATACGACCGTGCTGCACGCCGTGCGGAAGATCTCTCGGCTCATCAAGAAGGACTCGCTGCTGCACTCCACTGTCAACAAGCTGACAGACGAAGTTTCATGACGTTTTCCCACTTTTCCACCGGTGGTAGAATGTAATAGCTGTGGAAAAGGCTGACCGGACTCATGCCGGTCCTTTTTCCACCTCGTATCAAGAGCCGAATTCACAACTGACGAGTGACTCTATCCGCTTGGAAATAAAAGTTTCTTCCAGTTCATCCACAGCCTGCGCAACCTCTACGACGACGGTTCGATATACAATTCCTCTCGTTACTCGAAGACGGAGAACGCCATGGACATTACTTTGAAGCGGGAGCATCTGTTCCCCGAGGTCCAACACCTTCAGACTATCGTCGAGAGAAAAACCACAGTGCCGATCCTTGGTCATGTTCTGCTTGAGACTATCGGGAACAATATTCTTCTGACCGCCACTGACCTGGACGTATCTCTGCGTTGCCGCTGTGAGGCCCAAGTAAGGGTGAGCGGGGCCCTTACCATCTCAGCCAGAAAACTCTTCGAGATCGTCCGTCTGGCCCCCCAAGATTCCGCAATTCAGATTAAATCCATCGCCGAGGGGGATTGGGTCGAGATCGGCTATGCTCGGTCCCGGTTCAAGGTGGCCGCCTTGGGGAAGGGGAACTTTCCCGAGATCGGCGAGGCGGAAGGCCAGGTCATTCGCATGGACGCGGCCATGATTCGGCGTATGATCGGAAGCTGCGTCTTCGCCATCACCCAGGAGGAGAGTCGATATACTCTGGGTGGAGCGTTGGCCGTAATTACTCCTTCGGACCTTTCCCTGGTCACCACGGATGGGCACCGCCTCGTCATTGTCCAACGGGATGTGGAGATGGGTATCGACCAGGAGGAGCTTCGAGTTCTGATTCCCAAGAAAGCACTCGTTGAACTGATGAAGCTGCTGGGAGAAGCCGGCGGGGAGATCGAATTCAGGAGTGGTGAAAGAAGGATCTCGTTTCGAATGGGCCGCCGGCTCTTGATCTCACGCATCCTCAGCGGCGAGTTTCCAAACTACAAGATGGTCATCCCGCAAGGGAACGATCTGCACGCGCAGTTTGGCACCTTGGGCTTCACAGCGGCCTTGAGGCGGGTCGCCGTCGTAGCCGACCGGGAGACGCGGGCGGTCGAGCTGAGCGTGAGCGAGGGACAAGTCAAACTGGCGTGTGAAAATGCGAATGGGGAGCGAGCAGCCGAAGCGATGGAGGCGACCTACGAGGGGACACCGACCGTGATCGGTTTCAACGTGGACTATCTGCTCGACTTCGTCAATGTCGTCGATAGTGGGCAGGTGCGCATCTCGCTCAAAGACTCGGATACCCAGGGGCTGCTCCAGCCCCTCAGTGCGGCCGATGGCGACGACTCCGAAGCGGGCGGCGACTACATGATCCAATATGTCGTCATGCCGCTGAGCCTCTGAGCCGTACTGTTCCATCGCCCCGTTTGCGACACCTGTACCGGGTATAATTGAAGGAGGCCCGGCCTGCGCGGACCATTCTCAATGGCCGTGCCGGGGCCGCGTGTGAAATCACCATGGGCGAGGATCCGGGATTGATGAATCGACTGCAGTCAGCAACGCTGGCCCAAGAGTCCGGTGCCTACACAGCCAAGAAGATTCGTGTCTTGGAAGGCCTCGAGGCGGTTCGAAAACGGCCCGCCATGTACATCGGCTCCACCGGAACGGCGGGACTCCATCATCTGGTTCAGGAGGTGGTGGACAACTCGGTCGACGAGGCCTTGGCCGGCTTCTGCGACCGGATCAGCCTGACGATCCACCTCGATGATTCCATCACCGTCGAGGACAATGGCAGGGGCATCCCCGTCGGCATCCATCCCGAGAAGCAGCTTCCTGCCGCTGAGGTCGTATTGACCACCCTGCATGCCGGCGGCAAGTTCGATCATGACAGCTACAAGGTGTCCGGCGGCTTGCATGGAGTGGGAGTCTCGGTCGTCAATGCGTTGTCGCACCGCCTTGAGCTGGAGGTTTGCCGCGGCGGCTTCGAATATCAGCAGTCATACATCCGCGGTGTGCCGACCAACGCGTTCGAGGTTACCGGAGAGACGAACCGCCGGGGGACCAAGGTCAGTTTCAAGCCGGATGACGAGATCTTCGAAACCACGACCTTCAGCTACGAGACGCTGTCGCGGCGTATGCGCGAGTTGGCGTTTCTGAACCCGGGCCTGACTATCGCGATTGAGGACCGCCGCTCCGAGCAGAAGCAGCGTTTTCTCTACAAGGGAGGACTTTCCGACTTCGTCCGGTACCTGAACAAGAACAAGACGACGCTACACGGCAAGCCGGTCCACGTGCAGGCGCGCCGGGCCGAGAACGACGTCGAGGTCGCCCTCCAGTACAACGACGGTTACAACGAGAGCCTCTTCTCCTTCGTCAATACCATCAATACACCGGAGGGCGGGACCCACATGGTGGGTTTCAAGGCGGCACTCACCCGCACCATCAATGCCTATGCCTCCAGCAACAATCTACTTCGGGACCTGAAACAGAATCTGTCGGGAGAGGACGTCAGAGAGGGGCTCGTTGCCGTTGTGAGCATCAAGATTCCCAACCCGCAGTTCGAGGGCCAGACCAAAGCGAAGCTGGGGAACAGCGAGATCAAGGGGATTACGGAGGTCGTGTGCAATGAGGGACTCGGTCTGTTTCTGGAGCAGAATCCAACCCTCGCCCGGCGGATCGTGAACAAGGCGGCAGACGCGGCGAGAGCGCGGCGGGCCGCCAGAAAGGCTCGTGAGCTGACGCGTCGCAAGAGTGCCCTCGACAACCTCTCGTTGCCCGGCAAGCTGGCCGATTGCCAGGAGCGGGATCCGCGCTTTTCAGAGATCTTCATCGTCGAGGGGGATTCGGCGGGAGGGTCCGCCAAGCAGGGTCGAAACCGGCGATTTCAGGCGATACTCCCGATCAAGGGCAAGATTCTCAATGTCGAAAAAGCCCGTTTCGACAAAGTACTGAGCAACCAGGAAATCATCACCATGATCTCGGCCATCGGCGCCGGCGTGGGCAGCGCCGATTTCAACTTGGCCAAGCTCCGGTATCACAAGATCATCATCATGACGGACGCGGATGTGGACGGAAGCCATATCCGAACTCTGCTGCTGACGTTTTTCTTTCGGCAGATGCCTGAGCTCCTCCGGAACCGTCATATCTATATCGCCCAGCCGCCTCTGTTCCGGATCCACCAGGGAAAGAAGGAGACATATCTTCAGAAGGAGCGCGATCTGACCCGGTATCTGCTCGGCAGAGCGACGCACGGGATCCGGGTTGTCCGTCCGAAAACGGGCGCCGCGCTGGACGGGAACGAACTGATCGGGAAACTCGAGAACCTGATGGAGTTTCAACAGCGCCTCGAGACCCTCAGTCGCCGCTACGATGGAAACGGAGTGGTGGGTGAGTTCTTGGATTTCTTTCGCAGCGTGTCGGGTACGGAGGCGCATGAGGCGGTGGCTCACAGGGTCTTCAGCGATGGAGCCGAATTGGCGGACTTGGCGTCCCGTTTTCGGGCCTTGGGCTTCAAGGCGGAAACCTCGTTCAATGAGGAGCGGAGTTTCTACGAACTCCATCTGCGAAACGGGCATTCCGAGGGCATGGTCCTGAACCACGAATTCGCCGTTTCAGGGGAGTGCCAGCTTCTGGCTCAGCTTCGCCGGAAGGCGGACATCCTGGAAGACCCGCCTTTCCTGCTGCAGGAGAAGCTGAAGGAGACGACGCTGGCCACATCGGCGGAACTGATCGACTACTTCATGGCCGCAGGCAAACGGAAACTGGGCATTCAGCGCTACAAGGGGCTGGGGGAGATGAACCCCCGGCAGCTTTGGGAAACGACCATGGACCCCGACACGAGAACCTTGTTGCGGGTAGACATCGAGGACATGGTCGAAACGGACGATATCTTCAGTGTCCTCATGGGCGGACACGTCGCGCCGAGGCGGCGTTTCATCGAGGACAACGCACTGAACGTCAAGAATCTGGACGTCTAGGCGCTTGCGGTCGAGGTCGGCGCGGCCGGTTTCCTGGCGTTTCCACTGTGACCCCAGCGCTGCACGTTTCCCCAGTCGGGCGCCGCTTCGCCCGCGCACCGTGACTTTTCGAATGGCCAGGATGGGAGGAACAAGTCGATGAGAGAGTACCAGGGCCGGGAGATTCCGGTCACCATCGAAGCGGAGATGAAGGCGTCCTACCTGGACTACGCCATGTCGGTCATCGTGGGGCGGGCCCTGCCGGATGTCCGGGACGGGTTGAAGCCGGTTCATCGGCGCATCCTCTACGCCATGAGCGAGCTGAACAACAGGAGGAACCGCCCCCACAAGAAGTCGGCGCGGGTCGTGGGTGAGGTCATCGGAAAGTACCATCCCCACGGGGATGCGGCTGTCTACGATGCGCTGGTCCGAATGGCTCAGGATTTTTCCATGCGGGAGTTGCTGATCGACGGCCAGGGGAACTTCGGGTCCATCGATGGCGACTCGCCGGCAGCCATGCGATACACCGAGGTTCGCATGGCGCGAATCGCCAACGAGATCCTGGCGGACATCGAGAAGGAGACGGTCGATTTTCAGGCCAACTACGACGAGTCAATGCAGGAGCCGACCGTTTTGCCGGCTCGAATTCCCAATCTCTTGATCAACGGGGCCTCCGGGATTGCCGTGGGGATGGCGACCAATGTGCCTCCCCACAACCTCAGTGAGGTCATCGACGGCCTTTTGCTCCTGCTCGATCGACCGGATGCGACATTGTCGGCGCTGATGCGGTTGATTCGGGGACCGGATTTTCCCACCGCGGGCATCATCTACGGGCGCAAGGCCATCCACAGTGCGTACGCTACGGGCCGCGGCATCATCCAGCTGCGGGCCAAGGCCGCCATCGAGAAGATCAGAAAAGACAAGGAGGCCATCATCATCGATGAGCTCCCGTATCAGGTCAACAAAGCCAAGCTCATCGAGACGATTGCAGCGCTCGTTCGCAGCAAGAGAATCGATGGGATCAGCGACTTGAGAGACGAGTCCGATCGGGACGGGATGCGGGTCGTCATCGAGCTGAAGCGAGGCGAGCAGCCCCAGGTGGTCCTGAACCAGCTCTACAAACTGACGCCGATGCAGAATTCGTTCGGGATTATTCTGCTGGCCCTGACGGCCGGCCGGCCGCGCGTCCTGACCCTCAAGGAAATGCTGAGCCATTTCCTTGCACACCGCAGGATCGTCGTGCGGAGGCGCACACAGTTCGACCTGAAGAAGGCCGAAAAGCGGGCACACATCCTGGAGGGTCTTGCCAAGGCGCTGGATCACCTGGATCTGGTGATCGCCCTGATCCGAGGTTCGAGGACGCCGGCGGAGGCCAAGACACAGTTGATCCAGCGCCTTGAGTTCACCGAAATTCAGGCTCAGGCCATACTTGAAATGCGGCTGCAGCGCCTCACGGGCCTGGAACGGGACAAGATCGTGGAGGAACTGGAGCGGATTCGGGACCGGATCGTCCAACTGCGGAAGATTCTCACCAGCGGGGCCGAACTCCGGCGGGTGATCCGCGACGAACTCACGGAGATTCAGGACAGGTACCATTCGCCGCGCCGCACGGTGATCCTGGACGAGGCGATCGACCTGACGATCGAGGACCTCATCGCCGAGGAGCAAGTGGTCATCACAGCCACGCACGGTGGCTACATCAAGCGGACCGCCCTTCACATCTACCGTAGTCAGCATCGCGGAGGCAAGGGCCGGATCGGCATGTCCACGCGCACGGTCGATGACGTCCTCGACTATCTTTTTGTCGCCTCCACGCACAGTTATATCCTCATCTTCACGAACCAGGGGAGAGTCTACTGGCTGAAGGTTTATGAGATTCCCGATGTGGGCGCCGCCGGGAAAGGGAAGCCGATCGTCAATCTGGTCAAGTTGGAGCGGGGCGAGAAGGTGGCGGACATGATCGCCGTGCAGGACTTCAAGACCCCGGGTTTCATCGTGATGGCATCTCGCCAAGGGCGGGTTAAGAAGACGGCGTTGGGGGCTTACTCTCGACCCTTGGCGAAAGGGATCATCGCCTGTACGGTGGCGCAGGGGGACGAGTTGATCGTAGTGAGCCGAACCAGCGGCAAAGACGACATTCTTCTCTGCACGGAACAGGGTAAGGCCGCCCGGTTCTCGGAAAAACATGTCCGGGAGATGGGGCGCGTCGCTCGGGGTGTATGGGGTATACGCCTCAAGGGGGGCGACTCGGTCGTCAGCATGGGCGTCATTCGAGAAAATCACGAGAGCATATTGGCGGTGACCGAACACGGTTTCGGAAAGCGGACACCAGTCAACGAATACGCCCCGAAGGGGCGGGCGGGTCAGGGCGTGATCAACATCAAGACGAGCGGCCGAAACGGCAAGGTTGCGGCGACATTCCCGGTGGGACCGGGTGCTGAGTTGATCATCATCACCGCGAAGGGCAAGATCATACGTCTGGAGGCGGATAGCATTCGAATGACGGGCCGCAACGCATTTGGCGTGACGCTGATGGAGATGGGGGATGGAGACACTGTGGCCGATGTGAGCCTGGTGGCCGACGGGGTTGTAGAAGTGGAATCGGAGGCTTCCGAATGAGATCCGCGGTCCCCTGGTTGGTCCTGGCCGCGACTGCTGCAATTCTGTTCCTGTACGGTCACGACCAGGCGGGAGCGGAATTCCAGAGGGCCCGTGACCTCTGGCTGACCGGGGAGTATCGGGCGGCGACCCGCGTCTTTGAAAGTATCCGCCGCCTCCACCCCGAGAGCCGGCATGCCGCGGAAGCCCTCTGGGAGATCGCTTCCATCTACTACTCGCATCACTACGACCTGTCCGAGGCGCGTACGCATCTGGAGGAACTGGTCTCCCGCTACCCCACGAGCCTCCGTGTCGGCGACGCGCTCCTCCGTCTGGCGGAAATCCATGAAGCCGGAGAATACGATCTGGCCGCGGCCGTGAAGTACTGGTCCCTGGTCCTGGAACGGAAGCTGCCCCCGGAGGAGGAGCGGGAAATCCTCTATAAGCGGGGGCGCGCGCTACTGAAGCTGGAACAGATCGACGAGTCGGAACGCGACCTGTTGGCGGCGGCGGGTGACTCGTCGGACCACCTGTCCCAACAGGCACATGTCTGTCTTGGAACGATCGCCCAGATCAGGGGGGACCATCGGGCTGCGCTCCGTCTTTTCGAGAAGACCCGGGAACTGGGCCGCTGTGGCGAATGCCGGCTCCAATGCCGGCTCAGCATGATTGAGAGTTTCGAATATACGGGCGAACTGGACCGGGCAATCGAGATCGCCGGCGTTCTGGACAAGACGGGCTACCCGAAGGCCGGCGAGCTGATCGTCCGGCTCAGACAGAAGCGGGATTTCTACGCCGACAAGAAGTAGGGGCGACCTTGTGGCCGCCCTACCCGGCATTGAGAGGCGACAGCGGGCACCCACAAGGGGCGCCCCGATGTCGCGATCCTCGTTCAATCCGGCATCCCCTGTTCTCCCGGACTCCCGGAAAAATGGGGAAAGTCCTGCTCAAGTCCATTGACACGAGGACCGAAACGGGACTATATTGTTGCCTCCGAGAAAGGTGGAACGAAGTGGCGTACGTCTTCATTCATGATGGTGAGCCCCTGGAAAGCGCGCTCAGGCGCTTCAAGCGAAAGGTGCAGCAGGAAGACATCATCAAGGATGTCAAGCGCCATTCCTACTATCTGAAACCGGGCGAAAAGCGGCGCCTCAAGCAGGCCTTGGCTCGGAAGAGAGCCCGGAAGAAGTTCATGAAGAAGCAGCTTCACAGATAGCAGCCACGACCCGTTCCCCGATCTCCGCCAGCCTCGAGTCCGCACGTCGCACCGGGTTTCCCGGCAGACCTCTAGCTACACACTCAGGGATTGATGCAGCGGATCGCCTTCCAGTGGCCCAGGAAGTCGATGGGCATTTCCGATTCGATTTCCAGCCCGCACTTGCGCAGCAGCTTTTTTCGATCCAGATCGGTTCGGAAACCGATCCGGTAGCAGAGGGGGGAAATGAGCGTCTCGAGGGAACCGAGGACAGGGTTCTCATTGCGAAAATGGTTCAGAAAGACAAGATATCCGCCCTTCTTGCAGACCCTCTTCATTTCTTCAATCACCATTACGGCGTCGGGGACCACGGAGATGAAATAGGCGGCGAGGATTCGATCAAAGCTGCCGGACGGAAAATTGAGACGGGTCGCGTCCATCTTCATCAACTGGATATTCTCCAGCTGCAATTCCTTCGTCCGGCGCCGCGCCTGCTCCAACATTTTCTCGGAAAGGTCGACACCCGTTATCTGGATGTTTCGCGGGAGCGTCGGAAGGGAGAGTCCGGTTCCAACGCCCACTTCAAGGAGACGAGAGCCAGGCGTCAGGTCCAGCAGGAGGGGTGCCATTTCCCGCCCACTGTGGAAAATGGGCCCGAACAGGAGATCGTAGAAACGGGAGTACCAGTTGTAAACCCTCTCGATGTGTTCGACATCGACACTCACAAATCGGCCCCCCTTTGTCCGCGCCATTGTAGCATTATCCCCGCCGGAGGACAGAACATGCCTGTGCTATCATCAGGCGGTGTCTCAAAGGGGGGCTGAGGGGCTCGACGTGCTCATTGAAGAGACCGAGATCCGGCAGCGCGTCGCCGAAATGGCCCGTCGCATCGAGGCCGACTACGAGGGCAGGGAACCGCATTTTGTCGGCGTCCTCAAGGGGGCGGCCATATTCCACGCTGACCTGGTCAGAGAGTTGTCCCTGCCGCTGACCATGGATTTCGTGTCGATTTCCAGCTATGGCCCCGCCACCTCACCAGTAGGTCCGTTGTCCCTGGACAAAGACTTGGAGGATGACATCGAGGGCAAGGACGTCATTCTGGTGGAGGACATCGTCGACACCGGTCGCACCGCCACTTTTCTGTTCCAATGGTTACCGGCGCGAAAGCCGGCTTCCTTGAGGCTTTGCGCCCTTCTGTCCAAACCGGACCGCCGCGTGTTTCCTGCCCACCCCGACTACGTCGGCTTCGATGTGCCCGACCGGTTCGTCGTCGGCTATGGCCTGGACTACAACCAGATGTATCGCAACCTGCCGTATATAGCGGCCCTGCGGCGTTCGCGCCCGGAGCCGTCCTCCGCGCATTTGGAGCACACCGCCACCGGCGAACCGTGAGGCCATCCAGGCTGGGGACACGGCTTGCAAATGAGGAGATTCTGAGATGAGCGAGAAAGAAGGAACCATATCTGCATTGATGACGGAGGATCGGCGGTACCCCCCTGCCCAGGAGTTCACCGCCCAGGCGAACTGGAGCGACCCGGAGGTCTATCAGCGAGCCCTGGCGGACCCGGAAGGCTTCTGGAGCGAGATGGCCCAGGCCATCGACTGGTTTGAGCCCTGGAGGTCGGTTCTGGAGTGGGACCCGCCCACCACGAAGTGGTTCCTTGGGGCCCAGGTCAACGTTTCCTACAACTGCGTCGACCGGCATCTGGCGACGTGGAGAAAGAACAAGGCGGCCATCATCTGGGAAGGTGAGCCGGGTGACACTCGGGTCCTCACCTACCAGGATCTGTTCCGCGAGGTGAATCGTTGCGCGGCGGCCATGAGGCGTCTGGGGATCCAAAAAGGCGACCGGGTGGCGCTCTATCTGGGAATGGTGCCGGAACTGCCGATCGCCATGCTGGCCTGTGCGCGGCTGGGCGCGCCCCACACCGTCGTGTTCGGCGGCTTCAGCCCCGAGTCGCTCCGCGACCGCATCGTGGATTGTCAGGCCAAGCTCCTGGTCACGGCCGACGGCGCCTGGCGGCGGGGAAAGGTGGTGGCGCTGAAGGAGAATGCCGATCGAGCACTGGACGGTTGCCCCGGCATCGAGAATGTCCTGGTGGTGAACCGCGTCGCCTCCCCCGAGCAGGTTTCCATGGTGAAAGGACGGGATCGATGGTGGCATGCCGAGATGGAGGCCAGCGGGACGGAAACCGTCGAGCCCGAGTCGCTGGACAGCGAGCACCCCCTGTACATCCTGTACACCTCGGGGACGACGGGGAAGCCGAAGGGCCTGCTCCATACCACCGGGGGTTACCTGGTCGGCGTCCACACCACCGCCAAGTACGTATTCGACCTGAAGGAAAACGACACCTATTGGTGCGCTGCCGATGTGGGGTGGGTCACCGGGCACAGCTATATCGTGTACGGTCCTCTCTCCAACGGCGCAACCTCGATCATGTACGAAGGGGCGCCCGATTACCCTGGGAAGAACCGCTTCTGGCAGATCGTCGAGAAATACCGGGCCAACATTCTGTATACGGCCCCGACCGCGATCCGGGCGTTCATGAAGTGGGGAACGGAGTATCCGGCAGGCCACGATCTGAGCTCACTCCGGCTCCTGGGGACGGTGGGAGAGCCCATCAACCCGGAGGCCTGGGTCTGGTATCGGGACCATATCGGTTCCGGCCGGACCCCGGTGGTCGACACCTGGTGGCAGACGGAGACGGGCATGACGCTCATCACTCCCTTGCCGGGGGTGACGGTCTTGAAACCCGGGTCGGCAACCTTTCCCTTTCCGGGAGTCGAGGCCGACATCGTGGACGAAGCCGGAGAGTCGGTGCCTCTCGGAGGAGGAGGGTATCTGGTGCTGAAACGCCCCTGGCCGGCCATGGCCCGAACCATCTGGGGCGACCCGGCGCGATGGTACGACCAGTATTGGTCACAATATCCCGGAATCTACTTCACGGGAGACGGGGCCAAGCGCGATGAGGACGGCTACTTCTGGCTACTGGGCCGCGTGGACGATGTCCTGAACGTGGCCGGTCACCGAATCGGGACCATGGAGGTGGAAAGCGCACTGGTGAGCCATCCCAGCGTTGCCGAAGCGGCCGTTATCGGCATCACCCACGAAATCAAGGGTCAGGCGATTGGCGCGTTCGTCACCCTCCGTGGAGATCAGACGGCGACGCCGGAGCTGGTCGCTGAACTCAAGCTCCACGTGGGAGAAAAGATCGGACCCATTGCCCGTCCGGACACCCTGATCCCCACCGGGGAGCTGCCCAAGACCCGCAGCGGAAAGATCATGCGGCGCCTGCTCCGTGACATCGCCGAGGGCCGGGTCGTCGGCGACACGACGACACTACAGGACCCAGGGGTCCTGGACGCCATCAAGGACGAATACGAAGAGCGCGAATAACGCCGGCGAGGAAAAGGAAAGAGTAAAAGAGAAGAGAGAAGGGAAGTCGGCCCCGGGCTTCCCCTCTCTCTTCTCAGTCGTTTCAACTCACTACCGAACGGCTCGCGCCGGCCGCGCCACCGCCCAGCCGGAGAGTATTTCAGGAAGTAGCGGTTTCCGCCTGGGCGCAGTGTCGCGCAAACGCGTCCCGTAAATCGCTGGAGATTTCGTAGGCTTCCCGACTCTCAATCAGGTGGCGCTCCATCATGTAGACCAGCTTGCCGTCGCTTAGCAGGGCGATGCTGGGAGACGATGGGGGATAGGGAAAGAAGTACTCCCTGGCTCGAGCGGTCGCCTCGAGATCCTGGCCGGCGAACACCGTGGTCAGGCGATCCGGCTTGGGATCATTCCTGAGCGCATCCGCAATCGCCGGGCGGGCCCGGGCTGCGGCGCACCCGCAAATGGAGTTGACCACCACCAGAACGGTGCCCTCCTCCCCGGTCAGCGCCTGGTCCACGTCTTGAGCGGTACGCAACTCTTCAACCCCGATGCGAGTCAGCTCCTGTCGCATCGGGGTTACCCATTGTTCAGGATATGGCATGGATTTCTCCTCCTTTGGACTGATGAATGTCGATACGCTCTACATTCTAATTGGGAAGGCGGTCTCAAATCCAGGTCACTCGAAAGCGGGGATACCGGTGATGGACTGGCCCAGGATCAGGGTGTGGATGTCGTGGGTTCCCTCGTAGGTCGAAACCGTTTCCAGGTTCGACATGTGACGAAAAACCGGATACTCGGAGAGGATTCCGTTGGCCCCCAGGAGGTCCCGGGCCCGCCGCGCGATCCGAAGTGCGACGGCGACGTTGTTGCGCTTCGCCATGGAGATCTGATCGTGCCGGCACTGACCCTGTTCCATCAGTTGCCCCAGGCGGTGGGTCAGCAGTTGGCCCTTCGTGATTTCCGTCAACATGTACACGAGTTTCTGCTGGACCAGTTGATGGCCCGCAATGGGGCGGTTCCCGAACTGGCGCCGCTCGAGAGCCCAGCGCCGGGCGGTTTCATAGCAGGCCATGGCCGCCCCGAGAGCCCCCCAGGCGATGCCGTACCGGGCCTTGTTCAAGCACATGAGGGCGCTTTTCAGACCTGTCGTCCCGCCCAGAAGGCGGTCTTCGGGGATCCAGCAGTCGTCCAGGATCAGCTCCGAGGTGACCGAAGCTCGAAGCGAATGCTTGTGGCGGTAGTCCCTGGTGGAAAAACCTTCGGTGGAGCGTTCCACCAGGAATCCGCGGATTCCCGCCCCCTCCAGGCGCGCCCAGACGACGGCGACGTCGGCGAGGCTGCCGTTGGTCACCCAGGCCTTGTTTCCGTTCAGGACGAAACCTCCGCCGTGGCGCCGTGCCCGGGTCCGCATCCCAGCGGGATTCGAGCCGAAATCAGGCTCGGTGAGACCGAAGCAGCCGATGGCCCGGCCGGCCTGCAGCCGCGGGAGCCAGTACGCTCGCTGGTCCTCGCTGCCGAAACGGTGGATGGGGTACATGACCAGGGCGTTCTGGACCGAGACGAAGCTGCGCAGGCCGCTGTCGCCCCGCTCCAGCTCCTGCATGATGAGCCCGTAGCCGACCGGCCCCAGGCCGGCACAGTTGTAGCCGCTCAAGCTGGCCCCCAGGTAGCCGAGTCCGGCCATGGACTCCACCAGCTGCAGGGGGAACGTGCCTTGTTGGAAATGGTCTTCGATGATGGGAATGACCCGCTCTTCGACGAAGCCGCGGACACTTTCTCGAATCAGCCTTTCCTCCTGGGAAAGCAGGTCGTCGAGACGCATGAAATCGACGTTTTCCGACACGGCGACGAATATAGCAGGCCCCAGCCGGAGGCGCGCGGCAGCCGTGGGCCCGGGCCGACGCGGAAACCTCGCTGGAGACTTCGCGATGCCCTCCTGATTCCGCGTTCATCATTTCCCGCCCCGCCGTGTGCTATAAGGGTTTCGTGATCGTTGGCCTCACTGGCCGCAACGGCTCTGGCAAGGGCGTCGTGGCCGACTACCTGCAAACCAAGGGCTTCGGTTTCTGGTCCCTCTCCGATGTGATTCGCGAGGAAATCACGCGGCGGGGGGAGGAAGTGACGCGGCCCCAGTTGATCCGTGTCGGAAGGGAGCTTCGGTCGAGGTACGGCAACGACCACCTGGCGCAGGAGGTCCTGGCCAAGCTGGAGGCGGATCGGAACTACGTCGTCGATTCCTTTCGCCACCCGGCGGAGGTTCGGGCGTTTTCGCGGCAACCCGATTTCTATCTGGTGGCGGTCGAAGCGGAGGCCGAAATTCGGCACCGTCGCGTCCGGGACCGCGCCCGGGAGAGCGACCCCGTCTTATTCGATCAGTTTCTCGACTTGGAACGGCAAGAGCTGTCCAGTCCGGACACGCAAGGCCAGCAGCTTTTGGCGACGGGGCAGTTGGCCAACGTCAGCTTCGCCAACAACCGCACCAAGGAGGACCTTCAGCAGAAAATCGCCGATTGGCTGCTTCAGACGGTCCCCAAGATGACCCGGCCGCATTGGGATCCGTACTTCATGAAACTGGCGCAGGTGGTGGCGCTCAGGAGCAACTGCATCAAGCGCAAGGTGGGGGCCATCATCGTGCGCGATCTACGGGTGATCTCCACAGGCTACAACGGCACGCCGCGCGGCACCCGTAACTGTTTCGAGGGGGGCTGTCCCCGCTGTGCCGGGCTGGCGGACAGTGGTACGCAGTTGGGGGACTGCCTCTGCTCCCATGCCGAGGAGAATGCCATCACCCAGGCGGCCTACCATGGCGTGAGCGTCAATGGGGGCGTTCTCTATACGACGTACTCGCCCTGCCTGACCTGCAGCAAGATGATCATCAACTCGGGAGTCGGCGAGGTGGTCTACAACTTGGAGTATCCTCTCTCCGGACGATCGTTTCGGCTCCTCCGTGAGGCGTCCGTCGACTGCCGCCAGCCGACGGACGGCTAGCCGGGGTGCGGCCGGCGATGGTCCGGCGTCCCGGGCCAACTCAGAGGTGGGACCGGCGTAGAGTGCGTTCCGCCTCCTGCAGCCGCGGGCTGAAGTGGACCGGATACGGGTCACCCTCGAGCTTCCACAATCGCGCCGGCAAGCCGTCCAGTTGGGTCCGGGCGTAGTCCCTGATCTGATGGATATCGGGCAGGTCGCCCCTCGTTTCTCCACCCTCGACGTATCGAACCAGCAACGAGGAGTGTCCGTCCGGGGCGGCTTCCCCTTCCGCCGCCAGCAGGTCCCCGCCGAGTCCTACCCCCTCCCGGAGCCGATAAAGCTCCTTTCGGAGAGGGAACGACGCCTTGTCGCCGCTGATCTTCATTCGCGGCAGGATCCGGCCCTGGCGGACCCGCTCCACCAATTTGTAGACCAGGTCGCAGGTGGGCGCTTCCGGGCAGATGACCAGGTTCGTGCCCACGCCGTAGCCGTCGATGGGCGCCTCCTCCTTTGCCAGAGCCCTCACTCTCTCCGGGTCCAGGTCGCCGCTGACCAGGATTCGCGTCTCGCTGCGTCCGTTCTGGTCCAGGAGCGCCCTGGCGGCCCGCGCCATCCGGCCCAGGTCGCCGCTGTCCAACCGAAGCCCCTGCACCGCCGCATCCAGGCTGAGGGCGTTCCCGATCCCGCGGAGAGTGTCGTAGGTGTCCACGAGCAGAATCGTGTGCCGGGGAAACGCCTGTTGGAAGACCTCGAAGGCGCGCGTTTCGTCGTCGAAGAACTGAACGAAGGAGTGAGCCATGGTGCCGTAGAGGGGAAGGCCGAGCTGATATCCAGCCAGAACGTTGCTGGTGCCGGCGCAGCCGCCGATGAACGATGACCGGGCCGCCAGCAGCCCGGCCTGTGGCCCCTGGGCGCGGCGGCTGCCGAAATCGATCACGGGCCGGCCCCGGGCGGCTCGGCAGAGCAGGCTCGCCTTGGTGGCCACCGTCGTCTGGTAGCTGATCGACGCGATCAGATAGGTTTCCAGAAGTTGAGCCTCCATGACGGGGCCCCTGACCTGGAGAACGGGCTCGTGAGGGAAGAATGGAGTCCCCTCGGGCAAGGCCCAGAGATCCCCGCTGAACCGGAAATCGCGGAGGTAATCGAAGAACTCCGGAGAAACCCCGCGGAAGACGTCCAGAGTCCGCAGCCAGGCGAGAATATCCTCTGGAAAGTGCAGGTTCAGAACTTGGTGCAGCGCCTGTTCCAACCCGGCGGCAACCAGAAAGCCCCTCTCCTCCGGCAAGCGGCGGGTAAAGAGCTCGAAGCTGGCCCGCTCCTCGGCGAGCCCCGCCTCGAAGTAGGCGGCGAGCATGGTCAATTCGTAGAGATCGGTGTGGATGCCGAGGGTTTCCCGGGAGGGAAACAAGGGCCGCAGGTTCATGCTTCAGGAAACACGCGAGCAAAGACCGTGTCGACGTGCTCAAGGGTCTGCCGGAGGTCGAAGGCGGCTTCGATCTGTTCCGGTGAGAGGTGGGATCCGATGTCGGGGTCGGCGAGGACGAGTGTCTTGAAATCGACCTTCTCGTTCCAGACTCGGAGAGCGTTGCGTTGGACCCAATCGTAAGCCTGGCTGCGGAGAACTCCCGCCATCACCAGCTTCAGCAACAGGGTGCCCGAATAGACCAGCCCCCCGGTCAACTCCAGGTTGTCCAGCATTCTCTCCCGGTTCACCACCAGGTTGTCCACGACCCGTCCGAGTCTCAGGGTGAGGTAATGGGCCAGTGTCGTGCTGTCGGGCAGGATGACCCGCTCCACCGAGGAGTGAGAGATGTCCCGCTCGTGCCAGAGGGGTATGTTCTCCAGAGCCGCCAGGGCGTTGGCGCGAAGCACCCGCGAAAGCCCGCTGACGTTCTCGGAGCTGATGGGGTTCTTCTTGTGAGGCATGGCGGAGCTGCCTGTCTGGCCGGTTCGGAAGGCCTCGCTGGCTTCGCCCACTTCGGTACGCTGCAGGTGGCGAATCTCGGTGGCGATCTTGTCGTAGGTCGAACCCAGGATGGCCAAGGTGCACAGGTATTCGGCATGGCGGTCCCGCTGCAGGGTCTGAGTGGAGGCGGCGGCATAGCCGATACCGAGTGCGGAGCAGACCTTCTCCTCGACCTCGGGGGGGAGGTGGGAAAAGGTGCCCACCGGGCCGCTGATCTTGCCTACCTCCAAGATCTTGCGGGCCTTCCGAAAGCGTTCCAGGTTGCGCTCCATTTCCGAGTGCCAGACGGTCACCTTGAGGCCGAACGTCGTGGGCTCGGCATGGATCCCGTGGGTCCGTCCCATCATCGGGGTGTCCCGGTAGCGGTGGGCCTTGCGGCGCAGCACTTCCAGAAAATCCAGGAGCGCGGATTCGATCAACCCGGAGGCTTCCTTGACCTGGAGCGCCTGGGCCGTGTCCACGACGTCGGTGGAGGTCAAGCCCATGTGGATGAACCGGGAGGCCGGTCCCACCACTTCTGAGACGGCCCGGATAAAGGCCACCACATCGTGACGCGTGACCGCCTCGATCTCATGAATCCGGTCGACGGAAAAACCCGCCTTTTCGCGGATTTCCGACATGGCAGCCGGCGGGATGCGCCCCCCGTCGCTCAGCACCTGGCAAACCGCCACCTCCACTTCGAGCCATTTCCGGAACTTGTTTTCTTCGGACCAGATCCGGGCCATTTCAGGCCGGCTGTACCGGGGAATCATAGATCCAAGACTATGGAGGGCCGGTTCTGGTGAGTCAAGTGGACTCTGGGGCCGGATTCGCCCCCTCCGGAGGGGCCGGAGAGGGCCTCCGATACCTGATCCAATGCCAGTTGGGGATGGTTGTTGGTGCGGCTCAAATGGGCCAGGAGTACGTGTCTGGTCTTGGCGCCCAGGTGGGTCTTGAGGCACCGGCCCAGGGCGTGGTTGGAGAGGTGCCCTTTCGGTCCCATCAACCGTTGTTTGAGGAGCCAGGGATAGGGTCCGGCCAGCACCATCTCCTCGTCGTGGTTGGACTCCATGATCAACCAGTCGCAGCCAGCCAGATGTTCCAGGATTTCCTGGGTCGGTTCACCCAGGTCGGTGGCGAGAAGGCCCTGAGTTCCTTCGGCCGCAAAGCGGAACCCGACCGGCTGGGCCGCATCGTGGGAGACGGGGAAGGCTTCGACTTCCAGGTCGCCGATGTGAAAGGGAGAGCCGACAGGGACGATCTTCACCCGGTTCAATTCCTGAAGCGGGGGGCTTTCCCGCAAGGTCCCTTCGGTCATGAGCACGGGGGCATCCAGATCCCGGACCAGGGCCGGGACGCCGCTGACGTGATCCGTGTGTTCGTGCGTCAGGAGGAGAGCATCCAGCCGATCCAGGGACAGGCCCGCCTGCCGCAGGCGCCGGCGAAGGCTGATTCGACCGAAGCCCAGATCGACCAGAATCCGGGTTTCTCGCGTCGCGATGTAGGTGCAGTTTCCCGCGCTGCCACTTCCCAGAACACAGAGTTTCATGCTGGAGCCCGGACCCTCCGCAGTGATGGTCTTGCGAAGCGTCGATCGATTGCCGTGATGGTGTTTTGCGCCGGCTGCTAGAATCTACCAGTCGGGTGTGAAAGGGGGCGAACGGTCCCACGATCCGGGGAAGGGGCGGCAGCAGATGACTTCCAGTTTCCACATCTTCAGCTTCGGCTGCCGCACCAACCAGTCCGACAGCGCCGCCATCCGGCAGGACTTCCTGGGGCGCGGCTACCAGGAGGCAGGGGACTGGCGGAAGGCGGGGATCATCATCGTCAACTCCTGTACCGTCACGCATCGAGCCGATCAGCAGGTGCGGCAACTGGTCCGCCGGTTTCACCGCGGAAACGCGGCGGCCCGGATCCTGGTGACGGGTTGCTATGCTCAACGGGATCCGGAAATCCTGTCTCGAATTCCAGGTGTCGAAGCCGTCATCGGCAACACTCACAAGAGCGGCCTGGTGGGGATCGTGGACGGGACGAGGGAGTCCGCCCTGACGGCGGACGAGCTGGCGGACGTGTACCGGCAGGAGTTCGTCAAGGTCCGCACCATGGAGGGCGCGACCGCGGGATCGCCGGGGCTTCGAGTCCGACCCTTCGTCAAGGTGCAGGACGGCTGTGACGCCAAGTGTACGTACTGCATCATTCCGCTGGTTCGCGGGCCCGGACGGAGCCTGCCGCCGGAGCAGGTTCTGGCCCAGGTGCGGCAGTTGGCCCGAAAGGGGTTCCAGGAGGTGGTTCTGACCGGAATCCACATTGGAACTTACGGAGTGCATCTGAAGCCGCGTTATTCTCTGGATCGCCTCTTGGCGGACGTGGCTGAGACGCCGGGGCTGGTCCGGCTGCGGTTGAGTTCCATCGAACCGATGCAGCTGTCGCGGCGGGTGATCCGGTTGGCGGCCGGGAACGACAAGATCTGCCCGCATTTCCACATCTGCCTGCAGAGCGGCAGCAACCGGATCCTGCGGAAGATGTTGCGCCCGTACAACACGTCCAGATTCGGAGAGATCGTGCAGGAGATCCGGGCCACGTTGCCCCAGGCGGCCATCGGAACGGATCTGGTGGTCGGATTTCCGGGGGAGACGCGACGGGACCATCTCGAAACCGTCCGTTTCGTTCAGGCCATGCCCTTCACCTATCTCCACGTGTTCCCTTACAGCGACCGGCCCGGGACCCGGGCGTCGTCAATGCGGCCCAAAGTCGACCCGCGGGTGCGGCGTCAGCGGTGTTGGGAGCTGAGGCAGATTTCGGCAGCAAAGAATCGCGTCTTCCGGCGACGGTTCATCGGCAGGAAGCTTTCGGTCCTGACGCTGGGGGAGTCTGCCGCCGGCAGGTGGGAGGGGATCTCCGCAAACTACATCAAGGTTCGTTTTCCGGTCCCCATGGCGCCCAACAGAATGGTCCGGGTCGAGGCCGCAGGGGAGACGGAGGATGGTCTGGCCGGGAGCCCCGGGTCAACGTGTCAACCGTCGAGGACGACGCAGGCCACTGCGTAGTCGGTGGCGTGGGTGATCGTGAGGTGGCTCCTCTGAGCCTTCGATTCCTTGAAGATGGCCGCCGCTTTTCCGTATAGGGTCAACCGGGGTTCCCCCATCGGTCCGGCCGTGGTTTCGACGTCGCGCCACCGGATCCCCGCCTGCCAACCGGTCCCCAGGGCCTTCAGGGCCGCCTCTTTGGCTGCGAATCGTCCGGCGAAATGCTGGTATTTGTTCCGCCGCCGGGAGCAGTATCGTATTTCTTCAGGGGTGAAGACTCGCTCGGTGATGGATTTGCTGCCGCGTAGAGCCTTGGCGATGCGCGCGACCTCCACGATGTCCAGTCCAATTCCGACGACCATGGGGAACCCTCTGTGAACCGGGCACAGTTTACTGTGGGGAGGCCGGTCAGTTCCAGACCATGTTACCCTGCCCCCTCCCATGATGGTGGAGAAGGCGGCGGGTAATTTCCCCTATCTGGCCTTCCAGGGCCTGACGGCAATTCCCGGGTTCGTCCACGCCGTCACGACCCGGGCAACCGAGGGGTGCCGGCCGGCCCAGCAGGCTGCCCGCCCGCCGGAACCGGCCGCGGAATTTCTGGAGGCCCTCGGCGTTCCCGCCCGGAAACTGATCCTGTTGAAACAGGAGCACGCAGACGAGGTGCTTGCAGTCGAGGCCGCGAGGCCGCCGGGCGACGCGGGAAAACCTGCAGCGGATGCCGTCGTCCTCTCATCCCCGGGGTGGTATTCGGCGATTCGGACGGCGGATTGCCTTTCGGTGTTGGCCGTGGAGCCACGCCGGCGGGTCGTGGGCTTGGTGCACGCCGGCTGGCGGGGAACCTGCAAGCGGGTGACTGCCAAGGCGTTGGCTCACCTGCTCCGTTTGTCGGGGGCAGCTCCCGAGGATCTGTGGGTCGGGTTCGGGCCCTGCATCCGGAATTGTTGTTACGAGGTCGGCGCAGAGGTGAGGGCCGCTTACCGGGAGCGCGGCCATGAAACGCGGGAGATCTTCCAGGGGAGGTGCCTGGACCTGATCCGAGCCAACCGGCTCCAACTGGAGCAACTGGGCGTCAGCCGGATTGTGGACTCCGGCCTCTGCACCTCCTGCTGCAACGATCGGTTCTATTCCTACCGGCGGGAAAAGACGGAGCGGAGGATGTGGACTCTGGCCGGCTTTCGCCCCGGGCTGTCCAGGCTCCATCCGCTCGAATGACGGGGCGGCCCCTGAGCCGGCGTCAGAGTTGGATGCTCTCGATCTTCTTCTGTTGCGCCGCCTTGTAGGCCCTCAGCTTGTCCTGAAGTCCCGCGTCGCTGCGACTCAAGATCTGGACCGCCACCAAGCCGCGTTGCGGGCGCCGGCCTTGCCGATGGCCATGGTGGCCACCGGCACCCCGCCCGGCATCTGAACCGTGGCCAAAAGGGCGTCCAGGCCTTTCAGTGGCGAAGAGTCGATGGGCACACCGATCACGGGGAGAATGGTATGGGCCGCCAGCACGCCGGCCAGATGGGCAGCCGCGCCGGCGCCTGCAATCAACACCTGAATTCCACGGCCCTCCGCATCCTGTGCAAAGTCTTGGGTCAGAGTGGGCGAGCGGTGGGCCGAGAGAACTCGCAGGTCGTAGGGAACGCCAAAATCTTCCAGGATCTTGCTCGCCTCCCGCATCACCCCCAGATCGGAAACGCTGCCCATGAGGATGCCAACTTTCGGTGCGCTCATTCTGAATTCCTTTCTGGTGGGGAAAGCCGCCGGTACGCGATGTCCCGCCGATAGTAGATGCCGTCGAAGTGAATCTCATTCAATCCCGCATAGGCGCGCCGAACCGCCTCCTCGAGAGTGGGGGCCAGTGCCGTGACGCCCAGGACCCTCCCGCCGCTGGTCAGGAAGCGGCCGCCGGCGTGGGAGGTGCCGGCGTGGAACACTACGAGCTTATCCATCCGTCCTGCCCGCTCCAGTCCGGAGATCTCGTGTCCCTTGGGGTAGGATCCGGGGTAGCCCTGCGAAGCGGCGACCACGCAGACCGCTGCGTCGGGGGTCCATTCGGCCCGGACGCCCGCCAGGCCGCCGCAGGCCGCCTGGAGCAGAAGCGTAGAGAGCTCGCTCCGGAGCCGCGGCAGGATGACCTGTGCTTCCGGGTCCCCGAAGCGCACGTTGAACTCCAGGACCTTGGGGCCGTCGGCCGTGAGCATCAGTCCGGCGTAGAGGATTCCGGCGAAGGGATGACCCTCCCGGTTCATACCGTCTACGGTGGGGAGAATGACTTCGTCCAGGATCCGGCGCCGCAGATCAGGGGACAAGAGGCCGTCCATGGAGTAGGCGCCCATTCCGCCGGTGTTGGGTCCCCGGTCTCCTTCGAAGATCTGCTTGTGATCCTGGGAGGGGACCATGGGGACCACATTGCCGGCTCCGTCGGCCAGGACCATGAACGAAGCTTCTTCTCCTTGTAAAAACTCCTCGATCACCAGCCGATCGCCGGCAGTTCCGAATCGTCTTGCAATCATGATCCGGTCGACGGCCGCGACGGCCTCCTGCAGGTCGGCGCAGATCAGGACTCCCTTGCCGGCCGCCAAGCCGTCGGCTTTGAGCACGACGGGAAAGTCGAAGAGTCCGTTCCGAAGGGCCTGTGCCGCGGTCGAGGCCTCATCGAAAACCTGGTAGGCCGCCGTCGGGATCTGATGGCGGGCCATGAAATCCTTGGCGAAGGCCTTGCTCCCCTCCAGCCGCGCCGCCCCCGCCGAGGGGCCCACGAGCGGCACGCCGGCTTGACGAAAGAGGTCGCCGATACCGTCCACCAAGCTGGCTTCGGGACCGACTACGGCCAGATCGACACTCTGGCTGACGGCGAAATCCAGCAGTTTCCGGGGAGAGAGCTTGGGGAGGAGGCGCGTCTTGGAGGCGTCCGCAATGCCGGCGTTCCCAGGCGAGCAGTAAATCTCCCGGACCCGGTCGGCCAGGCCCAATTTCCAGACCAGTACGTGTTCTCTTCCGCCGGAGCCGACGACTAATATTTTCACTCTGGTTTCGCGACGAGCAGGCTGGAGCCGTGCGTGGGTCAGCTCTCCTTCTTGGCGTCCGATTTGGTGGTCGAACTCTCGGAGTTTGTTTTGGCCGGTTCCGCCTTGGTGGTTTCCGTGTTCTTCGAGGCGGCGTCCTTATTACGGCCGTAGTCGGTGACGTACCAGCCTGACCCCTTGAACTGGATGCTGGGAGCCGAGATCAGCTTCTCCAACGGCCCGCCGCAAGAGCCGCACGTCTCCAAGGGTGGATCCGAGAACCGCTGAAGCGCTTCGATCGTCTCTCCGCAACTGTCGCAAGCGTACTCGTAAAGCGGCATCATGGCACCCGCAAGCAACCCCTCCGAAAAACGTAGAATATAGCAGCGGCGGAGGGAAAGAGAAAAGCGGAAGCAGAAAAGAGAGAAGAGGAGGGGTTGGGGTGGCGGAAAAGTGATCGGAATGAGGAGGCTCTCAAGAACAGAGGGCGGGACGAACTCGATTTCCTCTTTTCTTTCCCCTCTGAGATACTGACTCGCGATGTTGGACCGGGCCTATATCAGGGGCAATCTGGAGCAGGTCGAGACAGGGCTGAAGACACGCGGCTTTGCCTTGGCCGTCGAGGAGTTTCGGTCTCTCGACGCACGCGAGCGGGAAATCAGGATCGAAGCCGAGGAACTGAGGGCCGGCCGCAACCGAACCAGCCACGAGATCGCACGGCAGCGCCAGCGGGGCGACGACGCCAGTTCCCAGATCCGGGAGATGAAGCGGGTGTCCGCCCGGATCAAGGAGCTGGATGAGAACCTGAGCGGCCTTCGGAGCCGAATGGAAGCGTTCCTCTCCTGGATCCCGAATCTGGCGGCCGAGGGGGTTCCGGCGGGGAAAGACAGCGGCGCCAACGAAGTCGTTCGCGTCGTGGGCGACCCGCCCGAGTTTTCCTTTCCCGTCCGGGACCATGTCGAATTGGGGACCCACCTGGGCATCCTGGACCTGGAGCGGGCCAGCAAGATCGCCGGTGCCCGTTTCAGCCTCTATTCCGGTGCCGGCGCCCTGCTGGAGCGGGCGCTCATCAACATGATGCTGGACCTTCACACCCGTTCCCATGGATACCGGGAGGTGATTCCTCCCTTCCTGGCCAATCGCCGCAGTTTCTTTGGGACCGGAAACCTCCCCAAGTTCGAGGAAGACCTCTTTCGGGTGGCGGATTCCGACTACTTCCTCATCCCCACCGCCGAGGTCCCGCTGACCAATATTTTTGCCGGCGAGATCCTGGAGGAGGAGGATCTTCCCGTCAACCTCACGGCCTGCACGCCCTGCTTCCGGAGGGAGGCGGGCTCTTACGGCAAGGACACCCGGGGGCTGATTCGCCTGCACCAGTTCAACAAGGTCGAGCTGGTCAAGTTCACGCACCCGGAAGACTCGCCGCGGCAATTGGAGCAGCTGACCGGCCACGCCGAAGCCGTTCTCCAAGCGCTGGGAATCCCCTACCGGGTCGTGGTGCTTTCCACCGGCGACATGGGATTCAGCGCGGCCAAGACCTACGATCTGGAGGTGTGGGTCCCCAGCCAGAATACCTATCGGGAGATTTCCTCCTGCAGCAACTTCACCGACTTTCAGGCTCGGCGCTGCAGGATTCGTTACCGCCCGGCTCAGGGCTCGGGAAACCGGCTGGTCCACACCCTGAACGGGTCCGGGCTGGCGGCGGGCCGGACCTGGGTAGCCCTGGTGGAGAATTTCCAGGAGGAGGACGGAAGCGTTCGGATTCCGGAGGCGCTCCACCCCTATATGCATGGGCTGGAGTGTTTGGTGCCGGAGGGGCGTTCCGGATGAACGCGGCGGGCCGAAGGCGCCGGATCGACTCGGGAGCGTTCCTGAAGAGATGATCGGTTTCAATCTGGACAAATCCGTTCGGCTCAGCCTCTACGAGCAGATCAAGGGACAACTCCTCTCGGCCATCTACTGCGGCAAGATTCGAGCAGGAGACCGGCTGCCGTCCATCCGGGAGGTGTCCGATCAGCTCGGGATCAACTACAAGACGACCCGCAAGATCTACCTGAAATTGGCCGAGGAGAACTATCTGGGGATCGTGAAAGGAAGCGGGGCCTTTCTGAAGGAACGGAGCGGCGAGGCCTCCTATGAGCAGATGCGGCGGCGGGCGGTCTTCAACCTGTTGGGGGAAGTATCCGCCAAGGCCAGGAACCTGGGCCTCTCCCCGGACAAGTTCAGCGGCTTGCTGGACGCCTACTGGACCGGGACCGATCTGCGCGAGTTGCATCTGGCGGTCGTGGACCACGAAGAGGAGGCGTACGTTTTCTCCCGGGAGCTGGAGCTACGCCTGAAGGGCGTGCGGGCCCGGAGCGTTTCGTTGGGCGACGTCGACAGCGAGGCCACCCGGGCGCTCCTCAGGGACAGCGAGTTCCTGCTGACGACCAGCTACCACTTGGAGGAAGTCAGGGAGCTGACCCGCCGTTTCGGAAAGAAGCTGGTGGAGATCAAGCCCAGCCACGCGATCTATCGAGAGGTCCTGAGTGCAGCCCGTCACGAGAACGTGGCCATCGTGGTGCGGGATGAAGACACCCTGCACGCTTCCTGGGACGTCTTCATGAACATCTACCACCCTTCGACGGAGATGAAGTTCTGGATCGCCCCCATTTCCAGGCAGGACCTCATCGAAAAGATCGTCCGGGATGCGGACCTGATTTTTGTTTCGCCCATGTGCTGGGACGAGATGCGAAAGCGGACGCCTCCGGCGAAGACGCTGAAGACGTACGACAAGTTCATTTCTCAGGAGACCATCGACCAGCTCCGGGCGCTCCAGCTCTTGGGGTAGCGGTCGAGGGCAACCGGCCGCTCCCACGGCAGGCAATGGAATGATCGATCGGGAAGGCCGCATCACGCGGCCGAACTCTCCGCGGAAAGCCGTCTCCGAGCGGTATGTTCGGAGTCTCCCCAAGGCCGAGTTGCATCTACATCTCGAGGGCAGCGTCGGGCCGGAGCGGTTCCATGCCCTCGCCTGCAAATACGGCACGGAATACGCTTCCCTGAGCGTCGCCGAGCTGACCGAGAAACTCTACCGGTACGGGAGCCTTCATGAATTCCTGGGCGCCTTCAAGGTGGTCTGCCAACACTTGCGGGGCAAGGAGGACTATGCGGGCATCCTGGAGGACTTGGCCGAGAGTCTCCTCCGGCAGGGAGTCTTCTATGCGGAGATCACCTACGCTCCGTCCATTCCCTGGATCTGGGGCCGGGACGGCCGGAAGATCCTGCAGCAGCTATTGAAAACAGGATCCCGGTTCGAGAAGAAGGGTCTGGTCATTCGCTGGGTGCTGGACTGCGTTCGCCAGTTCGGCGTGGAAGCGGCCTGGAGGACAGCCCGGCTGGCGGCGGAGCATCGGAGCAGGGGCGTCGTGGCGTTGGGGATGGGAGGGGACGAATTGTCCCTTCCCCTGATCGAGTATCGCGATGTCTTTCTCTGGGCCAAGGCCCATGAGATCTACATCCATATCCACGCCGGCGAGATCGGCGAGCCGGATCAGGTCTGGAGCGCCCTCAAGGACCTGGGCGCGAACCGGATCGGGCACGGCGTCCAGGCGGCCCGGGACCCGCGCCTGATCGAGTATCTGCGGGAGCATGCCGTAGGCTTGGACGTCTGCCTCACCAGCAACCTCAGGACCCGGGCCTGGACGCCGCTGTCCCAGCATCCCTTTCCCCTCTTTTACCGCCGCGGGGTTCCGGTGACCCTGAACACGGACGATCCCGGCCTGTTCCGGACCAGCTTGACCCAAGAGTACCTGAAGGCCTCGCGGACCTTCGGGCTGACGGCACAGGACCTGCAACGGATTGCGTTGCAGGCGGTTCGGTGCTCCTTCCTGCCCCACGAGGCCAAGATGGCCCACATGCAGCGGCTCCAGGACCGGATGGAACCGGGCGGAATTCCGCAAACCGGACGCCGGCTGTGAGAGAATGGAGGCTACTCGCCAGCCGGAGGAGTGGCCGAGTGGTTTAAGGCGGCGGTCTTGAAAATCGCTGTGTCCGGAAGGGCACCGTGGGTTCGAATCCTACCTCCTCCGCCACCTCATGGTTCAGTATCGGCAGTGCCGCGAACGGTTTGCGGGGCTGGAAGGGCCCGGGCTACGAGACCTCGGCAATCGGGAAATCGACTTCGGCCAACCGCCTACACTCGCGGGGAATCACAGTATGCCCTCAACCCACCGAACGACCCGATCGGCCAGCTTGACGGCTTCGCGGTGGTCGTTGTCCGTGACCGGCCTCGTGTGCCCCGGATACCGGGAAACTGCTGCATACCGGGTCAGGGTTGCAGCGTCGAAGACCTCGGCCGGGACAGCTACTCCCGCTTCCTCGACGAGCGATAGGAGGGCCGCCAGATCGTGAATGAACGGATGTTGTACGCCACGCGCCAGCAATAACCCCTTAATCGCCTTCTCGGCGGCCTGTTGCGCGTCGAAGCAGAGGTCCTCCAGATACACGCCTGCCGCCCACAGCTTCGCGCGAACCAGATTGCTGTGGGCTCGGTTCATCCACTCACGCGGGTCGTCGTGCAGGAATCGCTCACGCGGCCTCATAGACCACCCGTCCCTCGCGCAGGGCCTCCCGAATCACCATGCCGTAGCTGTCGCGGTAGCGTTCCAGGTCGTCGGGGGATGCCACGATAGCGTCGACTGCCGCCCCGACGCCGCGCAGGTTCAGATAAATGTCACCCATGAGATCCAGGGCGTCGACCCCGGCCCGGACCACCAGCAGATCGAGATCGCTATGGGGCCCCATTCGCCCTCGCGCTGCGGAACCGAACAGAATGATCTTCTCCGGTTGTGCCACCTGCACAACACGCCGAATCACCTCGTCCAGTACCGCCTGATCTACCGTTCCGTTCATCTCAGTCTCCAGTCAGCGCGTCAACGGGCCATTATACGAGAGCATCGCCACTAGCGCCCGAGGTGGAGGGCAGGACTTGGGACAACTCAAGAAACAGTAGACCTCCTCCTCGACGAGGAGCAGGGAAGTCGCGGAGCATTTCTGTCCGCGGGGACTGAAGGCGGAGTGAATCACGTGACTGATGGCAAGTTCCCGATCTCCCAGAGCGGTCACGGTGGTCGCGTTCTTGCCCCCGGTTTCCGCCACCACGACGCCCTTCGGTCTGGCCTGCAAACCTGGAAGGCCGTGGAAGTAACGGGCGGCCAAGTCGTAGAAAACGACGAAGTCCACGACCTCTGAAACCTCCGGGTCCGACTCGGGCAGGGTCTTCCCGCCGTCCGCCAGGGCGGCGCCCATGAGGTCTCCCCGGGCGCGACGTAGCTCCCGGGCCACAGCCGCCAGGATCCGGGAGCGCTCTTCCACTTTCCAACCTCGCAGCGATGCCTCCAGCCGCTCCATCTCCAGGTTGGCGCCCTTTACGAGCCGGATGGTCACGGGCGCGCCTCCCCGCTGCAGCCGTTCTCGGGCCCAGGCGTTGATTCTCTGCTGGGCCAAGTAGGAGTCGGGGAGGTAAGCCTGAAGAGCGATCCCCGCGCCGACCTGCTCCAGGCCCGTGCGGGCGAGGGTGCGCAGGAAGACCTCGGTGGTCACCGCCAAGTCACGATACTCCTCCATGTCGAGGTAGACGAACTTGGGCGCCTCGGTGCCGTCCCGGCGGCGAAAGCGTTCCCTGGCCGCCGCCCGATACAGTAGTTCCAGCCGATCGCAAAGCACGGAGACGGTGTGCTCGAAGGCCAGAGACGAGAGCTGCGAGTAGAGGGTGGAGATCTTGACCGAAATGACCTCCAGCTCCGGGAGCTGCAGCGCTCGGACGTACGAATCCAGGCGCCTCCGGGCCTCGGTTTCTCCCAGCAGGGCCTCGCCCAGAAAGTTGACGTTCATCCGCACACCGTGCTGTCGGCGCGCCTCCAGGTGCCGGACCAGCAGAGCCTTCTCGGCAGGGAGAACGACGTTGGCGGTCTCTTCCCGCATCCTGTCCCTGACCAGGGGGGCCGCCACGCCCGGGAGGTAGCTGCCGAAGGAGCGAAAGCCCCTGAGGAGGGTTCGGTCCAGGCCGCTGAAGAAACGAGGGATTCCCTGCAGGTCCAGGATGTGCAGAATCTGGTCGACCGCGCGGTGCGGGCGGTTGGAGCGGAAGGCCTGGTCAGTGAGCTGGGTGAGCGTCGCCTTGTCGTGGGGACTCTGCACCATCCGATCGAGTTCGGCCTGCTGCCTCTCTTCGACGGGGGTTTGAAGCGCCGCCGCCGTTTTCTGAAGCTGCCGTGCCAGGACGACGGCTTTCTGCGCCTGCTCCGTGTCGGGTGACCGGGAATCCGGTACGAACGATCCGGGGAGTGCGCCCAAGACCTTCTGCAATGTGACCCGCCAGAATAAAACCCAAGGAGCCCGAGACGGCCGTTGCGTTGCGGAGGAACTGGCCGGTTACGTGACTTTTTCTCGGGCTTTCAAAACCTCGGCAACCACGACTTCGATCGGCATAGGCTCGCGTCAGGGACGTTTCGGTTCCCGATCAGTCCTCGGATGCCCGTCTCCAACGCCGTCGGCGTACACCGGGGCGGGCGCAAGGACACGCCGGCAGAAGCTGGAGCCGGGTTACCTGCGGCGCTTCAGTTCGAATGTCATCGGGGACTCCTCGGTGATTTCTCCGTCCTTCATGCTGTGCCAGTGGGTCGTGAGGCGGTCCTCCCCCTGCAGTATGTACTCGGCGTGGTGCATGTAGTGGCTCTGGGGTGACGAGAGGTTGGTGATGCTTTCGAAACGCAATTCCAGGCGGTTTTCGTCGTCCGTGGCCCGCACTTCCAGGCGCGGCTGATTTCCCGCCGCACAGTAGTGGGTCATCAGCACGCGATCTCCGTCCGCGTGGTACAGGTTGAGCATTTCATGCCCGTCGGGGCTGTTCGGAAACATCGTCTCCACCAGAGCCGAACCGGCGGAAGTGAGCCGGAAGCTGGAGCCGACGACGCCGGTTTCTCCGCCGTTCTCGTCCAGCATGACCCATTCGCCTTCCAGCGCAGCCAGTTTGGACATCAGGTCACCGCCCAGCGCGCCTGCCCCGGAGAGGCTGATGGCGGCCAGAGCCAAGCCGACAAACAGAGCTTTTCTTGTCATTGGATGTTTCTCCTCCCTATCAGTCTAGCAACAAACCGGCGGCTGGTGGCCAAATAGAGCGATCCGCGTCGCCGCGGTGCGGGCCAGACTTGGAAAACGTCTCGACGGGAGACGCTGGCCATCGCAAGGGGTCGGTCACGCATCCAACTTGACTGCCTGAAATTAGCCGGCGCTTGATTCGCGTGTTGCCGCCGTCGAGTCCTGCGAACCGCCGCTCCCGCGTCCGGACCCTGACGTGGAGACCAAGCTGATGCCGGCGTGCATTCCGAATCAGACGGGCCCGGATTCCGAATTGGACGATACCTGATGCCGGATCGGACGATACGCCGTGGGGAGTTTGTGGCGCGGCATGCCGAGCGCCCGGTTCGCGCGGCGCTGGCAGATACCCGCATCGTCGCGATCGTGGGGCCGCGCCAGTCCGGCAAGACGACGCTCGCTTGCGGCATCATCCTTCATGACGGCGAGCGCGTTCAACAAGCCGGGTCCAAGCTTTTCGCGATGCCCGTCAAGATGCTCTGGACGAACTGAGGGCAGGAAGGATGGCCGTCTCGCGTATGATCCGGTTCGCACGAGGAGTGGGGAGGCTCAATCCAGGTCCCAGAGGCGTTTCGGGTCCTCCAGTTCGTCCTTGGACCGCAGGGCCTCCCGAAACTTGTCCTCCAGGCTGGCGTGCCGGCGTTTCTCGGCATCCACGACTTTACTGAAACGCTGGTCCGCCTTGGCTTTGCGATCGGTGATCGCCTCCAGGGCCGACTCGAAGGAGTAGTCCGGTTTCTTGCTCTCGCTTCGAATCACGAGTCCGGTCTTGGTGTCGACCAGAAGCCTGCATCCGCAATCGGGGCATTCCACTTTGAGCCTGGGCATGATTTCCCAATTCTAATATGAATCGTCCGGGGCCGCTCCCGAAGGGGTTCGGAGGGTTGTGGGGTCAGCGCTGGTCAGGAGGGAATGCGGGAGAGTTCGTCCAACTGCCGCCGAATGCCGGGCTCGGCCAGGAGTTCCGATGCGCGAAACAGGGAAAAATAGCGGTAGGAATCCAGATTCCCGGCGGCGCCCTCTTCCCGATCGACGATGGAGATGACGGCGGCCACGCGGTAGCCTTCGGCCTCGGCCTGAACGATGGCCTTTCGGGCCGATCCTCCGGTCGTACAGACGTCGTCGACCACCACCACCGGAGACCCCTTGGGCCCCTGGAAGCCTTCCAGATAGCGCCGGGTGCCGTGGCTCTTGGGTTGTTTGCGGACGATGAACGCGGAAATCGGGTCGAATCTGGCCCGGTGGGCGAAGCTCACCGCCGCCACGGCGGCGACGATGGGGTCGGCACCCAGGCTCAGGCCGCCGATGGCGGCTGCTGAAACCTCTCGCCGCCGAAGCTCCTCCAGGATCAGCAGGGCTGAAAGGTAGGCCCCCTCGGGCTCCAGGGTGGCCTGCTTCAGGTCCAGGTAATAGTTGCTCCGGCGGCCCGAGGCGAGCCGGAAACGGCCCAGCTTCAGGCAACGGGTCAACAGGATCTCTTTCAGGCGATCGCGGGTGTCCACGGGGATTCGAGTATACATGGAGTCTGTTACTATGACGCGCTCATGGAGAAACCGGGCAAGTGGCTGTCGCGGATCGGTCCGGGCGCCATCGTGGCGTCGGCCACCGTGGGAGCCGGCGAAACGGTCCTGGCCGTCCGGGCCGGCGCCTGGGGCGGTTACGATCTCCTCTGGCTGATCCTTCTGGCCATCCTGGCCAAGTCGTTCCTGACGCTTTATCTCCTGGGTCACTATACGGTCGCCACCGGACGGACGGTAGCGGAGAAGCTGGTGGACCTGCCCGGTCCACGGGGATGGTTTCTCTGGGTCGTCCTGGTGCTGGAGTCGCTGGTGGCTCCCTTCGTCTTCGTGGTGATCGCCGTCCCCTGCGGGCGCTTGATGAGCCAGGTGCTGGCGGGGGGAGGATTGAACCTCTCCTACAAGTGGCTGGCTCTGGCCTTTCTGAGCCTGGCCATCCTGGTCGGCCTGGTCCAACGGTACGATACGCTGGAGAAGTCGCAGGGGTTGGTCTGCCTGGTGCTCCTGGTAGGAACCGTGACCGCCACCCTTCTGGCCCGCCCCGATTTCGGGGGGATTCTCAAGGGACTGTTCAGCCTGGGGACCGTTCCCCCCTATCCGGACTGGATCCCCACTGAAATCAAGGGCAGAAGCCGCCTTTTGGAGATGGCCGCGGTATTCGGATACGCCGGCAGCATCCCCATGAACTACGTGGTCTACTCCAACTGGGCCCTGATGAAGGGCTGGAGTCTGAAGGGGGCCAGGGGGCGGTCTGCGAGAAAGCGTGCGCTGGGGCCTCTGAAATTCGACGTGGGGGTCAATGCCGTCGTCGTGTTCCTGGTGACGGTGGCTTTCATGGTGGCCGGCGCCGCAATTTTGAACCCCGCCCGGAAGATACCGCAGGGATACGATCTGCTGACGGAGCAGGCTCATATCTTCGCCGAGATCTCCCCCTTCATGATTCCGCTCTACTACGTCACTATTCTGGCCGCGCTCTGGGGGACATTGAACGCACTGCCCGACATTTACGGCAGAGGCGCTCACAGTTTTCTGCGGCAGCTCCTGCCGCGCGCCCGGGAATGGTCGCTCTCCAGGGTGAGAAACGTTTACGGGCTCTCCTCCCTGGTCCTCTCCGGATTCTTTATCTGGAGTGGGACGACTCCCATCATCATGGTGGACATGGTGGCGCTCTTCAGCGTCAATTTGGGTGTGGGCCTGACCTGTATCGCGGCAATCTGGCTGAATCGGCAGTTGCCTCCGGAAAAACGGGTGCCGGCCTGGCTCTCCGGCGCGGCCGTGGCGGGAGCCGCCGTCACCAACGTCATGGCGCTGATTTCGGCGCGCGAAGTGTTGTTGCGTTACTTTTGACGCGTATTTCCGGTTCGACTCTTGCGTTCGGAAAAGCGAGGCCTGCAGGTGGGAGGAAGCCCATGACCGCCGACAAGCGATTCAATCCTGACGAACTGAAACAATTGCTCCAGAACAAATACGGGACCGGGGTGCGGGTCGAATTGTTCCCCAAGTCGGATCGGGAGGAGACGGGCGAAGAGCCGAATCAAGCTCAAGTGGAGCCTCGTGACCTGACGTTCGACTATCGGCCGAGTCAGATCAAGGAGTATCTGGACCGTTTCGTCATTCAGCAGGACGAAGCCAAGAAGGTTCTGGCCACGGCGATCTGCGACCACTACCACCACATCCAGAACTGCAGCGACCCGGACGAGTGCCGGGAGTATAAGAAGCAGAACATCATCATCATCGGTCCCACGGGGGTGGGAAAGACCTACCTGATCCAGAACATCGCCCGTTTGATCGGAGTCCCGTTCTGCAAGGCCGACGCCACCCGGTACAGCGAAACCGGCTACGTGGGAGGCGACGTGGAGGATCTGGTCCGGGAACTGGTCCAGCAGGCGAACGACGACGTTCGGCTGGCGGAGTACGGAATCGTCTACCTGGACGAGATCGACAAGATCGCCGCACCCAGGGGCCAGATTGGAAGAGACGTGAGCGGCCACGGCGTGCAAAGGGGCCTCCTGAAGCTCATGGAGGAGACGGAGGTCCCGTTGCGATCCCCCACGGATATCGCCAGCCAGATGCAGTCTTTGATGGAGATCCAATCCGGCCGCAAGTTGGAAAAGAAGACCATCAACACCAAGCACATCCTCTTCATCGTCAGCGGTGCCTTCATCGGGCTGACCGAGATTGTCGGGAAACGCCTGGGCTCGAGAAAGATCGGCTTCATGGGCGGAGAGCAGGAATCGGACCGGAAAGAGGAACTGCTGTTGCAGCAGGTCCGTTCCACGGACTTCGTGGAGTATGGTTTCGAGTCGGAGTTCATCGGGCGCCTGCCAGTCGTGACCCACTGTCGCCGCCTCAGCGTCGACGACCTGTTTCAGATCCTCAAGACGTCGGAGGGGTCGCTCCTCAAGCAGTACAAGAAGGACTTTCTGGCTTACGCCATCGACGCCTATTTCAAGGATGGGGCGATGCGGGCGCTGGCCGAGCTGGCGGCCCGGGAAGAGACCGGCGCACGCGGCCTGATGACCGTGTGCGAGCGGGTGTTCCGAGACTACAAATACCATCTGCCGGATCATGAAGTGACGGAATTGGTGGTGGACCGTGAGCTGGTCGAGAATCCGAAGGCGGCGCTCAATGAACTCCTGGCCACGCCGGACCTGCATCACGAGGCCATCCTGGAGTTCCAGCTCAAACGCTTCGAGGCGGAGTTCCAGAAGCATTACGGAGTGGAAATCACGTTTACGCCGGAGGCCGTGGCACTCATCTCGGAGCGGGTGAGGGGTCCGAATGCCGACGTCCTGCAGTACTGCCGGGACCTGTTTCGGGAGTACGAGCACGGGATGAAACTGCTGGCTCGCGGGCAGGCTTCCAAGCCCCTGTCCGTGGACCCTCAGGTCATCGCGGACCCTGCGGGTTCGTTGGAGCGGTGGATCCGCGAGACTTACAAGTGAGGAAGCCGCGCCGCCTCAATTGGAACGGCGGCGATAGACGGCGGCGAACACGGTCCGTAAGGGAGAGACGCAATAGGTCTCGATGATCTGCTTGCCCGCCTGGGGGCGAAAGCACTTCTCAAGGTAGGAAGCGTTTATCTTGAAGGAGAGCCGCATGATGTCGGCGCCCTCACCCCGTCTCTCCACGGCAAACGCGTCCTGCAGACTGGGCTCCAGGAGGAAGAGCTGGTTGTAGCGGAGGTGTTTCAAGTCGTAGGGCGTCGGTAACTTCTCGTCTCCCAGGTGGCGGTAGTGGGCCATGAGGCGACGCAGAAAATCGTCGTAGTCGAAAGATTCCACCTTGTTGTTGACGCTAACTTCCAGGATGAATGCGTCGTCGATCCAGGAAGAGCGCAGTCCGTATGTGAAGTCCAGATCGCCCTTGTGGAATTTGATCCGGTGGCCCTTCTCGTCGTGGAAACGCTTGAGCTCCTCGGTGCCCTGTTGATCGGGAAGGTTCGCCACCTGCTCGCTGGTGATGTAGAAACTGGCGACGTTGTCGTACCAGCCGTCAATGATATTGCTAAGGATCCTTTCGGCAGCTTGGCGAATCGTGTCGGCGCGAGCGGTGGTCAACATGCGGTCTGGAGATTGTAAACCAAGCCCCGAAATCGTGTAAATAGCTCCAGCCCAGTTTTGTTGCCGACGAGGGCCAACCTTTATTCCTCCGCCGTCTCTGGCGCCGCCGCCAGCCCGCCTCTTCCCAGATCGGGCGGAAGTTTCAACGCCAGGACGAACCCCGGCATCGCGAAGAGGACGATGACCGTCATGGTCAACTGAAGGCCCACCGTCTGACTCGCGAATCCAACCACAGGCAGGAGCAAGCCGCCCACGCCCCAGGCGAACCCCATGAGCAGAGCCGAGATCGTGGAGGTGGCCTCCGGCACCATCTGTTGGGCCATCACCACGTTGACCGGGGAGGTGGAGAGCAGGACGCCGCCTCCCAGAATGCACAGCACGATGGAGATTGGCCCCTGAACCCAGAGAAAGGCCAGGAGCAGCGGCAGGCTGCCGAACATGGAAAGAGCGAGGATTATCTTGCCCCCGAAGCGGTCGCTCAGGATGCCCCCCAGGAAACCGGCGCTGCCACCGGCCAGCAGAAACAGGCTCAGAACCAGGGCAGCCCGCGCCGCGCCATATCCGTGCAGCGTCAGATACAAGGGGAGAAAAGCGACGAAGATGATCTGAATGGATCCTCGGATGACCACGAGCAGGTAGAGGATCAGAAGTGGCTTTCGTTGCTCCATCAACCGCGAAAGAAGTGTTCGGTGGTGGAGAGCGGCCGTCGGGGACGGGGACGGGCCGTAAAGGATGAGATACAGACTCATGGCGACGCCCGGTACGCTCGCCCAGAGGCTGGAGCCCAGGCCCACAAGGGCAATCACGGTGGTGATGTAGACCGGGCCCAGGGCGTAGCCGAGCATGCCGCCGGTGACGAAAACCGACATCTGGAAACCCTTTCTACGGCCGGAGGACTCCGAGACGATGGACGCCGCCTGGGGGTGAAACGCCGAGATCCCGGCGCCGCCCAGGATGACCATCACCAACAGCGCCCAGAAATTGGGAGCCAGCCCCAGGGCGGAGATGAAGAGCCCCGCCAATCCGGGTCCCAACGCGGTGAAGACAGGTTTCCGCATCCGGTCGGCCAGGTAGCCGTAGAGGGGCTGCATGAACGCACTGGAAAAACTCAGGACGCCGCCCAGAATCCCGGCTTCGGCCAGCGACAGGCCCAGTTTCTGATGGAGGAAGGGCAGGAACGCCCCGAACATGCTGGCGTAGCAGTCGATGAGGAAGTGACCGCCGGACAACGAAAGAACCGGTCTCGGAACTCGGAACCGCATGGACGCGCTATTCTCGCACAATCCGCCGTAGCGTTGGGGCACCCCTTGTGGGTGCCCTCCTCGGCTCTTCGCTCTGCAATAAAATGAAACGCGTTGTGAAGTTGGACGATTTCGACTACGAACTGCCTCGGCGCCTGATCGCCCAACGTCCCCACTCTCCCCGCGACGCTTCGCGCCTGATGGTGCTCCGCCGGCAGACCGGCACCTGGGAGCACGCCCGGTTCGCCGATCTCCCCGATCTGGTGTCGGAGCAGGACCTCCTGGTGTTGAACGACTCCCGGGTCCTGCCCGCCCGGTTGGCGGCCGTCAAGGAGACGGGCGGACAAGTCGAGGTGTTGCTGCTGGATGCGCTCGAGAGTCAGGTCTGGCGGGCCCTGCTCAAGCCGGGCCGCCGGGCCCGCGCCGGCGATCTTCTCACCGTTCATCCGGAATTGCTGTCGATTCGCGTGTTGGACGATCCCGGTCCCGCCGTCCGCC
This sequence comes from uncultured Acidobacteriota bacterium, assembly GCA_951812665.1. GTDB lineage: Bacteria > Acidobacteriota > UBA6911 > RPQK01 > JAJDTT01 > JAJDTT01. The sequence continues at coordinate 57,885 of CATOST010000018.1, forward strand.
AGGTCCGGTTGGAACCCGCCGGGGATCTTCAGGAGGTCCTGGAACGAGTGGGACGCACGCCCCTGCCTCCCTACATCCGGCGGGAGGTCGATTCCCGAGACCGCGAAGCCTATCAGACGGTGTACGCCGCCAGGCCGGGATCGGCGGCGGCCCCGACGGCCGGGCTCCACTTCACCGAAGCGCTCCTCTCACGCCTGAACCATTGCAAGATCACATTGCACGTGGGGTACGGAACGTTTCAACCCGTGGTGGCGGAGCGAGTCGAGGACCACCGGATGCACTCGGAGTACTACGAGGTCTCGGCGGATTCGGCGCGGCGGATTCGGCGCCAGCGCAGGGCGGGGGGCCGCGTGATCGCGGTGGGGACCACGTCGACCCGGGTTCTGGAGCAGGTTCAGCGCCGCCACGGCGAGGTGGTGGAGGACCGGGGGTGGACCGACCTCTTCGTGAAACCCGGCTTCGAATTCGGAGTCATCGGCGGCCTCATCACCAACTTTCACCTGCCCCGGACGTCACTCCTGCTGCTGCTGGCGGCGTTCGCCGGAGAGCGCCTGCTGAAAGAGAGCTACCGAGAGGCCGTCGCTCGCTGCTATCGCTTCTACAGCTACGGCGACGCCATGCTCATTGTCTGAGAGAGGGAAGAGTGGGGGCGAGAATGTTCCCCCTAAGGCGCTTCTCCTTGAAGGAAGAAAGAGGGCGCCCACAAGGGGCGCCCCTACGAAATGAGGGCGAACTCCACGTCGGTGACGTTCTTCAGGGCCTCTTCCATGTAGGCCTTGATCTTCTTGGTCAATGAGATCTGGTTGAGGCGGATCGCCTCTCGACTCACGCCGAAGCGCGTCCCCAGCTGTTGCAGGGTCTTGGGCTCCTCGGCGATGAGGCGCTCGTTCAGGATGGCCCGTTCCCGTTCGTTCAGGGTGCCGGCGAACTCGCGAAACTTGTGGGCGAAAAGCCGTTTCAACTCGCCCCGGGCCAGGGTCTCGTCAACCGGATCCCCGGTGGCCTTGAGCATGTCCAGGTGCCGGATGGTCCGGTTGGGATCGATATAGTTGTCCAGGCTCAGGTCAGAGGACTCGATGGCATGCTCCACTGCCCGGACCTCCTTGACCGGCACATCGAGTCTCTTGGCGATCAGCGATGTCGTGGGCTCGATCCCCTGAAGCCGCAGCCGTTCCTTCTCTTTGCGAAGGTTGAAGAGAAGCTTCCGCCGCTGGTTGGTGGTGCCGATCCGGACGATCCGGAAATTGTCCGTGATGAACTTGATGATGTAGGCCTTGATCCACCAGGAGGCGTAGGTGGGCAAGCGGGTTCCCTTGTCGGGATCGAATCGGCCCAGGGCTTGGATCAGGCCGATGTTCCCTTCCTGGATCAGGTCCATGACGTTGTTGTAGACGCGCCGGTAGATGAGGGCGATCTTGACCACCAGCTTCAGGTTGGAGGTGACCAGGCGATAAGCGGCCTCCTGATCGCCTTCCTGCTGATAGCGCCGGATCAGTGACCGCTCTTCTTCCGCCGTCAGCGGTTCGAACTGGCTGATCTCCAGAAGGTAGCGCCGGAGAGGATCCAGGTTGACCAGCATGGCTTCTTCCCGGGAGGGCAGCTTGCTGGTCTTCTCGCCCAGAATGGCCTCAAGGCGTTCGGACTCGGGGGCTGAGCCGGCCGGCCCCGGAGGCTGGGAATCCATGGCCGCATCTTAACAGCCCGTGGCAAAAGTCGTCACGGCATTCGACCGTCCCTGCATCCCGGCGGACGGCGTTGCGATTCGGGCACATACTCCCGGTATGCACCCGAATCGCGCCTTGTCCGGCGGGCGCAGGAACGGTCTCGATGCTCGCGAGACTTTCACCACGGACTGTTAACAGATCAGGGTTCGGCTAAAGTCTCAGGAGCTGGTGGATCTTCTCCTTGTCGGGCGGCACCTGGACCGGCGGGTTGGCGTAAGTGGATTGGATCTTGCCGTGCTTCTCGACGATGCGGTTCTCGTAGGCGGCGTGTTCGTAGAGGTTGTCCAAGTGGTAGTTGACCGTGTACTCGGGGTCCTTGAGTTGATGTCCGGTCAGAATGGCCACCACGTTCTCGGAGGGGTCGATGGTCACTTCGGGACGCTCCTCGGCGCTCGTATCCAGCAGGCGCTTGAGACCGGCCACCGTGGTGGCCGAGGCAGGTTCGCACCCGATTCCGTCTCGTCCCAGAATCGCCTTGGCGTCGGCGATTTCCTGCTCCGTGACCTCGTCGCACCAGCCGTCTGAGATCTGGAGGGCGCGAACCGCCTTCTTCCAGCTGATGGGCTGGCCGATCTTGATGGCGCTGGCCAGGGTCCAGGCATCGTTGACGGGCACCAGTTCTTGCGAGCTGGTCACCAGAGTCCGATAGAGGGGGTCGGCGCCCTCGGCCTGGATGATGGTGATTCTGGGAATCTTGTCGATCATTCCCAACTCTTTCAACTCCATCAGGACCTTCCCGTAGGAGGAGCTGTTTCCCAGGTTGCCGCCGGGAACCACGATCCGATCCGGACTCTTCCAGTCCAGTTGATCCATCAACTCCAGCATCACCGTCTTCTGGCCCTCCAGGCGGAATGGGTTGATGGAGTTCATCAGGTAGAGGTCGGTGTCGGCAGCCAGTTCCTGAACCAGCTTCATGGCCACGTCGAAGCTGCCCTGGATCTGGAGAGTCAAGGCGCCGTAGTCCAGGGCTTGGGCCAGCTTGCCGAATGCTATCTGGCCTTCCGGAATGAAGACGACGGACCTTAGGCCGGCCCGGGCGCAATAGGCGGCCATGGAGGCCGAAGTGTTCCCGGTTGAAGCGCAGGCCACGACCTGGGCGTCGAGCCGGATCGCCTGGGAGACGGCCGTGGTCATGCCGTAGTCTTTGAACGAGCCACTGGGGTTCCAGCCCAGGTGCTTCACCCGGAGCCGATCCAGACCCACGTATTCGGCGCACCGGGGGGCTTCCAGGATGGGCGTGTTCCCCTCGCCCATAGTCACCACCCGGTCCAGGTCTCCGGCTTCGAAGGGAAGCAGTTCCCGATATCGCCACACCCCGCTCACGTCGAGGGGGCGATTCGAGAGACGCCTCCGCGAGAAGCTCTCCTTGAGGGAGTCTACGTCGGTCCGGCTGAAGTCGTAGACGATGTCCAGCAGGTCCTGGCAATGGGGACATTGGTAGAGCTTGTTCTGGATCGGAAACTCCCGGAGACAGGAGTCATTGATGCAGCGGAATCGGAACCACTCGGTCATTCTGCCAAAAGGTGACGGATTCGGCTTACGATTTCAGGGGAGTTCCAGACGTACATCCCCACATGATGCAATGCCAGTCTTCCACGGGCATCGACGATCAGAGTGGTGGGGAGGCCGATGACCTGAAAGCGGCCTTGGAGGATCCGGTCAGGATCCGACAGCAGCAGGAAGGGGTAGTCGGCGCCGGTCTCTTCGAGAAAGGTTCGGACTGCCCCGGGCTCCTCCCAACTCACGGCGGCAATCGCCAAACCTTCTTTGGAAAGCCTGCGATGAAGGTCGGCCAGATAAGGCATCTCCAAGCGGCAAGGTCCGCACCAGGTGGCCCAGGCGTTGATCAAAAGGGCCTTGCCCTTCAACTCCCGGAGGGGGACTCGCTTTCCGTCCAGAGTGGACAGCGATCCGGACAGATCCAGTTGCGGTCTCTCGGCGGCGGGAATCCATGACCGGTAGAGAACGCCCTGAGACGTGACGGCCTCGGCGCCGCCAAGAAGAAGCGCTGCCGGAAGAGCCGCCGCCAATAGGACGCCGGCGACTCCGATTCTCCCGTTCGTCCGCATGCCCATTGCCACTAACACTATAGCAGCCCTGCAGGAGAGGGAAATAGCGTAGGGGCAACCCTTGTAGTTGCCCTTCCGCTGGCGGCCTCTCGGCGAACCGTTCCTGGGTTCTTCGCCAATGGTGTCCCGGGGAACCGGCCCAGCTTGTGGATGCGAGTACGAAAGAGGGCACCCACAAGGGATGCCCCTGCAATGCCGTCATAGTAGACTGTCCGAGCCGCGGGGCCCGGACACCAATTCGGACCCCGTTCCGGAAAATTGGGCGGACGTCGCTATGAAGGTGTCGCTGTTCGTGACCTGCCTGGTGGATCAGGTCTTTCCCCAGGTGGGACTCAGCACCGTCAAGATCCTGAATCGCCTGGGGGTCGAGGTCGACTTCGATGAACGCCAGGCGTGTTGCGGCCAGCCGGCGTTCAACAGCGGCCACTCCGAGGAGAGCCGCACCGTGGCCCGCCGATTCCTGGAAGCTTATGCCGACAGCGGCCCTGTCGTGGTTCCCTCCGGATCGTGCGCCACCATGCTCAAGGTGTTCGTCCCCACTCTTTTTCCGCCCGACTCAGGGGAGAGGCGGCTGGCCCGGGAGATCGCCGGGAGGACCTACGAGCTGTCCGACTTCCTGGTCTCGGTCCTGGGAGTGACCCGGACCGGCGCCCGCTTCCCGGAGGCCGTCACCTACCACGACGCCTGTCACCAGCTTCGGGAATTGGGGATTGCCCGGCAGCCGCGCCTCTTGATCGAGGGCGTTGAGGGAGTGCGGTTTCGGGAGCTGCCCCACGCCGACCGATGTTGCGGATTTGGCGGGACCTTCTCGGTCAAGTTCGCCGACGTCTCGGCCGCCATCGGAGAGGACAAGGTGGACACCATTCACCAGTCGGGGGCCCGCTACGTGGTGGCCAACGACGTGAGTTGCCTGATGCACATCGGCGGACTGCTCCAGCGTCGGGGATCCCAGGTCCGGACCCTGCATCTGGCCGAGCTGTTGTCGAAGTTCGAGGAGTAGCCGTGCAACTCAGGATCCGGCCCAACACCTCGGCGGTCTTGTCCGACGCCAACCTTCAAGCCAACCTCAGGCCGGCCCTGGAGAAGTCGCTCCAGGCCCGGGATCGCGCCGTTGCGGAGGTCTCCAACTGGGAAGAGCTCCGGCAGCACGCCCACGACGTCAAGGCCCATACCCTCTCCCGCCTGGACCACTATCTCGAGCAGTTGGAGCGGAAGGTCGTCGCGCAGGGCGGCAAGGTGGTCTGGGCCGACACCGGAGCCGAAGCCCTGGAGTTCATCGTGGGCCTTCTCCAGGAGCGGGAAATCAAGAAGGTGGCGAAGAGCAAGACCATGCTGGGCGAGGAGATCCATCTCAACGAAGAGTTGGAACGAGCCCAGCTGGACCCGGTGGAAACGGACCTGGGGGAGTACATCATCCAGCTCTCCCGGGAGACGCCCTTTCACATCGTGACCCCGGCGCTGCACAAGTCGAAGGAGGAAGTGGTCGAGCTCTTCGGCCGGGAGCTGGACATGCCCCCCACCGACGACGTGGAGGCGATTACGGCCACGGCGCGAGCCGTCCTGCGGCGCCATTTTCTGACAGCCGGCGCCGGAATCACCGGCGTGAATTTCGGCGTTGCCGAAACCGGAACGCTGGCGGTGGTGGAAAACGAGGGGAACGTCCGCCTCTGCGCCTCCCTGCCGGAGGTGCACATCGCCATCATGGGCATCGAAAAGGTGATTCCCCGAGCCCGGGACCTGGCGGTGTTTCTGAAGCTCCTCTCGCGGAGCGCCACCGGACAGAAGAGCACCAGTTACGTCAACTTCATCAACGGTCCTCGCCGGGAGGGAGAGTGGGACGGGCCGCGGGAATTCTATCTGGTGCTGGTGGACAACGGCCGGAGCCGAATTCTGGCGGACCCCGAATTGAGGCAGACGCTGGCCTGCATCCGTTGCGGCGCCTGCCTGAACGTCTGCCCCGTGTATCAGCGTATCGGCGGCCACGCCTACGGCTCCACCTATCAGGGGCCCATCGGCGCCATCTTGACTCCTCAACTGACCTCGGCGGAGGCGGCGCCCGAACACCCCTTCGCGTCTTCGCTCTGTGGAGCCTGCTACGAGACCTGTCCGGTCAAGATCGAGATCCCTCAGATTCTGTTGAAGTTGCGCGAGCGGGTCCAACGGAGTAAACAGCGGCTGGCCCACCAGCTGCCGCTGGAAGCCTGGGCCATGCAGTTCTGGGCTTGGGCCATGAGTTCTCCCGGCCGGTATGAATTCCTGGGGAATCTTCTGCGCCGGGTCCAGCCCTACTTCGTGCGGGAGGGGCGGCTACGGCTACGCCTGCCCCCCTTCAGCGGCTGGGACCGTTACCGGGATCTGCCGCCGCTGCCTGAAAAAAGCTTCAGGGAGCAGCTCCGGGCTCTGAGCAAGGAGGGGAAGTGAGTCGCCCCAGGATCTTGCAGAAGGTCCGTGCGGCCTGCGGTGCCGAGCCGCCCGTTCCCCTGCCGGCCGGATATCCCGAGGCCCCCAGGTTCCAAGACCCGGTGGGAGTCTTCCGCCGGGAATTGGAGGCGGTCGGAGGCGTGTTTCTGGATGCCCGGGATCGGAACCCGGCGGAGGTGCTCTCCCAGGTCCTGCAGCAGACGGGCCATACCGAAGTCTTCTGGGAAGAAGAGAAGATATTCATCAAGCACGGCTTGCCCTACAGGCTGCGCCTGCCCGAGTCATTCTCCACCCCCAACCTGGTCTTCAGCTACCACTACCAGGGACGGGTCCGGCTTCCGATCACACTGGCCGCCCGCTCCATCGAACGGGACCGGTTGGCCGCGATTCCCGTCTCCGCCTCCAGTGCCGCGTTCGGCATCGCCGAGACCGGGACCGTCGTGCAAACCGTAGGGCCGGGCCGGGGACGCCTGCTCAACGTTCTTCCCGAGACCCATATCGTCTTTTTGGCGGAGGAAGACCTCCTCTCGAACCTGGATCAGCTCTTCGAAAGGGTTCGGCCGGGAGAGGAGGGAAGCGCGCTCACTCTGGTCACAGGGCCGAGCCGGACCGCGGATATCGGGAAGGTGCTGGTCAAGGGGATGCACGGTCCCAAGAGGTGGTTCGTGATCCTCACGGAAGGAGCCGGATGAGCCGGACCGGAGCGGAGATCGTTGCGGGGCGGCACACCATCGTCAAGCGCCTCCACTTCTGCTATGGGCACCGGCTGTTGGATTACGACGGCAAGTGTGCGTTCGCCCATGGCCACAATGGAATCCTGGAGATCGAGCTGTCCAGCGGTGAGTTGGACCATCGGGGCATGGTCTACGATTTCGGAGACGTGAAAAAGGAAGTGTCTCGCTTCATCGACGGCCGGTTGGATCATCGGATGCTTCTCCGGGAGGACGACCCCCTCATCGAAGCGTTGCGCGGGGTGGGGGAGAGTCCCTACGTGATGAAGTCGAACCCCACTGCCGAGAACATCGCCAAGCTCATTTTCCGCGAAGCCCGGGCTCGCCGCCTTCCGGTGACGGCGGTGCGGCTCTGGGAAACGCATGACGCCTTCGCCGAGTACCGTGCGGATGACGACTGATCGCACGGCCGTCCTGGTGAGCGGCGGACTGGACAGTTGCGTGATGCTGGTCTCGCTGACCCGGTCGGCTCGCCGGGTCGTTCCCATCTACGTCAGATGCGGCCTGGTCTGGGAAGGTGAGGAACTGGAGCGCCTGAATGTTTTCCTGGAAGCCGTGGCTCATCCCCGGATCGACCCGGTGCAGGTTCTGGATCTGCCCATGAGCGACGTCTACGGCCGGTTGTGGCATACCTCCGGCGTCGGGATTCCCGGCTTCCACGAGGCGGACGAGCGGTGGGAGATCCCGGGCCGGAATCTGGTCCTCATGGTCAAGGTGGCGGTGTGGTGCCGCCTCAACTCCGTGGGCGGGATCGCCTTGGGCATTCTGGGCAGCAATCCCTTCTCCGACGCCACACCCGAGTTCTTCGAGGGCCTGGAGCGCACACTGAGCCGAGGCCTGGATTTCCCGCTGCGTCTCCTGAGGCCGCTCGCAGGCATGTCCAAGGCCGAAGTGATCCGGTTGGGGCAGGATCTGCCGCTGGAGCTGACGCTCAGTTGCGCCGAGCCTCGGAAGGGTGTGCACTGCGGGGTCTGTGGGAAATGCAAGGAACGAATCGACGCCTTTGCCGAATCAGGGGTCCCGGATCCTACGGCCTACGCCGCGCCGCCTCCGGTTTGAAACCGGCGTTTCCGCCGACCACCCCGACAGCCGCTCCGCTTGCTAGAATCTGCCTGCCCGGCGCTCCCTCGAGGGCATGATCTCCAGGCAGGTGGTCCACCACCCGGTCTGCGTCGTCTCCGCGAATTCCTCCGGCAGCCCTTCGTCACGCATCTCCCGGGCCAGCCGCTGGTGATCGTATCGGAGCGGGCGGAACTCGAATCTGAAGCCGGAGCCGCCCGCTTCCAGGAGGGTGTACCAGACGTGGGTGTGCCCGTCGTTCTCGGGGCGGCCGATGACCCCCACGTTGAAGAAATGTTTCTGGCCGGGCAGTTCCCGATGCCACTTCAATCCGGTATGGGTGCAACAGAGGACGTCCGCCCCGGCCCTGTCCAGAAAACCGGAGAGCAGATGGTCGGGCGAGGTGCTGTCCCACAGGAATTCGTTGACCTGCCGGGGAGATCCGTGGCAAAGGCGGACCTTCAGCGGGCCCAGTTCAAAAGTGAGGCTGGAAGGGAGCGTTCCCAGCCAATCCTTGTTTTCCCTGGAGGTGTTCAGGAAGGTGTAGTCGTAGCTGATGCGGGCGAAATGGTTGTCGGCGGGGTCGGTGTAGCCGCAGCCGCAGTCCTCGTTGCCCTGCGCCAGCGAAAGGTCGTAGTTCCCGGCGATGCTCCGGATCTCACCGGACCGCAGAAGCGGAAAGGACCGGTCGGGGTGGGGTCCGAATCCCCCCATGTCGCCCAGGCAGAAGATGGCGTCGACTTGGGATGCCCGGCATTCCCGCACCAATTCGCCCAACGCCAGATAGTTGTTGTAGACCCCTCCGAAAAGGGCGACCCTCCCGAACTTCTGCATGGGCGTTGCCACTCCCGGCACAGCTCCCACCTCTTCTCTCACTCCTCACTCCGTCAAAAATTCTTGCAGGTCATGCCGGTGACGTAGCAGGTGTGGCAGGAGGAATGGTAAAGGGAGCAGTCGCGAAGGCCTCCCTCCAGGTCATCCGCCAATCGGGCCTCCGGCTCGCCCACCAGGATGGGGCAGGCATAGACTCCGTCGTGAGCCACGATTCGCGAAGACGAACATTGAAGGGCATCCGGGTCCAGCTCGCGGAGCATCTCCGGCGTCACGGGGCGCTGCCCGGAGGGAGTCGGCAGCATTCCCATTTCGAAGATGGGGATGACCTTGATCCGGGGCCGCTCGATACCAAACGACCGGAGCAGCTTCACGTAGCGGCCGTGAAGGTCTTGCTCTCCCGTCCGCGGGTCCAGGTAGTCCCGCATCTCGGTGACCGTGAGGATGGGCAGGAAACCGCGGTCGTAAAGCAGCTTGTACGCCTCCAGGGCCTTGCGGAACGTCCCTTTGCCGCGAATGGTGTCGTTTCGCGCCTCTTCGTAGTCGTCGATGCTGATGCGGATCTCGAGGGAGAAACGGGAGCCGTCCGCGATTCGCCGCAGCCGGTCCGCCTTCGCCCGACCGATCAGGATGCCGTTGGTCAGCACGGAGACCGGGAAATCCCGGAGGGCGCACTCGAGGATGGCCAGGAAGGACCTGTGAATGAAGGGCTCGCCGCCGGTGAAGTAGATCTCCTTCACCCCCATTCTCCGGGCGTCGTCCAGGTAGCGGAAGATGCGAGGGGCTTCCATCAGCTCCAGCGTTTGGTTGTCCGGAGCACAGCTGATGAAGCAGTGATTGCAGCGAAGGTTGCAGAGGGTTCCGGCGACCTGGAACCAGAGTGTGTCCAGATGCCGGAGTGGGAGCGAGGGCGCCGCCGGAGCCATATCCCTCATGTTAACAGTCCGCGACAATGGCCGTCACGGCATTCGGCCGGCCCTGCATCCCGATGCTTCGGGGGACGAGTGCGACGGACCGTTACGCCGGCTTTCGGGTCGGGATCAACTGTTCTACGGACTGGAAGATGCGTTGGGTCGCCTCTTGATAGTCCTTCGGCTCCGGCAGGAAGGGTTTGCCGAACGTGATCTCCACCGGGTGGAGACGGATTCGGTTGGAGCCGCGGCGCCACGCCTCGTAGGTCCCCGCGATTCCCACCGGCACCACGGGAACCTTCAGTTCCGTGGCAAGAATGGCGGGGCCCTTGCGGAACGGCTTCAGGTGGCCGTCGATGGAGCGGGTGCCCTCGGGAAAGACGCACAGGACCTTTCCCTTCTTGAGCCCCTCGGCGCCCAGGCGCAGGGCTTGACGGAGGTAGCGGTCCGCGTCCACCGGCACCACTTTGAGGAAACGGCCCACCAACGACGTGAACCGGCCTATGAAGTAGTCGCTGTAGCCCAGAAAGAAGATCCGCCGGGTCAGACGGTAGGGAAGCACGGCCGCCACCAGGAAGGCGTCCAGGTAGCTGAGATGGTTGGGACAGAGCATGAACGGATAGTCCCGGGGCAGATTCTCGGCGCCGCGGGTCTTGATGCGGAAGAGGATCCGGGCCAGGGTATGGACGGTCTTGGCCGTGGCGTAGAAGGCCAGGTCCGACAGACGCCCGTGACCCAGGGTCTTGCGCATGAGGGCCGCGTCCTGTCCTTCCAGGGGGTTCGACAGGATCTCTCCCCAGGAAAGCCAGGATCCCCGGCCGGCTCCGGCGTCGGGAGATTCGGCTCCCTCCACGGCCCGGACCAGATCGTCGACGGTGAGTATCTCGGCCGCGGCCTCGTCGGAGATTCGGACCCCGAAGGTGTCTTGCAGGCTCGACAGGAACTCCACCCTTTCCAGAGAGTCGAAACCCAGGTCCAGCTCCAGGTTCATCTCCCGGTGGATGAGAGGCGCCTTGCGGGTCCGTCGAAGCAGGTCGAAGATCCGTTCCTCGTCGGGGGTCTCGGGTGCGCTGGGAGCGTCGAAGCGGGCCGGAGACTCGCTTGCGGCGTTGGCCTCGACCTCCTGTTGAAGGACGAAACGTTTGATCTTCCGGGTGGTGGTGCGGGGAAGGGGCTCGGTCCGAATGGCGAAGCTGTGGACTCGCTTGTAGGCGGGCAACTGTTGGGAGATCCCTTCCAGCAGGTAGTGGATCATCTCCTGCGAATTGACCACCTGATTGCTGCGCAGCACGTCGAAGTCGGGGACGATGACGGCGTGGAGCCGTTCCTGAATCGCGCCTTCGGGCGTCTGGACGCCCAGCACGCACATCTCCTTGATGTAGGGACAGTGGCTCTGGTAGTGGTGCTCCACCTCTTCGGGGAAGACGTTCTTTCCCGAAGGCAGGACGATCATCTCCTTGTCACGCCCGGTGATGTAGAGGCTGCCGGATTCGGACACGTAGCCCAGGTCGCCGCTGTCGAGCCAGCCGTCCCGAAAGGTCTTCTCCGTCTCTTCGGGATTCTTCCAGTACCCGTGCATGATGTTCTCGCCCCGGATCAGGACGCGCCCGATCCCTTCCGAATCGGCGCCCTGAATTCGGATCCGGACGTGGGGAAGAGGCATCCCGACCGAACCCAACTCCCGGGTGGAGGGTGGGTTCAGCGTGGCCAGGGCCGCCGTCTCGGTCATGCCGTAGGCCTGGATGATGGTGAAGCCCAGATCCCGCAACGACAGGGCCACCTTCTCGTCGAAGCGGGCGCCGCCGACGCCGAAGTAGCGGAACTGGAGTCCGAACTTGCTGTGCAGGGGCCGGAACAGGGTGCGTCCCGGGTTGAAACCGAGCTTCCGGTTGCAGAATCGGGAAAAGGCCAGGAGGCAACGGAAAAGGAATCTGCGCACCAGCGGCTGTTTCCCGATCTCCTGGAGGATACGCCGGTGCAGCAGATAGTAGAACTGGGGCACGCAGACGAAGATGGTGATCATCTCCTCTCGAAATGCGCGCAGTACCCGCTGGGCTTCCAGGGTGTCCAGGTAGGTCACCCTCGCTCCCGCGTAAAGAGGGATGATGAAATTGGCCACCAGAGCCAGCACGTGATAGAGGGGGAGGACCGAAAGGATGTGGTCTTTGGAGGAGACCTGGATCATCTTCAGGAGCTCGCCCATGTTCCGGTAAACGTTGCGGCGGCTCAGGACCACACCCTTGGGATTGCCGGTGGTGCCGCTCGTATACAGGATAAGGAAAGGTTCGTCGGCCCCTCTTTCGACCAGAGGCATGGAAGCGTTCCCGTCGAATTCTTCCAGCACCTGGTCCCATTGATTCTCCGCCTCGGGAACCTCACCCACCGTCAGGACCGGGAGGGTGTAGCCCAGATGTTCCCAGATCGGCGCCAGGCGCGGATGGAAGCCTTCCGAGCAGATCACGAATTGGCAACCGGCATGCTCGAGGAGGTAAGCGAGGGTCTCGTCCGTGTGGAGGACGTCGAAGGGCGCCATCACGGCGCCGGTGCTCTGTGCCGCCAGGAAAGCGATTCCCCACCGCGGATGGTTCTCCATCAGGATGGCCACCGTGTCCCCCTCCCGGACGCCTTGGTGCTGCAGGAAAAGGGCGATGGAGGAGACTTCCCGTCCGATCCGGCGGTAAGTGAAGACTTCCCGCCCCTCATCGTTGATGCCCTGCAGGGCGACTTGGTCCGGAATCGCGTCCAGGTGACGCTCCAACTGGCTGAAGAAATGGAGATTCATGAGCTTGCGTACGAGGTTATCGTAGCATGGACTGGTTTGAAGGGGCGACTATTTGTCTTCTAGCAGCCCGTGGCAAAAGTCGTCACGGCATTCGACCGTCCCTGCATCCCGGCGGACTGCGTTGCTATCGGCTCACATACTCCCGGTATGCTCCCGAATCGCGCCTTGTCCGGCGGGCGCAGGAACGGTCTCGGTGCTCGCGAGACTTTCACCACGGACTGCTAGTTCTTCCATTAGGATTATCCCTTCTCCGGCATGATTGGGAATGAGCGGTGGGCGAAAGAGGGTGCAGTAATCTGCCCTCGCCACGACCGCTCGGCCTTTCGTGCGGAACTGTTCCCGGCCGCACCGGAGCCTCTGGTCATGACGGCCGACCGTGCGCCCTTGCGGAATTAATGTCAGGGGTGGATGGCTATAATCCATCCCCGAGAAGGGCGTCCCTTGTCCCACCGAGATTCATCAGCCTCTCTCCAATCAACTCGGCAGCGCCCTTCTCAACCCCTGCCGTCCTCCAACAGATCATTCGACAGGGCGTTACTGTTCGTCATCGGCCGCCGCCGCAGTGCCGGTGAGAACGCCCGGATCATCCGCGCCTGCCCCGATGGAGCACCACGGTGAAGTCGAAGCGGTCGAGCACGCCATGGATCTTTTCCAGTGTCCGGAGCGGGTCCGCCGGCTCCGGCGTCCGGTCCACGGCTCTCCGCACCAGGCCGGAGTTGGTGGTCAGCCGTCGCCGGGCCAGGTCGATCTCCACCCAGTGAGTTGCCCCGCGCCGGGGAGGGTCGACACCGATCTGCAGCGTATATCCCAGCAACTTCAGGATGGCCGTCGCCGGGTCGGAGGCATCCAGCACGTCGTCCAGGTAGCGGAGCAGGTCCACGGCCAGCCACCCGTTCCGGGGGAAAAAAAGGTTGTACCAAGTCCCTTCCAGCCGGAAGCTGAGGGAGCCGGTCTCGGCGGGATCCATGCCCGCAGTCTAGTGGTCCGTCCGCCGTCCGGGAAGGCCCCGATCCTTCTGCGTGCTTTCGTCCTCGCGTCACGTCGGCAATCGTGACTCGGGACCGGTTCCCGAGAATCTGTGCACGACTCCTCCTCTTCTCTCACTCCTCACTCCTCTTTCCTCACTTCTCGTCTTGAATCTGCTCAGGCAGTTGGTACAATGGCGTCGATTTTTGGAGGCGTGACGCATGATATTGGCGGTGACGATCTGGATCATCACGATAGTTTCCACGGTACTGATGGTAGGCAAGTACTGGTGGTTTCCCGAAGTGGCCTCGGCGCATGGCAGCGACCTGGACCGGCAGTTCATGCTGACTCTGGTGGTGACGGGGATCATCTTCATCCTGGCCCAGGTGCTGCTCGGTTACCTCATTGTCCGCTACCGGGACCGGGCCGGAAAGGTGGCCCACTATACCCATGGGAGCGAGAAGCTCGAGGTGATCTGGACTCTGGCCACCACCGTGATCTTCTTCGCCATGGTGATTCCGGGCCAGAGCATCTGGGCCAGCCTCTACCTCTCCGAAACCCCTGAGGACGCCGTCCGCATCGAGGTGACCGGACAGCAGTTCGCCTGGAACATGAGATATCCCGGCGCCGACGGCGAGTTCGGGAAGTTGGCCACGGAACTGATCGACGACGAAGGGGGCAATCCATTGGGATTGGACCGTTCCGATGCCGCCGCCCAGGATGACCTGGTCGTTCCCATCATGGCGGTGCCCTTGGGCAAGCCGGTGGAACTGCTCCTGCGCTCCAAGGACGTGACCCACGCCTTCTCGGTACGGGAACTGCGGGTCAAGCAGGACCTGGTTCCGGGCCTGCTCATCCCGGTTCAGTTCACCGCCACCAGGACCGGTCGATTTGAGATCGCCTGCGCCGAGCTGTGCGGGCTGCAGCATTACAACATGCGGAGTTTTCTGGAGGTGCTTTCGGAGGCGGACTTCGCCCAGTGGCTGAAGGATCAGGCTGAAGAATAGGGTGCCGGAGACGCAGGGAGTGTGACCGATATGGCAGAAGAGGTTCAGACGCACGCCGCCCACCACGAAGCGCCGTCAGGCTGGGTTCGAAAGTACATCTTCAGCACCGACCACAAGGTGATCGGGATCCAGTACTACCTGCTGGCTCTGTTCTCGGTTCTGCTGGGAGTGGGATTGTCGGTGCTGATTCGATTGAATCTGGCCTGGCCGGGCACCGAGTTCTCGATTCTGGGAACCCTGTTTCCGGAGGGGGCCCCGGGCGGAATCATGACCCCCGAGTTCTATCTGGCCATGCTCACCATGCATGGGACCATCATGGTCTTCTTCGTCCTCACCACGGCCCCTCAGGGCGGCTTCGGGAACTACTTCCTTCCCATCCAGATCGGCGCCGACGACATGGCCTTTCCCGTCCTCAACATGCTCTCGTTCTGGATCACTTTCCTGGCGTTGGGCGTTCTCATGGCCGCTTTCTTCGTGGAAGGGGGCGCGCCCATCTCGGGATGGACGGCCTATCCTCCCCTGAGCGCGCTGGGAGAGATCGCCGGGCCGGGACTGGGGACGGGACAGAGTCTCTGGGTGGTGAGCATCGCCCTGTTCTGCGTGGCCTCGCTGTTGGGCGCCCTGAACTTCATCACCACCACCATCGACATGCGGGCCAAGGGCCTGACCATGATGCGCCTGCCGTTGACGGTCTGGGCCTGGTTCGTCACCGCCATCCTGGGCCTGCTGGCCTTCGGAGTGCTGCTGGCCGCGGGAGTCCTGCTGCTACTGGACCGGTGGGCCGGGACCAGCTTTTTCATTCCCGGCGGCTTGGTGGTGAGTGACCAGGCGATCGATCACAAGGGCGGATCGCCCCTGCTCTGGCAGCATCTGTTCTGGTTCTTCGGCCATCCCGAGGTTTACATCGCCATCCTTCCGGGGATGGGGGCCGTATCCCACATCCTCGCCACCTTCGCCCGCAAGCCGGTTTTCGGATACAAGGCCATGGCCTTCGCCCTCATCGGCATCGGCGCGGTGAGCTTCATCGTCTGGGGCCACCACATGTTCCTGAGCGGGATGAGCCCCTACACCGCCATCGTATTCTCCCTGACCACCACCGCGGTGGCCGTCCCGTCGGCCATCAAGACCTTCAACTGGCTGGGGACCCTCTGGGGCGGGCGGATCCAGTTCACCACCGCCATGCTCTACGCCCTGGGTTTCGTCTCCCTGTTCGTGAGCGGCGGCCTGACCGGCCTTTTCCTGAACCAGCCCGCGGTGGACGTCTACCTCCACGACACCTACTTCGTGGTGGGCCACTTCCACATGATCATGGGTGTGGCCGCCATCTTCGGCATCTTCGCCGCCACCTACTACTGGTTCTCCAAGATGTTCGGGCGGCATCTGAGCGAGTTCTGGGGCAAAGTCCACTTCTGGTTCACCTTCGTCGGGGTCTACTGTATCTTCATGCCCATGCACAATCTGGGGATCGGGGGGCAACCTCGGCGCTATGCTGAACTGACGGCCTTCGATTTTCTGCAGCCCCTGGTTTCGCTGCAGCAGTTCATCACCGTCGCCGCCTTGATCACGGCGACCGCCCAGATCATCTTCGTGGCAAACTTCGTCTACAGCCTGTTCAAGGGCCGGGTGGCGGAAAGGAACCCCTGGCGGGCAACCACCATCGAGTGGGAGGTCCCCTCTCCTCCGCCCCATGACAACTTCGGCGGCAAGTTTCCGGTCGTGCATCGTGGCCCCTACGAGTACAGCGTCCCGGGCGCCAAGGAAGATTTCGTTCCTCAAACCGCTCCCGACGCAGAGGCGACCACCGGCTAAAAGATGGCAATCGTCGCACCACCTCCCCCTCCCAAGACCGCCGTCCGTGAATTGGACCCCGGCGGTCCTGCGCTGCCCGGCGCTCCGGCCCTGCCCCTTGGGCGCGGAGGCCGGGGCGATTCCTGGACAGGACGTCCAGGAGTTCCCGAGCATCGCTACTACACCGGAATGCTGGTGCTGATGGCAGGGGTGACCATGCTGTTCGCCGCCTTCACCAGCGCTTACATCATACGCAAGGGGATCTCGGAGGATTGGCGCCCGACGGCGTTTCCCGCCCTGGTCTGGGTGAACACGCTGTTTCTGCTGGCCAGCAGCCTGACGCTGGAGAGGGCCCGGAGGCACTACGGCGACACGGCCGCCCTGGCCAGATGGTGGCTGGCGGCGACCGGCCTCGGCGTCGCCTTTCTATTGGGGCAGCTCGTGGTCTGGCAGCAGCTGGCCGGTGCCGGAATCTATCTGCGCACCAACCCCAGCAGCGCCTTCTTCTACATCCTGACCGGCGCCCACGGCGTCCATCTCCTGGGCGGTGTGGCGGCTCTGGCCTATTTCTCCCGAAGGCTGCTGCAGGATCGTCCGCCGACCCGCACTGTCCTCAACGTCACGGCCATCTACTGGCATTTCCTGGATGGACTCTGGGTCTATCTTCTGTTGTTCATTTTCCTCTGGAGGTAATGGATGGCTCAGCAGGCACACGACGCGAGCATTTCCGATTGGGCGGGGGGGCGTTCCCCCTTCGCCGTCGGTTCCAAGAAGCTGGGGATGTGGCTCTTCATCCTCTCCGACACTTTGACCTTCACCGCGCTGCTGGTGGCCTACACCTACGTCCGAGTCGCCAACGAGGGCTGGCCCCGCCCCTTCGAGCCGGCGAGCATCGCGCTGGCTTTGGTCATGACCTTCTGCCTGCTCTCCAGTTCGCTGACCATGGTCCTGGCCGTCGCCGCCGCGCACCGCGGGGATCGATCGACGGCGGCAAAGTGGATCTGGGCCACCATCGCGGGAGGGCTGGCCTTCATCGTGCTCCACGCCACCGAATGGATGCAGTTGATCCAACATGGAGTCACTCCGTTCGGCAACCCCTGGGGAGTTCCGTTGTTCGGGGCCACCTTCTTCACCTTGACCGGGCTCCATATGACACACGTGACCGCCGGCGTCATCTATCTGGGGATCGTGGCCTGGGGGTTCAAGGGCGGTCGGTTCAACTCCGAGGACGTCGAGGTGAGCGGCCTCTACTGGCACTTCGTGGACCTGGTGTGGATGTTCATCTTCCCCCTGGTCTACCTGCTGTCCAACGTAATCTGAGATCCGGAGAAAGGCGAGTCCATGAGTGACGAACATTCCCACAATCGGCTCTATCTGACGGTTTGGGTGGTGCTCTTGGTGGTGACCGTCGTGGAGGTGGTGCTGGCTTACATCAACCTCTCGATCATGCTCATGTTGTCCACGCTGGTGATCCTTTCCTTCTTCAAGGCGGGTCTCATCGTGGCCTACTTCATGCACCTGCGTTTCGAGAAGTTCAGCCTCTTCGTCTCCCTGATTCCCATGCTGCTGGTCTGTGTCATTCTGATGCTGGCGTTTCCGCTTCCGGACGGGGTCCGGGTGTTGGAGTTGAAGCCTTAGTGGACAATAGCCGGGGGAAAATGGTCCAAGTTCTGCGCCGCGCCGCGTTCACCATGGCGGCTGTCGGGATGATTTCCTGGGTGGATTCCGAACTATTGGCCCAAGGGTGCGCCATGTGCAGGAGTTCGGCCCAGGTACTGGGCCAGTTTTCGACTTTGAATGCCGGGATCCTGGTGCTCGGGGTGCCGCCCATGATGATCCTGGCCCTGTTCCTTTATCTGGCCTTTCGTCAACGGCCCTGAAGCGGCCAAAGGCTCTCGCTGGTGGACCTGGGCGCTTGGCCAAGACCCGGCCGTGGCGCTCTTGACAAGGTCTGGCGGAGGATGTTTTAACAGTCCGGGAACTGTCGAAGACGCCGGGTGGGAGTCAAGTCGAATCGTTGTTCTGAAACCTGCGAGTTGGATCAAGAATGCCAGTAAGAAAAGTGACTCGGTCGGATAAAGATACCAAGAGCGAGAGACGCCTGATCCGGCGCCGCAAGTTTGCATTTGCCAGCATATTCACCTTTCTGGCCGCCAATTTCTTCATGACCTTGCGGTTCTTCTTCCCGCGCACCTTGTTCGAGCCCAAGACCAGCTTCAAGGTGGGCTATCCGAGCGATTTCGGATTCGGTGTGGACACGCGTTTTCAGCAGAAATACCGCATCTGGGTGGTACGCAACGCGGAGGGCATCTTCGTCATTTCCGCCATTTGCACCCATTTGGGCTGTACGCCGGACTGGGTTGAAAGCGAGCAGAAGTTCAAATGTCCTTGTCATGGCAGTGGCTACGACAGTGAGGGAAGGAACTTCGAAGGTCCGGCCCCCCGTCCCATGGACCGGGCCCACGTGGAGTTGGCGCCGGACGGGCAGATCCTGGTGGACGTGAGCCGGGTCTACAAGTGTCCGCCGGGAGTGCCGTGCGAGTTCCGGGAAGAGGGGTCGTATCTGACCGTCTGATCCCGGTTTCGGAGTCCGTCGAACCGTTGGAGATCTGAGCGAGGAAGACCATGGTCCAGAAAAAACGGGGAAAGGTGGAGCCGGCTCCCCCTCCCGGAAAGCTCAAGTCGCTCCTCAACAAAGTCCAGGCCGTCCTTGATCCCTACATCGGATCCTTCGTTGTCAAGGGTAAGGACGATGTCAAAGCGATCCGGCAATACAAGGGGAGTCGACTCTGGAAGTCGGTCTTTCGTCACAAGCTGGACGACACCCCCCGCAGCCGTTCCCTGGCGGTTCTGACCAACGTCTTTCTGCATCTGCATCCGGCCAAGATCAACCGGGACGCCGTCCGCTTTCGTTTCACCTGGGGCATGGGTGGGCTCTCCTTCTACCTCTTTCTGGTCCTGACCATCACCGGCATCTTCCTCATGTTCTACTATCATCCCACCAAGGGTCAGGCGTACGCGGACATCATGTTCCTGCACAACGACGTCCCCTTCGGGGGCCTGCTGCGGAACATGCACCGCTGGGCCGCCCATCTGATGATCCTGACGGTCTGGCTCCACATGTTCCGGGTGTTTCTGACCGGCTCGTACAAGTCGCCGAGGGAGTTCAACTGGACCGTCGGCGTGATCTGCCTGGTCTTGACCCTGCTCCTCTCCTTCACCGGCTACCTGTTGCCGGACGATCAACTGGGTTTCTGGGCGGTCACGGTGGGGACCAACATGGCCCGCGCCACGCCCCTGCTGGGCCACGAGGGCCCCTTCGGTCCCGAGTTGGGGATCACGGCCTACAACGACGTGAGGTTTGCCTTGCTGGGTGGTTCCATCGTGGATGCCAACGCCCTGTTGCGGGCCTACATCTGGCATTGCATCGCCATCCCCTTCTTGCTGGTGGCATTTTTGGCCGTCCATTTCTGGCGGGTGCGAAAGGACGGAAGCATCTCCGGTCCGGCGCCGGTCATGTTGGAATCGGAGATCAAGCGCGTCAGGAGGTGAGCTCGCCTACAGGCAGACCCTGTCGCGGGCTGCCTGCCGGGTGAAGCGAGGACATAGACATGGATTGGCATCAGCTCTGGACGATCGTCTCCCTGCCCGACAACATTCCCATTGTGGCCATGATCGTGCTGGTCCCCTTCTTCACTTGGTACGCGTTCCGGCAGGCGTTTGCGACCGACCGGTTGATCGTCGAGTTGGAGGCCGATCCCAAGGCGGCCCGGGGCCATTACCGGAAGATCGAGCCGTATCGGAAAGGTTGGGAGCGGAAGCTCCACGTCTGGCCTTATCTGTTGAGGGTGGAATTGCTGGCCACCGTGATCGTCACGGTGATTCTGATGGTCTGGTCCATCACCCTAAACGCCCCTTTGGAGGAGCCGGCCAATCCCAACCTGACCATGAACCCGTCCAAGGCGCCATGGTATTTCCTGGGCCTGCAGGAGATGCTGGTCTATTTCGATCCCTGGATCGCCGGGGTCCTGATGCCGACGCTCATCATCATCGGACTGATGGCCATCCCCTACATCGACACCAACCCTCTGGGGAACGGTTACTACACGTTCCGCCAGAGGAAATTCGCCATCCTGGCCTTCTGTTTCGGTTTTCTGGTTCTGTGGAGCGTCATGATCGTCATCGGGACCTTCATCCGCGGGCCGGGCTGGATGTGGTTCTGGCCCGGGGCCACCTGGGACCATCACCGTCTCGTCTTCGAGACCAACCGGGACCTGCATGAGTTGCTGGGCATCACCCAGCAGCCATTCGTGGCGATCGTGGGCGCCGTCGCCATCGGTCTCTATCTGGCGGTCTTCGGCTTTCTCCTCCACAAGCTGATCCTTTCCACGGAGTTCAATCGGAAGATCTACGCCAGGATGACACTGATCCAGTACGTCCTCCTCCAGACCCTGCTGCTGATCATGGTGGCGCTTCCTATCAAGATCATTCTCCGTTTGGTTTTTCGCATCAAAAACGTCTGGGTAACCCCATGGTTCAACGTTTGATCGCGCTGCTCCGGCGTCCATTTTCCCGGCGAGGGTCTCGCGGACCCTTCTGGGAACGGCCGGTGCCGGAAAAAGATCCCATCGTCAATTCCTCGCTGGCTGCTCCCATGGCGGTGAGTTCCCTGCTGCTGATGGCGACGCTCATCTGGGCCTTCTACGAAGAAGGCTGGGGCCTCAGGCCGTGGAGGGCCCACCAGGACGAGTTCGTCGGGCGCTATTCCACGTTTTTGAGAGGTCTCAAGCCGCAGCAGGCGAGTCAGGAAGAGGAGATCAAGGCTTCGGAAGGGTACCAGGACCTGCTGCGGCAGCAACAGGAAGCGGAAGGCGCCGTCGGTCCCCGACTGGCAGAGATCGCGGCTGAGGAAGAAGCCATCGACGGCCAGCTCCGCGCCATCGAAAAGACCTTCACCACGGCCCGGAGCGAGATTCAGGCCACCATCTACCTGATCGAGACCACGTCCGGCTCAGCCAGAAAAGGTTACGAAGAAGACCGCGAGCAGTTGGAGCAGAGACCGTTCGAGGTCCTGCTTCCCGGAGATGGTGCCCCTCAGGAGTTGAACTACCTCGAGTTGGAGGAGATGTTCAATTCCCTGAAAGAGCGGCAAGGACGGATTCGGGCCCGGAAAGCGGCGGTGCTGCAGCGGCCGAGCCAGGTCCGGCGGGAAATTCAGACCTACGTGGCCAACCGCATGGAAGGGCTCACGGCCGGCCAGGTTCAGGGCCTGATCAATTCGCTGGACGACTTCGAGTACGGGATCCATCAGATCCACAATGGAGACATGGGCCTGGTGGACCGGTGCGAGACGTGTCACCTGGGAATCACCGAGCCGGTTACGATCCGGGCCGCCGACATGGGTGGAATCGAACTCTTCGCCAGCCATCCCCGGAAGGAGTTGTTGCAGGTTCACGATACGGAAGTGTACGGCTGCTCACCCTGCCACAACGGCAACGGAATCGGAACCGTAAGTGCTGTGACGGGCCACGGACGGTACAAGCATTGGCTCTGGCCGCTCTACGCACCCGAGAACATGGAAGCCGGCTGCGTGCGGTGCCACGGCGATGCCGCCAGGTTGGACTTGGCCCCGGTGTTGAGCGCGGGCCGCGAGCAGTTCCGCTGGCGCGGTTGTTGGGGCTGTCATCCCAGACAGGGGTTTGACCAGGAACGGCTTGCATTGCGGATCCACCAAAAAGACGTTTCGACCTTGGAGGCCGAAAATGAGGCCGTCCGACTTCTGATCGAGAGGACGGTGGCCCGGGCCGACGAGGCCGAGACCAACGAGGAGGCGAGCCGGCTCTACGCGGAGGCCGATCGTCTCACGCTCTCCGTGGCCGACCTGGACACCCGGGCCGACCGGGAGCGGGTACGGGGCCGGCAGCTGCTGGAAGAGGTCAAGACCCCCGGGCCGAATCTAAAGGAGATTCGGGTCAAGTTGCGGCGTGACTGGCTGCCGGGATGGATCGAGAATCCCCACACCTTTCGGCCCACCACCAAAATGCCTCGGTTTCGCCTGGAAGAGGATCAGGCCCAGGCGATTGCAGCCTTCGTCTGGCAGTCCGGCGTAAACGGAGATCTGGAGGATCAGGCCCAAGGTGATCCGGAACGGGGCAAGGTCCTGTTCGAGACCCGGGGGTGCATGGCCTGTCACGCCATCGGCGAAGGCGATGAGGCGGCCGGAGGGACCTTCGCGGCCAATCTGAGCCGTGTGGGCGACAAGGTGCACTATGACTATCTGGTGCGTTGGATCCGGAATCCGCGGGAACGGACGCTCCCCTATTGTCCGGTCCACCAGCGGGACATCACTCCCGAGGACTATGCGTCCGCCGGTAAGCCGTTCCGTTTCGACCTCCAGCACAACGAGTGCCCCCTGGGCAAACACATTCTCCAGGTGCAGAATCCCACGGTCATGCCCAACCTGCGTCTTTCCTTGGAAGAGAGCCGTGACATTGCGACCTATCTGAAGAGCCAAGCTCCCGGAGCCGAATATGCTGCCGCGGCGTGGCTGGAGGATTCGGAACTGGCGCCCAAGGGCCGCGCCATGATCCGCCACTTCGGCTGTGCCGGCTGCCACGAGATCGCGACCTTGGAGGAGGAAGGCAAGATCGGGACCGACCTCACGGAAGAGGGAAGCAAGCCGCTGGAGCGTCTCGACTTTGCGTTGCTCACCCAGACCGCCAAGCGGGAGGGTTGGTACAACCACAAGGGATTCTTCGAGCGGAAGCTGGAGAATCCGGCCGTCTACGACGACGGTAAGATCAAGGAGCCGCTGGAGCGTCTCCGTATGCCCAACTTCGGTCTGGACCCGGAGGAAATCACCCAGCTCACCACCTACCTGTTGGGAAGCGTGACACCGGAGGACCGGGTTCCGGAACGGTATCACTACCGGCCGCGGGATCAGAGGAGTCACATCCAGGAGGGCTGGGACATCATCCTCAAGTACAACTGCATGGGTTGCCACCAGGTGGCGCCGGGGCAGCAGCCGGTGGTCAGGAGCCTGCCTCTTTACCAACAAGAGGATTGGCGGGAGCAACTGCCTCCCCCATTGGTCGGGGAGGGCGCCAGAGTCAACCTCAACTGGTTGACTCGTTTTCTGAAGAACCCGGCTCTGGACGAGGAGCGGCCTCACCGCAACGGCGTCCGGCCCTATCTCCAGATTCGGATGCCCACCTTCACCCTCTCCGATGGGGAAGTGGAGAAGCTGGTGCGTTTCTTCGGGGCGCTGGCCCAGCAGCCGTTGCCCTATCTGCCCAAGACCCTGGATCCGCTATCGCAGCGGGAGTTGACCATGGCCCGTCAGCTCTTCACTCACCCGGCGGCGCCCTGCCTGCGGTGTCACGCGACCGGTGACCCGCAGCATGACCGCAATGCGACGGCGCCCAGCTTCGAGCTGGTGAGTGAGCGCTTGCAGCCGGACTGGACTCGGCGCTGGATGGTCCATCCGGAGATCATTCAGCCGGGGACCTCCATGCCCTCGGGATTGTTCGAGCGCGAGGAAGACCGCTGGATCTTCGCTCTGGCGGACCTCCCCATCATGAAGGACTACGAGAAGGACCACGCCGACCTTGTGCTACGATACATGTTCCAGTTCACGCGACAGGAACAGCGTCGGCTCAGAGGTCGATGATCCGCGTCGGCCCGTGACACGAGGCGTCACGGACCGCAATGCTAAGACCGCCCGTTCGGGACAGACAATATTCCGGGAGAGAAGACCATGGAGAGAGCAAAGTTCATTTTCACATTTGTGGTGGCTGGAATGCTGGCGGCGTCATGCGGCGGCGGCGGAGACGCGGAGCCCGCAGCCGACGAGGCGCCGGTGCCGGCGGCAGACATGAAGCCGGCTCCCGACCTGTCTCAAGCCGGTTCGGTGGCGGGCAAGGTCAGCTTCGGCGGCGCCGTGCCGAAAAACGCCCGCATTCGCATGGATGCCGATCCGGTCTGCGTCAAGGAGCATTCGGGTATCGTGCGGAGTCAGGACATCCTGATCGGGGATGACGGCGCCTTGACCAACACCTTCGTCTGGGTCAAGACCGGTCTCGAGCAGTATGGCTTCGAGACGCCTGCCGATCCGGTCACGCTGGACCAGAAGGGTTGCATCTACTCGCCTCATGTCTTCGGAATCCAGACTCGGCAGAAGCTCCACGTCCTCAACAGCGACGGAACCACGCACAACGTTCATCCCCTGCCCAGGAACAACCGGGAGTGGAACCAGTCGCAGCGGGCGAAAGGCAAGCCTCTCATCCGGTCTTTCCCCGCGCCGAGGTCATGATTCCGGTCAAGTGCAACGTCCATCCCTGGATGAAGGCCTATATCGGAGTCGTGCCCCATCCCTACTACGCAGTGACGGGAACCGACGGAGCTTTCGAGATCAAGAACCTCCCGCCGGGCGACTATGTCATTGAGGCTTGGCACGAGAAGTTCGGGGTCCAGGAACAGCAGGTGACGGTCCCGGCCAGCGAGGCCAAGGAAGTCAGCTTCGAGTACTCCGGCTGATCCGCATTCTTCGAAAGATGCGGGCCGACGGTTGGCATACCGGCAGCCGTCGGCCCGCATCTTTTTTCACACGGCAGATCCAGCGTGGAATCCCAATCTCTTCGATCGGTACACAGGTTCGCGGTGGCGACCACCGCGGCCACCTTCGTTCTATTGGTGGCGGGAGCGCTGGTCACGAGCAACGATGCCGGCCTTTCGGTCCCGGACTGGCCCCTCTCCCACGGGAGTCTCATGCCCGAGATGGTCGGGGGTGTCTTCTACGAGCATTCCCACCGCTTGATCGCCGGGACGGTGGCGATTCTGACCTTGATTCTGGCCCTCTGGCTGGGCCGGGTGGAGTCGCGGCCCCGGGTCCGGCATCTGGGCTGGACCGCCGTGGGGATGGTCTTGGCCCAAGCTCTGCTGGGCGGCCTCACCGTACTGCTCTACCTGCCCGTCGCCATATCGGTCCTGCACGCGTGTCTCGCGCAACTGTTCTTCTGCACCGTGGCGGTCATCGCCCTGGTCACGTCCCCGGCTTGGAGGAACCGCAGCCTTTCCCACTTTTGTCCCGGGGAAGACCGGAAAGAGGCTATTTTCTGCGGGTTGGCCACGGGGGCCGTCTACCTCCAGTTGATTCTGGGTGCTCTGGTCCGGCACACGGGGACCGCCGGGGGCAGCAAGGGAGTCACTCTGGTGACGCACCCGCTCCTGGCCCACCTGGGCGGCGCTGTCGTGGCGGGAGGCCTGCTCCTGATGGCGGCCGCCAAGGTGCTCAGGAGTCCGAGCCTCAGGGGGTTCTCGGGCGGGGCGTATGCCCTCGTTTTTCTGGTGTTGCTTCAATTCCTGTTGGGGTTTGGTGCATTATGGGCCCGCATCGTGAGAATAGAAGCAACGCAGCCGCTCCCGATGGGGGTCCTCATGACCACCTCGCACTTGGCCCTGGGGGCAATCCTGCTGGCAACGGCGCTGCTGCTCACCCTTCAGATCTCTTTTTCGAACGCCGGTGATGCCGCGGAGACGACAGCCGCGCCGGCGAGCCGTTGAATGAGGGTCGGCGCGCCGGCCCAACCTGACGGCGTCCGTAACCGGAGTTGGACCGCATGTTGGCTTATCTGGAGTTGACCAAGCCCCGGGTCACGTTGATGGTGGCCCTGACGGCCCTGGTCAGCTTCTATTTGGCTTCCACCAGCATCGATCTCGTGCTTCTGGTCCATACCATCGTGGGAACGACCCTCCTGGCCGCCGGCTGTGCGGTCTCGAACCAGTACCTGGAGCGGGACGTCGACGGGCGAATGCAACGGACCCGAAGCCGGCCGCTGCCTTCGGGCCGGATCACACCGGCGAGGGCTCTGATTTTCGGAGTGGTCCTCACCTTGGGCGGAGGGTTCTATCTGGGAGCGACGGCGAACCTGCTCACCGGAGGCTTGGGATTGGCGTCCGCCGCGCTCTACCTTTTCGGCTACACACCCTTCAAGAAAAAGTCGCCCCTCTGCACCACCATCGGCGCCTTTCCGGGTGCGGCTCCCGTGCTCCTGGGCTGGGCGGGAGCCAGAGGCACGTTGGATCCGGAGGCGTGGATCCTCTTCGCCGTGCTCTTCCTTTGGCAGTACCCTCATTTTCTGGCGATCGCATGGGTCTACCGGGACGACTATCGGCGAGGGGGGTTTCGGATGTTGCCTCAGATGGACCCCGGGGGAAGAAAAACCGCGCGTCAGATCCTGATCTTCATCCTGCTGTTGGTGCCCGTCAGCCTGCTTCCGACCCAGGTGGGGCTCAGCAGCTCCCTGTACGCTGCCGGCGCCGTCGTCCTGGGGGGTGTACTCCTCTGGTCAGGCCTTCGTATGAGCAGGACCCGGTCCCGCGCCGCGGCTCTCCATCTGCTCAAGACCTCCGTGGTCTATCTCCCCCTCCTCATGGTCCTGATGGCGCTGGATCGGATCTGAGGGAAGGACGCCTGTGCTAACGCCTGCCTCCCAGCCCACGGAGCCCGAATCGAAGGCCAAAGCCGCCGCGTCGGCAGCCTTCGTCGACGTCCGGGATCTCGCCTTCCGTTACGGTGACCGCAAGGCCCTGGACGGGATCAGCTTTTCCCTGGACAGGCGGCGGATTCTGGGGCTGTTGGGACCCAACGGCTCCGGAAAGACCACCCTTTTCCGGATTCTCTGCACCTTGTTGCAACCCCAGGCCGGACAGGTCCGGTTGGCGGGTCTGGATCCGGAGAGGGACCCGGCCGGGGTCCGCCGCCGCATGGGTGTCGTCTTCCAGACCAACAGTCTCGACCAGGAATTGACCGTCGCCGAAAATCTGGTCTGTCAGGGCCGTTTGCACGGCCTGAAAGGGCTTCGTCTCAAAGGCAGGATCGATGAATTGCTGGAACGGTTCGATCTCGGCGGGAGGCGGAACTCCCGGGTCCGAAGTCTTTCCGGCGGAATGCGGCGGCGGACCGAACTGGCCAAAGGACTGTTGCATCATCCCCAGATCCTGCTGCTGGATGAGCCCACCGCGGGGCTGGATCCCCATATTCGCCAAGAATTCTGGGAACATCTGACCGACCTTCGCGACTCGGCCGGGATCACCATCCTCTTCACGACCCATCTGATGGACGAAGCGGAGGTCTGCGACCGCCTCGTGATCCTGGACCAGGGGCGGGTGGTGACCGAGGGGAGCCCGGCGAAGCTCAAGGAGCGGATTGGGGGTGACGTGATCGTCATGCATTCCCCAGACCCCAATGCATTGAAAGCGCGGATCCAGGGGCGCTACCAAGGTGCGGTCTCGGTGGTGAACGGCGCGGTCCGGATGGAGCAGCATCGAGGCCACGAGTTGATCCGGGATCTGATGGAAGAGTTCTCGGGGGAGATCCAGGCGATCTCACTGGGCAAACCGACTCTGGAAGACGTCTTCATCCGGGAGACGGGCCGGGAATTTCAGGTCTAGGCCGAGGCAATTTCCCGATAGCGGCCCCGGTAGAAGAGCAGAGGTTCCGCCTCGGCGTCACCGAGCCGGGCGGCCCGGACTTCCCCCACCAGGATCACGTGATCTCCGCCGGCATACTGGTGGACGCTCTCGCATTCGAACCAGGCCATGGAGCCGGTCACCACGGGGACACCCGTGCGACCGGGAGCATAGGGTCCCTGAGACCGGTCGGTTCCCCGGCTGGCGAAATGGTTGGATACGTCCTGCTGGTCCTTTGTCAGGATGTTTACGGCGAAGCGGCCGCTCTCCAGGAAGATGTCCAGTCCGGTGAGGCCGTGGTCCAGACAGACCAGGACCAGAGGGGGATCCAGGGAAACCGACGTAAACGAGTTGACGGTGAGGCCGTAGGGGACTCCCTCGCGATCCTGCGTCGTGACCACCGTCACGCCGGTGGCGAAACAACCGGCAACATTGCGAAAAAGATCCGAGGAGACTTCCATGACCTCTCTCAGGAGCCGAGACTATACCAGTCGGGGTCTCTCCCCGCCAGAGACTTGGCGTGGCGCAAAAAAGGCAGGGCGTCTCCTGTTACTGTGCCCGGTGGACGTGGAATTCCTTCAGCAGGTTGACGAGTGCCGGGCAGAGTTCGGTCGAAATAGAATCGATGTCGAATGGAGGTGGCGTAAAATCATGGAGAGTGGCAACATAACCGCACCTGCTCCCGAGGTTCAGGTGATCGAACTTTCAGACGAAGATTCCGCCAAGATGCGCCCAGGAAGCATTTTCCGCTGGGTGATCGGTTACGAGCGCACTGCGGCGGGGACCAAGAGACGTGTGTCCCAAATAGTGTTTCGCGACCTTCCTGCAATCACCAGGATGGATTTGAGGCATCGTGAGACATGGGCACTTGAAACCATCCGGTCGCTAGGTCTGTGACGGAGACGGGAAGGTCTCCAGAAAAAAACGAATTTGAGCTGACACTTCTCGGTCCCGGCTACGGTGAGAGTGTTGTGCTTCATGTCGGTGGCGGCGTCTGGGTCATTGTTGACTCTTGCGTCGATACGAACGGGACTCCGCAAGCGCTACGGTATTTGGAGAGCATCGACGTCGACCCGGTCAAGGCCATCGAACTGGAAGACGTTGCGGTGTTGCTCGGTTCAGATCTGGAGAAGCGCGGCTGGACAGCAGTGCTCGAGAATGTCGCGCTCCGGGACGGAAAAGCGTCGGTGTTCAAGGTTCCGCACCACGGGTCGGAAGATGCTCATGAACCGGGCGTGTGGAAACAGATGCTGGAACTCGATCCCTTGGCCGTGCTCACTCCTTGGCGTAGAGGTAATCGAACACTACCAATCCAACGTGACGTTAAACGAATTCTCTCACATACACCGAACGCCTACGCGACCGCGAGGGTCGGTTCATCGACACGAGCTCCTGTGAGCAGAGCCAGTATGGTCAGGCGGACCATCCGGGAATCCGGTATCCGGCTTCGGCGGTTAGTCATGTCACCCGGCTTCGTTCGACTACGCTATCCACTCGCTTCGGGCGCTCCATGGAAGATTGAGACGTTCGGATCAGCGTGCCGTCTTGCAGTCCTTGCAAGACAATAGTCCATTTGCAATTACTGAAACGGTGCACACCACTGGTTGTTCATCTCGGCGTTTGGAATGGAATGCGTACAGGAGCGAAACGATGGACGACAACAATTATATTGAGCCACCAGCCGTTCTCCCGGAGATCGAAGAGGACACGCGCCGTCTCGAGTTCAGCATGGGTTCCGAATACCAGACCGGTGTCCTGCTGCGGACTCTGGCGGCCTCCAAACCGGGTGGTCGGCTCTTGGAATTGGGAACCGGCACCGGGCTGGCGACGGCCTGGATCCTTGACGGGATGGATCGGGGCTCACGGCTGATCACGGTCGATCTCGACCCGGCCTGCCTGGAGGTGGCGAAACGCCATCTGGGAACGGACGCCCGTGTGGTTTTCCGGCAAGGAGATAGTGCCGACGTTATGGATTCCCTGCGGGGATCGAGATTCGATCTGATCTTCGCCGACGCCTGGGCCGGAAAATTCTGGGACTTCCAGAAGGCTGTGGATCTACTGAACAATGGAGGAATCTACGTAATCGACGACCTGTTGCCGGCTCCGGCCTGGCCTTCCGATCACCCTCCGAAAGTGGACGCGCTGCTGGATCGAATTCAGAATCACCCCGATCTGACGTCGTTCCGCATGTCCTGGTCTACGGGGCTGGTGATTGCGGTCAAGGGTTAGAATCGGAGAACAAAGTCGGGTGCTTGTCGGCAAGCATCCTTTTCAACCTCTCGTCCATTTCTTCCGCTCCGACAAACTCGCCGGACCGGCGGCGGGATAGGATTTCGTAAAGTGCCCTGCGTTCCAGATCCTCGACTTCCAAATGCTGTCGCAGTTGTTCAATGCCCTGCTGGATGACCGCGCTGACACTGGCGTACCTCCGGTATCGACCAAGGCTTTGGCAAAGGCGTATTGCTTGTCAGTGAGAGAAATTGATGACTTGACTGTCAAGAGGCTCCCTCCTGACGACACCGTAGTGGCTAGCATTGGCGTCAATTCGTGACCCTTGAGGAATCCAGGCTGGAATCTTGCCGCCTACGCCATGGGCAGCACCAGCAAGGCCCTACAACCCGCCGTCTGCTTCCGGTTGGTCAGGCTGAGGAATCCGCCGTGGGCTTCTGCGATCTGCCGGGCCAGGACCAGACCGATGCCGCTCCCCTGGGGCTTGGTGGTGAAGAAGGGGACGAACAGGTTGGCGGTGTCGGCCAGCCCCTTCCCTTCGTCTTCCACGGAGACTTCCAATTGGTCGCCGACCCGTCTCCAGCCGATGCTGGCGCCCCCGCCGGTCTCCGCGACGGCGTCGACGGCGTTCCGGACCAGGTTGATCAGTAGCTGCTCCAACTGATCCGGGTCGGCCCGAAATCGAACCGGCCGGCCGTCTCGAATCGCCACCGGCATCCGGGTCTCCAGACTCACCACCTTTTGGACCGAGTTCTCGATGGAGACCGGACGCTTGTTCGGGGCCGGTAGCCGGGCGAGCCGGGAATAGGCGCCCATGAACCGGCTCAGCGCCCGGGCCCGGGAGGAGATGACGTGCAGGCCCTCCCGCAGGTCCTGCTCCCGGTCCGAGTTCGAAAGGTCCTTCTCCAAGAGGGATTCGAGACTCCCGGCGATGGACTTGATGGGGGTCAGCGAATTGTTCAACTCGTGTCCCAACACCCGGATCAGACGCCGCCAAGCTTGACGCTCCTCCTCTCGCAGGGTCTGGTTCAGGTCCGCCAGGACCACCAGGTGATGGGGCCGCCCCTCCTCGCGAAACACGGACCGGCGCATTCCCCAACGGCCGCTCCCGCCGGGCAACTGGATTCGGAGTGTCCGGACCGGCTCTCCCTTCAGGCAGTCCTTCAGATCCAGCTCCGCCGCCGTCTTCTCCAACGCTTCCGCTCCCGGAATTCCCAGGAGCCTCTGCCCGGTCCGGTTGATGAGGCGCAGGCGCCCTCCGTCGTCGAATGCGAAGACCGCCACGTCGATCTCCTTCATCACCTTCTGCAGCAATGCGGCCGCCTCGACCGCTCCCAGCCGTTGCCGGCGCAGGACCTCGCCCAGGACGTTCAGTTCCGCGGCGAACTCGCCCAGCCCCCTGTCCGTTCCGCCCCGGGCCCGGATGGAGAAGTCCCCTTCACGAAGCGCCGAGACCACGTTGGCGAGGGTCTGAAACTGAAACGTCAACTTTCGATACAGCAGGATCAGGCCGCCCGACAGGGCTGCCACGGCCAGCAGCGAGAGGCCGTAGCGCACCCGGGGCTCGTGATCGCCGATCCAGAGCAGGACCAGCAGTGCGGAGCAGGGGGTGAGGCCGGCGGCAAGGGAGATCAGGACGATCCGCGCCTGAAACCCGAGCCGGTTCATAGCCCGAGTTTTTCCATCCGCCGGTAGAGGGCGGTCCGGCTCATCCCCAGGCTTCGAGCGGCTCGGCTCACGTTGCCACCGGTGCGGGCCAGGGCCTTGCCGATCAAAACGCCTTCGGCTTCCTCCAGGGTCATCATTTCCAGCGGATTCGAAAACGGCGAGTCCGCCGGCAGACTCAGATCCACGACCGAAATGGAGGACTCCCGGGCGAGCAGGACGGCACGCTCCACCACGTGGCTGAGCTCCCGGACGTTTCCCGGCCAGGAGTAGTGGGCCAGGGCCGCCAGGGCCGGTTCGCTGAAACCGTCCAGCCGCTTCCGGTATTTCTGGTTGTAGCGGCCCAGGAAGTGGTTGGCCAACAGGAGGATGTCCTCGCCGCGGTCTCTCAGCGGAGGGAGGCGGATCTCCACCGTGTTGAGACGGAACAGGAGGTCCTCCCGGAACCGGCCGCGGGCCACCTCCCGCTTCAGGTCGGCGTTGGTGGCCGAGAGCACCCGCACGTCGACGTGCTTGGTGCGCGAGGAGCCGACGCGCTGCATCTCTCCGCTCTCCAGGACCCGGAGGAGGTTGGCCTGCTGGCTCACGGGGATGCTGGAGACCTCGTCCAACAGCAGCGTGCCCCCGTCGGCCAGTTCGAAGCGGCCGATCCGGTCCGTTCGGGCATCGGTGAAGGCACCCTTGACGTGTCCGAACATCTCGCTGACGAATACGCCTTCCGAAAGGCCTCCCAGGTTAACGGCCACCAGAGGCCTGGAGGAGCGGGCCGAGACCGAATGCAGAGTCCGGGCCACCACTTCCTTGCCGGTGCCATGCTCGCCGGTGATCAGAACGTGGGCGTCGGAGGGACCCACCCGGGAAATCAGATCCAGGACCGGTCGCATGACCGGGGACTGAGTGATCAGACGAACGTGTTGCCGGGAGCGGAGGACCCGGTTCTCCTCCTCCAGCCGCCGTCCATGACGCAACGCCCTCCGGAGCTCGATCTGACTCTTCAAGACGGTGAGGAGGCGCTCGTTCTCCCAGGGCTTCTGAATGAAGTCCCGGGCACCGCGCCGCATGGCCTCCACGGCCAAATCGATGGTGCCCCAGGCGGTCATGACCACCACCCGCAGCGAGCCGTCCAACGCCAGCAACCGGGTCAGGAGATCGAGCCCCTCCCGGCCCGAGGTGGTGTCCCGGGCGTAGTTCATGTCCATGAGGATGACGTCGAGGTCGAGACGGCGGGCGTACTCCAGGACGCGCGCGGGAGTGTCGGCCGTGGTGATCTCGTAATCCTCGCTCTTCAGCAAGAGCCGAAGGGAATGGAGCACGTCGGGCTGATCGTCGGCGATCAGGACACGGGGTCTCTTGGAACGGGGTGTTGGCATTTTCTTCGTTGTCATATCTGCGGGGAATTATTCATGGCGCAACGCTTCCATGGGTTCCAGCTTGGTGATTCGGTAGGCGGGTACCGCACTTGCGAACAAAGATGCCAAAACAATCACGAAGGCGGGGATCAGGAAGATCATGGGATCGGCTGGTTCCAACTCTGCGACGAAATTCCGCAAAATACGAATCCCTGCCAACGCCGTGGCGATACCAAGGGAGAGACCGATGGCGACCAGAACGAGGGCCTGTCTGAGGATCAGCCATACCGTGTGATCGCGTTCAGCCCCCATTGCCAAGCGAACCGCTATTTCGCGGGTCCGTCGGGCGACCGAGTGGGAGAGGACACCATACAATCCAACGGAGGCTAATGTCAGGGCCAGAATGCCAAGGGTGCCCAGCAAGAAATTCAAGAGTCGCCACTGAGAAACGCTCTCGGCAATTCTGGCTGACAACGATGGCGGGCCGAAGGTCGGCAGATCGGCGTCGAGTTCGCGCACCGCCTCCCGCATGGATTCCACCACAGTTGAAGCCTGTTGTGGTTGAGTCCGTGCCATAAGCGTCATGATTCCGCCGGATTCTTGTAGCTGAGAAAAATACAATTGGGGAGCTGGATTGTGACCGACCCTGCGAAACTGCATCTCTCGAGCGACTCCGATTACCTTCCAACTGTTCGAACCGTAGGCGGGAAACTGTTTCCCGATGGGATTGGCGTTTGGCCAGTATCGTTCCGCCAACGTTTGGCTGATGATGGTGACGGGCTCGGTGTCCTGATCGTCTGTCCATCGAAAATCGCGGCCCTGAATCAGCGAAATTCCAACAGTCTCGAAGTACCTGGGAAACACCATATTCAATTCGGCCGTAACCGGTTCCTCTTGATTTCTCTGAAAGGACACTATGGCGTAGGAATCGCCGGCGGGAGCGAATGTTGCCAGGGTTGTCGATTCCACTCCTGGTGTCTCTTCCACCCGCCGCAAGAGTTGCCTGAAAAACAAAGCTCCTTTTGCTTCGCTGTAACCTTGCGTCGCCACGTCGACGGACAGCGTATAAACATTCTCCGCCTCGAATCCTGGGTCCAAGGCGAGTCGATTCCCCAGAGAACGGATCAACAGTGCCGCCACGACCAGCAGAGTCGTGGACAATGCCACCTGAAGAATGACCAGAATGTGTCGCCACGGCCCGCCCCGCCCTTGGGAGTATGGCTCTGTAGCCTTAAGTTCCGGGAACAGTTCGATTCGGCTCGAACGTATCGCGGGCACTAAGCCGAAGATGGTGGTCGTCGTCAATGAAAGAACGAAAGTGAACAAGATCATTCGGCCATCCAGGAGTCCGAAGCCCAGGTGTGCTCGGTGCAGGTGGCCAGTTAACAGCGGGATGGAACCAAACGAGTCCAGGCACCACAGGGTTACCAGAGTCGAGGTGGCACCCGCTGCTACAAACAGCACGGCGGTCTCGATGAGAAGCAAGCGGATCAGATGTTTCCGGCTGGCGCCGGCCGCCAAGCGAACGGCCATGTCGAGTTTCCTGCTGTCGGCGCGGGAGAGGAGCAGATTGGCTACGTTGGCGCATGCGATCAATAGTACGGAGCCCACGACCACGGTCAGCAAAATCCAAATATCGTGGAGCCGGGCTCGCAGATGCTGGTAAAGGCGAGTGTGGTGACCCGGTGCGAGTATGAGACTGTTCTCCTTCCATCGCCGATGCAGAGGTTCCAGTTCGGACACAAGCGCGGCCAAGCTGGAGCCGGCACTGGCCCAAGAAGTGTCTGGTTTAAGCCGTCCTATCAGGTTTAGCCAAGTGTGTCCTGGGTCCTCGAACCAATCTGGCGGATCAAAATTCCAGCGATTCGGCTGAACCTGGGGTTGCATCGTCAAAGGCACCCAAATGTCTGTGTGTCTCGATGAGAGGCCATTGAAATGCGCCGGCATGACACCGACCAACGTGAATATGTGCCCGTTCAATTTCGCCGTCTGTCCCACAATGTCGGTACTTGAGTGGAAGTTCACGCGCCAGAGGCGGGCGCTGATAAGAGCCACCGGGTGACGCCCGGGAACTTCCCCCTCGTCTGGATGAAAGTCACGACCGAGGATGGGTTCAACGCCGAGGACCTCGTTGTAGTTGGTCGAGACCATTTCGCCGTCAAGCCGTTCGGTGAGCCCCTCGATTTTCAGGTGGACGGTAATCGGGCTCCAGGCAACGAGCCCGGAAAAGGCGTGGTTTTCTCGTTGGATATGGACATATTCGGGAAACGAAAAATCGACTCCATACACAGTCTTCTTTGACGTCGTGTGTATAACTGCGATCCGATGGGGGTCTGGGACCGGGAGCGGACGCAAAAAGACGGCGTCGAACAGAGTGAAGACGGCCGTGTTTGCCCCAATCCCGAAAGCCAAGGTCACGGTTGCAACGATCGCGAAGCCGGGGGTCCTGGCCAACGTTCGACAGGCAAGACTGAGGTCCCTGGCGGTGTCCTCCAACCGGAGAAACAGATTTCGCGTCGGTTCCTTTCCTGGCAAAGGAATACCGGCAGGCGAAGGTGGGCCCGGGAGCCTATTCATCGTATATTGAACTAGGCCACGCCCAATCATTCATGACGCAATGCTTCCATGGGTTCCAATCGGGCAATTCGGTAAGCGGGGACCCAGCAAGCGAGCAGGGATGCCAATACGATCACCAAGGACGGGATCAGGAAGATCCCGGGATCGATGGGTTCCAACTCGGATACGAAGTTCCTCATGATGCGGATCCCCGCCAGTGCCACGGCGGTCCCGATGGAGAGACCGATAGCGACCAGGAACAAGGCCCTTCTTAGGACCAGCCAGACCGTCTGATTGCGTCTTGCCCCCATCGCCATCCGAACCGCTATTTCTCGTGTGCGTTGTACGACCGAGTGGGACAGGACCCCGTACAAACCGAAAGAAGCCAGCGTCAGGGCCAGTAGACCGAATGTACCCAACAGGAAGTTCAACAATCTCCATTCGGAGAAATTTTCTGCAATTGTGGCTGACAAGGAGGGTGGCCCAAAGGTCGGCAGATCAGCGTCCAGCTCTCGCACCGCCTGACGCAAGACGACCATCGTGTTCACAGTCTGTTGCGGCCGGGTTCGTGCCATGAGAGTTACGCTTCCGCCGTATTGCTGAAGCAGCGGAAAGTACATTTGGGGCGCCGGGTCGTCGCCGAACCTGAGTAACCGGACCTCTTGGGCGACTCCGATCACTTCCCACCCGTCTGATCCGTGAAAAATATGTTCTCCGACGGGATCGGAGTTGGGCCAGAATCGTTCGGCCAATGACTCGCTAATAATGGCGACGGACCGTGTGTTCTGATCATCCGTCCATCGAAAACCGCGACCTCGGATCAAGGGAAGGCGGATGGTCTCGAAGTACCAGGGGAAAACGAAATTGGCTTCGGCCATAAGTGCTCCTCCTTTCTCACTCTTTCCGATGGACATACGGGCATAGTAAGTGCCGCCCGGAGCGAATTGCGCCAAGCTCGCTGACTCCACTCCTGGCGCTGCCTCCACGCGTTGGAGGAGTTGCTTGAAGAACAAGGTTCCTTTTGTGTCGCTGTAACCTTGGGTAGCTACGTCAATGGACAGCGTGCATACGTTCCCGGGATCAAAACCTGGATCCACGACGAGTCGATTCCCCAGTGAACGAATAAACAGTCCGGCCACGATCAGTAGTGCCAAGGCAATTGCCACTTGAAGAATTACCAGAGGGTGACGCCAATGGTCCGAGCGAACGCGAGCGTACGTCCCTGTCGCTTTCAACTCCGGGAAGAGGTCGATTCGACTCGCACGCGCGGCTGGAACCAAACCGAAGCCAATGGCGGTCGTCAAAGAAAGAACCAGAGTGAAAAACAGCATGCGGGCATCCAGGAGGCCGAGCCCCTGGGATGCTGTGCGCAAGTTGGCAGGCAGAAGCGGAATGGAGTTCAACAATTCTAAACACAGGAAGGCCACTAGAATCGCGACCCCGCCCCCGGCTAAGAACAGCACCGCGGTCTCGATGAGAAGGTAGCGGATCAGTCTTCTGCGGCTGGCTCCGCCGGCCAGACGGATGGCCATTTCGCGCCTCCTGCTCCGCGCGCGCGAGAGGAGCAGATTGACGACGTTGGCGCATGCGATCAAGAGTACGGACCCTGTGATCGCAGTCAGCAAGACCCAAACGCTCTGGAGTTGGGAGCGGATATACGGGCGCAGGCGGGCGTGCTGCCCCGGCTTCACGACGATAATCGTATCTTCCCACCTCCGATTTAGCGGTTTCAGTCCGGGCACAAGTCCCGCGAGACTGGAGCCGGCACTTTCCCGAGTAGTGCCGGGTTTGAGGCGTCCAGCCAAGTCCAGCCAAGTATCCGTTGGGTCTTCGATCCGATCGGTTGAGCCAAAATGCCAAAGTTTTACCTGAACTTCTCGTTCCATCATCAAGGGGACCCAAACGTCAATCGGTCTCAGCGAAGGCCCCATGAAATACTCCGGTAAGACTCCTACTAACGTGAATACGTGACCATTCACTCTTACAGTCGTTCCCACAATCCCCTCGTCTGAGTTGAATCGCTCGCGCCATAGACGAGCACTGATAAGGGCCACCGGGTGGCGCCCCGGAACTTGGGCCTCCTCAGGAAGAAAGCCTCGCCCGACGATGGGTTCAATTCCAAGGACGTCGGTGTAGTTGGACGACACCAACTCGCCCACAAGTCGCTCCGTGAATTCATCGGTGCTCAGGTGAACCATGAACCAACTCCAGGCAATCATTCCTGAGAAAGCATGATTTGCTCGTTGAATATGGAGAAATTCGGGGAAGGAAAAATCGCCTCCATAAGAAAACTCACTGGATCCAGAATAGAGGGACACGATCCGGTGTGGGTCGGCAACCGGGAGTGGCCGCCAAAAGACGGCGTCGAACAAGGTAAAGACCGCCGTGTTCGCTCCGATTCCCAGAGCCAGGGTCACGATTGCAACGATCGTGAAGCCGGGGTTTCTGGCCAGTGTCCGGAACGAGAGCCTAAGGTCCCAAAGCGTGTCCTCCGCATATAGAAACAGGCTTCGCGGAGGTTCTCTTCTCAGCAAGGGTTCGTCTTTGGCCGCGACCAGATTCGGATGTTGAATCATCTTCCGTTTAACTGGACTGCACACAATCACTCATGGCGTAGCGCTTCCATGGGTTCCAGCTTGGTGATTCTGTAGGCGGGAACCCAACAAGCCAAAAGAGACGCGGCCACGACCACCAAGGCGGCGACCAGGAAAGTCATGGGATCGGAGGGGGACACCTCGTACAGGTAGTGGCCGATGAGTTTGGTCAATCCGAATGCCCCACCAATTCCGATGGAGAGACCGATGGCAACCACCACCATGGCCCGTTTGAGCATCAATCGAACCGTCTGATCGCGGCTCGCCCCCATGGCTAGCCGGACCGCCATTTCACGGGTCCGTTGAGCCACGGAGTGGGATAGGACCCCATACAATCCAACCGAAGCCAAAATCAAGGCCAGAACGCTGAACGTGACCAGCAGGAGGTTGAAGGATCGTTCCTGTTCCATTGCTTCGGCAAGAACGGCCGAGAATGAAGACGCGCCGAAGCTGGGAAGATCCGGGTCCAGTTCCCGCACGGCTTCGTGCATCGAAACCATCGCGGAGGGAGTCTTTCCTCGTCGAGTGCGCGCCATGAGGGTGAAGTCCCCGCGAAAAATTTGAAGTATGGGGACGTACAGATATGGTGGAGGGCTTTGGCCGGGCTCATGATACTGGATCTCCGCGGCGACTCCGATCACTTCTCGGTTCCCTGACGGCGTAAATATCTGCTCCCCGACGGGATCAGCGTTGGGCCAGAATCGTTCGGCCAAAGTCTGATTGATGATGGCTACGGGCGGCGACGCTTGGTCGTCCGTCCAGCGAAAATCTCGGCCCCGGATCAGAGGAATTCGAAGAGTCTTGAAATACCGGGGTCCGACAGAATTGACTTCAGTGGAAACTGCTTGGTCTCTCGTCTCCCGGTACGTATAGCGGAGGTCCAATCTTGCCGTGGCAGGGACAAATCGCGCCACTGTGGCGGCCTCTACTCCCGGCGCCTCCTCCGCACGCTTCAGAAGCTGTCTCAGGAAGAGTGCCCCTTTCTTGTGATCGTACCCTTGGGTATCCAGATCAACGGACAGAGTTCCGACATTTTCCGACTCAAAGCCCGGATCCAGAGCGGTTTGGTTGGCGACCGAACGAATAAAGAGTCCTGCGACGACCAGAAGGACGAACGAGACGGCCACTTGGGGCGTGACAAGAAAGTCGCGCCAGCGGCCTCCTCGGACCCGTACGTACGCGTCTGTAGCCTTCAGTTCCGGAAACAGGTCGATTCGCCCGGACTGTCTGGCGGGAATCAAGCCGAAGATGATTGCGGTCATCAGCGAGAGGACCAGAGCGCATAGCAACATGCGGCCGTCCAAGAGTCCCAGGCCCAATTGGTTTGTACTTAGCTTGAAGGGTAGCAACGGGATGTAGGCCGTCAGGCCCACGCACCAGTGGGCCACTAGAGTCCCGGCGGCTGCCGCTGCCAGAAAGAGCACGGCGGTCTCGGTAAGGAGATAGCGGATCAGACGCTCGCGACTGGCTCCTGCCGCCAGCCGGATGGCCATTTCACGGTTTCTTCCCCTGGCTCGGGAGAGGAGGAGATTGGCAACATTGGCGCATGCAATCAAGAGGACTGAGCCTGAGACCGCCGCCAGCAAGACCCAATAGCCCCGGAATGCCGACTGGCTATACGGGTTGAGGCCGGCTCGGTGGCGTGGAACCAGAGAGACGATTCGGTCCTTCCACCTCGGATCTTCGAGTTCGAGTTTGGAGACAAAGACAGCTAAATCGGATTGGGCAATGTCGAGAGTGATTTCCGATTTTAGACGGCCTATCAACTGCAGCCAGCCATAAAGGTGACTGTCGAGTTTCCCCACTGCTTGAAACTGTGGCTGCATCATCAGGGGCACCCACAGGTCCGCGTGTCCCGGAAGGAGCCCCTTGAAATGGTCTGGCAGGACTCCCACCAAGGTGAAGGTGTGGCCATTGACGCGAACAGTTTTCCCCACGATCTCTTGACTGGAGCTAAACCACTTCCGCCAAAGGCGAGTGCTGATCATGGCCACCGGATAGCGTCCGGGGACTTGACCTTCTATCGACAGGAAACCGCGACCGATAATGGGTTCGATTCCGAGAACATCTGTGAAGTTGGCTGAAACCAGCTCGCCCGGGACCCTCTCTGTGAACCCATCGGCACTCAGGTGAACCGTGAGTCCGGAGTAGGCAATCAGCCCCGAAAATGCCTGGTTCATATCCCGGAAATGAAGGTAGTCGGGAAAAGAAAAAGGGTTACAACAGGGATACTCACGGGCTCCTGAATACACATCTACGATCTGATGGGGATCGGGAACAGCCATCGGACGTAGCGAAACGATGTCGAACAGAGTGAAGACCGCAGTATTCACTCCGATGCCCAGAGCCAGGGTCACGATGGCTACGGCCGTGAACCCAGGACTTCTGGCCAGCGTCCGACACGAGAGCCCGATGTCCCGGAGCGTATCCTCCAGGTAAAGCGACAGGCTCCGCGACCTCTCGTTCTGCTGCTGCCCGTCGTTTGTGGAAGACGTTGCCATCACGGGTCGATCCCTCATCCGAGCACCTCCAATTGGCCGCTTACAGGAGCGTTCTACGCCGCCTCATCCTCATCGACGATCTGCCCGTCGAACAGGTGCACGGTCCGCTCGGCGTGCTCGGAATAGCGGGGATCGTGGGTGACGATGCAGATGGTCGATCCTTCCTGGTGCAACTCGTCGAGGAGGTCCATGACGGCTTGCCCGTTCCTGGAGTCCAGGTTTCCGGTGGGCTCGTCTGCCAACAGGATCGCGGGTCTGCCCACCAACGCCCGCGCCACCGCCACTCGCTGTTGTTGGCCTCCCGAGAGCTGGGAGGGGTAGTGGTTCATTCGGTGGGACATGCCGACCCGCTCCAGGGATTCCTCCACCCGCCACCGCCTCTCGGCCCGTTTCAGATTGCGGTAGGTCAGAGGCAGCTCGACGTTTTCGAAGACCCGGAGGTCGCCGATAAGATTGAAGTTTTGGAAGACGAAGCCGATCTCCCGGTTTCTCAAGTGGGTCCGCTGGGCGAAGGTGAGTCCCGCCACCGGGTGGCCATGAAGGTAGTATTCTCCCGCGGTGGGGGCGTCCAGCAGTCCCATGATGGAGAGCAAAGTGGACTTGCCGCAGCCGGAGGGGCCGGCTATGGAGACGTACTCACCCTTTCTCACTCCCAGGTGAACCCCGGACAGGGCATGGGTCTCCACCTCCTCCGTCAGGAAGATCTTGGTGATCCCGTTCATCTGAATCAGCCATTCCCCGTTTCCATCCATCGATTCTTCTCCTTGGTCTCGTCCTTGTGCCTATTCCAGTCGGATCCGGTCATGATCTTTCCATTGCGCCATGTCGGAGAGCACCACCTCATCGCCCACGTCCAGGCCCTCCAGAACCTGAATCTCGCTGACCGAACTGGCCCCCAGGTCGATCCGGACCCGCTGGGCATGAATCCCGTCCGCCTCCAATCGGAAGAGGCTGGCCGAGCCGTCCTCCTGGCTGAAACCGGGCCGCGGCATGTAGAGAACGTCCTCCAGATGCTCCAGCTCCACGGTTCCGTCCACGCTCAGGTCGGGGCGCGCCCCCCGGGGCAGTTCCCCCTCCAACGCCACGTCCACAGTCACCAGCCCCTCCTTCACGGCCGGGTCGATCCGCGAAACCCGTCCCGGGACGACGCCGTTGCGGGTGTCGATCTCCGCCTTCTGACCCACCTCCAAATCGCGGGCCTGGGTCGCCGCCACCTCGATCTCCGCCTTGAGCCGGCGGGGTTCGGCGATGCGGACCAGATTCGTGCCCAGAGTGACCTGCTGTCCCACTTCCACCTCCACCTGCTGCAGGACTCCGGGGATCCCGGCCCGTACCCTCAGGGACTCCAACTGGCTCCGCCGCAGGCCTTGAAGCAGGCGCCGCTGCTCGACTTCCGCCTCTTTGGCCTCCAGTTGGGCCTCCAGTGATTTGGAAAAGATGTCCATTCTTCTCTTTTCCAGCAGGCGTTGAGTCTCCAGGGCCTCGGCTCGGCTCCGGCTGATCTTGGTATCCATCTCCGAAACCAGTCCCTCGCGAAGGAGAGCAGCGTCCGCCTCCGCCCTCAGAGTCGCCTCCAGGTATTGTGAATCGACCCGGGCGACATCGGCTTGGCGTTGCATTCTTTCGCTTTCCAACTGGACTCGGAGATGGGCCAGCTCCGCTTCGGTCCGTTTCAGTTGGCTCTCCGCGTCCAGAGCCTCCTGTTCCAGCTCCGGGTTGCTCAGTTCCAGGACAACGGTCTCGGGAGTGACCCGTTCTCCCGGTTCGATCAGCACTCGCTCGATGCGGCCCTGGGTGGCGGCGGGAATCCACCGGATGACCTCCGGGATCAACTTGCCCAGGCCGCGGACGCGCCGGGTGAGGTCTCCCCTCTTGACTTCTCCCAACCAGAGGGTGGAGCGGTCCACGCGGGGCGCGGCCGGCTCCAGTCGGGAAAGGCCCGCGCTGATGGCGGCGATGGAGACGATTGCCGTGAGCAGGTAGAGGGTGTGCCGGATTCTACGCCGGCGAGCGGCGAAATGTCGCGGGAAGTCCATGCGGAACCTCCGAGCAATCAGCGTGCCAAGGTGGGTGTGAGATTCAAA
This sequence comes from uncultured Acidobacteriota bacterium, assembly GCA_951812665.1. Classification (GTDB taxonomy): domain Bacteria; phylum Acidobacteriota; class UBA6911; order RPQK01; family JAJDTT01; genus JAJDTT01. Next base: position 100,621 of record CATOST010000018.1, read on the forward strand.
TGCAGGTAATTCAATGACTTATGCGAATATGGACATTCGAGTGCGGAACCCTGAGTGTTCGTTTCCGGGACAGAGTGTCCGGAAACGGACACCTGCTTTGCCATGGACCACGGCCGACGCTCGTCGGTCCGAGGTCAGGACGTTGCATTCGTTTCTGTTTCGATTCGATCTCCGATCAGAGCCGATCGGATCATTCGGTCCTGAGCACGGCCATCGGCTCCACTCTGGCAACTTTGGCAGCGGGGATCCACGCAGCGGCAAGCCCCGCACCGGCCAAGAGTAGAACAACGGCAAGTAAACTGCCGGCATCCGTTCCGGCCACGCCGTAGAGTAGATGCTGCAGAAATCGAGTCAAGGCGAGGGCAGCGGTCGCACCCGCTCCCGTCCCAAGTCCAATAACCAAGATGGCCGGTTTCAGTACTGTCGCCAGCAGATCCCGTGTACTCGCTCCCAAAGCACGCCGAATGGCCAACTCACGAGTACGGCGGCCTACGATGAATACCATCAGACCGTAGATGCCAGTTACCGACAGGATCAATGCAACCGCTGCAAAGCCGGTCAACAACCCGGAATAAAGTCGCACCTCGGCAAGTGAATCCTCCACATACGCACCCATGCTCCGGATTTCGTCGAGGGCGAGTTGATTGTCCACCCGGGCAACAATTTGGCGCATCGATTCAATCGTGCTGTCTCGATCTCCGTCCGTATTCAAGACGAAATAGAAGGAAGGAATCAGTTCCTGAAGGTAGGAAGCGTAGACCTGCGGACTCGGAGGGGATCTCAAATCAACGTGTCGCAAGTCTCCAATAACGCCGATGATCCTGTATCGGATTTCGTCATGTGATAGATAGCTGCCGATGGCATCTTCGATCTGAGCGAAATGCCGGCCCATCTCTTCATTTATGATGACGACTCTCTCACCGGCGGTATCGTCGGTCTCAGAATAAGTCCGGCCTTGGAGCAATGGGATCTGCATGCTTCGAAAGTAATCCTTGCTCACCTCGCTGAATATGGTCTCTACACTGTGTTGCCTCCCTTCGGCTTCGAATGTCCACGTTTTTTGTTCATTGTTTCCTGCCAGCGGCAGCCAATGTGTAATCTCAACATGATCGACGCCCGGTAGCTGTTCCGCAGCACCGAGGATCTGTTGAGTAATCAAGGGCCATTCCTTACTCTCCTCAAACCGCGGTCTCAAACTCAGACGCATAGTCAATACATTCTCCGACTGAAATCCTGGTTCAAGACGCTGGAGAAGCAGAAAACTCCGTGTCAGAAGCATGGCTCCAAGCACCAGAACGAGCGCGGCGGAGATCTGGAGAATCAACAGTAGGTGGCGCAGAGAGGAATTACGTGGAGCACTGAGCGTTACTCTACGCTGCTTCAGGACTTCGTGCAGATCCAATCGGCTGACGGCGGGTGAACAGAAAAACGCCAAGACCACAGTGGCAATAGCTGACACTCCACACGTCCACAAAACGACATTTTGATCAATTCCGATTTCGTCCAATCGAGGAATCGTCGGCGGAAGGAAAACCTTGATGAAATCCAAGATCCAGGAGGCCGCTAGAATTCCAACTCCAGTTGCGAAAGCGGTGAGCAACAGACTCTCGACGAAGGAGTGTCCGCGAATTGATCCAGGTGTGCCACCAAGTGCCAGACGAATCCCTGCGTCACCCATCCGGACGTGCCGTCTCGCTCGAAAAAGACTCGCCGCGTTGGCGTATGCAATCAACTGCACCAGCAGAGCTGCGCCGTATACGAGAAAGAGTGTCCGACGCGTCCACCCGAACCACCACTCATGCAGTGGAACAAGGTCAACTTCCAACTTTTCGAAACTCCTTTGGTAGTCTCGACCGAGTTGATCCGAAAAGGTGAGGAGTTCATCCCGAGCCCGATCAACATTCAGCCCCGGCTTGAGTCTTGCCAGGACGCTGAGATAATTCGCCCCGGCATGTTCCTCGATGGCAAGAGGAGTCCAAACATCCGTGGTCGTGTTGTAGCCGAGACGGAACCGATCTGGATATACGCCGACGAGGGTGTGGCGCACTCCATCGAGGGTGATGGGCTGTCCGATGATATTCTTTGCCGAACTGAACCTGCGTTCCCAGAGACTGCTGCTGATCATCGCAACATGATTGCGGCCCGTATAGCCCTCTTCGACCATGAAGGTGCGACCCGCTACTGGATCGATTCCGAGCATCGAGTGCATGTGTGTCGATGCCTGCACACCGCTGATATTCTCCGGATGGTCGCCTTCCTCCAAGACCCAACCGGTGTTGAAAAAGGCTGCCAAGTCTTCAAAAACACGGCCTTTTTCCTGGAGATCCTGCCATAATCTGAAGTCGCTTGGTGATGGGTGAATTCGCCCGGTTCCAAGCTCCGGGGCCGTTGCCCACACGGAAACGAGTTCATCAGCGTCTTTGTAAGGAAGATCTTTCAACAGAACTGTGTTGAGGATACTGAACCCAACGGTGTTGGCTGCGATTCCGATGCCCAGGACGAAAACGACACTCAATGAGAATGCTCGATCCCTGGCGAGGACGCGAAGAGCGTACCGCAGCGCAAATCCTGAACCGTGCATCATCTGTGCCTCATTGATCTATGCTCGAGTCGCAGTTCAACGTTCGGAGTGGCCGGAGCTTGACCGGCGGACCCCGGAGAGCGCTGGATGTCCATGCGGAACATCCAAGCAATTAGTGGGCCAGTCTGTTGGAGAACTGTATGTAATGTGAAATTAACGACTTAACGGATCATCGGCATTTCATTGCGGCGATCCGACTGTCCGTTTCCGGGACAAAGTGTCCGCTAGCGGACACTTTTCGGACCGTCCGCCACCTGGAACGCCCAGACGGTCGCGTCCCGGAACAGGAACCGCAGGCGGACGGCCTTGCCACGGAGGGACGCGACCGACCGGCCCTTCCACGTCACCCGGTGAGCCAGGCCGTCCCCCCGGATCACGTCGCAGTCTTCACGCCGAAATCCGTCCAGCTTCTGCTCGGCAGCGCCGATGTAATGGCTCATGTGGACCTTCTTCCCGGTGTCGAACTGCCGCGCCGTGGGGTTCACCACCTCGACCCGGAGCTCCCCGCCGACCTGGGCGTTGACGACCAGCTCGTCCCCCGCCACCACGATCGGGCGGGTCAGGAAAGCCCCTTTCCCCTCCAGCCGCTCCCGGCTCCGGAGCCCCATGAGCCGGTCCTTCGGCATCCAGCCCAACCCGATCCGGATCTGGCGCCGGTCCAGGGGCACGTTCTTGGAGCCGTGGTGGTACCGGGCGCCGGCGTAGTAGAAGAGCATCTTCTCCCCGTGCACGATCATGGAGGGCCACCAGATGATCCGGTCGTCCCAACTGCCCTCTGCTCCTTGGGGAATGAACCCCTCTTCGGGAAAAGGATGGTCCCAGCGATACCCGTCCCGGCTGATGATCAGGTGCTGTTCCACGTCTCCCCGCACGTAGTTGTCCAGCATGGAGGGCAGCCCCAGGTAGACGCCCTCGTAGCGGATCACCTTCATGCTCTCCACTTCGGGCCAGCGTTCGCTCATGGGGTGGAAGACCGTCTGCCGGGGGGACCATTGCACCAGGTCCGGGCTCTCCTGGCGGACGATGTAGCGGGGACCGGTGCCGGTCTCGGGATCGGCCTTCTCCGTCAACTGCCGGTGAAAGAGCACGTACTTCCCCAGGTCCTCATCCCAGACGATGCTGGGATTCCCGCCCCCGCCTCCGCCCCGAAGGCCGCCGGGCATCTGGTTCCAGGTAAGGCCGTCGGCGCTGTAGGCCATCCCGTTCCAGCCTCCGAAACGGCCCCCGTCCCGGTGGTAGGGGGGAACCCCGCAAGTGAGGAACCGGCGTTCCGGCGGGCGCTCTCTCGAGTCCTGGATCAAGCGGATGGCGCCCGCGAGAGGGCGCTTCCCCAGATGGTCCGCATGGAGCAGGACGTTGTTCTGCATCGTTCCCTGGTAGCGAACCAGTCCCAGGTCCGGCTTCACCCAAGTCACGCCGTCCCGGCTCTCGGCGTAGGCAGCGACGTTGCCGCCGGTGTGCTGTTCGATCTGGTACCAGATTTTGAACTTCCGGTCCTGGGGATCGTAAATGGCGGTGCCGAGCTGGATTCCCCAGCTCTTCCGCGCCGTCTCCTCCCAGGGGGCGTCCGCCTCCATCAGCGGGTTGGAGGGATGTTTCTGCAGCACGCCCTGAACCCGCTCGACGTTGTACCAGGCGGCGAGCACGTGGTTGTCCACCAGGAGTTGCTTCCGGTTGCCGATCCGGAGCGGCGGTTCCGATTCCAGCGGCCCCAGATGGACATGGGGAGACCCCGTCTCCTGCTGGGCGGCCACGTTAAAGGCGGCCAGAAAGCAAAATACCGTTACTTTGGCGAGAGTTTTCAGATGCATGTTGAAAGCGAGCCTTTCGGGGCGAGATCGGGGTCGGCGGGGACCCGCCGCCGGAGTGAACTATCGGACCCTTCTTGGATGGAGCGGTTTCTCATCAACCTGCGGGAGTCTGTCCGGCACAATGTCTTGGACTGCAATTGAGGTGAACCCGCTGGATCGGAAAGACGGCTATATTTTGGTGACGGTCACGTTCCCTTCGATGTCCACCCTGACGAACTCTTTGGTTTCCTTGTGGAACGAGATGTCAACCATCCAGATCACCGCCCAGAGGCCGACGGTGAAGAAACTGAGCATCAGATGAAGGATGTGATTCACTGGAGTGCCGTCGGTGACAATGGCCTGGTAGTCGCCCCGAAAAGCAACCCTCTTGCCCTCTTCCTCCACAACGGCCAAGTGTTGCGACAGAAGGCGTCTTCGTTCGGTAGGTGTCAGATTCTCCTTCTCGCTCAACCTGAATCTCCTGGCGGTACGAATAGGATTCAATTGCCGCCACAGCCACTCACCGGGATCTGACCCCATTCTCTCGAAAATGCGCGCGGTCCGCCAGCCGAATGGCGTGGCGGCTCCGGCGGCGGGCTGATATAACACACGAGGCATGGCACAAGCGGTTGCGACTTTATGGCGCCGGGAGATCATTCGCTTCTACCGTCAGCGAGGCCGCCTGGTGGGGGCCCTGGGCACGCCTCTGGTCTTCTGGATCCTCATCGGATCGGGAGTCGGCGAATCCTTCCGTCCGGCGGCGGCGCCCGATGACCTCCACTACCTGGTCTATTTCTATCCCGGGACCATTCTCCTGATGCTCCTCTTCACCGCCATCTTCTCCACCATCTCCCTGATCGAAGATCGCCGGGAAGGGTTTCTGCTTTCGGTCCTGGTGTCGCCCGTCTCCCGGGCCGGCGTGGTGTTGGGGAAGATCCTGGGCGGAGCGACCCTGGCCTTCCTGCAAGGTCTCGTCTTCCTGCTCCTGGCGCCCCTGGCGGGCATTTCCCTGGGCTTGGGCCAAATCCTGTGGATGATGTGCGTCATGGCCTTGATTGCCCTCTCCCTGACCGGCCTGGGATTCGTCATCGCCTGGCAGAGCGAGTCGATTCAAGGCTTTCACGCCGTCATGAACCTGTTGCTGGTTCCCATGTGGATCCTCTCCGGCGCCCTCTTCCCCTTCTCGGGGGCGTCCACCTGGATTCAGCTTCTGATGCGGATCAATCCCCTGAGTTACGAGGTGTCGCTGCTCCGGCATGCTCTTCACTCGGAAGTGCCCGCCATGGGGACCCGCCTGCCCTCCTTCGCCGCATCCCTGGTGGTGACCCTGCTCTTCGTTCTGGTGGTCTTCGGCGTCTCCCTGTGGCTGGTCCGCCGACCCGGGCTGCGGGGCCTGTCCTGATGGACTTTTCGGACCTGCCGGCTCTCAACGCCGGTCTCAATGCCCTCAGCGGCTCTCTGCTGGGGATCGGGTACTTGCTGATTCGCCAAGGCCGGGTGGGGGCGCACAAGGTCTTCATGCTGGCCGCGGTGGGCGTTTCGACCCTGTTTCTGGTCTCCTACGTCGTCTATCACTATCACGCCGGGTCCACGCCGTTTCCCGGGACGGGCTGGATCCGGACGCTGTATCTGTCGATTCTGGTGACCCACGCCACCCTGGCGGCGGCAGTGGTTCCACTGGCGGCCGTCACCCTGGTCCGGGCGTGGCGGGAGGATTTCGGAGCTCACCGGCGCATCGCCCGCTGGACGCTGCCCATCTGGTTCTACGTCTCCGTCACCGGCGTGATCATCTACGTCATGCTCTATCAACTCTATGCCCAATAAGGGATCCGGGGCCCGCAAAGTTTCCCTGAAGACCCATCTTCTCGTGTTCGGCTCCCTGTTGGCGTTCGTCCTGGTTCCGGGACTGTTCTGGCATGATGTGTGGTTCGGACGCGTCCTGAACGACACCGAGTTGGACGAGTACCTCAACGACGAGACCAGTCCGCGGCGCATCCAGCATGGATTGGCCCAATTGGGAGAAAGGCTCGGCGGAGGGGACCCGGAAGCCCGGCGATGGTACCCAAGGGTGATGGAGCTGGCAGGGCATGAAGAGCCGGAGATCCGGAACCTTTCCGCCTGGCTGATGGGACAGGACGCCGAATCGGAGGGCTTCCGCCAGCGGCTGCCGGGGCTTCTGAAAGACTCCAATCCCCTGGTTCGCCGGAACGCCGCCCTTTCCCTGGTCCGTTTCGGCGATGCCCGGGGACGGCCCGAGTTGCGGTCCATGCTGCTGGCCTGGGTGGTGAAGAGTCCCCAGGCGGGACGGCTCCGCCTGCTGGTCGAGCCGGATGACGAGATCAGGAGCGGTTCCCCCGTGGCGGAGATCGAACAGGGGGAGACGTCCGTGGCGGTCCAGGCCCCCGTTTCCGGGAAGGCGGACAACTTGGCCGAGGATGGACAGAGCGTCGATGCGGGCGCCGAATTGATGGTGTTGCTGCCGGACCCGGTGCATCTGTGGGAGGCGCTGCGGGCTCTCTATCTGGTCGGAACGGAGGAAGACCTGGAGCTGATCCAACCCTATCTGGGCTCGGGAGAGGAGAACGAAAGCATCCGCAGCCAGGCGCACCTGACCCGTGAAGCCATACTCAATAGAGAAAACCCGCGAGACGAGAAGATTTCAGGGAGTGGGGCGGCGGATCAGTAGGGTAGCGATCCGTGACTGCCTTCGTAGCCCTTGATCGCCACCATGTCGATGGCGTCCCAGGGACATCCGTCCAGGAAGGTCCCCTCCGGGCCCTTGCTGGTGCAGAGCTTGCAGCCGATGCAGAGGAGAGGATCGACCTCGATCCGGCCGAAGGGCGGATGGTCGTCGTCCGGGATCCAGATCATGCAGTTTTCGATGGGGCAGTAGTCCACGCAGGCCGGAGACCCGGAGCAGCCGGTGCAGCAGTCGTTGATGACGGCGACCAGCGCCGGCTTTCGCTTCCGCTTGTCGCTCCGCTTGATGGTGCTGCGGTCTTTCAGAACGTCAACTTGCATTTCGAACCCATTATCTCACTTGGCGCGGCGGCGTTTCAACGGGCGCCGCCGTTTCATTGGCCGCCGGCGTTTCACCTTGGGCCTGGGCTTGGGCGGCGGCGCAACGTCGGGACCGAACCAGGAGACCTCGTAGTCGGGAAAAGCCGCCTTGAAGGTCTGGGCCAGGGATTCCCGGTCCGGGTCCGGGCCGTATGCCGTGTTCTTGCCGAAGAGAGTGAGAGTTCCGTAGTAGGGGTTGCGGGCCAGCGACCCTCCGCCCTGGACCGTAAACTCTCCTCCCGCGTCCAGGAATCCCGCGTCGTCCAGATCCCGGAGGGTCCAGCGGATCAGGGCCTCTTCGCTGTCCACGCCGGAACTGATGTAGTTGGAGCCGCGAGCGATCCTCTTGGTCGCCCCCTCCAACTGCAGCGAGAAGACCAGGTACTGGAAGACGACACCGTCGCCCAGCAATTCGATGTCCCGGATCTCCGCCAGCGCCATTTCAACCAGTCCTAAATGGCAACCATAGCTATCGCCATGCCGGCCAGGAGCAACAGAACCCCACCCCGATGCGCCAGGGTGGCGAGGCGGCCGGTTCCGCTCGACCAGCCCACCACGGTGAGGATCAACGTGCCCGCCAACAAAAGTCCCAAACTCAACCAGATCAATTCGGTTTTTCTCCCGTTCCTTTCGTCCAATTGATATAGAGCTTTCCGTCCCAATTGTCAAAGAAAGTCCCGTGAAGAGATCAGCATGCGAAGGAATAGGGCCGTCCCGGGAGAAGCACTGGCGCCGGCTAGACGGCCTTCTTGGCCCGGGGCTTTCGACGAACGACGCGGGGACGAACCTCGCCCCGGCGCCCGAGTTTCGGCTGAACGACGTTGGTTTTCTGCTGATATCGGGCCTTCGTCGCCACATAGATCTGGTTCCAGCAGGCGGCGCAGGTGTCCAGGTGCATGAGGAATTCCAGCTTGTCATCCAGGTTCAAGGTGTTGCCCAGGAAGCCTGAAATTCGCTTCCGGTCGCACCTGTTGAAGGTGGTCATGATCGTCTCCTATTGTTGTTGATGGAATTCGGCCGAAAATCGCCGTTGTTCTGAGGTCCAACAACAGAGACGGCACTTGGACCCAAACGGTTTCAAACAATTTCGACTCCGGTCCCGGGCGCCGGGACAGATTGCAACCGGAAAACGCCGTCTGTTATCGTGAGCCGGCCATGATCAACGCCACCCAGATCCGAAAAGGAATGATTATCATCCATCAGAAGGAGCCCCACCGGGTCCGGGAGTCGCAACACCGGGCGCCCGGCAAGGGAGCCGCCTTTGTCCGGGTTCTGCTGAAGAATCTACGGACCGGAGCGTCCTATGAGCGCCGTTACGCCTCCGGAGACGCCGTGGACCGGGCGACGCTGGACCATCGGGAAATGGAGTTCCTGTACCGGGACGGGAATGTCTGCCATTTCATGGACACTGAGAACTACGAACAGATCGCGTTGGACCGGGAGGCGTTGGCCGAAAGTTGGGACTATCTCAAGGAAGGACAGACCATCACGGTGGAGTTCTTCGACGGTAGGCCCATCGGCGTGGAGCTTCCCGGCTCCGTGGAGTTGAAGGTGGTGGAAACGGAGGCCGAACTGAAGGGAGCCACTGCCAGCAATTCCCCCAAGCCGGCCAGGCTGGAGACCGGCGTCACGGTCCAGGTGCCGCCATTCATCCGCGAGGGAGAGCTGATCCGCGTCGACCCCTCCCAAGGCCGCTACCTCGAACGCGCCCGCTGACTGGAGGGGGGACATTCTTGTCCCCCACTGGGAGGGGACTTTTAGTCCCCCATTCTTCTGTGTTGCTATGCGATTCGGTGGGCGGAAAGTGTAGAGGGAGGACGATCGTCCCCCCTAACCCCCCCTAATCGGCGGCAAGAAAGCCGCCGCTCCTAGTCGGCGACAAGAAAGTCGCCGCTCCCTCCGGGTCAGTCCCCCAGGGTAAATTGGACCCGTGGGAGAGGTTTTCATTTGTCATGGACCCGCCGGGGGCGACCGGTCGCGGCGGCTGCTCGAGGAGCGGCTCCGGGAGTCCCGAGGCCGGTCGCCCGAGTTCCTCTACGTCGTCGCTTCCCGCTGGCGAAAACACCAGTTGGCGCGGACGTTTCTGAAGGCGAACCCCCGCAGCTTCGAAATTCCGATCCTCACGTTTCAGGATCTGGTCGGCACCCTCTTCCGGGAGATCGGATCCGGCCGGAGAGTGGCCTCGGAGACCGGCAGGAGATGCCTGCTGGAGGCGGTCCTGGAGGAGGATCCCGGTTCGGCCGAGCAAAACGGGCAAGAGCAACCGGTGTCCCTTTCCGAGGCTGAGGCCTGGGTGTCGATGCTCAAGGGCCGGGGCCTGACCAGCGAACCCCTGATTCATCTCCATCTCCAGCGGGAGGACCGCGACCAGGAGGAAGCGAGCCGGTTGATACGGATCTTCCTCGCCTACCAGAGGAGGCTGGAGGAGCAAGGTTGGGAAGACGCGGCGGGGGTTCGCCTGAATGTCTATGAAGCTCTCCTGACCGGTTCGGTGGACTGCCGCGACCGGTTTCCCCGCATCAGAGAGATTCTTTTCGAGGGGCTGATTGCCCGAACGCCGGTGGAGAAGGGGCTGGTGCGCCTGCTGGCGGATCAGGTCGGGAAGGCCATCTTCTCGCTGGATCTGGAGTCTCCTCACGAAGAAACGCGCCCGTTCACGCTTCCGGTGTCCACAGTAAGAGAATGCTGGGAAGGAACGAACCCGACCTGGTGTTTCCAGGCGGCGGACGAGGAGCCCGCTCAACTACGCTTTACCCGGCCGCCGCACCGCGAGGCCGAGATCCGGATGTTGGCCCGGGAAATCCAGGAGCTCAAGACCGGGAGGCCTCAACTCCGGTGGTCCCGGGTGGGTGTCGCCTGCCCCCGTGACGAGAGCTACCTGTTGCTCTTGAGGGAGATCTTCTCCGGGCTGGACATCCCCTGGGTGAACCTGCATGGAGACGCCGTCAGGTCCACGAACGCCTTCAGAGTTTTGGTGGGGTACGTCGAGTTGTTGTGGCGCGACTTCCGGCGGGACGACCTGTTCGATTTCCTCTCCTCACCCTGGATCGATCCGGATGGGATCTCGCCGGATCGAGTTCGGCTCCTGGAGCAGCTGGCCTGCCGCGGAGGCTTCGGGGGCGGCGGAGAGGCGTGGACCGAAACGTTCCCGGGATGGATCGAGGAGAAACGGGCCGAGTCTCCGGAAGCACCGGGTTCAGTTCCGGCGGGTTGCGCGGAGATTTTTCGGCAATTGGTCCGGAAGCTCCAAGCCGATTCGTCGCGGCTCCGAACGGCCGGAGAGTGGGTTTCCCTGTTGGCCGGCCGGTTGGGCCCGCTCCTTCGGGTGCCGGGCGGGCCTGGGAATTGGGGAAGAACCGAGGGCCAGGCGCTGGCCCGGCTCCAGGCGAGTCTCCAAGAGGCTGCCCTGCTTTGGGGAGATTGCCCTCTCGGTCTCGAGCGCTTCCGCTCCTTGCTCCACCGGCAGGTTTCCCGGATCCGGATTCCCCCCTCCCTGGATCGGGAAGCCGTTGTCGTGGGGAGTGCCCGTCACCTGCAGGAGTGCGAGTTCCGGCATCTCTTCTGGCTCGATTTCTCGGAGGGGCGGATTCCTTCCCGGAGTCCGATTTCGATATCCGCAATTGGATCCCGGGTGCCGGAGGAACTGTCGATCTTTCATGGAATCCGCTGCCGGAGTCGGGAAACGGTGCTTTTGTCCTCGCCCCGGCACGCCGGCAACGGTCCGGCGTTGCCCAGCCATGTGCTGGAGTACCTGGAGTATCGGGAAGAGGTCTTGCCTGACTTGGAGGCGCCGCTGGGGCCGGCGCAGGATACGGCGAGAGGCGAAAACGTCAGCCGCGGAGTTCGGGCGCTGTCCCTGAGGCGGTCGGGTCACCCCAACGCCTTCGCCGGGGTCGTCGCCCGGCCGGATGTGCTGGACCGGATGCGCCGGCGTCACTTTCCGGCCGGGATGGACCTCTCTCCGACTCGACTGGAAGAGTACGGACGGTGTGGATTCCGGTACTTCGTCCGGACGATGCTCGGGACCAAGCCACCGTCGCCGTCGGGTGTGAACCTGGTGCGGGAACAGCAGCGGCTGGTTCGCAGGATTCTGTCCCGCTATTCGCAGGACGCCGCCGCGAGCCGCCCCCCGGATCTCGAAGACGATCGGCGTCGGATGGCAGGCATCGTCCGGGAAGAACTGGAACAGTTGAGGCAGACTCTTCCCGCAGTCGGCGGGTTGCGCTGGGAACAGATGCAGACCTGGCTCATGGACGGACTGGAAGACTCGAACCCGCCGGGGTTGCTGATGCGTTTTCTGGAGGAGGATCGGGAGAGGGAACCGGACTCGGAGGTCCATTCCGTGGAGACCTCTCTGGGACCCCTCGTCCTGGGCCATCTTCCTCCCGGCGCGGGGTCCGGTGACGGGCCGGCGCCGCCGGTTCGCCTGAAGGGTTTTCTGGACCGGATCGATCGGACTCCCGAGGGTCTTCAACTGGTGTCCTACCTGGCGGGACGCCGGAGTCGTCTGCGCCGGATCAAGGAGGGCTGGGGTTTTCGCCTCCCGTTGTCCCTGCTTCTGGCGCAGTCCTTTCTGGGCAAGACGGCGTCCGGAGGCTTCTACCATGTCGGCCTGCCCGGGTACCTGCAGTGGCGGCCATTGCGGAAACCGGGGAGCCGGGCGCCGGCGGAGGACCTGGAACAACTGACGGATCGCTATCGGGAGGAGGCTTTGCTGGCCGCCCGAGGGATCTATTGCGGGACCTTTCCCGTGACCACGCACAAGCCCGCGTCGGCCGGTTGCGCCCACTGCGACTACAGTCGGGTCTGCCGGCGGGAGGAGGCGCAGGCCGGAGGGACGTACGTATGACTCCGGCCGTCTCCGCATCCGTCCGGGAGAGAACCGCCGCGAGCCCGTCCCGAAACCGGGAAACCGACCCGGAGCCGAGATACGATGAGGCCCAGCGCCGAGCCCTCGACCTCTCCTCCCACATGGTCGTGTCCGCGGCGGCCGGATCCGGCAAGACACGGGTTCTGGTGGGGCGCTACCTGCGGATCCTGGAAGGTTACGGGCACCAGCCTCACCAGACCGTCGCCATCACCTTCACCGAGGAAGCGGCTTCCCAAATGTCCGCGCGCATCCGGGAAGGGGTCCTGGCCAGACTCTTTTCAGCTCCCTCCCCAGAAACAAAACGTCCCTGGGAACAGGCGCTGGAGGCCCTGGGAGACACTCCCATCACCACCCTGCATGGCTTCTGCCTGAGGATTCTCAGGGAACACGGCAGCCGGATCGGCCTCGATCCCGGCTTCGCCGTCCTGAACGGAGGGGATCAGCGGCTGCTGCTGGACCGGTGTCTCCGGGAGCTGCTCGACTCCTGGTCTCGCACCCGGCTTCCCGCGTTCGCGACGCTGCTTCGGTATCTGCCCTACCGGAGAATCGAAAGGGTCCTGACCGAGCTGGTGCAGAGACGGAATCACCTGGCGGCTCGCTCGTCCCTTGACCAGGCGGAGAGCCTGCGCCGCCTTTATCGGCGGGAAACGGCACACTTCCTGACGCGGTCGGGTCTGTGGGGCCGGTTGTTGCGCCTCCTGGAGCGGGTGCCGAAGCGGCTCTTGATCCGGAACGATTCCTTTGCCCGAAAATCCGTCCGTCAGCGAGAACTTTTCGGAATTCGCCCCACGTTGGACGAGATGGAGTTCCTGGTTCGGTTCCAGGAATCTCTGGGCCTGGTGGCCCGGCCTTCCAAAGCCTGGAAGGACTGGGAACATCGGGCCGACCTGGTGAAGTGCTGGAAGGGTCTCAAAGAGGAATATGGCCGTTATCCGCTGCAGGTCTCCCGCCCGTCCGATGAATCCGGTTTCGACGGCGACGCTCACTTCGAGAAGGCGACGCTGGCTCTGGAGGAACTGGCCGGACTGGCGTTGGCTCGCTATCGTTCCGAGAAGGGGCAGGACTCGCTGCTGGACTTCGAAGATCTTCTGGCGCTGGCTCGTTCCTTGGTCCGTTTGCCGGAAGTTCGAAGGATATTGCGGATCCGGCATCGATTTTTTTTGGTGGACGAATTTCAGGACACCAACCGCCTGCAGTGGGAGATCCTCAAGCCGTTGCTGGGTCCCGGCTCGAATTTCTTCGCCGTCGGCGACGACAAGCAGTCCATCTATCGCTTCCGGGATGCCGACGTCTCGGTGTTTCGAGCGGTTCGGAAGTGGGTCCGGAACCGGGGACGCGTCGTCGAGTTGCGCCGGAACTACCGCTCGCATACCAGCTTGGTGCGTTTCAGCAACCGGGTCTTCCGGAACCTGATGCAACCGGGGTTGGACTATGAGGCGGTTCATCAGGAAATGACGCCGGTCCGGCAAGAGTCCGTGGTAGAGAACCCGGGCGCCCGGGGGCTGTTCTACGAAAAGCTCCCCCAGGGGTACGACTCCGAAGCCGAAGTGGCGGCGGAGGCGGCCAAGGGCCTGCTGTCGGAAGGGTTCCAGGCCCATGAGATCGGGGTCCTGCTCCGGAATCGCAACCGGCTTCAGGAGTTCGAGAATGCGTTCTGCCGCTGGGGTCTGCCCTTTGCCGCCCGGGGGGGCAATCGGCTTCACGATCAACCCGAGATCGTGGACCTGGCGAATCTACTCGGCTTTCTGGATGATCCTGGGCGGGACCTGGAATTGCTGGGGGTTCTCCGGAGTCCCCTGTTCAATTTCTCGGACGAGGACCTCCTGCTCCTTTCGCTTCGGGAGGGGTCCGGGATCTGGACGAAGCTGCGGTCCACGGAATCTCCCGCGGGAAGCGCGCCCCGGAATTGGGTCTACGCGCGGGAATCGTTGGAAGCGTGGCTCCAGGCGCCCTATCTGGGATCGGCGGCCCTCCTGGCCCGTGCGGTCACAGAGACCGGCTACGATGAGATCATGGCGGACGGCGGCCGGGGAGATCTGGCCCGGACCAGTATCCACCGGCTGCTGGAACTGGCCCGGAGATTCGAGATCGACCATGGACCCTCCCGGCGTCCCTTTCTCCGCTACCTGGAGGGGCTCCGCCGGCTCGGAGCCCACGAAGGGGGATTCGCGGAAGGGGGATCGGACCGGATCCGGGTCCACACCATCCACGGATCCAAGGGCCTGCAATATCCGGCGGTCATTCTTCCCGATCTGGGTGCGCCGCTCCTGGCCGGGATGAACGACCCTTTCTTCGGCCAGAGGTTGGGGTGGGAAGAGGGCCGGTATTGTTTCGGCCTCTCGATCCGGAATCCGCTGCGGAATTATGAGGAATACCGGCATCCGCAGTACGAGATGTTGCGGCGGCTGGATCGGTATCGCCAGACGGCCGAGGAGAAACGGCTCCTCTACGTGGCCCTGACCCGGGCCCGTGAGAGATTGGTCTTGATCGGGAAGAAGTCGGGACGGCCATCCTACGCCCGCTGGTTGCAGGAAGCGGACGCAGAAGCCTCCATGGCCCCGTTGACCCTGCGGCCTCTCGACCGCTCCCGCAAGTCGACCGGGCGGGAGGCAGAAGAGAACGAGCTCTCTCCCGCCGTCTCCTCCCAGGTTCTCGCCGGAGGGCCGGCCTTGGCCGGTCGGAGCCATGGTCTCGATTCGGCCGTCGACAGTTGGAGCAAGACCACCTGGACACCGACCGAGATCGTCTCCTACTATCGATGCCCCCGGAGCTTCTTCCACTCCCGGGTGGAGGGACGGACGGAGGCGCCGGCCACGGGTTGGCGCGCGAGCCCGTCGGCGCTGGTGGGCTCGGCCGTGCACGAGTTGCTGGAGAATCAGGGTGCGTTGGGAAGTGAAGCGGAGGGAGAACGTTTCCGGGACCGGTGGCGGGCGAGGCTTGGCTCCGTCTATTCGGAGGCGGAAATTCGCCGGATGAGTCGGCGCATCGAGAAGAGCATCGAGGGTGTCCGGAAGAGCCGTCTGGCGGAGCGTCTCGCCTCCGCCGGGAGGGTCTTCAGCGAAAAGCGATTCCATCTGCTGGAACAGGGGCGCCTGGTGACGGGGATCATCGACAAGCTCCTTCAGGAGCAGAATGGCCGCTGGGTGGTCGTGGACTTCAAGACCTCACCGTTGGCCGAGCGTGACGGCGGCGAGGAGATCGTCAAGAGAGACTACCGGCTTCAGGTTCAACTCTACCTGTGGGCCGTGTCCCGGGTGTTGGACACCATGGATATGGAGGGGCATCTCCTGTTCACGGAGGCCGGAACTCTGGTTCCGGTGTCTTTCGACGCCGGCGTCGCGGCCCGATGCCGCGATCTGATCGGAGGTCTTCCCAGCACACCGGATCTGAGCCATTTTCCCCGGACCCAGGTCTCGGAAACGTGTTCTGGATGTGGATTCAAGACCGGCCGGGTCTGTCCGGGAGCGGCCCTGCCCCATCCGGATTGAAGGGCGAGCAGTGATGCAACGGGAACAGTTGGAGGTGGACGTTCTCTTCGTCGGTGCGGGACCGGCTTGCTTGAGTGCGGCGTTCCACTTGTCGCGCCTGGTGAGCCGGCATGACCGTGAGGTGGCAGCAGGGGGCCGGCCGGGTCCCGCCCTGGGAGAGCAGCTCCTGCTGCTGGTGGAGAAGGGCAAGGAGATCGGATCTCATGCCCTGAGCGGCGCCATCGTGGACCCCAGGGCCTTTCGGGATCTGCTTCAGGATCTCCCCGGTACGGAACCGCCGCTGGACGCGCCGGTGCGGAAAGAGGACGTCCTGTTCCTTACCGCAAAGAGGCATTTTCGGCTTCCCGTGATCCCGCCGCCGCTGCACAACGAAGGCAACCACGTGGCCTCGCTGGGAAAGCTGGTGAAATGGTTGGCCGACCTCTGCCAGGACCATGGGGTCGAGGTCTACCCCGAATTCCCGGCGGTCAAGCTCCTCCTGGAGGGGAATCGGGTGGTGGGCGCCCGGATGGGGGACCGGGGGCGGGACGCCAAGGGACAGCCCCGGTCGCACTTCGAGCCCGGAACCGACGTACTGGCCAAGATCACGGTCCTGGGCGAAGGACCCAGAGGCACGTTGACCCGCCAGGCTGAAGATCGACTTGGACTGGATCGTGACAGCGGGCCGCAACTCTATTCGCTGGGCGTGAAGGAGGTCTGGCGGGTCCCGGGAATCGAGCCGGGACGGGTCTACCACACCTTCGGCTACCCGACTGGAACCCGCGAGTTCGGCGGCGGCTTCATCTACACTCTGACGCAGGAGCAGGTCCATGTGGGGTTCGTCGTGGGCCTGGACTCGCGAGATCCGCGGGAAGATGCCCACCGGCTGTTGCAGGAATACAAGCAACACCCCTTCGTGAGGCGCCTTCTGGAAGGAGGCCGGGTGGTCTCCTACGGCGCCAAGGCCATTCCGGAGGGGGGCTACCACTCGATGCCGCGGCTCTACGGTGACGGACTGCTCCTGGTCGGAGATTCGGCCGGTTTCCTCAACCCCGCCCGGTTGAAGGGGATCCACCTGGCCATCGAATCGGGAATGATGGCGGCCGAGGCGGCGTTCGAGGCCCTGGTGGCGCGCGATTGTTCTGCGGAACGGCTGCAGCGGTACGCCGAGTTGTTCCAAGCGAGCGAGGCCAGGAAGGAGCTCCACTCCAGCCGCAACTTCCGCCAGTCCTTCCAGCGAGGTTTCTGGACCGGCCTTCTCTACAACGGATTCCAGACACTGACCGGATTGGGTTGGGGCGGCATCTGGAAGACGGTGCCGGGCCATGAGCGCATGGCCAAGATGGACGGTTCCGCAGCAACCGAAGAGGCGCCGATTCCCGGGGACGGCGAACTCACCTTCGACAAGCTCTCCGACGTCTACCTCTCGGACACGGCTCACGAGGAGGATCAGCCCAGCCACCTCAAGATCTCGGACCTGGAGATCTGTCGAGACAAGTGCCGGCGGGAATACGGCAACCCTTGCCAGCATTTCTGTCCGGCGGGCGTCTACGAGATGGTGCAGGATGGGGACGGGCCCAGGCTCCAGGTCAACTTCACCAATTGCGTCCACTGCAAGACCTGCGACATCCTGGATCCCTACCAGGTGATCCTGTGGACTCCCCCCGAAGGGGGCGGCGGACCGGACTACAAGAACATGTGAGTCGGCGACCGGCCGGCGGTGCCCGCCGTCAGGGAAACGCGACCACAGGGTATCGCCCTACGTCTGCTTCCTCACGCCTCTCCGCGGAAAGGGACCGCGCGCGGAAAGGGACCGCGCGCTCCGCGGAAAGGGACCGCGCGCGGAAAGGGACCGCGCGGAAAGGGACAGTCTCGATTCCCGCTGTTTCTACGCGACTGCAGATGGGATCAAGCAGCTTTTGGATGGCCGGCCCGCCGGGATTGGACCGACTCGTCGCGATCCTCGTTCACGCGTTCCCCTCATCCGGAAAGGGACAGTCTCGATTCTCCGCGATTCTCGCGCCCGCGCCACCTTCTCTGCCGGCCCGACGGCCACTCCGTCCGTCAGAAAACGCAAACGTCGGCGAAATGCTCCGGCTCGGGTAAATTCACGTTGCTGCTCCTGATGGAGGATCCACCGGGGGGTCGCAGCCTGGTTCTCCCGGGTGGGGACGGCTCCTCGATAGTACAAGCGAGCCCGGTAACTGCGGTACCCGGAAAGGGACAGTCTCGATTCCCGCTGTTTCTACGCGACTGCGGATGGGATCAAGCAGCTTTTGGATGGCCGGCCCGCCGGGATTGGACCGCCTCGTCGCGATCCTCGTTCAAATCTACTTCCCCCGTTCTCCTGAACCGTCAGAAAAATGGGGAAAGGCCAGAGTCTATTGGGTGGTTCCCGTGATTTGGGTCGTTCGGTGCCGCGCTGGCAGAATCGACGGCCGACGATCAGGCGAGTCTACAAGACGAAGGCGTGCGAGCGCTGCTCCCGCAGGGAAAACAGCACTCCGCCCAGTTGGGGGATGGGGTGTCGGCGACGTCGATATCGACCTTGCTGCCGATACGTCGCCAGCAGTTGCGCCACCTTCTCTGCCGGCCCGACGGCCACTCCGTCCGTCAGAAATCGCAAACGCTGGTGAAATGCTCCGGCACGGGTAAATCCACGTCGCTGCTCCTGATGGAGGATCCACCGGGGGATCGCGGCCTGGTTCTCCCGGGTGGGGACGGCTCCTCGATAGTACAAGCGAGCCCGGTAACTACGGTACACGTCGGTTCCGGGATCCGAGGGGAACAGTTCCTCCAGGGGAATCAGATCTTGATCCTCGCCGGTGAGTCTCCAGCGGGCCGAGCCCGACTTCCACTGCTCGGGCCGCTTGACCAGTCCGGCTCGGACGGCGTTGAGTTCCACGTAGAGGATGGCGTCCTGGACGGCTTCGCTTCCCAAGAGTTCCGAGTTCTTGAAACGATCACTCCAAAGATGGCCTCGCCGTTCGAAATTGCGATTGAACCACAGGGCATAGAACCCGTCCACGTTCTGCATCAGTTTCGACACGTCAAAGAGACGCTGGTTGAAAGTCTCCCACTGGGCGTCGGTCCAACCGGCGGTCGTCTCCTCTGTCTTTTGTCCATAAAGTTTGTGGGCGCTCTCCATCAATTCCTTGCGGGACAAGGTGCGGGGTTTCTCAAAATGGACGATGAAGTGGAAGTGATTCCCCATGATCTGGAAAGCGGCCAAACGACAGCGGTAGGCATTGACGTAGAACAACATCATGTTCTGGAGTTTGCGCCGGGCTTGGTCGTTCTTAAAGGGGAACCAATCGGGATCGCCGGCGACTCGATTGGTGAGGTGATAGAAGGCGGCTTCTGTGCTTTTGTGTCGTGCGGTTCGGGCCATGGCCACGGTCCTCGGTTAACGACTCGGACTCGGCGCGGATAGGTTCGCACCTCTGATGACCACAACGATTCAGAACTGAGAAAGGCGAAGGAAACTCAAGAAAATCAGCAAATCTCGTGTTTCCGGAAGCAACCGAGGAATCTCGGCCAAGTGACCATCTGAGTCATCTTGGCAGCCAAAGGAACCGACACCCTTGTGGTCTGCCCTGTGCCTCCCGTCCCGGAAAAACAGGCTGTCCCCTTATTGAGTGGTCACGCGCGGAAAAAACAGACTGTCCCCTTGTTGAGACGTGTCCCATTCCTCCGAATTGGACGCGTCCCGTGATTTCAGAGAGGTTGTCGGGAACTTCCGTGATGGGTAAGAAGCTGTCAGCAGCCATGGGGGCTCCTATTTTTCAGATTGTACGAATTGGCCCGGGCCCGTGGCCACTCATGTCACCGACATCATATAATTGAAGCAACTCATTTGGCTGGACAATAATTTCCACCGACACAGTTACCTCATCGGCGGCGGGCTGGCTGTACGTGGTCGCGCACCGCGCGGCCGCGCCGGGAATCGAGACTGTCCCTTTCCGTGCCGGTCGCGTGGATTTGCCCGTGCTGGAGCTTTTCGCCGGCGATTGCGATTTCTGACGGACGGATTGTCGGTCGGGCCGGCAGAGAAGGTGGCGCAACTGCTGGAGACGCGGGTAATCAAGACTGTCCCTTTCCGTCTGATACAACTTGTAAAGGATGTCTTGATACCAGACACACAAGGGTCGCCCCTACGTCTGTTTCCTCATCCCTCGCCTCAGTCGGAGGATCGCTTCAACGCCCAGCCAGAGCGACAGCGCCAGGATGATTCCTCCCACGATCAGCAGCAGGTGCGCCCCGGAGGTCCAGAAATCGCGCATCTTGAAGCCCATGGCCACCAGTGTCGTGATGAGCATGAAGAGCATCGGAACGGCCGTGTACCAGAAGGGCCGCCTGCGGTGCATCAGGTACAGCGTCACCGTCAGCAGGGTGAGTCCCGCCAAGACCTGATTGGTGGTCCCGAACAGTTGCCAGAGCGCCAGGCCGGCGGCCTTCCCGTCCACTCGATAGAAGGCGAAGAATCCGATGGTGGCGACTGCCCCGACCGACGCGACGTAACGGTTCGAGAGAATCCGGATTCCCAGGGTTTCGCCGATCTCGCTGATATTGAAGCGGAGCAGCCGGGTGGCCGAGTCCAGGGTGGTGAGGGCGAACGAGATGGCGATGAGGGCGACGAAGGCCTTGGCCAGTTCCAGGGGAATGCCCAGTTGGCTCATGAACAGGGCTGCTCCGTCGATGAACGCCTTCATGTTCGGGCCCAGGCCCAGAGCCATGTCCCAGCTCTGGTAGTGGGCCATCCAGAGATCGCGCGTGAGGAAACCGGCGGTGCACGCCAACACGGAGACGAGTCCCAGCAGCGATTCTCCGATCATGCCCCCGTAACCGATGAAGGTGGCGTCGGTTTCCCGGTTGATCTGCTTCGCCGTGGTCCCCGAGGAGACGAGTCCGTGGAAGCCTGAGACGGCTCCGCAGGCGATGACGATGAAGACGAAGGGGAAGATGGGGGGAGCCCCGGGCGGATGAGTCTGAACGGCCGGCGCCGCGAACTCGGGACCGAGCCAGAAGAAGCCGGCGTAGATCAGGAACAATCCCAGGTACAGAAGCAGTGAGTTGATGTAGTCCCTGGGTTGCAGCAGGGACCAGACCGGCAATACGGAAGCGGCCAGGCTGTAAGCCAGCAGGATCACGCTCCACTGTCCCAGGCTCAGATCGGGGCTGGGAAGCTCGACACCCATCCAGACGCTCAGGAGGGTGACGGCGAAGGCCACGGCGGTGGCCTTCTTGATGGACGCGTTCCGCTTGTACACCAGCCAGCCCACGACCAGAGCGACCACCATCAGGGTTCCGCTGGGATAGACGGCCTGAGGGTTGTATTGAGTGGTCAGGAGCGTGGCCGAGACGTGGACGAAAACCCCCATGGCCAAGCCGATGAGGAAGAAGATGATGATGTGGAAAAGGCTCTTGGCCCGGGGGCCCACGATGTCCTCGGCCACCTTTCCCACCGACATGCCCTTGGCGCGCATGGAGATCACCAAGGCGCTGAAGTCGTGGACGGCTCCGATGAACAGCGTTCCCAGGACCACCCAGAGCATGGCCGGGACCCATCCCCAGATCACCGCGATAGCGGGACCCAACATGGGGGACAGGCCGGCGATGGAGGCGTAATGATGTCCGAACAGCACCCATCGGTTCGCCGGTACGTAGTCCACTCCGTCGTTCAGCTCATGGGCGGGTGTGGTGGCGTTCGGATCCAGCTGAAAGATCCGGCGGCCCAGATACTTGCCGTAGAACTTGAAGCCGATCAGATAGAGGCAGAAGCAAAGCAGGGCGGCGAGGATCGGGCTCATGGAAACGTTCTCCTGTGGGATCAATACCAGCGATCGACGCGGCGGGTGTTCCACTCCTGCAGGTAACGTTGGTGGGCCGGCGTGTCCGGGTAACGCTCGTTCGGGGCGTACGGGAAACGGCTCATGCCGTGAAAAGGCAGCGGTCCTACGGTGTCCGGGGAGGCCGAATTGAGGTCCATGTCCTTGCCGAACCCATCCACATAGACCAGATAATCCCTCACCCAGCCTTCGGGTGGAGCGGGAATTCGGTCCAGATCGAAAAAGGCCTCGATCTCATCGCCGGCGCGGGTGGTGACGAACATGTCGTCCCGTTTCAGCAGTAGCGGACTCACCTCGCCGAACCGGGTGTAGTTGCCGATGTGCGCCTTCCAGGGAGCGGTGGGAAGGATCCGGCTGCGGTCATAGGCCAGGAGCGGCTTCCCGATCGCGGCCGGAAAGCCCAGGTAGTGAAGATCGGCTCGTTGGGGTCTGAGCCGGAAGGTCTTGAAGTCGCGGCGGGGAGGACTCGTATCTACCAGAATTCGATCCCAATGAATCCGCATGTTGGTTCGAATCCGGACCTTCCGGCTGTCGCTCAGGAACTTGCCCGTGAGATCGACGGTCATGGGCTTGGGAAGGCCCGCCGGAAAGCCCATGCGCTCGATGACGGTCACCCAATCGCCGGTCGAATCCTGAACCTGGAGGACCGGGGGGCTCAGGCTCAGACCGGCCTGAGACGCCGCCAGGTTGCTGGTGCTGTCCGCATAGTCGATCCAGGCGTCGAGCAGGAGGCGCGTGTTCTCTCCTGAAGCCGGGCCGAGATCCAGGATCAGATCATGGGGTTCGGCATAGCCCTTGAAGGGCAAGTTTCGGAACCAGGCCGGGTATTTGCCGTCGAGTCGGCTGAGGGCAGGCAGTAGGTCCTGTCCCTTGCCGTCGGTGGCCGCAAGCAGCGGCCGTGGATCGGAGAAGGTCAAGAGTCGAAAATCGGCATAAGGAGGTCCCGGTAGCAGCTTCTCGTCCGGGTAGATCTCGTAGTCTTCCGGATGGTCCACCACCACCACCTCGAGTTTGTCGAACAGGATCAACTCTTCCAACTGGTTGTTCAACGTGATCGCCAACCGTCCCTCTTTCAGACCCACTTGGGCCCGGTTCAGCTTCACGTATTCGTCGGTGTCGGGATAGTTGAAGGTTCCCGGCGCGAGCAGGTAGCCGTAGGCGCTCCCTCCCAGGAAATCGGTCTGAAAGACGTAGCGCTCTCCGTTCCAGACGTAGAGGATGGGGCAACTGGTTCCCTTTCGGTCCAACTCCTGGATCTCCAGAGCCTGGTTCACCTCCTGATTGAGTTCCGACTGCAGGACCCCGCCGGGCCACAGCAGCCGGACGATATCGATCTCCGTTCGGCGGCCCAGTCCGAAATGCAGGGTGGCCGCATTCTGGCTCAGAAAGCCGTAGCCTCCGCGCACCTCCTCTTTCTGGAGGAGGCGGCCGCTGCGAATCTCGATCTTGGTTCCGATGGCGCTGCGGTTGCTGTTGGTCCCGCGGGCGGTCACGGAGACCCAATTGTTGCGGTTGCCTCCCTGGTTCCGCAGCAACAGGGGACGACCTCCATTCACGTTGGCGACCAGGTCCAGGTCTCCATCCCGGTCGTAGTCCGCGGCACTCACGCCGCGCACCGGAAGGCCGCGGAACTCGTCCAGGCGCGCTTCCCGGCTCACGTCCTGGAAACGGCCCCGGTGATTGGCCAGGAGGTGAAAATTGCGTCGCGGCTGCTCCCAGTTCGAGTCGGACAGAGGAGCCGCGACGATCAGAAGGTCACGGTCACCGTCGTTGTCGAAGTCCAGAAGATGAACCGTATGCGCATGGCCCGGTGCTTTCCAATCCTGGGGCATCCAGTCTTGGCGGCGTGCGTACCGGCGGTTCCCCGTCTTCTGGGTCCAGAGGCTGAAGTCGGGTCCGGTCAGCGTCGGGAGTGCCAAGTCCAGGAGGCCCCGGTGCGCCAAATCTCCGATGCCGACGCCGACGCCCTCACCGTCGCCCGCGACTCCGGCGGCTTCAGCCATATCCATGAAGGATCCGTCCCGCTGATTGCTGAAGAGCTGGTTCGGCGCGCCCCGATTGACGAAATAGAAATCGATGTCCCTTCGGTTGTCGAAGTCCGTGCAGACGGAAGACCAGGTCTGGTGCCGGGCCCCGGTCAGTCCGGCGGCTTCGCTGACGTCGGCGAAGGTCCCGTCGGAGTTGTTGCGGAAAAGGGAGTTGGTCGCTCCCGGAAAATCCTGGGGAAACCGGGTCCCGGCTGAGACACTGCCGGGCCGGCCCGTGAGGTTGGTCACCAGGAGGTCCAGGTCCCCGTCGTGGTCGTAGTCGACGAACGCTCCTCCGCTTCCCCAGGCGGGGTCTCCGACTCCCGCCTGCTCCGTGACTTCCACAAAGCGCCCGTTCCCTTCATTCCGGTAGAGGACGTTGGGTCCGTAGTTGACGAGGTAGAGGTCCAGGTCCCCGTCGTTGTCGTAGTCTCCCCAGATGCCGTGCATGGTCCGGCCCTTCCGGTCGAGTCCCGATTCCCCGGTCGTCTCTTGAAAGGTGCCGTCTCCTCGATTTCGGAAGAGTGAACTCCGGCTTCCTCCGGGCCCGGCGTTGGCCAGGAACAGGTCCACATGACCATCTCCATCGTAATCGCCAAAGGAGCTTCCCGATCCCACCCAGGGGACCAGCCCATCTTCCAGTTCCTGCACCGACGACACCTCCGGATCAACCTTTCCCGGACCCTCGTGTCGAAAGTTCAGGCCCGCGGCTACCCCGTCCTCCCGGAATCGAACCGCGAACTCTTCTCTGCCCTCGACGGGGGGCTGTGGCAGGTAGTCGTCAAGATCCTCCAGCACCAGGGCGTAGCGTCCTTGCTCCAGATATTGGAGTCCCAGAGTCGTGGCGCCGAACATCCCCTGGAGAGTTCGAAACCGCTCCATCTCCTGACGGCCTTCTTCTCCCTGGCCGCTTCGGGTCAGAGCGATGGCCAGATTGTAGTGGGCCGAAGCGTTGTACGGCTCCAAGGAGAGCACTTTCCGAAAGTGGCCGATGGCCTGCTCGTAACGTCGTCCGCGCGAACTCAGCAGTCCCAGGTAGTACTGAGTCGAAGGGTCCTCGGGGTCCTGGCGGGCGACCTGGCCGAAAGCCTCCCCCGCCTTCGCGGCCTGATCCTGGTTGCGATAGATGAGACCCATCATGTAGTGGGACTGGATCTGTTCCGGATCCAATTCCAAGGCCTTCCGGAAGGATCGGGCCGCCTGCTCGTGGAGTTGCTGATTGAACAGCGCAACACCCAAGTTCACATGGCCGGGCACGAAATTCGCGTCCAGTTCCAGAAGTCGAGAAAATTCCGAAGCGGCGGCCTTGTAGTCGAGCTGTTCCATGAAGGCCACGCCCCGGCTGTTGAGCCGCAGGAGTGCCGTCACCTCAACCGAATCGCTCCGGGGGGGCAACCCGAAGATGGTCCAAAGGGCGACACCGGCGAGGAAGGAAGTCAGAAGCAAACGAACCATGGCTCAAGACCGACCGTGGTAAACAAAGATGTACTCCTTGAAACCGTTTCGAAGCCGGAAGGAGCTGAAGAGCCGGTAATGGGGCATCATCCGGTTCAGGTCCGCCCGGTGGTATCGAGGGGACGGGCGCAGCAAGGAGGAGAGGTGCTCGTAACGGAGCCGCTGCGAGTCGATGATCTGGAATCGGATCGGTCTCTCCGGAATGTACCGATTCGTGGAAATCATGGTGAACAGCAGCGTCCCCGGATGGCAAAAGCGGTCCAGGTGTCGGATCAGGCCGGAAAGCTCAAGCTCTTCCAGGTAGTTGAACAGATCCCAACCCAGGATGAGGTCGAACCGCGTTTCCTCACCGTAGGGAAATAGATAGCGGTAGACTGCGTCATAGGAACGGGGCTCCCGGGGATCGAAGAAGTCGAAGGAGGACAAGGTCTCGTAGAGGTCTTCGATTTCGATGTGCAGGGAGCGAACGCACTGGGAGAGGAATTGGAGATTCGAGGCGTAGGCCGAGCCCAAGTCCAGAACGCTCAGTTTCTGCCGGCCCCGTACCTGATTGTAGGCGATGTTCAAGCCGACGGAGGAGTGGACTTCGGCTTCCGGCAGAGTCGGTTCCGGAGCGGGTCTGGGCTCAGGATTGCGGAGAAGAGACCACCGCATCACGCCTTTGGAAAGGGCGACGTGGTCTGGGCGGAGATGACGGGCTCGGAAACGACTCTCGGTGAAGTCGGCGCATCACCCACGATCGAGTCTGCGCCGAGGGATTCTCCACCATCTCCTGACGACGACTCCTGGTAGTCGTCGTTGTCGCCCATGTCAATGCTGCCCTTGAACCTGCACCCCTCTTCCAGAACGACCTGGGGAGCGATTAGATTTCCCCGGACGCTTCCAGTTCCACGCAGGACGATCTTCTCTTCACCCTGTATGGTCCCTTCAACGTAGCCTTCGATGCTGATCAACTTGGCGAACATGTCGGCCTTGATCCGTCCTTCCCGGCCCACGGTGAGACTGTGGCTGGCAAGGGACAACTTGCCTTCGATCCGGCCATTGACCAACAGGTCCTGGCCTCCACTCACCTCCCCGTGGATGACGATGGCCGTCCCGATGACGGCCCTTTCCTTCAGCCGTTCGACGGGATCCCGTTGGATTGGATTTGGTGGGACAGTCCCTGGTTGAATCGGGTCCATGGCAGGAATAGAAGGTTCAGGTGAATCTTTTTTCCACATGTTTTGCTCCACAAATGACTAACTATCTCTTTTATAGGCTATTACCTCGCAAGTCAACAGGCCCGGGGCAGCAGTTCCATCGATCCGAGGACGTTACAATGCCGAAGACTCGATCCATGAAGTCGGTCGAAGGAAGAATTCGTGATCTGACGAGGGAATTCTTCGCTTACTATCCGGATTATCGGCTATGCCGCACCTTGGCCGTCAACGTCGAGAATGGAGTGGCCAGCTACGGGGATGCGCTTTCCGCCATGTCCAGCAAGGCGCGTGCCGCCGAGTTGAATCGTGAGGCCATCGAAGAGAAGCTGAACCTCCGCAGTATCGGCGTCCAGGGCCGGACAGTGCGAATCAGCGAACTCTCCCTGGGAGAGATTCTGCGCCTGGATCTCGACACTTGCCGGACCGTGGTGGACTTCTACTTCAAGCATCCCTATGCCCACGGCCGGACCAGAAAGTCGCGATGGTGGCCGAGGTGGTTTCGGACTCTCTTTCTATCGACCATTCTGGGACACGCCAAGAGGCATGGAATCGACCTGGACTACGGAAGCTGCTTCGAGATACTGAAGCTGTTGTGACGGATGGGGGTAGAGACAGGTGAAGAAGAGTCGAGCGGCCATGCTGCTGCTGCCGTTCATCTTTCTGGGGGCACTCTTCGTCCTCAGATCCTACCGGCTGGATCTGGTCCATACCGTAGTTTTGGAGGGCCTCGTGGAACGAGCTCCGGAAGCATATCCTCGTGAGCGGATTATCGATGCCTTCGAGGAAGCCCGCCACCGGGCGCGGGAGACAGACCAGGCCGAGGTCTACCTGGAACGGTTGTTCAGGATTTCCCGCCGCCTGGAAAAGGTCCAGCACATAGACGACGAGCAGGTGGCTCAGATGTTGCAAATCCTGGAAGAATGAGGGGCTTTCCTGCTGCCCTGGACCGGGCGCAGTCGGGTAGAAACGGTCCCTCGAATCAGACTGGTTCGGGCGTACTGGACAAGATCGTTTTCCGTTCACTTCCTCGCTGGGAGGGGACATCCTTGTCCTCCAGTCCTGCTCGTCCTCCGGCTCCACCGGAGTTCGGCGGCTGGAAACCGCCGCTCCCACCCACCCCTTTTCGTTCCCCCTCGTCTGCTAGTATCTGTAAACGTGTTGTGTCCGCGTTGCCGTACCCGGAGCCGTGGGAACATATGCCCCAACTGCGGTTGGGCGGCCGCAGCGCGACAGCGGTCCATTTCGTTTCAATCCGGGTCCGTCCATTCATCCCGAGGCAGGACCGCCCCTGACGTATCCGCCGGCCACGGGGCCGGGAGTGGATCCGTCCAGGAAAACCCCCCGGGTTTTCAGCGTGCGAGAGTCCGCCAGGATGACAACCGACGGGTCATTCGCGTCGCGGGGAGGCCGCGAACCGGAAATCCGTCCAGGATCCACCGCCAGCAGAAACTGAAGCTGGAGACTCTGCCTCCCGCCCCCCGGGTCGCAGCGGCGCCCGAGCCCGCCGTAACCGTGACCAGCCTGCCGAGGGAGATCCTCCTGTCGCGCATTCTGGCCGCAATTCTGGACCTCTCGCTGGCGGCCGTGATCGGTTGTTTCTTCTGTTTCCTGGCTTATTGGGCCCTGAATCTGGATTTCTTCTCTCTTGAATCGCTACGACTCGGAGTCGGCTCCACCATCGGTTTCTACGTCTTCAATTCCTTCTTCTTTCTCCTGGGAGCCGGGCAAACGCCTGGAATGTATTTCACGCGGCTGAGACTGGAGAGCGAGAAACAGCGGGAGTCCATACCCGTGTGGGCCGTCGCACTGTGGATTTTCCTCTACCCTCTGGCCACGCTGACTCTGGTGGGGCTCCTTTGGGGTCTGCTCGATCCCTGGAGGCGCTGCATACACGATCGAATAAGCGGCATCCGAGTGGTTTCGTTTGTCGAGCCGGTCAGCGCTCCGCTT
This sequence comes from uncultured Acidobacteriota bacterium, assembly GCA_951812665.1. Classification (GTDB taxonomy): domain Bacteria; phylum Acidobacteriota; class UBA6911; order RPQK01; family JAJDTT01; genus JAJDTT01. The sequence goes on from CATOST010000018.1 coordinate 128,869, forward strand.
CCCGAATGAACCGATTCACCAGCGTCCGCAGGCGGGGACGGCAGCGGTACTCCACATCCGGGTCGGAAAGAAAGACCTCGACAATGACGACCATGGCCGGAATCGGATCCTCCGATTCCGCGTCCGAAAACGGTTTGGAAGTCAGAAAATCCAAGGCCTGACAGAAGTCGCTCCGTTGTAGAAACCTCTGCAGCGGAAACTGTTTCAGGACCAGAGCCAGGATTCTGCAGAATGCCGGGAACCGTTTCTCATAGAGCAGAAGGGGGACCAGGTGATGGCTGTCCTCCAGCAGTTCGCCGGCACGGGTGGAATCGAGCAGGCGTTGGAGTTCACCGGATGAAGCGTCCGAACGGCGCCGGCCGAGGAACAGGAAGATTGCCAGGGCGATCAAGGTCAGGGCGAAGATGAGGAGCAGGACGGGGTAGCTGAGAAGCGCTTGTTGCACGTTTCATCCGCCAATCCGGCAGCGCCCGTTGGTTTGAGCCTGATGTTTCATTCTACCGGATTGTGGATGAGATGGATCCCCTCGGAGAGGGTGCCGGCGAGAAGCTCTCCCGAAGTGGACAGATGCAGGGTCGTGATACGTGGTCCGGAGCTGCCTCGATCGAAAGTGTGCCAGCTGTCGCCCCCGTCCGGACTGGCATACAGGTGTCCCAGCAGGGAGTCGCTGGCGAAGACTCGGAAATTCGGCCCGCGGGAGTCGACCGAAAGGGCCGCGATGTCCAAAGGCTGAATCCCGTCGGCCCCTACCCATTCGTCTCCGTTTTCGTTGCTGACGAAGACGCCTTTGCCGGTTCCGCAGAAAAGGCGCGGTCCTGACCGGCCTACGACGTTCACCCGGACCGCCGGGAGCCCGGGGGGTGGAAGCAGCCAGGTCTCACCGCCGTCGCGCGATCGAAACAGTCCGGAGTCGGTCCCGGCAAACAGGGTCGCCGTGGGCAAGTCATTCAGTACGGTCTGCACTCCGCCGATATCGGCTGAAATCTCCTTCTTTTCCAGCGTTCCGGTTTCCAGGTCCAAATGGAAGACCCCCTGCGGTGTGGCCAGGAAGAGGCCCGTCTCCTTCCGGTTCGAAAAGGACAAATCGAGGACGGGCAGCTTGGAGGTCTCCCCGACCGGCTGCCATGGAGCCTCGTCGGGAACCCCCACGAACAGGCCTGTCCCTGTCCCCAGGTACACCTTGGAGGAGAGGCGCGAGGGACGGATCGCCCGGATCGAGTCCGCGCTCCCGTCCAGACCGTCGTTGAACGAACTCCACTTCCAACTTCTTCCCTTCAGGGTGAAGAATCCGCCGTGATCCCGGTCCAGAACGACGCTGGCGTAATAGACGTGGGACCGGCGTGGATCGGGCTCCAGAGCGCCGATCTGGCGGTGGACGAATCCTCGGTTTGAAGGGGAGAAGCTGGCGCCCCCATCGTCGGAGCGGAGGATGCCGGCGTCGTCGGAACCGACCAGAATCACCGAAGGTTGGTTGGGATGCACGACCACGGCGTTGACGACGACCCCGGAGGTCAACTGCTTCCAGGATCTGCCGGCGTCTCTGGTGACGAACAGGCCCTTGGTGGTTCCGGCGTAAAGGGTTGCCGGGTCGGAGGGATCCATGTGGAGCGCACGGGTTCGCCTCGCCTCCTTGGGCAGTCCGTTCTTCAACCTGGACCACTTCTCACCGCCATTGTCCGACTTGTAGATTCCGGAGCAGGCGCCGGCGTAGATGGTGTCCGGCTTGCCGGGTTCCACGACCATGGAAAACAGGTCGCTGTCATCGGCCATCCCCTTGTGGATCGGGATCCACTTGCGGCCCAGGTTGGCGGTCTTCCACGCCAAGTGGAAGGTTCCCACGTAGAGAGTCGGCGGGTTCTGTTCATCGAAGGCCAGGGAGTCGACGTTGTAGAGACTCCTGTATCCGCGCGTGATCCGGTCCCAGGTTTTGCCTCGGTCACGGCTCAGCAGGACACCCTCCGAGATCCCAATGGCGATGATGGAAGGGTCCGACGGCGCGATGGCCATGGCCCGGATGGTGCTGTCGTAACGACCGACGGCCATAGGTTCCCATCCCAGGCCCCCGTTCCGGGAACGGAACAATTGTCCCCCGTCGGCTTTCAGTTCCCAGGTGGCGGCATAGAGGGTGGCCGGATCCGAGGGGTCGAAGGCCAGGTTGTCCACCACCAGGTCCCTGCGTCCCAGTCCGGGATTGATTCGAGACCAGCCCAATCCCGTGTTCCGAGAGACGTAGATCTGACCGTCGCTGGTGCCCAGATAGAAGGTGTCAGGTTTATCGGGATGGACGGCCAGAGAACGCACGTCTCCGCCAAAGGGGCCCAGAACCCGGGAGTCTGCGTTGCCTGTCAGGGGAAGATCGGCCAACAACAGGGTGAGCCAGCAGAGTAGAGCCTTCCGGCAGTACTCCCGCCAAATCGTCTTGGGCTCCTTCATCCTGCGTATTCTACTCCGTTCGCTGGCAAAGGATGTCTCAGTCTTCGCTCCCAGCGCGCAGTCGTCGAGCGAGTCGTGATGGACGGAGGCATTGCCCAGACATGCTCTGCGCTCAATTCCCACTCCTCAACTCTTTCTCCACCCGGATCTCCACCACACATCTGGAGGTGCTCTCCGAATCGCTCAACTCCGCAGAGACGGTGTAGACGCCTGCTTCCAGTCCGGTGGAGTCGAATCGGGCCGAATCGCCCTGCAGAGATATGGCGCCCCCGCTGGCAATCCAGGCAATACTCAGGACCTCGTCGTCCGGATCCATGGCAAGGACCTTTATTTTGGCCGATTCCCCTGACTCGACCGTCTGGCGAACCGGACGGCAGCGGACGAAGGGAGGACGGTTGATCTTTCTCTGGATGACCAACTGGGCCGTCCATCCGTGTCTTCCGGCGTCCGGCACCCCGAGCTGGCCAGGTCCCGCGCGGTTGAGGTTCAGACTGTACCCGGCCGAGAGTTGGAACCAGCGCCGGGAGAGGAGTGTCATCCCGAGGTGCAGTTCAAGAGGTGTCTCGAATCCGGAACCGCCGAAGCGGGTGCCGACCAACTCGGCCACGAGGGTGGCCTCTCGACCCAGCGGAAAGTCCAGACCCAGGCCGTAGTCGAACTGGTGTCCTGAAATCGATTCCGTTCCGTCACCGGAGTAGAGGAAGCCTCCGTTTGCGGTGAGTCTCAAGGAGGTGGAGATCTGACGCGAGAGTAGAACCTCTAGGCCCAGGCCCGGTCCTTCCGGGGTCGGTTCGGGGAAGCCGGATGAAAATCCGGCCGCAGAGGAAACTCTCACTTTGGGCTGGAGAGCAAGGCCTACGGGATGTCCGTGGCTGGGTGACCACAGATTCAGCTTCAGGCCGGCCCAAAGGTCCCCGGAAACCGCCCCGGACGAAAAGTCCGGATGGGTGGAATGGTTGGACAGAGTCAACCGGTTGCCGGAGAGCCCGCTCTCGTCGAGGGCTCCCATCTGAGTCGTGCGCAACCAACTCCGAGCCTCCCAGGAGAGGAAGCCTTCCAAGTAGTCGCGGAGTCCCAACGTGAAGGAGACGGGGAAGTGGGTGATTCTGGCTTGCCCGGACCTTCTGTGAAACCGGGCATGATGGAGCCCCAGGCTGAATTCACCGGTTCGCAGAGTGTCGGGGGTAGCCAGCTTGAAGAGTCCGGTCGACCCCTTCCAACTGGGACGCAACTGCTTGATTCTGTTGCCTCCGGCGACGGCAGCATCGGGAAGCAGGATCACGAAGCCCAAAGCTGCCAGCGTGACGCGTCTATCCATGCCTGCAACAGTCGATCGGGACGCTTCCCTGGCGCTCCGGAATCGGTGGGTCCGACGAGTCCGGTCGAGAAGTTCTAGATCCCGGCATCCTCCTGACCGCCGTCTCCGGTGGCGTTGTTATCGTTCAAGTCGGCGTAATCGTCTTCGTAGTCCGCCTCGTCTTCGTAGTCTTCAAAGTCGTCGTATTCGTCCTCGTCCTCGAACTCGTCGTACAAATCGTCTTCCTGTGCCAAGATGCTTGCAGTCATCGATTTTGTCTCCGGCGCGATTATCCGCCGCCTGCCCAATCCAGTTCAACCACTGTCAGGCGTAGGAGCGACCCTTGTGGTCGCCCTCCCCGGGCCGATCAGTACGGCGCGACAGCGGGCACCCACAAGGGGTGCCCCTACTTCCGTAGTAGAATAGTTCCGAAGTGAGATCCTTGGGCGCGCTCTTGGAAGTGGTTGCAGTGGCTGTGGGCGGCTTGGTCCTGGCGCCGGCCGGGATCAGGCTGCTGGGCATTTCAGCCCGGGACATCTATGGAGACGTGTCGCATCTCGTCCTCTACCTGACGTTGGAGTCGTCGCTGACGCTGGGCATTATTCTGATCCTGTTGTGGTCGGGAGGCCGGCGTCTCCGAGACCTGGGGTGGGCCAATCGGGGCTGGTGGAGGGAGTCGTTTGCCGGGGTGTCCGCCGTGCCTCTGCTCTTCGGCGCCACGGTTCTGGTGGGGTTCCTCTTCCGGATCTTTCTGCCGCAATACGTCTCGGAAACGAATCCGCTGCTGGAGATGATCCAGGACGGAACCGACCTGGGGTTGCTGCTGTTCAGCAGCATCTTTGTCGGCGGGATCAAGGAAGAGGTTCAGAGAGCCTTCATTCTGGTCCACTTCCGAAACCACCTCGGAGGCGCGGTTCCGGGATTGATCCTCTGGAGCGCGTTCTTCGGCGCGGGGCACTCCTTCCAAGGCGTCGATTTCGCCGTGGCTGCGGGTGTCCTGGGCCTGCTCTTCGGTCTCCTCTATCTGTGGAGAGGACATCTGGCGGCTCCCATCGTGGCCCATGCCCTCTACGACGTGATCACCCTCTCGATCTTCTGGGGGTGGCTCCGCTCCTGATCGCGTTTTGGAGCAGGTCCAACTCGGCCAGAGCCAGCCGCGCGGCTTTCTGTTCGGCCCGTTTCTTCGACGTGCCCGGGGCTCGGGCCAAGACCCGATTCAGACCTCGCACCTCGATCAGGAAGGTCTTGGAATGCTGCGGACCCGTCTCCCGGATCACCTTGTAGTTCGGTTCCCGTCCTCCCAGCACGTGCAGGCGCTCCTGGAGCCGGGACTTGTAGTTTCCCAACTCGAGTTCGTCGCGGGCATCCTGTTTCAGATGATCCCGAAACTGGTTCAGAATGAAGGATCGGGCCGCCTCCAGGCCGCCATCCAGATAGATAGCGGCGATGACACTCTCGAAGGCGTCAGCCAGGATGGCCTTTCGACCTCGCCCTCCGGTCTTCTCTTCATTGTGACTCAGCCTGAGGTGCCGTCCGAGACCCAGCCGCCCGGACAGGTTGGCCAACTCGGACTTGGAGACGAGAAAGGAACGGGTCTTGGAGAGATCTCCTTCAGGCCGGTCCGGGTTGGCGAGGTACAGGGTCTCACTGATGACCAGTTCCAGAACCGAGTCCCCGAGAAACTCGAGCGACTCGTAGTGCTGTCCCGGCGTTCCAGCTTCGTGAGCGAAAGATCGGTGGGTGAGAGCCCGCTCCAGAACACGTATCCGGCGAAACCGATGACCTAAGCGGCCCTCCAGACTCCGGAGATCTTTCCGGCGGGGGTCCGACTGAAGGGGGTCATGAGATCGGACCCGGGCCCGGAAGCGGGCCAACAGCCCGGACCATGAAAAAAAGAGCCTTTTCAAGTACCGACCCGGGACGCAGTTTCCGTCTTCTGTCCGGAATGAACCGAATTCGTGTCAGGGAGTCTGTGTCTGTGGGGTCTCTCCCACCTCCGGAAGGATGAACTGCTGCATCTCCTGATTCTGGAGTTCCTGAAGCGCCGCTTCCTTGGCGGCCTTTTGCTGCATCAGGTACTCACGCTGCTGTTCGATGAGTTCCTCGATGCCGTCCGTCTTCTTGTGAACGAACGTATAGAGCTGACCGAGCTGCTCCCGTGCGATCTCAGCTGTCATTCCCCCGGTGGCCGCCGCGCGGGCATAGGCTTCGAGGGCCTTCTCGGCATTTCGCTTTCCGAGGTAGGCCCGCCCCATGCGCAGATAGGCTCGGTCGTGATCCGGTTCCAATTCGATCACCTTGGAGAAATGTTCGACGCAACTGTCCAGGTGCTGGACCTTGGTCGAGCTGCTCTTCATCGACAGATGCAGATTCGACAGTCCCAGGGCGTAGTGGGCATCCGCCTCCAGACGCTCTTTCTGGCGAGTCCATTCCACCAGGCTCAGTTGTCCGGGCCTTTCTGCCGCCGTGGCGCCATCCAGTCCCTGTTGAGCCCTGGCCAAGGCCTTCTGCACCTCGCCCCTTTCGGCGTATCCGACGGCCAGTTCGATCAGGAGAACGTAACTGGTGGGCAGTTCCGCGATCGCCTTCTCGCCGTGCTCCACGAACCTCTCGTATTCATTCTGCTGTTGGAAGAAAAGAGCCAAAAGCTGGTGGGCCAGCGGAGTGAGACCGCTCTTCGGATGGTTCTCCAGAAAGTCCATGGCCAGTTCGGCCTTCGGCCGCAGTTCTTCGGTCTGATCGATGGCCGTCCAGGCGTCGTACTCTTCCTTGGTCTGGGCTTGTCCCACGACCCTGACTACCTCGGGTGGAGCCACCAGGGGTTCTTCTTCGTCCAGGAGGAGCCCTTCGTCTTGCTGTCCCGTGTTCTGAGCGGAGGCCAAGTCCCAGGTGGAGGTCAAACCTAGGAAGGCAACAGTGGCGAGTACCTTTTTCATTCTATTTTCTCCGATTTCCATGAAAGGAAGGCCACCTCGATCAGGCGGGTGGACAACGGTCATTGTGGCACAAAAAGTCAGCGAAATCACGGCAGAGGAGGAGTGAGGAGCGAGGAAATAGGAAAGAGAGAAGCGTGAAGAAAGGCGGGTAGGTTACACGCAACGGAGCGCAGACTGGGAGTTGATCTCCTCAGGGACACCTGAGGCAGATCGACTCGACGCCTGGTTTCTCCCCTGACTCGGCCGGGCTTTGGCCGGTGGCAGAACTACCAACAGATTTGCCCCTGCATCTCCTCGGCTCTCTCTACTCTCCACTCTCTTCTTTTTCCTCTTTCCTTTCCGGACCCAGGTCTACGATCAGCTCGGCCGCCTCTTTCCTGGCCCCTTTCAGATCTCCTTCCAGGCCCAGGACCTGCTGAAAGCGTTTCCGGGCCTCGGTCATGGACCCCTGGGAGGCCAGGATGCGGCCCATGCGGACCAGAGACAAGCCTCGGACCCACACCGGGGCGTTCGAATTGGAGACCCTCTCGTAGTACACGAACGCCCGCTTCAAGTCTCCCGTCATAGACGAGACCTGAGCCATGTAGAAGAGACCGCTGGTGTTGCCCGGATCTTCCCGGAGGAGTTCTTCCAGGCGCTGTTCGGCCTCTTGAAACTGCTTCTGAGCCATCAGTTTGCCAGCCTCGTTGAGGAGCGAAATGATGAGGTTCTTCCGCTCCACCCGCTGCCGTTCGCGTGCTTGGGCTTCCTGGAGCTTCCTTGCTTCTTCCGCCAGCGAATCCTCCATGGCCGCGATGGCGGATTCCGCCTCCTTCAGGTTGTCCTCGTCCAGGTCCTGGAGGAGCAGTTCGGCGTAAGCCGGAAAAGAAAGCAGACCGCTGCTCTCATACTCGACCAGATGCCGGTAAAAGGAGGGGAGGGCCACCAGGCCCTGTCGAAAAAACCCGACGATCTCCCGCCTGGGGTCGTCGGGCGGGTGCATCCTCAGGATCAGGCTTTCGATCATCGACTCGGCCAGGATGAGCAGAGTCCGGTCCCGGTACTCGGGCTTCAATTCGGGCTGTTTGTTGGCCAGCCGCAAGAGGTTCGCGTCCTCCTCCATCCGGGCCACGTACTTCTCGATCAGAGGATCGATGAGCACGTGGAGGTACTCGTGTTGGAGAGCGACGTAATTCTCCGCAGGGTCGTCCGCGGGCCCCACGATGACGTAGTAGACCCGCTCCAGATTCCGCGCATTTACGGTGTCCTTGGCATTGAGGAGGTCCGGGATGAAGATGATGGTTCGATCCAGGACTCTGCGGGGCCCGATGCGGAAGTAGCGGAGCGTCTGATAGATCAATTTCTCGAGCACGGGGCGGTAACGTTCGACTTCGAGTTCATAGCGCTTGAGGTAGCTGGGCCACACCTCGGCGACGCGGGCGGGAGCATAGAGTTCCCGCACCAGATCGGCAAAGCCTCGCAGGGGAAGGATGTCTGCCGGCAGGTGGTCGGTCTCTTCCGGGAAGGTCAGGTCCGGGACCTCCGACAGAAGCAGCGCCAGGGAGATGTAGTCTGCGCTCTCCCGGCCCTCGTCCCGGTATCGGCGGTGGGATTTGTAATACGTCTTCAGACGAAGAATCAGATCGGTATCAAGACCCTCGAGCTGCTGCCGGACGGCCTGCCGCTCCGGCGAGATCGTTTTTCCGGATCTCTCATAGTCGAAACCGGCGGCGTTTAGAGCGGTCATGACGGCGAACACGCGCGCGTCATTCTTGAAGGTGATGTTGACCAGGTCCTCCAGAGCGGGCTGTGAATCTTCCAGCGGCGGTTGCGGATCCTCCGCAGGGGTCTCCTCGCACCAGACCGGCGCCGAAAACAGGAGCAAGAATGTGAGAAATCGAATTGGCGTCATCGTCCGCTGACCATCGTAATGCAGAAGTCGAGGAGTGAGAAGTGAGGAGCAAGGAGTGAGAGCAAGAGGGGGCGTCGAGGCGGTCAGGGTCGGCGGGCGAAGTGGTCGAAGCCGGGGGCCGGATCGGTCTCCATGCTCCCGTCCGCGTCCGCTTGGCGGAGGGAGCCGAGGTGGCGCCATTCGGGCAAGTGCCCCGGATATTCGTTCCGAAGGCGCTCCAACCGGTCGCCGGGAATCGCGGCCAGGAGAGCGTAGTCCTCTCCGCCGGCCAGGGCGGCCTCTTTGGAGATGTGGTCGGTCAACCCGGGTTCGAGCGGGATCCTGGGACCGGGCTCGAAGCGCAGACGACTGTCGCCGGCCAGGCGCCGGAGGTCGATGGTCAATCCGTCGCTCACGTCGATCATGGCGCTGGCAAAGCCGTTGCGGCGAAGCCAGTCTCCCGCCTGGATCTGCGGGGTGGGAAGGAAATGGGCTTTCAGACAGCGCCAGCGGAAGGCATCGCCGGCCCAGGCGGCCAACTCCGCCTCCTTCCGGATGTCCGCCAATTCGGTTGGATCCTCGCGCTTCAGGAGATTCAATCCGGCCGCGGAGAGGCCGACGTCTCCCACCAGAACGACGGCGTCACCCTCGGCGGCCGTGGACCGGTACACGGGTTCTCCAGATTCGACGTGGCCCCAGACGGTGACGCCGACGTGGACGGAGGATCCCCGGGATAGGTCTCCTCCCACCAGAGGGGTCTTCCACCGCCGGACCTCCTCCAAGAAGCCATCCATGAACGCTCGAAAGAAGCCTCCGGTCAGATCGGACGGAAGAGTCAGGGTAAGAAGACAGGCGGACGGCAGGGCCCCCATGGCCGCCAGGTCGCTCAGATTGACCAGCAGCGCCTTGCGCCCCAGTAAGTAGGGATGCATCCAGCGCCGCCGGAAGTGAACTCTTTCCACCAGGACGTCGGTGCTCACCACCAGCCGGGATTGCGGTGAGGGATCCAAGACGGCGCAATCGTCTCCCACGCCCTTGAGAACGAAGGGAGACTCATCCTGTTTCTGATTCCGAATCCAACGGATCAGCTCAGATTCGGTCATGGTTCCAAATCATGGTCTCTTGCCGTCCCAAATGGCGGAGGTGGAAATATATTAGTTTCTTACCAGCCCGTGGCAAAAGTCATCACGGCATTCGACCGTCCCTGCATCCCGGCGGGCGCAGGAACGGTCTCGGTGCTCGCGGGACTTTCACCACGGACTGTTACTCCCAACATTTTGTGTAATGAGGCAAAAAATATAGGATCTTCTCCATAGTCAGAACGATGACGATCGCTGCGATCGTTCCCCGTGGAGGAGCCTATCGATGACCAATCCCATGCACCCAACCTTCACGTTAAGCGGTGAGGAATATGCCATCGTCCCGCGCGCCGAATACGAGGCGTTGCGACAGGCCGTTGACGAGGACGCCATGGACGCTGCAATCCTTCAGCGTTTTTTGGAAGAGCCCGATCAGGATGTCATCCCTTTCGAACTGGTTCGGCGCATTGTGAACGGAGACCACCCGGTGCGGGTTTGGCGCGAATATCGGGGGATGAAGGCGAGTGAACTAGCTGCGGCTGCCGGGATCGTGGCCTCCTACCTTTCGAATATCGAGACGGGGAAAAAGACGGGTTCAGTCAAAGCTATGAAGCGCATCGCCGACGCGCTCGATGTTACTGTGGATGATCTCATCTAAGAGTATTTTGGAATTCGCGCGCCGCCCGGGAATTTCTACGGCCTCCTGTCCGCCCGCCAGTGACCGCGGACGAATGCAGTGAACTTTCAATGCCTTTGACGCTGTTGTTCAGACGGCGTATAAGTCCTGGTTCCGTTTGTGTCGAGTTGGGAAATCCTGAGGGATTCTTGAGATCATCCCGCAGGCGGAGGAAATGAAAGGCTGATGAAAGAATGCGTCGTTGCCTGTGCCATGAAGAAGGAGTCCAGGATCCTCCAGGAGCGGCTGGAGACCAGGTGCACCCACCTCGTGACCGGACTGGGAATGAACCGAACGCGGGCTACGCTTGAATCCTACCTCCGGACGCAGCGCCCCTCGATGCTGGTCTTTACCGGCACCGCCGGGCAGCTGGATCCCGGGTTGAAGATGGGCGACGTCGTCTTCCCGAGGCGCTGGTGTCTGCAGACCGGAGGATGCTTCGAATCGGATCCGGCCCTGGTGGCCTTCCTCCGGAAGCACCGGGTACGAATCTCCGGTGCCGGAGTCACGGTCCGAATTCCGGTCATCAAGAAGCAGGCTCGCGAGCGCTTGCACCGGAGTCAGGGTGCTTCCGTCTGCGACATGGAGAGTGCCGCCGTTCTGGAGGTCGCCCGGAGCCACGGAGTGCCCGCCGTGGCTCCCAAAGTGGTTTCCGACACGGCGGAGACGGGAATCCTGGGATTTCGGAGGGAGTTCGAAGCCAACCTGATCCGGCTGAGCCACTATCTGGACGGCCTGCTGCGGATCGCCGCCAGGTTCAATCCGGATGCCGGCGGAGATGAAAGAAGGTTTCCCGATTCCCCTTCCGGCCCCGGACCGGAGAGGGATACTCCGCCTGCAGATGATATTCGGAGGAGGAAACGAAGTCTTTGAAGCGGCCCAGGATCTCGCGCCGTTTCTCCGCACTCCGGATCACTCCCCCCGCCTCGACTTCGCCTTGGAAGGCTTCGAACTGGGGTTTGACCAGAAGCAGGAGCTCCAGTTTCTGAAAAAGCTCCAGCCGGGGAAGAATGAGACGCAGGGAGATGAAGGACAGGTCCGCCGTTGCCAGTTCCGGCGATCGAGGCAGATGGCCGGGAGACAGGAAGCGAGCGTTGATTCCTTCCAGGACCACCACCCGGGGATCCTGCCTCAGCATCCAGTCCAACTGACCCTTGCCCACGTCCAGGGCGAGCACCTCCCGGGCTCCATGCTGGAGCAGGCAGTCGGTAAAACCGCCCGTCGAGGCGCCCAGGTCCAGGCAGACCCGGTTCCGGACCCGGATCTGAAGGGCGGCCAGCGCGGCCTCCAACTTGAGGCCGCCCCGGGACACGTAACGAGGTGGAGCATTCCGCAATTGGATCCGCTCTCCGGCCGCTACCAGCGTCCCGGGTTTGTCCAGGCGTTGCTCGCCCAGGAAGACCCGCCCGCTCAGGGCCAGCGCGCCCGCGGTTCTGACATCGGCCGCCATGCCTCTGGACACGAGCAGTTCGTCGAGTCGGATTTTTCTCGTCATTCGCCTGGCGACCCGGTGAGAAACGGGGAGTGGCCCCAGTTCGCTGTCAATAGCGCCGGCTGGAGATGAAGGCCGCGATTCCGATCAGCATCCTGCCCCTGGAGCCCAGGAAGGAGACTTCCCGCGTCGCCTGCCGCACCAGCCGATCCGCAATCTCATGGCTCCTGCGGACCCCCAACAGGGCGGGGTAGGTGGCCTTCTTCAACAGGGCATCCTTTTGGGATCCCTTCCCCAATTCCTTTTGAGATCCTTCCACATCCAGAAGATCGTCCACGATCTGGAAACAGAGGCCGACCTGCCGGGCATAGGCGCTTAACCTTTGACGGGCGCTTCCGGGGGCCAGGCACAGGAGGGCGGCGGTCGACACGGAGGCCTCTATCAGGGCTCCGGTCTTGCAGGAGTGGATGTACCGGACCTCCTCTTCCGAATAAGCCTGGCCCTGTGAGACCAGATCCATGACCTGGCCGCCGATCAGACCGGTGGCGGTGCCGATGGATCGGCACAGATGGGTGATGACCTGTAGTCTTACGGAATCCGGAACTGTTGCTCCCGGCAGCTCCGACAAGAGTCGGAAGGCCAGGGTCATCAGGCCGTTTCCGGCCAGGATCGCGATTCCCTCCCCGAACTTCCTGTGGGCCGTGGGAAGCCCCCTGCGGTAGTCGTCGTCGTCCATGGCGGGAAGGTCGTCGTGGATCAAGGAGTAGGTGTGGATCAGCTCCAGGGCGCAGGCCAGTTGCAAAGAGGTGTCTTCGTCCCCGTCCAGGGCTTCCGCCGTCGCCACAGCCAGCGCCGGACGAACCCGCTTGCCCCCGGCGAAGAGGCTGTAGCGCATGGCCTCGTGGACGACCTCGGGATAGGTGTCCGCGGGCGGCATCAGGTTCTCCAACTGAGCGTCGACCCGTCGCTGCTGCAGCCGGAGATAACTCTTGACCTCCGCCGAGTCCGCCTCGGCTGCTGCCGGGCGCCGCATCACTCCTCCTTCTGCCCGGAGAGTTGGAAGGGACCCGTTTCCAACTCGCCTTCCTCGTTCCTGGTCAAGATTTCCACTTTGCGCTCCGCCTCCTTCAAGACCCGCGCGCAGTACCGGGAGACCTGAACCCCCTCCTCGAAGAGTTTCAGAGCCTCTTCCAACGGGAGGTCTCCCTCCTCCAGGTCTCCGACGATCTTTTCCAAGCGGGACAGCGCCCCTTCGAATTCCCTATATTTCACGTTCGTCCTCGCGTCTGGCCATGAAGCTGCCGCGGCCGGTTCGGACCTGAACCAACTCGCGATCGGAAACCTGAGCGGCTGCTCGAACCACCTGCCCGGTGCTGGTCGTGATTATAGCGTAGCCCCGCTCCAGGACCGCCAACGGCGAGTAGGCCTGAAGGCGTCCCGCGGTTTCCCCCAGTCCGTGCTTCAATTCCTTCAGGTAAAGGTCCATCCGATGTTCGAGGGCGGTGGTCGATTGCTCCAATCGAGTCCCGATGGGCGCCAGGAATGCGGGAAGCGCCTTCCGGAATCTCCCGTGGAGCTCGTCCAGGCGTTGCAGGAAATATTTGAGACGAGTCTCGGCGTCCACGAATCCGCGGCTGGCGGTGAGTGTACGCAGCCGCTCCTGTTTCTTGTGGAGAATCAGCGCCATGCCCTGCAGGGCACGTTTTTCCAGATGCGCCGTCCGTTGAGCGAGTTCCTCCCGGGCCGCGGAGACGGTTTCGGCCGCGGCCGACGGGGTCGCCGCCCTCACGTCGGCCACGAAGTCCGCGATGGTGAAGTCGGTCTCGTGACCGACGGCCGAGATCACCGGGACACGAGATTCGAAAATGGTTCGGGCCAGAGCCTCGTCGTTGAATGCCCACAGGTCTTCCGACGATCCTCCGCCGCGCGCAATGATGATCGCGTCCACGTCCGGACGCCGGGCCAGCTCCCGGATGCCTTCGGCGATTTGCGGGGGGGCCGTGGGTCCCTGGACCGTGGCCGGGTAGATCAGGATGCCGACCCGATCGTTCCGCTCCTGGAGGACCCGGAGAATGTCCCGCACGGCCGCGCCGCTGGGAGAGGTCACCACCCCGACCCTGGCGGGAAACAACGGGAGCTTCAGCTTGTGGACGGGGTCGAACAGACCCTCCTTGGAGAGCCGTTCCTTGAGTTGTTCGAAAGCCAGCTGGAGCGCGCCGCGGCCCAGAGGCTCCAGATGACTCACCATCAGTTGGACCTGTCCTCTGGGGGCATAGACCGAGATCGAGCCCCGGGCCAGAAGCTCCATGCCGTCCTCGGGCAGAAACTTCAAGTAACGGCGCCGCATCCGGAAACAGACGGCGGGGATCTGCGCCTCCGGGTCCTTGAGGGTGAAGTAGAGGTGGCCGGACGGTGGGATTCGCAGGTTGGAGACCTCGCCCTGGACCCAGACGTCGCGGAACCCGGTCTCCAATCGGGACTTGATCTGGTAGACGATCTGCGAAACGGACAGGATCCGGCGTTCTCCCAACTGTTCGAACTGCCCCATCATGTCGAGCTGTTTCATCTGAATCCCGGGCTGTTACTGCGGAACGCGTAATTACATTAGCACCCCGCGGGTTTCTTCGAAAAACTCGGGAGACCTGGGTGGGGCGGCTTTCTTGTCGCCTGCTCTTCTGTGTTGCCATGCGATTCGATGACCGGAAAGTGTTAAGGGGGAAAGTGCGAAGTGGGGACTCCGTCCCCCCTGCCCCCCTGGTCGGCGACAAGAAAGTCGCCGCTCCCATCCGGCGACAGGAAAGTCGCCGCTCCGCTATGATTGCGCCGTGACTTGGTTCAAGCGCGAAAAGAGGCCATTACGGGCTCTACCGGAAGAAGATCGCCGAGTTCGAGCCGAGGGGGTCTTCACCAAGTGTCCCGGTTGCGGCAGCATCATCTGGAACAAGGAGTTGGCGGAGAACCTCCTGGTCTGCCCCCGCTGCAGCCACCATTTCAAGATCGGCGCCCGGAAGCGTCTGGAACTGCTTCTGGACGATTCGGAATTTGAAGAATTCGCTGCCGAGATTCGTTCTTCCGACCCGCTCGACTTCGAGGACAAGAAGAACTACCGCGATCGAATCGAGGCGTCCCGCCGTTCGACCGGACTCAACGAGGCGGTGATCTGTGCGGAAGGCGTCCTGTGCGGTCATCGAGTCGTGTGCGCCGCCATGGAATACAGCTTCATCGGCGGATCCATGGGGTCCGTCGTGGGTGAGAAGATCACCCTGGCGGTGGAACGTTCCCTGGAGCGAAAGATCCCCCTGATCATCGTTTCCGCCAGCGGCGGCGCCCGCATGATGGAAGGGGTGCTCTCGCTGATGCAGATGGCCAAGATCAGCTCCGCCCTCTCCCGCCTGGACCGGGAAGGGACTCCCTATGTCTCGCTTCTGACGGATCCCACCACCGGGGGCGTCACCGCCAGTTTCGCCATGCTGGGAGACCTGAATCTGGCTGAGCCCAAGGCGCTGATCGGATTCGCCGGCCCCCGGGTCATCGAGCAGACCATCCGCCAGCGGCTGCCCGAGGGGTTCCAGAGAAGCGAATTCCTCCTGGAGCATGGAATGTTGGATGCCGTGGTCCAAAGGAAGGACCTGAGAGCGTTCATCGGAGACTGGCTCGTCTTCATGGACCATGCTCCGAACCAGTGACGACCGGCCGCGGGACGCACTTCCCGTTCACTGACGTCGACAACATGGACCACACCGAGTGCCTCGCCTACCTCCGGAGGCTGGGGGACGAAGTGCTCACCATGCGCCTCGGTCTGGAGCCCTTTCGAGCTCTTCTGGCGCAGTTGGATCACCCTCATCTCAGCTTTCCCTCGGTCGTGATCGCCGGGACCAACGGCAAGGGGTCCGTCACCCGGTTTCTGGGATCCATCATGTCCTCCTGCGGTTTCCGGACCGCCGTCTACACTTCGCCTCATGTCATCCGTCTGGAGGAGCGGTTCGTAGTGGACGGCAATCCGATCTCCCGGCGGGAGTTTGCGGTCTGCTTCAGCCAGGTGGCGGAGGCCATCCGGCAGGCGGAGCTGCGATTCCATCCCACCTATTTCGAGACCGTGACCGCGACGGCGTTCCAGTATTTCGCCCGGCGCCAGGTCGATCTGGCCATCCTGGAAGTGGGGATGGGCGGCCGGCTGGACAGCACCAACGTCGTGGACCCCCGACTCTCCATCATCACCCGGATCGGACTGGATCATCAGGCGCAGTTGGGGGAGACGGTGGAGAAGATTGCCGTCGAGAAGGCGGGGGTGCTCAGGCCCGGAACGCCGGTGCTCCTTTCTCCCCAGAGGGAGGAAGTGAGATGGGTGCTGGGAGAGCGGGCGGCCCACGTGGGAGCCCCGGTTCACGATCTGGATCTGCCCGCATTGCGTGCACTGGAGGAACGGCAGGGCAGGTATTCCTTCTCGTTCCGAGGGACGAATTTCCGTCTGGGAGTGCACGGCAGGCATCAGATCGAGAATGCGGGGGTGGCGATCCAGGCATCGGAGATCCTGGAGCGGCTGGGGTTCTCACGGCACCGAACGGGGGTCCGGAGGGGAGTCGAGAAAGCGAGTTCCCTGGGAGTGCTGCAGAAGATCGAGGGTCGTCCGGAGGTTTACCTGGACGGCGGTCACAATCGAGACGCCGCGGCCAAACTGGCGGCATTTCTACGACGACACACGACGGGGCCCCGATCGCTGGTCTTCGGGATCATGCGGGACAAGGACATCGAGATCGTGCTTCGGCTTCTGGAGCCGCTCTTCACACGGATCTATCTGACCTCCTTCAAGTCGGCCCGGGTGGCGGCTCCGGAGAGGTTGAAGGAGGTCTGTCCGCGGGGTGTCGTGGAGCCGGATCCCGTACGCGCGTTGAGTCGGGCTCTGGAGGCGGGAGCGGCGACGGTCGTGGCCGGATCCTTCTATCTGGTGGGCGAGATCCTGTCGGCTCTCGAAGAGGGTCGAGTCAGTTGGGATCGTCGAGTTCCAACTCGAAGAGGAGATCTCCCGTCGTGACGCTCGTGTCCTTTCGGACGTGGCAAGCCTGAATCGTCCCGGCTCCCGGGGCGGCGATCTGATTTTGCATCTTCATGGCTTCGATCACCACCAGCCCCTCGCCGGCCTCGACCCGGTCACCCGGACCCCGCAGGATTTGGATCACCTTGCCCGGCATCTTGGCCCTCAGGGTCGAATCCCCGGATCGGCCGCCGGCGGAGCCTCCGCGCCGGAGCCGGTCTCGCGGGTCCTGTGCCTGCACCGGGACGGTCCGCCCCAGCCAGGACACGAGAATCTCTCCGCCCCGCCGCCACGAGGAGATTTCCTGGATCCGGCCGTCCAACTCCAGAAGCCAACCTGACGCGGTTCGTCCCAGCAGCCGCGCCGTCAGTGTTCGGGAGAATTCACCGGGTCCTTGTAGCCGGATCCTGAATTCGGGAACCGAACCGCTCCCGACACGATCGATCTCGGCCTGGAATGTTTCTTCCTGGTATTGGAGATCCAGCTTCACGTCCGAGACCAACCTCCTCGTAGGCCGGAAAAGGGTCCCCGAGACTTCCAGGCGCTGCCGGCGGTGGCTTCCGGCGCCCTCTTTTCCCCCTCTTCCAGTATTCGGTGGATCGCGGCGGCCGCCAGAGGAACGGCTGGCTCCGCGCTTTCCTTCTGCTGGCCGGGGTGGGCCATCACCTCCTCCACCAGACCCGTATCCAGGTCTCCCCGAACGAAGCGGGGGTTCTCCAGCAGGGATCTGAAGAAGGGAATGGTGGTGGTCACGCCGGCGATCCGGTATTCGTCCAGGGCGCGCTTCATTCGGCGCAGAGCTTCCCGGCGGTCTTGTCCGTAGCTGGTCAGCTTGCTGATGAGCGGGTCATAGTGGACGGGAACCTCAACCCCCGCGTAGACGCCGGAGTCCACTCGGACTCCGGGACCGCCCGGTTCCAGCAGGTCCCGGATGCGCCCGGGCGCCGGCAGGAAATCGTTGCCGGGATCCTCCGCGTAGATGCGGCATTCGAGCGCGTGTCCCTCCATCCGAATCTCTTCCTGTTTCCGTCCCAGCGGTTCCCCGGCGGCGATTCGTATCTGTTCCCGGACCAGATCGATCCCGGTGACCAGCTCGGTCACGGGATGCTCGACCTGAAGGCGCGTGTTCATCTCCAGGAAATAGAAGTGCCACCCGTGTTCGCCGTCCCCTTCCACCAGGAACTCCACGGTCCCGGCGTTGTAGTATCCCGAGACGCGGGCGACCGCCACGGCGGCCCTCCCCAACTCGGCCCTCAAATCGGGTGTGACCACCGGAGAGGGGGCCTCCTCGATCAGCTTCTGGTGGCGGCGCTGGGTCGAGCACTCTCTTTCTCCCAGATGGATCAGGTCGCCGTTCCGGTCCCCCAGGATCTGCACTTCCACGTGCCGCGGCTGTTCCAGGTACTTCTCGAGGAACACCCGGGAGTCCTGGAAGGAAGCATGGGCCTCACTGCCGGCGATGCGGAGGGCGGGCTCCAGGTCCTCCTCGCGAGGGACCACACGGAGTCCCTTGCCCCCGCCCCCGCCGCTGGCCTTGACCATGATGGGAAAACCGATCCGGCGGGCCGCCCGGAGCGCTTCGGCCGGGGACCGAACCGGGTCCGGCGTTCCCGGAATCACCGGAACCTCGACCTCCTCCGCGATCCGGCGGCTCTCGATCTTGTCTCCCATGAGCCGCAGGGACGAAACGGAGGGTCCGATAAAAACCAGGCCCGCGTCCTCGCAAGCGCGGGCGAATCCGGCGTTCTCCGAGAGGAAGCCGTAACCCGGATGGATGGCGTCGGCCCCGGCCGCCTTGGCCGCGGCCAGCACCCTTTCCACCGAAAGGTAGCTTTGGTCGGCCCGGGCCTCTCCGATGAAGTGCGCCTCGTCGGCCAATCGGACGTGGAGGGAGTCGAGATCGGCCTCCGAGTAGACGACGGCCGCCGGAAGCCCCAAGTCGCGGCAGGTCCGCAGGATTCGTACGGCGATCTCCCCCCGGTTGGCGATCAGGACCTTCTTGAACATGACCAGGTCAGAGAGGGATGTTGCCGTGTTTCCTGGGCGGATTGGTGTCGCGCTTGTTGGCGCTCATCTCCAGGGCCCGGATCAGCTTGGGCCGGGTCTGGCTGGGTTCGATGATCTCGTCCACGTAGCCCCGCTCGGCGGCCACGTAGGGGTTTGCGAACTTGTTTCGAAATTCCCGGGTTTTCCGCGACTTGAAGTCCGGAGGCTGCGAATCGTCCCGGAGCTCCCGCCGATAGAGGATCTCGACGGCCCCCTCCGGTCCCATGACGGCGATCTCGGCGGTGGGGTAGGCAAAGTTCAGATCGGCCCGGATCTGTTTGGAGGCCATGACGCAGTAGGCGCCGCCGTAGGCTTTCCGCGTGATGACCGTGATCTTGGGTACGGTGGCTTCGGCGAACGCGTACAACAGCTTGGCGCCGTGACGGATGATTCCCCCGTGTTCCTGGTCCACGCCCGGAAGAAACCCCGGCACGTCCTCGAAGACCACCAGCGGCAGGTTGAAGGCATCGCAGAAACGGACGAACCGGGCTCCCTTGACCGACGAATCGATGTCCAGAGTTCCGGCCAGGATGGCAGGCTGATTGGCCACGATGCCGACGGGACGACCCTCGAAGCGAGCGAAGCCCACGACCAGATTGGGGGCGAAGCCGGCCTGGACTTCGAAGAAGTAGCGGTCGTCCGCCACGGTCCGGATCAGATCCTTGATGTCGTAGGCCTGGTTCGGTTCGGCTGGGATCAGGTGATTCAGTTCCTCCGAGGTCCGGTCGGACGGGTCCGACGTCTCCAGACGGGGAGGGTCGTCGACGTTGTTGGAGGGCAGGAATGAGATCAACTCTCGAATCTGAGCCAGGCATTCCTCCTCCGTGGGACTGGCGAAATGGGCCACGCCGCTCACGTCGTTGTGCGCCGTCGCTCCCCCCAATTCGGACTTGGTCACCTCTTCATGAGTCACCGCCCGGATCACGTCGGGACCGGTGATGAACATGTAGCTGGTCTTGTTCACCATGAAGATGAAGTCGGTGATGGCGGGGGAATAGACGGCCCCGCCCGCACAGGGACCCAGAATGGCGGAAATCTGCGGGATGACGCCGCTGGCCAAGGTGTTGCGGAGGAAGATGTCGGCGTAGCCCGCCAAACTGACCACGCCCTCCTGGATCCGGGCGCCGCCGCTGTCGTTGAGGCCGATGACCGGCGCCCCCATCTTCATGGCCAGATCCATGATCTTGCAGATCTTGGCCGCGTAGGTTTCAGATAAGCTGCCGCCGAAGACGGTGAAGTCCTGAGAAAAGACGTAGACCAGCCTGCCGTCAATCCGCCCGTGGCCGGTGATCACGCCGTCTCCCGGGATCCGGCGCTGGTCCATGGAGAAATCGGTGCACCGGTGGACGACGAACTTGTCCAACTCCTGGAACGAGCCCTCGTCCAGAAGCAAGGCGAGCCGTTCCCGGGCGGTCAGCTTTCCCGCGTCGTGCTGGCGTTGGATTCGAGCCGCGTCGTGACCCTTTTCGGCCTCCCGGTTTCGCCGTCTCAGCTCCTCAAACTGGTCCCGGGTGTCCATGTCGGCAGACGCTTCGGCGGGTATCTCTCCTGCTTCGGAGCCTCAGGCCGGAGTCTTGCGCTTGTTCCAGTCGGCCAGGAACTTTTCCAGGCCGATGTCGGTCAAGGGGTGCTTCATGAGTTGCTCCAGCACCTTGGCCGGCAGGGTGGCGATTTCGGCGCCCATCTTGGCCGCCTCCACCACGTGGACCGGGTTTCGAACCGAGGCCACCAGGACCTCAGTGCCGAAGTCGTAGTTCTCGTACATGAGCAGGATTTCGGAGATGAGTCCCATTCCTTCCTGGGAGATATCATCGAGCCTGCCGATGAACGGGCTCACGATGGCCGCACCGTTCTTGGCCGCCAACAGCGCCTGACCCGGACTGAAGATCAAGGTGACGTTGACGGAAATGCCTTCCTGGGCGACCACGTGGAGCGCCTTGAGCCCTTCGCGGATCATGGGAAGCTTCACATAGACGTTCTTGTGGAGGCCGGCGAGGTAGCGCGCCTCGTGGATCATGTCGACGGCGTCGGTGGAGACGACTTCCAGGTTGACGGGTCCGTCCACCAGTTCACAGATCTCCAGGGCCAACTCCTCGAGATCCCGTCCTTCCTTGGCGATCAGGCTGGGATTGGTGGTGACTCCGTCGACCAGGCCCAGTTCAACTCCCCTGCGGATCTCTTCTGTGTTGGCGGTGTCGAGGAAAAACTTCATGAGACCTCCTTCCCCTCAATCTCGGATGGTAACGCCGGCTTCCCGCGAGGGCGGGCTCTCGTTGTCTGACTTGTCCACGGCGGAGACGCGGTACCGGTAGGTTTCGCCGTCTTTGACCGAAGTGTCCTTGAACATTCGACCCTGCAACAGAGGCGAAATCCTGCGGACCGTTTCGCCTTCCGATTCCCTGTACACGAAATAGCCTGCCAGGTCCGCCTCGCGGTTCGGGTCCCAGTAGACTCGGACCTCACCCTCCCAGTAGACCGCCGTGACATTCTGGGGAGACCCCGGAGCGAACGAGTCTTCGGGGACGATGGTCAAAGTATCACTGGCCCGGCTCAGAATCAAAGGATCGGCAGCGCGGCTGATGGCCTGAACGCTGTACCGCTGGGCGCGGCCGAAGCGGAACTCCGGGTCCCGATACACTTCGGTGGCAACACGATGGCGGGAATTGACCAGGTATCCGACGACGTTGGCCGGACGGCTCCCGTCGTAGTTCGATTGGGGCCGGTCCCACTCCAGGCGCAGGTGGTTCGGTTTGACTTCACAGCGCAGATTACGGGGCGCTGCCGCCGTTTTGACGGAGGATGCCCGGACCAGGTTGGAAGGCGGAGAAAGGCGGCCGTCCGAGTCCAGGAATCGAAGGTAGTAGCCGCATGGGTCTTCATCAGCCGGCAGTTTCCGCTCCACGAGATACTCGGCGCCGTCATTCGGTCTTCGAAGCTGGCCTCTGTCCAGCAACATCTCAGGCTCCGTGGAGGCCTCCCCTCCGGGACACTGGCGGTAGATTTGAATTTGAATGACGTCCTGGGACGCCAGAGGAAAGTGCAGTTGAGCCCTGTCGTCCACCTGGATCAGCTTCAGACTTCGAATGGTGGGAGGCGGTTGGGAGAGCGGCGGCAGCGGGTCTCCCACCTTGGCGCAACCCGGGCCGGCGATCTGCACGATGAGCGAGATCAGGACGACGGGACGCACCCAGTTACGATTGGACTGAAGCTCCTGTTCCAGCGGCATGGAGGGTCTCATCCTACACGATCTTCCGCGCCGTAAGAGCGGGTCGCCGGGCGTACCATGAAAAGTTCTTAAAACCTTTTTCGGGGTAACGGCATCAAACTTTGCAGGGAGTGGGATCAGGGGTATTCTTCCCTCCTTACAAGTCCCGACAGGACACGCCAACCCTGGTTCCACTCCCGATTGGAGGGGCGACTTTCTTGTCGCCCACCCTTCACCGTTAGTGAGATTTCGGGCGGCCGGAAAGCGTAGAGGAGGGACTACCGTCCCCCCTAACCCCCCTAATCGGCGGCAAGAAAGCCGCCGCTCCGGTTCGCGGACGATCTCTTACTTGCAGTCTTGGAGAAGCGCGGTGCGGATAAACCGATACGCGTCCAGGCAGGTGGGACACTCGAAGAGATGGTCGATGGTCTGGATGATTTCCAGGTTGGAGAGCTGGTGCGTCGCAAGAGAGTGCATCTTGCGTGCAGAGACGTGACCCCGCCGTTGGTACCGGACGGGAAACGTCACGGTAAAGGCGATTTTGCATACAATCGGCGCAGCCATCGACTCGCTCGCATCATAGCAGATAGGCGGAACTTGGGAAACGGGCTTGTCGTTAGTACGTCAAGTGTGCGGTCCAAGAGGCGGGAGGTAAGTACAATCTCATTCTGCCCCCGGGAAGGAGTGAGCCATGGCACTGGATCCGCCCGTGCAGGCCGCACTCGAGCTATCTGATGATCCAGTGATCGCTGTCTCCGTCCGCCCGATTGAAGGAATATAGCGGAGGCGCTATATATGTGGCATGAGATGGACGGTGGAAACTGTCTCTGCCGTCGATGCTGATGCGGCAGGTGACACCATGACGACACTGAAAGACTTGAAGAAGCGCCTCATGAAAGACCCTGAATTCCGGGAGGAATACACGCGCGCCGATGCCGAGTTCGCACTGATCGAGGCGCTGGTTTGCGCCCGAACGGCAGCGAAACTGACGCAGGAGGAACTTGCGAGCCGTCTCGGCACGACTCAGTCCGCGATCGCAAGGCTGGAAGGCGGTGGCGTTTCACCGTCCTTCGCTACCTTGCACTGCTACGCCGAAGCGACTGGCACGCGGCTGACGGTAAGGTTGGTACCGGTGGAGAATTGAACCGGCGCGTCGCCAGGAAGCTCTCCAAAACACCGTACATGTCCAGGGCCGCAACCTCGCTATCGCCGTGGCGGCATTTGGCGCGGACTGCTATATTTCGCTGGTTCAGGAGTCCAATCCCGTGAACCCCGCCGAGCGCGTCGCCCAATTGCGCCAAGTTATCGAGGATCACAACTACCGTTACCATGTGCTGGGCGACCCCATCATCTCCGATCCGGAGTTCGACCTCCTGTACCGGGAATTGGTTGAACTGGAGATGTTGCACCCCGATCTGATCTCGTCCGATTCTCCCACCCAGAGAGTGGGCGCTGAGCCGCAGGAGCGATTCCGGAAAGTCGCTCATCGAGTACCCATGTTGAGTCTGGCCAACGCCTTCGACGAAACTGAGCTGCAAGCCTTCTACCGCCGGGTCACGAATCAACTGGAGGTCGAGGAGATCGGGCTGGTGACCGAGCTCAAGATCGACGGGGTGGCGGTCTCCTTGACCTACGAAGACGGCCGCCTGCATCACGGAGCCACCCGGGGAAACGGTCTGGAGGGAGAGGACGTGACGTCGAATCTCCGGACCATCCGGTCCCTGCCCCTTCGACTCCGGAAGGGACCCTACCCGTCCACGGCCGAGATCCGGGGAGAAATCTATTTCCCACTTTCGGGGTTTGAACGAGTCAACCGGCAGCGATCGGAGGAAGGGGCGGCTCCCTTCGCCAACCCTCGAAATGCGGCCGCCGGAGCCCTGCGGCAGCTCGACCCCGCCGTGACCGCGACCCGGCCCCTGACGTTTTTCGCCTACTCCCTGGGCCATACGGAAGGATTGGAGATCACTTCCCAGGGAGAAGTTCTCCAGCAGTTGGTCCGGTGGGGGTTTCCCGTCAATCCTCATCACCGGTCCCATGCCCATCTTCCGTCGGTCATCGAATACTGCCAGTCCTGGGAAGAGCGGCGCGACACCATCGACTATGAGGTCGACGGCGTCGTGGTCAAGGTCGACCGGCTCGACCTTCAGGATCGTCTGGGCGCCGTCAGCCGTGAGCCCAGATGGGCCATCGCTTACAAGTTTGCCTCCCAGGTCGCGGCCACGCGCCTGCTCGAGATCAGGATCAACGTGGGCCGGACCGGGGCCCTCAATCCCTACGCAATCCTGGAGCCGGTGAAGTTGGGCGGAGTCACCATTCGGACCGCCACGCTGCACAATCAGGAGGACATCCGGAAGAAGGACATCCGCCCCGGAGACCGGGTCCTGATCAAACGGGCGGGAGACGTCATTCCCCAGGTGGTGGGGCCGGTGGACAAAGATGAGGAGGGCCGGGCGGCGCCCTATGCCTATCCCGGCGAATGTCCCGAATGCGGCACCCCCATCGTTCAGGATCCGGACGAGGCTCTGGCCTACTGCCGCAACAGCAACTGCCCCGCGCAACGGTTCGAGTCGCTCAAGCACTTCGTCAGCCGGGCGGCGCTGGATATCCGAGGCCTGGGTCCGAAGACGCTCCGAAAACTGCTGGAGTTGGAATTGGTGACCGGCCCGGCCGATCTCTACTCTCTGACGGCCGAACAACTGAGCCGGCTTGAGGGGTTCAAGGAAAAGTCCATCGAGAACCTGTTGGCCGGGATCGACGGCAGCCGGCAGCAGGGTTTTCCCCGGGTTCTCTTCGGGTTGGGGATCCGTCACGTGGGAGAGAGTGCCGCCGCGCTCCTGGCCGATGAGTTTCGAGAGGTGGGATACTTGATGCAGGCGCCGCCGGAGCGGATCATGGAGATCCCCGGCATCGGGCCCGAGATCGCTCGCAGTGTGGCGGACTACTTCGAGATCGAAGGGAATTGCGAGCAGGTGGAGAGGTTAAGGGCGGCAGGCTTGCAACTGATGATGGCCGGCGGCGTCAGGACCACGGCGAGAGCCTTGGAAGGGAAGACGCTGGTGGTGACCGGAACCCTGTCGTCGCACAGCCGGAGAGAAATGTCCGAGTTGATCGTATCCAACGGCGGAAAGGTCACCAGCTCGGTCTCCTCCAGGACCGACTTCCTGGTGGCCGGATCCAACGCGGGCTCGAAGCTGCGGCGCGCCCGTGAGTTGGAGGTGCCGGTCTTGACCGAGGAGGAATTCCTGAAACTCTTGCAGGGTGAGCCCTGACGGCGGGAAACCTCGCCGGTCCGACACCCCGGCGGCTGCCGCCGGGAGCGTCCGGGCAATATTGAATCGGCTGGGATTTATGGTGGAACCAGATCGCAAGTCTGCGCATCATTCTCCGGAGGCCTGTCCGAGTTGCCGGTACACCCTGAGCCGGCGCAGCACATGGTGTCCCTACTGCGGGGTTCAGCTCACCCACCCACCCTGGAAGAAGGTGGGGGCCTGGATTCTACTGGTGTTGATCGTCTATGGGCTGGTCCAGTGCCATCTGCGTTTGCTGGACGGCCCCGACGGTTTGAATTCGTTGCCTTGAGAGTTCCTGAGTTGAAGACTCCCGGCTATCGGCACCACTGCGTGACCCACGTGGGCTGGGTGCGCCCCATGAACGAAGACACGCTGATCGAGTCTCCGGAACATCATTTGTTTGGAGTGTGCGACGGCATGGGAGGGCATGCCGCCGGAGAAGTGGCCAGTGCGCTGGCGGCTACGGTCTTCCGGCGCGTGATGGCAGCAGGTGTCCTGCCCCCGGCAGCGGCGCTGGGCGAGGCCATCCGCCGGGCGGACGAGGCGGTTTACCGGGACCAGATGGTCCACCCGGCGCACAAGGGAATGGGAACGACTCTCAGCGCGCTCCTTCTCTCCGGTCCGGCGCCGGATGAGGCCTGGATCGGACACGTGGGCGATAGTCGGGTATATCGGTGCCGGAATCAGAGATTGGACCAACTGACGACGGATCACTCGCCGGTATTCCGCCTCTATCGGAAGGGTCTTCTCTCCAAAGAGCAGGCTCGCCGGCACCCGCACAAACATATCGTGGAACAGGCACTGGGGCTGAGCCCTCCGGTCGAGGCGGATATTTTTGCCGTGGACGTCCGTCCCGGAGATTTCTTTCTGCTCTGCACCGACGGCTTGAGCGATCAGGTCGGAGATGGTGAGATCGAAGAGGTTTGCCGATCCGGGTCCGTGCGCGCCATGGCCCGTCATCTGGTGCAAGCCGCCAATTTCAGGGGTGGACTGGACAATGTCTCCGTGGTCCTCATTCAGATTCTGTGATGGATGGGAAGGGGGAGTGTCATGAAACCGAATGACGCGCACTGCCATTTCTTCTCCCGGAACTTTGTCCGGACGCTGGCTGGCGAGAGGGGAATCCGGGGGGACGACCCCGTGGACGACGCCTGCCGAATCCTGGGATGGGATCCGCCCGGCTCCAACGGGGAGTTGGCGAATCGTTGGGTTGCGGAGTTGGATCGCCACCAGGTCGGCCGGGCGGCGATCATCGCCAGCGTCCCGGAAGATGAAGAGTCGGTGGCGGAAGCCGTGGCCCGGCATCCGGGGCGCTTTGTCGGATTCTTCATGGTGGACCCGACGCGGCAGGCGGCCGCGGAACGGGTGACCCGGGCGGTCACCGAGCTGGGGCTCCATTGCGCCTGTTTGTTTCCCGGGATGCACGGATATGAACTCTCGGACCCGCGGGTGCTTGGCCTGGTCGAGCGGCTGGCGTCCGTGCCCGGCACGGCGCTATTCATTCATTGCGGTGTGCTGACGGTGGGGGCCCGGAAGAAGCTGGGATTGCCGGCCCGATTCGACCTCAGATATTCTAATCCTCTGAACGTTCATCCGTTGGCGCTGGCCTATCCCGATCTGCCGTTCATTCTCCCTCACTTCGGGGCCGGGATGTTCCGCGAGGCCCTCATGCTGGGAGATCTCTGTCCCAATGTCCACCTGGACACGTCCAGCTCCAATTCCTGGATTCGATACTCGGGGTTGACCCTGGAGCAGGTCTTCGGCCGCTCCCTCGAGATCCTGGGTCCGGACCGGATTCTGTTTGGAACCGACTCTTCATTCTTTCCGCGGGGCTGGCAAAGCCCGCTCTGGGAAGAGCAGTCCCGGATCTTGAAGCAGGTCGGCTTGGACCGGGACGGGCGCCGCAAGATTCAGTCCGCCAACTTCGAGCGGCTCTTCCCCGTCAAAGATTCCCCAGCAGTCTGAGCAGAAACGCTCGGGCCCGGGCGTAGACGCCAAGACTGGAGCTCTCCCGGGGACCCGCCACGTTCAGAACCTGGATCCGGTGACGCCGGATCCATTCCAGAACCGGTTCGGTTCCGGGATCCAGGTCCAGGTCCACCCGCCGGCAGGGCCGCCCTCGGCTCCGGGCTCGGACCCAGGTGAGCCGGGTGCCGCCGTCCACTCGGGACCGGAACAGGATCAGGGTCCCGTTCGAATCTCGAACGTTCCAGTCGGTTCTCTGGCCGTATCGGCGCAGAGGCGTCTCCCGGAGCGGGTAGCGGGTAGCGAGAGGACCGTCCTCGGCGCGGCGGCCCCTCGGGCACCAGCCGCCGCAATCGAGCGAAAGCTCCAGAGCCACGTCCAGAGCCGCGCGGTCGACTCCCGTTTGTCCTCCCGAGACGATGCGATTCGGTCGACCTTCCACGTTGCGCCTGCGCTCTCGTACAGCGGGTCACGCACCGGTTCGAATGGATTGGCGATTCTCTCCGCGACGCATCAACCCGCCATCCGCCCCGGGGATCCCCGGATACCACCAGAAGATATCGAGTATACCCACGAGCGTCCGCCAGCCCGCCGATATCGAATCCGCGATGTTTCCCGGACTCCATTTCGTACATGAGGCGTGTCTGGGAATGGCAGCGTCAATTTTTTGTCAGGGGTCCAGGAAGAAAAAGCCGGAATTTAAAACAACCATATCGGTATAATTTTGTCTTGTGCGGATACTCCTGAAAAGATGCGAGGATGGGTTTGGGGGGCGATTTTAAGGGCATGTGGACAAGGTGTGGATAAATTGTGACTGTGGGAACCATAAGTGAAGTTGCTATTGCGGATAGGGTCTTGCAGCCGAAATCCACAAGAAAAAGGCCCTGATCCTTGGTGAAAATTCTGGTTGCGCGGTTCCGAGAAAAGCATAAAATCTTCCTTGTCCCAAGGGGTAGACGCAAGTTGGCCCCGAGGCGGCGCCGGTCGCAAGCGGTTGATCCGGCTCCAGGGTTTCGGCCTTGAAGCTGGGGAGGCGGCCAGTGGCGGGCGGGCGAGTTCCGCGGTCGGTTTCGATCGGTTGAGGGGCAAGCGCCGAAGAGGCGCGCCGGATCTGCCGGAGCCTTCGGGCGAGGGCAGGGAGGGCGGGTGTTCAGCGGCTGCCTTCGGGGGTGCGGCTCCAGGGCGGCGGGTTGCTTCGGATTGGCGTGAACCGGTGTTACCGGGGAACCTCAATGAAGGACGGCCCCCTTGGAGAGGAGCGGAAGTCGTCAGGGGCAAGGGCAGGTTCCTTTTGGGGCTTGGCCGAACACGGCGGCGGATGCTCCACTTGGGGGTACGGAAACTGGCTCCATTCGGGTCGGCAGAGAGTGCCTTCCGAGGTCGTGCAACTCGCAAATATCACTTGGGACACTTTTTTTTCTTCCGGGCGCTCGGTCCCAGGCATCATCGGTTCCTTCCCGTGCAGTGAGTCTTGACTTGCTGCGATCCATTTCGTTCTTTTTCCGTCGTCGCCGTTAGAGTAGTTGTTGGATCTCCCGCGGGGATTTCGGGGTATATTACGGTTTCTCGAAATTGCGTGAGATGAAGCTGTGATCGTTCTCAAGTTCGGTGGGACGTCAGTTCAAGACACGGACGCGGTGACGCGGGCCGTCCAGGTGATTCGGCGCCAATTGTCCCGGGGGGAGGTCGTGGTCCTGTCCGCCATGGGCAAGACCACCAATGGCCTGCTGCAGATGGCTCGAACCGCCTCGTCCGGGGATATCGATTCCGCGTGGGCGATACGGGACGACCAGAGCGCGTTGCACGAGACGGTGGCGCGTGAGCTCCTCTCCGGCCCCCGCTGGAAGAGTGTGGAAACGTCGCTGGCGGCCCTCTTCCAAGAGATGACCGATATCGTGCAGGGACTCTATCTGCTGGGGGAGACGAGCCCCCGGAGCATGGACCGTGTCGGGTCCTTCGGCGAACGCTTGAGTACGCTGATTTTCTCTGAAGTCCTCCGGGAAAACGGAATCCCTGCGGAGTTGGTGGATTCGCGAGATCTGATCCGAACCGACGACCACTTCACCCAGGCTGCCGTCTTGCAGGAGCTCACCCGGAATTGCGTCCGGGAACAACTCCTGCCTCGGCTTCGGGCGGGAAAAGTGGTCGTCGCGCCGGGCTTCATCGGCTCCACGGTCGACGGGGTCACGACCACCATCGGGCGCGGAGGGTCCGACTACACCGCCGCCCTGATCGGAGCCGCGCTGGATGCCGAGGACATTCAGATCTGGACCGATGTTCCGGGCATTCTCACCGCAGACCCCCGGATTGTTCCGGACGTCTACAAGATTCACGCCATCTCCTTCGCCGAAGCAGCCGAGTTGGCCTACTTCGGGGCCAAGGTGCTCCATCCCAGCACGCTGACGCCGGCCATCGACCGGGACATCCCCGTGCATGTCTGCAACTCCAGGCAGATCGACGAGCCGGGGACCTTCATTTCCGCGGCCCCCGTCTCCTCCTCCAGTCCCATCAAGTCCATTGCCAGCAAGCGGGGCATCACCATCGTCAACATCCTGTCCACCCAGATGCTGCTCTCTTATGGCTTCCTGCGCCGGATCTTCGAGGTGTTCGAGACTCACGAAACGGTGGTGGACGTGGTGGCTACTTCCGAGGTCAACGTCTCCCTGACGGTCGATTCCTCGCAGGAGTTGGAGGCGATCCGCAGCGATCTGACGGAGTTCGGCGAGATCCGGGTGGCGCCCGACATGGCCATCATCTGCACCGTGGGCGAGGACGTGAAGGCAACTCCCGGGATCGCGGCGCGGATCTTCGGGGCTCTGGAGGGGATCAACGTCCAAATGATCTCCCAGGGAGCGTCCCGTATCAACATGACATTTCTGGTTGCGGAAGAGACAATGGAGGAGGCCGTCCGGCTGCTCCACAATGAGTTCTTCCGGCAGCCGGACCCGGAGTTGTTCGAGCCCGTGGAGTAAGGGCAGATCGCTGTTCCGGCGTCCATTGACTTTCGAGAAAGTCCGGGGTGGACATGAACATCACGTTGATCGGCTACGGAAAGATGGGAAGGGCCATCGAGGCGGCCGCACAAGAGGCGGGAGACGAGATCGTCTCCTGGATGGACATCGACGAGAATCCGTTGGAGGCGGGTTTCTCGGGCGATTGGGTCGCCCGGACGGACGTCATCATGGATTTCTCGACGGCGCACATCGTTCCAATGAACGTGGCGAATGCCGTCCGTTGCGGGATTCCCATCGTCGTCGGGACGACCGGGTGGTACGACCAGATCGACAAGGTCCGGGACTCGGTGATCCGGGGCGGCGGCGCCTGTGTCTACGCGGGCAACTTCAGCCTGGGCGTGCAGATCTTTTTTCAGTTGACTCGCCGCGCGGGTGAGATGTTCTCCAGGTTCGAGGAATACCATCCCTACCTGGTGGAGACCCACCACGTCCAAAAGCTCGACGCGCCGTCGGGCACCGCCTTCACCATGGAGAAGATCCTGGGGGAGTGTTACGGGCGTGACGTGAACGCCGTCAGCGTCCGGGCAGGACATTTCCCCGGAATTCACGTCGCCGGCTTCGACTCGGCGGTGGATACCATCACGCTGGAGCACCAAGCCCGCAGCCGCGGCGGTTTCGCGCGTGGCGCTCTCTTCGCCGGCCGGTGGATCCAGGGCAAGCAGGGCTTCCACGCGTTCGAGGATGCCGTTTTCGGAGAGCAAAATGATTGAATTGAAAGGCTGTGGAACCGCCCTGGTCACCCCCTTCACATCTCACGGTAACCTGGATGTGGACGCGTACCGGAAGTTGGTGGAGTGGCAGATCGAATCGGGAATCGACTTTCTGGTGCCCTGCGGGACCACCGGCGAGAGCGTTACCCTGACTGTGGAGGAGCATTCGTATGTCATTCGGGTCTGTGTGGAGACGGCATCGGGAGCGGTTCCGGTAGTGGCCGGAGCGGGGACCAACGATACCCTCTACGCTCGCCAACTGGCGCAGGGTGCTGAGCATGACGGCGCGGACGCCATCCTTTCGGTGACTCCCTATTACAACAAGCCGACCCCCGAGGGAATTTTTCGGCATTTTTCCGAAATCGTCCGTTACCTGGACATCCCCCTGGTGTTCTACAACGTCCCGGGAAGGACCGGCACCAACATTCCGGTGGATACCCAGCTCCGCCTGGCCGAAGTGGACAACATCGTGGGAGTCAAGGAAGCCAGCGGGAACCTGGATCAGATCATGGAACTGCTGAGGCGCCGGTCCGAAGGGTTCGTGGTCCTTTCGGGCGATGACAGCCTGGCCTTTCCCATGGCCTGCCTGGGCGCGGAAGGAGTCATCTCCGTGGCCAGCAACGTGATCCCGGCGGAGATGTCCCGGATGATGGCCCTGGTCCGGGAAGGAGAGCTGGCCGAGGCGCGGGTGTTGCACAACCGTTACCTCCATCTCATGAACCTCAATTTTGTGGAGTCCAACCCCATCCCGGTCAAATACGCCCTCTCCCGGATGGGCCGCCTGGCCGAGTTGTATCGACTGCCCCTCTGCCCCATGTCCGCGGAAAACAAGGAGAAGATGGACCGGGAGCTGGACCGTCTCGAGTTGTGCCATGTCTCAAGCCATTGAGCGCCTTTTCGAAGCCGAGGAATTCACTCCGCAGGATCGGGTCACCCTGGACGCCTTCCTGGACGACCTGGATTCGGGACGAGTCCGGGCGGCCGAGAAGGTGGACGGGGAATGGAGAGTCAACGGCTGGGTCAAGAAGGGCATTCTCGCCGGTTTTCGGATGGGGGTTCTCAGCGACGTCTCCATCAACGACGGGTTCCGATACTTCGACAAGGACACGTTTCCCCTGAAGCGGTTCTCGCTCTCCTCAGGTGTGCGCATCGTGCCGGGGGGCTCGTCGATCCGCCGCGGTTGCCATGTGGCCGCGGGCGTGACCTGCATGCCTCCCATGTACATCAACGCCGGCGCCTATGTGGACGAGGGGACCATGGTCGATTCCCATGCCCTGGTCGGATCGTGCGCCCAGATCGGGAAGCGGGTGCACCTCAGCGCCGGATGCCAGATCGGCGGCGTCCTGGAGCCGGTGGGGGCCCTCCCGGTGATCGTGGAGGACGACGCCCTGGTAGGCGGCAACACCGGCGTCTACGAGGGCACCATCGTCGGCCGGGAGGCGGTCTTGGCCGCAGGTGTCATTTTGACGGGCTCGACTCCGGTTTACGATCTGGTCCATGAGACCGTCTACCGGTCCGCGCCCGGATCTCCTTTGAAGATTCCTCCCGGCGCCGTCGTGGTGCCCGGATCCCGGCCCGTTCAGGAGGGCTTCGGGAAACAACACGGCCTGTCCCTTTATGCTCCGGTGATCGTCAAATACCGGGATCCGAAAACCGAGGGGTCGGTCCAACTCGAAGACCTGCTCCGATAGCCCGTGGCGACAGTCGGCGAGGTTCGCCTGATTCGCCCCTTTCCCGCCGGTTCCTCATGAGTCCCAGATTCGCCCGACGCCTGGACGGAATTGAGATCTCGATGATCCGCCAGATCATGTCCCGGGCCGCCGGCTGCGTGAACCTGGGACTGGGCGAGCCGGAGTTCGCGGATCCTCCGCGGGTCCGGGAACAGGCGCGCCGCGTGTTGGCGGGTGGGCGGATCGGCTACTCTCCCAACGCCGGGGTCCCCGAGCTTTGCCGCCGGATCCACGAGTACCACGGCGGCCGCGACGGTCATTCGGTCTGCGTGACCAACGGGAGCCAGGAGGCTCTGTTTGACGTGGTGTTCGCCCTGGCGGGGCCGGGAGACGAGGTGCTGGTTCCCAATCCGGGATACGTCACCTACCCGACGGCGGTCCGTTTGGCCGGGGCCACGCCGGTCCTTTACCCCTTGCGGGCCGGCGAAGGATTCCGTTTGGATCTGGAAGAGCTTGAAGCCCTGGTCTCACCTCGAACCCGGGCATTGATTCTCAACACGCCTTCCAATCCGACGGGACGGAGCCTCACACAGGAGCAACTCCAGGGTGCGGCGCGTCTGGCCGAAGAGAAGGACCTGGTGCTCGTCAGCGACGAGATCTACCGGGAGATCTACTATGGGTCGCCGCCTGCGTCGGCACTGGACGCGACGGACGCCGCCGTCGTCATCTGCGGGTTCTCCAAGGCAGCCGCCATGACCGGATGGCGCCTGGGCTGGGCCTGCGGACCCCAGGCCATCATCGACAAGGTGACGGTGCTCCACCAGAACACCTCCATCTGTGCGTCCACGTTGACCCAGAGGGCGGCTCTGGCGTTGTTCACGCCGGAGGGCAGGGACGAAATCGAGCGTATGCGGCAGCGTATGGCGCGGAATTGCCGATTCACCTGCCGGTGGCTCGGCC
Source organism: uncultured Acidobacteriota bacterium (assembly GCA_951812665.1). Lineage (GTDB taxonomy): Bacteria > Acidobacteriota > UBA6911 > RPQK01 > JAJDTT01 > JAJDTT01. Next base: position 162,484 of record CATOST010000018.1, read on the forward strand.
GGCGGATGGGACAGGCGTTCATTCCGCCCGACGGGGCCTTCTACGTCATGGTCTCGGTTGAGGAAACGGGTCTCGACAGCCTCTCGGCGAGTCTGGAACTGCTCCAGGACAAGGTGGCCACCATTCCCGGCGCCGCCTTCGGGTCCGAGGGAGAAGGCTACCTGAGGCTTTCGTTTGCCTGCCTGCCTGAATCGCTCAAGAAAGGGCTCCGGCGGTTCGAGACGGGCATCAAGCGGCTCGCGCGGAACCGGAAACAGCGCAGGTGATCTCATGGCCTCCCCACCCATCATCACCTTCAGCACCGATTTCGGGAGCAGCGGTCCGTACGTCGGCGCGGTCAAGGGAGCCATCCTGCAGATCTGTCCGCAGGCCCGGATCGTAGACATCAGCCACGAGATCGCCTCTCACAACATTCTCGAGGGCGCGTTCAATTTGGCTTGCAGCTATTCCTATTTCCCGGCCGGGACCATTCACCTGGCGGTGGTGGACCCGGGGGTGGGGTCCGAGCGGCGAGGCATCGTCGTCTCCACGGACCGGTATCGCTTCGTGGGCCCGGACAACGGCCTGTTCACGCTGATCTACCGCCGGGAGAAGGTGAAACAGGTCATCTCCATCGAGTCGGCGAGGCATTGCCGAGAGACGGTGTCGGCCACCTTTCACGGCCGGGACGTCTTCGGCCCCGCCGCGGCCTGGCTGGCCTGCGGAACCTCGCTGGAGCAACTGGGACCGGAGGTTACCGATTGGCACAGCCTTCCTCTGACCCTCCTGCGACGGGAGGCTCCGGGCCGAGTTGGCGGAGTGGTCCTGCAGGTCGACCGCTTCGGCAACGTCATCACCAGTGTCCACGACCGGGAGCTTCGGGATCTCCTGGGTCGTCGACCGGAGTTGGTGGAGTTTCAAGCCGGCGGCCGCAGAATCGCCCGGCGCTGTCGCACCTACGCCGAGGCCCCTCGGGGAGAGCTCGTCTACCTGAAGGGGAGCAGCGGGTACTACGAGATCGCGGTCGCGGAAAGGTCGGCGGGCCAAATCCTGGGCTTGGCGGTAGGAGACCCGGTCCAGGTCAAGGTTCGTTAGACCGCAGAGCTTTTCGAAGGACGTCCACGGCCAGATCCGCAGCATGCAGCTTGTGGGAAGGCAGTCCTCCCAGGAAGTCCAGGATCGATTCGGCCGTGATTTCCCGGCACTCCCAGATCCGGCGATTCCGGCACATTTGGGTGACGGCGGCAGAGGCGGCGATGGCGGCCGGGCAGCCATAGGTTTCAAAACGGCTGTCCACCACGGTGTCCTGCTGCAGTTTCAGATAGAGATGGGTGATGTCGCCGCAGATCGGGTTCTCGGCTCGGGCCGTATGGGTCGCGCCGGCGAGGCTTCCCCGGTTGGGAAGCTCACGAATGAGCTCTCTGGCCTTCTCGCTGTACACGGTTTCGACTTTCCCGATAGAGAGGGGAGAGCTCCCGCATCCTCCGGATGGTTCGCGGGAGCACGTCCAGAGCTGTCGTGATCTCTTCCTCGGTGGTCATCCGGCTGAGACTGAGCCGAAGCGCACTCTCGACCCGGCGGTTCTCGAACCCCATGGCCTTCAAGACGTGGGAGGGCTCCAACGATCCCGAAGAGCAAGCCGCGCCGGTAGAGACGGCGATCCCCTGAAGGTCCAGTGAAATGAGGAGGGCTTCTCCCTCGACGCCTCGAAAACTCAGGTTCGTGGTGTGAGGCATCCTTCGGTGCGTCGATCCATTGATCCTGGCCTGGGGTATCCGCTCCAGGAGTCCGGTCTCGAGCCGATCCCGAAGAGATCGCACGCGCAGTTCGAAATCCGCCAGACCTTGCCTCGCCAGGGCGGCCGCCTTGCCCAGGCCGACGATTCCCGGCACGTTCTCGGTGCCTCCCCGCCGTCCTCGTTCGTGAGAGCCGCCCAGGAGCAGTGATTTCATCTCCACCCCATGGCGAATGTAGAGGGCGCCGACCCCCTTGGGCCCGTGGATCTTGTGGGCCGACAGCGATAGCAGGTCCACCCCCAGGTCGTTCACGTCCAGGGGGATTTTCCCGGCCGACTGGACCGCGTCGGTGTGGAAGAGGATTCCCTGTTCCCGGGCAAAACCTCCCACCGCGCGCAGATCCTGAATCGTGCCGGTCTCATTGTTGGCGTGCATGATGGAGATGAGAATCGTGTCGTCGCGAACCGCCGCGTGCAGGTCGTCAAGCCGGATGAACCCCTTACGGTCCACCGGCAGGCAGGTCACCTGGAATCCTTCCTCCTCCAACTGCTCCATGGTCCGCAGGACCGCGGGATGCTCGATGGTGGTGGTGATGAGGTGGCGCCCTTCTGCGGAATGGCTGGCGGCGATTCCCCGGATCGCGGTGTTGTCCGACTCGGTCCCCCCGCTGGTGAAGACAATCTCCTTGGCCAGACTGCCGATGAGGTCGGAGACCGCCTGCCGGGCGGTCTCCACCGCCTCGCGGGCCTGCTGTCCGAATTCGTGAATCGACGAGGCGTTGCCGAAGTCCTGCAGAAAGTGCGGCGACATTGCCTCCAGCACCCGTGGGTCCACTCGTGTCGTGGCGTTGTTGTCCAGGTAGACTCGCCTCACTGTCGCCTCTTCTCCCCGTCCGCTCTACTCAATTCCCAAGATTCGCAGGTGTTCACGCCGCTCCCGGACATCGACCTTGACAGCCTCTGGAGCCGATCTTACTAGAACAGTGGCGCGCCAAGAAGGAACAAACGACAACGAACGATATGATGAGGAGGTCAACAATGAGTCTCATCAGAGTAACGCCATTCGCAGGCATCAACGGATTGCACCGATTGATGGATCATTTCTGGCGGGACAGCCGTTTCCTGGCTCCCACCGACAGTGAGGAGATCCAGCCGGTGCGCCGGCCCATCTCGGACGTGTACGAGACCGGAGACAGCCTGGTTTTCACCATGGAGCTGCCCGGATTCGACAAGAGCGAGATCGAGGTCACCGTCAACAACGGCTGTCTGGAAGTCAAGGGCGAGCGCAAGGCCCAGGAGAAGGAGGATCGGAGCTACCGCCAAGTCCAGAGATGGCACGGGCGTTTCCAACGGTCCTTCCGGCTTCCCCGCAGTCTGGATCGGGAGAAGGTCTCGGCCGAACTGAGGAACGGAGTCCTCAGCATCTCGATCCCCAAGCTGGAAGCGGCGAAACCCAAGCAGATCGCCGTCCGAGTCAACTGAAGTCCCAGCTCGAGGGCCCCGGAACCTCCCCCTCCGGGGCCCTTTCCACTTCGTCGAAAAACCTAAGGAGCAACCTGGGAGGGGCGACTTTCTTGTCGCCCTCTTAATCGCCGACTCGAAACCGCCGGCTGCAAAGCCTGCGTTCCTACGCCCCTTTTTTCTGCGCGGATTGCGTGGCTCCACAGTTGGCCGGGCCTATCTTGCAGGGGGCCCGGGTTCTGGTAGAATACAACCCTTTTCGAGAGCCGGGGTAGCTCAGTCGGTAGAGCAGGGGACTGAAAATCCCCGTGTCGGCGGTTCGATTCCGTCCCCCGGCACCCCTCTACGGAATCGCCTTCTCCCACTTCCTTCTACCGTCCGCAGACGGAGCATTCGGCCCCCTGCGCCCCCGTCAACCCGTAAAATTGCGAAGCGCATCTCGATGTGAAGGCGGCGCGCGCGCCTGCTGCTCGCGGAAGAGGCATCGAGCCGGCTCAGCAGAAAATAATCTCCATCCCGTCCAGTCGCCCCTTGCAGCATGATCTCGAAAAAACCAAGTTTATTGGACTAAGTGTCAGGAGGATTGCATGCGGACCGTCAGTATGGACGAAGCCAAGACGCACCTTTCGCGTCTCGTACAGGCCGCCGCCAATGGCGAGCCGTTCATCATCGCCCGTGCCGGCAGGCCGATGGTCAAAGTCGTCGCGGTAGAGGCGCCGGATCCCGGAACAGTGTGCCGAATCGGGTTTCTGGCCGGCAGAATCTCGGTGCCGCCCGACTTCGACCGCATGGGCGCTGACGAGATCGAGACATTGTTCGAAGGTGGAGCGTGAGTTTCCTCCTTGGCACTCATGTCCTGCTCTGGGCCGCGGGCGTGCCGGATCGGTTGCCGGCCGATGCGCGCACGCTGATCGAAAACCCTGCGACGGAATTGATCTATAGTGTGGCATCGCTCTGGGAGGTGGCCCTCAAGAACGGGTTGGAGCGCACGGATTTCAGCGTCGATCCAAGCCTGCTGCGCCGGGGGTTACTGGAGAATGGTTACACGGAATTGACCGTGACCGGCGCCCATGCAGTGGTTGTGCATGGGCTGCCGCCGATCCACAAGGATCCATTCGACCGCCTCCTGGTCGCACAGGCTCTGATTGAAGGGGTGACGCTGGTGACGGTGGATGAAGTCGTTGGGCGCTACCCGGGACCGATCCGGGTACTTTGACGCCCATCGTGAAATTAAGTGACTGTCCCCTTATCGCGGGGCGAAGCGCGCACGGGTCGCGGTTGACGGCGAGTAAAACGAGAGGGGAACATGAACCCGTGTCGCGGAGATGAATTGACTATGGACTGGCATGAGTACATATCCGTCGATCCGAATGTCTGTCACGGTCAAGCCTGCATTGCTGGCACTCGGGTGATGGTAACGGTCATCCTGGACAATTTCGCGGCGGGATTGACCGTCGAGGAGATTGCCGAGAGCTATCCTTCCGTTTCCACCGATGCGGTCAGGGCTACTCTGCACTACGCTGCCGAATTGGCCAAGGAGCGAGTAATGCCCCTGGGTGCATAGAGAATCCCCATGCGACTAAAACTCGATGAGAACCTGCCCAGCGAGTTGGCGAGGCTTTTCATCGCGGCGGGGCATGATGCAGTGACGATCCTCGACCAGGAAATCGGCGGTGCGACGGATGCAATCGTCGCATCCGTTTGTCTTAGTGAGGGTCGGGCCATTGTGACGATGGATACGCATTTTGCTGATATCAGAGGGTATCCGCCACATCTCTACCCCGGAATAGTGGTGTTTCGACTGGACAGCCAGAGCCGCGACCATGTGCTGGCGGTTGGCGCCAGACTCCTCCCAACATTGTCGAAGGAAGTGCTTCAAGGTCGGCTATGGATCGTGGAAGACTCCAGGGTCCGCGTAAGACGTTAACGCAGTGACCACCATCACCTTCCGTTGTACGGCGCGGCTCAGGATTCGTTTTGATCCAAGAGAACAGCCAGCTTCGCAAAAACTTCGCTCACCACCCGGGGCGGCGCCTTCGATTCGAAACGGACCCGTCTGGCCCGCCAATCCAGGCTCTTGATCTGGTCGGCCAGAACGACGCCGGTGACGGTGCCGGCGGCAGGAAAGGCGACCTCGAAGGGATAGCCCTTGGCTCGGGAGGTGATGGGGCAGAACAGGGCGAGGCCGGTTTTCCGATTGTAGCTTCTCGGGCTCAGCGTTAGAGCCGGGCGATGTCCGGCTTGTTCATGGTCGGCTTGAGGATTGAAGGTCAGCCACACGATTTCCCCGTTTCCGGGGACGTAGGACCTCTTTACCATGCCTCCTTGCCTTGGGCGGGCCCGGCGTCCACTTCGGGATGCAGATTCTCGTCCGTCACAGTCGCCAGCATTTCGGCCAAGCTGTAAGTTTTCTTGCGCAGTATGACTTGATTTCCGCGCGAGACCATCTCGACGGCGGAGCCCTCATGCACCCCCCACTGCTCGGCGATGGGCTTGGGGATGCGGACGGCCAAGCTGGACCCCCATTTGCAGATCTGTGATTGTGCACCCATGGACAGTCTCCTTTTATATCTACAATATATATCTTTTTCTGTGGTATGATCAAGGCTCATCCGGGGAACGTAGAAAGGCCGGATTGCCCCCTCACTTAAATCGAAACGAATAGATCTCCGCGTCCTTAATGACGAAGCGGAGCCGGATCGGTCTTTCCGCCAGCCGGTCGAATCTCATGGGGTCGGTGGGGAGGACACCGGGGCGGCTCCACCGGATATTTCTCTGAATGTGATCTCCGAAGATGACCGGCGATTCCTCCAGCGTGAAACCCGGAATAGGTTGGCCGTCCTGGTCCTGGACCTCGATTCGGATGCTGCCCACGGCCGAAGTCGAGAAGTTGAGGACCAGATCCCGGCCCTCGAACCGGAACGGCTTGGTGACGAATTCACCGCCGGAGTAGGGCGGGGCACGTTGATGGAAGTGAACCCGTCGGTTCGCAGGACGAACCGCTCCAGGTAGGTGGACGGGTAAGTGCAGTTCCGGGAGGTGTAGATCGGACAAGGCGTCAGGCGTCGGACGGGAAAGCAAGTGACTGTCCCCTTCTCGCGGGGCGCTACCTCGAAACCGGCGACAATCTCGCGCAACGCCACGCCATTCTCCGTTCCGTCGAGCAGCGCCAGAATTGGCCCTTGCCGCTCGATCACGGTATCCCTTTTACCTCTGGCCGGAACATAGTCTGCACGTCGGAAGCGTATCGTCACGCAATCGCCGCATTCCTCGATCTCGTGCCGGGGCAGACAAGGAACCGATCGATTCATTATCAGGTTGACGAAGAAACGATCGTTTTCTTAAATTGAAGCGCAGGAAAGGGGCGCTTCGCAATCGTGGCTCGCCAGACCGGTCAATACCGCATCACCAGCACCCTCGGAGAAGAGGTGCGCGCGTTCGTCCCCTACCCGCTTCCTCCTGCCGATCCGCCTCTGGCCCTGGCCGGCGTGGCCGCCGAGCTCCATGCCGCCGCCATGACCGCGTTGGCCCGACTTGCCGTAGCGGGGTCGATGGTGCCGAGCACCGACTGGTTCCTTTACGGATTCGTCCGCAAGGAGGCGGTCGTCACCTCGCAGATCGAAGGCACGCAGGCAACGCTCCGCGACCTGCTCACCTTCGAAGCCACGCACCGTAGCGACCGTCCGGACGACGTCCGCGAGGTCTGCAACTATGTGGACGCGCTCGCCCACGCCCGCGCGCGAATCGCAGATCCCAAGGGGCTGCCGCTCAGCATCCGCCTCCTGTGCGAGGCGCACCGTATCCTGATGGCGGGTGTTCGAGGCGAGTACATGCAGCCCGGCGAAATCCGCCGCTCACAGAACTGGATCGGTGGCAGGCGGCCCGGCAACGCCCGCTTCGTGCCCCCTCCGCCGGAGGAGGTGCCGGGCGCGCTCGGTGCGCTGGAACGGTGGCTGCATCAGGACAGCGATCTCCCGCCGCTGGTCCGGGCGGGTCTCGCGCACGTCCAGTTCGAGACGATCCATCCCTTCCTCGACGGCAACGGACGCATCGGCCGGTTGCTGATCGCGCTCCTGGTGGATCACTGGGGGCTGCTCGATCTGCCTCTTCTCTACCTCAGCCTGGCATTCAAGCGGAACCAGCCGCAGTACTACGCCCGGCTCGCGGCCGTGCGTAACGCTGGCGATTGGGAGGGTTGGACCCAGTTCTTCCTCGAATGCGTGCGCGAGGCTGCCGATGACGGCGTTCGGGTCGCTCGGAAGCTACATGCGCTTGTCGGGCGCGACCGTGGCCGCGTTCTGGCCCACGAGCGTTCGACCGTGACCGCCATCCGGCTGATCGAGCGCCTGCCGTCCCGTCCGGTCGTTACCGTCGCCGCGGCGTCAGACCTGCTCGGCCTCACGGCGCCGCCGACCCGCAAGGCCGTGGGGTTGCTGGAGAGTCTTGGCGTGCTGCGCGAGATCACGGGAAAGCGGCGCGGGCGCGCCTACGCCTACGACGAATACCTTCGCATCCTGACGGACGACGAGCCCCTTCGAAGAACCAGTCCCGGTGCATGACGGCAATCCGCCTTTGGATTTCAGGCGTGAGCGTGTTCGTTCGCAAGCGTTGGCAGGGTCTTGAGATCCCTGCTGGCTTTCTTCTCGGAAACGCGCAATTCATAGAGCTATTGAAGATTTAGCCAAAATTCGGGACTGGTGCCGAAGTATTGGCCCAGGCGCAGGGCCGTGTCGGCGGTAATGGCCCTTCGTCCGTTCAGAATCTCAGTGATGCGGTTCGGCGGATCGGGCGTCTCACCGAAACCGAAACGAATAGATATCCGCGTCCTTCATGACGAAGCGAAGCCGGATCGGCCTTTCCGCCAGCCGGTCGAATCTCATGGGGTCGGTGGGGAGAAACCCCGGGCGGCTCCACCGGATCCTTCTCTGAATGTGATCGCCGAAGATGACCGGGGATTCCTCCAACGTGAAACCCGGAATCGGTTGGCCGTCCTGATCCTGGACCTCGATCCGGATGCTGCCCACGGCCGACGTGGAGAAGTTGAGGACCAGGTCCCGGCCCTCGAACCGGAACGGCTTCGTGACGAATTCACCGCCGGAGTAGGGCGCTTTGATGGAAGTAAAGCCGTCGGTGCGCAGGACGAAACGTTCCAGGTAGGTGGACGGGTAGGTGTAGTTGCGGGAGGTGTAGATGGAGATCTCATCCGGAGCGGTGGGGACCACCCCCACGGCCGTGCTGTTGGTCCGGTGGATCCAGTTTCGTTCCTCGCGTCCGGGGCGGATGAACGCCTCCGGCCAGGGGTTCCAGTCGATCCCGTCACGGCTGAACATGAAGACGGTCTCCGAAATACCGGGCCGGGGAGCATCGTCGTGGATCTGCCTCAATGGTTGGAACCGCTTGGGAAACCCCAGATAGATGTGGGGCGCCCGGAAGTAGGGCGTCGCCGCATTGGTGTAGAGGTGATCCACCGGTCGGGCCTTGCCGTTGAAGGTGCAGGGGAACGGCTCGGTCCAGTTCAGGAGGTCCTTGGACGTTGTCCGGGCGAAGGTGCGCACGTCCTGGAGCATGTAGCGGAAGTAGAAGACGTACTGCTGCTCCCATTCGGACCAGAAAAGGACGTTGACCGAATCGAAGGCGTTGGGCAAGGAAGTGACGAAGAGGGGGTCCTCCCGCCACTTCTCCCAGCGGAGCCCATCCGGCGAGACCCAGAGCACGAGGCCGACAGAGCGTTCCATGGCTTGACCGAATCGGGGATTGATGCCGACACCGCCCGGCGCCTTGAAGCGGACCGCCGAATCGACTCCAGGACGGGAGTCCAGGAGGGGTGTTCCTGGAGGTTGGTCGGTGACGATGTTGTTTTCAGTGGACCCGTTGAACTCGTAGAGGCCCAGATTGGGTCGGGTCCAGTGGATTCCGTCCCGGCTCTCGGCATAGCAGAGGAAGTTGGGATGTTTGGGCGTGAGCTTCTCGTCCGGTGACAATCCGGCTTTCCGCGCATAGTCCGGCGCGGTTCGTCCCATGTAGTACATCCGGAAGAGGTCGCCGTCCTTGAAAACGCTCAGCTGCCAGCTGGTGTTGCCCTCCCAGGGACGATCGAATTCCAGGACCTTGCCCCCGGACCAGGGTGAGTGAAGCCGGATCTCGACACCCTCCATCTTTTCGATCAGGTGGTCGTCCACGAACAGCTCCAGCCGGGAACCGATGTCAACAGCCTCCATGGATGTGGTCTCCCCCGCCGACATAAAGGAACCGGTCCAGGCCGTGGATACGGCCAGAATAACCAACACTCGAAACCTGGATACGCGCATGATTCACTCCTCGTTCGCAATTGGAAACGGTGTCACGTGGATGCGAAGAAATCCGATGCTCCGATTCGGCCTATATTGAAAACGTAGTCGACTGAGGATACGTTTCTTGAGGTTTCTCGCCAAGGGCTGCCCAAAGGAGGGGTCACGAATGAGCCGGAATAAGGAATTCGATTTCGACAGCTTGCCCAAAGCCAGCAAGGATAGCTACGAGCTGCAGTTGAAGACGCCCGATCTGACCTGTCTGGCCGGCGTCGTTCGGACGACCTGCGGTGACACGATTTCCCCGGACGCGATTTCTGATGCCATTACGGCCCGGTTCGAAGGCGGTTCGCTGTCTATCCCCGTGCTGGCGGTGAAGGGCGCCGGCCAGGGAAAGACCCTGGTGGCGACGGCCGGAGTTCACGGGGACGAATACGAGGGCATGGAGGCCATTTATCGGACCTTCGAAGCCTTGGATCCTTCCAACCTGTCCGGAACCTTCGTCGCCGTGCCGGTGGTGACGCTTCCGGCGTTCTGGCAGGCGACTCGGGCGAACCCCGTGGACGGTCTCAACATGGCGCGTATCTTTCCCGGGTCCAGTTCGGGGACGATGAGCGAGCGTCTGGCGGCCCTGATGCTGGAGAAGGTCTTCCGGCATGCCGACCTCTATATCGACCTGCACAGCTCAGGCCGGAACAACGCCATGATGACTCTCGTCGGTTATGCGGCCCTGGGCCGGCAAGCCGAAACGGCCCGGGCGGCAGCGGAGTGCTTCGGAGCTCCTTTGGTCTGGGAGCATCCCAAGGTCTCTCCAGGCCGGACTTTGACCGAGACCCTGAAGCTGGAGATTCCGTCCCTGTACACAGAGGCCCGGGGAGGAGGCGCCGCCCACCCCGACGACGTGGATTGCTACACCCGGGGACTGGCCAATCTGCTGGCGTTTCTCGACATGGCGCAACTCCCCGCGGCCGGGTTGGACCCGGACTACGATCCGCTGCGGCTTTGCGGCGATGGCGACGTGGACGTCTCCATGAGATCTGGAAACAGTGGACTCTTCTTCTCGGACGCCCGTGTGGGGATGCGCGTCAGGCAAGGGGAGTTGCTGGGAATCATCCGGGATCTGGACGGCACGCCGTTGGAGGAAGTCCGGAGCCCTAGGGATGGGGTCCTGGTGATGTTCCGGACCAATCCGCGCATCTTCGCGGGCGAGGTCCTGCTGGTTGTCAACGCTTGATCCGATTGTCGAGGGGGACAGGGATGTCCCCTCTCCTCCGGGGGACAGGAAAGTCCCCCCTCCTACACCTCGACCACGGCCGTTCCTCTCTTGTGTTCGAAGGAACGGATCAGTCCAGCTTTTTGATCTTGATGTTCCGGAACCAGACCGGATCGCTGTGGTCCTGCAGGACGATGTGACCCGCGTCCATGAGCCCGTAGTGGGGGAGATCCTTGAACTTGCTGGCGGCCACCCTCTGCTTCCAGTCTTCGCTGCGCAGTTCGTACTCAACGATCTTCTCGCCGTTCATCCAGTGCTCCACGTGGTTGCCGTGGGCGACGATTCCTACCTGGTTCCACTCGCCGGCCTTTCGAACCACATCCTTCGAGGGGGGATGAAGAGCGTAGTTGGCGCCGGCGCTGGTCTCCCGCTTGGCGCCGTCGCGGTGGCCGGCATCGTCCAGAACCTGCATCTCCGGTCCCGTGTACCAGAGGCTTTCGTATTTCTCGCTGGCCCGAAAGAAAACCCCGCTGTTGCCGGCCTCCAGGACCTTCCATTCCAGCCGCAAATCGAAGTCGCCGAACTGTTTCCGGGTGAGGATGTCCCCGGCCCGGACCTTTCCGCTGTAGTGGATGGAGTCGTCGTTGACTTCCCACCCTTTCGGAATTTCCTGGCTCCTGAAACCTCGCCACTGATCCAGGCTCTTACCGTCGAAGAGCAACGTCCAACCTGCGGCCCGCTCATCGTCGGTCAGGGTGTTCAACATCGGGGCCGCCTCCTCCTCCATCGCCGGCTCCGGATCGGGTGCCGCGCAGGCGGCAAGGCCAACCAATATTCCTGAAAGCAGGGTTCCCGTTCTTGTCATGATGGTCTCCATGAAGGTCCGGGAAGAGAGAAGCCTCACACCCGGACGAATTTGGTCAGGCCGCCGTTGACGCCGACTTCGCCGACGTAGATGTCGCCCCGGCTGTCCCCCCAGATGGCGTGGGGGGAGCCTGGGAACTGCCCGGGACCGTCCCCTTTTTCACCCCAGCGGGAAAGCACTTTTCCGTCCCGATTCAGGACGCTGACGCGCTGCCGGAGTTCGGCCACGAAAATGGTCTCGTCCGGATCGAACCAGACGAAGTCGGGCCCATATGGATCGGCCCACTCCCTCAAGTAGTTTCCCTCGCCGTCGAAGATCTGAATCCGGTTGTTGGAGCGGTCGCAGACATAGACCAGGTATTCGGAATCGACCCAGACGTCGTGTACCAGGTCGAATTGCCCGGGTCCCGTGCCCGGCTCGCCCCAACTCTTCAGGAGCACGCCGTCGGACGAGAACTTGTGCACTTTGGCGTTGCCGTATCCGTCGCTGACGAACAGGCAGCCGTCGGGGGCGATGGCCAGATTCGTGGGCAGGTTGAAAGGCAGGCCCGGTGGCCGCGGGACGCCAGGGGTGCCCAAGGTCCACTGCAACTCTCCGTCAGAGGTGAGTTTGTGGACGCAGTGGCCTTTCCACTCGGTGCAGTAGAGGTTGTCTTCAGCATCAATCCGGAGACCGTGAGCGTTGTGCAACAAATCCTCGCCCCAGGAGGTGAGGAAGTTACCGTCCCGGTCGAAGACGACCATGGGGTGCTCGCTTCGGCTGTAGACGTAGACCCGGTCCCGGCTGTCGACGGCGATGGCCGGGATCCAGCCGAAGCTCCAACCGGACGGGAGTTTGGCCCAGTCCCGCACGGGCTCGTACCTGTAGTCACCCTGTCCCACTCGCATCCGATCTCCTCTCCGGCTGGGGAGGAATTGGAACACCAGGACCTACCCCTGTCAACCGGCGGGGGTTCCGTATTTCCCACGTTGCTCTGAAAGTCAGAGGCGACTCCGCCTGGATCTTCTCGGAGCATCTCCTTGAAGGTGAGTTTTACTACGGGTCGGCCAGTAGCCGTAGGAGAACGTCCCTGGAAATCAGATCCGTGTCCCGTCTCCGTTCCAGAAATGGCGAAACGTCCCGCAGAGCCAGTTCCCAGTCAATCGTGTTCAGTTTGTCCTTGATCAGCTCTCGCCTGTTCGCCGGTGTGACGACGGGCACGTCCCAACCCGACTGCCGGAGGGCGTTGTTCAACTGAACCAGGTTCGGAGCCGGCCAAGTGGGATCGGCAAGGTACCAACCCAAGTCATACAGGTCACGCCCCTTCGTATACTTGCGAGTCAGCACTGCGTGCAGCGTGCCGGCCAGTAACGAAGACCGGTCGTAGTGAAGAAGATTCAACCAGACGAAGCGGCGGACCAAGCGCGTGGTTGTGCGGGCACCGAGGGGAGGACAAGTGTCGATCTCTATTTTCACCATGATCACCTCGTTGGAATGGGGAGACAGCCCGAGCTCGTACAGGAGTCCACGTATCTTGATCGCGGCAACTGCCACCGGCGGGCGCAGGCGGGACCGTATCTCCACGTCGTATCCCTCCAGCACAAGATCTCTGCGGACGGACTGGATGAACTTTTCGAATCGAGCATTCTCTCCCGGCGTGGTGAGAGAGAAATCGAGATCCTCGGAATAGCGGGGAAGCTGAAACAGGAACCGCAGGGCCGTACCCCCGACAAAGGCCCAATCGCTGAAGGCCCCCGCGTCCTGAAGGGCCAGAAGAATTCGCGCCTGCAGGTATTCCCGGGCCGTGCTGCGCCGCCGGAAATCATCAGGCTGATCCCGGAGTATCTCCGGCAGAAGAGGTTTCATCTCGAACCTAGATTCTCCCAGAGTTCCAAAAGCCGTTCGACGGCGCGTTCAATCTTGGCGGATCGATACCTCTCAACGACGGCTTGGAGTCCTTCCAGGTCGAGGCCACGGGGCCTTTCAAGCCGAAGTTCGTGCAGGTATTCGACGCGGTCGCTGTGAGGAGTCAGATAGAGCAGGTCGATCAGCGCCTTTTCCGGACTGGCAAGCAATGCCATCTGGTCTCTTGCGATTTCCATTTCCTCAAACCCGGAGAAAAGAGCAACGCTGACATGTCGGAACTGGAAACGTCCTATGGGCGTCGAAAGCTCTTCCGGACGGCCGGTCGTGACGCTGGTCGTGACCGGAACGTATTCCGGGATCATGCCGTGGTGCGCCAACGCGGATTGCAGACTCACGTAGGAGGCTTTCTTGAGCGCGTTCGCCACCGCGAAGGGATGAGCCGACGTCTTGGAGTAGAGATCCGACAGCAGGTACACGCCGCGCCTCAACCGGACGACTCGTTCGGACTTGACCCAGCGGTCCAGTTGCCGCCTGACATAGGCGGGCGAGGTTCGACCAGCGAGAATCTGGCCCGTTCTGAACACCCCATTGGGAGGTGCTACTGCGAGCAAGTCTCCGAATTTCATGGCAATAAATTGTCATATTTGTCCATTTATTGCAACGACATGTCTCCCTGTCCGTCCGTGCGTCGGCACTACGATGATTTCTCCTATTTCCTGGAAGACTCGAGCGATTCCACTCTCGTGCCAATCTTCCTTACGCTTCCTGACCGTCTCACAGGTACTGAACCCGCACGGGGTATTGAATATTCTCCCAATAGTCATTAACCTTTGTTGGAGGTGGCCGGATCCGATGAATCGGCCGTCGAGAGAAGCACTTCGGAGACCAAGGCGCAACCGAGCGCCAGAGTTCAGAAAGGATGAATCATGAGAAAGCCCGTATTCGCAATCGCCTATGTCGTCGTTCTGTTGGCCGGCGCGGGACTTGTCCTGGGCGCCCACCACGTCAAGACCATCAAGGGCGACGGCACCTGCGCCAAGTGCGGCCTGGGTGAAACGGCTTCCTGCCAGAATGCCATCCAGGTGAAGAAGGATGGAAAGACCGTCACCTATTACATGGTCCACAATGACGTTGCCAAGAAATTTCATGGCAACGTCTGCCAGGGAAGCAAGAGCGTCAAGGCCAAAGGCACCGTGGCCAAAGAGGGCGGAAAGATGATGCTCACCGCCTCCTCGATCAAGGTGGTCGAATAGAGGGGTTCACCCTCCACGGCTCGGAATCTCGCATTCTCACGTCAGTCCGACACTCTACCGGAGTCGGACTGGCGTGGACCGTGCGGGCTCTTGAGCCTCGTTCCGTATCCTTCAAGCGACGCAGGAATCGGGCGGCTTGTAGCAGTCGCCCGAATGAGCCGTAGCCGAAGGCTCATCTCCCATGTCTGCCTCTGCCAAGCTCCTGATCCTGCTTGGTGTAGCTCTTTTTGTGGGCTACCTCCTGTATTCCAGTCTGAGTCTCCGCAAGTTCAGTTGCGAGGTCTGTGTCGAATTCCGAGGCCAGACCGTTTGCCGCACGGCGGCCGGGGCGACTCGGGAAGAAGCCCAGAGAACGGCTGTAGAGCTCGCTTGCGCCGTCTTGGCCTCAGGCCGGACGGAGAGCATGCGATGCAACGAGACTCAGCCCAAGAGCGTTCGCTGGAAGTGAGTTCCGAACTCCAATTCCCTCGGCTTTCGAATCTGGCGGGAAGAAAATGCACGTAGAAGTCCGAAACCTGGAGGATGTGATCCTCGTCGACATGGAAGGCCGCCTGGTGGCGGGCGTCGGGGATCAGATGCTTCGGGAGGTCATGGATGAGTTGATCGCCGAGGGGTGGCAGAAGATCCTGTTGAATCTCTCCGGCGTCTCCTGGATCGACAGCTCCGGCATCGGCGAACTGGTTGCCGGAATCAGGCTGGCCAAACGCTTCAACTGCTCGGTGAAGCTCCTGAGAGCGGGCGACCGGGTCACGCACGTCCTTTCTCTCAGCCAGCTCCTGCCCCTGCTGGAGATCTACGAAACCGAGGAGGAAGCCCTGGATCGGTTTCGGGGTGAAAACCCGTCCCCTCCGCCGGAAGGGACCGGTTCAGACCGGCAGTGAGTCTCCGGGCGCGAGAATGGGAGGGGAACAGGACACGGATTCCGGGTATTTGAGTCCGGATCCGGTGTTGAGGAGAAGCACCGTCTCGTCGGGCCGGATCCAACCCGATTGACTCAGTTTCCGCGCCGCGGCCAGAGTGGCCGCCCCCTCCGGACAGGTGAAGGTTCCCTCGCTTCGGGCCAGCAGCCGTTGGGCTTGAAGGATCTCCTGGTCCGAGGTTTCGACGGCGCAGCCGCCAGTGTCGTACAGAGCGTCCAGCACCAGGAAGTCTCCCAAGGCCTTCGGGACCGTGATGCCGAATGCCACGGTCCGAGCATTTGTCCAGAACTCCGATTCCCGGCGGCCCGACTCCCAGGCGCGGACGATGGGAGCACATCCGGTGGACTGGACCGACACCATTCGAGGAAATGGCTGATCCAGCCATCCCAGTTCCCGGAGTTCCCGGAACACTTTGTGGATGCCGATGAGCCCCACACCGCCCCCCGTGGGGTAGACGATCACGTCGGGGAGCTGCCACTTGAACTGCTCTGCCAACTCCAGTCCCATGGTCTTCTTGCCCTCGATCCGGTAGGGCTCCTTCAAGGTCGAGGCGTCATACCAGCCGTGCCGCTTTACCCCGCCGGCCACCTGCTTCCCCGCGTCGCTGATCAGGCCGTCCACCAGGTAGAAGGCGGCGCCCGTCACCGCGCACTCCTTGCGGTGGATCAAGGGAGCGTCCGTGGGCATGACGATGACGCATTCGATGCCGGCGGCAGCGCTGTACGCCGCCCATGCGGCCCCGGCGTTGCCATTGGTGGGCATGGCCAGGGATTCGACCCCAAGCTCCCGGGCTCGAGAGACGCCGACGGCGGCGCCCCGGGCCTTGAAGGTTCCGGTCGGCAACAGGCCTTCATCCTTCATGTAGAGCCTGGAGAGTCCGACCCGGGCGCCGGCCCGGTGCAATCTCAACAGCGGGGTCATCGGCTCTCCCAGGGAAACCCGTGCGTCGGGTTCGCGGAGGGGAAGCAGTTCCCGATACCGCCAGAGGCTCGGCTCACGTCCTCCGAATTCCGCCGGGTGCACCGTCTCCCGGACGCGATTCAGGTCGTAGCGAACCAGAAGCGGTCCCCCGCAGCCGCAGAGATGGGCCGGCTTCTCGCAATCGTGGGTGGCCTCGCAGCGTGCGCACTCCAAATGGGTAAAGAACATGGATTTCTTCTACCTCCACGAGCCACGGACCCCAGCCTCGGCCCCGGAACATTATAATTTGACTGTATGGTCGGCGATTCCGGTTCCCTTCATAATCGTGGATTGCTCATGGCGCCGGCCGGAAGGAGCGGGTGAGATGTTAGTTTCCAAGGACGACTTTATCGGTCTCGACGATATGGTCCATCTCTGCGCCGGGGGTGAAACTCCCATTCTGAAGAGTCATCAGGACGCCGTGAGCCGCTTCTTCCACGACAAGGCTGGGGGAGACGACGGCCGGCAACGGTTCGAAGAGACCTACCTGGAGTGCAAGGAGAAGGCGGGGAGACTCCTGAACGTCCCGCCGGAGGAGATCGCGTTTCTCTCCTCCACCTCGGAAGGGGTCAACCTGTTGGCGCACGCTCTGGATTGGGAGCCGGGCGACAATGTGGTGGTGGCCGACCTGGAATTCCCTTCCGACGTCCTTCCCTGGACTCGCCTGGAGCGTCTGGGAGTGGAACTTCGCCTGGTGCGGCATCGCAATTGGCGGGTTTCCGTGTCCGATCTGGAATCGCACATCGACTCCAGGACCCGTGTGGTCGCGGTCAGCCTGGTGAGCTTTCTGACCGGGCAGCGGCAATTGCTCAGTGAACTTTCTCAAAGGGTCCGGTCCGCCGGGGCGCTTCTCAGCGTGGACGCGACCCACGCGGTCGGCGTCGTCCCGGTGGAAGCGGGCCTCGCCGACATCCTCATGAGCAGTTGCTACAAGTGGCTGCTGGGAACCCACGGGGTCTCCATCTTCTACTGGAATCGAAGTCGCCTGCCCGACCTGAAGCCTCCGTTCCTGGGTTGGCACTCTCCGGCCAGCCTCACCGGTTGGCGCCATCCGACCCGTTACGAGCTGCGGCCCGGCGCCGCCCGCTTCGAGGCCGGGAATCCATCCTATATCTCGGTCTACATCCTGGACAACGCACTGGAATACATCTCCGGCGTGGGCGTTCCCGAGATCGAAAGCTATGTTTTGGATCTGAGCGAAAGGGTGTTGCATGGACTCACCGAACTCGGCTTGGAGATCATGACTCCGTCCCGGCCCCGGGAACGCGCCGGCAATGTCTGCTTCGTAGCCCCCCAAGAGAAGGCGGTGATGCGTTGGTTCGAGGCTCGAGGAATCCTGATCTGGGGAGATTCGAGGCGGATTCGGGTGTCCACTCATCTCTACAACACCGCTGACGACGTGGAGAGATTGCTCGAAACCCTGAAGGACTGTCCTCTGATTTGAACCATGGCTGATCGTCTCGTGAGTCCGCGTCCTCAGCGCTTGGGAACGCGTTCCGGTTCCTCCCGGACCGTATCCCGCTGCCTCATGCTGCAGACGGAACATCCGCAGCTTGTGCGCGCCGCTGTGGAAAAACTGAGGAAATCGGACCTGGTTCCCGGCTGCAAGGTGCTTCTGGTGTGCCGCCAGGAGGATCTCGGGTCTTTCCAGGATCTTCCGGACGTGGAGTTTCTGACCTACGCCCGGTCGCGGGGCGATCGGTTCTCCGACCTCTGGCGGCGGATGTCCGGTTTCCGTGCGGATCTGGTCTGCGCGGTCTTTAGCGGCCGTCCTGTCTTCCGACTGCAAAAGCTCCTCTTTTTCCTGGTTCCCGGCCGCCGCCGGCTGATCTTCGATGCGCGGGCTCAACCCTACCCGCTACGGCTCGGGAACATCCCCGCGATCCGCCGCAGGAGCCGTTACGAAGAAGTATTCCCCGCCGCGGAGGGGACGATTCTGTATCTTCCCACGGAAGGGGATTCGATTGCCCTGGAGGTCCTGGAAAGGCTCCAGGACCGGAAGATCGTCGGCCCCGGCCGGATTCTGGTGTTCTGCTCGGAAGCGAAGAAAGCTCTCTTCGAGTCGCGGCCGGAAGTGAGCGAGGTGGTCGCCTATGGATTCGGGCAGAAGCTGAGAAAACTAAGAATCGTTCTGAGGTTGGCCCGGATGAGAGTGGATGTCGTGGTGGCCATCCTTTCGGGCCGGCCCATATTCCGAGCCCACAAACGGCTGTTTCTGCTGCTACCGGCCCGAGCGCGCCTGGTATTCAACGAGCACGGAGATTGTCACTACGTCAAGCGGAACCTGCGTGGCCTGTTCGGTCTCTGGCGCGCCGGATCTTTTGCCAAGATCGACCCCTATCGGCGCATGGCAAGAAGGGGTTTCCGCTACCGGGCGCCGATCCTGGTCAAGGCCGTATTGTTTCTTCCCCGCTATCTGTTCCTGATGCTGTGGCTGTTGCTTGGTAGCCTGAGAAAAGGCGGCTCCAAACGTTTCACCGTGTTCAGACAGGAAAACTTCGGATCGCGGAAATAGTCAACCGAGAGTCAAGAACTCAGGAACCGAAGCGCGCCGCCACGGCATCCCAGTTCACGACGTTCCACCAGGCCTTGATGTAGTCGGGCCGTCGGTTCTGATAGCGGAGATAGTAGGCGTGCTCCCAGACGTCGACACCCAGAAGAGGAACCTGCCCGGCCATGACGGGCGAGTCCTGATTGGCGGTGGAGAGGACCTCCAGCGATCCCGAGGCGTTCTTCACCAGCCAGGCCCAGCCCGATCCGAACCGGCCCACGCCGGCGCCGGCGACGGCCTGCTGAAACTGGGCAAGGCTGCCGAAAGTGGAATTGATGGCGTCGGCCAGGGCGCCGCCCGGTTCGCCTCCGCCTCCGGGTCCCATCAGGGTCCAGAACAGGGAGTGATTGGCGTGGCCGCCGCCGTTGTTCCTGACCGCAGTCCGAATGCTCTCGGGAACCGCGGCGCAGTTGTCGGCCAACAATTGATCCAGGCTCAGGCCGGCCAATTCCGGATGCGAGGAGAGGGCATTGTTCAGGTTGCCCACGTAGGCGGCGTGGTGCTTGTCGTGATGGATCCCCATGGTGGTGGAGTCGATATGGGGCTCCAAGGCGTCATTGGCGTAGGGAAGGGACGGCAATTCGAATGGCATGAGATCTCCTTTCGATGTTCTTGGGTGAGCGGGGCGCCCGCTCGGCAAAAAAGATACCAGCCCGGGTCGGATACGGCAAGGGATCCGATCGGCTTGGGAGGTGTCATCGTAGTAGACTGGAGGGAGAGTCGATCGGGAGCGTGGAATGCATTTTCCTAAAAGCCGGTGGCTGTTTACGGTCGGGATTGTTGCCGTCTGGCTTCTGGCCGAAGTTTACGGACAGGGTTTGCTGGCTTCCGATTCGGAGACCGAGTTCGTCGTCATCGTCACCGGAAGAGAGTTGCTGGAAGGCGCGTACGCCGATGCGCACACCCAGTTTCTGGCGCGGACGCTCCGGCCCCTCGGAGGACGATGCGTCGGGTCGGTCACCGTCACGGACGACGAGCAGGAAATAGGGCGGGCCCTCGACTATGCGTCGCGGCGAAGCCGGATCGTGGTCGTCACCGGGGGACTCGGCCCCACCGGCGACGACATCACCCGCCAGACTCTGGCCAAGTACACGGGCATCCCTTTGCGGGAGTCGCCCCGGGTGATGGCTGAGTTTCGGCGCCGCTACGGAGACCGGGTATCCCGTCCGAGCCTCCGGCGGCAGGCTCAGGTTCCGTCTCGGGGCACCCATTTGAAGAATCGGGTTGGGAGTGCCGTCGGGCTGGTCTTTGATGACGGCGAACGTGTCATCGTGGCGCTGCCCGGCCCGCCCCGGGAACTCCGGCCCATGGTTCGGAATGAACTGATTCCGTTCCTGGCCCGCCGCTTCGGAATTCAGTCGTCGGTCGAATCGGTCACGCTGCGTTTTGTCGGGATCGGCGAGTCGAGCATCCAGAGGGTCATCGACGAGCACATTGACCTGCCGGCCGAGGTGAGGGTCGCTTCCAGCTTCGAAGCGGGACGGGTCGACCTCACCTTCTACGGCCACTCCGGCTTGTCCCGCATTCGAGAAAGCCTGCTGGCGTTGCGGAGCCGGATGCTGGAGCGGCTCGGGAAACATGTCTATTCCATTGACGGATCGACGCTCGAGGAGACGATCCTTCAGCTTCTGGCCGACCGCACGACGACGTTGGCCGTGGCCGAGGTGGCGACGGGAGGCGGCCTCTCGTCTCGATTGACCAGGACTCCCTCCGCGTCGTCGGTGCTGTTCGGCAGCTACGTGGCCGCCACCAACGCGGGCCTGAAGGCGTTGCTGGAGGCTGGCGCGTCAGGGACTTCGGCTCAGGCTCCGGAGGGGAATGAGACGGTCCGTGATCTGGCCCGAAGGGTGGCCGGTTCCCGCCGGGATCGATGGGTGCTGCTGGTGGCCGGACCGGAGAACCAGGACGCCAATCGGGTCGCTCTCTGCGCCGGATCCCGGGCTCAAGGATTCGAAATCGAGTCGGTCGGCTTTCGGCCCGGCCGGTCGGGACGCGAGCGGCTCATCACCCGTGCCCTTGATTTCCTCAGGAGAACACTGGCTCAATGAGTCCAGAACCGGAAGGGGGCTGTAAGAGTCCGATGGGCTGGATGATGCGTCTGAGTTTGCTGCTTTGGCTGGGGCTGGGTTCCCAGATTCTGGCCCTCGATTTTCCGCACCGGGCCAGAGTCGTCGAGATCACGGACCTGACCCACGACGTGAAGCAGGTGCGCCTGGTCCTGCTGAATCCAAGCGGGTTCGTGTTCAAGCCGGGGCAATTCGTCTTTCTCAAGGTCCCGGAAGAATTTGTCCAGGAGTGGAACGCTCGATACCAGACGACGCATGGTTCGGTCTTTCGACCCTACTCCTTCGCCTCCCCGCCCAGCCGGCTTCCGGAATTCGACTTCATCATCAAGCACTTCCGGGCGCCGCCCGGCAAGGACGTGCCGCCGGGCGTCGCTTCGACCTACGTCCACACCCGTCTCCGGCCCCAGAACGTTCTCCACCTCAGCGATCCCACCGGCACTCTCTACCTGGGTCAGGACAGCGACCGTCCCATCCTGGTGGTGGCCGGCGGCAGCGGCGCCGCCCCTTTCGTCGGTTTGTTGGAGTACTGGTTCGAACAGGGAATGGACCGGACCCGGAAGATCCACTTCTTCTTCGGTGTCCGCAGCCGGAGGGATCTTCTGCTGCACGACTTGTTCTCCCAGTGGGCCGCCAAGAAAGAGAACTTCACCTACACGCCGGCACTCTCCTCTCCCCGTGAAGGGGACGACTGGCAGGGTGAGACCGGTTATATTCAACTCTCGATCGACAAGCATGTGGAGGCCCCATCCGAGGCGGAGGCCTATTTGGCCGGTCCGCCCATAATGGTGAAGATGGTGACCAAGGTCCTGCAGGAAAAGGGGCTCCCGGACAGTCGCATTTTTTTCGATCAGATTCTTGCCAGGGAATGAGGTGTTAGATATGGAGACTCAAACGATCGTGGCTGTGGTCTCGTTTTTGGCTCTGGCGTCGGGCCTGCTGGCCCTCAGGTCGGCTTCCGCGGCGAAGAGCCGGACCCGAACACTGGAGCGGAAGCTCGAGACCCTGGAAGAGGACGTTTCCAGGGCGGGTTCCCAACAGAAAGAGCAGTTCGAGAATCAGGGGCAACTGCTCCGGAGGGTGGCCCAGGGGAAGCATGTGACGGAAGCCGTCCTTTCCGGCGGCCTTTTCGGCGAAGTCGACGGTGTAGAAGCCATGGAAATGCTGCGCCGGCATCCGGATACCTTGATCATCGATGTCCGGGAGCCCCATGAACACGCCGCGGTCCGGATCCCCGGCGCCAAGCTCATCCCCCTCGGAGAAGTTGGCGGTCGTACTTCCGAGATCCCGCGAGACGCCGACCGCATCATCATGCATTGCGCCGCCGGAGGACGCTCGGCCCAGGCCTGCGCCCAACTGGGTATGCAGGGATACGTCAATCTCTACAATTTGGCCGGTGGAATCGGACGCTGGCCCGGTGACGTCCGGAGGGGATAGCCGGAATCCAGCTGATCTCTTGATCCCAAGGATTCCAGGACTTCCGGTTAGAAATGCGGGCTAGCGTGAACAATCCGACGCATTTTATCTTGAGCTGGACGGGTGCCTCTCTGCTCTTGCTTCTGGTGTTCCTGCAGGGAGGCCCATCACTGCTGGAAGCCGCCCCCGGCAGGCCGAGCATGAAGGCCTTTCGGGTGTCGGAGCCGCCGCTGCTGGACGGCGTGGTGGATTCTTCCTGGATGTCCATGGCGCCGGCCACCGGTTTCATCCAACAGCTCCCCGAAACGGGAGCCCCGGCGACCGAACGGGTGGAGGTACGGATCGGATTCGACCGCGACACCCTTTTCGTCGGCGTCATCTGCTTCGATTCCCGGCCGGAGGCCATCGTCTCCACTCAGGCCCGGCGCGACGGTGTCCTGGACGAGACCGATTCATTCGAGGTTCTCCTGGATACGTACGACGATGACCAGAGCGGATACATCTTTGCCACGACTCCCGGCGGCATCGAGTTCGACGCCCAGATCATCCACGGCGGCCGGAGCCGCGCCGGAGGTGGACCTGGCCGAGCGGGGTCCGTAGGCGGCAGCGGCTTCGGAGGGGCCCAAAGGGGCGGGGCGTCCGCTTACAACCTGAATTGGGATGCGGTCTGGACGGTCCAGGCCAGGATCACACAGCGAGGCTGGGAAGCCGAGTTCGCGATTCCCCTCCGGAGCCTGCGTTACGAACCCGGGACCGATCGCACCTGGGGAATCAACTTCAAACGCAACCTCCGGCGAAAAAACGAACAGTCCTACTGGGCCCCGGTCACCCGCGGGTTCGAGATCCACCGCGTCTCCCTGGCCGGAGAGCTGACCGGCCTGGACCTGGAGTTTCGGCCGAGCCGCCAGGTCATTCCCTACGTCAAGGGCGGATTCCTCCACGATTACCGGGGATCCGCTCCATTGAAGGACGGGATTCTGGACGCCGGCGTGGACATGAAGACCACGCTCACGCCGACTTTGACCTTGGACGCAACCCTGAACACCGACTTCTCCCAGGTGGAGGTGGACGAAGAGCAGGTCAATCTGACCCGTTTCGATCTCTTCTTTCCCGAGAAGAGACCCTTCTTCCTGGAAAACGCCGGTTACTTCCAGGTCGGCAGTCCCCGTCAGGCGGAACTCTTCTTCAGCCGCCGCATCGGCATCGACGACAGCGGAGTCGAGGTGCCCATTCTGGGCGGCGCCCGCCTCACCGGGAAGCTGAATCGTTTCAACCTGGGTGTCCTCAACATGCAGACCAATGAAGTGGAGGACGTGACTCCGGCGCACAACTTCACCGTTCTGCGCGTGGCCCGGGAGGTGGGTTCCCGCAGCGGGTTCGGGGCTATCTTCATCAACAAGGTGGCCACCGGGTCCACGGCGGGGCCGAACGAGTTCAACCGGACCTACGGCGTGGACGCCAACATCGGACTGGGGGAACGCTGGACCTTCTTCAACTACGCCGCCCGCACCGAGACGCCGGGTCTTGACGGGCGCGATCACGCCGCCAGCTCGTCGGTGAGCTACAACACCGATTTCTTCAACTGGGACGTGGGTTATCTGGAGGTGGGAGAGGATTTCAATCCGGAGGTGGGATTCGTGCCCAGGTCAGGCTACCGGAGGCCCTCCTACGGAATCTTCTTCAATCCCCGTCCCAAGAATCATCCTTTCTTCCGCCGCTTCTGGCCGCATCATTCCTGGCGCGGACATTATCGCTTCGATGGAACTCCCGAGTCGGGTTGGCGCCATAACGACATGCGAGTCTTCTTCCAGGACGGCGGGTCGGTGGGATTTGCATTCAACCAGAACTTCGAACAGCTCTTCGAACCCTTCGAGATCTTCGAAGACATCGTGCTGCCGAAGGGAATCTACCGTTTCAACAACTTTCTGCTGACCGTCGAATCGGACGAGAGCGCCGATCTGTTCGGCGTCGCAAACTACTCCTGGGGGGAATTTTACTCGGGTCACATCAAGACCTTGAGCTTGCGGGCGGGATTCCGTGTCGGAGCCGAGTTTCTGCTGGCCGCCCGCTACGTGCACAATACCGTGGACCTCCCCGAGGGGCCTTTCGCAACCGATCTGGCCATGGTTCAGTTGAACTATTCCTTTACTCCCAAGAGCTACATCCAGTCACTGATCCAGTACAACAGCACAGAGCGGGAGATCGGGGCCAACATCCGGTTCGCCCTCCTCCGCACCGGCAGCACCGGGTTCTTCATCGTCTACAACAGCCACTTCGATCCCACGGGAATCGACCCTCACGAAGGACCGATGGTGCCCGGTGCCTATCGGACCCACCGAACCCTGGACCGGACGATCCTGGCCAAGTTCACCTATCTGCTGGATTTCTGACCCTTTCTGAATCATGCTATGAGCGCTCCGGAAACCGCTGGAAACAGGCAAAAACCAACGCCGGAATCATGACCTACCTGACGCGTTTGACCGCGGCCATCAAAAGGGAATTGGAGCAGGGTCGACTGGGAACCCCCGTCTACGTGCGGTTGGTGATCGTGGCGTCATCAGACCATGGACACCTTGTCCCCGTCTCCGTCGCGGGCATGCAGATGGTCCAGGAGCTGCTTGGACCGCCGATTGGCGAGATCTTCGTTGCCGGTAGCGTCGAATCCGGCAACCTGTCTCTGCAACTGCATCTGGAGGGCGGGCGCACCGGACAGGTCGTAGTGACCCTCAAGCGGGAGGGCTCGCCGGGAGCCGATCTGCTCCTGGTGGGGAACCATGGCACGCTACGTCACGATCTGGCGGAAGCCGGTCTCGCCGATGAGACCGGGGAACGGCTCTGGAGCGCGGGTTCGGTACGAGCGGAGTTGGTCGAAGCTGTGGAAGAGTCGTTGCGGAAGAGATCGCCGGTGCGGCTCGGGTAACGGAGCGATCGATGGGTAAAACCTACGGGGTCCTACTGGTGGCCGGAGACTTGACCCACCAGGAGAATTACGGTGCGGCGTTCGGCAGAGATCCACGTTGCCGCGTGGTGGCGGTCACCGACGAGCCTGGAGTCCCGGAACGGCGGGACCGTTTGAATCGATCTCTGGCCCGCCGCTTTGGAATTCCCTTCATCCCAGATCTGTCCGATGCGCTGAAGCGCAGTGATGTCCACGTCGTCAGCGTCTGCGTGGAGTTCGAACGCCGCGCCCAGGTGGCCGCTCAATGCGCCCGAGCGGGCAAGCACGTCTACGTGGACAAACCGTTGACCGTCTCCAACCAGGAGGCGTCTTCTCTAGTCTCCGAGATCCGAAGGGCCGGAGTACGAAGCCAGATGTTCAGCATGTTCCGAACCCCTTGGGCCCAACGGGCTCGGCGGCTGACCGACAGCGGCGCCCTGGGGGGACTCGTGAGCATGCACAGCGACCTTCTGTTCTCCAAGGGCCACACCGGGACCGCCGATCTGGACCGTCCCCGCCAAGAACATTTCCCTCCCCGAAGGTTCACCTATATCGACTCGAAACGGGAACTCTTCACCATGGGGGTCTATTCCATCGGGATCATGCGTTGGCTCTCAGGCCGTGCGGTGAAACGCGTCTATGCCCGAACCGCCAACTATTTCTTCCAGGAACACCAGAAGAACGACGTGGAAGATTTCGCGGCCCTGACCATGGAGTTCGAAGGCGGACTGGTGGGGACCCTGAGCGGAGGGAGAATCGGCTGGTTGAGCCATTTGGCCGGGGGAGTTTCGGGGATCTTCCTGGCCGGGACCCGGGATTGCCGATTCGTGGACGGCGCCCGCCCCCGGTTCGAAATCGCCTGCGACGCTCCTGCCTGGCGGCCCGGACCGCCGCACCCCGAAGATCCCATGGGATTCTGGAGAAGCAGCACCCGGGAGGCCGGCGGAGTCCACAAGTTCACTTGGCGTACGGTCCCCGATGCGACCCAGTCGGACGAGTCCTACTTCATCGACTGCATCGAGCAGAATCGCGAGAGCGACATGAGCGTCGCCGAGGCCGCCGAGGTGCTGAAGGTGCTCTTGGCCGGCTACGAGTCTGCCGCCACCGGCAAGGTGGTTTCCATCTAGGAGGGGCGACTTTCTTGCCGCCCAATGGGAGGGGCGACTTTCTTGCCGCCCAATGGGAGGGGCGACTTTCTTGTCGCCCACTGGGACAGGCGGTTTTCTTGCCGCCTGCTCTTCCGTGTACCTATTCGACTCGACGGCCGGAAAGTGTAGAGTGGGGACTCCGTCCCCCCTGCCCCCCTAATCGGCGGCAAGAAAGCCGCCGCTCCTCAGCGACAAGAAAGTCGCCGCTCCTCGGCGGCAAGAAAGCCGCCGCTCCTTTCAAAACCAGGCGTTCTTGTCGACTAGGTTCTTGACCGGGCGGCCGGCGGCGTATCGCCGGACGTTGTCCACCACCACCTGGGCGAATCGATCAGGGATCCTGGGGGATCGGGCCGCGCAGTGCGGAGTCAGGATGACGTTCTCCATCTGCCAGAGAGGATGCTCCGGGGGAAGCGGCTCGATTTCGAACACGTCGAGGCCGGCGCCGGCGATCTCCCCCGCCTCCAGCGCCGCGACCAGATCGTTCAGGTCGACGATGACTCCGCGTCCGATGTTGATCAGAAAGGCGGTCCGCTTCATCTGCCGGAATTGGGGCCGCCGAAACATCTTGACCGTTTCCGGCGTATGAGGCGCGGAAATCACGACGAAATCGCTCTCCACCAGCAGGTCTGCCAGCCGTTCCGGCTTCCAGAGCGACTCCACGCCCGGCGGACATTCCTCTCGCTTGGGGTCGACCGCCAGCACCCGCATCCCGAAGGCCAGACCTCGGCGGGCCAACTCCGATCCGATGCTGCCCAGACCGACCACGCCCAGAGTGGTGTCCGAAAGGTGGATGTGGGCCCGGTCGGCGGGAGCGACGTCTCTCAGGCTGCGCACGAAGTTGGGGGCTTTCCAACTGGGGTCTCCCATCACCTCCCAGGTGGCTTTCGCCTGATTGCGGACGTAGTGGTGGAAATTCCGGGCGAAGCAGAGGATGAAACCGAATACGTGTTCGGCAATGATGTCCGAGAAGATGCCCCGCATATTGGTCAGGATCGAGGGATGCTCCACCAGGGCGGGGAAGAGATAGTGTTCCATGCTGGCACTGGGAGCTTGTATCCAGCGCAACCGGGTTTCCGCTGCCAGCAGCTTGGGCGTCATCTTGCCGAAGAAGGCGTCGGCGTCCACCAGGGCCGCGGCGGCGGCGTCCTCGTCGGGCGCGTTCACCACGGTGCCGCCGTCACCGGCAGCTTCCATGATCGCGGCAAGGCGGTGAGCATCCACGGCGGGATAGATCACCAGCTTGAAGCTTCGCTTCGGGCTTTGGTCTTGGTTTTCCGTTGTCATTTCATGCTCCCTGGGAATCGATGAGTGAACTCACTCTGGGCCTGATGACGGTGCACCCAATGGTGCGAAAGTCTTCCTGCAGGTCGCGGAAGGTCTCGTCGGACGCGCAGATTCCGACAATGGCTCCCCCCGAGCCGGCGTATTTCGCGCAGACTCCGTGGGACCTCGCCAGCTCGATCATCTCGACGTTCTTGGGGTCCAACCGGGACAGACCGGATCGAATATCGAAGTTCCGGTCCAGCAGGCGTGCCAACTCCACTGTGTCCCCTTGCAATAGGCATTCTCTCCCCTGCCGCGCAAGCTCCGCGAACTGTTCCATGGCCCGATGAACCGCCCGCTCTCCCCGGTTCCAGCGGCCTCTCAAATCGGAGTGATAGATGCCGGAGATCCGGCTCAGATCGTTGCGGAATGCCAGGTAGAGCGGGGGCAGCAGACCGGGATCGAGGGACTCGTAGAGTCCATGCCCGAGGCGGCTCATGGTCTCCCGGTTGAAATCCATGTAGACGAGCCCTTCGTAGACTTGACAGACGCGATCCTGGAGACCCGCGTCGATGCCGATCTCCTCCGTTTCCACCGAGAGGACGAGTCCGGGCAGAATCTCCCGGGGGAGGGACACCTGGTAGAACTCGGCCAGACCCCGCATGGCCGCGGTGATGATGGCGCTGGATCCTCCCAGGCCCACCTGGCGCGGAATGTCGGTCTCGTACCTGAGCGAAAAGTTCTGCTGAGGGAGTCGAATCTTCTCTCGCCAGCAGTATTCGGCGAAGATCTTGATCGTGGCCTTGACCAGGCGGAGACCGCCGTAGAGCCCGTTGAGCCGGACATCGTCCACCAGGTCCTCCAGTTGCCGGAACTCGCAGCGGTCCTGGCGGCTCAGGATGATCTCCAGTTCGGGCCACTCGTAGACGACGACCTTGGCGGCGTAGTTCCTGAGGATGCAGGAGATGGTCTTGCCGAAGAAGCCGTCGGAAGGGTTGCCCAGGAGGCCGATGCGAGCGTTGGCCGCGGCCCTAGTGATCTTCAACCAAACGCTCCAGCAGACGCTTGCGGAGCCCGGAGCCCAGATCCGGGTCGCGCAGGGCGAACTCGACGAAGGTCTCGAAATAGCTCTCGAAGTTGCCGATGTCGTAGCGCCTCTCGTTCTCCGGAAGACGGACTCCGACGACCGTCTCTCCTTCTTCCAGCAGCAGTTGGATGGCGTCGGTCAACTGGATCTCGCCGCCGACTCCCGGTTGGATCCGGTCCAGCTTCCGATAGATGGAAGGCGAGAAGACATACCGGCCGACCAAGGCCAGACGGCTGGAAGTGGACCCGACAGGCGGTTTCTCGATCAGACCCAGAATGGGAAATTCGGGACCGTCGCCTCCCGGTTCCACGATCCCGTACCGGAAGATGTCCTGAGGAGAAACCGTCTCGACGGCAACCACGCAGGCCGCCCCCGACTCGCGATGGATCCGGGTCATGGCGCTCACGACGTGCGACGGCGAATCGAGACCGATGATGCTGTCTCCCAGTGCGACCACGAAGGGTCGGTTCTGGGTGAATTGGCGGGCACACCGCACCGCATCCCCCAATCCCCGCTGAAGCCGCTGGCGCGTGTAGAAGAACTGGACCTCGGTCTGCTCGTAGTCGAGCTCCAGCAGCAGGTCTTCCTTTCCCGACTCCCTCAGATTCCGGATCAACTGCTGATCCGGATCGAAGTGGTTCTCGATCGAGGTCTTGGTTCGTCCGGTGACGAAAAGGATCTCCTTGATGCCGTTCCTGCCCAGTTCTTCGACCACGTATTGGACCACCGGCTTCTTGGCCACCGGCAACATTTCCTTGGGCTGAGACTTGGTGGCCGGCAAGAGGCGAGTGCCCAATCCGGCCACGGGAACGACGGCGACGCTGATCTCCGATCCTGATTTCATCGTGTCTCGTCTCACCGACGGGGTCACCCCTGCGGACGATAGAGCGTTACCAGGCAACCTCCCAGGGCGGCCAGCAAGATGCCCAGGACAAACGGCCACTGGATACTGGAGATCCCGCCCGGCGGCGGATGTCTAACCATGGAAGCGAAGGCGTTGACGATGGGCGCTCCGGCGAAGACGATGGCCATGACCACACTGGGAGAGCCCTTGGCTCCGAAGGCCAGGAGGACTCCGAAGGCTCCGACAGCTCCCAGGATTCCAGCCACGAGTGACAAGCCCATTCCCGGCGCCGGATAGCTCCAGTCCGCCCCCTGGCTCTTCAGAACCAGCAGCGGAGCCAGGACGGCGATCAGGAAATAGGCCAGACCGACGAAGAGGAAGGCCTTGTAACGCCCGTTCACCGGGTCCCCCATGGCCACCTGCCCGGCATGGAGAAGGGTGCCGTACATGCCCCAGCAAAACACCGTCATGATCGCGAAGCCGAGCCAAGCCAGTCCGGTACTTGTCATGAAAATCCTCCTTGATTGGATAGGGAGTATAGCCCGAATTTTTCCCAGGAGGGGGGACATCCTTGTCCCCCTCTTCATCCTTGTCCCCTTCTTTAATTTATGTTCCCACTCTTCATCGCGGACCCGGAATCGGGGGTTGAAAACCCCCGCTCCTACCCGAGCCTGAAATCCAAGAGAATCGGGTCGTGATCGGACAGCTTGCCGAAGCTCTCCTCGAGTCCGCCGATCACCCGTGGAGGGGACTGGGGATCGGGACGGATCTTCTTGCCGCCGAACCAGTCCAGCTTCATGGAACATCGGCCTTGATGGTCCTTCAGGGCCCAGTCGATGAACCAGAAGCACCAATTGGGGATCCACTCGGCCATGTTCCGGTTCGTGGCCAGATTCGCGGCGTCGTAGTGGAGGGTGCAGACACCCATCTGGTTCAGGTCCCGATAGCGGTAGCCTCGCTTCTCCAGTTCCCGGAAGAGGCGCCGTTCAAACCAGCGTTCCGGATAGGGATAGTGATTGTCCAGAACGTTGTCGATCCCCATGAGGACCCGCCGGGCGTATCCGAGTATCGAATATACGGCGCGCCGGGAATGGTGGGTGGAGGTGTTCCAGTCTCCTCCGATGAGCACCGGCAGCGAAGGGTGCCAGCCATGGAGGTGGTCCAGCAACAGGCACATCTGCAGGTGCCGATGCGCCTGGCTGGAGTGGGCGTCCAAGTGGAGGCTGACGGCACGGAATCGTCCCCGAGGATGCTGGACCAGACCCAGGATCGCCCGCTGGCACCCCAGGCGTTTCTCCTTCCCCCTCATCTTGTCCTTGCCGTTGGGAAGGGGTAGCGCATGGGGCTCCGAAACCGGATGCCTCGAGAGCAGCGCGTTCCCGTGCAGAGCCTGGGAATTCTCCCCCGGCGCCTCGTTTTCCAGACCGGCTCCCTTGACCAGATTGAGATAGCTGGGGGCGAAGACGTAGGTCATCCCGAGTTTCCGGGCCAGCTCGCGGGTCACGTGGAGATTTCCGGTTCGGGCCATTCCGTAATCCAGTTCCGTCAGCAAGAGAATGTCGGCTTCCCGCAAGTGCGGATGTTCCCGGAGAGCGCGGGTCAGGCCGGGTAACTCCAGGCCGCGTTCGATATTCCAGGCGACCGCGCGGACCGAGCTCCTGTCCGGTCCCGAATGCGGTGCCGGGTCTTCACCGGTCTCGACGGTATTCAGGACCCGGTCTATTTCCGGCCGGAGCCGGCGATAGAGGGGAGAGGACTCCAGACTGCCGGCCGAAGGGATCTGCCTCAGTTGTGGGAAGTAGCGGTTGATGGAGTGGTCCATCAGCCCTTATCCCGGGGAGGGGATTCGAATCCGCGATTGTCATCCCGGACCGGTTCTCTCACCAGAGTGCTCCGGAAACGGAATCCCCTTCCAGAAGCAGCAGCACGAAGATGACGAAATTGATGGCGTGCGAAGTGAAGCAGAGGACGCAGGGAACCCGGGTCAGGAACAGTAGGGAGTAGGTGAGAAACAGCCCCAGGAGAACCGTGACTAGACTTGCCAGCAGTGACAAGTGGAAGATGGGAAAGGTGAAGAGGAAGCCCTCCAAGGTCCCGGCGGCGATGAAGGGGTAGAAGAGTTGCGCCAGAACCGAGTTGGGAACTCCGAAGACACGGGCCCGGGGTGTGAAGACGATGGTGGCGCAGGTCTTTTCTCCCATCCTGCAGAAGCTGGGAATCCAGGCGGCGTCCGGACGTATCCAGCGGTAGGCCACGGCCGTGAAATAGGATGAGATGATGAAGCCTGCCAGTGACAGGACGACCAGCAGCAAAGAAGGCCAACTCATGCCTGCCGCCCGTCTCTCGCGTTTCTCCGCCGCCCCATGGTGGGATGTATTGTATCCCCCCATTGGCCCCGGGTGCAGCGTGCAGGCCCTTGAATTCGGCGGGGAGCATGGATCTTGAACAAGGTCCGGGCGGGTCGGCTCCAAGTCCTGACACTGGATGCCGGGACTTCTTCCTTACGGGCTCAGGTGTGGGGAGTGGACGGGCGTCCCCTGCCTGAAATCGGCGCCCGGGCCCACTATCGCCTTGGGACCGACCCGGAGGGCGGGGCCTGGCTGGAGCCGGAGGAGGTCCTTTCGGCCGTGTCCGAAGCGCTCGACGAGACGTTGGCTCGAGCCGAGTCCCGGGACGCCCGGATCGCCGCCGTCGCTCTGGACACGCTCTCTCCCACACTCCTGGGAGTGGATGAGCAGAGACGGCCGCTGACGCCTGTCTATACCTATGCCGACACCCGCAGCCGGCAGGCCGCCGCCGACCTCAGGAAAAGTCTGGATCCTGCGGAGATCCACGAGCGGACGGGGTGTCCCATCCACAGCAGCTATCTGCCCTCCCGTCTCCTCTGGCTGGAACGGAGTCGCCCCCGCCTCTTCTCCCGAGTCTCCCGCTGGATGACTCTGGGAGAGTTTCTCTATTCCCGATTCTTTAGGTCCTGCGGTATCAGCTATTCCGCCGCCTCGTGGAGCGGCCTCCTGAACCGCCATAGCTTGGACTGGGACGAGTCCTGGATTTCGATGCTCCCGATCCGTCGGACCCAGCTCTCGCCGCTTCGCGATTGCACGGAACCGTTCACCGGATTGCGTGACCCCTGGGCCCGGCGCTGGCGCGCCCTGGCTCCAGTCCCGTGGTTCCCAGCGGTGGGAGACGGAGCCGCCGCCAACGTGGGGAGCGGCTGCATACGATCGGACCGGGTGGCCCTCACCATCGGCTCCACCGGGGCGATCCGGGCGGTCCTGGACCGGCCTGCCTCCCCCCTTCCGGCGGGTCTCTGGAGCTACCTGGTCGATGCCGGACGTCCCCTCTTGGGGGGAGCCACCACCGAGGGGGGCAGCGTCTTCTCGTGGTTGACCAGCCGGCTCCAGGTCGATTTCGAACCGGACCGCCTCGAAGCCGAGTTGCAAGCCATGGAGCCGGCGGCCCACGGCCTGGTCTTCCTGCCGTTCCTGGCGGGAGAAAGGAGCCCCGGATGGCGCGACGAAGCCCGCGGAAGCCTGTTGGGGTTGACGCTGTCCACACGGCCGGTGGAAATCGTCCGGGCGGCTCTGGAATCGATCGCCTACCGGCTCTGTTTGATCTACCGGCTCATGGAGCCCCACTTGTCCCGGCAACACGAGATCATCGGCGGGGGCGCGGGGTTGCTCTCTTCTCCCGCCTGGCTCCAGATCCTGGCGGACGTCCTCGGCCGCCGGGTCATCGCCTGCGCCGAGCCCGAAGTGACGGGCCGGGGAACCGCCCTGCTGGCGCTCGAGTCCCTGGGTCTGGTTCCGGACCTGGCGGCGGTCCCGCCGATGATGGACAAGAGTTACGATCCCGATCCCGCACGTCACCGCCGACATCTCGAGGCGATGGAGCGCCATTTGGAGCTTTACCGGCGTCTGGTCGGCGTGCCTTGGGCTTGACGCCCCGTGGTAACGGTCGTCACGATGTGCGACCGGCTGTGCCTCATGGCGGACCGAGTTGTTCCACAGTTGCATACACCCGGAGTGCATGTTGGGAGGGTCCATCCGAGGCGCCTCAAGCCCCCCGTGCTGATCGATCCCCAGCCGTCTCGCCAGCACCCGAAAAATCGGATCCGGCCGCTTGTCCCAGGATCTACCTTCTCCATGAGACCGAGCGGCCGGGTCCGCATCGTGGAGAATTCTCCGGGTTGGTGTAGCCTCCCGACTCATGGCGCAATCAGACTTCGTTCGGCGGCTGAATCGGATTGAAGTTCTACTGGGGATTATCGTTGCTCTGCAGATTGCGACTTTCGGAGCCGTCATTTTCAACTAGGTCGTCCTTGAACTGAGGGATCGGTCAAAGGCACTGCGACCGAAATCAACTTTGTAATTCCACAACTCGCCCGCCGTTCTTTTCCTCTTTCCCGGTGAGCCCATTCCGGCGAAAAACTCACATTTTCTGATGCGCGATCTGGGCGTTGACGAGCTCGCGACCCCGGGGGCGTTCTCTCTGATTCGGTAGGCTCATACTGAGGATTTTTGTATCTCTGTGTCTGTAGCTTGGGGTTAGGGCTAGAATAGGAGCTCGTCGCGCAGGACAGGAGAATACGAAGATGGAAACCAAGGCGGATATCGGGCTCATCGGTTTGGCGGTCATGGGCCAGAACCTGGTCCTGAACATGAACGATCACGGCTATACGGTGGCGGTCTTCAACCGGACGGTCTCCAAAGTGGACGACTTCCTCTCGGGGGAGGCCCGGGGAACGAAGGTTCTGGGGGCTCATTCCCTGGACGAACTTGTCCGGATGCTCAAACGGCCTCGGCAGGTCATGCTGATGGTCAAGGCCGGCTGGCCCGTCGACGAATTCATCCGGCAGCTCCTGGACCATCTGGAGCCGGGAGACATCATCATCGACGGCGGGAACTCCAACTACGAAGACACCCGCCGCCGGGTCTCCCTGGTGGAGTCAAAGGGCCTTCTGTATATCGGAACCGGCGTCTCCGGCGGCGAGGAGGGAGCCCGGCTGGGGCCCTCCATCATGCCCGGCGGATCCGCCGAGGCCTGGCCCCAGGTCCGGCCCCTCTTCCAGTCCGTGGCGGCCAAGGTGGACGGAGGCGAACCCTGCTGCGAATGGGTGGGTGACGACGGCGCCGGGCACTTCGTCAAGATGGTCCACAATGGCATCGAATACGGAGACATGCAGCTCATCTGCGAGGCTTACCATCTGATGAAGGCGGGATTGGGAATGCCCGCGGACGAGATCAGCCGCGTCTTCGCCCGCTGGAACCGGGGGAGGCTGGATTCCTATCTGATCCGGATCACCCGGGACATATTGGCCGTCAAGGATGACGATGGAGGTCCGCTGGTGGAAAAGGTCCTGGATACCGCCGGCCAGAAGGGAACCGGGCGGTGGACCGTGATCTCGGCGTTGAACATGGGGGTGCCTCTCACCCTCATCGGAGAAGCCGTCCTGGCGCGGGCCCTGTCGGCCATCAAGGAGGATCGGGTCGAAGCTTCCCAGGTGCTGACCGGCCCCGCTGGCTCCGGCGCCGCGCCTGCAAGGGACCTGGTCGATGACCTGGAGCAAGCCCTCTACGCGTCCAAGATCGTCTCCTACACGCAGGGGTATCAATTGATGCGGGCGGCGGCAGCCGAATACGGCTGGAACCTCGATTTCGGGGGCATCGCCCTGATGTGGAGAGGCGGTTGCATCATCCGTTCCGTCTTCCTGGGGAAGATCAAGGAGGCCTTCGACCGGGAGCCGGCTCTGAAGAACCTACTGTTGGATCCCTATTTCAAGGAGCAGGTGGAGGGTGCCCAGGAGTCGTGGCGCCGCGTCGTCTCCCGGGCGGTCCGCTGGGGAATCCCGGTCCCGGCGACCTCCAGCGCCTTGGCCTTCTATGACGGCTACCGGCAAGCCTGGCTTCCCGCCAACCTCCTGCAGTCCCAGCGGGACTACTTCGGCGCCCACACCTACGAGCGCGTCGACCGGCCCCGCGGCGAGTTCTTCCATACTCGCTGGACGGAATCTGTCGAGGCTGCAGTTCCAGACTTAGAAACAAGATAACTCCTTGATCATAAAGGGATAAATCACGAAATTGGTTTAGCGGCCACCGGGCGCGCCTTGATCAATTCCAACAGCCGTCGCTACGGTGGTGTCCATCGTAGATCCTGAGAACGTGACTGTCCCTTTCTCCCACCCTTCTCCCATGCGCTGGTTATGTCATGATCGAGCAGTCGAAGCGGTGTGGACCTATTTGGGGGGAGGAGATCACGAGAGCGAACGTAACTGTCCTCTTCTCGCGTGCGCAGCCCTGCTCTCGATGGTGTCTCAATAGGTAAATCCGCTTCATGCAACAACGACTTTCTCCTCAAAGTAGTCGTCTCCCGTAGCGGACAGGGCATCCCGCCGGTTGAGTTCAAGTGCTTCGGGGAGCGTTTCGGCGAGGCTTTGCATCAATTCCTCATGCGTGCGTTCCTGGCAATTCACGCCGGGCACTTCTTCAATCCAGCCGATCCACCATTCTCCGCGATGCTTCACAATGGCCGTATATTCCATACTTGCTCCTTCTCTTCCCTTCCATGCTCCCCAGCCTGAAGAGACCGTTACTGTCCACTTCTTTGTCCCCGGCCTCAGACCAGCCCCTGGAAGGCTCGAAACAGGGTCCGGTAGTAGTGCATGACGCGGATCGGATCGGTGCTCTCGGGGATCTCGGCCAGGCAGTAGCCCGGATATTCCATCTCCCTGAGCAGACGGAAGAGGAGCCGCCAGGGATATTCTTCGACGAAGAGGTCCCGCATGTGGACCAGGGAGATCCGGTCCTTGATCAGGTTGAAGTTGGTCTTCACCCCCCCGTCCAGGAGGTCCGTCTTGTTGGAGTTCCAGCAGATCCGGACGTTGTCGTGATCCGCGTAGTCCAACATCTTCCGGATGCGGGGGATGCGGCCGGTCTCGCGTCCGTGAACCTCCATCCGGATCTGCACGCCCCAGCCGTTGCCGTAGGCTCCGCATTCCCTCAGGGCCAGTCCGATCTGTTCCAGGGTCTTCTCCTCCGGGACCCCCTCGGGGAGGCCGTTGGGGCGCACCTTGACGCCGGGGGCCCCGACGTCGTGGGCCAGCCGGACAAAGGCCTTGGTCTCTTCGATGTTGCGGCGCAGGACTTCCGGATCGGGCGAGTGGTACTCGCAGGCGCTGCCCAGGCCCACCAGGCGGACCGGTGAATCCTGAAATCGCATCATCACCTCCCGGCGCTTCTCGGGAGAAATGTCGATCTCGACGCCATGGGCGTGGGTGCTCCGCAGCTCGACCCCCTCGAACCCGGTTTCGGCGCAGTTGCGGATGAGCGTCTCCAGATCCCAGCTCCGGCCCAGGTTGTAGGTCACCGTCCCCAGCCGCAGGGGAGGTGTCCGGGTGGTTTGCCGGGTCGAAGCGGGCAAGGCGGAAGTTTCTCCGGTCCGGAGTCCGGCCGGCGCCGATGCCGCCGCTGCACCCAGAAATCGTCTTCTCTCCATGGTTCTCTCCCTGATTGCGCTACCGTGCGGACTCGGTGTTACCGGTGCCCCGACACCAACAATTCCTGATAGCTTCTGATGACGCCGCCGCGGCTCTCTTGGAATTCGAGGGCGCTCCGCCGATCCTTGAAGGCGACGAGCCCGGGCAGGCACCGGTCCCAGGCCAGAGTGTACTGGTGTCCGGATCCATCTTCTCGCGGCCGTTCCATTGAGCAGCATTGGCGGACCGAGCTGTCTTCGACGTAGACGGCCTGTTCGGCAGGGAAGAGCTCTCCCGTGGAGACGTCGCCGATCCATGCCTCTTTCACCCGGTCGCTGTTCAATTCCTGGTAATGGAGCCCGCAGCGAGGACAGCAGACGTGGAGGTCATCTCCTCCGGACAGTACGATTCGGTAGGTCGAAGATCCATGCAGAGGTCTCTGGCAGACGGCGCAGGTTCCCGACTCCAGCGTGTACAGGAAATAGCCGCTGCCGGCCAGCAGCAATATCAAGAGTATGAGCGCAGTTCCTCGAAGCACCTGGGAGCCATTTCCGGCACGCTTGGCCGGAGCGTCGGGCGGCGGCCCATTTTCCTTCATGGCACAGTCACCCTGGGAGCCGGTCTCCGCTTGCCGAGACTACGGCAGCTCGCGGCGAAGTTTCTCATAGTATGCTTGATTCAGAGGCTCCTTGAGTTGAAAGCGAAAGACCCGCATCTTGTCGAAGTTGCGGCGGTTCTCTTCGTAGGTCCGGATCTCCAGTTCGTACCGTTGCGAGGACCAGACGTTGGCCACGTCCCGATCCTTTCTCCATTTCCTCGAATCCGACGGGTCCTCGCTGTCGTAGACGATGGTCTCCGGGCCGAAATAGAGCGTGCCTTCGCAGCCTCCGAGAGTGTGCTTGTGTTTGGCCGGGACCTGGTACTCGGCGTCAATGGGGTCGGTCACGCGATCGGTCACCGGTTTCTTCAACTTGCCGGAGATGAGCGACAGCGTCCGGTCGGAAAATGTCTGATCAGAAGACAGCAGCTCGAAGTCGAAGACCTTGTCCTGGCCCAGCCGGAGCTTCTGGTCTTCGTAGGTGAGCACGCTCAGGTGAGAGGGGGACTTGCGGTCGACGCTCTGAATGTCTTGCCAGACCCACTTCCGGTTGTGGTCCATCTTTTTCGGCGACCTGTATTCGATCCCCTCCTGGTCGATGATCAATTCGCCTTCGCACTTGCCCCAGGGATCGTGGTCGTGCCTGACCCGAATCGAATCTCCCCAGGCGCCGGTGGCGAAACAGAGCAGTGTCAGGAGAGCGAACGGACTTGGTTTCATTTCAGCTTCCAACCCTTCCAGATGTAGTAGATGACGGGGTAGACACAGAGTTCCAGGAGGACGGAAGTCGTCACTCCTCCGACCATGGGTGCGGCGATTCTCTTCATGACGTCCGCGCCGGCTCCATGGCTCCACATGATGGGAATGAGACCCGCGAGGATGATGCAGGCTGTCATCACCTTGGGGCGCACACGGTGGACCGCGCCTTCGCGGATGCTTTCGGTCAGATCCGAAGGGGAGCGCATGCGTCCCGCACGGACTGCCTTCCCGTAGGCCACGTTCAGGTAGAGTAGCATCACCACGCCGGTTTCCGCATCCAGTCCCATCAGGGCGATGATCCCGACCCAGACCGCAACGCTCATGTTGTAGTCGAGCAGATAGAGCAGCCAGAACGCCCCCACCAGGGAAAAGGGGACCGCCAGGAACACGATGGCCGTCTGGAAAACGGACCGCGTGTTCAGGTAGATGATGACGAAGACGATCAACAGCGTCATGGGGATCACGGCCATCAGGTGTCGTCGGGTCCGCTCCATGTGCTCGAATTGACCGCTCCAGATGACGTTGTATCCGTCCGGGATGTCGACCTGACCGGCGACGGCCTGCCGGGCCATCGTCACGTAGCTCCCCAGGTCGATGTCCGCCAGATCGACGTAGATCCAGGCGTTGGGGCGGGAATTCTCGGTCTTGATGGAAGACGGCCCCTTCCGAATTCGGATGGAGGCCAACTGTCCCAGGGGAATCTGCGCCCCGTGGGGTGTGGGAACCAGGATTTCCCGCAGGGCGGGAAAATTGTCCCGCAATTCCCGGCTGTAGCGCAGATTCACCGGATAGCGTTCCAGGCCTTCGACGGTGGTGGTGATGTTCATTCCCCCGATGGCCGACTGGATCACGTCCTGCACGTCGCCCACGGTGAGCCCGTAGCGGGCGATGGCGTCCCGCCGGATGTCGAAGTCCAGGTAGTTGCCCTCCATGACCCGCTCCGAGTAGACGGAGAGGGTGCCGGGCAGGCGGCGGACAACCGCCTCGATCTCCTGCCCCAGGTTCTGGAGCACGGTAAGGTCCGGTCCCGACAACTTGATCCCGACCGGGGTCTTGATTCCGGTGGAGAGCATGGCGATCCGGGTCTTGATGGGCATGGTCCAGGTGTTGGTGAGCCCAGGGAACTGAATGGCTTCGTTCAACTCGTCGATGAGGAGGTCCGGGGTCATGCCGGGGCGCCACTCGGACTCGGGTTTGAGCATGATGGTGGTCTCGATCATGCTCAGCGGGGCGGGGTCGGTGGCAGTGTCGGCCCGCCCGATCTTCCCGAAGACGCGGTCAACCTCGGGAAAGGAGGCGATGATCTTGTCCGTCCGCTGCAGGATCTCTCTGGCCTTGGTGGTGGAGATTCCGGGCAGTGTCGTCGGCATGTAGAGCAGGTCGCCTTCGTACAGGGGGGGCATGAACTCGGATCCCAGGCGGGAGTAGGGAAACCAGGTCAACCCCAAGGTCCCCGCGGTCAGGATCAGGACCGTCCACTTCCACCTCAGGAGGAGACGGAGCACCGGGTCGTAGAGCCCAATCAGGATACGGCTGAGGGGATTCCTTTTCTCGGAACGGATCCTCCCCCGGATCCAGTAACCCATGAGGACCGGTACCAGGGTGATCGCCAGGATCGAGGCCGCTGCCATGGACCAGGTCTTGGTATAGGCCAGCGGCTTGAACAGCCTCCCTTCCTGGGCCTCCAGCGTGAAGACCGGAATGAAGGAGACGGTGATGACCAGCATGGCGAAGAAGAGGGTGGGGCCGACCTCCTTGGAGGCTTCGGCGATGATCTGCCAGTGGTCCTTGTTGCCGCGATCCGCCTCCAGGTGTTTGTGGGCGTTCTCGATCATGATGACGGCGCCGTCGACCATGGCCCCGATGGCGATGGCGATGCCCCCCAGGGACATGATGTTGGCGTCGATCCCCTGACGCTCCATGACGATGAAGGAGATGAGGACCGCCACCGGCAGGGTGATGATGGCCACCAGCGAGGAGCGCAGATGGAGCAGAAACAGGATGCACACCAGGGCGACCGCCAGCCCCTCTTCCAGGAGCTTCTCCCCCAGCGTCTTCACCGCCCGTTCGATCAGAGCCGAACGGTCGTAGACGGTCAGGATCTCCACGTCCCCGGGCAGACCCTGACGCAGTTCCTCCAACTTCTCCTTGACTCCTCGAATGACCTGGTGGGTATTGGCCCCGGACCGCACCACGACGATTCCGCCGACCACTTCTCCCTCGCCGTTGTATTCGGCGATCCCCCGCCGCATCTCGGGTCCAATCTGGACCGTGGCCACGTCTCTCAGGAGAATCGGCGTTCCGGCCGGCGACACCGCCAGCGCAATCTCCCGGAGGTCCGCCACGTTTCGGATATACCCCCGGCCGCGGATCATGAACTCGGTTTCCGACATCTCCAGGACCCGTCCGCCCACTTCGTTGTTGCTCCGCTGGACGGCCTGGCGAATCCTGGAGATGGGAATGTCGTAGGCTCGGAGCCTGTTGGGGTCCACGGTGATCTGGTACTGCTTGACGAAGCCGCCGACACTGGCCACTTCCGACACGCCGTCGACCGAGGTGAGCTCGTACTTGAGGAACCAGTCCTGGATGCTGCGCAGTTCGGCCAGATTTCTCCGGTCCGACTTGAGGACGTACATGAAGGCCCAGCCGACGCCGCTGGCGTCCGGTCCCAGGGTGGGGCTCACTCCCTTGGGAAGACGGGCACTGACGTAGTTCAGGGACTCCAGCACCCGGCTCCGGGCCCAGTACATGTCCGTCCCGTCTTCGAAGATGACGTAAACGAATGAGGCGCCGAAGAAAGAGTATCCCCGCACCACCTTCGAATAGGGCACCGAGAGCATCTGGGTGGTGATGGGGTAGGTCAACTGGTCTTCCACCACCTGCGGCGCCTGGCCCGGATACTCGGCGTAGATGATCACCTGGACGTCGGAGAGATCGGGAATGGCGTCCAGAGCCGTCCTCTGGAAGGAGTAGAGTCCGGCCAGGATGGCGAAACCGGTGGCCAGGACGACCAGGAGCCGGTTTTCCAGGGACCAGTCGATGATTCTTCCCAGCATGTCTCAGATCGCCGCGGACTGGACCCTCAGTGCTGATGCTGCATGGAGGCTCCCGAGTCCCCCGTCGCGCCCGTGGAGTTCGGAGATACGATCTTCCGAATGGCCTCCTTCAGACGGCTCTCCGAATCGATGAGGAATTGGGAAGAGATCACGACGCGATCGCCCTCGGCCAGACCCTTTCTCACTTCCCAGAAGCCATTGCCGTTTCTGCCCACCACCACCTCCCGAACCTGGAAAGCTCCGTTTCCCCGATCCAGGACCACCAGGTTCCGGCGGCCGCTGTGGATCACCGAGTCCTCGGGGACCGCCAGCGCGCCGCGGACCGATGACACGTCGAAGGTGACGTTGGCGTACATGTCGGCGCGGAGGCTCGGATCGGGATCGATCAACTCCAGGGACACTTTCAGGGTCCGGGTCCGGCCGCTGAAAGCGGGAGACAGGAACCGGACGGCGCCGCGAAATTTCCGTCCCGGCTGGGAGGGGATCTCGATGGAGGCTGCTTGTCCGACTTGCATCCAGGGAATCTGATGTTCGAAGACCTCCGCCTCGACCCAGAGGCTGGAAGGATCGGCGATTTTGTAGAGGTTCATTCCGGGATGGACTCGCATCCCCTCCAACGCCTCGTCCATCTTCTCCACCACGACGCCGCTGACCGGCGAGACCAGGGTGACGGTGTGCCGGAGCTCACGGGACTCTTCCAGTTGGCGGATCTGCTCCGAGTCGATGTGCCAGTGATCCAGGCGCCGCCGGCTGGACTCCACCAGGGAGCGGGCCCGCTCGGCCACCTCGGGGTACCGGTTTCCGCCGAGGCGCGCGGCGTATTCCATGGCCTGCAGGTACTCCTGCTGGCTGGTCACCAGTTCGGGGCTGTAGATCTCCAAGAGCTTTTGGCCTTCCTCGACCGGCTCACCCACGTAGTTGACGTGGGCCTTCTCGATCCAACCGTCGAACTTGGTGTTGATCCACGACATTTTGCCTTCGTCGTA
Source organism: uncultured Acidobacteriota bacterium (assembly GCA_951812665.1). Classification (GTDB taxonomy): domain Bacteria; phylum Acidobacteriota; class UBA6911; order RPQK01; family JAJDTT01; genus JAJDTT01. The sequence goes on from CATOST010000018.1 coordinate 205,185, forward strand.
GACCAGGTTTCCCACGGTTCGGATGGTGAACGAGAGATCGGCCCGCCGGACGGCAACCCACTGCACGCCGAAGTTCTGGACGAAGGACGGATCAATTCGAACGATGTCCTGATCCCCGATCCCGGATTCCGATTCCGAAACGTCCGTCTGTTGCTTGTCTGCGGTGCGAGTCGCCATCTCACCGGAAACACCGCCGTCGTCCCTGGGGCCGTGCGAGAGTCGGGAATGGGACATGCCTTGGTCGGTGCCGGAACCTTCCGAGTGTGTCCCGGAGCCTTCCCGGTGTGAATCTGAGCCTTCACGGCCGGCGGTCGACCCCTTCAACGGACTCAGACGCATCCCGCAGAGTGGGCAGCTTCCCGGCCCTTGCCGGATCACCTGGGGATGCATGCCGCAGGTCCAGAGTTGTCCCTCCTGGGAAGCTCGTTGGGGAGACAGGACGCCGAACCAGGAGGCGGCTCCGTTCCGGATCCGGTGACTCAAGCGCCAATCGAAAGGATCCACCAGGATCAGGGCGGCTGCACCCAGAAAAACCAGCAGGACCGAAAGAATCCTTGCCTTCATCACTCTTCTCCCGGTGCGGGGTAACGTGTTCCGACGGCCTGCTCCATTTCCGCCAGGGCCTGCATATAGTCGGCCTGATGGCGAGCCTGGAGCACTCGCGTTTCCAACAGGGACCGTTCGCTGTCCAACAGCTCCAGGGCTCCCAACAGCCCGTTCCGGTATCCGGACTCGGCGGAGCGGAGCGCCTCCCGGGTCTGGGGAATCAGGACCCGTTCAAACAGGTCCATCTGTCTCCAAAGGGTCTGAATGCGAACCGACAAGTCCCGGATGGAGAGTTGGATCCGGTTTCGCAGATCTCGATAGGTGCTGCGTTCGGCGATCAGGTTTTCCGCTGCCTCCATCACTTCCGCGCGGTATTTGTCTCTTTGGAGGGGAATGTTGATGCTCACCGAGAGGTTGTAGGCGTTCTTGCCGCCACCGGGACGCGGGTCCGGAAGCAGGTCCTGCGGCGGAAGGCCGCCCACGTTGACGGTTCCCGCACTCAATGTGACATCCGGCCAGAAACTCTTCTTGGCCAGCTCCACGCCCTGCTCCGATGCTTCGATCCGAACCATGGCTCCCTTGAGTTCCTGCCGGTGACGCACTCCCAGCTTGTAAAGCTCATCCAGGTTGGTCCCGACCTTCGTTGGGGCGGGAACCAGGAGTCGGGGGACGGGTTTCTCCGGCGGTTGATCCAGCAGGCTGTTCAGCCGTGCCGAAGCCGATTGGCGTTGTTGCCGCAGGAGTTCCAGCCGGCTCATGGTCCGGCTGATCTCGGTCTGGATCCGGATCACTCCCTGCTGGTGTCCCTTGCCCGAAGCGTAACGAGCCTGGGCCAGCTCCTCGTAGTGATCCAGCAGTGATTGTTCTTCGCTCACGATATCCAGGGCCCGGTCCAGATAGGCTACGTCGTAAAAGGCTCGTTTCACGCCGGCGGCGACTTCCCTTTCCCGGGCGCGGTAAAGCCGGTATCGGGCCAGCGCCCGTTTGACGGCAATCTTGCCCTTCAGGTCCAGCTTCCCGAACCAAGGAAACCGTTGACTGAGTGTGAGCGTGCTCAGTTGAGGACCCTCGCGGGTCTCCACACTGCGAAGGAAACGCCCGAAGGTCAGGGTGGGGTCGGGCAGAGCAGTCTGTTGCGGCACCTTCTGAAGAGCCGCGCGGTAACGGGCATACGCCGTCTGGATGGACGGGTTGGAGTCGAGGGCCATGCGAATGTATTCACCGAGCAGCGGGTCCGGGATATGGAAGCCTCTCTCCGGATCCGGCTGGGCCCCATAGATTGCCGGCCGCTCCGAGACGAGAAGGCCGAGTGCCAGCAATACGGCCGTCAGGATTGGGGGTGTCGATCTCTTCATCGTCTCTTGTCCGGCGCAGTTGTTTCCGCCGTTTCCGCCGTCTCCGCACGCAATTCCGGGTCCAACCAAAACTCCTGCCCCGGATTCGGGTGCTAAGTCCTTCCAAAACAGATATTTGATGCTTGTCGTCCAAAGAAGGTCCGGGAATCGGCAGACCCGCAGCGTGAGCTATATGAATCATCGAGTGTGGGAAATAGATCATCTGTCTCATATGGCACACTTGTTGAGTACAATGAGTAGAAGATGACTTCCGAACGGATCCTGTTGGTCGACGACGACCGGAATTTCCTGCGGGTTCTGGGCTACCAGGTCCAGGAGTTCGGGTACGATACCTGCTGTGTCTCTTCGGGGATCCGAGCCTTGGAGCGAGTCCAAGAGTCCGACGTGGACCTGGTGGTCACCGACCTGCGCATGCCGGGGATGGACGGCCTCCAGTTGCTGGAACGGATCCGCCGGCTGGACCCCGACCTGCCAGTGATCGTCCTGACCGCGCACGGTTCCATCGAGGGGGCCGTCGACGCCGTCAAGGGCGGGGCCTCCGATTTTCTGACCAAGCCCTTCGAACGGGAGGAGATCCACCAGTCCATCCGGAAAGCCCTGCAGATGACGCAGTTGATTCGTGAGAACCGGAGACTCTCCCGGGAGGTGGAGCGCAGGTTCGAGTTCGAGGGGATCGTGGGATCATCCAAGGAGTTCCGGGAAGTCCTGGAGATGGCGCGCCAATTGGCGGCGGTGGGGACGACGGTCCTGATTCAGGGAGAGACGGGAACCGGGAAGGAACTCCTGGCGCGGGCCCTCCATTTCAACGGTCCGCGCCGGGATCGTCCCTTCGTGGTGGTCAACTGCGGCGCCATTCCACGGGACCTGATGGAGTCCGAACTCTTCGGTCACCGGAAGGGCGCCTTCACCGGAGCCGTCGCCGACAGGCGTGGAAAGTTCGCGGCGGCGGACACCGGGACTCTGTTCCTGGATGAGGTGGCGGAGCTTCCGCTGGACATGCAGGTGAAACTGCTCCGGGTATTGCAGCATAAGGAGATGGATGTGGTCGGAGATCCCGAGCCCTCTCCGGTGGACGTCCGGATCCTGGCGGCCACGAATCAGGATCTGGTCCGGACCATGGCCGAGGGCCGATTCCGGCAAGACCTTTTCTATCGGCTCTCGGTCGCGCCCTTGAAGATCCCCCCCTTGCGGGAGCGCCGGGAAGACGTCCCGCTTCTGATCCACCATTTCCAGAGTGAGTCGTCCCGGAAACTGGGAAAGGAGGTGCGGTTCGGGGAAGACGCGGTTTCGCTTCTGCAGTCGTACCGTTGGCCCGGCAATGTCCGGGAGTTGGAAAACGTCGTCGAGCGGCTGGTGCTCTTCAACCGGACCGGAAGCGTCGAGCGCGAGGACCTGCCCATCGAAATCCGGCGCCCTCCCGGGGATTCCGGCGGCCGGATGTTCCGGCTCCCCGAGAAAGGCTTTTCTCTGCAAGAGCTGGAGCGCGACATTCTGCTGGCGGCGCTGGAGCGGAACCGGTGGAATCAGGTTCGTACGGCGCGGTACCTGGGGATCACCAGAAACACTCTGATCTACCGGATGCGGAAGTTCGGACTCAGGCGAATCAGGGGGGAGGGCCGCCCTCCGTTATGATGGGGCAACGCGCCAACTGGTTCGGACCGGTCTCGATTCTGGCGGGTGTGCTGGTCATCTCCGCTTTCCACTACACCACCAGCACGGAGTTCCGGTATCTGCACGAGATCTACCAGCGCGTCTACTACGTTCCCATCCTGCTGGCCGCCTTCTGGTATGGACCCGCCGGCGGCGTCTCGACGGCCCTGCTGACGAGTGGACTCTACCTCTACCACATCCAGCGGGACTGGTCCCATTTCCCCATGTACACGTTCAACCAGTATGCGGAGATCTTCCTCTACCACGCCATCGGGCTCCTGGTGGGAATCCTCTCCAGCCGCGAAAGACGGCAGCGAAGAGACCTGGAGCGAACTTCCAGGCGTCTGTCGGAGGCGTATGAATCGCTGCAGAAGACCTTCGAGCATCTGAGGCAGGCGGATCGTCTCGCCTCCATGGGACAACTCAGTGCCGGCATCGCCCATGAGATCCGCAACCCACTGGGCACCATCAAGGGCTCCATCGAGATCTTGTCGGGCGAGTTCCCCTCCGATCATCCCAAGCGGGAATTCCTCAGGATCGTCCACCAGGAGATCGGACGGCTCAATGCCATCGTGGAGGACTTTCTCAGGTTCGGAAGGCCGCCCCAACCGTCGATTCAGGCGACTCCCATCGGGGAGCTTCTCGATTCGACGGTCACGTTGCTGCAGAAGCCGGCGCGGGACGCCCGGGTCCGAATCCGTATCCTGGACGATCCTCAGATTCCGCCGGTTCCCATGGACCCCGACCAGATCCGGCAGGTCATGCTGAACGTCATGCTCAACGGCCTCGAAGCCATGCCCGATGGGGGACGGTTGGAAGTCCGAGTCTTCAGGGCGCCGGCGAACCGGCGCGCCGCTGTCGAAATTTCGGACAACGGCGCCGGTCCGGAAGGGGTGGATCTGGAGCGCATCTTCGACCCCTTCTATACCACCAAGGCCGAGGGGACCGGCTTGGGCCTGTCCATCTGCTTTCAACTGGTGAAGAATCATGGCGGCGCCATTTCGGCCCGGGCCAACGCGGATCGCGGGCTCACCTTCAGAATCGAGTTGCCCTTGGAGGAATCATGAGACCCTCGTCCGAGCAGCGTGAAATCGATCCGGTTTGCGGGATGACGGTGACTCCCGGACCCGACACCGCCACCGTCGCCCACCGGGGAACCAGGTACTACTTTTGCTGCTCACACTGCGCCGATTTGTTCCGCTCCGATCCGGACCTCGCCCTTGGGCACCAGGGAGGAGACCCTCCCGAGAATCAGGTTCAGGAACACGGGGACACCTTCACTTACATCTGCCCCATGTGTCCCGGCGTCGAGTCGCCGACACCTGGGTCGTGTCCCATTTGCGGCATGGCTTTGCAGCCGTCCGACGCGGCGGCAGGAGACGACGACGGAGAATTGCGGGAAATGACCCGGCGTTTCCGCTGGAGTCTCGGTTTCACCGTTCCCCTTTTTCTGCTGTCCATGTCGGACATGGCGCCGGGACATCCGATCTCCGGGTTCTTGACTCCGACGCTCCGCCAGTGGATCGAGCTGCTGCTGGCCACACCCGTGGTGGTCTGGGGAGGGCTCCCCTTTTTGCAGAGAGCCTGGGCCTCCATTCTGAACCGCAGCCTGAACATGTTCACGCTGATCGCCCTGGGAACGGGTGCAGCCTACGTCTACAGCCTGGCGGCCGTCGGGTTTCCAAAATCTTTCCCGGATGTCTATCGGGACAGCCTCGGTCAGGTGGGCGTCTATTTCGAAGCCGCCGCCGTCATCACGACCCTGGTGCTTCTGGGGCAGGTCCTTGAACTCAGGGCCCGGGCGCGCACCGGCGACGCCATCCGATCCCTGCTGGAACTGTCTCCGCCCACGGCCCGGAAGATCTTCGGGGGGGGCGAAGAAGAGGTGCCCTTGGGGGACGTGCAGCCGGGCGATCGGCTGCGGGTGCGCCCGGGAGACAAGGTTCCGGTGGACGGCCGGGTGCTGGAGGGGCAGAGCAGCGTCGACGAGTCCATGATCAGCGGCGAGTCCATCCCGGTCATGAAACACCCGGGAGACCCCGTGACGGGCGGGACGTTGAACGGTTCCGGTACGGTCGTCATGGAGGCGCTTCGAGTCGGAAGCGAGACCCTGCTGGCTCATATCGTCCGGTTGGTGACGGACGCCCAACGCTCCCGGGCGCCAGTCCACCGCCTGGCCGACCGGGTGGCGGCGTGGTTCGTGCCCGCGGTCATCTTGGTGGCAGTGGCGGCGGCGGTGACGTGGGGACTGTTGGGGCCGGAACCGAGGTGGGCCAACGCGCTCGTCACGGCGGCGGCGGTCTTGTTGATCGCGTGTCCCTGCGCCCTCGGTCTGGCCACTCCCATGTCCATCATGGTGGGGGTGGGAATGGGGGCTCGATCGGGGGTGCTGATTCGCGACGCCGAGTCCCTGGAAGTCCTGGAGCGCGTGGACACTCTGATGGTCGACAAGACGGGCACTCTCACCGAGGGGAAGCCCCGGCTTCAGGCCGTGCTTCCGGCCGCCGGGTGGAAGCGTGAGGAGATCCTGAGACTCGCCGCCGGCGTCGAGCAGGGGAGTGAGCATCCTCTGGCCGGGGCGGTGGTTGATGGAGCGCAGCGGGAGGGACTGGAGCTGCCTTCCGTGAAACGCTTCGATTCCGTGGCCGGACAGGGCGTCCGGGGAAAAGTAGAGGACCGGGAGGTGGCAGTGGGCAACCGGCGTTTCCTGGCGGGCCTTTCCATCCGTGAGGGAGATCTGGATCGGCAGGCGGAGAAACTGCGCCGGGGCGGACTGACGGCCTTCTATGTGGCCGTCGAAGGCCGGACCTGCGGCGTCTTGGGTCTGGGAGACCCGGTCAAGGCGTCCGCCCGGGAGACTCTGGCACAGTTGAGGCTCCAAGACCTCAGGATCGTCATGCTCACCGGAGACGGCCGGACCACGGCCGACGCGGTGGCGAGTGAACTGGGGATCGAACAGGTCCGGTCGGAGATGTCGCCCGGCGAGAAGGCGAGTCTGGTCCAGCGGGACCAGGAGAAGGGCAGGATCGTCGCCATGGCCGGAGACGGTGTCAACGACGCTCCGGCCCTGGCGGTGGCCCGAGTCGGCATCGCCATGGGCACTGGATCCGACATCGCCCTCAAGAGTGCCGGCGTGACCCTGTTGCAAGGAGATCTGAGAGGCATACTGCGCGCGCTCCGATTGAGCCGGGCGACGCTGCGAAACATTCGTCAAAATCTATTTTTAGCCTTTCTTTACAACATGCTGGGTGTGCCGGTAGCGGCCGGGGTCCTGTATCCCCTGTGGGGAATCACACTGAACCCCATGCTGGCCGCCGCGGCCATGGCTCTCAGTTCTCTCTCGGTGATCGCCAACGCCTTGAGATTGCAGCGGGTCCGGATCTGATCGGCGCCAGGGATGGCGGCGAGTCGAGTACAATGGAGCCCGTGAGAACGAGCCGTTGGTTGCTGGCGCCCCTGCTCTTCCTGCTGGGTGGTCCGTCCCAGGCCCAGGTCGAGTCGGACGCCCTGCTGGAGAGTCTGAAGCCCCAGGGTTACGTCAGCGACTACGCCGGCGTGATGGACGCCAATCTGAGGCGGTCGCTGGAGGTCCGGCTCAGGGAACTGGAGCAGAAGACGTCCGCTCAGATTGCGGTGGTCACTCTTCGGTCGCTGAAGGGAGGAGAGATCCGGGACTTTGCCAACCGGCTCTTCGAGCGCTGGGGCGTCGGACGGAAAGACAAGGACAACGGCGTTCTGATTCTCACCTCGTTGGAGGATCGCAAGATCTGGATCGAAGTCGGTTACGGCCTGAAAGAACTCCTTCCCGATGCGTTGGTGGGACGCATTATGGACCAGGCGGTGTTGCCGGATTTTCGCCACGGGCGCCATGGGGGAGGAATGGCCCGGGGCGCGCTCACGATTGCCGGGGTGATTGCCCGGGACTCGGGAGTCACTCTCAGCGGGGCTCCCGCCCCGTCGGGAGCTCGAAAAAGCCGCCGTCCGGGCGCCGGCAACCTGCTCTACCTCCTTTTTCTGCTGTTCCTGTTCCTGCGGCGTCCCCTGTTGGGGTTGTTTCTGCCACTCGGAATGGGCGCCGGGTTCCCGCGGGGCGGCTATGGCGGCGGGTTCTCCGGCGGGGGCTTCGGCGGCTTCGGCGGCGGGCTCTCCGGCGGTGGCGGCGCGGGCAGGAGTTGGTGAGCGTTCGTCTTGGATCGGATTTGAAGACATGAAACCGGAACAATTGGTCGAGAAGCTGCGTAAAGTCCAACCCTTGAGTCTCAGGTCGGTCATTCTGTACGGGTCGGCCGTCACCGGCGACTTCGTGAAGAAGCGCTCGGACTACAACGTGCTCGTCATCGCGGAGCATCTGGGAGTGAAGGAGTTGCGGGCCCTCACCGGTGTGGCCCGGCGATGGGTCAAGGCGGGCAATCCGCCTCCGCTGCTCTTCACGCTGGAGCGATTGAAGCAGTCTACAGACGTCTTTCCCATCGAGATCCTGGACATGAAGGCGGCGAACCGGGTTCTTTACGGGGAGGATGTGCTGAGCCGGATTCCGGTCAGTGAAGACAACCTGAGCCACCAAGTGGAGTCGGAGCTCAAGGGAAAGCTGATCCAACTCCGGGAAGCCTACCTGATCACGGGCGGCAAGCCCCGGGACGTGGTGGAGGTCCTAGTCCGTTCCGTCGCGTCGTTCCTGGTTCTCTTTCGGGCGGCCCTTCGCATCTACCAGGTTGATGCACCGGCCCGGAAACTGGACGCTCTGGCGGCTCTGGCGCGGCAGATTCCATTGGATGCCAAGCCGTTCGAGACCGCCGAAGCCCTCAAGGAAGGGCGGATCAAGGTTAGAAGGGTCAATGCGGACGCCCTCTTCGGGGACTTCCTGAAGACCATTGAGACCGTGGTGGACGCCTTCGACAGCTACGTTCACGGGCGGGAGCGAGCTGAGGAACAGGAGTTGTCGTCTTGAAGAAGGTATTGATCGTCTTGGGAGGGTTGCTGGTTCTGTTCCTCATCATCGGCATGAGTCTGACCGGCTCCTACAATCGGCTGGTCACGCTGATCGAGGGGGTGGAGAGCGCTTGGGCCCAGGTGGAGACGGTATTGCTGCGGCGCTACGATCTGATCCCCAACCTGGTGAACACGGTGAAGGGGGTTTGCGACCCAGGAACGGGAGGTTTTTACTGAGGTCACCCGCTTGCGCAGCCGGTGGGGAGCGGCCCGGACCACCGCCGGCAAGGACCAGATCGCTGGACAGATGGAAGGGATGCTGTCCCGCTTGCTTCTGGTTGCCGAGCCTACCCGGATCTCAAGTCCAATTAGACTGAAGTTCCAGGAGCCACTCTAGTACTCATTAACACTTAAAGTGTGGGATACAGGTTCTTCAGATTGATCCGTGCGTCCTCCGTCTTGAATTGCCAGTTGATCTCGGTTTGCCGTTGATTCCGATCCACGACCCAGGCCTCGATCTCACGTTGCATCCGGGCCAGGCTTGGAATGCGGCGGTCGAGGCATTGCCCGCACAGCGTGCTCAGTTCGATTTCCGCAATGTTGAGCCAACTGCCGTGATTCGGCGTGTAGTGGATTTCGAGACGCTCCGCCAACTGGCGGGCGTGTTCAGGTTGTCCATGACCAGGACGACCCGCTCGGCCTCTGGATATCGCCTCTCCAGCAGGCCCTCGATCCACCGGGCCCAGTCCTGGCGCGTGCGCCGTTCGCACGCCTTCACATGGCTTCGCCCGGTCAATGGTTCCACTTCCAGGAAGATCTGCGCGACCCCGTTGCGCACGTACTCATGCTCGACCCGCTGCGGCCGGCCGGGCGCGACCGGCAACGGCTCCCGCACTTCTCCGATCAACTGCTTGTTGGTCTCGTCCATGCAGATCACCGGACGACGGGGGTCGTACGGACGGGCATAGACTTCCAAAACGTCCTCCATGCAGGCTACGAATGCGGCACTGCCCCGGGGCGGGATCCGCCAGTACTTCTTCCGATGAGGCTGCAATTGGTTTTTTTAGTCGGAACTTCACTGGAGATATTCGCCTAACCCTTTCTAAACCGAAGTTCCAGACTCAGAGACAAGATAACTCCCTGATTATAAAGGGATAACCGACGAATCGGACTAGTTGTCCACTGGGAACACCTTGACCAACTCCAGCGCCCGGTGCTGCAGCGGTGTCGGTTCCGTCAGTCGTTGCAACTTTGGACCGTCCGGGTCCGAGGCCGTTCGGCATTGGTGACGGGCACGTGTCCCCATCTCAGCCATCAGTGTCTTGAAGCTCTGGATCGGCAGTCCGTCCTCGGTTTCCCGCTTCGCCTTCTTGCGTTTTGCCGATGCCGACGGCTGGGCTTTCAGCACCGGGTCCCGTCGAGCGCGATGCGCGTCCAGGTCCTCGTCATCAAACAGCAACGGGGCCAGGGCTCGGCGCAGATGCCACTCGACGTAGTAGGACAGCAGGCACAGGAACAGGTGTGATCGCACCCGGGTCTCCGCCCGGTGGCGGATGGGACGGATCTGCAAGTTCACGGTCTTCAAAGAGCGGAACGCCCGCTCCACGTTCCCCAGGTTCTTGTAGCTGCGCACCACGTCGGCCGTCGACAGCCGCTTTTGGGGCTCACTGGTGCGCAGGATGTAGAATCCGTCCAGTTGCGGCTCGCGGACGATAGCCTCAGTGCGCCGAGCGTACTCGAAACGCCCGTCCTCGATCCCCATTTCGAAGTGCTTGGCCACCTTGTACCGGTTCTTGACCCGACCCACCTTCTCGGCAATCTGGGGCGCCAACAAGGGCGTCTTGGTGCGCCGGGCCACCTCCCGGGCGATCTTGGCCAACTTTTCCTCCGTCGCCGCCAACAGGCGCTCCCGTTTGCGGCGCCGATACTCCCCGAGCATCGGGTTGTGACAAACGACGAGCCGTTCGCCCGGATAGGCCTCGGTCCGGATCTGGGCCAAGTGACGCTCATCAAAGAGCGAGAGTTGAACCGCTTTCGTTTCCACCAGTTCGCGGATGGCCGTATGGCGCAGGGCCGAGATCCAACCCAGTCCGGGATGGCGCTTCAGATGCTTGACCTGGGTCTCGGTCAGTAGCCCTCGGTCCCCGACCAGCACCACCCGCTTCAACCCGAACCGCTGGCGCAACGTCTCCACTTGATCCGGCACCGTGGTCGGATCCCCCGTGTTGCCGGGATAGGCCTGGACGGCCACCGGCCGTCCCGCCCGATCCGCCATCACCCCGTAGACGATGATGGGCTGGCCGCGCTTGCCGTCCCGGCTGTGGCCGAACCGGGCCAAGGAACAGGTGTGCCCTTCATAGTAGCTGCTGGACACAACGTGGATACAAAAGGCGCCTTGTTGTTTGACCGGCGGATTCGCCGTCCGACTCGGAAGGAGACTCTTGAAATGATCATATATCAGCGTTACTATATGACATATGAGGCGCGCCACACGGCAAGAACGCGTCGAACGGACCAACGCCGCCTACCAGCTCCGGGGCCGCCACAGCCCAGCGCAGGCAGTTCGCTTGCTGGCCCGTCGCTATGCCCTGTCCCCCGCCCAGGCACGCCGGTACGTGCGAGCGGCGCAGTCCCTGCAAGCTCCGCTGCCGGAAGTGGCGATCAAAGAGCCGATCACGGTGCGTCTCCCGCGTCCTTTGGTCGAGCAATTGCGGGCCCGGGCGCGGGCCACGGGACGCAGCCTGGGGTCGCTCGTGGCCCAGGCCATCGCCCGCTTTCTGTCCGGCGGGACTTAGGATCGAATGCCCCGCATCCGCCTGGTTCAGGTCTTCGACCGGCTGGCGCACGAACGCCTCGCAGAAGCCTACGGGTTATTGGTTCGAGAGCAAACGTGGTCTACAAGAGGAACCCCAGATGAAAATCGCAAGACTGCCGCCCGTTCCGGGAACGGTAGCCGTGTACCTGCGAGTGTCGAGTCGGATGAGAGCGCCAGCGCGAAACCATCGCCAGTCAGCGTGAAGCGGTGCTGGAACATGCGGGCAGCCGTGGTTGGATCATTCCTGAGGAGCAGGTGTTCGCCGACGACGGTTACAGTGGCGCGACGCTGGATCGTCCCGCGCTGGAAGCCTTGCGCGACGCGGTTGCAAGCGGCCGGGTCGAGACCGTCCTGGTCTGGGCCGTGGACCGTCTGAGCCGCAATTTCGCCCACCAGATGTTGCTCCAGGAAGAGTTTGACCGCTCGGGGGTGAAGATCGTCTTCGCCCAGGAACCCGACGATGGCACGCCCCAGGGCATGCTGCTGCGACAAATGCTGTCGGTCATCTCCGAGTATGAGCGGACCCAGATCGCGGAGCGCTCCCGGCGGGGCAAGATCCATCTCGCCCGTCAAGGTTCGCTGAACATGATCACGCGCGCCCCCTACGGATATCGTGTGATCCGCAAGACCGAGACCTCTGGCGCACGGCTCGAGATCGACGATGCCGAGGCGACCGTCGTGCGCCGGATCTATGATCTGTATGTCCGCAAGGGGTTAGCGATGAATGCGCTTGCGCGCCGGCTCGATGCCGAAGGCTGGCGGCCGCGTCATGCCGAGCTCTGGCCGATCTCGACGGTGGCCGTGATTCTCAGAAACGAGGCCTACGTGGGAAGAGCCGCGTATCTGAAGACCACCGGCACTGGACGCCGAGCGCGTCCCAACCGCACCGGTCGGCGCCAGCTCGGTATGGTCCGGCGCTGGACCGGGCGGACGGCGCGTCCCCGCCGGGAATGGATCGAATTGCCCGTCCCCGCCATCCTTGACGAGACGATCTTCGCGCGAGCGCAGCAGCGGCGGGCAGACAACCGCCGCTTCTCTCCCCGCAGGACGAAGGAGGTGACCCTTCTGCAAGGACTTTGCGTGTGTGCGCACTGTGGCTACGGCATGGGAAGGAATTCCGGGAGTGGCGGTCGCGGCGGCCGACGCCTCCATTACTATCGATGCTACGGAACCGAACAATGGCGTTACGCGCAGGGCGCCGTCTGTGACAATCCTGCGGTCCGTGCCGAGGACATCGACGACGCGGTGTGGCAGGAGATGCTCACCCTCCTGCAGCACCCGGAACTCATCCAGACCGAAATCGAACGCCGGCTCGTGGCCGCCAATGACACGGCCTCGCCCCGTCGCCGAATTGAGAGCTTGCAGGGGGAGCTGTCTCGCATCCAGACTCGGTTCCGTCGCCTTCTCGATGCCTACCAGGAGGGGATCGTAACTCTTGACGAGTTGCGCCGGAGGAATGCTCCCCTGCAAACTCGGCAACGTTCGATCCGATCCGAACTTGAAACCCTGCAAACCTCGGAACTCGATCGTGAATCCCAGTTGGCTCTGGCCACCACGATCCAGCAATTCCTCCAGCGCATGCGCCAAGCGGCGCAGTCGCTCTCCATCCTGGAACGTCAGCGTATCGTGCGTCTACTGGTTCGCGAAGTCATGATCGGGAAGGATTCGATCACGATCTGTCATTCGATCCCGCTCAACGAACTGCCGCCCACAGGTTCCGATCCTTCTCCGGGTCAGCTTTCCAACACCAAGAGGGCATCAGGCCGCAGCGGACTTTTGTTTCCACGATATCGTAACGTCGTAAAGCAAAAGGGTTCGGCCCTCCAGGTGCCGTCTGGCCAGGCTCTTCTCGATCCAGATCTGGCGTCCCAGCAACCAGTCGAGCATCGCCAGCATCTCGTTGCCGTGGACCGGACCGAGGTCCAGGAGGGGGCCGAGACTGCTGGTGGCGGTCGAGGGGGACAGTCCCCGGGCGGTGGCGAGCTTGGAGAGAGGTTGGAGCACGCGGGCGACGATGGCGGCCAGCGCGAGGTCGCGGTTGCGGCTGCGCTTGCGGTGCAGGATGCGGTGGAGACCGAGACGCCGGGCGAGGCCGAGAAGGGCCGCGACATGGCCATGGGGCAGGGCGCGGCGAATGGCGAGGGACTCGCCCAGAGGGCGAAAGACTTGGCCGCCCTTGAGCAGGGCGCGGATGCCGTCGACGATCTCCGGGGGGAGTTTGGAAAGATTGGCGAGGGTGGTGCGACGGATGCGCTTGCCCTCGCGTTTGGCTTCACGGAAGAGGATGGCGGGAGGGCTGTTGCGGTTGGGGATAACGTCGACGTGATAGGACATGGTGGAGAGGCCCCTTACATGGAAACACATATCCAGATGGGAACTCCACCTGCGAAGCCGTAAACTACTCTACTGCAACGATTTGATCGATCGAACTATGGCTTGAGGGGCAGTGAAGTTCCGTCTAGCCCGCGTTTACCGTATTGGAGATCAGGATAAAGATAAGTTGTTTTTTTGCAAAGAGATAGAGCAGGTGTCCCGTATGACCTACGGAGCCGCGTCAAGGGGTCGGATGGCGTGTTTTTCGAGTCCCAGGACTTCGTACATCGTGCGCTGTTCGTCCGTCATCTGCGAGAGCGTTGTCCGGAGTACGGGCTCGCCGCCCTCCTCCCGCGCTGGGTATAGCACGTCGACCTCGCGGATCCTGCTGAGCGCGTCCAGCAGCGCGGGGATCGAATCCTGCACGCCGTGGCGGCTCAGTTCCCGCTGCAGCAGGCCGCACAGCATCAGCGCCAGCACGCAGCAGAACACATGCACCGCGATCTTCTGGTCCGTCCAGTGGTATTGTGGCCGGATGGCGATGCAGTTGCTGTCCTTGAGCTGCCGGAAGGCGCTCTCGACATGATGTTGCGCGCGGTAGCCGCGCACCAGCTCGGCGTCGCTCCAGCCCGCCTGGTCGGTGAACAGCAGGGTCTTGCCCAGTAACGTGCGCTGAAGCTGCTCCCAGGCGCGCCGCTGGAAGCGATAATTCACCTTCGGCAAGCCGTCCACCTCACGCACCTGAACGGCGACCAGGTCCCGCATGTGCCGGGCCCGCAGCCAGCCGTCGACCTTCTTGCGCGTGCCGGCCAAGCTCGGCTTGCGTCCCCCCCGGATCTTGCCCTCGCGCCAGCGCCGCAACTGCCACTGCAGGGCGCGCAGGTGCTGGCGCCGCTTAGCGATCTCGCGCAGCAGCGTCCGACATTGGGCGTCGAACAGCGCTTGGTTCCAAGTCACCAGCACCGTGCGCTGGACGCCGAACACTTTGGACTCGGTGCGGTAGGAGCGCACACCGGCCAGCCCGTCGTCCTCCAGCGAGCGCATCTGGTCCGCCGGCACGGCCAGCAGGTGCGGATGCTGGGTGGGGACCAGCGAACCGATGAAGTGGAACGGGCTGCGCTCGACCCAGTCCAAGTTGGGGCGCGAGTTGTTGCCCTTGTCGAAGACCAGGGTGACCGTCTCGGTCCCGGCGGCGAGCTCCCGGTAGCGCCGGGCCAAGTCGGCGGCGAGGCTTTGGAAGGTTGGCGCGTCGGGGCGGTTGCCGGGATAGGTGCGATGCAGCAGGGGCAGGCGGAAGTCGGCCGTGACCAGCAGGGCCACGCCGATGATGCGCAACGACCTGCGGCCCTCCTTGCTGTGACCGCGCTGAGCCAGTTGGGAGCGCTGGTTGAAGGAATTGATGTAGGTAAAGAAGTTGGTGGCGTCAAACAGCACGTGGCCCAGGTCGAGGCGGAACTCGCGGGTCATGGCGGCAACGATGTCGCGTTCGATGGCGGGTAGGGCGGGGACGGGGACGCGGTGCATATGGTCCCAGAAGCGCTGGCTGGTGAGCTGGTTGGAGCGCAGGGGGAGCAGGCGGCGCAGGGCGGTGGAGTCGAACCAACGGGCGAGGCTGGCCTTGGAGCCGGGGGCGAGGCAGCGGTTGAGGACGGCGGCGAGCAAGTAGGTGCCGACGGAGGGACCGGAGCCGCGCTTGGGGAGATGGCGGTCGATGTGCTCGACCAACTGCAAGCGGCGGGCGAGGGTAAGCAGGGCGGCCGAGGCCCCGAATTCGCGTACGACCGCCTCGAGCGGCTGGCCGGGGGCGGGGGCGGCGCGGAGCTTCTCGATGATCTTGTCGGCGCGACCGAGATAGGTCTGGGAGACGATCTTGGGTTTGCCGTCGACGCGCTTGCAGACGCGGGCGTAGTAGTAGGGGCGGCCCCGGATGATCTTCTTGACGAGGCTGGCCATATAGTTAGGTCATACAAAAATCAATTGGACGAGAGCAAGGGCCTCGGCCGGGCTGGGTGATAAACCCTTCCTTATCAATAACTTGAATCTGAATCGTCGGTCTGCCCACGCGCTAGGGCAATGCTATGCTGGTGCGAACACGGTAAAGTCGAGCTAGGGTCCGCTGCACCGTCATCACCGACACCCGCTCGACCCAGCCCAGTTCCACCACTTTCTCCGCCAGCAGGCGCAGCGTCCAGCGCTGGCGTCCCGGCGGGGCCGGGGAGCAGGCCAAGGCGACCAGGCGAGCCTCGAACGCGCCGTCGAAGATCACTTTCCGCGGCGGCCGCACCCGCCGCTTGCGCTCCAAGGCGAACTCCAACCCCTGCTCCACAAACCGCCGTTTCAACCGCTCGAGGGTGCGGGCCGAGACGCCCAGCGCCTCGGCCACCCGGGCCACGGGCCATCCCGGCCCCTCCGGCCCGCGGTCGCACAACAACAGCGCTCGTGCGTACAGGAACCGCTTGCCGGTGGTCTTGGTCGCGGCGCGGGTCACAGCCTTCAATTCCGTGCGCTCTTCCGCAGTGAGTGTGACGCGATAGCGTAGTGCCATGAGAACCCCTCCTTCCGAGTTCTCCAACCGCCTACGGTAATATACGCCAAATCACATGTTATGCTGTACTAGAGGCCATCGTCGAGGCCACGCCGGTGTCCCAAATGGGCCTTGCGGGGTGGGGACAAGATCGGAGTGCGCGTGGGGCGCGAGATCCACAAGCACAAGATGGCGAAACACTTCATCACCGAGATCACCGAGACCTCGTTTGAGTTCCGGCGCAATCCGGAGACCTTGGCGGTCGAGGAGGCCTTGGACGGGATCTACGTCGTGCGCGCCAATGTGAAGCCGGACTGGTTCACTGCGGACGAGACGGTGCGGGCCTACAAGGACCTCTCCAAGGTCGAGCAGGCCTTCCGCTGCATGAAGTCGGTGGATCTGAAAATCCGGCCTCTCCACCACCGGCGTCCCGACCGGGTGCGTGCCCACGTGTTTCTGTGTCTGCTGGCCTATTACGTGGAATGGCACATGCGCCAAGCCTTGGCGCCGATCCTGTTCGACGACCACGACCGCCATGCTGCCGAGCAGGAGCGCGCCAGCATGGTGGCCCCGGCCGTTCGTTCCCGCAAGGCGCGGGACAAGGCGTCACGCAAGAGAACCGAGGACGACCTCCCGGTGCACAGCTTCTGCACCCTGCTGCAGGATCTGGGCACCCTGGCTCAGAATACGATGCAGGTGGAACATCGCGAAGATACCTTCGTGCTCAAGACGCAGCCCACCGAACTGCAGCGACGAGCATTCCAAATGTCTTCCAGTTGATAACTCTGCTTGATGAAGCGGATCGTCTCTTCCACCCGCCAGCGACCCAGGTAACTTTCCACTACCCGCCACTGGCTCTTTCGCGACCGAGTCACCTTTCGGTGCGTGAGTCGGATCAGCGGATTCGGCCCCAGTCCATCCACCACGACCAAGTACAGAGCCTCCGTCCGTCCCGGCCAACGCACCTTCCGAAACCCGAACTCCACGCGGTAGACCTTCTCCCCCGAACTCGTCTCCTTGACCACCACCTCCCGGTGTTGACGACGGCACCCGGCCGCCCACTCTTGGACGCTCTTGCGCTGGTGACCGGAGATCAGATGCTGGTCCCCGCGTTGCCGTACCACGAAGTGAAGTCCCTGATTCAAGAGGACTTTCAGGATCTTCTGCCGGTCTCCTCCCGCATCGATCACCCAGACCCCGCGGCCCTGCGTCGCCTTTGAGACCCGCCCGATGGCCTTCAGGATCTCGTCGTTTTCACTCACGAATCCCGGCGCCTCCTGCGAATACAGCTCCTGATCCAGTGGCATCACCTCCGCGCTGCCCCGCTCCAGACCCACCACCTGGCAACACCAGTACCCGCTTCCCAGTTTCTTGGTCGAACCGTCCCGGACCCGCGCCAGATATTCCATCTTGCGCGCATAGGGTTTGATCACATCCGTCAGATCCACCACCAACAGTGTCTCCGCTCCCACCCGAGGCGCCGCCAGGGCCAGCAGATTCTCCCGCACCCGCTTCCTCAGTCCCGGCCGATTCAATTGCCGACTCAATCGCGCCATCATCTTCTTGAGCCGGATCTTCTCCTCCAACGCTCGCGCGATCTCACTCAGTCGGACCGATCCCCGAGACTGCACCCCGTAGATCACCTCCCGCACCAGGCGGGCAGCCGTCTTGGGCAGTCCCATCGAGACTTCCCCCGAAAATCGTCGGATCTGCACTCGAATCTGGGCGGCTACTTTGGCACTATGCATTTGGGTCCCTCCGCTGTAACTGGTTCTTGGAATTGGGCTTCCACTAAATCAGTCTACCGGTCCGGGACCCACATTCTTTCGTGGCGAAAGTTCCCCCATTTTTCGAAAACTCAACCGATTCCACTTGTCGAATCTTCTTATTCTCCTGTTATCAATGACTTACGGCGATTCCCCCTCAATTTTTGGGGGAACTCCTGAAATGAAAGGGTTCCTCGATTTCACCTCTGGAACTTCAGGTTAGAGGGTGAATGGTAGTAGAGAAAATATGTCCACGTGTGAGGCAGCGTTTTTTCTGGCCTGCCGTTCATCCGCGATACCCTATTTTTTCATCGCTATACGGGGAGACTTTCTGAAAACCCTTCACCCTTTCACCAACGAGGCGTAACGTCTTGATATGGGACGAGATAATGTGGCTAGAGGTATGTCGGTGAAGGTCCTGGTGAAAGGGTGCGGCAGCTTTCACCGGAGTCGGTTCACCCGCTGTAAACCGGGATACTTCGGAGGATCATGGACGTTGAAGTAGGAAAACGAGAACGGGAGGAATTGCGATGAGACCGTGTTGGCTCGTGCTTCTACTGCTGGCTGTTTCTTGCCTCACCGCCGGTGTCGTCGAGCATGCGCAGCGCACGGCGGCGGACTTGACAGCCTCGGCTGCCACAATGACCGGAAACGCGGGGAATACCATTGCCACCGCGGTGAGCTCGCGGGACGAACCTTCGCTTTGAAGGTGGAGGCCGAGAAGACACTGGCGGGCGGTGCACCGACCAAGTCCAAGAAATATCCATCCGCTATCGCGTAAGATCGTAACCTCTACGGTGGTTGGATCGATGCGGACGGTGATTGCCAGAACACCCGTCACGAGGTCCTGATCGCCGAGAGCACCGTCCCCAGACGCTTGACGCAAGGGGCTGTTCGGTCATCGCCGGGCGGTGGGAGGACCGAGGTACTCCACAAAATTCAGACAGGTGGCTAAGATGTAAAATCGCTGCCTACCAGCGGAGGCACATGAAGAAACGTCAGCGGAAGCAGTACAGTGCGGATTTGAAGGCGAAAGTGGCGTTGGAAACGATCAAGGGGCAGCGGACGATCCAGGAGATCGCATCGCACTACGGGATCCATCCGAACATGGTGACAAACTGGAAAAAGCAGCTTCCGGGGCGGAGCCGCAGAGATTTTTTCGACGGGGCGTGGCTGGCCCGCGAAGCCGACGAACAATTGAAGGCGAAGTTCCACCAGCAGATCGGAAAGCTACAGGTGAACATGGACTGGCTCAAAAAAGCCCAGTCTGTCCCGGTAAAGGAACGTCTGGAATGGATCGACCCCACCAACGATTCAAGTATCAGTCGCCAGAGCATGCTGGCGGGGTGACGTTCCCCTCAGGCTACCATGATCTTCCAGCGCCTCCACCGCCCGAACTTCCCCCTTCTGGGTCATTTGTTTCATCTGATTCATCTTCACTCAGCGCTAAATATAGCAACCACAAAATAAACATAGTCTACTTTCCTCCAGTAATACCTCACCCAAAGGCATATACAGTATAAAGTCAATTTTTTCTAATGTCAAGACAATACTGGCCTGGGGGCAGGGCCATCCCACGCTAGGAATATCTGACGATTCGCCCCAACAACCGCAGAGGTTTGCATTCTCCGCTGGCTTTTTTTCGCCCCAGGCTTCATCCTGGGGGTATGAGCGCTCCAGCAGACGACGAAGTGATCTTCAAGGAAACCCCGGAAGGGTTTTTCCTCAACGATGCCCAGGTGCGACTGGCCCGCCCCGACGAGCGGGTGAAGTGGGACCGACGGGTTCACCAACACCATTACCTCGGCTTCAATCGGTTTGCCGGTCGCGGTCTGCGCTACGTCGTCGAATGGCGCGGGAAGTGGCTGGCGCTCGCCGGCTGGCAGTCGGGCGCCTTCAAGTGTCGGCATCGGGACCGCTGGATCGGGTGGAAGCCCGACCTGCAGTACCGGCGTCTGCATCTGATCGCAAACAACACGCGATTCGTGATTCTCGCCTCCAAGGGCGTCTTCCCGGGTCTCGGTTCCTGGACGCTGGCCCGGATGCTGCGGCGTCTCGGCGACGACTGGCAGGCGCACTATGGACACCCGGTGCTGATCGCCGAGAGCTTCGTCGACCCCGCCCGCTTCGACGGCGCCCTCTACCGCGCTTCCAACTGGCGTTATCTCGGCGACACGCGGGGGTTTGCGCGTCACAACGGTCGCTATACCGATCCTCACGGCCAGCCGAAGCAGCTGTACGTGTCCCCGTTGCGGCGCAACGCCTGCCGTCGTCTGCGCGACCCTCGCCCGCTGACCTCGAAGTGGGAGCCCAAGGGTCCGACCCGGAAGGGCGCGAGCGAGTTGCGCTCGCTGGTTCAGGAATTGGCCGAGATCAAGGATTTCCGGCGCGCCCAGGGGCGCAAGCATTCCGTGGCCTCGGTGCTCACCGTCTACCTGCTCGCGAGGCTGGCGAACCTGCGCGGACCGGTGGCCGCCGCCGAGTATGCGCAGAAGCTCTCGCAGCCGGAACTCGAGGCGATCGGCGCCTGGAAGAACCCCCGGACCGGCCGCTACGTTCCGGTCTCCAAGTCCACCCTGCACCGCGTGATCTCCTCGGTGGATCCGGACCAGATCGAGGCCGTGCTCCGGCGGTTCTCGATGCCGAGACTGCAACTGGGCCGCGCGATTGCGGTGGACGGGAAGCGGATTCGCGGCGCCAACCGCAACGGAGACGGACACTTCGAGACCGCGACCCTGGTCGAGCACACCACCCGATTGCCCCTCGCCACTCTCAGCTTCAATGAAGAGGGTGCGGAGATCGCCGCCGTGCGCGCTCTGCTGGAGAAGGTCGACGTCGCGGGCCGCGTCCTCACCGTCGACGCCTTGCACACCACCCGCGAGACCGCGCGCGTCATCGTCGAAACCCACGGGGCCGACTATCTCATGACGGTCAAGGAAAACGCCCCCGAAACCCATGAGATGCTCTCGACCATCGACTGGAACCGGGACGCGACCGGGTCTTTCCAGGAAGAGACCGACTTGGCCCATGGGCGCATCGAGCAGCGCTCCATCCAGGTCATGACTCCTCTGGAGGGCCTCCTGAACTACCCCCACGTCGCCCAGATCTTCCGCATCACACGCCGGCGCACCGACGCCCGGCAAAACGGAACCGGAAAAACCAGCCGCGAGCAGGTCTACGGCATCACCTCGGCGCCGGCTTACCGCGCGTCCCCCCGGCAACTCCTTGCCGACAACCGCGGCCACTGGGCGGTCGAAGTCAATCACAACCTCCGGGACACCCTCTTTGCCGAAGACGACTGTCTCGCCCGCACCCGATTCGCGCCGGCGAACAATGCGACCTGCACCAACCTCGCGATCGCGATCATCATTCACCAGACTTCGTTTGACAGCTTCGCCTCCGCCACTCGCCACTTCGCACTCCAACGCCAGGACGCCTTCACCGCGCTGCTGTCTCCGTGAGCACCGGCCCAACTCCCATCCCCAGACGGCGACGATCCGATCCCTCCCGCCGTCCCTGAGACGGAACTTCTACTCGTCCGCAGCCCGACCGGGCCGCTCGGGACCCTCAGCGGCAGGAGCTCAGGGCCCTGACGGCCCCCATGGTGGCGCCCCCATTCGGACCGACCCAACGCCCTGGCCGACAGCAGCGCTCCCTGATCTCGAAAATCAACTCAATTCACGGCAATGTCAGAGCGTGGGATAGTCCTGGCCTGGGGGAGGCCTGCGCAAAAGTCGTAAGTGAGCAGGTTGGCGGGTGGTATGCGAGTAGGTTGCGACGGTGCTGGATGCGGACAGGGGAGTGTTGTTGTGCGTTGTAAGGGAGATCACTGGAGTCGGAGGGAGGGATAGGGCCCGTCCCGTCAGGGATTTCGGTCCGTGCCGACGCACAGCGACGCGAGCGGGCGCGAATCGGGGGTTCGGGACGCGGCCGTGTCAGTTCGGCGTGGGGGTCAGGATCGTATCGAGGGCCGCTTGCGGTCGGGCGGCAAAGTACCGGTTCGCCTCGGGCATGAACTGGAAGCAACTGCGACGCACGATGGAGATGGCGGCGTTGGTGAGGGCGGCGAGATTGCGCGGGAGATGGCGGGTCCTCGCCCGGCAGCGATCTTCGTCGTAGGTGAAGTCGCGCACGTAGTGGAGCCGGTTCTCGATCTCCCAGTGCTGGCGAGGGAG
The DNA here is from genome assembly GCA_951812665.1 of uncultured Acidobacteriota bacterium. Taxonomy (GTDB): domain Bacteria; phylum Acidobacteriota; class UBA6911; order RPQK01; family JAJDTT01; genus JAJDTT01. Next base: position 227,258 of record CATOST010000018.1, read on the forward strand.
CGCGAGCAATTGCTGGGGTCCGGCCTCCTGGCGGCTCAATGAGGTGAGACACCAGGCGGTTTCCGTGCTGCTGGTTTTGCGGCTCAGGACATGACGTTCCCGCTCCACGCGCAACGCCTGCCGGCGTCCATAGAGATCGACATAACCGTCCCACTCCGGGCCGCTGACGTCCACCACCGCGCACTGACGCCGCTCGATGCGGCCATGCGCCTTCTGCCATTGTTCCTGCCAGGTGCGGGCCCGGCTCCAGTCGATGGCCTGCAGGTCCTCCATGAGGGTTTTCTGGTTGCTCTTGACTGCGGTCACCAGATAGGCGCGCCCGGCAACGGTCGATCAGGCACCGTGCGGTCTCCTGCTGCACGTGCATGGCATCGAGCGTCACGGTCCGGTTGCGGAGGTCGAGGATCTCGGCCAGTTCCCGCACCGCCGTGATCTCGTTGGTGGTATCGCCGACCTGAACCTGTCCGAGCACCAGGCCGCTGCCGTGCTCCACCGCAGCCACCAGCATTCGGCGCTGGTCGTCCGGAAGCGCCTTGGACGCGCCGCGGACGTCCTTGCCGTCCATCGCCACGGGCGTCCCTTCACCCAAGTGTTGCGCGGTCCACTCCTGCAGGACGCGATCCAACGTCTCGGGCGGCAACGACGTCAAGATGTAGCGGAACGTCGAGATCGCCGGCGCCGTATAGCGCTTCCGGCTCGGGCTCCAGAACGCCCCCACCGCGCGTAACTGATCCTGGTCCAGCAGGGCCGCAAACTCCCCCATGGCGGTGACCCCGCGATAGCCGGCCAGCCGTGCCGCGATCGCAATCGCCAGATAGCAGGACAACGGATAGCGTTGCCCGCGAGCCTTGCGAAAGTCCGGAATCTCGCCGAGATACTCCGCCAGAGAGCGCAACGCCGGCGCCGCCATCGGCTCGCGTTTCTCCCCCAGCTGCCACGCCGCCGGCTCCTCCTCGCCGCAGAGCACATCGCGGGCATCCGCCCGCAACGGATACACATACACCTGCTTGGGTTTGCCGTTCCTCCGCCAGCGGGCCCGACCGCCCGACTCCCGCGAATACCCCTGGGTCATCCCCAGCCGCCGCCAGTTCGCCGCCCGATAGCAGGTGCCCGCAAACCGCGACGGGTCGACGAAGGTCTCCGCCAGCAACACCGGATACCCGTGAATCGCCTCCATGTCCCCCGCCAGTCGCCGCAGACTCAATCCCAGAACCCGAGACGCCAGATTCGGGACCCGCCCCGCCTCCAGCACCACGAATCGCGCATTGTTCGCGAGCAGATGCAGCCGCCGGAATTGCCGCTGTGCAGACCACCCGATCCACTGGTCCCGGACTCCCACCTTGAACGCGCCGGCATGCCAGCCCAGCAACGCCAGCCACTGGTCCCCGAGCACCGCCACATGGCGGAGCGCCTTCCCGAACAGCCCGCGGAAGGGAAGATAATGATGCTCCGCCACCAGCGCGTCCCAACGCCGACGCTCCTCGACTCGGAGAACCGGTCGCACCGTCACCTCTCCCAATACAATCCTGTCGCCGACGGTTCCTGCAGAATGCATGCCTCCCTGCATACCACAACGACTTTTGTTTGGCCAGTCCGAATCCCTCCGTTGCTCCCACTTTCTCTCTCACGACTTTTGCCTAGTCCTGGGAGCCGCCCGGACCACAGCCGGCAAGGCTCAGATCGCCGGCCAGATGGAAGGGATGCTGTCCCGTCTTCTCCTGGTCGCCGAGCGCTATCCCGAGCTCAAGTCCAATCAGAATTTCCTGGCTCTGCAGGATGAGCTGGCCGGGACCGAGAACCGGATCGCCGTGGAGCGGCGCCGCTACAATCAGACCGTACGGGACTACAACACGACGGTCCGCCGATTCCCCACCAACCTGGTGGCCGGTTTTTACGGCTTCGAGCGGAGCACGGCTTACTTCGAAGCCGCCGAGGGAGCCGAAGCGGCTCCCTCCGTGGAGTTCTGATCCGCAGGTTCCTCATAGATACGCCGGGCGGAAATCAGAAAACCGGTGTGCGCCACCATCCGATGGACCGGCCGGATGGACTCCTCGCTGATGTGCCAGGGACGGACCAGCGATTCGGTGGTTTCGATGTGCGCCCAGTCCGGGTCGCGCTGCAATTTTCTCACCAGCCGGTACACCTGAAGCGCCGTGGGGAGCCAGCAGAGAAGGCTGCCGCCCGGTCTCAACGCCGCCGCCGCCGAGTCGACGGTGCGCTCCGGTTCGGGGATATCGAGCAGGATCGTGTCCAGGTCCTTCTCCCGGATCCCGTCGTAGACATCCTCCAGAACGATCGTGTGCCGCGCTCCCGAAGCCCCGTAGAGGTCCGCGAATTCGGAGAGCGTGTCCCGGGCCAGCGAAGCGAACTCTTCCCGGCGCTCGTAGGAGATGAGATGACCCTGCGGCCCCAGGAAACGGAGCAGGACCAGGGCCACCGACCCGGACCCGATGCCCGCCTCCAGAACCCGGGCCCCGGGATAGATGTCACCCCGGATCAGGATCTGCGTCGAGTCCCGCGGGTAGATGATCTGGGTTCGACGGCGCAGCCCTTTGAGAACGTACCGTTCCAGGGTAGGCCGCAGGCAGACGACGGGCATTCCCTGGCGGCTCAGAAACCGGCAGCCTGGGGGCTTGCCCACGATCTCGTCGTGGTAGACGTGGCCGGTATGGGAGTGGTGGAAGAGGCCTCCCGGGCGCAGTTGAAACATGTGGCGCTTGTTCTTGGGTCCGATGAGCAGAACCAGCTCACCCTCCCGAAGGGGAACCCGCTGCAGCGCCGATGTCGCGTCCGAGGCCATCACGGGAGAATAGTCACGCCCATTTTCGGGTGTCAAATGGGCCGAGGTGGAATCGGTCGAATTATCCAAGAATGGGAGAATCTCTCGTAGGGGCGACCCTTGTGGTCGCCCTCCCTGGGCCGATCAGTGAAGGGCGAAAGCGGGCACCCACAAGGGGTGCCCCTACGTCGCGATCCTCGTTCAAACCTGCTTCCCCTGCTCTACTGAACCCCCGGAAAAATGGGGACGGTGTTGGTGGTGGAAACCATGACGATGCTCGGCCGGTGCTGCTATTGTAGCCCGATGAGAGACCGATCTCCCGTGAGGTATCCTGCGTCATCTTCCACCCTGCCGGCGGTCCGGGTCTGCACGGCCATCCTGGCGACCGTCTTGAGCAGCTTGGGATTCGGTCGAACTCCGGCGCCGGAACCGAATCATGTTTCAAGCGAAGGGGAGCCTCTACTCTCCGAAACTCGGCAGCTCACTTTCGAGGGCCGGCGTTCCGGGGAAGGATATTTCAGCCCGGACGGCTCCCGGTTCATCTTCCAGAGCGAGCGCGAGGAGGGAAACCCGTTCTTCCAGATCTACCTGATGGACATGATCCGGAGAGAGGTGAGCCGGCTCTCGCCCGGCCAGGGTAAGACCACCTGCGGCTGGATTCATCCGAAGGGCGATCAAGTGCTTTTCGCCTCGACCCACCATGATTCCGAATCCGGCCGGAAGCAACGGGAGGAACTGGAGCGCCGGGCCTCGGGCAGGACCCGCCGGTACACCTGGGATTTCGACGCCGAGTATGAAATCTACGGACTCGCTCTTGGAACGTCGACGTTGCAGAACCTCACCAACAAGTTGGGATATGACGCCGAAGCTTCCTGGTCGCCGGATGGCGGACGGATCGTATTCGCCTCGAATCGGTTGGCCTACGAAGGCCGTCTGGCGCCGGAGCAGGTGGAGTCCCGGGACCGGGACCCTTCGTCCTTCGTGGACCTCTATTCCATGAACTCGGACGGAACCGGTGTCCGCCGGCTGACCGCCTCGCCGGGGTATGACGGCGGTCCCTTCTTCAGTCCCTCCGGCCGGGAGATCTGCTGGCGGAGATTCACCGAGGACGGACTGGTGGCCGAGATCTACCTGATGAATGCGGACGGGGGCCGGCAGCGGCCCGTGACCCGGCTGGGAAAGATGTCCTGGGCGCCGTTTTTCCATCCTTCCGGCGATTACCTGATCTTCACCACCAACCTGCATGGGCTGGACAATTTCGAACTCTACCTGGTGGCCGCCGAGGGAGGTGCCGAACCGGTGCGCGTCACCCGGACTCCCGGATTCGACGGTCTGCCCGTCTACTCGCCGGATGGAGATACGCTGGCCTGGACCTCCAATCGGACTCCCGGAAAGACTTCCCAGATATATCTGGCCGCCTGGGACGACCGGGAAGCGAGACGTCTGCTGGGACTTTCCGAGCCGGAGGGAGTGGCCGTCTCCGGTTCGTCCGCGGAGACTGCAAGTGAGGTCCTGATTCGGGCTCAGGACCTTCGCCGCCACGTGAACCGCTTGGCTTCCGAGGAGATGCAGGGACGAATGACCGGGACTCGGGGAGAGCTCCTGGCCACCGAATACGCTGCTTCGGTCCTGGCTCGGTTGGGGTTGAAGCCGGCTGGAGACGATGGTTCCTACTTCCAAGCCTTCCCCTTCACGGCGGGAGTCTCCCTGGGCACCGAGAACCGATTGGCCATCGTGAGCGGGGAAGAGAAGAAGTCGCTGCGCCTGGACCACGACTGGCGACCGCTGTCCTTCTCGGCCACCGGAACCTTCGGGACCTCTGAGGTGGTCTTTGCCGGGTATGGGATCGTGGCGCCCGAGTTGGAGGAGAATCCGGGGTACGATTCTTATGCTCACCTGGACGTGGCCGGCAAGTGGGTCCTGGTGCTGCGCTATTACCCCGAAGAGGTGTCTCCCCAACGGCGGCGCCATCTGGCTCGCTATGGGAGCCTTCGATACAAGGCCATGCAGGCCCTGGACCGTGGCGCCCGGGGACTCCTCATCGTCAGCGGTCCCAACTCCAAGGTTCGCCGGGAGCTGATCCCGCTGAGGCTCGACGGTTCGGTCACGGACGGACGCCTTCCCGTCATCTCCATTACCGACCGGACAGCCGGAATTCTGCTGGAGTCCAACGACCGGACCTTGGGAGAGCTTCAGCAGGAACTGGATTCCGGCGAGCTCCGGATGGGGTTCGCGTTGCCCGGGGTCAAGGTGGATTCGAACGTCGATCTGAACACGGAGCAGAGGACCGGCCGGAACGTTCTGGGGATGCTGCCGGCGGGTCAGAGCAGCGACGCGGACGGAGTTCTGGTGGTGGGCGCCCACGTGGATCACTTGGGGGCGGGAGCCACGGCTGCATCATTGGCCCGGTCGGACGAGGAAGGAGGGATCCACTACGGGGCCGACGACAACGCGTCCGGGGTCGCCGCGGTTCTGGAGATCGCGGAGCAGCTGGTGCACCTTCGAGACAGAGGAGACCTTCCGCAGGGGCGAGACGTGCTGTTCGCGCTCTGGTCCGGTGAGGAGCTGGGTCTGCTGGGCTCGAACCATTTCATGAAGACCTATGGATCGGGCCCAGGGCATGGGTCCGGAAGCGACCTGTTGGCCTATCTGAATCTGGACATGGTGGGTCGCTTGAAGACATCCCTGGTGGTGCAGGGTGTGGGTTCGAGTTCGGTCTGGCCCTCCGCCATTGAACGGTCCAACCTGGATCTGGGCCTGCCCATCGTGATGCAACCCGAGAGCCACCTGCCCACGGATGCCACCTCCTTCTATGTCAAACAGGTCCCGATCCTGAGTCTCTTCACCGGTTCCCACGAGGACTATCACACACCCGGAGACCGCCCCGAAAAACTCAACTACCAGGGAACGCGGAAGATTGCGTCGTTCCTGAGCCGGATTGCCGTCCACCTTTTGGAGAACCCCGATCGTCCCGATTACCAGGAGCTGAGCGACCCCAGAAGGCGAGGGGCCAGAAGCGGGTTGAGAGCTTACCTGGGTACGATTCCCGATTACGCTCAGGGTGCGCAAAAGGGTCTCAGCCTCTCCGGTGTCGCGCCTGGAGGACCGGCCGAAAAGGCGGGAGTCAGAGCCGGGGATCTGGTGGTGCGACTGGCCGACCGTGAGATCGGGGACATCTACGATTACACCTACGCCATCGATTTTCTGGAGATCGGCTCACCGACCGAGATTGTCGTCGTGCGAGAGGGTAAGAGAATCACCTTGACCGTGGTCCCGGCTTCCAGGGACTGAAGGAAGAGGCGTCGTTGTGACTCTGGAGCCGGCATGGGCCGACTCGGGGTAACCGGCTCAGGAGTGAAAAGAAGGCGTGAAACGGGAACTGTCAGTTGTGGGAAGCGCCGTTTGCCTAAATTCAGTGACCATTGAGGATCAAGACCGCATTTGCCGCCTTTCGCCTGCGCGCCTCGGAGTCGGCGGCGGTGCAGTTTTTTCTTAGTAAATCCATGAACTTGTGTTATTATCGCTGACTGTGCGGATGAGGGGCATCGGTCGAAACACCGAGACGCGTCAAAAGGTAGATTTCAGGTCCGAAAGAAACCTTGCCGTTGCGATCTTGAGACAGGCTTGGCACGAAGCCGTCATCGACCTGCGGATCGTCAAGGAAAACTCCCGCAAAGATTATCGCCTGCTCAAGAAGAAGGCCATCGAGTGGATCGTCAGTGACGAAGATGGCTTTCCCTACTGGTGCAAGCTGGCTGACGCCGACCACAGCGCCATCCGGCAGCGCCTCCAGGAGCGACTGAGCCAACAGTACAACTGTCAGTAGACGCTCTCAGCTCTATCGACGGATTCCCGGACTGGCTTCTGCTTCTACCAATCTGAGAATTCCTCTACCCTCTCCAAAAAATTCTCTCGCTTCTATTCTCACTCCTCCTCTTCGTTGCCTGACGAACGGGGAATGAATATAATGTGTGTTCGGCCTAGCGGGGCCGTAGTTCAGCTTGGTTAGAACGCCGGCCTGTCACGCCGGAGGTCGCGAGTTCGAGTCTCGTCGGTCCCGCCAATCCCGTTCCCTTCCCCTTGAACCCGGCAACCGGCATGGGGCAACCCCTCCAGTCTCCCACCCGAGTCCGTTGGCTGGTCTTCGGCTTGGCCTGCGCCTCGTCCTGGATGCTCTACCTGCACCGGTACACCTGGAATTTCATTGGGCCCGAGTTGGAACGGACCCACGGCCTCTCCAAGACCGAGCTGGGCACTCTCTTCTCCTTCTTCATCCCTCCCTACGGGCTCCTGCAGATTCCCAGCGGCATCGTGAGCGATCTGGTCGGTCCCCATCTGTTTCTGGGACTGATCATGATCCTCTGGTCGTTGGCGCTTCCTTTGCATGCCGCGGCCGGAAGCTTCTTTTCTCTGGCCGTCGTCCGGGTTCTCTTCGGTACCTTCCAGGCGGGTTGCTATCCCAATCTGGCCAAGGTCACCCAGGTCTGGTTTCCCCGGAGCCGGCGCACCGTCATCCAGGGTTGGGTGGCCACCTTCTTCGGCCGGGGCGGAGGGGCCATGTCCCCCATCCTCTTCGGGACCCTCCTCATCGGCTACTGCGGCTTCTCGTGGCAATCCGCACTGGTGTTGTTGGGAGGAGTAGGGGTGCTTCTGGGTGTCCTCTTCCTGCAACTGTTTCGCAATTCGCCGGAGCTGGCCCCAAGAACCAACCAGGCGGAGCGGGATCTGATCCGGGAAGGATCGCCGAAACCGGAGCCGGGAGGGTCCCGGATGCTGCCCTGGCGCCGGGTCGCGCGCAATCGGAGCATGCGCTTTTTCGTCCTGGGCCAGATCATGAGCGCGGCCGCCGACACCATCTACGTATCGTTCATGGGAGATTTTTTCCTGAACGCCAAGGGCATCGAGATGATCCAGGCAGGCATACTGGTGAGCCTGCCCCTGTGGGGAGGAGCCGTGGGGGGCATGGTGGGAGGCTACTGCAACGACTGGGCCATCCAGTGGAGCGGAAGCCGGCGTTGGGGCCGGAGCCTCATCGGATTCACCGGCAAATTCCTGGCCTGCCTGCTGATGCTCTTGACCATCCGCCAGGAGAGTGCGGTGGCAGCGGGGATCTCCCTGTTCGCAGTCAAGTTCTTCACCGACTGGAGCCAACCGACGGTGTGGGGAACCTGCACCGATCTGGGTGGAAGATACTCGGCGACTCTCTTCGGAATCATCAACACCTCGGGCAGCGCGGGGGGCGTTCTTGCCCCACCGCTCTTCGGTCTGATCCTGGACTACAACACGGCCCGGCACTGGGTTGACGGAGCCTGGGTCCGGACCACCGACTACAACCCCCTCTTCGTCGTCGTAGCCGCCCTGTATCTGGTCAGCGCGCTTTCCTGGTTTTTTATCGACTGCACGGAGTCCGTGGAAACGGAGCTTGAACCGGACCAGTAGACGCCGCGACTACCGGAGGGGGAGAGATCAGAGCTTGGCCCAGATCCCGAATTCTTCCTCGGCCGCCAAGTCGTAGATGCGGCGGGCGACGGCGGCGTCCTGAATGGCCATTCCGGTCCCGTCGAAAAGGGTGATCTCGTCGTCGGAAGTGCGCCCGGGTATGGTGCCGTTGATCACCTGGCCCAGAGTGCCCTTGATCTGTTCACGGTCGATATGGCCTTTTTCCAGCGGCTCCGAGACCTCGCCCAAGTGGCAGATCTGCTCGATGTGATCGCCGAAGATGGTGCACCGTGCATGCACGCCATTGGCCAATTCCTGTTTCCAGGCCTGATCGGCCCCCATGCACGACAGGTGGGTCCCGGGTCTCAACCATTCGCTCTGAACGATGGGGACGGTGGTATTGGTGCAGGTAATGATGACGTCGCTCGTCGTGACCAGATCCCGCGGGCGGCGGACCGGCTCCACCGGTCGGCCCAGATCCTCGGAAAGCTCGGCGACGTAGCTTGCCAGGGCTTTGGGAAAGGAGTCGTAGACCCGGATCTCCTCGAAGGACCGGACCTGGACCGCGGCTCGCAGGGCGTGCCTCCCCTGGAATCCGGCTCCCAGGATCCCCAGCGTCCGGACGTCCGTCCGGGCCAGGTGCTTGACGGCGACCGCGGCCGAGGCTCCGGTTCTGAGTCCGGTCACCCAGGAACCATCCATCAGGGCCAGCGGCTTTCCCGTGTCGGGATCGAACAGCGAGATCTGGGAGAGAATGTTGGGCAGGTTCCGCTTGGGGTTCTCTTCCCGGCCCTGTCCCAGTTTCATGGCCAGCACGTTCAGGTCCGGGAGCATGCTGGCCATGCAGGCGCTGATGCCGCCCGGGACCTGGAAAATGAGTTTTTTGGGAAGGATGTCGTTCCCCTTCTCATGATTGGCGAAGGCCTGCTCCACCATGTCGATGGACTCCTGGATGCTGAATCGTGAGATGATTTCTTTCTGGCTGATGATCAGAATCGGGTAAGCCACTGTCGTATCCTCCTAAGTCCCTCCCGGATGGTGTCCGGACCCACCGCGTATGAAATTCTGAAGGCCCGGCGGCAAGACTCGCCGAAGCCGGTTCCGGGAATGCAACAGACTCGCGCCTCCTCCAGGAGACGCAGGCAAAACGTATCCGCATCCAGGTCCAGATCGAATCTGGGAAAGATGTAGAAGGCCCCTCCCGGGGTATAGCTGGAGAGATGCGGTATGTCTCGAAGCAGATCCAGGGCCAGATTGCGCCGTTCCCGGTATTCGGAAACCATGGGGGGGATAAAGGTCTGATCTCCGGTCAGCGCCTCGATGCCGGCCCACTGGCCCGGCGTGTTGGCCACGGTGGTGGTAAAAGTGTGGAGCTTTTGCAGGAGCCGCCAATTGGAATGGCCCGTCACGACCCAACCGACTCGGATGCCGGTCATGGCGTAGGTTTTGGACAAACTGTGGAACACGAAGAGACGGTCCCGGTCGGGCTCCAGCGCCAGCATGGAGGGGTAACTCCCCTCATGGTCGTAGACCAGTTGTTCATAGACTTCGTCCGAGCCCAGCAACAGGCCGTGCCTCCGCGCCACTGCGGCCAGCCCCTGGAGGACCTCCACCGGATAGGTCGACCCGGTGGGATTGCAGGGGGAGTTGACCAGGATCATCCTGGTTCGGGGAGTGACGGCGGCTTCGACCTGATTGGGATCGGGAATGTAGCCGTCTTCGACCCTCGTCACCACGGAAACGGGTTCCCCGCCGATCATCCGAATGAAGGGAGCGTAGACGACGAAAGCCGGTTCCAGCAAGATGACCTCATCGCCCGGACTGATGAAGGCCTGAAGTGTCAGGGTGATGGCCTCCACTGCGCCGTCAGTGACCAGGATCTCTTCGGGACGGACTTGAACGCCCTGGGTTCTCTCATAGTAGCCGCCGATGGCCGCTCTGAATTCGGGGACGCCCGAATCCAGGGCGTAGCGGGTCTTGCCCTCGTGAAGAGCATTCACCATGGCCTCGATGACCGGAGCGGGAGTGTTGAAATCCGGTTGTCCGATGGAGAGATGAACGACGTCTTCCTTTCCCGCAGCCTCGTTGAACATCATGCGGATACTGGAAGGCGGAAGCTCAACGACACTTCTTCTTGGCATGGGATCAGTCAATTAAACTAGACTGGAGCGGGTTTCCAGCGACTAAATCTTATGTTCCAAGCCACCGGATATCAAGTGCGTACGGGGTCGAAACCGCGGGGCCGGCGCTTCCTCGCCCGGTGGTTGGTTCTGGGTCTTCTGTCCTCCAACCTCTTCGCCGCCGGTCAGGATCAGGAGCTCAATGCGGCTCTGATCGGGGCCGCCGTGGAGGGCCGCACCGATCAGGTCGCGGCCTTGTTGGACCGGGGCGCCAGCCTGTTGGTGCGGGACCCGGATGGATTGAATCCTCTCATGTACGCCGCCATGGGCGGGAATGAACAGACCGTCCGCCTGCTCCTGTCCCGGGGGTCGGAACTGGAAGCCAGAACCCGGGACGGCGCAACCGCCCTGATGATCGGTTCCGGCTCCGGTCACGCGGCTGCCGTTCGCGCCCTGCTGGAGGCGGGAGCGGACATACGCTCCACCGACGCCAATGGACATTCGCCCTTGGTCTGGGGAGTTCTGGGAGGCAGCGTGGGGGTGGTCCGGACTCTGCTCGCGGCCGGGGCCGGACCCGACGCGCGCGACAAGACGGGTTGGACCGTCCTGATGCGGGCTTCGTCCCAGGGCGACCTGCCGGTGGTGGAGGCTCTGCTCGAAGGAGGAGCCAAGGTCGGGACCCGGAGCCGGGACAACTGGACGGCTCTCGCCCTGGCGCTGTTCGAGGGCCACGGACGGACGGCTGCCCTGCTGGTCCGCCACGGAGCCAAGGTGGATGAAGTGGACGTCAACGGCATCCCGCTCCTGATGCATGCAGTGTCAGGCGGAAAGACCGAAGCGGTCCGTTTCCTGCTGGCCCACGGCGCCGCCACCGGCTTCCGGGACAAGGAGGGCAACGGGCCCTTGGCGGCGGCGGCGTACAATGGCTTTGCACCCATCGTCGAGGCTCTGATCCGGGCGGGGGCCGTGGTCGACAGCCGCGACAGCCAAGGCCGGACGCCTCTCATGCAGGCCGCCTCCCAGGGAAAGGCGGATGCGGTCAAGGTGCTTCTGGCGGCGGATGCGGATCCGCAGATCAAGTCCAATCGGGGCCAGACGGCTCTGGACCTGGCCGTCTGGTACGACCACACGAAGGTTATCGAAGCGCTGCTCCCGGTCGGAGAAGGAGTCGACACCCCCGACGAGGCGGGTCGAACCCTTCTCGTGCACGCCGCGTTGGAAGGAAACGAGGCCACGGTCAAGGTCCTGCTGGCGAGAGGGGCCGATCCGGACCGGCCGGACCGGGAGGGGAGGACGCCGCTCATCTACGCCGCCCTCCACGGTCACGCCGAAGTGGCCCGCCGGCTCATCGACGCCGGTGCCCGGCTCGACTCCAGGAGCAACGAGGGTTGGACGGCCCTGGGGCTGGCGCTGAGCCAGGACCGCGGTCCCATCATCGACACTCTCTTGGCGGCGGGCGTGGATCTGAATTCGGTGACCTCCGACAGCCAATCTTTCCTGGGAATGGCGGCCTACCGGGGGCGACTTGAGTCGGTGCGGAAACTGTTGCAACGCGGCGCTCGCGTCGGAACCCGAGGCGCGGGAGGCCAGACGGCTCTCGCCTTCGCGGCGTATCAGGGATTCCCGGAGATCGCCAGGCTGCTGCTGGACCGGGGTGCCGCCCCGGATGTCCGGGACGACTCCGGCCGGACCCCGCTGATGCAAGCCGCCTGGAACGGTCATGCTGAGGTGGCGGAACTGCTGCTGGACCGCAAGGCCCGGATCGATGCCCAGGACGGTGAGGGCGCCACTGCCTTGGGCCTCTCCGCGTCCCGAGGCCAGGCGGACCTGGTCCGGCTGTTGTTGAGCCGCGGCGCGGACGGGCGCATCCGGAACCACCAGGGACGGACTCCCCTCATGCTGGCGCAGGCCGAAGGCCGAAAGGTCACGGCCAGATTGCTCCAGGAGCAGGAGTAGCCCGGCGGTCCCAACCGCAAGCCGCTCCTCGGCATCCTCCTGCGCGAGCCCTGCCGTCATCAGGGCAACGTCAAGAATCGCACCCTCCTCAGCCGGTTTTGGGATGGCCCGGGAGGGGTTCCTGGCGGTTCGGGGCTCCGCTATGATCGGTCCCAACCGGATCGTCTCGACCACACCAACGATCAACGGGAGAGAGTTCCATGCAGGTCGAGATCAACAGCAACGCCGAGATGGGAACGGCCCGAAAAAGAGCAGGCGTCCCCCGGACGGCGGGGCTGTTGATGGCATCGTGGGCGATTTTGGGATCGTCGGCTCACGCGGAAGTTCTCTATGAAAAGGACGGCATCCAGCTTTGGGGGACGGCGCGGATCATCACCTGAAACGCCGCGACCTGCCACGTCTCGGAGGCGAACGCCACCGCCGAGCGTTACCAGGAACTGAAGGAAATAGACCACAAGGGCGCGCTGGAGACGATGGATCGGATCGCGGCCCTGCAGAAGGAGCACAGCCTGACGTTGCCGGAGGAGTTTCCATTCCAGTACGCGAAGGCGGCTTTGGAGGCCTCGGTTCGAAGGGAGGGGCCCACGGCGGGTGCAGGGGGGCGACAGCGCGTCCAATCGCAGACCCGGGAAAGGCTGCCGTTTGAGCCGGAGATGGTGGAGATTCCCGATGGGAGCTTCCGGATGGGCTGCGTTTCGGGTCGAGACTGCTTCGACGATGAGCATCCGGTGCATCCGGTGCATCCGGTGCGCACGCAGAAAACGCGCAGAAAACGTGACTGTCCCCTTCTCTCCTCCCCTTCTCCCGAACCGCAACAGGAACACCACCACGAACCGGAACAACAACAACGGGTTCCGGGTCGCCCGTACGCTCGCAAGCCGGAGCCGGAATCCCTACGGGGAGGCCGGGAGAGCCCACGAGCGTCCAGGGACGGTCATGATGAAGACCGGGACGGCGCCCCTCTTGCCCCGCAGCAGTGGGGGAGGGGCGCTGCCCAAAGCGGTCCGTCTGCGGTGCGTCGGTGGAATCTCAGATTGTCCGGCTGCGAAACTGTAGCAGGGCGCAGGCTGCCGATGTCGCTTCACCTTGGCTCGTTGGTCCCCGACCGGGACGAAGCTTTCTGCATCAGGTAATCGAGAACCAGGGTGAGATCCCGGGGAGCGACGTTCATCCCCTTCTCGAACATGTACTCTTCCATTTTCCGGGTCACCCCCGGCCAATCCTCGCGGCCGTAGGCATCGGGGTGAGGCCGGGCATGGCAACCGGTGCAGGCCCTCTCCACCGCCCTCGCTCCGGGAGAGTCGTCCATTACAGCGGCCGGCGCGGGACGGTGTTTCAGGGAAAGGGACGGGACGGCAAACGCGGAGTTGTCACTGGAGATCCGGTCCCGGTAGTGGATCAGCGTCAGCGTCAACAGGTAGGTGTTGGCGCCGTCCATGGTGCCCAGCTTGATCCCGGCGGCCGGCGGCTTGTCCAGTCCCCATAGACTGAGGGCGCGGGGTAGCGGCCAGGCCCCCGTTTCACTTTGCGACGCGACGTACCCGTTCACGGCGGCATCCACCTGAGGCGATCTCCTGCCGGCGGTCATGAGCGCCCGCACCAGGAGGCTGCGGAATCCCGGGAACTCCATCAGGGCGAAATGCGACTTCCAGCCACCGCCGATGGTCGCCTCCGTGAGTTGAAGACACCGCTGGTAGGCCAGGTCGGGTTCCAGGTCGAAGTCGTGGGTCAGGAAGACGTACCAGGCCAGTCCCACGTAGTCCGCTGCGATCATGGGCGGACCCAGAGCCAGGAGCCGGTTCGCCAGTCCCCGGCGGAGATCGGTCAGGCGAGCGTCCGTGGACGGAAACCCGGCTTGCAGGAGCGCGTACAGCAGCTTTGCGCTGTTCTCCATGTCGGGCACCGGGCTGCCGTGCTCCCAGCCGTGCTTTCCGGTGAGCGAACTCCGGGCGTTACCCAGGGTCTGGATGATGTTGCCCGATTGCATGATGGTGAAGATCCGGTCGGGGACAGGCAGGGAACTGGGGGGCAGATAGGGAAGGGAGAGCGGCGACCTGAGTGCCCAGCCGTACGCCTTCTTAACCAGGGAAGAGCGGCCCAAGTTGGCCAGTGCGATCATGCCCTTGGGATGGAGGCAGCCCTCGTGAGACCAGAGCCAGCTCCCGGTCCGGCCATCGAATTCCTCCACGAACCAAGTCTTGACCTTCCGGAAGAGATCGCTCTCGGGGTCGACACCGAAGTCCTGGTAGTACATGAGGAAATGGGTCAGCAGGTAAAGCTGGTAGGCCACGTAGGCCTTGGGTCCGTAGCGTTTGACGGCGCCTTCGGCGTTCTTGTAATCGACGTAGCCGCCATTGGAGACGGCGGCGTAGGAGGGCTCGACGAAATCGCGGATGAAGGATCGGGTGCCCCGGGTGATGGCTCGATCCAGATCCGCCCGCGCCGGCTGTCCCGGCGCCGGCGGCGAGGGAATCTCGCCCTGCGCGGGGAACTCGCCGGCGCCCTTGACCGGGGCTGCCGTAAGGTTCGCGAACGTTAGCAGCAGAAGAATCACTGCCGCCATCGGACTCGCAAGTACGGGTTTGGAAAGGGCCTGCATGTTGCGGAGTTCCCGAGCGCAGTCTAGCATAGCAGCCCTCAACGGCCCGTCGGGGGAGCCCCAGCGGAAAGGTCTCAGGAATGCAAGACACGACACCGGAAAACTCGTCTCCTGACTCGGGAAGCCGTGGCTTTCAGGCGCCCCATCCCGGTTCCAAGGAGATGCCGCGATGGCAGACCGGAAAGCTGGTCGACGCGCCCGTCTTCACGACTCGAAACTGGTTCGGGTTGCTGGGTCCCGGTCTGCTCCTGGGGGGAGGCGCCATCGGCGGTGGCGAATGGCTGATGGGACCCGCCGTCACGGCCAAGTACGGCGGCGCACTCATGTGGCTCGCCACCCTGAGCATCATGAGTCAGGTGCTCTACAACATCGAGATCAGCCGCTACGCGCTCTACACGGGAGAACCGATCTTCACCGGCAAGTTCCGTACCTTGCCCGGACCCAGGTTCTGGCTCATCGCCTACATCTTCCTGGATTTCGGAGCCGTCTTTCCCTATCTGGCGGCCAATGCGGCCACGCCTCTGGCCGCCGTGCTGCTGGGTGGAGTCCTTCCCGACCCCCTCAACAACGACGCCCACTGGTGGCTCCTGAAGATCCTGGGCTACCTGATTTTTCTGGCGGCCCTGGTTCCGTTGCTGATCGGCGGCAAGATCTACAACTCGCTCCGGGCGGTGATGACCTTCAAGATCGTGGTCGTCCTGGGGTTTCTCTCGATCCTGGGAATCTTCCACTCCAGTCTCTCCACCTGGGGCGAGATCTTCAGCGGCTTCCTCAAGTTCGGGTCGGTTCCCGTGGGTGGAACCGAGACCGAGAACATCTTCGTCTCCCTGCTGGACAAGGGCACACTGCCCGAGATCGATTTCAGCACCATCTCCCTCCTGGCGGCATTCGCCGCCATCGCCGGCAGCGGGGGGCTCTCCAATGCTCCCATCAGCAACTACACGCGGGATCAAGGTTGGGGAATGGGGCGTCACGTCGGAGCCATCCCCAGCGTCATCGGCGGGCACAACCTGAGCCTGTCCCACGTGGGGATGGTCTTCGAGGTGACGCGCAGCTCCCTGGGCAGATTCCGCCGCTGGTACCGGCACGTGGCCCGTGACCAGTTGGCCGTCTGGATGCCGGCCTGCTTCCTGGGCCTGGCCCTGCCCAGCATGCTCTCGGTGCAATTTCTGCCCCGGGGTACGGAAGCCAGCAGTTGGGTCGCAGCCGGTATGACGGCGTCCGGGGTCCGGGATCACGTGGGGGCGGCCTGGGGCCTGGATGCCGGCGTGCTCTTCTGGTACCTCACCATGTTCTGCGGTTTTCTGGTTCTGGCTCCGACCATGGCCACGTCGGCGGACGGAGTGATCCGCCGCTGGGTGGACGTGTTCTGGACCTCCAGCGCGCGCCTGCGGAAGCTGGAACCCAGCCGGATCCGGATCGTCTACTTCAAGGTGCTGGCCGGCTACGCCGTTTTCGGCCTCATCATGCTCTCTTTGGCGCCGCCGCTGGAACTCTTGAAGTTCGCCACCAACATCTTCAATTACGCTTTGGGCGTGAGCTGTTTCCACACGCTGGCCGTCAACGTCATCCTGCTGCCCCCGGAACTACGCCCCGGCTGGCCCATGCGCATCGGAATGTTCCTGGCCGGATCCTTCTTCACCCTGCTGGCGATCGTCACCACGCTGAGCCTGGTGGGGTATCTGTGATGGAGTCGTTCGAGGGGTCGGCCGCAGGCAGGCGATATTCCGCGGCGTCAGAATCCGAACTTCTGCAACAGTTGAGCGGTCTGTTTCGGCTTCTCCAGAGGAGGTAGATCGGGCCGGCGCATGATCTCGTGCGCCTCCTTCTCGAAGACGAGCATCTGTCCCGCCTTCTCAGGCAGGATCCGGAGGCAGCTCGCGGGGATCTTGATGACCCCTTCGTTGTTGGCGTGGATGACGTCGCCCGGGGTCACCTGAATGCCGCCGACCTGGACCGGCTCGTTCACACCCGACACCGTCAGTGCGCAGTGGTGGATGGTGAGGCCTCTCGCATAGGCCGCGAAGGGAATGCTCATCAGTCCGGGAATGTCTCTGACCCCGCCGTTGGTCACGAGCGCGCTGCAACCGGCGACGTGCAGCGCCTTGGCCATGCCGTCGCCGAACACGCACTCGTGCTCCGGCCTGGACCCGACCGCCTCGCATACCCACACCACGGGCTCTTCCATCTTGTTGATCCGGTCCACCATCTTCCAGAACCCACTCAGGTCCGACTGCCTTCCCGGCGTGCTGCTGTCCAGCTTGCAGGTGACGGCCACTCCGACGCTGGGTCCCAACGAAGGGGTGACCGATTGGATGGCGCCCGACATGTAGAACTCCTCAGGCGGAGTCGGATCGATGTAGCCGATGGTGTTGGCGAGCAGTGCAGTGTCGTATTCGATGAAGCGATTCAAAGTCTGAATCAGGGACATGTTCTCCTCCGTCGAAATCCTTCCTTTTCCACGACCGGTCCAGTATAGAATCGGACGGCAACGGTCGAAGTGGCCCGAAAGCCTATCATGGTCTCTCCAGGTGGTAGTTCGCCGAATGAAGCACGCGAGGCGTCGATGAGCGGAGGTCGAGTGATGACTGAACGATCCGGACGCCGGGAATTCCTTGCCGGCCTGGGAGCCGGTCTTCTGGCGGTCTCCGGGAAACCGGTCCGAGGCGAACCTTTCGCTCGCCGCCGGAGCCCCGCCGTCCCCGAGTGGACGTACTCCATCTTCTCCAAGCATCTGCAGTGGCTGGACTACCCGGAATTGGGCGTGGCCGTGTCCCAGTTGGGCTTTGACGGAGTCGACCTCACCGTCCGTCCTTCAGGGCATGTACTGCCCGGGAGGGTGAGAACGGATCTTCCCCGGGCCGTGTCGGCTGTTGGCGAATCAGGTGTCCGTGTGCCCACGATCACGACGGCCATCACCCGACCGGAGGGAGCGGGCACGCGGGAGATCCTGGAGACCGCCAGCGGCCTGGGGGTTCCCTACTATCGGCTGGGCTACTATCGCTACCCGGAAGACGAGGACATTTCGAAAACGCTGACGGAGATCAGGAGTGATCTCGGCGGCTTGGCCGATCTGAATCGCAGGTTCGAGATCTGCGGCGACTATCAGAACCACGCCGGCGCTTCCCATTTTGGAGCGGCATTGTGGGACCTGCGTCAAGCCTTGGAGGGACTCCCCCGGCGCTGGCTCGGTTGCCAGTTCGACATTCGTCACGCCGCCGTGGAAGGGGGGCTCGCCTGGCCCACCAACTTCAGGGCTTTGGCCGACCGAATCCACACCGTGGTGGTGAAAGATTTCAGATGGAAGGAAACATCCGAGGGGTGGCGGGTGGAAAACTGTCCCCTGGGCGAGGGCATGGTTCCCATCCGTCCCTTTCTGGCCCTTTTGCTGAAATCGGGTTTCGCAGGTCCAATCAGCCTTCACTGCGAATACTCCCTCGGCGGCGCCGAGCGTGGCAGCCGCCGGCTCACCATGGACCGGGATCGGGTTCTGGAATCCATCGGGAAGGATCTGGCCACCCTCAAGCGGCTGGTTCGAGAGGCCATGGCTTCTGTGGGCTGACGTTGTTGTTGCCTCCTCGCATACCACCTGTTGAAACGGGCGGCCACAAGGGCCGCCCCTACGCATCGTATTCCCGGTTTAGTGGAACTCGCCTCCAGAGGCCGTCGTGAAATATTTCGAAGTCTGAGAATCCCATTTTCCCTCGAGAAGTAAAAGAAAGCGGAACCATCCAAGATGAACATCGAGATCCGAGAGATCCAGAGAAGAATCGACGCCGAGAGTGTCCTGGTGGAGCGAATCCTCGAGGAGGTTTCCAAGGTGATCGTGGGCCAGGAATATATGGTCCGGCGCCTGCTCATCGGGCTTCTCACCAATGGGCACGTGCTGCTGGAGGGGGTGCCGGGTCTGGCCAAGACCCTGACGGTCAAGACCCTCTCGCAGACCGTCGACACCGGGTTTCAACGGGTTCAGTTCACGCCCGACCTGCTCCCCGCCGATCTGATCGGCACGCTGGTCTACGATCAGGGCGACGGCACCTTCAAGACCAAGAAGGGACCCATCTTCTCCAACCTGATTCTGGCTGACGAGATCAATCGCTCACCGGCCAAGGTCCAGTCGGCTCTGCTGGAGGCCATGCAGGAGCGGACCGTGACCATTGGCGAGACCACTTATCCCCTGGATGACCCGTTCCTGGTTCTGGCGACCCAGAATCCCATCGAGCAGGAGGGCACTTACCCCCTTCCGGAGGCACAGGTCGACCGCTTCATGTTGAAGCTTTCGGTGGGGTATCCGTCGCGAATGGAAGAATTGGAGATCATGCGCCGCATGTCCGGCAGCGTCGTTCCCGAGGCCGTCCCGGTCGTGTCTCCGGAGGAGATCCGCCGCGCCCGGGACGCGGTGCAGGAAATCTACATGGACGCCAAGATTGAACGGTACATTGTCGACATCGTCTTCGCGACGCGAACTCCCGACGATTCCGGAATGGACGAGCTGGTCGACCTCGTCAATTTCGGAGCTTCTCCCCGAGCCTCCATCTTTCTGGCTCGGGCGGCCCGGGCCCACGCCTTTCTGGACCATCGTGCCTATGTGACTCCGGAAGACGTTCGGGCCATCGGCATGGATGTCCTCAGGCACCGGGTCATTCTGACCTACGAGGCGGAAGCCGAAGAGGTGACCGCCGAGGACGTGGTCCGAAAGGTCCTGGACAACGTGGAGGTGCCGTAGAAATGTCCTCATGGCAATGTAGGGGCACTCCTTGTGGGTGCCCTCTTCGACCCTGCTGTGCTTGAATTTTAATTGAGATGATTCCACGCGAGATCCTCCGCAAGGTTCGCCGCCTCGAGATCGCCACTCGAGGCTTGGTCAACAACGTCTTTTCGGGCGAATACCATTCGGTGTTCAAGGGACGCGGCATGAGCTTTGCCGAGGTTCGCGAGTACCAGATCGGGGACGACGTCCGGACCATCGACTGGAACGTGACGGCCCGGATGGATCGTCCCTACGTCAAGCTGTTCGACGAGGAGAGGGACTTGACGGTGATGCTCATGGTGGACGCCAGCCTCTCGGGAGAGTTCGGGTCCGGGGAGCGCATGAAGGGAGAGGTCGCAGTCGAGATCTGCGCTCTGCTGGCATTTTCCGCCATCAAGAACAACGACAAGGTGGGTCTGATCATCTTCACCGACCGGATCGAGAAATTCGTGCCCCCCCGCAAGGGCCGCTCCCACGTGCTCCGGGTCCTGCGGGAGTTGTTGTATTTCCAGCCCCGGAATCAGGCCACCGACATCGGGCTGGCCCTCGAGTACCTGATGCGGGTGATCCGCAGAAGAAGCATCGTGTTCCTGGTGTCGGACTTCCTTGCGGACGGTTTTCAGCGCGGGCTCCGGGTCGCCAACCGGAGGCATGACGTGGTGGCCATCCGGGTCCGGGACCCCAGGGAACGGGAACTTCCGCGAGTGGGCTTCGTCGAGTTCGAGGATGCCGAGACGGGCGAGCAACTGATCCTCAACACCAATGACCCCCAGGTTCGAGAGGCTTTCAAGGCCCAGGTTCTCCGGGAGGACGAGGAGTTCAGGAGCTTTCTCAACTCCATCAGCGTCGACAGCATCGAAGTGGATTCGGACCGGAGCTATCTGGAGTTGTTGATCCGGTTCTTCCGGACCCGGAGCCGGCGACTGCGGCGATGAGACAAAATGCCATCCCAATTGTGATCCTGATCTGCTGTCTACTGGTGCTGCAGGGGCAATCCCCCGTCCAGTTGGATTCCCAGGTGGATCTGCCCCAGGTCACCGTGGGAGATCTGATTCGCTTCACGCTGACGGTGACGGCGGTCCCCGGCGTGGAAGTGGAATTGCCGGAGCCGGAGCTGGACTTGGGCGAGTTCGAGGTCCTCGGCCAAGAGGTCGCGGGTCCGGTCGAGGAGGAAGGGAATCGGGTCTGGACCGTGGCCTACACTCTGGCTCTCTACGAAACGGGCAGTTTCGAGATTCCACCGGTCCCGGTGGGTTACCGTGGCGACGGGATCCAAGCCGGCTCGGTCCGGACCCAGGAGCATTCGATTCGGGTCGAGAGCACTCTGTCGGACGATTCCAAGGACATCCTCGACATCAAGGGACCGCTGGAGATTCCGCGAAGCCTCTGGTCGCTGTGGCCCTGGTTCGCCGCCGCCCTGGGCCTGGCGGCCCTGATCCTCCTGTATCTTCGCCGAAGAGGCGGGGAGGCTCCGTCAGCGGTATCCCGCAAACCCCGGCTCCCGCCTTATGACGAGGCGTATCAGGCGCTCTGCCGCCTGCGGGACTCGGGACTTCCGGAAGAGGGTCAGCTGAAGCCCTATTTCACGCGGCTCTCGGAGATCATCCGCCGCTACCTGGAACGGCGGTATCCGATTCAAGCCATGGAATCGACGACCACGCAGGTCCTGGACCAACTGCGGAAGATGGCTCTCGCCCTGGATAAACTGCAACTGTTTCGGGATTTCTTTCCTTGCTGCGATCTGGTCAAATTCGCCAAATACACCCCCCCGGTCGCGGAGCAGGAGCGAGTGACGAAGCTGGCCTTCCGGATTCTGGAGGTCACCCGCCCGGCGGAACCGGTTCTATCGGCCGCCCCGCAGTCCGCGCCGGAGACCGGTGAACGTCTGCCAGGGGATCGCCGCTACGGGCAAGACGATACACATTAGAGGAGGTCATCATGGTTCCTGTTCCCCCGATTTTGCTTGGGGCTCTGATCGACGCTGTGGTCACGGCCGTTACGAAAGTCATTGACAAGCGAATGGGCAGAGACACAGGGTCCGGCATCGATGCGGCAGATGTGCGCCAGGCGTTCGATGAGGCCACGACGACCCTGCACGACGACTTGGCTCAGATCCGGGAGGCTATTGCGTCGCGTCCCACGAGCGAAGCCCTGCAATCGACCATCCGCGATCTGGAATCTCGGATCTATCGGGCCTTGGCAGTACAAGCCGTCGGCATCGTGGGGATGGTTGCGGCCCTCCTGTGGGTCTTCGGATGAGGATCGTGTGCAGGATCACGGCCGTGCAGATTCTCCCACCGAGTGGGAATTCAAAGCTGACCGCCGGCGGGTCCGAAACCGGTAGAGTGGACCCCTGGGGCCATAGCAGTCCGTGGTGAAAGTCCCGCGAGCACCGAGACCGTTCCTGCGCCCGCCGGACAAGGCGAGATTCGGGTGCATACCGGGAGTATGTGAGCCGATAGCAACGCCGTCCGCCGGGATGCAGGGACGGTCGAATGCCGTGATGACTTTTGCCACGGGCTGATAGAGAACCTCGATTCGGACAATTGGAGATCTACGACCTGATTTCGCTTTGCCCCGGGAATTGACCATGTCGTACCGTTTCGCGGATCCCTGGTTTCTCAGCCTGCTGTTGATCCTTCCCCTGGTCCTGGTCTGGACCCTGAGGCGGGCGGGCCGCCGGAACTCCAGTCTGCGGTTTCCGCATGTGGGATCTCTCAAGAAGGCCTACAAGCCCATGGCGGCCCGTTCCCGCCATTTTCTTTTCGCCCTTCGGTTGATCGCCCTGGGGCTTCTGGTTCTCGCCGCGGCCCGGCCCCAGAGTGGCGCCACGCGTGAGGAGGTGACGGCGGAAGGGATCGATATCGTTCTGGCATTGGATCTGTCCAGTTCCATGCTGGCCCAGGACATCGAGCCGGACCGGATCGAGGCGGCGAAGCAGGTGGCCGCCGATTTCATCCGCCGCCGGACCAACGACCGCATCGGCCTGGTGGTCTTCGCCAGCCACGGGTTTGTCCAATGTCCCCTGACCCTGGATTACGGGATTCTTCTGGATTTCCTGGACGAGCTGAAGGTGGGCCTGCTGGACGACGGGACCGCCCTGGGCATGGGCATCGCCACCGCAGTCGGACGTCTCAAAGAGAGTGAAGCCGAGTCCAAGGTGTTGATCCTGCTCACCGACGGCCGCAACAACGCGGGGGAAATCGACCCCGCCACCGCGGCCCAGATGGCCCAGGCCTTCGAAATCCGCATCTACTCCATCGGAGCCGGAACCCGGGGCGTGGCCCCCTATCCGGTGGACGACCCCGTCTTCGGCCGGCGCCAGACCCGGATTCGTGTCGACATCGACGAAGAGGCTCTTCGTCAAGCTGCCGACGTGACGGGCGGGAGATATTTTCGGGCCACGGATCGTGAGAGCCTGGAGCAGATCTACAGTGAGATCGACGAATTGGAAAAGAGTGAGATCAAGGTGAACCAATACACTCAATACGGAGAGCTGTTCCCCTATCCGCTGGCCCTGGCCGTCGTGATTCTGTTGGGTGAGCTGGGACTCTCCGGAACCTGGTTTCGGAAGATACCGTGAAAACAGACATACCAGAGGGAAGGAATCTTGTTTCGGTTCGGTGAACCACAACTGCTGTATCTGCTGGTTCTGGTGCCGCTGTTGCCGGCTTTTCTGTTCTGGGTGATCCGGCGTAAACGGCGCGGGATCCGGGTCCTGGTGGGTCCCCACCTGGCGCCGCGGCTCACCGGGAACTCCAGCAGCCGGCGCCAATGGTCCAAGGGGCTGCTGGTGGTGGCCGCCGTCGGCCTACTGTTGGGCGGTCTGGCCCGGCCCCAGTTCGGGACCCGTCTGGAGACGGTGGAAAGAGAGGGACAGGATCTGGTGGTGGTCCTGGATCTGTCCGCCTCCATGCTGGCTCGGGACATCCAGCCGAACCGCCTGGAAAAAGCCAAGCACGCCCTCGGAACCCTGATCGGCCTGCTGGAGGGGGACCGCATCGGGATCGTGGGGTTCGCCGGAGAGGCGTTCGTCCAATGTCCCCTGACGCTGGACTACGGGGCGGCCAGGACGCTGCTGGCCTCCATGGGTCCGGAGTCGATCCCGGTGCCGGGAACCGCGTTGGGCGAAGCCCTGCGCAAGGGTTTGGAGCTCTTCTCGGCCGAGGAGAAGAAGCACAAGGTGATGGTTCTGATCACCGACGGCGAAGACCATTTGGGACGGCCCCTGGAAGTGGCCCGGGAGGCGGCCGGCCAGGGAGTGGTCATCCACGCCGTGGGAATCGGGTCGATGCAGGGAACCCCCATCCCGGTCTTCGATTCCGAAGGCCGCGCCCAAGGTTTCAAGAAGAACAGTTCAGGCGAAGTGGTGATGACTCGGCTGGACGAGAGCACGCTTCGGGAGCTGGCCGAGGAGACGGGGGGCACCTATCATCGGGCCTCGCCTGGAGAGTCGGAATTGGAGGGGATCTACGGAGAAGTGGCGGCCATGGACAAGAAGCAGCTTGCCTCCATCCAGGTGGCCCAATATGAGGAGCGGTTTCAGATCCCCGTCCTGTTGGGTCTGGTGCTGCTGTTGGCCGACGTCCTGTTGGCCGAGCGGCGGCGAGTCGACAGAGTCTGGAGAGGTCGTTTTCGATGATGGGGTTTCGTCTGTTCACGGGACTGTTGCTGGCGGGACTGCTGACCGGCTCCCAGCCTCTCTGGAGCCAGGCCGGCAGGGAGAAAGTTCTGGAGGGGAACCGGAATTTCTCGGAAGGAGACTACGACAAGGCTCTGGAGCTGTACCGGGAGGCTTTGGAAGAGAGCCCGGATTCCCCGGCAATCCGTTTCAATCTGGGGGATGCGCACTTCAAGAAAGAAGAGCTGGAGGATGCCGCCGATTCCTTCTCCCAGGCGCTGCAGTCGGAGGATCCCGAGATCATGTCCCGGGCCCAGTATAATTTGGGCAACTCGCTCTTTCGCCAGGGCAAGCTCCAGGAGAGTCTGGGCGCCTACCGGGAAGCGCTGAAGCTGGCGCCCGGGGACCGGGACGCCAAGCACAATCTGGAGTTCGTGCTCAAGCAGTTGCAGGAGCAGCAACAGCAACAGAAGAACCAGAACCAGGAGGGCGACGGGGAGCAGGAAAAGGACAAGGATAAGAACCGGGACGAGAGTCAGTCCGACGGCGAGGATCAGTCAGAGCAGGGCCAAAAGGACCGGCCGGAAGATCAGGAGGGCCGGGACCAGCAGGAAGAGGGGCAGCAGGCCCGGGACCAGAATGACCGGAAGGATTCCGAAGACCCTCAACAGCGGCCGGTGGACCCGCAGGAAAACAGGGATGAGAAGTCTCGCGCCTCCGGCGGCCAGCAACAGGAACCTGCCCAGGAGGACCAGGCCCAGGCTCCTCCCGACGGCCCCCAGCCCATGTCTCGCGAAGAGGCCGAGCGCCTGCTGGAGGCCCTGGCTCAGGCTCAGGCGGGAATCAAAAAGAAACTCGAATTGCGCCCGGGAAACGTGAAGGTAGAGAAGGACTGGTGAGAAAGATCTGCGGAGGCGTTCTGACGGCGGTTCTGCTCTGTGGATGGGTGGTTGGACAGGATTCGACCGTCCGGGCGCATCTGGACCGTACCTCCGTCTTCGTGGGCCAGCAGTTCACGCTTTCGGTGGAGGTTTCGGGCAGGGGCGCGTCCGGCGCCGGAGAGCCGCGTTTGCCTTCCATGGAGGAGTTCACCGCGTTCCTGGGAAGTCGGAGATCCCAGCAGTATCGGTTGGTGAACGGACGCATGTCCTCGTCCAGGATCTTCAGCTTCCATTTTCAGGCGACCCGGGAAGGCGAGTTCGAGATCGGCGCGGTCCAGGTGCAACTGGACGGCAGAGTCCATAAAACGGCCCCTCTTCGGATCCGGATCGGCGGCACCGGTCGACCGGCGCCCACTCCTCGTAGCGACCGCCGGCCGGCGAGCACGGCTGCCCAATCCGATCTCTTCGTGCGCGCAACGGCCGACCGGGAGCGTGTCTACGAGAATCAAGCCCTGGTGGTGACCTACAAGATCTATACGCGCGTCAGCGTTTCCTCGTACGGGATCTCCAAGCAGGCGGAGACCGCTGGTTTCTGGGTGGAGGACTATCCGCAGACCCGGCAGCCTCATACCGAGGGCGAGGTGATCGACGGACGGCGCTACACGGTGGCGCTGATCAAGAAGATGGCGCTTTTCCCCACCGGTGCCGGGGAGAAGGAGGTCGGTCCCCTGGTCCTGGAATGCCGGGTGCGAACCCGCGGCGGCTCACGGGACCCCTTCCGAGGCTTTTTCTCCGGTGACCTCTTCGGCCGGGAGGTGACCCGGCAACTGGCTTCCAATTCGCTTCGGGTGCAAGTCCTGCCCTTGCCCCAGGAGGGCAGGCCCCGGGAATTTCAGGGGGCCGTGGGAAATTTCGCCGTTTCCGGTCAATTGGACAAGTCCGAAGTCAAGGCCAACGAAGCCCTGAGCTTCAAGGTTCGGATCTCCGGCAACGGCAATTTGGCCGGGCTGAGCGAGCCTCGGATTTCCTTCCCTTCCAGCTTCGAAGTCTACCCGCCGAAGGTGGAGCAGCAGATCCGGCGGGATCCGAGCGGGGTCTCGGGAGAGAAGACCTTCGAATACGTGCTCATTCCCCGCCGTCCCGGTCCGGTCCGGTTGGAGCCGGTGAAGCTGGCCTACTTCGACCCGGTCGAGGGCGCCTACCGGATCACCCGCGCTCCCGAGTTGTCCGTCAACGTGGCGCCGGGCGACCACTTGGCGGAAGCGGCGGAAGCAGGGCTCTCCCGCCAGGAGGTGAAGCTGCTGGGACAGGACATCCGGTTCATCAAGATCGGGTCCGGTCCATTCCGCAAGACCGGGGGGTCCTTGCTGACGGCCAAGGAGTTCTGGATTCGCTTCTTCTTGCCCCTGCTTTGCCTTCTGGGTGCCGTCGGTTACAGGCGGCATCTGACGCGGCTCAAGGGAGACGTAGCCTACGCCCGGGCCAGGCGGGCTCGCCGCGTCTCGCGGAAGAGACTTGTCCAAGCCCAGGCCCATCTGGACGGGGGCTCCGAGAAGGAGTTCTACCAGGCCGTGGGACAGGCGCTCACGGGTTACCTTGCAGACAAGCTCAACCTGGCGCAAGCCGGAATGGTCAGTCAGGAGGTCAAGGAGTCCTTGCGGGCCAGGGGCGTGTCGGAAGAGTCCCTCACGGGCTATTTCGACTGTCTTCAGATCTGTGATTTGAAGCAGTTCGCGCCGTCTTCCTCCGCCGAGCAGGAAATGCAGGACCTGATGGCCAGAGCCCGGGACGGCCTGACCCGCATGGAGCAGGAGTTCGCCTCCCGCCCGGAAAGGAGGTATTCTCAGTGAACCCACGGGCGATCGCTCTGTTCTCGCTGACTTTGATATTCGCTTCGGTTTGGGGAGACTCTCGGGAGGGTCTCTTCCAACAGGGCAACCGAAATTACGAGGCTGGTGAATACCGGAAGGCCCTGGAGAGCTACGCGAGCATCGCCGCCATGGGTTACGAATCGGGCCCACTCTATTTCAACATGGGGAATTGCTACTACAAGCTGGGCGAGACGGGGCCAGCCATTCTTCACTACGAGCGCGCGGCTCGACTGATCCCCGGAGATGAGGATCTGGAGGTGAACCTGTCACTGGCACGGCTCAAGGTGGTCGATCAAATTCCCGAGCTGCCCCGGTTCCGGCTCCTGGTCCTCCTGGAGCGCTTCGTGTTCTTTCTTCCCCGCAGCGCTCTATGGATCCTGATGTGGAGTTCCTACGCCGTTCTGGTGGCTGCCTGGATCCTCAGGCTCCTTTGGAGTCGGGGCCGCAGGTTCACCGGCAAGATCGTCTGGGCCGGAACTCTCCTGCTGATCGGGTCCTCCCTATGCTTGGCTGGTCAGATTCGCCAGGAGAGAGAGCCCTCCGAGGCCATCATCCTGGCCCCGGAGGCCCGGGCCGTGAGTGCCCCGGGAGAAGAGGGCATCCAGGTCTTCACGCTCCACGAGGGGACCAAGGTGCGAATTCAGGAAGTCTCGGGGTCATGGGTCGAAGTCCTTCTCGCCGACGGTAATGTAGGGTGGCTGAAGGCCGACTCCATGGCCAGGATCGCTCAGCAATGAGATCGAAAATCAGAAAGCCGGTGGTTTTGGTGCTGGCCGCATCGCTCCTGATAGCGGGACCCGTGTTTGGTGCGATCCGGCAGCAGGAGAAGCCGATCCATCTCATCGAGGCTGCCGAACGGGGAGACGTGGACGCGGTGAAGTACCTCCTGGACCTCGGTGTGGACGTCAACGGGAGGGACGAGCAGGGAACCACGGCTCTGACCGCCGCCGCTTGGGTGGGTCAGACCGAAGTGGTCAAGATCCTGTTGGAACGAGGCTCCGAGATCGATCCCCGGGATGAACTGGCCGGAATGACACCCCTCATCTGGGCCTGCTGGAAGGGATATGGTCAAACCGTGGGGGTTCTTCTGGAAGCCGCCGCCGACGTGAACCTCAAGGACAAGAACGAACGGGGCGGGCTCATGGGAGCCGCCTGGGAGGGGCACACAAGGATCGTTGGGATGTTGCTTGCCGCCGGCGCCCAGTTGGAATCGCGTGATTACACTGGCGCCACCGCCCTGATGTGGGCCGCCTGGAACGGTCGCCTGGAAACTACCCAAGCCCTGCTGGCGGCCGGGGCCGCCATCGATGCCCGCGAGAACGAAGGCAAGACGGCTCTCATCGGCGCGGCGACGGACGGCCATCTGCCAGTGGTGCAAGCGCTGGTGCACGCGGGAGCTCGACTGGACGTCAAGGACCAAAAGGGCCTTACCGCCCTTTCGGCCGCAGCCTCCAACCGCCACACCGAGGTCGTCCGCTATCTACAAGAGGCCGGCGCCACCAGGTAAGAGCCCGCCGGAGTTCCCTACACTTGGCGTAAATTCCTCGCCTTCTTTCCTCTTTCCTCTTTCCTCGTCCTCCGTTACTCCCAACCCGGCTCAAAGCCCCGATCCCCGGGAATGACGTTCAACTCTCTCCGCAAGTCGAGGCACGATTCCCGCTCCGCTCCCGCTCCGCTCCGGAAAGGGACACGCTCCGCGCTCGCTCCGCGCTCCCGCTCCGCGCTCCGGAAAGGGACAGTCTCGATTCCCGGAACGGGAACGGTCCCACACATCGAGCGGGCCGCGAAGCGAAGCTACGGCATTCCCGAGTTCCGTTTCTAGGCGATTGCGGACGGGATCAAGCAGGTCTTGTATGGCCGGGCCGCCGGGATTGGACCGCCTCGTCGCGATCCTCGTTCAAATCTGCTTCCCCCGTTCTCCTGAACCGTCAGAAAAATGGGGAAAGTCCAGAGTCTATTGGGCGGTTTCCGTGATCTGGGTCGTCCGGTGCCACGGTGGCAGAATCGACGGACGGAGATCAGGCAAGTCTACGTGACGAAGGCGTGCGAGCGCTGCTCCCGCAGGGAAAACAGAACACCGCCCAGTTGGGGGATGGGGTGTCGGCGACGCCGATATCGACCTTGCTTTCGATACGTCTCCAGCAGTTGCGCCACTTTCTCTGCCGGACCGACGGCCAATCCGTCCGTCAGAAATCGCAAACGACGGCGAAAGGCTCCGGCACGGGTAAATCCACGTCGCTGCTCCTGATGGAGGATCCACCGGGGGATTGCGGCTTGGTTCTCCCGGGTGGGGACGGCTCCTCGATAGTACAAGCGAGCCCGGTAACTCCTGTACACGTCGGTTCCGGGATCCGAGGGGAACAGTTCCTCCAATGGAATCAGGTCGTGATCCTTGCCGGTGAGTCTCCAGCGGGCTGAGCCCCACTTCCATTGCTCGGGCCGCTTGACCAGTCCGGCTCGGACGGCGTTGAGTTCCACGTAAAGAATGGCGTCTTGGACCGCTTCGGTTCCCAATAGTTCCGGGTTCTTGAAACGTTCACTCCAAAAATGGCCTCGCCGTCGAAACTGGTGGTTGAACCACGCGGCATACAGCCCGTCCACGTTCTGCATCAGTTTCGACACGTCAAAGAGACGCTGGTTGAAAGCCTTCCATTGGGCGACGGTCCAATCGGCGGTTTTCTTCTCTACCTTTCGCCCATAAAGCTTGTCGGCGCTCTCCATCAACTCCTTGCGGGACAAGGAGCGAGGCTTCTCAAAATGGACGACGAAGTGGAAATGATTGCCCATGATCTGAAACGCGGCCAAACGACACCGGTAGACACTGACGTAGAACAACATCATGTCCAGGAGTTTGCGACGGGCTCGCCGGTCTTCGAAGGGGAACCAATCGGTCCAGCCAGTGACTCGATTGGTGAGGTGATAGAAGGCGGCTTCCTTGCTTTTGTGTCGCGCGGTTCGGGGCATGGGCACGGTCCTCGGTCAATCGGACTCGCGAGGGAGTCGGTTCGCACCTCTGATGACAACAACGACTCAGAACCAAGAAAGGCGAGGGAAACTCAAGAAAATCAGCAAATCTCGGGTTTCCGGAAGTAGCCGAGGAAGCTTGACCAGGTGACCACCTGAGTTGTCTCAGGACGGCAAAACACAGGACGGAAAAACATTCGGACGGAAAAACAGACTGTCCCCTTCTCACGCGGTCCCCTTCTCACGCGGACTGGACATTCGAGACCAGAAGGGTCTCACTGCCCTTGGGGCCGCAGCTTCCAACCGGCACACAGAGGTCGTCCGCTATCTACAAGAGGCCGGCGCCACCAGGTAGGGGCTCCTGGAAGGGGACATTCTTGTCCCCCCCACACATCCCGGAATTGAGGGTTACAAACCCCCACTCCCATGCCTCCCCGTTACTCCCAACCCGGTTCGAAACCCCGGTCTCCAGGGATGACGTTCAACTGTCTCCGCAAGTCGAGGCAAGCGTCTTCCCAGCGGTCGAGATCATCCCTGAGCCGGCTGACGGCGTCCGGGACCGACGCCCGCTGCAGGAGGTTGTCCAGTTCGCAGGGATCCTGCATGAGATCGTAGGCTTCGTCACCGTACTGGGGATCCCGGATGTAGGAGAACTCCCGGCTCCGCCCGGCTCGAACCAGGGCGTTTCGCCGACCCGAATTGAAGGTTCCGGTGGGAAAGGTGGACTTGAGGTGTCCATGGTAGTCGCCGACTTGGGCGAAGGCGACACGGCGCAGCGGCCGTCTCGCTCCCCGGCCCACCCACGCCATCAGGTCCCGGCCCTGAGCGTATTCGGGAACCGGAATGTCGGCCAGGGAGAGGAAGGTGGGAAAAAGATCCACGAGATCCACGAGGCCGGGGATCCGGATTCCCCGGTGAGCCGTCAGATTCGTGGGTGGGCGGATCACCAGCGGGACGTGGGTCAGGCATTCGTACGGAACCTCGCACTTCTCGAAGAGTCCCTTCTCCCCCATGAAATCGCCGTGGTCGGAGGCGAAGACCACCCAGGTGTTCTCCAACAGGTCCCTTTCCACCAGGGCCTGGAACACTCGATTCATCTGGTGGTCCACGTAGCGGATCATTCCGTGGTAGACGGCCACTACCTTCTTGAGATCGCTTTCGGAAGCCTCCCCGGTCCGGACTTCCTTGAGGGCCTGGGTTTGCCAGGAGGGCCTCGCCCCGTCGTGGTCCATCACCGGGAGATCGACCTGGTCGGGGTCCACCATGGAATCGTAGGGGGGAGGCACGAAATAGGAGGGATGAGGGTCGTTGAAGGAGAAGTGGAGAAAGAAAGGCATCCGGGATCGCCGTGCCGTGTCAAGCATGCGAATCGACCGATCCGCCAGCAGCGCCGAATGCCCCTCCTCGGGAGCGCATTCGATGGCTCCGCAGGACCAGCCCACGTCTTTGCGCCCGTGGGTGTACTTGGTCTCCAGGGCACGGGCCAACGGACCAGGCTCGCGCAGGTCCACCTGTTCATACCAGCCGCGGCTCAGGTTCCTACCTTGTTCGAAATGACCCGAGACCGCGGTGTAGTAACCGTGCGAGGCGAAGAGCTCAGACATCTGTGGCAGGTTCAGAGGAGCCTTGTTCTGCCAACAGGTGACTTGGTGGACCAGCGGATGAACCCCGGTGAAGACGGAGGCCCGGCTGGGGGTACAGATGGTGCTGGCGGCATAGGTCTCGGGGAAAGTGATTCCCTCTGCTGCCAGACCCTCCATGAAGGGACAGGAGATCAGCGAGTTCCCCAGCATGGGCGCCGCCGAGGCCTTGAGTTGGTCGGCAGTGATGTAGACGAGGTTGGGCTTATCCACCGTTTTCAAATTAAGAAGACCCTGCCGATCCCGTAGGAGTCCATCTCAGTTCGGCGCGATCCGATGGGTCGACGTCGCCATCCTTCCGGTGAGACTCTGGCGGACAACGACCACCAGGTCGTGGGCCCCATCCGGCGCAATCCCCGCTGCCATGGGGACGAAGTGTTTGTAGCGGAGGAACTTGGCCAGATCCTGCTGGTTGAAGTCCAGATCGATCTTCTCAACGAAGTAGAAGTTTTCCCCGACCCATTTCCCCGCGTCGTCGAAGAGTGCCCCGAACATCTCGATGACGCACCGGTTCTGTCCTCCCTGGGATCTGAAGATGAAGGCGTCGGTGGGAATCCGGGCTTGGACCTGTACGTGACCGTTCCGGTTCTGGACCTGAGTGTCGACGGGAAAGTCCCGGAACAGGTCGGGGAACTTGAAAGCGTTGGCCAGATCGACGGTTTCGGCTTCCCGCGGGTCCTCTTCGACGTAACCTTCCCGGTAGCGCAACCGGATGCCTTTTCTTCTGACCTTCACCTTGATCTTGTGGAACTTGCCCTGCTTCCGGATCGAGGACGGGACATATCCCAAGAGGTAGTACTGACTGCCGTCCCGGTAGGCACTGCGGATCGGGCGTTCCAGGTCGTTGTCGTCGGCGAACCAGAGCCCACCGGTCTCCATAGAGAGGGAGGCCAGAAACTGGTGCGGGGCGGTGATGTCCTCGGTGGAGTAGGTCGGGTAAAGGTAATTGCCCGAACCTCTGTGTTCAGAGTTGCCGATCGCGGGGACCATCAGACCCCGGGGATCGATACTGTATACCGAAACCTGCGCTCGATTGGCTTGGCGCACCGCCGACCCAAGCCGGTTGATCAGGTGGGAGGCTTGTGAGGCGCCCGCCATGTAGTTGTTGGCTGCCAGATGGATCAGGGTGACCTGTCCCGGAGAGTAGGTGACGGCTCGTTGGGAGATCAGGTGGGTGACGGTGCGCTTGGCATCGAGAGGATAGCCCTTGGAGAAGTAGATCAACTGTTTTCGTCCCGGTAGGGAGCCCAGATGCCGGGAGAGTGCGCCGATGGCGGCGCAGGTGAAGTCCATTTGCAGTTCGACCTTCACCAGGAGATCGCGGCCATGGTCCGCTGCCTGAGAGATGGCTCCGTCCAGATTCGGATCGAGTCTCTGCTCTCCGGCCCCGGTCTGGCCGGGATCGAAGGTATCCAGGGCTCCCGCCTCCATTCGGGCGAAGGCATAGTCCAAACTCTCCACAAACCGGGCGATGCTGGTCTCTTCAAAATCTCTCGCGACCAGTTTGTCGAGGGTGGCGTCCAATTGGGAAATGTCGCTGGTGAAGGGCAATTCGACTCGAAACTGCGGCCGTATGCTGGCGACCATCACCCGGTCGGTGGAAGCCAGTTCGGAGCGGGCGAACCGTCTTATGGATTCCTTGACCCGTTCCAGCCCATGAAAGGACATGGCCTGCAGGTCGAACAGGAAAGCGAAATAGCCCCTGTCCTGCGGGGTCGTGGGGAGAGATCTGGCGGCGAGGGCGGGTGTCGGAACGGCGCCCGTTCTGACGTCCGAAACCAGTTGTTCCTCGGACCCGGCCCGTCTGCGCAGGTCGAAGAAGGTCAGGCTCTGGAGCTTGCCGTCCTCGAAGACCTGAATTTCCTCCGGCTTCAGGTCGTGGATGAATTGTCCCCGCTTGTCGGTGACCACCAAGTCGACCAGGACGACCTCGGATTGGGCTCGGAAAGACGGAACGAGTTCCTCCTGGGCATCGAGCGGGACCAAGGTGAACCCCAAGAGGCCGGCGGCCCACGACAGGCGGCGAAATCGCATAGCGGCAACAGAAAGGACTTCGATTCCGGTCACAGAATACAGATGAGGCATTCTATCAGGCCCGGTCTTCGGATGAATCCGGGATCATTCCAGGGTCCAACTTTGCGGACTGCCTCCGGTATACTCACGTCGTGAGATTCATCTTTCCGGCCGCTCTGCTCTGGGCGGTCTTGCTGCCTGGAGTGATGCCGGCACAGGATTCCGAGTCGCCGGTCTCGGCTCGGAACTTTCTCTGGGTCAACCAAGATTTCTGCACCGCTGGACAACCGACCCACCAGGACCTGATCCGCCTGAAGCAAAAAGGAGTCCACTCGGTCTTGAACCTGCGGACCGCCGCCGAGGATCCCGGAGTTGCGAAAGAGGGAGCTGCCGTGCAGGCACTGGGACTCAAATATTTCCATCTTCCGGTGGACTCGAGTCGCCTGACTCCGGAGCTGGGAGACGAGTTTCTGCGGATCGTCTCGGATGAGTCGAACCGGCCCCTCTTCATTCATTGCGCCAGCGCCAATCGGGTCGGAGCGTTCTGGATTCTTCACCGAGTGGTCAACCACGGCTGGAGTCTGGCGAAGGCGGAGGAAGAGGCCCGGAAGGTCGGTCTGCGATCCAAGAAGTTGCTCGAGTTCGCCAGGAAGTACCTCGAACAAGCTGGCCACTGAATACCCGGGAGGTCTGATATGCGCTGGAATCTGGGGCTGATCTTGCTTTTTCTTCCTTGGGCCGTTGCGGTCCGGGGCCAGACGGAGACGAAGGTTTGGAAGGAATCCAGCTTCGAGGATTTCGTTGACGGCAAGTTTGGAGACGGGGGTGCCAACACCTATGTTTCCCGGCGCGGACGCATCCAATTGGTGAATCGATGGGACCTCAACCAGGATGGGTTCATCGACCTGGTCTTTTCCAACACCCATCCCCACAAGGAGAAGATGGACGCGGCCATCTATTGGGGAAACGGCAGGGACTTCGACGTGTCCCGCCGCTCCTTCATCCCCAACGACGGTGCCCAGTGGGCGGCAACCGGCGATCTGGATGGGGACGGCCGGATGGACGTGGTCTTCCCCAACTACACCAATGGCACCTGGGACGGCATGGACTCGTTCGTTTATTTCGGCGGCATCGAGGAGTTGAAGAACCGCCGGGACGACTCGGCGTGGGGTTTCCACCCCTTTTCCAGGAAGATCACCCTTCCGTCGCGGGCAGCCCAAGGAGCCACTGTGGCCGATCTGAACCGTGACGGGCACCCCGACGTGGTCCTGGCTCTGTCCGCCGGATTCTGGGAGTACCGGGTCGGCTTCCGGGGAGGGGGCTACGATTCACCCTCACGTGTCTTCTGGGGTTCCGCTCAAGGTCCGGACCGGGAGCGCTACGTGGACGTCCCGGCCCTGGGGGCCTCGGACGCCGCCGTCGCCGATCTGAACCGGGATGGATGGCCCGATCTCATCCTGGCCAACCAGGAAGACAAGGGGAACCAGGACATCGATTCCTATGTTCTATGGGGCGGTGAGGGAGGCTTCAGCCCCCAGCGCAAGGTGGATCTTCCGACCCATCAGGCCTTCGCCGTGGAGCCGGCCGACGTGAATGGCGACGGCCGCACGGATCTGGTGATCGCCAACGGGAAGGGCCCCGCTTCTTTCGTCTATCTCAACAGTGAGGAAGGCTTCTCGGTCGAGAGACGGCTGGAGCTTCCCACCAGTAATGCCCGCGACACCGCCGTCGCCGATTTCAACGGCGACGGCCACCAGGACATCTTCTTCACCAATCATCAGTCCCACGGCAACCCTCTCGCCCACTCCTATCTGTATTGGGGCTCCGCCGACGGCTTTTCCGAGGGGCGGCGCCA
The DNA here is from genome assembly GCA_951812665.1 of uncultured Acidobacteriota bacterium. Lineage (GTDB taxonomy): Bacteria > Acidobacteriota > UBA6911 > RPQK01 > JAJDTT01 > JAJDTT01. The sequence goes on from CATOST010000018.1 coordinate 262,746, forward strand.
GGAGTTCGAGACGGTGGGAGCGTGGGGCGTCTCGGCAGCCGACCTGAATCGGGACGGGCACGTGGACCTGGTTATCTCCAACTACAAGGAACATTTTTCCTTCGAGGTCCCCTCATATATCCAGTGGAACTCCGAACAGGGCTTCGCTCCCACCCGGCGCACCTCCCTCTTCACGCAGGGTGCGGTGGGCAACCTGGTGACCGACTTCGACGGCGACGGTCACCTGGACGTCCTCTTCAACAACACCGTGGCCCGCCGCCGGGGTGGGGACAGCCCCGTTTTCGTCTACTGGGGAGACGCCCAGGGCCAGTACAGCGTCGAACGGCGAATCTCGCTGCCCGCCGTGGACCCTTACGAATGGGGATCGGCGGACCTGGACGACGACGGCTGGACCGATCTGGTGGTCTCCAACTTCGGAGAAACAGTCCGGTGGCGCCAGGAGAGCCACGTCTACTGGGGCGATTCGGAGGGTTTCCAGGCCGACAACCGATCCGCCCTGATGGGACGCGGCAGCGCCGGCGTGAGCATCGCCGACCTGGATCGGGACGGATGGCTGGACGTGGTCCTGTCCAACGTCCCCAGTGAGGAGCTGGCGGAAACGGGAGCGTTCGTCTACTGGGGCGGCGGCGAAGGGTTCGTCGTCACCGAGCGGCTGGAGTTGGACAATGGACCCACCGGCATACCGGCCATCGTCGACGTGAACCGGGACGGACACCTGGACCTCATTTTCTCGGCCAACGCAGAGGGGGTCCCCATCTATTGGGGCGACGGCAGCCGCGGATACTCCTCGTCGCGCCGCAGTTTCGTTCCCGGATCGGCCGGTCTTCGGGGCGTGGAGGTCGCCGACCTGAACCGGGACGGAGTGCTCGACCTGGTCCTGAGCCGTGCCATCGAAGCGGGCTCCCGGTTGACCACCGGCTTCGTCTATTGGGGCGCGGGAGAGGGAAAATACTCGGTCGATCGCCGCACGGAATTCGAGATCGAGGGGACCAATCTGATCACGGTGGCGGACGTGAACCAGGACGGATGGCTGGACCTGGTGTGCCCCAATTACAACACCGGCTCGAGCCGGGCGACTCTCTCACGTGTCCATCTGGGCGGACCCGACGGGTTCGACCCGAAGCGGATGTTCAAGCTGCCCACAAACTCGGGGGCTGGAAGCATGGTGGCGGATTTCAACCAGGACGGATACGCTGACATTCTATTCGTCTGCCACCGTTCCGAAGGGGACCCCAACCGGATCGGCTCCTTTGGGGATCACGTCACCAACTCCTTCCTCTACTGGGGCGGAGGGGACGGCTTCCGGGCGGACCGCCGGCTGGAGATTCCGGTCCGCGGACCCCACAACGACTCGGGAGTGGACCTGGGCAACATCTACGATCGGCGATTCGAGTTCGACTACGTCTCGTCGGTGCACTCATACACCGATCGACGTCCGGCCAGCCTGACCTGGAAAGCCCAGACGCCTCTCGGCAGCCGAGTACGTCTCCAGATCAGGACGGCCGGGTCGGAAGCCAAACTGAACGACGCCGCGTGGCGGGGACCCGGCGGGCGGGCGACTTTCTTCGAGCAACCCGCCGAAATCCCGCATACGGATCCGTCACACTCGGTGATTCAGTACCGGGCGACGCTCCATCCCGCTCCCACAGGAGTCGTATCGCCGATCCTGGAAGAAGTCGTGGTGCTGTTCCGGTAGAAGGGCAATCGGCACTACGATTTCGAGTTCCGGAAAATATGGAGGTGTCGTCATCCCTATTCGGTTGGGGGAATCTTTCAATCCGAATTCAAATTCTAAGCGCGTTGCTCGCCGGGGTTCGTGGCGTCACCGGCATCACCGCCGCTTTGGGATCGGCCAGAACTACTCACTTTCTCCCCGCGCGTGAGTTCCATCACGTCATCGGTGTTGAGACCATGGTCGACGATACCGCGTGCTCTTCGGAGGCGTTTCTCGATGAGCGATCGTCTGCTTTGCAATGGACGGTTCACCATGCCACCCTCGGACTCAGGTTCGGATCCCATAAATCTCCATGGCGGTTCCGCCCCGAATCTGGGCGATGTCGCTTGCGCTCATGTACGGGCACCGCTCCTTGACGTAATCGAACTGGTGCCGGTACTGCTCGACGGTCGGAAGGTTCACGTGGGTGTACTCGGAGCCCCACATCAGCTTGGCCGGGCCGAAAGTGTCGTAAAACGCCTTGAGGACCACGTCACCGGGACCGTACATGTCGGACCTGTGCTGGAGTCCGGTGAGGACCTCCATGACGACGTTGTAGTTCCTGACCAGTTCGACGACCGCATCGGGTATTCGGACCGAGCCGTCGTCCTGGAGGCAGCTGGACGGCCAGATGCCGTGGATGATGACTACCTTCAGATCCGGAAACTTCTTGACCACGTTCAACAGGGCCGGCCCCAGGGTCTTGAAGTTAACCTCGTAGGAGGAAACCACGGCGAGTCTGGGCGCCGTCAACTCGAGATCTGGACACGGGTCACCTCCTGGAACAGGGAACGTCAATGGTCTGAGTCGGTATGGAAGATACGGAATATGACGCTTCGCATCAATTATCCGCCCGCAGTTCAGGGTCCGAGTCCAATTGTCCGCTCCTTTGGCCGGCGGTCTTGACCCATCCCTGCGGCCGGAGCACCACGTCCAGAAAACTGGTCCGATCATTCTGAATCATCACCAATTTCGGACGGCCCGTCGCCAGTTCCGTCGGATCCATATCCGGGCGCGAATGGAAGCTCAGGGAGTAGAGGCCCGGCGGGATCTCTTCAAGGGTGAATCGTCCTTCCCGGGAAAAGCTCCTGAAGATCCCCAGGTCGAAACCGTCCTTCCTCAATACGATGGTGAAATCCCGCACGGGGTTGCCATCCGTGTCAGCGACATTACCCTCGATCCGGCCCCCGCCCCTGATCCGGAGATCGATGTTGGCCTGATAGGAGTGGATCACCTTTGCCTCCGTGATGCCGAGTCCCAGGTGAAGGACCGTGGCGTAGATGCGAAAGGGATATTCGCTGGCGTGGAAAGTCTGTGGCGGCTTCGATCTGGCGAAGTTGCCGGCGACCGGGGAGACGACGCCTTTGCCGCTCTCCAGTGCGGTCCCGATCACGAAGGGATCCGCCACGATCTGTCCCTTGCTGTCGTAGACGCGCACCGTGAAGCTCCGATACTTCTTGTATTTCTCCAGGACCGGAAAGATCTCGGTGTCCTGAGACACCTCGTGGGTTTGCCAGTAGGTTTTGTGTCCCTTGAATTTGACCTCCAGCGTGGCGACGCCTGGAGGCAGAACGAATTCGAAATAGCCGTCGGGGCCAGTGGTGGAGTCGGCAAGTCCAATGGGTCCGGATTTGGCCTTGACTCCCAGGTCAACGCGCGGGCCGGAGAGGGGATGTCCCTCCCCGTCCGAAACCCGGCCCGAAAGCCGGACCAACTCGTCCAATTCCGTCACGACGACTTCGAGAGGTCCGGAAGTGGGAACCTGCACGTCGTCCTCATACGGCTCGTGGGATATTGAGAAAACGTAGAGGCGATAGGTCCCCTTCGGAATTTCCAGCGAGAAGCCTCCGGTCTGGTCGGTCTCGGCATGGCCGGGAATCCCCATTCTTCTCAGGTGCCGGTTCCGGATCCGGATAGGGGCAGTTGCGGGTTCTGTCGGATCCGAGGGACGGACATTGTGCATCTCGTGCGGAATGTCCAAAGAAACAAGAGCCCCCGGAACTCCGCGGCCCGCCCGGTCACGGACCGATCCGGTCACGAGTGACCCTGGTGGATCCCTGGGGGTCAGGACAATGGTGCGCCGGGACTCCGATCCTTCAGCGGCGAAGCCGACGTTGTCGGGAACGTACGCGGGATGGTTTGCCCAGACCCGGTACTGGCCGCGGTCCAATTCGAAATAGGCCCTTCCATCGGGTCCGGTCTGTCCCGACCATTCCATGGATCGCGACCACACTTGCGTGACTTGAACCGAGGCTTCGGACAAGGGCGCCTTCGTCTCTTCGTCGATCACCACAATCTCGAGGCGGGTTGGCGCATCGGTCCATTCCCCCGTTCTTTTCACGGTCCGGTTTGGAGGAAACCCGCGAGGCCTCCTTTCAGCGCCGCCGTAAGGCGACCTCCGCCGCAGTCCGTCCTCAGCTTGTGAAATCCGGGCTTGGCCGCCGGAATAGGAGGGCGAGTTCGGCGCGGATTCCTGATTCTGAATGTCGATTCGGAAAAGCAGAAAGACCAGAATTACTGCCGCCGCCAACAGAAGGAACCGGCGGGCTTGGCCCATGTCTCGTCTCCGGACGGTGCTTCAGAGGGCGTGGAGGCGGCGACCGGATTCGAACCGGTGAATGGAGGTTTTGCAGACCTCTCCCTTAGCCACTTGGGTACGCCGCCACCGATTCCGTCCATTATAGGGAACGCCGGAATTGGAACTCAAATGATCGGGATGACGAGACGCGGCCCAATTCTTGACCGGTTTCGGCATTTCCAATAGCTTGTAGCTCATGCCGGCGGGGACTCTATGAGAACTCTCGGTCGGGAATTGGAGCAGCGCCTCGAGCGAATTCGCTCGTCCGGGCTCTACCGATCCCTTGAGGACGCGTCCCCCGAGGCGGAAGACTTCTGCTCCAACGACTACCTTGATCTGTCCCGTGACCCCCGGCTGAGGGCGTTCCTGATCGAGCGCCTGCAAGAGGAGGCCGGGTCCCGTCCCGTCTCCGCCCCCTCCTCCCGTCTGCTCCGGGGAAGCACGCCGCATCACCGCCGCCTGGAAGACAAGCTGGCCCGCTTCAAGGGAACCGAAGCCGCCCTCGTCTTCCCCAGCGGTTACCAGGCCAACCTGGGTCTTCTGTCGGCACTCATCGGTCCCCGTGACCGAGTGGTATCCGACCGCCTGAATCACGCCAGCATCATCGACGGCCTGCGTCTGAGCGGGGCGCGGAGAATCGTTCATCGCCACCGGGATCTGGAGGCGGTGCGAACCGCTCTCGCGACTCCCCATCCGCGGGGCCGGACCTTTCTGGTCACCGAGTCCCTCTTCAGCATGGATGGAGACATCGCTCCCTTGGACCAGTACGCCGACTTGGCGGAAGAGTGGGGAGCCGATCTGATCGTGGATGACTCCCATGCCACCGGTCTCTTCGGTGATCAAAGAGGGTCGGGTCTGACGGAGCACTTCGGAATCGAGAAGCGAGCCGCGGCCATCGTCTCGGGGTGCGGCAAAGGCCTGGGAGTGGCCGGCGCCTTCGTGGCCGGCCCCCGAACCATCATCGAGTACCTGATCAACGCCTGCCGGAGCTTCATCTTCACCACCTCCACACCGCCGCTTCTTCTCTACGCGTTGGAAGCGGCTTTGGAGATCATTCGGAGCGACCCGGGACGCCGGGAACGGGTCCTGAAACTTTCCCGGCGCCTGCGCCGCCAACTGAGAGCTCAGGGACTGGACACCTTGGACAGCGCGGGACCCATCGTGCCGGTCATCCTGGGGGACAACCGCCGTGCCCTGGCCGTCGCCCAGCGGCTTCGAGACGAGGGCTTGGACGTGAGGGCGCTTCGTCCCCCCACGGTGCCGGCCGGGACCGCACGGCTGCGGATCTCGATTCACGCCAACCATACTCCCGAACAGTTGGATCACCTGTGCCGGGTTCTGGCTCAAGCCCTGGAGACCGTTTGATGGAAGTCGTGGTCACCGGAACGGGAACCGAGATCGGGAAGACGGTCGTTTCCGCCGTTCTCCTGGCCCGTTGGGCCGGACGAACGGGAGTGACCTATTGGAAACCGGTCGCCACGGGGGCAGAGGAAGGAAGCGACAGTCGGGACGTGGCGTCCCTGGTGGGGCCGGAACTGCGGGTTCTGCCAGAGTGTTACCGGTTTGCGCCACCCCTATCGCCTCACCTGGCGGCCCGCATGGCCGGAGTCGAGATCGAACCGGAACGCATCCTCTCCGCCTACCGGCGTCATCGGGAGTCCTCGGGAAACGGTCTTCTGGTGGTGGAGGGGATCGGCGGGCTCCTGGTGCCACTGACCGAACGCGGGTATCTTCTGGCCGATCTCCTGAAGGCCCTGGACCTGCCCTGCCTCGTGGTCTCGTCCAGTCAGCTCGGGACCATCAACCACACTCTCCTGACCCTCGAAGCGCTCCGTTCCAGAGGAATGAGTCTGGCGGGAGTGGTCCTGAACGGTCCCGTCAACCTGGAGAATCGGCGGGCCATCGAGAGGTTCGGCCAGACCCGTGTGGTGGCGGAGTTGGAACCTCTCAATCCCCTCTCCCGGGAAACCGTCGCCCGGGCAGCTTCCGAATTCGACCCGGAAGGTGTGCTGGAGCGCGATCTCCGGCAGTCCCGGCCGGACGGCAGGGTGTAGTACCGTAACGAGTGTCAGCAATGGGAGATATTGGCGGCTGGGTGTCCCAGGATCGGAAATACGTCTGGCATCCGTTCACCCAGATGCAGACCGCGCCGCCTCCGATCCCCATAGAGCGTGCCCAGGGGATCTATCTCCATACAGCGGACGGCCGGCGCCTTCTGGACGGCATCTCCTCCTGGTGGGTCAATATCCACGGACACAACCATCCACGTCTCAACCGCGCATTGGAGGAACAAGCTTCGCGGCTGGGGCACGTCCTGTTTGCCGGTTGCACACACGAACCGGCGGCACGGTTGGCCTCCGAGCTGGTCCGGCGGGCGCCGTCGGGGTTGACTCGGGTCTTCTTCTCGGACAACGGATCCACCTCCGTGGAAGTGGCTCTGAAGATGTCCTACCAGTACTGGAAGAACCGGGGCGAGACGCGGGATCTCTTCATCTCCCTGAAACATGCCTACCATGGCGACACCCTGGGGGCCATGGGAGTGGGGGGAGTCGATGCCTTCCATACCCAGTTCGCGGACCTTCTGGTTCAGCAGCTCCAGACCCACTCCCCCACTTGTCGAACCTGCCCGGTGGGACGCGTCCGCGCCACCTGCCGGATCGAGTGCAGCGGCCGGCTCGAGGATCTTCTGCGGGAGTCGGGCCACCGGGTGGCGGCGGTCATCGTGGAGCCCATGGTTCAGGGCGCCGGGGGAATGATCATCTGGCCGGTGGAGTTCCTGAACCTGGTCCGGGACCTGACCCGCCGGCACGGGACGCTGCTCATCGCCGACGAGGTCTTCACCGGCTTCGGCAGGACCGGAAAGATGTTCGCCTGCGAGCATGGACCGGTGACGCCCGATCTCATGTGCCTCTCCAAGGCCCTCACGGGCGGGTATCTTCCCCTGGCCGCCACCTTGGTGACCGAGCCCCTGTACCAGGCGTTCCTCAGCGAGGATCGGGGGCGCGGGTTTCTGCACGGACACTCCTACACCGCCAACCCCCTGGGATGCGCCGTCGCCCTGGAGAGTCTGGCCCTATTCGATCAGGAAGAGCGATTGAAACGCGTGGCTCAATTGGAGGAGCTGTTCTCGGAGCGCCTGACCCACATCGCCCGGCTGCCTGGGGTGGCGGAGGTTCGCGGGATTGGAGGGCTGGCAGTGATGGAACTGGAAGCCGAGGGGGAGGCCGGCTACCTCGACTCTCGATCTCCCCGGTTGATCCGGGCCTTTCTGGAGAGGGGCCTGCTGCTGAGGCCTCTGGGAAACGTCCTTTATTTTCTTCCTCCATACGTCATCGAGGATCGGGAAGTCCACCGGGCCTTCGACGTCATCGAGGAAGTCCTGGTCTCCATCGTTCAACCTTGAGGTTCCTTGCTTCCGCCTGTCCTGTCAGCGCTCTTGCCTGCGGGCTGGTTGCTTTCCGATTTGTGGCTGTGCTAGCCTCCACTCCTGGTTGCGGTTTCACAACCATGCGGCACCGACCATTGGAGGGAGATGGCTAGACTTCGACCAAGACCTTTTCGCCGTAGACCGCGGAGGCGAAAGAAGAGGCCTCCCCAGAGACGGGACGAGCCCAAGGAAAAGAAGTCCGACGCTATTGAAGTCACCGGAACCGTAACGGAGCCGCTTCCCAACGCCATGTTTCGGGTCGAGCTGGAGAACGGTCACGTCGTCCTGGCCCATATTTCCGGCAAGATGCGTCGTCACTTCATCCGAATCCTCCGCGGCGACCGCGTCATGGTCGAGCTTTCGCCCTATGACCTGACCCGGGGCCGTCTGACCTACCGGTACAAGTAAGCCTCCCCGATGACCAAGGGACGCGCCGTGACTCCCTGGATCCTGATCGCCCTTTCCGTGTTGTTGCCTCCGCTGGGCCTGATTCTGGTCTGGGCGGGGTCCGGCTGGAGGACACGGAACCGGCTGCTGGCAAGCCTCGTGCTTCTGGCATTGACGTGGGTTTACGTGTTCCAGGGACTCGGCCTCAAGATCGAACGCGACGGCACGGGATGGCGGCCACTGGTCTCCGTCACACCCATCTGGACCCGGTTGGCCGGGGTGGAGGGGGTCTCTGCGTCAGTAACGGCTCACCGCTCTGCCGAGGCGGATGTCCGAGGCTGGAGCGGGTTCCGAGGGCCGGACCGGGACAGCCGTTATCTGGAGGGAGAGATCCGCACCGATTGGCCCAGCGATGGACCGCCGTTGCTCTGGCGGCGGTCAGTGGGAGGCGGGTACGCTTCCATTGTTGCCGGCTCGGGGCTCCTCTTCACCATCGAACAACGAGGGCGCCAGGAGGTCGTGGCTGCCTATGATCCGGACACGGGTGCCGAAGTCTGGAAACATGGCTGGGACGCCGAGTTCCAGGAGGTCATGGGGGGTGACGGGCCCAGGGCGACTCCCCTGTGGCACGAGGGCCGGCTTTATGTCCTGGGAGCCACAGGCGAGTTCCGCTGCTTCGACGCCGCCAGCGGACAAGTCCAGTGGGGTCTGAACATCCTCTCGGAGAATGGAGCCCGGAATCTGGAATGGGGCATGTCCGCCTCACCCCTGATCACGGGTGACCAGGTCATTCTTCTGCCCGGCGGTCCTTCGGACCGATCCGTCGTCGCCTATCATCGACTCACCGGCGAGTATCTCTGGGGTTCGCTCAGCGACAAGCAGGCCTACGCCGCGCCGGTCCAGGCCGAGTTGGCCGGGCGGGAGCAGCTGTTGGTGGTGACGGCTCAGCGAGTCGTGGGACTGGACCCGAATGGCGGGGACCTGCTCTGGGAGTATCCATGGGTCACGTCCTACGACGTCAATTCCGTGGAACCTCTCCTCCTGGAAGACGATCGGTTCTTCATCTCCTCCGGTTACGGCCACGGGGCAGCGGTGCTGGAGATCGGACGGGACGGGGACGGCTACACCGTCAAGACCGTCTGGAAGAACAAGGAGATGAAGAACAAGTTCAACGGCTCGGTCCTCCATCAGGGTCACGTCTACGGGCTGGATGAGGGCATCCTGGCTTGCGTGGACGTGGCCACGGGAGAGAGGACGTGGAAGGGAGGCCGTTATGGTTACGGCCAGATTCTTCTGGCCTCGGGCCATCTCGTGGTGCTGACCGAGCGGGGGGATCTGGTCCTGGTCGAAGCCAACGCGCAGGAACACCGTGAGCAGGCACGATTTTCGGCGCTGACCGGAAAGACCTGGAACTATCCCGTCATCGTCGGGGGGCGTCTCCTGGTGAGGAACCAGACCCAGATGGCCTGCTTCGACGTCAAACCGATGCCGGTTGACCCCTCATAGGACCCACGGCTTTCGATACTCCCGGCGCACGAGCCCGTTCGCCTCTTCGTCTCCCAGCACCCGTTCCTTCTCTGCATCCCACCGGATCCGCCTTCCCAGCCGGAGGGCGATGTTTCCCAAATGGGGAGTCGAGGTGGACCGATGTCCGATCTCCACGTCCGAGTTGGGCTTCTTTCGGCTCCGGACGCAATCCAGGAAGTTCAGGACGTGGACAAAATGCTGATCGGAGCCGGGTGCGGTCACGAACTTGGATCGTCCCTCTCCGGAACTCCACTCCCGCCTGCGCCGATCGGGCGTTTTCTGATCCAGAATCCTCAGGTAGCGGGGCCGCGGGGCAACCGGAGTCTCCCCGGTCTCGGGCCGGATCTCGAAGCCGCCGCGGTTCAGATAGAGGGTCCCGTCGGTGCCGAAGAACTCGATGCCGTAGCCTCGTCCCGCCGGACCGTGGGCGTTCCCGACCCGGTGGGAGAAGGAGGAGATGAACTCGGGATACTCGTAAAGGACCTCCAGGGTGTCGGGGGTCTCCCGGTTGTCGTCGATGCAGAAGTTGCCCCCGACGGCGGTCGCGGCCAGCGGCGCGTCCACCTGCATGGCCCACTGGACGATGTCCAGATGATGGGTTCCCCAGTCGGTGAGCATTCCTCCCGAATAGTCCCAGAACCACCGGAAAGTGTGAATGAAGCGGTTGCCGTTGAAGGGGGCCTTGGGCGCCGGACCCAGCCAGAAGTTCCAGTCCAGTCCCGGCGGAGGTTCCGTGTCCCGGGGCCGTCCCATCCCGGCCGGAGTCTCGTTGCCGTAGTTCCAGGTGTTGACTCGGCTCACCTTGCCGATGGCCCCGTCCTGCACCAGCTTGACGGCCTCCTGGAAGTGCACTCCTGAACGCTGTTGCGTCCCCATCTGGACGATGCGTCCGTTGCGCCGGGCCGCCTCCACCATTTTTCGTCCTTCGTAGATGGTCAGGGAGAGGGGCTTCTCGACATAGACGTCCTTACCGGCGTCGCAGGCCATGACGGTGGGCAGGGCATGCCAGTGATCGGGCGTGGAGACGACGACCACGTCCACCTCCGTCAGGTCCAGGACCTGGCGGAAGTCCTTGTAGCCGGCCGCCCGGCCGCCCTCCTGGTTGTCGGTCATCTGCAGACTCAGGTCCCGGTTGTGGTCCCACACGTCACAGACGGCCGCCGCCCGGACCTGCCCCGACCTGAGGAAGTCCCTGAGATTGCTGCGGCCCATGCCCCCGGTCCCGATGAAGGCGCAGATCACCCGGTCGTTGGCCCCGAGGGGACCTCCCTTGCTGGTCTGGAGGGCGGGAGCCCCCGCGACTGCCGCTGCCGATACCACGAACTTGCGTCTGTTCATCTTCATTGGCTAGGACTCCTGGGCTGGGCTTCGCTACGGTGCCTAGACTCTAATGTATAATCTCGGAATCGAATAGAGTAGGGTTCTCCGAATTGAGGCTGACACTATGAATTGGGATACCTTCCGCCGCCTTCCCGACGATGCCAGGGTCTGGATCAGTGGTTTCGATCGACCGCTCGATCCGGCCGAGCAGGAGACGGTCCGCGTGGGAATGGCGCGTTTCTCAGCCGGCTGGGCTTCACACCAGGTCCCGGTCGAGTCCGCTTTCGAGATCGTTCACGATCGCTTCCTGGTGATCTCAGCCTGTACCCCAGGCTCCGTGTCCGGTTGCTCCATCGACGGCATGATGAGGAATATGCGGGACCTGTACGCGGCTGTCGGTGTCGCGCCTCCCGCCGGGAACCTTATCTACTTCCGTGATGACAACGGCCGGGTCCAGTCCATCGACCATTTGGAGTTCCGTGACGTGGCCGAGTCGGGCCGGCTCAAGCCCGACACATTGGTGTTCGATACCATGATTCAGAACCTGGGGCAGTTGAGGGCCGGCCGTTTCGAGCTTTCCTACCGGGAGGCATGGCACGCCCGGGTCTTTCCGCTTCCGGTCACCGCCTGATCCTGCGGTCGAAACGGAAACTTCTGGTGGCGAGCGCCGGTTGCTGTTCGTCCGGAGGGGTTGGCCCACAGCAAAACGCCAGGCAACGTCCCTATTTCCGGAGAGTGTCCGTTAATTTCAGTCAATGGAAGTTCTCCAGAATTTAGAGATCTCCCCTACACGAGGGTTCGGGTATAGGCCCCTGGTCTTTGGCACAAGCTAGCAGTCCGTGGTGAAAGTCCCGCGAGCACCGAGACCGTTCCTGCGCCCGCCGGACAAGGCGCGATTCGGGTGCATACCGGGAGTATGTGCCCGAATCGCAACGCCGTCCGCCGGGATGCAGGGACGGTCGAATGCCGTGATGACTCTTGCCACGGGCTGCTAGGGCCGGGAACGGGGAATTCCTACACGGCCGGCAGGCTTTTCTGTGGAGATCTCCAAACCGGATACATCTCCATCATCTCGAACTCTTCCGCTGTTCCGTTTCGGTTGTCGGCGAGTCTGTCCCCTGCGGATACCCTCCATTCTGGATGGGCTGAGAGAAACTGCCATCAGGATCGCCGTGACGAGGACTGTACCGGCGGGGAACTTGCGGCATGTTTTCGCGTGACGTCACCTCCCTCTCCGAAAGATTCCTCCAACTCCGGGAAACGGTCAGCCCGATAAGCTGCTTTATTCCCTTCCCAGGGCATGCCGCAGGAACCCCACCGCCCGCGGAATGGCACCCCTTAGACCGAACACCTCGTGTCCTGCACCCTCGTAGATGAAGGCCTCGAACTCGGGAGGCTCGCGTCCCAAGGCCTCCATGGCACGGATCATCGAGTACGCTTGGCTGACGGCGACGGTCTCGTCGGAATCGCCATGGTGCAGCTGGACGGCCGGCAGGTCTTCGGCGAACAGGACGGAGGAGCGGCGCACCAACTCCAGGCGCACTTCAGCCAGTTCGATCTCGCCTCTCAGGTAGGGCTGAATGAAGCTGGAGTTCATGTGGGCCACGCCCGTGAGATTGCGCGGACGCCCCAGGGTCGCCTCGCGCACGATTTGCCGCACCCAGTCGTCGAAGAAGTCGGTGGGACCGAAGAAGGCGACGATGTTCTCGATGCGCTCGTCGCGGATGCCGGCCAGCATGGCGACGCCCGCTCCACGACTTCCGCCGACGATGACCACACCTTCGGACTTCGCTTGCGGAGTCAGCTCCAGAGCCACGTTCAAGAGCGCCAGGGCGTCGTCCACATCGTAGTCCCAGTGACCGCCAGGGCCGGTCGAGACCCACACGCTATCGCCATACTCAAGCCGTTCGCTGCGAAAAGAGGGGATTACGTAGACGAAGCTGTCTCGCAGCTCGCCCAAGGAATACACGACGATATCGATGTCGCCCACGTCGACACCGCTGTCGCCGCCGTGCAGGTACTTCAGGACGGGCAGCGTCCCGGGTGCCGCAGAGTCGGGCGCAAGGATCGCCCCGTAGTGGCGCACCTCCCCGACCTGATGCGACACCACGCGCAGGGTCGCCGGGGTTTCGCCCAGGGGATACGTCTCCGTGAATTCAACCAACACGTCAACCGGAGAGATGTCGCGCGCGGCCCAGTCTGCACGAACGGCCTCGATCTCCGCGGCGGTCGGCGCGGCAAAGACGTTGTCGAGTTCGGACTCGAGGTCGATCGCGTAGACGTTGACACCCGTAATCGCCAGGCCTGCGGCGACTATGAGCGTCTGGATACCGGCCGCGGAGCCCATGGTCCACTCCACCGCGACCTCGCCGTTCGAATCCGTGGCTGCGGTCGAGGGATCCACCCGACCGCTTCCCGGCGTTGGTACGAAGTTCACGGCCACCCCGGAAACAGGCAGACCTGACGTGTCGAGAACGCGAACTACGAGGGGCTTGTCGAGGGTGCGCTCGGTGAACGCGCGTTGCCCCTCGCCTGCCACAATGCGAATCGCGGCCGCCGACTCTCCGGATACCGGATCGACCGGGACGCCGACCCGATCACATTCCGTCAGGGCGGTCTGTCCGTCCGCCCCTGTTACCTTGATGAGGCAAGGCGGGGAGACGTCCGGCGACACCTTCCGCGAGCCCGAAGTGGGCACCACGCCGATGTTCGGGGTGATCTCCGTAGGCGCCGCACTCGTGGACGACCATGTCAACGTCGTGCTCTGGCCCTGATCGATCGATGTCGGCGACGACGGCAACGTCACCGTCGGCGGGAGTGGATGGCCACCGTCGTTCCCGCCTCCGTCCGGGACCCGAATCGCCGGCACCGCCGAGATTGAAGAGGTCCGCTTCCCGAACCGCAGCCCGAACGGAGCGAAGGGGGTACCGTCCTCACTTCGTAGTAACAGGAAGCCGTGAAAGTCCTCCAGGAATCCCATATCAATTCCTTCAACGGAGAACCATTCCGGGAGCGTGCGCGCCGCCTGGTGGAAATCCCCCCAGAGGACGAACGATCCGTTCAACGGATCATTCCCCTCCTCGTCGCGCAGTCTCAACTCGATCCTGGATTCTGCATTCGGTTTGAAGAGGGCGAGTCCCGCCCCGACGGTCTCTGATTCTTCCACGAACAGAGCAAACTCCTTCCCCAATTGGGCGGGCTCGACGACCACTTCGATCCCTGATTGGACGTGCCGGTAGGTCAACAATCCACTGACGGCGCCCGCATCGGCCTCGATCCGGATCCAACCCCGCCGAATGGCTCCGGAACCGGCGCTTCTCAAGACTCGAGTGCCCAGCGCCGGGAGCTCCAACGTCAAATCGGAATCGAATAGATCCCCAACGTCTTGTCCGTCCGGGTCGTAGACTTCCACCCGGATGCCGGTGGCGGCGTTCGGGTCGACGTTGCTGAGCACCAGTTGCACCGACCAGCCCCCGCCATCCACGTAATCGGGGAAGTACAGAACCATCTCTTCCTGCTCCTGTCGGACGTTCTCTGACGGGGGGCCGCCAGTTTGCGTCGGTGACAGAACGAAAAACAGCCACCCAGCAAAAAACGAACTCGAGAATGAGCTAAGAAGAGGACTGATCATACGGACTCCTGATCCAGCCTGGACCGGAATGGGTACGGCGTGTCCTGGGCACTTCCCCACCCATCAGGCGTGCATTGGAGAATACCAACGGTCGCCCCGGGGGACCAGAACCGGCGGATCTCGGCACGCTCACCCTGAACCAAGTGACCCTGCCGGACGCCCCGGACCACCCGTTCCCGATGTCCGCCAAGCCAACGCCCCAGCCGGCGAAGGCTTTCGAGCTGCTCGACGTCAACCCGACCCGATTTGTTGCCAGTAATTGGGCAGGTTGATTTCGTCTATCTTCCTGACATACAAACGATTAGGCGAATTTCGGAAGTGAAGTTCCGATTAGGGCTGACGCAGGCTGGAACCTTGGGACCTGTTGGGCTTCATCTCGATGTACGTCGAGGGATCGGTGGAGTAGCTGATGGGCTTCGGGTCGAGCAGCTCGACCAACTTGTCCTTGATGGCAAATGCCTGAAAAAAGTTGCCTCGGGGATTGTAGTGGCCGATCCAATAACGCCTGATGTACTCGTCCACAGTCAGGTTGAACTGGGCAAAATCCCTCCTGTGCGCCTCCATCAAATCGACATGAGGCAGCCTCTTCTCTTCTAGAAAATCAAGCAGGATCTGGTCGAAACGTTCCCCCGTTTTCAGCACCTGTGCTGCGTTCCGTTGCCCATAGGAGAGCACGAAGAGGAGTTGTTTTCCCTGAGCCGATGCAAAGTGCTCGATCTTCTCGACGATCCTCATGGTGGCGAACAGCGCGGCTCTGGTGTAAAGCTCCTCTGCGGTTCGTTTCAGCTCTTCCGGAGTCCCGATGCTGATCCGGAGGCCGTGTTCCCGAGCCAGCTCCTCAATCACGTCGTAGCTCGGCTGAGGGGAGCTCGTCCCTGGATCCCTTTGGGCCAGCACGATCTTCAGCACGAAGTCGTCCTTGAATCGCTCGAACACCCAGTCGGGGTCGCTGAGGTTACGAACCGATTCGGGAGTAGGACAGGGGTTATTGAACTCGGTAAATTGCTTGGTTGCGGGATTCACAACGACGTAGGGCATGGTGGAGCCGAGCGCGGCCGGCCACATCCCGGTCGTATAGCCCAATCGAATGTTGCGCCAGCCATGCAGGTTTCGATAGTGATCGTCGTCGTAGATGTTGAAGATGATGTACCGGGTGGGGGTACGAGTTTCCTCCCGCAGCATTCTCAGGTAGGCCTGGTAGACGGAGTACCCTCCGACTCCGAAGTTGCGCAGAGGTTCACACAGGTGGGCGGCGAGGACCTCCTGCCAGGTCTCGCCGTCGCTGACCTGGTCGCAGTGAGTGAAACTGTTTCCGTAGGTGTTGATCCGGCAAGGGTTGTCGCCGTACATGATGGTTCGGCGGGCGCCCGCATACCGATAGGTCGAAATCGATCCATCGATCCCGTGTTTGACCCGTCGGTCGGCAAGCAGCCACCCCAGCTGGCTGTCGTAGGATTCCCCCAGCGTTGCCCTGCCCGAGATCCAGTCCTCCAACTGCTCCCGCGGGTACAGAATACTTTTCAAGTAGTCTTGAGCCTGCCGCTCCCACGTTTCGTTTTCTGGTGCCGGGCGTGCCTCATGCGGTGCCACCAACAGGGTGAGCACCAGGCAAGCCAACCCGGAAACCATTAGACTCGTTTTTGGCATAGTCGATCCTCTGGTCGAATCTCGCGTCGAAACCCAATCAACCCAAGTTTCTCATCACCTAGAGAGTTCTGGTCCGGAAATGTGAGGAGTCCGCGAGAACGTCTGAGAGAGCGCACGCGCGCGTGAGCACGTGACTGTCCCCATTTCGCAGAGTTCCTTTTTGCATTCTTCTCTGAAAGCCGGTCAAAGTCACTAAATCATCGGAATTTGGCCTGATCTTTCTGAAGTGACACCTGTGTCTGGCTCCGTTGATCGGAGACAGTGTTGCATCTTGTTTCCTGTATCTTGGGTGTTGAAGTCTCAGCCTGAGATTCGATCAAACATGGAGGGCTCCCATGACTTGGAAGAACTTCTCCCGTCGGCAATTCGCAAAACATTTGACCATCCTTGGAGCGCTGCCACTCAGCGCCCGACGCCTGTCGGCAGCGTCGGCAGTTGCTCCTTCGAAGCCTCCTGCTCCTCCCGAGATCAAGTCCTACCCGGGGATCCTCAGGCACAGAGTTGTCTTTTGGGATCCTTACGGATACTCGGCCTGGCCGACCATCTTGAAGTGCCGGGATGGAGAAATGCTGATTGCGTTCTGTGAAGCCATGCGCCGGAATGCCCGATTGACCCATGCGGATCCTTCTTTCTACGGCATGATCATTCGCTCCGGCGATCAGGGTGAGAGCTGGTCTGAGCATCCCGAAGTCATCGGCGGCTATGAATACTACGGAATGGATGATCCGGGCATCATGCAGCTGTCGGACGGAAAGATCCTGGTCAACGCCTTCCGCCGTTCCTTTGCCCCGGCGGCCTCGGTGGACAGAAGAACAGATGTTCGTTTGGCTCGGGTGGAGCCGTATCAGTGGGCTACCGGCTACAGCGACGATATGACCTATGTTTTCCACTCGTTGGACAATGCTCGCACCTGGTTGGAGCCGGTTCACGTGGACGTTTCCCCCTTCAAAGCAGGGTGTCAACTCCGGGCGATCATCGAACTGCCGGATGGAACTCTGCTTCTGCCTTGCTATGAGGAGTTCCATAGGCCATCGACTTCGGAGCCGGCGATGACCTGGACGGCCTATGTCCTCCGATCTCGTGATCGGGGGAGGAGTTGGGGTGAGCCGTCCGTGATTGGGGAACACGGGGTGCATGGCATCGGCTACAACGAGCCGGCTCTGATTCACCTGCCCAGCGGTCGGACGATCGCTCTTCTCAGGACCGGGCCGGCCGGATGGCTGTACCAGAGCGATTCGCACGATCTGGGGCGAACCTGGAGCACACCGGCCAAGACCCCGATGTGGGGGTATCCGGCCCATCTCCGGCAGCTTCAGGATGGGAGACTTCTGGCCACCTACGGCCACCGGCGAGAGCCTTTTGGGATCCGGGCCTGCCTCAGCTCAGATGAGGGTAAAAGCTGGAATATCGAGAGTGAGATTGTACTCCGGGATGATCTCAAGAACAGAGATCTGGGATATCCGACCACCACACAGTTGGATGACGGCACCCTGCTCACCGCCTACTACGGAAGGGACGAGAACAACGACGTGACCTGCATTCAGATCACATCTTGGAAAATAGCCTCTTGACGGCGAAGCTGCGTCATTTGCCATCGCGAGGAGTTGGCTGTCTGCGGTTCCCTGGGGGGCGAAGAATGGAGCGAAAGGCAGCCTAAAGCTTGAACATTGGTGCGAGCAGACAATTGTTTGTGGCACACGAGAACGTGACTGTCCCCCTTTTCGGTCCCCCGCGCCTTCCGGTGCCACTCGGCGCGCTCTTCCTTCCGGGCGCGGATCTTGATCCAGACGGATCGTTTAGGCGGGCTCATCGGCGGGGGTTCCTCCGGGCCGGGGGTTCCAGGGGGGCGGCTCTTGGCCCTCCTGGCCAGTTTCTGCCGGGAGCACGCCTCAGCGTGGCCCCAAAAGTAGGATGGCTCTCTTGTACGGCATGGGGGGTGACTCATGCTGTACCTTCTCCGATAATAACCCACGAACTGTTCGCTTGTGGGGGTCTTCAGGTAAGCTGAAGATGAGCCAAGGTGAGTTTCGTGAAATTGGCTGCCTTACCAAGGAGGAGAACAGATGTTCGATCGCGTAACAGAAGATCTCCGTGAACTCCCTGGTTACACGGTTTCGGAAGTAGCACACTACCTCACCGTCCCGCCCGCGACTATCCGGTATTGGTCAGTGGGTCGACGCCCGTACAGGCCACTCATTGAGCTTCCCGAGCGGTCCCTGACACGACCGACACTACTCTCGTTCATTAACCTCGTGGAGCTTCACGTTCTCGCGGCCATCAGACGCACGCATCGTGTAACCATGCCAAAGGTCCGCCAGGCCATCAGGTACTTGAAAGAGATCGATCCATCCGTAACGGCGCAACGTCATCCGTTGATCAGTCACGAACTGGAAACAAACGGCTTGGATCTGTTCATCGAGCGCTATGGCCGCCTGGTCAATATCAGTCAGTCGGGTCAGTTGGCTATGCGAGAAGTCCTCGAAGCCGCCTTGCATCGGATCGTTCGCGACATCCACAGGGTACCCATCAAGCTGTATCCATTTACCCGAACTGACGTGCACGACGCACCCACCACGATTGTCATTGACCCATGGCTGGCTGCCGGCCGTCCCGTGATCGATGGAACTGGCCTTGCCACCCAAATTATTGCCGAGCGCTATAAGGCAGGTGAATCAGTAAGCCAGTTGGCAGCAGACTACGAGCGTGCAGAGTCGGAAATCGACGAAGCCATCCGCTGTGAGATCCCACTGGCAGCGTGAGGAGCCCACCCTCTTTCTAGACCGCAGTCTGGGAAAACACATCATTGCAGACAGACTTCGTCGGGAGGGGATCAAAGTCGAGGTGCATGACGACTACGACCGTGCGGGCGCAGAAGAAAGTCCAGCACCGAATCCAGATCGAAATCGAGTCGAGAAACGGTCTCGTAGCCGACTATTACGACCAACTCGCAGAGCAGTTGGATTCCAGACGCATTAACACCTAACCCAGTCATGGGATGCGGCCGCAGACCAGCAGATGCCGGTCGCTCACGGCCCTCACTTTCAGATGTACCAAGTCCGTTTCCTGAAGCTGATCCGAAACTTCGCCGGGGCGGTAGGCTGCCAACAGCGAATGATAGAAGTCCCGCTGCAGGATCTCCGGTTCGTCGTCGCAGTTCGCTCTCACCAACTCTCGCGCACGGCGGCGGTCGTCGGGCCGGAGAAGGTCCATGACGAAGACACCGCTGCCGGGACGGGACCAGCGGCGGACTTCCCGCCACAGGATCAACGGGTCGGGCAGATGGTGGAGCAGGCTGTTGCTGACAATGGTGTCGTAGTTGCGCCGGGGGAGAGTGACACCCGGCAGATATCCTGAATAGAGTTGAATCCGGTCCTCAAGGCTCACCTCTCGGATGGCTTCCCGCCCGTAGTCGAGCATGGCCTGGGAGGCGTCGACGCCGTGGACCCGGCAGGTTGGAAAAGCCCTGGCGACGCGAATGCTGATGTCGGCGGCGCCACACCCCAGGTCGACCACCCAGGGTCCGACTTCCCGGGCCGGTAACGTTTCCTGCAGGAGCGTCAGAAAGCGGCTGTGCGGTTCCTCGAAGTCCGCATGGGCGTAGGCCCGGGCCTGTTCCTGCCCCTCCATCAATTCCGGCTCGGGGACTCGCCTCATGATTCCCGAATACCCCTGTTTCCGATCCGGTCCAGAGTCAGAAAGGTATATCGGTTCGGGTCCGATTCCTCCGGTTCATGGTCTTCCCTCTGCCGGACCTCCCATTTCGACTCGTCGTAACGGGGAAAGTAGGTGTCGCCCTCAATATCATCCGGAATCAGGGTCAGGTACATGCGGTCCGCCCGGGCCAGAGTCTGGCGGTAGACTCCGGCGCCGCCTCCCACGAAGACCTCGTCGTCACCTCGGGCCAGGAGAAGGGCGTCTTCCAGGGAGACCGCCACCTGAACGCCAGGGGGAGCATAGGAACGCTGTCCGCTGAGAACGATGGAGATCCGGCCCGGCAACGGCCTGCCGATGGACTCGAAGGTCTTTCTCCCCATGATCAGATGATGGCCCATGGTCAGCTGCTTGAACCGCCGCCAATCGGCCGGAAGCCGCCAGGGCAACCGATTGTCGCGGCCGATCACACGGTTCCGGGCCATGGCCGCGATGATGGATAGCCTCATACCGAAATGGGGGCCCTGATGTGGGGGTGAGGATCGTAAGCTTCCAGCACGAAGTCTTCGTATCGGAAGTCGAAAATCGATGTGATCCGGGGGTTCAGAAGGATGCGGGGCAGAGGCCGGGGCCGGCGGGAGAGCTGCAGGCGGGCCTGGTCCAGGTGATTCAGATAAAGGTGCGCATCACCGAAGGTATGAATGAACTCTCCAGGTTCCAGTCCGCAGACCTGGGCCATCATCCGGGTCAGCAGGGCATAGCTGGCCAGGTTGAAGGGGACGCCCAGAAAGACGTCGGCGCTCCGCTGGTAGAGCTGGCAGGAGAGCCGTCCCTCGGCCACGTAGAACTGAAACAGCGCGTGGCAGGGCGGAAGCTTCATCCGGTCCACGTCGGCGACGTTCCACGCGCTCACGATATGGCGGCGCGAATCGGGATTCCTGCGGATGGCCTCGATGACGCCGGCGATCTGGTCGATGTGGCGGCCGCCTGGAGTCGGCCAAGAGCGCCACTGGTAGCCGTAGATGGGACCCAGATCCCCGTCCCGGTCGGCCCACTCGTCCCAGATGGTCACCCCGTTTTGGTTCAGGTAGGCGATGTTGGTGTCTCCCGCCAGAAACCAGAGGAGCTCATGGATCACCGACCGGAGATGCAGCTTCTTGGTGGTGAGCAGCGGGAAGCCCTCGTCCAGATCGACTCGCATCTGATACCCGAAGACGCTCCGGGTTCCGGTCCCGGTGCGGTCGTTCTTCTCGACGCCGTCTTCGAGAATGTGCCGGAGCAGATCCAGATAAGCTTGCATGAGCCTGATGGTTCCTGGGCGATTCCATCGCATTGTATTAAACCGGAGCGACGGTGCGCACGCGGCTGACAGCCCGGAAGCACCATTCCTGGAGTCCCACTCCTCCTCTTTGTTGCCTGGCTGACGGCGTCGCATATAGAATCGGTCCGCTGGCTGGTTGAGCCGCCAAGGTATCCGCGGCTCCAGACTGGCAGCGAAGGAACGCGGCCATGCAACTCCATCCCTTTGGAAACACGGGTCTTATGGTCTCCCCGCTTGGTTTCGGAGGAGCTCCGGTCGGTTTCCTGGGAGAGGAACTCAAGGACGTTTCCCGCCTCCTCAACACGCTGCTGGACGAAGGGCTGAACCTGATCGATACGGCTGCCTGTTACCCTGGATCGGAGCGGCTCATCGGCGCGGCGGTGAGTCATCGGCGCGCCGAATATGTCCTGGTCACGAAGTGCGGCCACGAAGTGGAGGGGGCCGCCGGACGCGAGTGGTCTCCCCGGCTCGTGGCCAACACCGTGGACCGGGCTCTGAGGCGCCTCCGCACGGATTGCCTCGACGTGATGCTGCTTCACTCCTGCCCTTTGTCGGTGCTTCGGAAAGGGGATGCTCTGGCTGCCATGGTTCGGGCCCGGGACCAGGGAAAGATCCGCTTCGTGGGCTATTCGGGGGACAATGAAGCCGCCGCCTACGCCGCCGGCCTCCCGGATGTGGCGGTGGTCCAGACCTCCGTAAACATCTGTGACCAGTCCAATATCGATTCGGTGCTTCCCCGCACGCGGGAAGGGGGACAGGGAGTGATGGCGAAACGGCCGCTGGCCAACGCCGCGTGGAAGGACCTGTCGGCCCAGCGGGGCATTTACCAGAATTACGCCAGATCCTATATGGCACGCTTGCAGTCCATGGGTTTCACGCTGGCCGATCTGGGATTTGAGGGCGATCCGGCTCGGGTATGGCCCGGCCTCGCGTTGCGCTTCACCCTGTCTCAGCCGGGAGTTCATTGCGCCATCGCAGGCACCACCAGCATTCACAACGCCAGGGCCAATATCCGGGCCGCCGGTCAGGGGCCACTGGCCGCTCCGGTCGTCCGAAAAATTCGCCGGGCCTTTCGCTCCGCACAGTCCCTGTCGGGCGAGGACTGGCCGGGTTTGACCTGAATCTCATGATCTTCCACCCTGCCGACTACGGACCGATTCTGGCCGCGTTGCTGGACCCGGGACGTCTTCCGGAGTTGGGATCGGGCCGGCCCGACGCCAAGATCCGGGGTTTGGTGGATGCGGTGACGCCGGACAAGGCCTTTGCCCACACGATTCTCGTGGACCGGGAAATGGCCCGTGCCTGTCTGGCCGGTCTTTGGCTCCACCATGACTATCTGGACCGCTCCCACGCCATCAGTCAGACGATTCACTCGACTTCCGGAAGCTACTGGCACGGGATCATGCATCGGCGGGAAGGAGATTACCCCAACGCCAAGTACTGGTTTCGCCGGACCGGGGAGCATCCGGTCTTTCCGGACCTGGCTCGGAGCGCAGCCCGTTTGACGGCAGGTTCCGGAGCCGATGCCGAACGGCTGACCAACGGAGATCGTTGGGACCCGTACGCCTTCGTCGATCTGTGCCAGGACTGTGTCTCCGGCCGTTCGGACCGGGAGGCGCTCTGCCGCCGGATCCAGCGCCTGGAATGGGAAATTCTCTTCGACTTCTGTTACCGGCGGGCCGCGGGAGTCGGTGACGCCACCTGAGTCACGAGAAATAGGCAGCGAGGACTGAAAGATGCTGAGACTGCAGGATCAGGTGGCTATCGTGACCGGAGGCGCCCAGGGACTGGGAGGCGCCATTGCCCGGGGTCTGGCCGCCGAGGGAGCCTCGGTTCTGATTGCCGACGTCGATCCGGAAGCATCTCACAGGAACGTCCGGCGGATTCAGGCGGCCGGCAATACGGCGGTGGCTCTGCGGACCGACGTCAGCCGGAGAGAAGATCTGCAGGCGGCCGTGGAGCGGGTGATCCGGGAATGGGGTCGGCTGGACATCCTGGTGAACAACGCCTTTGACGTGTCCACCGCCGGGACCGGTGGAGCCGTTCAGGTTTCGGAAGAGGACTGGGACGCCGGCATGAACGTCATGGTCAAGGCCATCTACCGGGCGGTCAAGCTTGCGGTGCCCGAGATGATCAAGAGAGGCGCCGGGAGCATCGTCAACATCTCTTCGGTCCATGGCTTGCTGACGGCTGCCGGTTTTCTCGTGTATGAGACCGCCAAAGCAGCGGTCATCGGCATGACTCGGCAGATGGCCTGTGAGTATGGTCCCGCCGGGATTCGAGTCAACTCGATTCTGCCCGGTCACATGGTGACGGAGCGCCTTCAGCCCATGTGGGACCAGAATCCATCCGGGCACGCCTATTTCGAGAATCAGTACCCTCTCCGGCGCTTGGGCACGACCGAGGATATCGCCCAAGGCGCGGTCTTCCTGTGTTCGGAAGAAGCCTCTTTCATTACGGGCCACGCTCTGGTGATCGACGGTGGACTCTCGATTCAGCTTCAGGAGAACTTCGGGGTTCGCCAGGGACGATACCTGGCGGAGCACCCCGAAACTCGAATCCCTTAGCAGTCCGTGGCGAAAGTCGCGCGAGCACCGAGACCGTTCCTGTGCCCGCCGGACAAGGCGCGATGAGGGAGCATACCGGGAGTATGTGACCGAGTCGCAACGCAGTCCGCCGGGATGCAGGGACGGTCGAATGCCGTGACGACTTTTGCCACGGGCTGCTAGTTCGTGTTGCCGAATTCCGGGGATGGGTCCGGCGTTGGAATACGACAGACCTGTCGCCACAGGTGGAGTGTAGGATTCCACCATGAACCTGTGGTTGATGGCCTGTTTCCTGGCCTTTACGGCTTCTTCGGTCCTGGGCCAGGATCGAATCCGCGTCGGCGCCTGGAATATCGAGACCCTGGGATCGCCCGACAGGCGCGACTACCAGCGCAAGTCTCCCTCCAACGGGTACGGAGTGCCTCGAAAGCCGCAGGAACTGGCGAACCGGATCGAAGCTCTGCGGCTCGACGTACTGGCCCTTTCAGAGATCGACGACACCGATACCGGGGACGGCTCGGCGACGAACCGGATTCTGGACGAGGCATTTCGGATACTGAATCGGCGTGGCGGCAACGACTGGACCTATGAACTCTTCCCCAAACGGATACGCCGCCACAGTTTCCTTCACACCGGCCTGGCCTGGAACCGGAAGCGGATTCGAGCCGTGGGCAGGCGTTTCCGGGTACCTGTCACCGACGTCACCTCACGCCGGTTCTTCGAGTGGGACCGGCATCCCCACGCCCTGAAGTTCACGCGGGGCAAAGGACGAACCGATTTCGTGGTGATTCCCATCCACATGAAGGCAGGACGAAGCGAGGCGGCCGTGAAGCAGAGACGGAGTGAAGCGGAGGCGCTGGTCCGGGAGTTATCGGTGATCCAAGATCATTTTCAGGACCAGGACATCATTCTCATTGGCGACTTCAATCTGCTGCGGCGCAGCGAACCGGCCGGCCGGGTTTATCGAAAGAAGGGAGGCCTGTTCGATCTGAACTATTCCGATCGATCTACCCATATCGCCGATCTTCCCTTTGACCGGTGCTACATCCCAAGATCTCAGCGGGAAAACGAGTTCGCGGGCGTCACTCAGGTTCGGATCATCGCGCCGCCGGTCGCGGCCCAGAAAAGTTTCCGCCGCCAGTTCTCCGATCATTGGCCCATCGTCCTCGAGTTCGCGAAGCAGGCCGACGACGATTGACCGCGCGGCAACAAGCCGCATGGGTCGCTCCGGTTTGGGCGAAAGAGGGCGCCCACAAGGGGCGCCCCTACGCCTCACCAACCCTTCCAACTGCCGTCCGCGTTCCGGTACTGCCGGTAGGACATCTCGGCGTCATAGCGAAGTTTGGCGATGTCAGCTTCCTTGACCCGGATCCCGAGGCCGGGACGGTCGCTCAGCCGGACGTGCCCGTCCACCAGGGAGAGGTCATGTTCCACGTACCGGTCCATCCGTTCCAGTCCCCAGGCTTCCTGGACCAGGAAGTTGGAGATGACGGCGTCCGCCTGAAACAGGGCCGCCAAATGGATAGGTCCCGATGCGTTGTGGGGCGCCATCAGGATCTGGGCCTCTTCGGCCAGGCGTGAGACGGCCAGGAACTGGGTGATGCCGAAGCTGTGGCTCAGATCAGGCTGAAGAAAAGCGCAGGCTCGGGCATCGATGACTTCCTTGAACTCCCGGTAGGAGAAGAGCTTTTCCCCCGTAGCGATGGGAACCGGGCTGCGCTCCGAGATCTCCTTGAGTGCCGCGATGGATCCCACCTTGCACGGCTCCTCCAGGAAGAGCGGCTGGTAGGGAGCCACGGCGTCGGCGAAGGCGATGGCCAGGGCCGGATTGGGACTGCCGTGGGTGTCCAACATCAGGTCGATCTCCGGGCCGACCTCTTCCCGAACGGCTGCTACGATCCGGGCGCACTCGTCCAAGGCTCCACGGTCCATGGGCCAGGTCCGCATTTCCAGTGGGTTTCCCTTGAGGCCTCGAACTCCCGAGGCGACGGCGGCCCGAGCCCGGGCCACGGCTTCCTGGATCGATTCGAAGCTGATCCCGCCATGGTAGACGCGGATCCGGTCTCGCTTCCGGCCTCCCAGGATCTGGTAGACGGGGACACCCCAAGCCTTGCCGGCGATGTCATACAAGGCCATGTTCACCGCCGCCAGGGCCGAGCCCAGAACCGGTCCGCCCTTCCAGGGAAGCCGGTCCGAGATGTCGTCGCACAGGGCGACCACGTTCAGAGGATCTTGTCCCACCAAGAGCTCCTGCCAGCCCTCCAGCGTCGTTTTCACCGTCGGAGAAAGCCATTCGATACTGGCCTCCCCCCATCCCGAGATCTCCGTATCGGTCTCGATCTTGAGAAACAGCCAGGTCTTGAAGCTGCTGGCGATGCTCCTTCGGACCCCCTTCTTGGGAGGAGGACTCCCAGTCGGCACGTTGAACATGTAGGTCTTCATTCCGGTGATTTTCATGGGTCCTGTCCGTCTCCGCCTGGGAGGCTCCTGTGGCCTCGGTGTGGACGCAAAAAGGGCACCCGCCGACGATCCGAGGCCCGCCGTGGCGATCAGGAAATCACGACGGTCCAGGCCATCCGCTCGGCAGGGGAGCATGGTGGTGTCAATGGTTCGAAGCTGTTTCCAACCTCGATTCAATCTCTCGGAGGTAGGAGATGCTTTCTCGGGCGATTCGCTCGCCACCGGCCCGGAAATCGAAGACCTCCAAGGAGACCCAGCCCCCATAGTTCCGATCCCGAAGGAATCGGAGGAGGCGTTCGAAGTCGACGTCTCCGGTGCCGGGATGGCGGCCGTCGATCTCGTTCACGTGGACGTGGCGAATTCGGGACCAGTAACGCTCGCACAGGTCGAGAAAGTCGCCCCCCTCATCGGCGGCGTTGTGGCAGTCGAACATGGTCTGGACGTGACCATGGGAGACCCGGTCCACCACTTCGACCGCTTCGGCAAGAGTGGAGACCACATCCGTCTCCTCGCTCGAAACGGCCTCCATCAGGAGCGTCACGTCCCGGTCCCTCGCCGCGGGGGCCAGCTCGGACAGTCCCTCGGCAAGCCGCCCCAGCGCTTCTGGGGCCGTCATTCCGTCCCGAGTGTTCCGCTGTTGGGGCGAGCCGAGGATCATGAGATGCCCCCCCAGGTCCCCGCAGAAGTCGATGAGCCGTGAGAGATAGGACCAACTTTTCTCCCTCAGGGTCCGCTCCCGGGTCGTCAGATGCAGTCCCCTGGGCTTGACCAGGAGCCAGTGGATCCCCGAGCAGACCATTCCCTCTCCTTCGATGGTCTCGCGAATCTGCCGCCGGCGGCGGGGCGAAATCTCGTCCACCGAGTCGGCCAGGGTGAAGGGGGCCACCTCCAAGCCTCGGTACCCCAGGCCACGCACCGTCCGGCAGGTCTGGACCAGGTCCTGTTCCCCGAAGATCTCACTGCAGATCGCATGTTTCAGTTGCAAGATGCCACTCCCGTCACCGCATCGGCCGAATCGCCGAATGCTTATGCTGTAGTATAGGAATCTGTGTCGAAAGTCTCCACGCGAAGAGGAGTGAGAAGCGAGGAGTGAGGAGCGAGAGACGAGGGACCGGACCTCCTCGATTAGAACGGCGGGTCAGGTGAAGCGCCGGGAGTTTCTCCGGAAATCGTGCCTTTTTTCCGGCACCTCTTTGGCAACGGCTATTCTTGCTCGAGATCTGGAACCGTCCCGGGCATGGTCGGCGGGGCCGGGTGACCCCCGGCGGGTGTTGGTATTCATCGAGTTGGCCGGAGGCTGCGATGGCCTCAACTCGCTGGTCCCGTACGGCCTGGACGACTACTATCGGCAGCGCCCGAATCTGGCCATTCCTCCCGCGGCCGTCCTGAAGCTGGACCACGCCGTCGGATTGCATCCCTCCCTGGAAGGATTCAAGCGGTTGTTCGACGCGGGAAAGATGGCTCTGGTTCAGGGAGTGGGCTATCCCGATCCGAATCGATCCCATTTTCGGTCCAGAAAGATCTGGCATACGGCCCGGCTGGAAACCGAGGCTGGGGCCGGCATTCCGGACCGCCGATGCCTGCCGGAACTTGGAATGCGGGTGACGGACGGGGCTCTTGCCGCAAATCTGGCGGCCATCGCCCATATCATCGCAGCCGGGACGGGAGTCCGGGTGTTCTACACGTCCATTGGCGGCTTCGACACCCATGCCTTCCAGGTTGTTCCGGGGAATCCGACCCGGGGAATCCATGCCGGCCTCCTCTCCACGCTTTCCAGAGCCGTCACGGCCTTTCTGAACGATCTGACCCGTCGAGGCCGGGAAGAGCATGTCGTCGTCGTGATCTTCAGCGAGTTCGGGCGCCGTCTGGCGGAGAACGGGACTTTCGGCACCGACCACGGGACCGCCAATCCCGTGTTCATCATCGGAACGGCTGTGGCCGCGGGGCTTCACGGGCGCCATCCGGGACTGTCTCCGAATGAGTTGACGCCGTCTGGAGACTTGGTTCATACGGTGGACTTCCGCAGCGTCTACGCCGGGGTCCTGCCCGGTTGGGCGGGGATCGAAGTCGGTTGCGCACCCGATCCTCGGCTCTCCCTGTTGCGAATCTGACCCGGTCGCCTGCTCAACTTGAGCACCGGCAACCGCCGGACTGCTGGTCCTTTCGCTCCTCCATCCTCCCCGGGGTCTGGGTTCAACCCCGTGATATCATGAGCGCATGAGGCGGACCCGGATATTCACACCCGGACCGACTCCCGTCTCACCGTCCGCACAGCTGGCCATGGCCAGTCCCCTGGTCCACCATCGCAAGGACGAGTTCCGGGAATTGCTTCTCGAGACTCGATCCCACCTTCAGGCTCTCTTCAAGACCAAAAACGACGTCGTCATCCTCACTGCGTCCGGGACCGGAGCCATGGAAGCTTCGGTGAGCAACCTCCTTTCCTCCGAGTCCCGAGCCCTGGCGATCTCTGCCGGGAAGTTCGGTGATCGCTGGGTCCGGATCTGCCGGGCCTTCAACGTGCCCTGCAAAATTCTGGAGAAACCGTACGGCGAAGCGGCCTCGGCCCTGGAGATCCAAGGCGCTCTGGAGGCCAACCCGGATACCCGTGCCCTGTTGATCCAGGGCTGCGAGAGTTCCACCGCCACCATCCACGACCTGGAATCCATCGCCCGGATGGTCCGCAACCGTTTCCCCGAAGTCCTGGTGGTGGTGGATGCGATTACGGCATTGGGGAGTCAGCCGGTGGAGACGGACGCCTGGGGTCTGGACGTGGTCATCGGCGGTGCCCAGAAGGCTTTTGCGATCCCGCCCGGCCTCTCCTTTCTGTCTCTGAGTTCCCGCGCGCTGACCGCGATCCGGGCTTGTCCCGGACCGCGTTTCTACTTCGACCTTCTCAAGGAGGTGAAGGGACAGCGCCGGGGGCAAACGGGGCTGACTCCTGCTGTGGCTCTGGTGCAGGCGCTGAACAAGACAAGCCGGGAAATGGTCGAGCAGGGTCTGGACCGGATTCTGGAGCAGGTCGAGGTCCGGGCGCGATGTGCGAGGCGAGGATTGGAAGCCCTCGGTTTCAGACAGCTCTCCTCCGCGCCGGCCAACGCCTTGACCGCCTGCTTCCCGCCTCCGGGGATCGACGCGGCCAGGCTGATCCAGGTTCTTCAGGAGCGATTCGGGATCGTCGTAGCGGGCGGGCAGGGTGTGCTGAAGGGGAAGATCATCCGTATCGGACACCTGGGCTACTTCGATCTGGTCGATGTCTTCGCGGTGATTTCGGCCATTGAGGTCTGTCTTCCGGAACTGGGCGCCCGTATCGACCTGGGGGCCGGCATCAAGGCGGCGATGCAGGAAGCCGTGACGCCGATTTCCACAGTCTGTGGTGAAAGTCCCGCGAGCACCGAGACCGTTCCTGCGCCCGCCGGACAAGGCGCGATGAGGGAGCATACTCGGAGTATGTGAGCCGATAGCAACGCAGTCCGCCGGGATGCAGGGACGGTCGAATGCCGTGGCGACTTTTGCCACGGGCTGTTCAGCGCAGGATAGAGTCCACGAAGGTCTGACGATCGAAGGGCGCCAGGTCCTCCAACCCCTCTCCCGTGCCGACGAAACGGATGGGAATCTTCAGCTGACTGGCGATTGCGGCGATGATCCCCCCTTTGGCGGTGCCGTCCAGCTTGGTGACGACGATTCCGGTGACGCCGAGGGCGGCCAAGAACTCCCGAGCCTGGATGAGGCCGTTCTGTCCGGTTGTCGCGTCCAGAACCAGGTAGACGTCGTGTGGCGCGCCGGGGACCAGCCTGCCGGCGACACGAGCCATTTTCTTGACCTCTTCCATCAGATTTCGCTTGGTGTGCAACCGGCCGGCCGTATCGGCGATGAGGACGTCCTTGTTGCGGGCCTTCGCCGCTTGCAAGGCGTCGTGCAAGACCGCCGCGGGATCGGTCGCGCCCCGCTGCATGATCAAGTCGGCCCGGCTACGGCGGCACCAGACGCTCAGCTGTTCCACCGCGGCGGCGCGAAATGTGTCCGACGCCGCGACGATGGTGCTCTTGCCGGCCCGGGCGTAACGATGGGCCAGTTTGCCGATGGTCGTCGTCTTGCCGACACCGTTGACTCCCACCACCAGGACCACGTGTGGTTTCCGGACCCATTCTTCCTGCCAACCCGGAGCCTCGAACAGCTCGAGGAGTTCGGAAGCCAGGAGCTTCCGAGCCTGCCCCGAACTGATCGACCGTTTTCGCCGGCTGCCCTGACGGATTTTCTCAACCAGGCTTTCGCTGGTCTCGACTCCCAGGTCGGCCCCGATGAGAAGATACTCCAACTCCTCCAGCTGTTCCGGTGAGATGGGGCTCTCCCGAGGTCCCAGCAACTCGTTCACCCTTCGGCTCAGCTCCCGGCGGGTCGCCTGAAGCGCTCTCTTCAAGCGTCCGAAATAGCCGGGTCGTTCTTTTGTCTTTGAGGGATTCATCTTGTGTTGCTGCTCGGCGTAAGCACGTATTCCTCGAAGTTGCACCGGAGTTGTCGCCGTTGACCCTGTTCCAGGCTCGACAGGGTCCGCTCAAGTTGGCGCGTCAGCTCCCGGAAGAAGGCCGTCAGGTTGGGCACGTGTATCCCTTCCAGAGACAGCGAGGTGGCGGTGGAGGCCAACTCATCGGGGAACGACCGATGAAAGAGGTTGACTCCGATGCCGATGACGGCCCACCGGATCCGATCCGTTTGGGATCCCATCTCGATCAGAATGCCGGCGCACTTCTTGCCGCCCAGTAGTACATCATTGGGCAGTTTGATGCGCAGGGCCGCCTCCGGGCCGCTCCAGGTGGCAATGGCTCGCACCACACTCAGGGCCGCGCCCCGGGTCAGGTCCTCCGCCCGGCGAACCTCGGAGGAGGGAAAGCAGAGATAGGATGCGTAGAGTCCCATGCCCGCCGGGGAATGCCAGGAGCGTCCGAAGCGTCCGCGCCCCCCGGTCTGCTCTTCGGCCACGGCCATGCGGGTCTTCCCCGATTCGATGAACGACTTCAGGTAGTCGCTGGTCGAGTCGACTCTGGCCAGGTAGTCCAACTGCCGGAAACGCATATTCGAACTCAGCGTCTTCTCAAACCCGGTCCAGCATCAGGCTGATGTCGCTGGAAGTGACGGAGTGGGTCAGGGAACCCATGGAAATGAAGTCGACGCCGGTCTCAGCGTAAGCTTGGAGGTTCTGGCCGGTGATGCCGCCTGAGACCTCCACCAGACACCGGCCCGCGCAGGTGGCGACCGATCGCCGGACTTCCTCCACCGGCATGTTGTCCAGCAGGACGGCGTCCGCTCCCGCGTCCAGAGCCTCGGCCAGTTCGTCCTGATTGGTGACCTCCACCTGGATCCGCTGCAGATGACCGCAGCGCTCCCGGCACGCCCGCACGGCCGCGACGATGCTTCCGGCGGCGGCGATGTGGTTTTCCTTGATGAGGACGCCGTCGTCCAGGCCCATCCGGTGATTCTGTCCGCCTCCCATTCGGACCGCGTACTTCTCCAGGTTGCGCCAGAGGGGCGTGGTCTTGCGAGTGTCCAACACCCGGACACGGCTGGAACCGACCCGGTCCACGCAGCCGCGGGTCCGGGTGGCGATCCCGCAGAGTCGCTGCAGGAAATTCAGAGCGACTCTCTCGGCCTTCAGGAGGATGGAAACGGACCCCTCCAGGGTTCCCATGCAGCCCGGCTCGACCCAGTCCCCCTCGCGGTATCGAATCTGGCCGTCGACCGGGCCCAAGAGCTGAAAAACTTGCACGAAGACCGGCCAACCGGCCAGGATCAGACGCTGGCGAGCCAGAACCTGAGCCGTCCGGACCCCATCGGCATGGGGATTGGACTGCAGAATGGCCTCGGTCGTAATGTCGCCTCGTCCCAGGTCCTCCTGGAGGGCTTGGCGAAGCAGGGGGTCAAGGCTCAGGAAGTCCATGGAACATGTCCTGAAGCCGTTTCAGCTGAGTTCCAACGTCCTGCCGGCGCCGTCGCGCGCCGTCCACGATCTGGGCCGGAGCCTTGCGAACGAAGTTTTCGTTGTCCAGTTTGCGGTCGAGCCGAATCCGATCTTCCTCGAGCCGGCCGATCTGACGTTGCAGCCGGTCTTTCTCCGCCGCCAGATCGATGGCTTGGTCCAGCCGCAGGGAGAACTGAGTGGTGTTGGCCACGCCGGTGATCCGCAGTCCTTCCCGGCTCAGTCCGTCCAGGAACTCGATCTCGCTGAGTCGGGCCAGATTCTTCAGGTGGTGACTCTGAGATTCCAGAAAACCGCGGGTCAGAAAGGAACAGGTGAACTCGGCGGGAAGGCGCCTCCTGGGGTCGATGTTGTTCTCGGCTCGAGCCGTTCGCAGCGCCGTGATCAACTCTTGGAGCTGGGTCATGCGGTCGATGTCATCCTGGTCGATCCATTCCGGTCGGGCCTCCGGAAAAGGGGCCAGCATGATGGTTTCGCCCGAATGTGGAAGCCGTTGCCAAAGCTCCTCCGTCAGGAAGGGCACGAAGGGATGAAGCAGCCGGAGCGAGCGTTCCAGAACCTGGGCGGCGACCTGGGCGGCAACGGTGTCGCCGCCGCTGATTCGCCCTTTGATCAGCTCGATGTACCAGTCGCAGAACTCATGCCAGAAGAAGTGGTAGAGATCGTTGCTGGCGCTGTGTATGAAGAACCGCTCCAGGTTCCTCTCCGTGTCCTGATTGATCTGCTGGAGCCGGCCCAGAATCCATCTGTCCTCCAGCCGCAAGGAACCCTTCTCCCAAAGCCTGCCGATATCCTCCTCATCGGCGCTCAGTCCCTGATCCAGGTTCAGCAGCAAGTAGCGGGCGCCGTTCCAGATCTTGTTGCAGAAGGCCCGGTAGCCGGCCATACGGCTGATGGAGAAAGGGATGTCGGCTCCGGGGGCGGCTGAAACCGCCAGCGTGAAACGGACAGCATCGCACCCGTACTCCTCGATGACCTCCAACGGGTCGATGATGTTTCCCTTGGACTTGGACATTTTCTGCCCATGCTGGTCTCGGACCAGTCCGGTGATGAAAACTCGCCGGAACGGGACGTCCCCCCGGAAGCGGAGGCCCAGCATCATCATGCGGGCGACCCAGAAGAAGATGATGTCGAATCCCGTAACCAGAGAGCTGGTGGGATAGAAGGTTTCCAGGTCCCGCGTCCGGTCCGGCCAACCCAGGGTCGAGAAGGGCCAGAGGCCGGAACTGAACCAGGTATCCAGGACATCCGATTCCTGGACCGGCCGGGCACTTCCGCAGCGGGAACAGGATTCGGGCCCGGTTCGGGCCACGGTCGAGTGGCCGCAGTCCTCGCAGGTCCAGGCGGGGATGCGGTGTCCCCACCAGAGTTGCCGGCTGATGCACCAGTCGTGGATATTGGTCATCCAATCGGAATAGATTTTCGTGTAATTGCCGGGAACGAAAACGGTCGACCCGTCCTCCACGGCCTGGAGAGCGGTCTGGGCCAGCGGCTTCACCCGGACGAACCATTGCGTCGAAACCAGAGGCTCCACCACCGTCGAGCATCTCTGGCAACGCCCCACGTTGTGGTCGTGGGTCTCGACCCTCTCCAGCAAATCCAGGCGTTCCAGCTCGGCGGCGACCCGCCTCCGGGCCTGGTAGCGATCCAGTCCGGCGAAGGCTCCCGCGTCGGCGGTCATCCGGCCGTCCTCGTCGATCACCTTCACGACGGGCAGTTCGTGGCGCCGTCCCGCTTCGAAATCGTTGGGGTCGTGCCCCGGAGTGACCTTTACGGCTCCGGTCCCGAATTCGCGGTCGACGAAGGTGTCCTCGATGATGGGGATTTCCCGGTCCATCAAGGGCAGGATGGCGGTTTGACCCCGGAGGTGGTGGTAGCGGCCGTCATCGGGATGAACCGCCACGGCGGTGTCCCCCAGCATGGTCTCGGGACGAGTGGTGGCCACTACCAGAAACTCGCCCCAAGACTTGACCGGATAACGGATATGCCAAAGGTGGCCCCGCGTGGGAGCGAACTCCACCTCAAGATCCGAGATGGCGGTGCGGCAACGGGGACACCAGTTGACCAGATACTCCCCCTTGTAGATGAGCCCCTCTTCGTAGAGGCGGACGAAGACCTCTCTCACCGCTCGGGACAGCCCCTCGTCCAAGGTGAACCTCTGGCGGCTCCAATCGCAGGAGCATCCCAGCTTGCGGATCTGGGAGAGAATGTTGTCCTCCGCTATCTTCTTCCACTTCCAGACCCGCTTCTCGAAGGCGGTTCGGCCCAGGTCCGAACGGGTCTTCCCCTCCTCTGCCAATTGGCGTTCCACCACGTTCTGGGTCGCGATTCCCGCGTGATCCGTGCCCGGCAGCCAGAGGGTGTTGAAGCCCTTCATCCGCTTCCATCGGATCAGGATGTCCTGGAGCGTGCAGTTGAGGGCGTGGCCCATGTGCAGGGATCCGGTGACGTTCGGGGGAGGAATCACGATGGAATAGGCTGGCTTGCCGGAATCGGTGCCGCCCTTGAAGTAGCCCCTCTCTTCCCAGAGGGTGTACCACTTCCGTTCGACTCGCTTCGGCTCGTAGGTCTTGGCCAGGTTGATCAATCCGAATGCCCCGGTTGAATCGATGGAATCGGGCTAGGAGAAGGAGAGATTATAACAGACTCACGGAGGGGCCCCTCCGCGATGGGACCGGGAATTCAACCCGGGATCAACTGCTGTTCCTGGAAGGGTTGGGGCCTGATCGGCAATCGGTCAGCGAAGCGATTCGTCGCCCCCGGACTCTCCCATCTGGCGTTGCTCGGCGCGGCGGCGCGCCACCTCGTAGGGATCCTCGCGCCCGGTAAAGATCCCCAAAACGCCTCGGACCGGGGAGAGGATGGAGAATCCTTCCTTCTCGTATTGCTTCATGCGTGCCAGGTTCCGTGCGGCCTTGGCCTGGTCCAGTTGCGGTACCGGCCTTTCCAGAAGGATCAGCTTCTCCCTGGAGTTGTCGAAGTAGGGGCTGAACTCATACTCTCGCGCCACAAAGGAGTAGTAGACCGTCGCTTCCTCGACCCGTCCCAGATTCTCCAGAGACACGGCCAAGTGAAACAGGCTCGCGTCGAGCCGGCTGAACTCGTTGTATTCCTCCACCACCTCTTCGTATCGATTGGCCGCGGCTGAATATCGCTTTTTCCCAAAGTAGAAGTCGCCGACTCCGTGGACCCCCTTGGCCAGTTCCTCGCGCACCTGTCTGAGAAACTCTTCCGCGGTCGGCGCCAACTCGCTGTCCGGGAAGTCTTCCAGGAACTTCTTCAGTTCGATTTCCGCCTTGCGGGTGTAGGTGGGGTCCCGGTCGTGAGGTTTCATGAGCCGGTAGTTGATGGCGGCGATCCTCATCTGGGCGTTGTCCGCGCTTTCATGCGTGGGGTAGAAAATGATGAAGTCCTTGTACTGAGCCTCCGCTTGAAGCAGGTTCTCCTTGCCTCCCTCCTCGTAATAGGAGTCGGCGATGGAGAGAAAGGAGGTCGGTGTGTACTCGCTCTCGGGATAGGTGCTGATGAGCGTCTGGAAGGAGAGGCGCGACTTGATGAAGTGCTTCTTGCCCAGGAACTTCATCCCGTTTTCGAAGAGGGTCTTGTCGGGCGCCACGGCCCCCTCCTGAAGATCCGCTCCTTTGCGGCCGCCGCAGGAGGCCAGAAGAATCAGGGCACTTGACAGCAAGGTCAGCCTGATAAGGGTTCTCATTTTCACTGTCCCCATTTCAGATTACGAGGAAGCCTCGTCCGCCAGAGTCTGCATCCGCCGATACGTCTCGCTCGGAGAGGGCGTTCCAAAGATGGCCGAACCGGCTACCAGAATCTCTGCACCGGCCCGGACCGCATCCTGTGTATTGGCGGGTCCGATACCGCCGTCGATCTCGATCTTGACCCGGAGATTGCTCCGGGCCACCATCGCTTTCAATTTTCTCATTTTGTCGTAGCTCGTGGCAATGAACCGCTGGCCCGAAAAACCTGGATTCACCGACATGATCATGACGTGGTGGCACTTGGGGAGGATCTCCTCCAGGACTCCGACCGGGGTGTGAGGGTTCAGGACCACGCCCGGTTTGGCCCCCTTTTCCCGGATCCTATCCATTAGACGGTCCAAATGAAGAACTGTTTCATATTGGACGCTCAGATAGTCCGATCCCGCGTCGATGAAAGCATCCGCCATCTCTTCGGGGTTGGAGATCATGAGGTGGACGTCCAGGACCATGTCAGTCTGCTTGCGCACCGCCTCGATCACCGGCAGACCGAAGCTCAGGTTGGGGACGAAATGTCCATCCATGACGTCCAGATGCAGGATCCGGCATCCTGCCTGCTCCATTTCCCTGACGGAACCTCCCAGGTCGAGAAAATCAGCCGAGAGTAGAGACGGGGCGATCCAAGGCATCAGCTGGCGACCTCCAGAATGATGGTATCGTTTTCCTTCAACATGTTTCCCGGCTCGGGGTATTGGCGGACCACCTTGCCCCGAATCCTCCTGGCGCCTCGCGTGTAGTTGACCTGCGGTGACTCGAAGCCGTTCTTCCGGATGAGGGATCGGACCCGGTTCAGGTCCAAGTCCCTGAAATCAGGCATGATGTAGACTTGAATCCGCTTCTTGCCCACCAGCACATCGACCCGGGCCGTGAGGACTTCCGTGGACCCCGGATTGGGGACTTGACGGATGATCTGGTCCGACCCCACGTCGGTGAGGAAGATCTCGCTGGTGTGTCCTATCTCGTAGCCGGACTGTTGCGACATCAGGCGGGCGACCCGCGGTGTGGACCCGATGAGATCGGGGACGGGATTGTGTTGCACTCCCAGGCTCACCATCACCTGGACTCGACCGTTGGCCTTGATGCGGACGCCTGGAGTGGGAACCTGAGAGACGACGGCACCGTTGGGAATCGATGCGTCGTAGACTTCTCCCGCCACGGTCATCCCCAGGCCGGCCGCCTCCAGCTTTTCTCTTGCCTGCTCCATGTCGACTCGGATGACGGTCGGGACCACCACCTCCGTCGCCCGGGTCGCCACCCGCATGCTGATGATCAGGCTGAAGAGAAAGACGACCATCATGACGCCGGCCAGCAGGCCCAGCTTGACCACGGTTACGAACGGATTGCGCCGTTTTCCCGAACCCTTCTGCTTTCGTCTCTTGGAGCCCATGCCCGATCGTTTCCTGTAGAGCAAACACGCTACCACACCGTCAGGGGTGACTCCAAGCTCAGCAAGAGCGTTGGGACCGGGGGTTTTCAACCCCCGATTCCGGGGGGTGTGGGGGACTGAGAGTCCCCTCTCCCTTTCGGACCAGACATGCGGCGAAGAAGGCCTCGCGCTTCAGGAAGTCCGCCCCCGGCGGCGGCAGCAACTGGGCCTCCGGTTCCAAGTCGAGCAGATTCTCAACCACCTCATGGTTCTCCTCCGGCTCGGTGGAACAAGTGGCGTAGATCAGCTGCCCCCCGGGACGCAGCATTCGAAAGCTGCTCCGCAAAAGGGAACGCTGAATCCGGGCCATTCGTTGGATGTCCTCCTCGGCAAGCCGCCACCGAATGTCCGGATTGGCCCTCAAGGTGGCGGTCCCGGTGCAGGGGACGTCCAACAGGATGAAGTCGAAGGGGATCCGGAAAGGGGGGTGGACCAGATCGGCCTGAACGGCCCCGAGTTGTGGGATCCGGTAGAGGTCGGCTCTGGCTCTCATCTGACGTAGACGGGACCAGCTGAGATCGCAGCAGAACATACGGGCATCGGATCGTTTGCGGGCGTGCAGGATGAAGGATTTCCCCCCTGGAGCCGCGCAGAAATCACCTAGAATCCGGCACCGGCTGAGGTCCCCCAGTTGAGCGATTTCCTGACTGGCCGGACTCATCAGGAAGCAGTGGCCCTGGCGGTAGAGGGGGTGCCGGACGAACGACCTGGAGTTCACTCTGACGCAATGGGGAAGATGGGGATGGATTTGAAAGGGGATTCCTTCCCGGTCCAGCCGCCGGCAGAATTTCTCCCACGTCGTCCGGAATGGATTGACCCAGAGCTGCAGCAGCGGCGGGCGGTTGTTTCTCTCCAGGATCTTCCGCGTTCCCTCGGGGCCGTATCTTGAGAGGTAGCGGCGCACCAGCCATTCGGGGTGACTGCAGCGGATGGACAGACTCCGGGTATCGTCCGCATCCGGAGCAGCGGGCCGGTTCCGGAGAAAACGGCGAAGGACGGCGTTGACCAGGGGTCCGGCGGAGGACTTGCGGAGTTCCTTGCAGAGCCGGACCGACTCGTGAACCGCGGCCCGCTCCGGAATCCTCAGATAGTTGAGTTGAAACAGGCCCACCCGCAATATCTGGAGCACTTCCGGATCCAAGCGGGACCGGGGACGCTCCAGCAACGCATCCAGTTGATAGTCCAGGAGGGATCGGTTTCGCAGGACGCCATAGACCAGTTCCGTCGCCAGTCGCCGATCGCGGTCCGGCAGAGAGCCGAACTCAGAGGCTTCGAAATGCGTTTCCAGGGAGACTCGCCGGCCGCTTACACTGTCCAGGAGCACCCGCAGGGCCACGGATCTGGCCGTGCGCCTCACCCGCGAGCTCCCAGCCGTTCTCCCGTCGTCAGCTTCATCCCATTGGTGAAATCGCGGGCCCGCAGGCGGCCCCGGTTGGCCAACTGGAGTTCCACGAGCTCGAGCGAGCTGTCTTCGCCGCATCCCACCAGAATGGCGCCCTGCTCGGTAATGCGAATCTGGCCGCTCGAGACCGGGGAGGCGTGAGGATTGCGGCTTCGCCAGACCTTCAGGCGCTCCCGGCGAAAACCGGTGAAGGCGCCGGGTCTGGGGTTGAAGGCGCGGATCTGGTCATGGACCTGGCATGCCGGCCGGGTCCAGTCGATACGTGCGTCCTCTTTCCGGATGAGAGGAGCGAGAGTCGCTTGCTCATGGTCTTGGGGGCGGGCCTGGAGCCGTCCCGAGAGGTAGGAAGGAAGGGTTTCGAGCAGGAGCCCGACACCTTGCCGGGAGAGTTGCGCTTCGAGTTCTCCCGAGGTGACGTCGGGTCCGATGGAGGTCCTGGCTTGAGCCAGCACATCACCCGTATCCATGCCCTGGTCCAACTTCATTATGGTTACCCCGGTTTCCTTCGCTCCATTCAGGATGGCGTGGACGACGGGGGCGGCACCGCGGTATCGGGGCAGGAGGGAGGTGTGGACATTGAGACTGCCGAAGGGGGGCCAGTCGAAGAACTCGCGCG
Source organism: uncultured Acidobacteriota bacterium (assembly GCA_951812665.1). GTDB lineage: Bacteria > Acidobacteriota > UBA6911 > RPQK01 > JAJDTT01 > JAJDTT01. The sequence continues at coordinate 302,140 of CATOST010000018.1, forward strand.
GAAGAATCTGTCCGAAGGCGACGACCACCATGACGTCGGGCCGAACTTGCCGGAGGAATTCCAGGGCCTCGACGTTTCCTCGAATCCTGGCGCATTGGAAGATCGGAAGCTTGAGTTGCCGGGCCGTTGCCTTGACGGGCGGCGGCGACAACTTGCGTCCCCTTCCGCTTCTTCGGTCCGGCTGAGTGACGACCCCCACCAGCTCCAGGCCGAGACGGGTCTGATTCTGAGCCAAGGCCTGGAGAATCGTCCGGGCGAAATCGGGCGTCCCCAGAAACAGGACTCGGAATCTGCGCGGTAGATCAATTTCTGCGGCGCAGGCTCCTCGCATCACCAATCCCCGGAGCGGATCAGCTTGCGGATCTTGCGCTTGATCAGGTCTCGTTTGAAGAAGGAAATCCGGTCCAGATAGAGGATCCCGTCCAGGTGATCCAGCTCATGGCAGAGGGCTCGGGCCAGAAGGTCCTCGGCCTCCATTTCGATCCGATTCCCCCGGGGGTCCTGTCCGGCGATTCGAATCCGTTGCGGCCGCTCCACCAGGGCGGTGAACCCGGGGATGCTGAGGCACCCCTCCTCTCCCTTCTGCTCCCCCTCCTGTTCGAGGATCTCCGGATTGACCAGAATGATCTGGTTCCCTTTCTCTTCCCCGGCACTGATATCCACGACCAGGAGCCGGAGGTTCACTCCCACCTGCGGAGCGGCCAAGCCGATCCCCGGGGCGGCGTACATGGTCTCCAGCATGTCCTGGGCCAGATCTCGCAACTTACGGTCGAAGTTCTCGACCGGTTCGCTCTGACGCTGAAGTTCAGGAGCTCCGAACTTGAGGATTGGTCTGATCATTCCGGGATTCGGGCAGTTCGGGGGAGGTCACATTGCTCGCATCCGCTCACGATAGCTCTTCAGGTTGTTCTTGAGTTCGGACAGGTTGTCCCCGCCGAACTTCTCCTGAATCGCCTGGACCAGCACGATGGCCACCATGGCTTCGCCTATCACTCCGGCTGCTGGAACCACACAGGTGTCCGACCGCTCGTACTGAGCCTTGAAGGGTTGCTTGGTCTTCAGATTCACCGACATCAGGGGCCGCTTCAGGGTGGCGATGGGCTTGACCACGGCGCGGACGATGATTTCCTGGCCGTTGGAAGTCCCTCCCTCGATGCCGCCGGCGCGGTTGGTCTTCCGGTAGAACTCTCTTTTCTGATCGTCGTAGAAGATCTCGTCGTGAAATTCGCTACCCATCGGAGCCTGATCCAAACCGCTGCCGGTCTCCACCGCCTTGATGGCATTGATGGACATTAGGGCCTGGGCCATGCGGCCGTCCAGCTTCCGGTCCCAGTGGACATGGCTGCCCAGTCCCGGGGGCACTCCGGCGGCGCGAACTTCGAAGGTCCCGCCTATGGTGTCTCCCTTGTCGATGGCGTCGTCCACGGCCGCCTTCATGGACTCGTCCAGATCCGGGTTGCAGCAGCGCAACTCCGAGGACTCGATCTGGGGGATCCGATCGACGGAAACCGAGTCCAGAAGATCGTCGGAGATCCGAACGTTCCGGATCGAAATGACATGGCTGTAGACCTGGATTCCCAGTTCCCGCAGGAGCAGCTTGCAGAAGGCCCCGACCGCCACCCGGGAGGCGGTTTCGCGTGCGCTGGAGCGTTCCAGGACATTGCGCATGTCCTGGAACTGGTACTTCAGAGCGCCCACGAGATCCGCATGTCCCGGCCGCGGCCGGGTGACTTGCCGCTTGCGGACCCCCTCGGGATTGGGTTCCACGCTCATGACTTCGGTCCAGTTGACCCAGTCCCGGTTGTGGATGATGAAGGCGATGGGTGATCCCAGTGTCTCGCCGTTGCGGACACCCGCGAAAATGTCCACTTGGTCGCTCTCTATCTTCATGCGGAGGCCCCGCCCGTACCCGCCCATACGCCGTCTCAGATCGGCGTTGATGAAATCCGGGTCGACGGGAACCTGGGCCGGAAAGCCCTCAATGGTGGAGATGAGGCCCTTGCCATGAGATTCGCCGGAGGTCAGGAATCGCAACATGATTTATTATCCGGAACCTGCTGTTACTAAAGACGTTGCTTGGAAGCGGCCAGCCCTCTCTGTTAGAATCTCCGGGCTTTTCTCGGCCCGCTTCCGGCTGCCCTGGTGGCAGCGGTCTCCGCATAGAGGAGGCCTCATAGTCTAACATTAACCCGAATATCTCACCGGGTCGCCGAGTGAATGATGAAGAAGATCTTGGATTCAGGCAGCTGCCGGCTCTGTTTCGAGATCTCCCGGGCACAAGCTGCGCTGGGCGCGCCCTCGCCGGTCCTCGTTCCTGCGCGGTTCTCGCGCTCCCCGGTGAGAAATGTGGGCTAATCAGGATGCCGCCGGCGGGAGCGGCGGCCGCCGAGGGTGATTATGGGCTTCCTCTACAAGATCCTGTATGAGGTCGAGGAGTTCGTCACCCTCACCGTCCGAAGCGTCACCAACGTTTTCCGCCGGCCCCGTTACATTCAGGATACGTTCCAGCAGATGGAGACGATCGGGGTCCGTTCGATTCTGATCGTGGTCCTGGTCGGTTTTTTCACCGGCGGCGTCCTGGCCTTGCAGACCTCGAAATCGCTCAAGGCATTCGGCGCCGTGAACCTGATGGGACAATTGATCTCCCTGTCGCTGATCCGGGAAATGGGACCCGTGCTGACCGCCTTGATGCTGGCCGGCCGGGCAGGTTCAGGCATTGCCTCGGAGTTGGGATCGATGGTGGTGACCGAGCAGATCAGCGCGATGCGGGCCCTCGGAACGGATCCCGTGAAAAAGCTGGTGACGCCACGTGTCCTCGCCTGTACCACCATGGTGCCCCTCTTGACCGTGATCGCCGACGTATTCGGACTGATCGGTGGGTGGATCGTTTCGTTCTACAATCTCCGCTTGAATACGGCCCTCTACTGGAATACGGCCTTTCGAGCCATCGACTACAATATCGTGCTGGAGGGTTTGATGAAGCCGGTCGTTTTCGGCTTCATCATCGGGTCCGTGGGCTGCTACTACGGGCTGGGGACCCGGGGTGGAACCAGGGGGGTTGGCCGGAATACGACGCAGGCCGTCGTGACGGCCTCGATCCTGGTCATCGTGGCCGATTTTTTCCTGGGCAAGCTCATTCTGGAGTTGTGGCATTGAGTGTGATTCGCTTTGAGAACGTCACCAAGAAATACGAGGATCACACCGTGCTCCAGGATTTCGACATGGAGGTGGGCCGAGGCGAAACCATGGTCCTGCTGGGTGGATCGGGCTCGGGGAAATCGACCATCCTCAAAATGGTGGTAGGCCTGGTCAGTCCCGATTCCGGATCCGTGTTCGTGGACGGCGAAGAGATCACCCGGCTTCGGGAAGAGGAGTTGATGCCGATTCGCCGGAAAATCGGCATCGTGTTCCAGGAGGGAGCTCTCTTCGATTCCCTGACGGTCAGGGACAATGTGGCTTATCGGATCCTTGAGTCCGATGAATATACGATGGAGCAGGTCGACAACTGGGTGAGCCGGCTCCTGGGTTTTGTGGGAATGCAGGACGCTATCGACAAGATGCCCTCGGAGCTGTCGGGGGGAATGAAGAGGCGTGTGGCCATCGCCCGGGCGTTGATGGGCAGCCCGAGGATCATGCTTTACGATGAGCCGACGGCAGGGCTTGATCCCATCACCAGTAGAATCACCTGCGAGCTCATCATCAGACTACGGGACCTGGAGGGCGTGACCGGGATTCTGGTCACCAACGATCTGCAGGCGATTCGCGCCCTATCGGGGGAAGTGTCCACCCAGGCCCCGGATGGTACCGTCGGCTTCATGCCTGTGGATCCGGAGACGACGTTGCGGAACACCCGCTTCGTCATGATCAAGGATGGACGAATCCATTACCAGGGGGGGGATCCCTCTCGGGAAGGCGGTGACGAGTACGTCCGTGAGTTCCTGGCCTGATTCTCCCAGGAGTCTGCGCGGTAGATCAATTTCTGCCGCGCAGGCTCCTAGGGACTTCCACCGTGGAGTCTGGGAGCGATGGGGCGCAAGGCGTCGTGGGGAAAGAGCATGAACAGAGGCAGAGGGAGACCGACCCGTCTCGCCGAACTCAAAGTTGGAATCTTCGTCATCGTCACCACGGCGATTCTGGCTTTGGCCGTCTTCAACATCGGCACCCGAGTCGGACTCCTGGAGGAGACATTTCGAGCCAAGACGCACCTCAACGACACTTCGGGACTGAAACCGTCGGACATTGTTCTCATCGGCGGCGTCGAAGCCGGAAACGTCTCGCGGATCAAGATCTCCAAGCCGGGTGAGATGCCTCCCACCGAGTCGAACCGGATCAACCTGGCGCAGATCGGCGAGCTGGAAAAACTGGCGGCGGCGGAGCGGCGCAAGCAGCCTCCCGACGAGGGGCGTCTCAAGCAGATCCAGTCCGGGATCGAAAGGGTCCGGTGGCGGCTCCAGAACGTGGAGGTCTATCTGGACATCAAGCAGGAATACCGGATCTGGATCCAGCGGGACAGCAATATCTCCCTGGGGTCCATCGGGCTGCTGGGCGACAAGTATGTGGAGGTGTCGCTAGGTCGGTCCAACCAGCCGGCGTTGGTGGTCGAAGAGGAATTCGAGACTTGGTTCGGTGTGGAGACCGATGAGGTGGTGGTGATCACCGGTTCCACCGAGCCCGGTTTCAGGGAACTGATCATCGGAGCCAACGACGTGCTGGTCAACGTCGAGGCTCTGTCCGGGCGGCTGGAAGACATCATGCAGGGACTGGGCGAAGGGAAGGGCACCGTCGGCCAGTTTCTGACCAATCCCGAATTCTTCAACAACGTCACCAAGATCATGGCCTCGTTTCAGCAAACCAGCGAAAGAGTGGCCACGCTCGTCGAGCGTCTCATCGAAGGTTCCGGGACCGTTCCCAGCCTCATTCGTGAGGATGACATCTACCAGAGCATCCGGGGCATTTCCGCTCGAACGGATGAGATCATCAGGCGAGTCGAGCAGGGGGAGGGCACTCTCGGAAAGCTCTCCAAGGATCCATCGCTCTATGACAGGATCGAACAGGTGACGGCCAGCCTCGAGTCCATTACCAAGCGCATGGAAGCCGGAGAGGGCACGCTGGGACGACTGTCCACGGATGACCAACTCTATGTGGACATGCGGCGAACCATGGACCAGATGGCGGTGTTCCTGGAGGACATTCAGGACGGTGAGGGAACCTTGGGCCGGTTGGCGAAGGACGAAGCGCTGTATCAGAATCTGAATCACCTGACCTCGGAAATGGTGAAGTTGATCCATGACTTCCGGCAGGATCCCAGGAAGTTCCTGACCATCCGATTCAAGCTGTTCTGAGTCGGGGGGAGAATCCATGATTTCGCAAACCATCGGCCAGGGAGCCCGGGTCATCCTGAGGGGGATCGTGTGGGGGCTGATGACCTTGCACGTCAAACCCAATCACCTCACCGTTCTGGGTTTCGTCACCAGCATCTGGGCCGCTTTCGTTTTCGCAAGTGGCCACTTCGTTTCCGCCGGCCTGGTTCTGATTCTCGCCGGCCTGTTCGACATGGTGGACGGCATGGTGGCCCGGACCGCCAACACCGCGACTCCCTTCGGGGCCTTCTTCGATTCGGTCATGGACCGGTACTCGGATCTGATCATCTACCTGGGCCTCATCATTTATTACGGCCAGCAGGACCGGTTCACCTACGTCGTATTGGTGAGCATAGCCATGATGGGGTCGGTTCTGATCAGCTACACCAGGGCCCGGGCCGAATGTCTGATTCCCAGTTGCAAGGTCGGTTTCCTGGAACGCCCCGAACGTCTGGTTCTACTCATCATCGGCTCCTTCTACTACATGGAGCCCGTCCTCTGGGCCATTGCCGTCATCGGGAACTGGACGGTGATTCACCGCATTCTCCACACTCGCTCGCAGATGAGACCGTCCGAACCGCAGCGAAGTCGGGGACGCGACGGCCGGGCGCCGGCGGGACCGATGCGGTACGTGCGTGGAACCTGGCGTTACGACGTGGTCTGCGTGATGATCCTGGGCTTTATTTTTCTGACTCCGGCGACGGTCTTCGACGGCTCCCTCTTCTCCAAGAGGCAGCAGCCGGAGAGTCCGAAAGAGATGGTGCCCGACCCGAAGAAAACCCAGGTCCGGACCTTCAGCAGAGGGACCCTGCCGCCCTCCAAATAGGCGCCTTGGAACGAATGGAATCAGCGCCGCGGATCTCCCTCCTCTTTCTGCTTCTCGGTTTTTTCACCGCTCTTCCGTTGGAGGCCGTGGAGACGACTCGAGCAGCCCCCGGTCTGGAGTCGGTGCTCGAGAACATGGACCGGAGAAGCGGCGATCTTCGGTCCATGAGCGCCACCATCGTCCAGAAGAAATGGACCGACATTCTGGAGGAGTTCGACCAGGAAGAGCGGGGCGAGTTTCATTTCCTCAGGGAGAAAGCGGCGATCCGTCTGCGGAGAGACATCACGGAACCGGGGCGGAGCACCCTTCTGATCAACGACGGAAAAGGGATCTTCTACCAGCCGCTGCTCAAGCAGGCCAGCCGCTACAATCTGGGGGCGAGAAAGGATCGGGCCGAGTTCCTGCTGCTTGGCTTCCTCTCCAGGAAGGATGCCCTCCGCGAGGCCTACTCCATACGGTGGCTGGGTCCCGAAATGGTTGGCGACCGGCAGACTTACGCGCTCGAATTGATCCCTCGATCCGACAAAGTCTCCGCCTTTTTTTCCCGCATCGTGCTCTGGGTCGACGGCCGGCTCTGGGTCCCCATTCAGCAAAAGCTGGTGGAGCCGACGCGCGACTACCTGCTGATTCGGTTTGAAGACGTCCGTTTGAACCTGAACCTGCCGGCTTCCAGATTCGATCTGGAGTTGCCTCCCGACGTCAACGTCATCCAATTCTGACTGGAAATCGGAAAACGGGGCCGGTCAGTCCAGCAACCGGGTCCGGCTGCGATTACTCGGCATCCGAGCTCACAAGCCGTCCATCCTTCATCTGGATGACACGGTTGGCGGCAGCGGCGGCATCCGGATTGTGGGTGATCATCAGGATGGTCTGGTTGTAACGGTGATTCAGCTCTTTCAGGATGGAGAGCACGTTTCCGGAGTTCTGGGAATCCAGGTTGCCGGTGGGTTCATCCGCCAGCAGCAAAGCGGGGCGATTGATGACGGCACGCGCCACGGAGATGCGCTGCTGTTCACCGCCTGAAAGTTCGGAGGGCTTGTGATCCATTTTGCCCTCCAGTCCCAACAACTGGAAGATCTCTCGAGTGCGGGCCTCATTCTGATGGCCGTTGCCGTGAATGCGGCACGCCAACTCGATGTTGTGCCGGGCCGTCAGGGTCGGCAAAAGATTGAATCGCTGAAAGACGAATCCGATCTTCATCTTTCGGATTTCGGTCCTTTCCGCATCGCTGACCAGGCTCATCTCCACTCCGTCGATCCAGATCCGGCCCGAAGAGGGGGTCAGGAGTCCGCCTAGGAGGTGGAGCAGAGTGGATTTGCCGCAACCGCTGGGCCCCATGATGGCCAGGAACTCGCCGGTCCGGACCTTCAGGTTGATGCCGCGCAGAGCGGGGACCTCCATCTTCCCGATGCGGAAGACCATCTGGAGATCCTCGGCCACCACCAGATTCTTGTCTCGATTCATTTCCAGAGTGTGCCTCATTCAGGAGAGCCCCCAAACGGAGTTCAAATGACGGGAACCCTCTCGGCAGCGAGCCTTAGTCGGACAATCCAGGGTAGCCGCAACCACCATTGTATACCGGTTCGGAAGCGGGCTTCAACGCCTCCGGATTCGAGGACAGGATGAGCGTTGGGAGCGGGGTCTTCATCCCCCGGTTCCGGGGGGCGTGGGGGGCAAGACTATCCCCTCCAATTCGGATCTATTGGAGAGTGATCGTTTCGGCTCCCGGCGGCACCGGAAGTTGGAAGTGGCGATCCTCCAACTCGCGGCCGATTTTCAGGCTCTTCGGATCCAACTGGAGCCGGAGCGTGTATCGTTCCCGGGGGCGTTCCAGCACGACCCCAGTGTTGACGACCTCCTGACCCAGGGCGGCGGGCTCGGTGTAACGGATCGAGCCGGCGACCTTGCCGTCGGGGTCGTAGTAGTCCTGGCGCACCAACTCCAGCTTGCTGCGTTCGATCCAGAGTCTCCTCTTCAGGCGCAGGTTCCGGCGGTCCAGTTCATGGATGACGTAGTACTTGGATCTGGCGTCCTTCTCCTCGATCATCAAGACCCGCGCTGCCGGTCCCGTCGGAAGCGGCTCGATCAGGATCGCCGGAAGCACATGCTCGGGCCGGACGTTGTACAGGGGATTGTTGTAATCGCGCTCCAGATGAGTACTCCCGGTGACGAACTTGTTCTTCGTGGGCGCCCAGATCTGGAACCTGGCTTGACGACTGGCCATGGCGACGACGGTGGTTCGAGTCAACGGATTCAGCACGTTGATGCGGATGGCATCGGGGCGCTTGGCGATGAGCTGGGAGGGCGCCTTGCGATAACGCTCATGGTAACCGGCGTCCGGCGAGTGCCCTTCGAGCTCCAACCTCACCTTGGCGACCAGGCTTTCCACGGCGGCGTATGACCGGTTGATCCGTTGGACCAGATCCGGGAGTGTGGACTCCAGAGCCTCCCGATGGGCAGGAGCCGTCTCGACCCGGACTTTGGTTTTGACCACCTTTCTGCAGCCGGCCGGCAGCAACGCCAGCATCAGGATCGCGAGCAGCGTGCGCCCTGCCCAACCGGAAGCCGGCAGGTTCACGTGGCCTCCCCGGAGAAAGCCTTTTTTCGGTTTCTTCTCCGGATCAGGACGATTCCTGTCAGGACGGCGACCAGGGACAGGAAAAGGATGAGACCGACGGTTTTCATTTCCTCTTGGAGGACCTGCTTGGCGGCCTCACCATAGAGAACTGCCAGAATTCCCCACATGAAGTACCGGATGCTCCTGCCCAGAGTGATCAACACCACAAATCGACCCGGAGGGATCCGGAAGAGGCCGGCGGAAAGGACGAAGATCTTGAAGGGAGTTGGAGGGGGAAGGACGGCCGGCACCAGGAGGGTCCAGATTCCCCAGCGGTCGTACAGTCGCCGCATCTCGTCTCGTCTTTCCTCGGACAACCTCCTCTTCACAAAGTCCCCGCCTCTGCGGCCGACGCTGTACAGGAGCGTGCATCCCAGGACGGACCCGGTGATGGTCATGGTCACGTAATAGGACATGAGGTCCCAGGACTGTCCAGTGGACAAAGCAATGATCAGAATGTCGTTTCCTTCGGGAATGGACAGGAAAGAGGAATCGGCCAGCGCCACCAGCAGCAGGGCGGGTCCTCCATACTCTACGATGGTCTGGTAGAGACCACCGAGTGTCTCCTGGATCTGCTGCCAGAAGCTCAAACTGCAAACTGTGAACATGGCCATTCCGATTAACATGTTATCAAAGCCGATCAATGGGCTAGTTCGGCGTCCCCGATACGGCTCCGTCATCCGGTGGAGCGTCCGCGACGATAGAATCCATTAGAATTTAGGAGGGAACCGCGTCCTTGAGTGAGCCCGTAAAAGACATGGATACGGAAGACATCCAATTAGAGATGGGCCGGATCGAGGCCCTCTACAGAGAGCGTGTTCTGGGCGGACGCGTACGCATTGTGAGCCTGCCGGGAAGGAAATGCCGCCCCCGGATCATGGACACCATTCTGGGTTTTGAGATCCGTGCAGGATCCAGGAAAATCGCTTGTCCCGACATGGCCAGCGCCCGCTATCTTGTGATCTTCACCGAGTTGGGACTGGACCGGGTCTGCATCCCCTATGACCCCACGCGGACCGCCAGGATCCTTCCCGAATTGGAGCACTCCTTCCGTCGGGTCAAGGAACTCTCGTCCAGGGCTGCCGACTCGCAGACGGCCCGGCGGAGAACGGGACGCACATACGCCAGGTTGAGGGATCGTCTCAGGAAGGTCGAGCAGAGTGTGGCCAAGATCGATTCCTGCTGATTTCCCAACCCGGCAGAGGCGGAACCAAATTTTCCTTGTCGACGGCTTTCCAGCCGCCGACCCTTCGTCTGGTCCCGTCTTGCTCCGCTTTGGACCGTAGAGGGCACCCACAAGGGGCACCCCTACTTTTTGTCCTCCACGTCCACGTACTCGGCGTCGATCACCTGGCCATCGTCCTCTTGTGCACTGCCGGTTCCAGGCTCCGGCGCCCCTGGTCCCCCCGGCTGGGGGTCGGCTGGTCCTGACTGCTGAGTCTGTTGATACATGGCCTGAGCCACCTGGTGCGAGGCCTGTTGCAGTTTCTCCACGTTCTGCCGGATGGCTTCGGCGTCTCCTCCCTCCACGGCCTTACGGGTCTCGGCGATGGCGTCCTCGACCGCTTTGGCGTCCGATTCCGGGATCTTGTCCCGGTTGTCCTTGACCATTTTCTCGGTGGAATAGATCAGGTTGTCCGCTTGGTTCCGAGCCTCGATCTCCTCCTTCTTCCGCCGGTCTTCCTCGCTGTGATCCTCGGCTTCCCTCACCATTTTCTGGATCTCGTCGTCGCTGAGTCCGCTGGACCCGGTGATGGTGATCTTCTGCTCCGTTCCGGTTCCCAGGTCCTTGGCGCTCACGTTGAGGATGCCGTTGGCATCGATGTCGAAAGTCACCTCGATCTGAGGGATGCCCCGGGGGGCAGGTGGAATTCCGGTGAGGTGAAACCGGCCCAATGACTTGTTGGCCCTGGCCATGGGCCGCTCCCCCTGCTGGACATGGACTTCCACCGAAGTCTGGCTGTCAGCGGCGGTAGAAAAGACCTCGCTCTTTCGAGTGGGAATGGTCGTGTTCCTGGGAATCAACACGGTGGCCACGCCTCCCAGAGTCTCGATGCCGAGCGACAGTGGAGTGACGTCCAAAAGCAGGACGTCCTTGACCTCGCCGCCCAGGACGCCGGCTTGGACGGCGGCACCCACGCCCACGACTTCGTCCGGGTTGACTCCCTTGTGAGGCTCCTTGCCGAAGAAATCGCGGACGATCTCGTGAACTCTCGGAATCCGAGTGGAGCCGCCGACGAGAACCACCTCGTTCACTTCCTGGGGATTCATATCGGCGTCGGCAAGGGCTCGGCGGCAAGGCTCCACCGTCCTTTGCAGCAGGTCCTCCACCAACCGCTCGAACCGGGACCGGGTCAGCTTCAGGTTCAGGTGCTTGGGTCCACTCGCGTCCGCCGTAATGAAGGGCAGATTGATGTCGGTCTCCTGGGTTGTGGAGAGCTCCGTCTTGGCCTTTTCTGCCGCTTCCTTCAATCGCTGAAGCGCCATCTTGTCCCGGGAGAGATCGATCCCCTGGTCCTTCTGGAACTCGTCGACCACCCAGTCGATGAGCCGCTGGTCGATGTTGTCGCCGCCCAGGTGCGTGTCGCCGTTGGTGGCCTTGACCTCGACGATTCCCTCGCCGACTTCCAGGATCGAAAAGTCGAAGGTGCCGCCGCCGAAGTCGAAGACGGCGATGGTCTGGTCTGTCTTCTGGTCCAGACCGTAGGCCAGCGCGGCGGCGGTGGGCTCGTTCACCAGCCTCAGAACCTCCAGGCCCGCGATCTTCCCGGCGTCCTTGGTCGCCTGCCGTTGCGAGTCGTTGAAGTAAGCGGGCACGGTGATGACGGCCTGGTTCACGCTCTGGCCCAGATATTCCTCGGCAGCGGACCGGAGCTTCTGAAGGATCATGGCCGCCACCTCGGGCGGCGAGTGATACTTGCCTCCCAGGACCACCCGGGCGTCCCCGTTTCCGGACACATTGACCTCGTAGGGGACCATCCCGATCTCTTCGTTCACCTCGTTGAACTTGCGCCCCATGAAACGCTTGATGGAGTAGGCGGTGTTCTCGGGATTGGTGATGGCTTGGCGTTTGGCGACCTGACCCACCAGCCGCTCGCCGCTCTTGGTGATGGCGACGACCGAAGCGGTCGTACGTCCGCCTTCCTGGTTGGCGATGACGGTCGGCTTGTTCCCCTCCATCACTGCCACCACTGAGTTCGTGGTTCCCAAATCGATACCGATGATTTTCGACATTTCGGACTTCCTCCTGCCTATTAGCTAATGACTAGTAAGATTCGATATTGAGGCTGTCAAGGGCGGCCGCCCGGTCCTGGAGTCAGGAACGGGAGTCGGGGGGACTGCCGCCGCGATCTCGGATCTCCGCGGCCAGTGAATCCAGCCGCCGGCCCAACCGGCGCTGGGTCCGGGTGATGTGGAGCAGGTAGGCAAACAGAAGAGTCCAGATGACCATGTAGGCGGCGAAGAGATAGCCGATCACGATCCGTCCTCCATCATTTGGCCAGGACCTCCACTTCCATTTCCTGAGTCAGTCGTTCCTGAAGACGCATGGACGTTCTCAAGCAGAGAAGGACCACATAAAGGGCCGCGAAAGCGAATACCGAGATCAAAAGGGTGTGCACCATCCTAGCTTCCAGATTCATGCCGCTGGAAGTGATGACCACCGGATGGTGGGTTCTCCACCAGCGAATGGACATCCAGACGATGGGGACGTTGATGAAACCGACGATGCCCAGCACAGCACAGAATCTGTACTTCTGATCCCCGTCGGGAAGACTGCTCCGGAGTATGAGGTAGGCGACGTACATCAACCACAGCACCAGGGTGGTCGTGACCCGAGGGTCGCCCCAGGGCCACCAGGTGAACCAGATCGGCTTGGCCCAGAGCGACCCGGTGACCAAGGTGATGGTGGTGAAGACCACGCCCACCTCGGTGGACGCCGCGGCCAACTGGTCCCATTTGGCGCGTCGCGTTCTGAGATAGGCGAGGCTGGCCAGGAAGACCACGAAAAAGGCCAGAAACGCGTTCCAGGCGGACCCCACGTGGAAGTAGAAGATCCGCTGGACGTCTCCCATTATTTTTTCCGTGGGGGCGTACAGGAAGGCGGCATAGAGAGCCAACGCCCCCAGCAGGAAAGCTGGGGCCAGGAGCCGGCCGGCCCACGCCGTGTAACGGCGAATCGCCTGCCGGTCCGCTTCAAGATTCTTCGACCACATACTCGAATACCAGATAGGAGGCCGCCAGGAAGATCACGTCAAAGGCGACCAATATCTTAATCCATCCGAAGAGGAAGCGGAACTTTTCCGCCTGCAGCACCTCCGTGCTGCCGTTCACCGCCGCCAGGATCACCGGTATGACGATGGGGAAAAGCAGAATCGGAAGCAGGACCTCTCGGGTCCGGAGGTTGGAGACCATGGCTCCGAACAATGTCCCCACGGCCGAGAAACCGAGACTGGAAAGAAGGATCAGAAGCAGCATCCAGAGCGTGGCCGAGGTCAGGGAAAAATTGTAGACGGCCATGAAGATGACCAAGGTGAGCAGGTCGACGACCAACAGGAAGATCCAATTGGCCAGGAACTTGCCGAGAAAGATGAGTCCCGGGTCCATGGGAGAGAGCAGAACTCCGAGCAACGTTCCTTCTTCTCGCTCCGACTGGAACGAGCGATTGAGCTGAATCACGCCGGGAAAGATCAGGGCCACCCAGAGAATGCCTGGAGCCGCCTTCTTGGTCGCCGGACTCGCCGGATCGAATGCGAAGTTGAAGACCATCAGAATCAGGAAAGAAAAAAACAGCGTGGTGAAAAAAGCCTGACGGGATCTGAGCTCGATTCGAAGATCCTTCTCGGCCAGCGTCCAGATCAGACCCAGCCCGGCCAGCACGCTTCGAATGGGACTCAAAACCCCATCAACCCTTCCTGACCATGGTAGAAGGCGCCGGCCGCCGCTCCGGTCATGAGCGTGGCCAGGGTGGCCGCCCAGAAAGCGGGCCAACTGAGGCGGGCCAGGTCGTTCCTTCGAGCCGGAACCAGAACCGAGAGTCCTCCCACGAAAATGGCCACGGAGGCCACATGGGTGAAGCCGCAGAGGGCGTAGCTCAAGATCATGAGACCTCGGGGCGAGAGGCTGCCGGCCGCGACCATGCTCGCCAGGTCCTGATAGGCCACCACCTCGGTCAGGATCCAGCGCTCCCCGACGAGCCGGGCGGCGGCCGACCACTCGTCGGGAGTCAGTCCCAGACAGAGGATGAGGGGATAGGCGACCCAACCCAGAAGCATTCGGAGCGTCGGACGGAACTCCTCTGGGAGCGCCAAGCTCGAGATCCAGCCCGCCGACGCCCCCAACATCAGGTCCAGCAGCTCGACCAATCCCAGGATTCCGATCAGGAGGGCCCCGACTCCCACCGACAGCCGGACTCCGTCGTTGGCGCCCTGGATGATGCTCCCCATCCAGTGTTGCGACTTGCCGATCTCCCCCAGGGGAGGCACGGAACCCCGAGTCTGCGGCTCTTCTCCTTCGGGGACGATGATCTTGGCCATCAGGACGGCGGCGGGGATGGACAGCACGGAGGCGGAGATCAGGTGCCCTGCGATATAGGGGAAGATGGGCTCCAGAAGACCGGCATAGACGGCCAGCACCGAGCTGGCGATGGTGGAGAGGCCCGACGTCAGGAGCATCATCAACTCGGAACGGGTCATGCGCTCCAGAAAGGGCCGGACCGTCAGCGTCGACTCGACGCCGAAGAACAAGTTGCTGCTGGTCGCCAGGGCTTCGGCTCCACTGAGGCCGAAGCCGCGGTGAACCCAGCGGGCGATGGTTCTCACCACGAAGGGAAGAACTCCGAAATGGTAGAGCAGAGAGATGATCACGGAGAAGAAGACAACTGCGGGAAAGACCTGAAAGGCCAGGATGAAGCCCAGGGTGTCCTCTTGGCCGGGACCGGCCGCGAGCGGACCGAAGAGGAATCGTGAACCGGCGCTGGAGGCGGCCAGAAGGGTGGCGACAGCCCCGTTGAGGGCCACCAGAACGACTCGGAAAAAGGGCCACCAGAAGACCACGACTCCCATTGCCATCAGCGTGGCAGCAGCCGTCGCCGACGTTCGCCAGCTGATACCTCGGCGATTGGTGGATGTGAGCCAGGCCAGCAGCACCAGCACGCAGCATCCCGACGCCGAGTAAAGGTTCCACCAATTCACGATTTAGGATCCCGTCAACACCAGTTGGACAGCTTCGTCGGCATCACTCCGGTCGCTGGGAACGGGATACCGCTCACTTCGCTTCCACGGCTCGCAGGTAGGCCGCCTCCACCTCGCGCCGTCCCAATCCGTCGGAGGCACGGTCGTACACCAGGGAGCCCCGATGCTGTATCAGGACGCGGTCGCACAGTTCCAGGCCCTCCGCCAGATTATGGGTCACGAGCAGAACGGTGTGGTCCCCATCCTTGAGACTTCGGAGAATCCTCGTCAGGAGCCGGTTCCCCTGCTGGTCCAGACCCACGTAGGGTTCGTCCAGCAGCAGCAGGCTGGGCTCGTGCAGGAGCGCCCGGCCCAGCGTGAGCCGCTGTTTCATGCCCCGCGAATACTCCCTGACCAGTTGCTCTCCGGCTCCTGAAAGCCCCATCTTCTCCAGAACCCGGCGGGACCGTTTCCGGGGCCGGACGACGCCGTAGAGCCGCGAGTAGAACAGCAGGTTCTCGAGGCCGGTCATCTCCTGATAGAGCAGACTCTGGTGGGAGACGTAGCCGACGTTGCGCCGTTCCGGTCCGGATCCATTGAACCGAAGGGAGATGGTTCCGCTCGTGGGCTTGAGCAAGCTGGCAACGAGTTTCAGCAGGGTCGTCTTACCGGCGCCGTTGGGCCCGAAGAGGCTGACGAATTGGCCCGTTTCGATCCGGAGGGTCAGGTCCGAGACGGCCCGAAAGGTCCCGAACCGCTTGGTGAGGTGGCTGATCCGCAGCGCCATCGGGATCAGTCAGGACCTGGTCTTTCGGGTCCTTTTCCGCTGCAGCGCCTCGGCCCGCTCGAAGACCTCGACGGCCCGTTCCTCGTATTCGGATTTCAGATCCTCGTAATCCTGGGACGAGAGCTTGCCCATTCGGAAGTCCATCTCGATGTCCTTCAGGTTGGCGACAACGTCCTCCTTCTCCCGCAAGATCGTCTGCCGGTCGGTCGGAGGGGCTTGCGGGGGAGGTTCCGCTCTGGTCTCACTCCCCCACAGGAGGGGATAGGCCACGTAAAGGACCATTCCGATGAAAAGAATGGGAGCGATGATCAGCTCCATGACGAGTCCTCGTAACGCCGTCCACGGATCAGGCGGCTTCGGTTCGAATTCTCTCCCTCCGGCGTCGAACGCGAGTTCGTGCAGCCGGCTTCTTGTCCGGGAAAAAGAGGAAGACCCCCGCCAGTACCATGATGCCGATACCGATCCAGACCCACTGGACCATGGGGTTCAGGAAGAGGTGAAACGTCGCCTGGGTCAGGTCTTCGTTGTATCCGGACAGGACGACGTAGACGTCATCCATGAGGGTGCGGCGAATCGCCACTTCGCTCTGGGGTTGCTTAGTCTTGTGGTGGAAGTGTTTCTGCGGAAAGAAGTTTCCGATGGGATCCTGGTTTTCGTATCCGCTGATTCGAGCGTAGACGACATCCTTTTCCGGATCCGATCTCGTGACCAGTTCATGAAACTTGAGGGTGTACTGACCCACCCTGAACTCCTCGCCCCGGTTCACGGTGACCAACTCCTCATGGGAGAAGAACGAGCTGGAAATGATGCCGATGAAGGCCACGACGACACCCAGGTGGATGATGAAGCCGCCGTAGCGGCGCTTGTTCATCAGGGTCAGGTCCTTCAGGGCGACCAGGAACGAGGAGGACCGGATGCCCTGGCGGGCACGCGCGCCCTTGTAGAATTCGAAGAAGACGCAAAAGGCCACGAAGCCGCAGGCGGAGTAGAAAAGCAGAGGAATCAGGCTCCGCACGCCCAGGAACAGGGCGAGCCCTCCAAAAAGCAGTCCGCCGGCCAGGGGGATCAGGAAGTTCCGCCGGAAATTCTTGAAGGAGGCCTTTCTCCAGGCGATCAGGGGACAGATTCCGGTGAGCGCCAGGAGGGTCAGGGCCAGGGGCCAGGTGACCTTGTTGAAGAAGGGCGACGACACCGTGATCTTCTCCCCTTGGACCCACTCGGAGATGATGGGAAAGACGGTCCCCCAGAAGATGGCGAAGCAGATGGAGACGAACAACAGGTTGTTCAAGAGGAAGGTCGCTTCCCGCGAGAGAAAGGACTTCATCCGCTGTTCGCTCCGCAGCTGATCCGATCTACGGACGATCCAGAAGACCCCGAACAGGGTCGACAGCAGCAGGAAAATCGCCAGCATCGGTCCCAGGTTGGAGATGGCGAAGGAGTGGACCGATGAGATTACGCCGCTCCGGGTGATGAAAGTGCCGAAGATGGAAAGCTCGAAGGCAACCAGAACCAGGATGAAGTTCCAGAGCTTCAGCATCCCCTTCTTCTCGGTGATCATGATGGAGTGCAGGAAGGCGGTGGCGAAGAGCCAGGGCATGAAGGAAGAGTTCTCCACCGGGTCCCACGCCCAATATCCTCCCCATCCCAGCTCCTCGTAGGCCCATACACCCCCCAACGTGAACCCCATGGTCAGGAAGATCCAGGCCACCAGAGTCCAGCGCCGGGTCACGCGGATCCAGGACGTATCCAGCTTGCGGGACATGAGAGCGGCCATGGCGAAGGCGAAGGGTATGGTCAGGCCGATGTAACCCAGGTAGAGAATGGGCGGGTGGATCACCATGTACGAGTTCTGGAGCAGCGGATTGAGACCGTTGCCGTCGGACGGAGCCGTTCCGGGAGGAAAGGTGTCGAAGGGGTTGGTGGCAAAGGCCAACAGGAGCATGAAGAAGCCCAGGGTCCCGGCCATTACGGCGGTGGCGTAGGGCATCAATTTCCGGTTGCGGTTCCGATTCTGGACCACCGCAACCAGGCAGAAGAAGGCCAGGACCAGGGCCCACATGAGCAGGCTCCCCGCCTGCCCGCCCCAGAACGCCGTGAACTTGTAGACCGTGGGGATGCTGCTGGCGCTGTAACTGGCGACGTATTGCACCCGGAACTCGTCCGTCATCAGGAGGCCGATGAGGCAGGCGGAGGCCGCCACCACGATCACGAAGGCGGCCACCAGACTGTTCTCGGCGCTCCGGGCCAGGGCCAGGTTCTTCCGGCGTCCCGCGATGCCCGCCGCGATGGCGCCGTAGCCGGACAGAGTTAGACCGGCAAGCAGACAGTATCGACCCAGTTCAATCATGTTGCGTCAATAGGGCCTGTCGGGGGTCTGGGGCTTGTCGGAGGAAGCCGTCTGTGCTTCCTCATATTTGGAGGGACATTTGGCCATCAGGATCGTGGCCTGGAAATGGTGCCGGTCGGCTTGGTAGGTGCCCTCGACCACGACTTCCGCCCCGTCCTTGAAGGTATCGGGGATGATCCCCTGATAGGTGACGGGAAGAGTGTTGGTGGTCTTCTTTTCCATCACCAGGAAATCGACCTGTGACCGCTCCCGATCGATTCGGATGGTGCCGGAAGAGACGTGTCCATGGACGCGCATCCCCAAGCCGGCGAGGTCCGACTTCTTTTCCATCAGCTCCGACAGGGTGTAGTAGTAGACCATGTTGTCGTTGATGCCGCTGAACATCAGGTAGCTCACGGCGCCCACGATCAACAGGCCGGCCACGATGAATTTCGGTGCGGGCAATCTGGAAGCGTCCATGGTGCCGGTCATTGTAACAACTTCTCGGCGTCTAGAGAAGCGATGAAACAAGAGGAAAGGCAAGGGAGGCGCCGGGACAACCCTTGGGGTGGTTCGGCCTCACGCGAGGGATATGGCTGGAGAAGAGAATGGAAAGCCGGAGAAATGGCACACATGAGTTGATGTATATACAGAATGTATATATAAGAAATAAAGAAGGTCGTCACATGGCGACAACGAAGCGATGCCGTTGCAGTTTGAATGGGATGATGAAAAGGATAAGGCCAATCGCGCGAAACACGGCATCGGTTTTGAGGAAGCCAAGGTCATCTTCACCCGGCCCGTGGTCACTGCCCGGGATGGTCGCCGCGACTACGGTGAGGAACGTCTTATCAGTTATGGGCGGATCGGCAAATCAATCGTCGTCGTGGTGATTCACACGAGGCGACTCGGGCGAATCCGTCTGATTTCCACCCGTAAGGCCAACCGCAGGGAAAGGCGCGCTTATTATGAGTATCTCACCAAAGCGGATCCGGGAAATTGAGGTCATCCGGGATGCGGACATCGACTATTCGGACATCCCGGAAGCCGATGAGAGCTTTTGGAGGCGTGCCGAACTGCAAATGCCGCAGCCGAAGAAAGGGATCTATGTCCGCTTGGATGCCGACGTCATCGACTGGCTCAAATCGAGGGGCAAGGGTTACCAGACTCGCATGAACGCCATGTTGAGGGCGCTCATGGAAAGCGATCGGTCTTCACGCTGAGGAACCGACGCCGTCACCCGGCGGGTTTGCCTGACGTTGGACAGCTCGCTTACCGACTGCAGGAGAACGGATTTTCTCGAACGGTGTGCGGCAGGAGTGTCCCGGTTGGGGAGGCCTGAGCGGCCACTTGGCGGAGACACGACCCCCTGAGAACAGGCATAGGGGGTCGTGTCTCTTTACTCGAGCCGTCGAACTCTCCCGAGGGGTGATTAACCGCTCACCAGGAGCACGACGACGAAGGTCAGAAGGGCCAGGAACTCGATGAAGGCAAGTCCCAGGATGAAGAAGAATCGGATCGTGTCGGAGGCTCCGGGGTTTCTGGAGACCCCTTCGCAGGCGGCGGTCAGGACCCGGCTCTGCCCATAGCCGCAGCCGGCAGCGGCGATGGCCATGGCGACGGCGAGCCAGTGGATCTCCAGGCTGGTTGAGGCGCCGCCCTCCTCGGCCTGAGCCTGCACGGAAACCGCCGGCAACAGCAGAGCAACGACCAGAGCAATGGCCAGAAGGCCGAACTTTCGGTTCATCAGATGACTCCTTCCAAGGTTTGAGGTGTGAGCCCGTCGCATGAAGCGCGCGAATCAGTGTTCTTCGTCGTGAGCATGCTCCACGGAACCCGCGATGTAGACGATGGTCAAGACGGAGAAGATGAAAGCTTGCAGCGTGCCGGCAAATAAGCCCAGCGCCATCACCGGCATCGAGATCACAAAGGGAAACAGTTGGTTCAGGTTGGTGACGATCAGCTCCTCGGCGTAGATGTTGCCCATGAGCCGGACGGAGAGGGAGAAGGGACGCGCCAGGTGGCTGATGATCTCGATCACGAAAAGGACCGGGGCGATGGCCAGCGAGGGACCGGCGAAGTGAGCCATGTACCTGACGAAGCCATGAACCCGGAACCCATGGTAGTTGTAGTAGAGGAAGACGGTGATTCCGCAGGCCGCGGTGATGTTGATGTTGCTGGTGGGCGGCATGAACCCGGGGAAGAGCCCCAGGAGGTTCCCCGCCAGAATGTAGAGAAACAGAGTCCCGATCAAGGGAAAGAAGCGGCGGGCATCGGGTCCGATGATCTCCTTCATCAAGCCCAGCAAGCCCTCGAACAGAACTTCCAGCAGCTGTTGGACCGCGCCCGGATTGTCCACGCTCAAGCGCCTCCTCACCAGGAGGGCGACCGCGGTGAGAATGAAACAGACGAAGATGACCATGACCAGGTGGGCCGGAAGGACATCGTGGTCCACTCGAAAGCCCAAGGCCTCGGCCACAGGATTCGCGAGGTAGCGGTTGAAGAGAGTCGCCGACAGGAACTCGTGGTGCTGATCCATTTCCGGTCCTGTTTCAGAAGTTCGTCCGTCCCGAGGGTGTCACGCCGGATCAGGCATGAACTGTGCGGGTCAGGATTTGTACAACGCCTCCAACATTGCTGAAAGGATGGGTACGGAAAGCCCCAGGACCGCCCCCGGCACACTCAAAAAAGGAATTTGCATCATAGCAAAGAGACCTCCCAGCATCAAGATCATGCGACCCCCGTTCAGGGCCAGAAATCGCAGGGCTGAAGGCTTCCCGCCCGGCGCCAGCAGCCGCGCGGCCAGCCGGTCCAGGACCTTGAGGTTCAGGAGCGAGGCGAGTGCGCCGGCCAGGATGGAAAGGGCCGTCCAGAATCCATAAACCCATCCCCCGACAACGGAGATGGCGATCAGGAGAATCATTGCATTGCGTGAAATGCGCTCCAAATCTTACCTGCTGAACATTCTCACGACTCGGACCAGACCGGCCACTCCCCCGAGCAGCAACCCGGCCACGGAGATCCAAGGATCGGAATCCAAGCGCCGGTCCAAAAAATAGCCGATCAGGTAACCGACCAGGAGACACGAGGGAAGCAGAAAAATGATGGAGCTGTAGCGAGCCACCTGGGCGTAGACACCCCCTTTTTTCCGCTTGCCGTTTCGCAACTCTTTCCGCCCTTCCGATCCGTCTCCAAGTTGCCGGACGAACGGCGGCGCCGTCGTCGTCGGTGCTGGAAGGAGGCGTCCGGAGCCGTCAGAAAATCAGGGAGAGGCTGGCGATTCGGGCCAGGTCGAAGAAAGGATCCGGATAGATCCCCATGGCGATGGTAAAGAACCCCGTGACCAAAAGGACGAACCAGACACCCACCGAAAAGCTCAACGGGACCGGGAGCGCCTCCTTCTCGATGAACATGGCCACCACGATCCGCAAGTAATAGAAGAGGGAGACGACGGCATTGAGGGCGGCCACCACGGCCAGCCACATCAGCAACTGTCCATGGGCCTGACCGGCTGCCAGGGCCGATTCGATCACCGCTGCGAATACCGCGTACTTGGCGATGAATCCGGCCAGAGGGGGAATTCCCGCCAGGGACAGGAAGAAAATGAGATTCAGTATCGCCAGACCGGGATGCTTGAAGTAGAGGCCGTTGAAGTCCTCGATCGATTCCCCGATCACGTCCTTCCGCCGCAGCAGAATGACGATGGCCCAGGCGCCGAGATTCATGAAGGTATAGGCGAACAGATAGAGCACCGATGCCGAGATCCCCGGTTGGGAACCCACCACCAGTCCCATCAGAATGAATCCGGCGTGGGAGATGCTGGAGTAGGCAAGCAGCCGCTTGACGTTCTGCTGAGTGACCGCGGCCACGTTTCCCCAGGTCATGGTCGCCATGGCGATGACGGCCAGGACCCCGATGTACAGGTCGTGGAAGTCGTGAAAGGTCACGTAGAAGATTCGCAGGAAAACGGCGAATGCGGCTCCCTTGACCGCCACCGACATGAAGGCGGTGATGCCGGTGGGCGCGCCCTCATAGGCATCGGGCGCCCACATGTGGAAGGGGACGGCCGCGATCTTGAAGCAGAGACCGGCCAGCATCAGAAAGAGGGCCAGGATCAACAGGGTGTTGTCTTCCCGCTTGGCCGCCTCCTGGGCGATGACGTTCAGGTTGGTGCTGCCGCTGATCCCGTAGAGCAGGGACATCCCGTACAGGATGATGGCAGTGGAGAAGGCGCCCATGAGGAAGTATTTCATGGAGGCCTCGTTGGAGCGGCGCTGCCGGCGCAGAAAGCCGACCAGGATGTAGGTCGACACGGACATCAGCTCCAGGCCCACGAAGATGGTGACCAGGTCGATGGCCCCGGCCATGAACATCATGCCGGAGGTGGCGAAGAGGATGATGGCGTAGTACTCGCTGTGTTGGGCGTCCTCAATGTCCAGATGCCGGTAGGAAAGGGCGACCGCCAGAATGGCCGAGACCAGGAAGAGGATTCCGAAGACCTCGGAGAAGGCGTCCTGGGTCACCATGTTGTAAAAGGCATCCCCGTTACCGGTGCCCCACAGGCGCCAGAGCTGAAGCAAGGCCCCCAGTAGCCCGCCCAGGGCAAACACCACCGACAAGGACTTTCCGCGGAATCCCAGGAGCCGGGTCCCCCGCCCGGGCAGGATGAAGTCGATGCAGAGGAGTCCCAGGCCCCAGACGATCAGATGCAATTGAGGTGCGATGGCCCGGGCGTTCAGGGAGAGAAAACTGGCAAGGTCCCCGCCCGTCGGTATTTCGGGCATCTATCGATCTCCGATCTCGGCCTGCATGGAGCGAGGCTGGAATTCCCCGGGCCTCACCTTCTCCACGATCTGATTGACCGGCTCGTGCAGGTAGGACAGAAACGGACTCGGGTAGAGGCCGATCCAGAAGGCCAGAATGATGAGGGGGACGAAGGTCGCCAGCTCCCGGGGAGTCAGGTCCGGAAGCTGGCGGTTCTCTTCCTGCTTGATGGTCCCGAACATCACCCGCTGGTACAGCCAGAGCATGTACGCTGCCCCGAGGACGATGCCGCTGGCCCCGAAAACGGCCCAGAGCTTGTAGTCGGGATCGGCAAAGACCCCCTGCAGCACCATGAACTCTCCGATGAATCCGTTGAGCGTGGGCATGCCGATGGAGGAGAGGGTCATGATCAGAAAGACCACGGCGTACACCGGCATGACGTGGGACAGACCGCTGTAGTCGCTGATCATGCGGGTGTGCCGGCGCTCGTAGATGATTCCCACGATCAGGAAGAGGGCTCCGGTGGAGATCCCGTGGTTGATCATCTGGAGGATGCCTCCCTCCAGCGCCACCGGCGTCACGATGAAGACGCCCAGCATGCAGAATCCCAGGTGGCTGACCGAGGAGTACGCCACCAGTTTCTTCATGTCCTTCTGCATCATGGCCACCAGGGCCCCGTAGATGATCCCGACCACGGAGATGGCCATCATCCAGGGCAGGAACTCCATGGTGGCGTCGGGAAGGATGGGAAGGCTGAAACGGACGAAACCATACGTGCCCATCTTGAGGAGCACTCCGGCCAGAATGACCGAGCCGGCTGTCGGAGCCTCGACGTGGGCGTCCGGGAGCCAGGTATGGAAGGGGAACAACGGAACCTTGATGGCGAAACCGACGAACATGGCCAGGAAGATCCAGTACTGGAGATCGGGCGGGATGCCCAGTTCCTGGAAGGCCAGAACGTCGAACGACCAGACTCCCTTGACGGCGTACTGATGAAAGTAGAGGGCCAGGATTCCCAGCAGGAGCAGGACCGATCCCAGCAGCGTGTAGAGGAAGAACTTGATGGCGGCGTACAGTTTCCGGGGGCCGCCCCAGATGCCGATGATGAAGTACATGGGCACCAGCATCACTTCCCAGAAAACGTAGAAGAAGAAGAAGTCCAGGGCCATGAATACGCCCAGCATCCCCGTCTGCAGGATCAGGAAGTAGCAGTAGTACTCGCGGACCCGGGTGGTGATGGCGTTCCACGACGAGAGAATGGAGATGGATCCGAGCAGGGTGGTCAGCAGGATCAACAGCAGGCTGATGCCGTCGATTCCGAAATAGTACTGGACCCCCAGCGACTCGATCCACGGGGCCTTGAAGACGAAACGCATCCCGGTCGAGTCGATGTACTCCGGCCGGTTGAAATGGGTGATCAGGGGGATGGAGACCAGGAACCCCAGAAAGGCGACGATGTTGGCGATCCACTTGACCTCGGTCTCATGCTCCTTCCCCTTGGGCCAGAACAGAATGATCAGCACGCCCAGGAGGGGGAAGAAGCAGACGATGGTCAGGATGTTGGTCATGAAAAAGCCCATAGGACTATGCTCCGAGGTAGAGATAGCAGCCGATGATGAGCACCAGCCCCAAGACGAAGAAGGCGATGTAGCGTTGAACCAGACCGGTCTGCAGACGCCGCAAGATTGAACTGAAGAATTCCACGATCTCCGCCGTCAGATTCACCAGCCGGTCCACGATGTGGATGTCCGCCTGACCCGAGATCCAGGCGGAGATGCGGGTGGCGGCGGCGCTTCCGTTCACCAGGCCGTCCACCACCTTGAGATCGAAGGCGCTGAGCCAGGTTCCCAGGCCCTTGCAGCGATTCACGAAGACGGCGTCGTAGATCTCGTCCACGTAGAACTTGTTGTAGACGACCCGGTGGAGGCCGTGGAACCGTGCGCGCAATTGCCCCGCCTTCTGGGGCCGGGCGAGGAAGAAATGATAGGCCAGGAAGATGCCGCCGCCGGCGACCGCCACCGAAACCAGCGTCAGGAGAATCTCCTCCAGATACGAATGGTGGCCTGTCGCCTCGGGCTGATACGCCGTGGCCAGAGCCGGTTCCAGGAAATGCTCGAAGACGTTGGGCCCCAGCCAGGCCGGAAGTCCCAGGTAGCCAGCCACCACCGAACCCCCCGCCAGCACCATGAGGGGGACGGTCATCACCCGGGGCGATTCGTGAGGCGTGTGCCCGCCATCGAGGTCGTGCCGTTCCTCCCCATAAAAGGTCAGGAACATCATGCGGAACATGTAGAAGGCGGTCATGCCCGCCACCAGCACGCCGACGCCCCAGATCAGGGGGCTGCCTCCCGGGAGGCTGAAGGCGCGCCACAGGATTTCGTCCTTGGAGAAGAAGCCGGACAGAAACGGTACGCCGGCGATGGCCAGGGTCCCCACCAACATGGTCAGCCAGGTGACGGGGAGGTATTTCTTCAGACCTCCCATCTTCATCATGTCCTGTTCGTGATGCATCCCCATGATGACGCTGCCCGAACCCAGGAAGAGGAGAGCCTTGAAGAAGGCGTGGGTCATCAGATGGAAGATTCCGGCGGTGAAGGCGCCGACACCCAGCGCGGTCACCATGTAGCCCAGTTGGCTCACCGTGGAATAGGCCAGAACCCGCTTGATGTCCCGCTGAAACAGGGCGATGCAGGCCGCCAGCAAGGCGGTCACGATTCCCACCACGGCCACCAGCAGCATGATATCGGGCGCCCGGCTGTAGATGGCTGCCGATCGGCCCACCATGTAGACTCCGGCCGTCACCATGGTGGCGGCGTGGATCAGCGCGCTGACCGGTGTCGGACCTTCCATGGCGTCGGGAAGCCAGACGTAGAGGGGAATCTGGGCGCTCTTTCCGGCGGCGCCGATGAAGAGCAGCAGCGCCGCCCAGCTCAACGGGCCCCAGACGGCCTCGGGCTCCGGAACCAGGATGGCGATCCGGGAGAAGAGATCGGTGAAGTCCAGGGTCCCGAAGTAGGCGAAGAGCAGCATCATCCCCAGGATGAAGCCGTAGTCGCCGATACGGTTGACCACGAAGGCCTTCTTGGCGGCGTCCCCGGCGCTCCTCTTCTCCAGGTAGTAGCCGATGAGCAGATAGGAGCAGAGGCCCACTCCTTCCCAGCCCACGAACATGAGGAGGAAGTTGTTGGCCAGGACCAGCGTGAGCATCATGAACATGAACAGGTTCATGTAGGCGAAGAAGCGGTAGAAGCCCTCTTCCTCGTACATGTACCCGATGGAGTAGAGGTGGATCAGGAATCCGATTCCCGTGACCACCAGGATCATGACGGCCGAGAGGGGATCCAGTTGGAATCCCCAGTTGATCTGGAACTGGGCAAGCTCTCCGGAGACGGTCCGGATCATCAGGCCGGGGATCCAATTGAAGAGATTCACCTCGTGGATCCGGTTCTCCGGATCCAGCTCGAGCAGACCGGCGAACGAACCCAGCGAGATCAGGAACGCCAGCAGCACCGCGCCGCACGCGACCACGGCCACGAAGCTCTTTTGGGGCCGGCGGCCGGTCCGGCGGACACACCAGAGTCCCCAGAGGCCGTTGATCAGGAACCCCGCCAGGGGACAAAGGGGAATCAGCCAAATGTAGTTCAGCATGCCATGAACCCGGGTCAGCCTCTCATGAGGTCGATCTCATCCATGTTGATGGTTTCCCGGTTGCGGAAGAGGGCGATCACGATGCCCAGTCCCACTGCCGCCTCGGCCGCGGCTACGGTGATGACGAAGATGACGAAGACCTGGCCGGCCAGATCCTGCAGGTGAGCCGAGAAGGCGATCAGGTTCAAATTCACGGCATTGAGCATGAGCTCGATGGACATGAAGATGATGATGACGTTTCTGCGGGTGAGGACGCCGACGGCACCGATGGTGAAGACGATGGCGCTCAGGAAGAGGTAGTGATTGGGTCCGATCATCCTAGACTCCGCGCCGGTTCAGATCTCCTTCTTGGCCAATACCACGGCGCCGACGATGGCGACCAGAAGCAGGACCGATGCAATCTCGAAGGGAAGGAGGTAGGTGCTGTAGAGAATGGTCCCTACGGCTTCCGTATTCATGGTCTCGGTGGTGGTGATGACGCCGGATTCGGCCAGCCCCTCCTCCAGAGAAACGGTTCCCCGGAAAATGAGGAGGCTCAGCTCCAGGCAGAGGACCACGGCCAGGACCACGCCGGTCCTCCACTGCCGGCTCAGCTTCGGCTGACGGTCCAGAGCCTCGATGCTGACCAGCATGATGACGAAGAGAAAAAGCACCATGATGCCGCCCACGTAGACCAGCACCTGGACCGCGCCCACGAACTCCGCCTCCATGAGGAAGAAGAATCCCGCCACCGCCAGCAGCGCCGAGACCAGATAGACGGCGCTCCGCACCGGGTTCCGCGCGGTCACCGTGAGGATGGAGAAGGTCACCAGAATCAGAGCCAGCGCGTAGAAGAGATAGGTTTCCATGCTCTATCAGTCCGTGGTGAAAGTCCCGCGAGCACCGAGACCGTTCCTGCGCCCGCCGGACAAGGCGCGATGAGGGAGCATACCGGGAGTATGTGACCGAGTCGCAACGCAGTCCGCCGGGATGCAGGGACGGTCGAATGCCGTGGCGACTTTTGCCACGGACTGATACCTTCCGTTGCCTGGAACCCGGCCGCCCATCCAGTGGTCCGTCAAGCGGTCGGCACCGCGAAAATGCTCCGGATCCGGAGACACCGGAGCGTTCATGAAGACCGTCAATTGTAGTTCTTCCCGAAATCGATGCGGTCCCAACACTTCTCCAGCCGCTCTCGATCCCACACCATGTCCCTGCGGTCGTATGCGGCCAGCTCGAAGTCCTGGGTCAGCTCGACGGCATTGGTGGGACACACCTCCTGGCAGAGTCCGCAGAAGAGGCAGCGGGAAGTGTCGAAAGTGTAGTGCGTCAGCACCTTCTTGCGGCTCTCCGGATCCCTGGTGGAGCCGACGACGATCAGGTCTTCCGGGCAGATCAGGGCGCACAGGTCACAGGCGATGCAGAGGGTCTCACCCGTTTCCGGATCGTTGTTCAGGCGGGGAGCTCCCTTGTAGCGCTCCGCCAGCTTGGGTATCTCGGTCGGATACTGTTCCGTGTACACCTTGGTGTAGGTGTAGCGAAAGGTCACGGCCAGACCCTTCAAGATGTCCCAGAAGAGCATGCGGCGTAGAAATTCAATCATTGCTGATCCGTCCGATGTTTGGAGCCGGACTCGAACGAGACGTCCCGGCTCGACCCGTCAATTTACAAATCCGTATTGGAGTTGTCTACATGAAAACCAGCACCACTCCCGCCGTGACGATGACGTTGGCCAGGGCCAGCGGGAGAAAGAGCTTCCAGCCGTAGCGCATCAACTGGTCGAAACGGTAGCGGGGAAGCGTGCCCCGGACCCAGATGAAGACGTACAGCAACACGAACACCTTGATCACGAACCACAACAGCGGAGGGATCAGGTCCAGGAATGAGAGCCACTCCACGTTGGGAAAGGGCCTCAGCCATCCCCCCAGGAACAGGGTCACCGCCACCGCGCAGACGGTTACCATGGCGGCGTACTCGGCGATGAAATACAGGGAGAAGCGGAAGCCGCTGTATTCAGTGTGAAAACCGCCCACCAGTTCGGTTTCGGCCTCGGGTAGATCGAAGGGCAACCGGTTGGTCTCGGCCATGCCGCAGATGAAGAAGAGGACGAAGGCCAGAGGCTGGTAGAAGATGTACCAGACCTCGGCTTCCCGCTGATTTTCCACGATCTGGACCAGGCTCAGGGATTGGGTCACCAGCAGGACTCCGATCACGGAGAAGCCCAGGGCCACCTCGTAGCTGATCATCTGGGCGCTGGAGCGAAGTGCTCCCAGCAGCGGGTATTTGCTGTTGGAGGCCCAACCTCCCAGGATGACGCCCAGGATTCCGACGGAAGAAATCGAGAGCACGAACAGGAGCGCGATGTTGATGTCGGTGACGAAGCCTCCCGAAGCGGCGGACTGGGTTGCGATGGACTCCACGGCCGCCGCGTCCAGAAAGGGACTCAGTACCCAGCGCAGAAGGCCCTCCATCATTCCCGGAGGACCGAACGGAATCACGGCGAACACCACGAAGGCGGGGATCAGGCTGATGGCGGGAGCCAGAGTGAAGAGCAGCTTGTCCGACCGGGCCGGGACGATGTCTTCCTTGAGGATGAACTTCAGCCCGTCGGCGATGGGCTGAAGCAACCCGTGCCAACCGACGCGCATGGGTCCCAGGCGCACCTGGATATGGGCGATGACCTTGCGTTCGAGCAGGGTTATGTAGGCGACGGCGCCGGAAAGAACGAGCACGATCACCGCGATCTTGGCGAACGGTATGATTCCGTAGACGATGATCCACTCGGCCATCAGCGGTCGATCTCCCCCAGCACGATATCCAGCGTTCCGATGATGGCCACCACGTCCGCCACCAGATGTCCGCGAACCAGCCGCCGCAGAGCCTGGAGACTGATGAACGTGGGTGGTCGGATCCGGAGCCGGAAGGGTTGCGGCGAGCCGTCACTGACGATGTAGTATCCCAATTCTCCCCTCGGGCTCTCGATGGCCGAGTAGTACTCGCCGACGGCCGGCTTGGGAATCTTGGGGGCCCGGCCGCGAATCGGACCGTCGGGCATGGTGTCCAGGGCTTGGGTGATGATGAGCCGGCTCTGACGCATCTCTTCGAGCCGGATCAGGTACCGGTCATAGGTATCGCCATTCTTCCCCATGGGCACGTCGAACTGGAACTGCTCGTAGCCACCGTAGGGCCGGAGCTTGCGGATGTCGTGGTCGACCCCGGAGCCCCGAAGCGGGGGACCGCTCAGCCCCCAGTCGATGGCCTCCTCGGCCGAGATGACGCCGACGCCTTTGGTTCGCTCCAGCCAGATGCGATTCCGGGTGAGGAGCTGCTCGTACTCGTCGACGCGCGCCGGAAACTCGTCGATGAACTTTCGGCAGGCCGCCTCGAACCCGGCAGGCATGTCCAGCCACAAACCTCCGATCCGGAAGGCGTGGGTGGTCAGACGAGCGCCGAAGAGAGCCTCGAACAGCTTCAGGATCTCTTCCCGCTCCCGGAAGCAATAGAGGAAGACGGTCATGGCCCCGATGTCGATGGCATGGGTGGCCAACCAGAGCAGATGGCTCGCGATCCGGTTGAATTCGGTCATCATGATCCGAATCTGGCGAGCCCGCTCCGGAACCTTTATGCCCAGCAGTTTTTCCACTCCCAACACATATCCGTAGACGTTGGACACGGCCGAGATGTAGTCCGTCCGGTCGAAGTAGGGAGTGCACTTGATGTAGTTGCGGTTCTCGGCGATCTTCTCGACGCCCCGGTGGAGATAGCCGATGATGCTCTCGGCATCGACCACCCGTTCTCCGTCCAGCTTGAGCCGGACTCGCAGCACGCCGTGGGTGGACGGGTGCTGGGGACCCATGTTGATCTCGAGTTCCTTGGTGTCGAGTATGGTCTGCCGGTTCATGGCCTAATCGGGTGTCTTTCGGATCTTCAGGTGATTGCGGATCCAGCTCTGGTCCTGCAGCTTGATGTCGTAGTCCTTCCGCAGCGGAAATCCATGCCAGTCGTCGGGCAGGAGGATGCGTTTCAAGTCGGGGTGGCCGGAGAACAGAATCCCGAACATGTCGTAGACCTCCCGTTCCAGCCAGTCGGCGGTCTTCCAGATCGAGGTCATGGAGGGAACCGGATCGCCCTCCCGCACCCGGCTCTTGACGCGAACCAGCTTCTTGGTCGCGTAGGAATAGAGGTGGTAGATCATCAGGAACCGCTCCTGGTCCCCCAGGTAGTCCAGGGCCGAGACGTCGATCAGGTAGTCGAAAGGCGATTCGGAATGGTCGCGCAGAGCCAGCATGACGTCGTAGAGGGCGGCCGGCGTCACCGTGTAGATGCTCTGGCCCAGAAAAGACTGCCCCGAGAGGATCTCGCCCGGAAACTGCTCTCTCAGACTTTCCAGGACCGCATCGTCCTTCAGGTCTTCGTAGCTCGGCCCCTTCTTTCTCCTTTTCCGAAGCAGCCGCTTCCGAAGCGGCCGTTTGCGAAGAAGCCGCTTGCGGACCGGCCGCTTCCGCGCGGGACGGACAGCCCGGGTCCTGGGGCGCCGCGCCGGCTTCGGCTTCTCGCCGTCTGAGTTGGTCTTTTTCGCCCTGGTCTCGTCGTCCATCTTCAAGAGGGGTTGGGAAGGGCTTCCCGGGGGGAAGCTAGCTGGCCCGCGGCTCCGGCTTGTCCGTGATACTCATCAGATCGATCTTGTCCTGAAGACGCATGAGCCCGTACAGGAGCGCCTCGGGCCGCGGCGGGCACCCTGGAATGTACACGTCCACCGGTATGACTTTATCCACGCCCTGCAAGGTCGAATAGGTGTCGAAGGGGCCACCGGCGCTGGAGCAGGCCCCCATCGAGATGACCCACTTGGGATCCGGCATCTGCACGTAGAGGCGCTGGATCACCTCGGCCATCTTCAGGGTGACGGTTCCGGCCACGATGATCAGGTCGGACTGGCGCGGCGAGGGTCTGAAGATGCCGGCTCCGAACCGGTCCATGTCGAATCGGGAGGCGCCGGTGGCCATCATCTCGATGGCGCAGCAGGCCAGACCGAAAGTCATGGGCCAGAGGGAGGACTTCCGCGCCCAGTTGAAGACCGAGTCGGCCGTCGTGGTGATAACGTTCTTCTCTATGCTCCGGTCCATGTTTCGACCTCGATCGGGTTGATCGGAAACGGTTCGGGAGTCAGTGGCGAAAGTCCCGCTCCGCCCCGGTCGGGTTCAGCGGGATTTGTACCACGGGCCCCTATGCCCATTCCAGTGCGCCCTTTTTCCAAACGTAGAAATACCCCACGATCAGGATCCCCAGGAAGATGACCATTTCGATGAACCCGAAGAGGGCCAGCTTGTCGTAGATGACCGCCCAGGGAAAGAGGAAGATCGTCTCCACGTCAAAAATGACGAAGAGGATGGCGATGATGTAGAAGCGCACCGAAAATCGGCCTCTGGCGTCATTGATGGGATCGACGCCGCATTCGTAGGGCATCAGCTTCTCGGCACTGGGCAGGTGGGGCCGAAGGAGCCTTCCCACCAGCAGTCCCACCACGGGAAGGGTGATGGCCACCAGGATGAAGATCAATATGGGAATGTAGGATCCGAGCACCGCTTTCTCCTTGGGGTAAGTCCCATCCGGGACCCGTTCACCGTACGGGTGCCTATTCTAGCAGACACAATCCCGGCGTTCGACAAATCGCTTGAGGACTGTCGGTATTACGTGTTTGCATCCGGAGAAGACCCTGCCCCGAACCCGCAAAAAGATCCCGGACCGGTGTGAGTTGGCGGTAGGCCGCGAGCTCCGCGGACATCATCTCTCCCTACCAGCCCGTGGCAAAAGTCGTCACGGCATTCGACCGTCCCTGCATCCCGGCGGACGGCGTTGCGATTCGGGCACATACTCCCGGTATGCACCCGAATCGCGCCTTGTCCGGCGGGCGCAGGAACGGTCTCGGTGCTCGCGGGACTTTCACCACGGACTGATAAGGAGGACGAGAAGGTTTGCGTCAAAGAACGCTTCGGTGAGACGCATTGGGTCAGTTCGACGCCGTCAGAGTGCGATGCGTCACGGATTGAACTTCACCAGAGAGGTCATCGACGTGAACGATCTTGAAAGTTCGTTCGGTGTTCAGGGGGAGTAGAAACGACGGTCGAACAAAGCTGATGGTTACTTTCCAGGTCGGTGGTCCCTCCGTAAACCTGATCTCTTCCAGCCTTGGATCCCGGATATTTTCATCCGCAAAAATTGTAACGATGCTCTCCTTCGCTTTTTTCACGGCTTCTCTCACGTCCATTCGGCCCTTCATGGTTCCACCATCTCCTTCCTCCAGCCGCACGGTCCATACTCCCACTTCTTCTACGACGAGACCACTGGGATCATGAGCAGAATTTGAAACCGAGAACTTTCGGCGTTTCGTAAGCCCATTTCCATATGCCGGCACCTGATCCCAGCCTCCGCCAGCCCGGCGGTACGGCGTAATCCGGTCGATATTGCAGGGCCTCCGTCGCCAATTCGTTGCCCTCCTTCAGTGGTAGCCGACCACATCGATAAAGGTGACCGAACCAAGGGTGTCCACCTCCTTGGCTGCGTGTCGCCTACGGCCAAGGAAACCAATTGCATCGGCCTGTCCAGGAGACAAGGCTTGCAACAAAGCGTGCCTCTGCGGCATAGTGTGTTGCATTCGGTGCGCGCACAAAGGATTGCAACGACTGGTTGCACGAGACGATGCTCGACTGCTGCCCCAACCCCTCACCAGCCCTATCCGTCGCATCTTGACGGAACTGGCGGCCGCGCAATCGGCCCACGACATGAGTCTGCCCGGTTACCGGCTGCATCGGCTGAAAGGCACTCGACGTGAGCAATGGAGCGTGCGCGTCTCGGGCAACTGGCGCATTGTCTTCCGCTTCGTCGAGGGTGAGGCGGTGGACGTAGATTTGATCGATTACCATTGACTGACGGAGGCCCCAAATGATGAACCCGACACATCCCGGCGAAAGCGTCCGCAACTGCATCAATGAATCCGGCTGGACGGTAACGGAGTGTGCGGACCGGCTTGGCGTTACTCGCAACAATCTTTCTCGATTGCTGAACGGACGGATCGGGATATCGGCGCGGGTTGCCCTGGGACTGGAGTCCATTGGCTGGAGCAACGCAGAATTCTGGATGCGCCTGCAAGCCAACTACGAATTGGCGCAAGAACGCCGCAAGCAGGCCGCCGCGTGAATACCGCAGTGCTGAGGGACCGGGAACTCTCTCCGGCGCTTAGCGGAAGGGCTCCTGCAGAGTAGCCGCCCAGACTGGAGCGTCAGAGAAGCGGATGGAGGAAGGCGGTAGCCGGATGGATCGTCCTGGTGAGTTCGGCGTGGGGTCGGAGTTGCGGGAGTTGGTTGCGCCGTACTTCCTGAGTAGCGGCGCCAACGCCGTGCGCTGCAGGTCATCTGAATTTCGGGTTGGTTGCTGTCACCCCGGCGGGTTGCGGGCCAGGAGTTCCTGGTAGTACGGGATGGTCCGCTGGAGTCCCTCCCTCAGGCCCACGAACGGTTCCCAATCCAGATGCCGTTCCGCCCGGCCGATGTCGGGCCGCCGCCGGACCGGATCGTCCACCGGAATCAGTCCGAACTGGATCTCGGATTTGGAGCCGGTGAGTTCCAGGATCAGTTCCGCCAACGACAGTATGGAACACTCGCGGGGACTGCCCAGGTTGACCGG
Organism: uncultured Acidobacteriota bacterium; assembly: GCA_951812665.1. Classification (GTDB taxonomy): domain Bacteria; phylum Acidobacteriota; class UBA6911; order RPQK01; family JAJDTT01; genus JAJDTT01. The sequence goes on from CATOST010000018.1 coordinate 336,297, forward strand.
TCCAGGGACCCAATCGGCGTCCATCAGTTGCTCCAGCCCCGCCACCAGATCGGAGACGAAACAGAAGGAGCGGGTCTGGGAGCCGTCTCCGTAGACGGTCAGGGGCTTTTCCCGCAGCGCCTGGACCACGAAGTTGCTGACGACCCGCCCGTCCACCTCCGACATCCGGGGTCCATAGGTGTTGAAGATGCGGGCGATCCTCACGTCGACGCCGTTCTGGCGCCGGTAGTTGATCATCAGGGACTCGGCCACCCGTTTTCCCTCGTCGTAGCAGCTGCGAGGGCCGATGGGGTTCACGTTGCCCCAGTAGTCCTCCCGCTGCGGATGGACCAGGGGGTCGCCGTAGACCTCGGAAGTGCTGGCCTGGAGGATCCGGGCCCCGACCCTCTTGGCCAGGCCCAGAAGGTTGAGGGTGCCCATGACGTTGGTCTTCACCGTCTTGACAGGGTTGTACTGGTAGTGCACCGGCGCCGCCGGAGAGGCCAGATTGTAGATCCGGTCCACCTCCAACAGGATCGGCTGAGTCACGTCGTGGCGGATGAACTCGAAGTAAGGGTGTTCCACGAGCGGGAGGATGTTGCGCCGGGTGCCCGAGAACAGGTTGTCGAGACAGAGCACGTCGGCGCCCTGCCGGAGCAGTGATTCGCAGAGGTGGCTGCCGATGAATCCGGCGCCTCCCGCTACCAGTATCCGTTCCCGGATCATCCTGTGACCCTCCGGTCGCGTGGGCGGGTAGCGTCGCTCCTTGTGGGCGTCGTCCCGCCTCGCGAGGGCTTCAGTATGCTGGAGTCCGCCGGAGTCAGCAATGGTGCTCTCCGTTCCCGTTGCGTTCCGAAAGACACGTAGGGATGCCCCCGGTGGGCGCCGTCTCTTGTCCCTTCGCGCCAGGTTGTTTCCTTGGGAGTCCGGCGGCAAGAAAACCGCCGGTCCCAGTCGGCGACAAGAAAGTCGCCGCTCCACATCGCCACTCCCCTAGTCTTCTATAATGGGCCTCCATGGCCGATCCAGAGGGGATCTCCTACGCTGGCGTGACCTACGGGGAGGCGGCGCCCTCCTCCGCCCGGTTCCGGCTCAGAAGCCCGTTTTCGCCCAGCCGGGACCAGGATCTGGCCATCGAGGCGTTGGTCGGGGGCATTCGGGAAGGCCGGCAGAGCCAGGTGCTGCTGGGAGTCACCGGGTCCGGCAAGACCTTCACCATGGCCCAGGTCATCGAGCGGATCAATCGGACCACCCTGGTCCTGAGCCACAATAAGACCCTGGCCGCGCAGCTCTACCAGGAGTTCCGAAACTTCTTCCCCGAAAACGCGGTGGAGTACTTCGTCAGCTACTACGACTACTACCAGCCGGAAGCGTACATCGCCTCCACCGACACCTACATCGAGAAGGAAGCCCTGATCAACGACGAGATCGACCGGCTGCGGCACTCGGCGACCCGATCCCTGTTCGAGCGCCGGGACTGCATCATCGTCTGCAGCGTGAGCTGCATCTACGGCCTGGGGTCTCCCGAGGCCTATTACGGGATGCTGCTCATGCTGAGTGAGGGCCAGCGGATCTCCCGCCAGTCGCTGCTGCGCAGGTTGGTCGACATCCAGTACGAGCGGACCGATCTGGATCTGGCCCGGGGGACCTTCCGGGCCCGGGGGGACGTGGTCGAGGTGGTTCCGTCCTACGGGGACTACGGCGTCCGGATCGAACTGTTCGGCGACGAAGTGGATGGAATCTATCAGTTCGATCCCTTGACCGGCCAGACGCAGAAACGCCATCCCCGGATTCCAATCTATCCCCGGTCCCACTACGTGATGCCCAAGGAGCAGCGGAAACGCGCCATGGCGAGCATCCGGGACGAACTGGCGGAGCACCAGGCCCGGCTCGAGGAGGAAGGGCGGCTGATGGAAGCCGAGAGGGTGCGCCAACGGACTCTATTCGATCTGGAGATGATGCAAACCGTCGGCTATTGCCGGGGGATCGAGAACTATTCCCGTCACCTCACGGGCCGTCGTCCGGGGCAGGCTCCGCCCACGCTCATGGACTATCTGCCGGAGGAATCGCTCATCTTCATCGACGAGAGCCATGTGGCCGTTCCCCAGGTCAGGGGCATGTACGCGGGGGACCGTTCCAGAAAGTTGAACCTGGTGAAGTACGGGTTCCGCCTCCCCTCGGCTCTCGACAATCGGCCCTTGAGCTTTGCCGAGTTCGAGCTCCGCCGTCCCCAGACCCTCTACGTTTCGGCCACTCCAGCCCATTTCGAGCTGGAGGAGTGCGGAGGGGAGGTGGTGGAGCAGATCATTCGTCCCACCGGCCTCATGGACCCGGAAATCGAAGTGCGTCCGGTCCGCAACCAGATCGACGACCTGCTGGAGGAGATTCGGAGGCGTTCCGAACGGGGGGAGCGGGTCCTGGTCACCACCTTGACCAAACGGATGGCCGAAGAGTTGACTGAGTACTACACCGAGATCGGCGTCATGGTCCGTTACCTTCATTCGGAAGTGGATACCTTGGACCGGGTCAAGCTCTTGCGGGATCTGCGCCTGGGCCGGTTCGATGTCCTGGTGGGAGTCAACCTGTTGCGCGAGGGTCTGGATCTGCCCGAGGTCTCCCTGGTGGCGGTGCTGGACGCCGACAAGGAGGGGTTCCTGCGCAGCGGCACGTCTCTGATCCAGACTTCGGGGCGGGCGGCTCGAAACGTCAACGGGAAGGTCATCATGTACGCCGATGTCGTCACCCGGTCCATGAGACAGGCCATTGAGGAGACGGGAAGACGCCGGGAGCTTCAGCGCGACTACAACGACGAGAACGGGATCACTCCGGAGAGCATCGTCAAACCGGTGGACGCGACGCTGCTGGAGATGACCCGGCTGGACTACTATGAAATCCCGCTGGTGGCCGAAGAGGTGGACCAGTACGGTTCTCCCCAGGAGATCGAGCAGGAGATACTCAGGTTGAACGACGATATGAAGAAGGCGGCTCAGGAGTTCGAGTTCGAGAAGGCGGCCCAGTTGCGGGATCGGATCAAGCTGTTGCGGGAGACTCATCTCCAACTGGCGGGCGACCCGCAGCCGAACGGCCCGGGGCAGGGTGCCGGATGACGCCCAGACGAGTCGATCCGGTCCAGGGCCCCCTCGAGGGGGAGGTACAGGTGCCGGGGGACAAGAGCATCTCCCATCGCTACGCCCTTTTCGGGGGCATGGCCCGCGGAACGACCCGGATCCGCAATTTCTCCTCCAGCGAAGACTGTCAGGCCAGTCTTTCCTGCATCGAGGCGCTCGGGGTGGAAGTGGTTCGAAACGGCTCCCGTGTGGAGATCACCAGCCCGGGATGGCGGCGATTCACCGCGCCGGCCCGGGTTCTGGACGTTCACAACAGCGGGACCACCATCCGGCTGCTCTCGGCCCTGCTGGCGGCGGGACGATTCTCCTCCCGGGTCCAGGGGGACTCTTCTCTCAACCAGCGCCCCATGAAGCGCATCATGGATCCGCTGATCCGTATGGGCGCCCGGATCGAGGCCCGGGATGGGGGGTTTCCGCCTCTGCTGATCCAGGGCGGCCGGCTGACCGGGATCCGGTACCGGCTCCCCATCGCCAGCGCCCAGGTGAAGTCGTGCGTATTGCTGGCCGGATTGATGGCCGAGGGCGAGACGGAGGTGGAGGAGACGGGGCCGTCCCGGGATCATACCGAGCGGGCCCTCCCCTTCTTTGGCGCCGCGTTGATTCAGGACGGAGCTCGCCTGCGGGTACGGGGAGGGGCTCGACTCCGCGCCGTCGAATTCCGCATCCCGGGAGACTTTTCCTCCGCGTTGTTCTTCCTGGTGGCGAGCCTGTTGGTTCCGGGCAGCCGGATCGCCTTGAAGGGAGTCGGGGTCAATCCCACGCGCGCGGGTTTCCTCTCGCTGCTGGATAAGGCCGGAATCCGAGTCGAGAGGTCCAATGCCACAGAGAGCAACGGAGAGCCGGTCTGCGATCTGCAGATCCGCGCGGACTCCCAGGTCCGAAAGCAGTTTCCCAACGAGATCTCGGGAGACTGGGTGGCCCGACTCATCGACGAGATCCCGGCGCTGGCCATTTTGGGGACCCGTCTGGAACGGGGGTTCAAGGTTCGAGACGCCCAGGAGCTGCGCCACAAGGAGTCGGATCGGATTCGCTCGGTCGTGGTCAATCTGCGACAACTCGGAGTGGACGTCCGCGAACTCCCGGATGGATTCGTCATTCCTCCCGGCAGCCGCATCCGTGGCGGGAGGGTGCGGACCTTCGGCGATCATCGAATCGCCATGGCCTTCGCGCTGGCGGGCCTGGTAGCGGAGAGCCCGGTGGAATTGGACCGTCCCGAGTGCGTGGCCGTGTCCTATCCCGATTTTTTCCAACACCTGGAGGGGGTTTGCCGCCGTTGAAAGGTCACCTCTACCTGGTGGGGTTCATGGGCAGCGGCAAATCGACCGTGGGGCCGATTCTGGCCGGGCAGTTGGGCCGGGAGTTCCTGGATCTGGACGATTTGATCGAGGAGGCGGAAGAGACCGACATTCCCCGGATCTTCGATCTCCGGGGCGAAGCCTATTTTCGGGAGCTGGAGACCCGGATCCTGGCGTCCGTCCGGGATCGGGAGCCTGCCGTCGTCGCTCTGGGCGGAGGGGCCTTTTCCCAGGCGCCGAACCGCGACCTGATCTTCAAGACCGGAATCGCCGTGGCCCTCCGGATTCCGCCGGGACTCGCCTGGGAGCGTTCCACGGAGATGGACAACCGTCCGCTGGCTCGGGATCGGCAACAGTTCGAGATCCTCTACCTCAAGCGGCAGCCGGACTACGATCTGGCCGATCTGAAGGTCGGGGTCTTGGGGAGGACGCCGGAGCAGATCTGCCGATTGATCCGGGACCGTCTCGGAACCGTTCATCGGATCCTGGATTCTTACCGCGATTAAGTGTGAACCGGGCAGGACTATCCCACGCTCTGACATTGCCGTGAATTGAGTTGATTTTCGAGATCAGGGCGCGCTGCTGTCGGGCTGGGCGTTGGGTCGGTCCGAATGGGGGCGCCACCATGGGGGCCGTCAGGGCCCTGAGCTCCTGCCGCTGAGGGTCCCGAGCGGCCCGGTCGGGCTGCGGACGAGTAGAAGTTCCGTCTCAGGGACGGCGGGAGGGATCGGATCGTCGCCGTGTGGGGATGGGAGTTGGGCCGGTGCTCACGGAGACAGCAGCGCGGTGAAGGCGTCCTGGCGTTGGAGTGCGAAGTGGCGAGTGGCGGAGGCGAAGCTGTCAAACGAAGTCTGGTGAATGATGATCGCGATCGCGAGGTTGGTGCAGGTCGCATTGTTCGCCGGCGCGAATCGGGTGCGGGCGAGACAGTCGTCTTCGGCAAAGAGGGTGTCCCGGAGGTTGTGATTGACTTCGACCGCCCAGTGGCCGCGGTTGTCGGCAAGGAGTTGCCGGGGGGACGCGCGGTAAGCCGGCGCCGAGGTGATGCCGTAGACCTGCTCGCGGCTGGTTTTTCCGGTTCCGTTTTGCCGGGCGTCGGTGCGCCGGCGTGTGATGCGGAAGATCTGGGCGACGTGGGGGTAGTTCAGGAGGCCCTCCAGAGGAGTCATGACCTGGATGGAGCGCTGCTCGATGCGCCCATGGGCCAAGTCGGTCTCTTCCTGGAAAGACCCGGTCGCGTCCCGGTTCCAGTCGATGGTCGAGAGCATCTCATGGGTTTCGGGGGCGTTTTCCTTGACCGTCATGAGGTAGTCGGCCCCGTGGGTTTCGACGATGACGAGCGCGGTCTCGCGGGTGGTGTGCAAGGCGTCGACGGTGAGGACGCGTCCCGAGACATCGACCTTCTCCAGCAGAGCGCGCACGGCAGCGATCTCCCCGCCCTCTTCATTGAAGCTGAGGGTGGCGAGGGGCAATCCGGTGGTGTGCTCCACCAGTGTCGCGGTCTCGAAATGTCCGTCTCCGTTGCGGTTGGCGCCGCGAATCCGCTTGCCGTCCACCGCGATCGCGCGGCCCAGTTGCAGTCTCGGCATCGAGAACCGCCGGAGCACGGCCTCGATCTGGTCCGGATCCACCGAGGAGATCACGCGGTGCAGGGTGGACTTGGAGACCGGAACGTAGCGGCCGGTCCGGGGGTTCTTCCAGGCGCCGATCGCCTCGAGTTCCGGCTGCGAGAGCTTCTGCGCATACTCGGCGGCCGCGACCGGACCGCGCAGGTTCGCCAGCCTCGCGAGCAGGTAGACGGTGAGCACCGAGGCCACGGAATGCTTGCGCCCCTGGGCACGCCGGAAATCCTTGATCTCGGCCAACTCCTGAACCAGCGAGCGCAACTCGCTCGCGCCCTTCCGGGTCGGACCCTTGGGCTCCCACTTCGAGGTCAGCGGGCGAGGGTCGCGCAGACGACGGCAGGCGTTGCGCCGCAACGGGGACACGTACAGCTGCTTCGGCTGGCCGTGAGGATCGGTATAGCGACCGTTGTGACGCGCAAACCCCCGCGTGTCGCCGAGATAACGCCAGTTGGAAGCGCGGTAGAGGGCGCCGTCGAAGCGGGCGGGGTCGACAAAGCTCTCGGCGATCAGTACCGGGTGTCCATAGTGCGCCTGCCAGTCGTCACCGAGACGCCGCAGCATCCGGGCCAGCGTCCAGGAGCCGAGACCCGGGAAGACGCCCTTGGAGGCGAGAATCACGAATCGTGTGTTGTTTGCGATCAGATGCAGACGCCGGTACTGCAGGTCGGGCTTCCAACCGATCCAGCGGTCCCGATGCCGACACTTGAAGGCGCCCGACTGCCAGCCGGCGAGCGCCAGCCACTTCCCGCGCCATTCGACGACGTAGCGCAGACCGCGACCGGCAAACCGTTTGAAGCCGAGGTAATGGTGTTGGTGAACCCGTCGGTCCCACTTCACCCGCTCGTCGGGGCGGGCCAGTCGCACCTGGGCATCGTTGAGGAAAAACCCTTCCGGGGTTTCCTTGAAGATCACTTCGTCGTCTGCTGGAACGCTCATACCCCCAGGATGAAGCCTGGGGCGAAAAAAAGCCAGCGGAGAATGCAAACCTCTGCGGTTGTTGGGGCGAATCGTCAGATATTCCTAGCGTGGGATGGCCCTGGTGAACCGGGCCCCAAAAATGGACAGGGTTCTGGGCTATCCTTGCAATGCCCCGCTGTCGGCGCGGGCTGGCGCTGGCCTTGACGAGTCGGAAAGGACCGTCCACCCATGCCTGTTTTGCTGATCCTCCTTCTGGTTGCCGTTTCCCAACCGGTTTCCGCCCAGTCGCCGGAGCTCTTCTCCACCGAGGGGTACCGGGATCGAATGAAGTTTTGGACCGACGTTTTCACGCGGTACGGAGAGGGGGAGTACCAGATTCACGACAAGAACGATTTGAGGCTGGTGTACCGGATGGTCCGAACCGGAAGCGGGCAGATGGGGAGGACCGCCACACGCCGCCGCCGTCAGAAGTTGCGGAATGCCAGGGCGGAAGTGCGGCGGCTACTTCTGGACCTGGCCCGGCTAGAGCCGAGCCGATGGAGCGGCAAGCACCGCGAGATCGCTGAAGTCGTTCGAGGCGCCGGTTATTCTCTCTCCTCCAAGACCGTGAAGCGTCTTTCCGGAAACATCCGCCATCAACGGGGAATCCGGGAAAGGTTCCGCGCGGGCGTGATCCGCTCCGGCAGGTATCTGAAGCGGATGAAGGAGATCTTTCGCAGGGAGGGGCTGCCTGAAGAGCTGGCCTATCTTCCCCACGTGGAGTCCAGCTTCAACGACCGGGCCTATTCCCATGCCGGTGCGGCGGGTGTCTGGCAGTTCATGCGGTCGACGGGCCGCATCTACATGAAGGTGAATCGCTCGGTGGACGAGCGGCTCCATCCGATTCGGGCCACCGAAGCGGCCGCCCGGCTGCTCAGGGACAACTATCGGAGACTGGGGAACTGGCCCTTGGCGGTGACCGCCTACAACCAGGGAGCCAATGGCATGGCGAGGGCCAAACGGCGCCACGGCCCGGACCTGCGAGTTGTCATCAAACGCTATCGTTCCCGGACCTTCGGCTTCGCCGGACAGAATTTCTACGCCGAGTTTCTGGCCGCCATTGAGATTGGCCGAAACCCGGAAAAGTACTTCGGATCCATTCAATTGGACGAACCGAGAAGCTTTCCTTCCGTCCGCCTCCAGGCGAATCGGCGGGTGGGCCATGTGGTGGCTCACTCCGGGGTGAAGATGGATACGCTACGCCGGCACAACCCGCATATCCGGCGCAGGGTATGGCGGAGCTCAGGTGTCCTGCCGTCGGGAGTGGCCCTCTATTTCCCGCCCGGCAAGCGGGAGCAGGTGACGGCGGCTCTCAAGAAGGCTCCTCGAGTGCAGCTCGCCAAGCGGAGAGAGGTGGGTCCGGGCGAGTACCGCGTCCGGCGTGGGGATACGCTTAGCGGGATCGCCCGCCGGTTCGGGACTTCGGTGGCTGCTCTCAGACGGGACAACAGCATTCGGGGAACCCGCATCATTGCCGGAGAGATTCTCACGGTTTCGAAGACCAAAACGAAGAGCCGTACCGTTGCCCAGGCGAAGAGCCGCACGCCCCCCAGAGCGCAACGCCGGACTCTTGCCAAAACGAACAGCCCGGACGTCTATCGGGTCCGCCGAGGGGACAGCCTCTGGGTCATTGCCAGGAAATTCGGGGTTTCTCCGCGCCAGCTCCAGAGAGCCAACGGCATCCGGCACCGCGACCGCATCCACCCGGGCCAGACTCTACGGATTCCGAAATAGGTTCCGGGGCACTCGGTCAAGTCAACGTCCCGATTCAGCTCGCGACGCCGATTTCCTGCTGGTCGGATTGGAGGGTGAAGACCGGTTCCCCCCCTCCTGGGGCAGTTTTCGCCAGAATATGGGCGCCTTCGGTCAATCTGCCGGAGACGATGAGCCGTGCCAGGGGATTCTCGATCCGCCTCTGGATGGCCCGCTTCAGCGGCCGGGCTCCATAGACGGGATCGTAGCCTTCCCGCACCAGTTGCATCCGGACCTCGTCGCTCAGTTCCAATGTCATCCGGCGCTCCTTCAGACGCCGCCGCAAGAGGCCCAGCTGAATCTCGACGATCTGTTTCAGATGATCCTGGGACAGGGCATGGAAGACGATCTGGTCGTCGATTCGGTTCAGGAACTCGGGACGGAAATGCTGGGCGAGTCTTCGGATCACGGCCTGTTTCATCCGCTCGAACTCGGCGCCGCCGAAGGCTCCCCGGTAATCCAGGATGTCGGCGCTGCCCAGGTTCGAGGTCATGATGATGATGCAGTTCTTGAAATCCACCGTCCGGCCCTTGCCGTCGGTCAGGCGGCCGTCGTCCAGGATCTGGAGCAGGACGTTGAAGATATCGAAGTGGGCCTTCTCGACCTCGTCGAAGAGGAGTACCGAGTAGGGTTTTCGCCGCACCGCCTCGCTCAGCTGTCCCCCCTCCTCGTGTCCTATGTATCCGGGAGGAGCGCCGATCAGCCGGGCCACGGTGTGCTTCTCCTGGTATTCCGACATGTCGATTCGGATCATGGCCTGTTCGTGGTCGAAGAGAGCCTCCGCCAGAGCCCGGCCCAGCTCCGTCTTTCCGACTCCCGTCGGACCCAGGAAGAGGAAGCTGCCGATGGGGCGGGCGGGGTCCTTGAGACCGGCCCGGGAACGGATGACCGCTTCCGTGACGGCCCGAATCGCCTCGTCCTGTCCGACGACTCTTCGATGGAGCGTCTCATCCAGGTTCAGGAGCCGTTCCATTTCGCCCTCCATGAGTCTGGAGACCGGGATGCTGGTCCAATGGCTGACCACGTCGGCGATGTCTTCCTCGCCCACGTCCTCCTTCAACAGAGGCGCCGTTCCCTGCTTGCGGCCCAGCCTCTGCTGTTCCGCCTCCAGCTTCTGTTCCAGGGCCGCGAGAGTTCCATATTTGAGCTCGGCCGCCCGATTCAGATCGTATTCCCGCTCCGACCGTTCGATCTGGATCTTGGTCTCCTCGATCTGCTCTCTGAGTTTTCTCAGTTGCCGGACTCCGTCTTGTTCGGACTGCCATTGCGCCTGGAGCGCGGCGGCGCGGGCCCGTTCCTCGGCTAATTCCTTCTCGATCCGATCCAAACGGTCCCGTGAGCCCTTGTCCTTTTCCTTGCGCAGTGCCTCCCTTTCGATCTCCATTTGCATCACCCGCCGCTGGGTCTCGTCCAATTCGGTGGGCAAGGAATCCATTTCGGTCCGTAGCTTGGCCGCGGCTTCGTCCATCAGGTCGATGGCCTTGTCGGGCAGGAACCGGTCCGGAATGTAGCGGTTCGACAGGACCGCCGCCGCCACCAGCGCCGCGTCCCTGATGTGAACGCCGTGGTGGACCTCGTAGCGCTCCTTCAGACCTCTCAGAATCGAAATCGTGTCCTCGACCGAAGGCTGGTCCACCAGGACCGGCTGGAATCGCCGCTCCAGAGCACTGTCCTTTTCCACGTGCTTCCGGTATTCGTCCACGGTGGTGGCGCCGATGCAGTGGAGTTCGCCCCGGGCCAACATCGGTTTGAGCAGGTTGCCCGCGTCCATGGCCCCTTCGACCCGGCCCGCGCCCACCACGGTGTGAAGCTCGTCGATGAAGAGGATGACTTCGCCTTCCTGTTCCTGGACCGCCTTCAGAACGGCCTTGAGGCGCTCCTCGAATTCGCCGCGGTACTTGGCGCCGGCGATCAGGGATCCCATGTCCAGGGAGACGACTCGGCGCCGTTTCAGGCCCTCGGGCACGTCGCCCCGGACGATGCGTTGGGCCAAGCCTTCCGCGATGGCCGTCTTGCCGACACCCGGGTCGCCGATCAGGACCGGGTTGTTCTTGGTTCTCCGGGACAGGACCTGCGTCAGCCGGCGAATTTCGTAGTCTCTTCCGATGACCGGGTCGAGCTTCCCCGCCGTGGCCAGTTGGGTCAGGTCCCGGCCGTACCGCTCCAGGGCTTCGTACGTCGCCTCGGGATGAGGAGAGGTCACTCGCTGGCTCCCGCGAACTTCCCGAAGCGTTTGCATCAGGCGTTCCCGGGTGATTCCCTGCGCCTGCAGGAGGCGTCCGGCGGCGCCTGTGCCCGCCACCATCGCCAGCAACAGGTGCTCCACGGAAACGTATTCGTCCTTGAGCTGCTTTGCTTCTTCCTGGGCTTTGGTCAAGAGTTGCGTCAGACCTCGGGTAACGTAGATCTGGTCGGCCGCACCGGCGGGGCCGCTCACGTTGGCGCGGCTCTGCAACTCCTGATGCAGCCTCTGGTTCAATTGGCCGGGGTCCACGTCCGTCTTGTTCAGGACGGATACCGCCAGCCCTTGCTCCTGCTCCAGAAGAGCGACCAGAAGATGCTCGACATCCAGCTGTTGGTGACCCAGGCTCCTGGCCACCGCCTCCGCCCGGTTCAGACCTTCGCGAACGCTTTCGGTCAAACGATTCAGGTCCATGATTTCATCCTCCGCCTTCCGGTCTATTTCCTTATAGGATCGGCCCATCAGCATCGCAAGGATTCACGGGCCGTGGTGGAAATTCCGTTCTCCGGCGCCGTCGGACGATGGATCCATATAGCTGCCCCCCGGTTTCTCCCTCCCGCTCGCCGTAGTAGACTGCGCCTGTTCTACGGGAAGGTGGAGCGAGGCACGATATGGGGGACAAGGACCGGGAAGGAAAGTTTCAGATCACCGACCGGCGCAGCTGGCTCGAAGATGAGTCGGTCATCGAACAGTCGCAGGTCCCGGAGACGCGGTATCCCTCTTATGTTGAGGAACTGAAGGCTCGAACGGAGCTGGCCGAACAGAAGCTGAAGCAGAGGCTCGGGCAACTCGAGTCCGATAACGACGCTCTTCGCCGACGTCTCGAACGGACCCTGGAACAGCGCCTGGACCGGTTCAAGATGGATCTCCTGCTCCGATTTCTGGAGGTGGTTGACAACCTGGAGCGGGCCTTGGAGGCAGCAGAGAGCGGTTCCGACCTGCAAGAGGTCCGAAAGGGCGTGGAGTTGAATCTCCGGCTCTTTCTCGACCGGCTCAGGGAGGTTGGGGTCGAACCCATCCAGGTGTTGAACCAGCCTTTCGATCCCCATCAGACGGAGGCGGTGGGAGTCATTCCGGTCACCGATCCCAAGCTGGATCAACGAGTCGTCGAGGTGGTCCAGCGAGGTTATCTGTACGGAGACCGGCTCTTGCGTCCCGCGAGAGCTCGAGTCGGCCGGCTGGTCGACACCGTCCCTGGAGAAACGTCCGCTTCCGGCGCAAAACAGGAGTAGCGACCTTCCGAATCCAGGGCGAGACCGGAGTCAACGAGCCAAATTTGCCTGCTGCTCCAGCCGTTGGGAGGCCACTCCCTTGAAGGCATGGCAAAGGGCGACGGCCAGGGCGTCGGCCGCGTCGTTCGGCTGCGGGATTTCCTTGAGCTTGAGCAGAATCCGGACCATGGTCTGAATCTCTTCCTTGGTCGCCCGCCCGGATACTGAGATCGACTTTTTGACCTCCCGCGGAGAGTATTCGAACAGTGGCACCTCCAGTTCGGCGGCAGCCAAAAGGACCACCCCCCGGGCGTGCCCCAACTGGAGAGCGCTACGGGCATTGACCGCATGGAACACGGATTCCACGGCCACCACCGCTGGAGCGTGACGGCGGAGGACGCTGCGAAGTTCGTGATAGATGGTCTTGAGGCGTTGAGCGAAGGGAGTCTCGAGTCTGCGGTTATAACAGCGAATCGCTCCGTACTCGAGGCAACGACAGTGATTCCCGAGGACCGAGATGATTCCGTAGCCGGTGATGCGGCTACCCGGGTCGATACCCATGACGATGGTGGGGGAGGGTCGACCCATCAGGTTTTGAGGAGTGTCTCCATTTCCTGCTCTTCAATGTCGAAGTTGGCGTAGACATGCTGGACGTCGTCGTGGTCTTCGAGGGCGTCCATCAGCTTCAGCATTCTCCCCGCCATCTTGCCTTCCACCTTGAGGGAATTCTGGGGAAGCATGGTGATCTGGCTCGATTCCGTGGGGATGTTGGACGCTTCCAACTCCTGCCTCACCTGCTCGAAGTTTTCGAAGGGGGTGTAGACGGCCAGGGTGTCGCCCTCGGTCTGGAGATCGTCGGCCCCGGCCTCCAGCACAACCTCCATCAGAGTTTCTTCCGAAACCGAGTCGCTGGGCACTCCGAAGTACCCTTTCTTCTCGAACATCCATAGGACGCTGCCCGTCTCTCCCAGATTCCCGCCGTTCTTGGAAAAGATGTAGCGGATCTCGGCCACGGTCCGGTTCCTGTTATCGGTCAGGGTCTCGACCAGAACCGCCACGCCGCCGGGGCCGTAGCCCTCATAGGTCACGGCGTAGAAGCTCTGACCCGGGAGTTCTCCCGTCCCTTTCATGACGGCTCGTTCAATGTTGTCGAGAGGCATATTGGCCGCTTTGGCCGTCTGAATCGCGGTGCGCAGCCGCGGATTGGCGTCCGGATCGCCGCCGCCCGAACGGGCCGCCACGGTGATTTCCCGGATCATCTTGCTGAACATCTTGCCCCGTTTGGCATCCACGATGGCCTTCTTGTGCCGAATGGAATGCCACTTGGAATGTCCTGACATGGGCGGATCTCCTGGTCCTTATTGGCGCCTATTGTAACATGGCGTCCCAGTGGACCAGAGTCAGGAACCGCGGGCGGACCTGGAGAGCTGGAAGGATTTTGACCAAGTATCGTTTTGTGGTCCAGTATCGTTCCGATGGTTTCTCCGGGTGGCAGGTCCAGAAGGACCGTCCTACGATCGGTGGGACCATCGAAGCCGCGCTCACCCGGATCACGGGTGAAACTCCCTCCGTCGTGGGCGCCGGGAGAACCGATGCCGGGGTGCATGCTCTGGGCCAGGTGGCCCACTTCAGGCTCCAGAGATCATGGCCCGTCGACCGCTTGCTGAAATCTCTCAACGGCGTTCTCCCCTCCCGGATTCGGGTGCTCCGGTTGAGCGTGGCCTCCAATGCCTTTCATGCCCAGAGGGACGCCCAGCGGAAACGCTATGTCTATCGCGTCTACAACGGGCCCATTCTTTCTCCCTTCCTGGAGGGCAGGGTCCAACAGGTCTATCGGCCCCTTTCACCGGAGGCGATGCAAGAGGCGTCGGCACTGATCGTCGGCACCCACGATTTCACCGGTTTCACGGCCTCGGCGTCCCAGGTCAGGAACCGCGTGCGAACCGTGTTCGTTTCCCGTTGGCAGAGGAAGGGAAGACACTTTTCCTATCGGGTCGAGGGTGACGGCTTTCTCCATCACATGGTCCGCAACCTGGTGGGCACCATGCTCCAGATTGGACTGGGACAGAGGCCAGCCCGGGACATGATCATGATTTTGGAATCCCGGGACCGCCGCCTGGCGGGGCCGACGGCCCCCGCGCGGGGCCTGTTCCTGGCGCGTGTGTGGTATCGGACTTGAGAGTTCCGGCAACGGTACAGTCCATCCGGATGGGCGCCGACTTGACAGCCCGTGGCAAAAGTCGTCGCGGCATTCGACCGGGTCTGCATCGTGCGCGGACTGCGTTGCGCCTCGGTCACCTATCCCGCAGTTCTCACCAGGCCGCTAAATTTATGATGAAAAAGCATTTTTTATTCAGCAGTTACCCGGATTGTTCCAAGGTCTCCCGGGGACCGACTGCGCGCTCGCGCGCCCTCGCTGGTCTATTCGCCCTCAGCGCGCACATGCCCCCTCAAACCTAGTCACCACTACGCTCTCGGTCGCGAGCACGCGCTGAGCGCGAAAATCCTGCGCGATCGTCGCACCCCCTTCTGAAAAATGCGGGCTATGGTCGAATATGCTCCCTCACCGCGTCTTGTCCGGCGGGCGCAGCCCCGTTCCCGGTGCTTCGCGGGACTTTCACCAGGGACTGTTGTGGTAAATTGACACCACCGCAATGACTCCCCCCTTTGAGAATTTCACCGGAATTATTGAGCCTGGAGGCCGGGAAGCCCGGCTGCTGGCGCGACTCGATCCCCACAAGTTACCGCGGCACGTGGCCATCATCATGGACGGAAACGGACGTTGGGCCCGGCAACGGGATCTGCCCCGGGTCGAGGGCCACACCGCCGGCATCAAGGCGGTTCGGGCCACGGTCGAGACCAGCGCCCGCCTCAAGATTCCGGTGCTGACCCTCTATGCTTTCTCGGTGGAGAACTGGAAGCGGCCCCTGAGGGAAGTCAATACCTTGATGGAGCTCTTGAAGGAATATCTGCGGAAGGAGTTGCCGGAAATCCAGGAGAACGACATCCGCTTCCATGCCATTGGGCGGATCCACGAGCTGCCCCGCTCGGTCCGGAGGGAGCTGCGGCATGTGGAGCAGGAGACCCGGTTCAATCGGGGCATGAAGATGATCCTGGCGCTGAATTACAGTGGTCGGGCCGAACTGGTGGACGCCTTCAACTCGCTGCTCCTGCAGGGCAGAACCCGGAGGGTGAGTGAGACGGAGGTGCAGCGGAGTCTCTACACCGGCGACCTTCCCGATCCGGATCTGTTGATCCGCACCAGTGGAGAGATGCGGATCAGCAACTTCCTGCTCTGGCAGATCGCTTATTCCGAGATCTACGTCACCGACGTGCTCTGGCCCGACTTCCGATCCCGCCACCTGCTGGAGTCGATCCTGGCCTACCAGAAACGGGAGCGCCGGTACGGCGGAATCCGATCCCGTTCACTGCAAGGGGCCAGATGATCCTCCGAACACTGAGCGTCGTCGTGCTGGCGCCGCTCGTCCTCGCGATCGTGGTTCTGGCCCCCGACCCGTTGTTCCTGGTGTTCCTGGATCTGGTCCTCCTGATCGGAATCCTGGAATTGTTCCAGCTGCTGGCGCCCATGGGAGTGAGGAAACCCGTTCCGGCGATGGTCGTGTGCCTGTTGCTTCCCTGGGTGTGGAATCAGGGAGGAGGCGCGGTAGTGGCGTACTTGCTGGGGGCCTGCCTCTGCCTGCTCACGGCGCATCTCTATCGGGTCATCAACCACCGGGACGCCCTGGCTTCGGCTTCGGCCAGCCTCATGGCGCTCTTGTACCTGGGTCTACCCGTGTCGCTGCTGGCCGGGTACCGGACCCGATCCGGCGAGCTGCTCATGATCCTGGCCATCGTCTGGTCCTGTGACATCGCGGCTTATCTGGTCGGGACGCGCTGGGGGCGTCGCCGCATCACGCCGCGCTTGAGTCCGGCGAAGTCCCTGGAGGGATTCGCCGCCGGTCTCGCCGCCGCGGTGGCGGCGGCCCTTTTGGTGGGATTCGGCCTGCTCGGGCGTTCCGATTGGGGACTGCTGTCGTTGATCGGCGTCCTGGTGGGGTCGGCCGCCATCCTGGGGGATCTCTTCGAGTCTCTCCTCAAGCGTGCGGTCGCCGCCAAGGACAGTGGCTCCCTGATTCCCGGACACGGAGGACTGTTGGACCGGATCGACAGTCTGCTCTTCGCTTTCCCTGTCTATCACTGCTTGTCTTTTCTGCTAGGATGATGCGCTGAAAGCCGGTGGCGGTTCCGTCAGGCATTTCTTCGCGCTTGACAGTCCGCATCGATTTTCGCCCTGGGCTGTTTTTCGCGGCCAGGAACCTTCAGCGCCGCGCTCGATCCATCGTCTGACGAATCCCGGACGAAGATGAAGAAGATATCGATTCTAGGCTCGACGGGATCCGTTGGACGCAGCACCTTGAGTCTGGTCGACCTGAACCCGGACCGATTCCGGGTCGTGGGCCTGGCGGCGCGAAGAAACGCCGGTCTTCTTCTTGAACAGGCTCGCAATTACTCTCCGCTCGCGGTCGCCCTTCATGATCGGGAGAAGGCGGCGTGGCTCCGGCAGCAACTTCCTGGGACCCTGGTGTTGGAGGGGCAGGAGGGAGTTTCCAGGCTGGCTGCCGAGTCTGAAGCGGATATGGTGGTGGCTGCCATTACCGGTGCGGCGGGTCTGGTTCCCACGCTGTCCGCCATCCTGGGAGGCCGGGACGTGGCTCTCGCCAACAAGGAGGCGTTGGTGATGGCGGGAGAGTTGGTGATGCGGGAGGCGCGGGAGGCACAGGTCCGTCTGTTGCCCGTCGACAGCGAGCACAGCGCCATTCATCAGTGTCTCAACGGAGAGAAGGGGGCCCAGATCAAGCGGATCCTCCTGACCGCTTCCGGCGGTCCTTTTTTCCGGAAATCCTTCCGTGAGCTGGGCGAGGTGACGGTACCGGAAGCCTTGAACCATCCGACCTGGAAGATGGGCCCCAAGATTACGGTGGACTCGGCCACGCTCATGAACAAGGGACTGGAGGTCATCGAGGCCCACCATCTGTTCGGCCTGCGGCCGGGGCAGGTGCAGATCGTGATCCATCCCCAATCCATGGTTCACTCCATGGTGGAGTTCGTGGACGGGGCCATCATGGCCCAGCTGGGAATCACCGACATGCGGCTCCCGGTCGGTTATGCCCTGAGCTACCCGGACCGTTGCAATCTGCCGGTTCCGTCCCTGGATCTCTTCGCTTTGCCGCCACTGGAATTCCATCCGCCGGACCCCGTAAAATTTCCCTGCCTGCGCTTGGCGGAAGCGGCTCTGCAACAGGGACGGACCTACCCTGCGGCCCTCAATGCCGCCAACGAAGTGGCCGTCGGACACTTTCTGGAGGGACGAATTCCTTTTCCGGACATCCCCGCCGTTATCGAGGGAGTCCTGGACCGGCACCGGCCGCGAGATCCCGAGTCTCTGGAAGTCGTGCTGGAGGTGGACCGGAGGTCGCGCCTGGAGGCTCAAGACTTGGCCGTGACCCGGATGTGACCGTTTCGAGGCGAGTACGGGGTACCCGTGCGGGTCGAGACAGGTTTAAGGATTTGAGAGTTGGAGCGGATGTCTTTGACGGTTGAGACGGACGGTCGCGGGGACACCGATTTCCGTCCCTGGCCAGTCAGAAAGGCGAGATTCCTTTGCAGTTGATCGAATATTTCGGGACCACTCTGCTGGCCTTCATCTTCGTCTTGGGGGTCATGATCTTTTTCCACGAGTTGGGACACTGCGTGGTTGCCAAGTTGCTGAGCATTCGCGTCGATGTGTTCTCACTCGGATTCGGCCCCAGGCTGGTGGGCTTTCGCCGTGGCGAAACCGACTACCGGGTGAGTCTGTTGCCCCTGGGCGGGTACGTCAAGATGGCCGGAGAGAACTACGATGAGTCGTTGACCGGTTCCGGAGACGAGTTCCTGTCCCGACCCAAACGGCATCGTTTCGCGGTGGCCGTCGCCGGCCCGATGATGAACATCGTCCTGGCCGTTCTCTTGTCGGCCGCCACCTACACGCTGGGGGTCCGGGTGCTTACCTACCGGTCGGGCCCTGCGGAGGTGGGAGTGGTGGCTGCCGGGTCCCCTGCGGAAGCGGCGGGCATTCAGGTTCGCGACACCATCGTGGCTATCGACGGTGACGAGGTGTCCAGTTGGCGAGATGCCGAGATCGCCATCGCCACGAGTCCGGGGCAGAGCCTTCGCCTGACGCTGGACCGGGAAGGGAACCGAATCGACAAACGGGTTCTGGTCACTGCGGCGTCGGACCGGGGCGATGTGGGCACCATCGGCGCAGAGCCCTGGATCCCCTTCCTCATCACCAAAACCATCGAGGGTTCACCTGCGGAAGCCGCAGGCCTGAAACCGGGTGACGAGATCGTCGAAGTGCAGGGAAAGGACGGTTCGGTCAACGAACCCTCCGCGATCTCGCCGTTCGTTTCGGAACGCGAAGGAGAGCCGTTGGTCTTCAAGCTGCGGCGGGGCGAAGAGATCCTGGAGGCCACCATTCGGCCGGCGGAGATCGAAGGCAAGGTTCTGATCGGGGTTCAGCGAGGGCCTCCCTTCCACGTCGAGAAATATGGAATCGTGGAGTCCCTGGCCCGGTCGATCCGGAGAAACGGAGAACTGGTCCTGTTGACCGGTCACATCATCGGCAAGATCGTGACCGGCAAGGCCTCCCTCCGGAGCATGTCCGGGCCCATCGATATCGCCCGCTACTCGGGAGCCGCCGCTTCCGGTGGCTTGGTCCCACTGATGGGTTTCATGGCCCTGGTGTCCCTGCAACTGGGGATCCTGAACCTTTTTCCCATTCCCGTCCTGGATGGAGGCCTCATCGCTATGTTGGCCGTCGAGGGACTCATCGGCAGGGACCTCAGCCTGAAGGTGAAAGAACGGATCTTTCAGGCCGGATTCATCTTCCTGGTCCTGCTGATGGGTGTCATCCTCTACAACGACCTCTCCAAGAATCTGCCTTTCTTCGACTGATCGAGATCAAGCGAAGCTGGCGACCGCTTGAGCCTCGTCTTCGAAGCTGTCGAACACGGTCAGGAGCTTGGTGATGGCCAGGAGTTCTCGGGTCCTCTTGGTCAGATGGAGAAGTTTGAGCGCTCCTCCCTGGTCGGCAACGTGAGTGTAAGAACTTACGAGCTCGCCGATCCCGGTGCTGTCCACCGTACGGACATCGGCCAGGTTCATGAGCAGATTCCTCTGACCCGACTGGACCAATCCCCGAATGGTGTTCCGAATCATGGCGCTCTCTTTGCCGATGGTGATTCTGCCCTGGATATCCAGGATCGTCACACCGTGCACGTTTCTGGTCGCAATGCTCATGGTTACCTCCTCAGGTGGTGCATTTGAGCCGTTTCTCCATCGTAACTTCGAATCCCCCCTGGGGGAGATTGTGATAGGTCACGTTGTCCATAAACGTATGAACGAAGAAAACCCCACGGCCCGAGGGTTTCAACAGATTCCCGGTGTCCAGAGGGTCCGGCAGGGAGGACTCGTCAAAACCACATCCCTGATCCGAAACGGCGATGAAAAGACGGCGGCCATCAATACGGAATCGGACGCCCACCCTCTTGCTCTCATCCTCTTGATTTCCGTGCTGGATGGCATTGGTCACCGATTCGCGAACCGACAAGCAGATCCAATGGCTTGCCTCGTCGTCGAACCCGGCCATTCGAGTTATACTCTGGGAGATTTCCTGAACCAGATCGAGAAACTGAATATTGCTCCCGAAAGACATCTCGAATTCCTTATGAAATCCTTTCCCCTCCAGTTTACTCAGCAATTCCTGCCGGTCCGCTTCCCGTTGCTCTGAATCGCTCATGGCTGATGGCCCCGCGGCATACGATCGGTGCTAGGTCCGGGCCGGCGTTGTTGAGCTGCGTTCACATACCAAATTATATATACGCCGAATCTGTTCCCGGGTTTCGCTAACCGCCCGAACGCATTGCGGTTTTGGCGCTGCTTGGGACTCTTGCCAGGAACTGCGGGCAGGAAAAAAAGAAGGTGGAGCCGGACTCTTGTCAACTTCGGGCCGGGGAACGCCGGCGGACTCTACCGTGTCTTCAGCCGGCCGCCGAGTCTTCGTCTGGCCCCGTCTTGCTCCGCTTTGGAAAGAAGAGGGCGCCCACAACAGTCCGTGGTGAAAGTCCCGCGAGCACCGAGACCGTTCCTGCGCCCGCCGGACAAGGCGCGATTCGGGTGCATACCGGGAGTATGTGCCCGAATCGCAACGCCGTCCGCCGGGATGCAGGGACGGTCGAATGCCGTGATGACTTTTGCCACGGGCTGACAAGGGGCGCCCCTACAAATACGCGTCTTTTCTGGAGTCGACGATCAACGTCACCGGACCGTCATTCACCAGAGACAGCGCCATCATGGCACCGAATCGGCCCGTTTCGACCACCACGCCAAGCTCCCGAAGCGTCTCCGCGAGACGCCGGTACTCGGTCCTTGCCGCGTCGGCAGGAGCCGCCCTGCTGAAGCTGGGACGGTTCCCCTTGCGGCAGTCCCCATAGAGCGTGAACTGGGAGACGAGAAGGATGGAATGGCCTCCCTCCAGCAGCGAACGGTTCATCCTGCCGGCGTCGTCCGGAAAGATGCGGAGTTGAAGGATCTTCTTCCTGATGAAGGCCAGATCCCGGTCCGTGTCGCCTGCGCATACGGCAACCAGAACCACCAAGCCGGGGCCGATCCGGCCCACCGTACGGCCCTCGACTTCCACCTTGGCCTTCGCCACCCGCTGGATCACGACGCGCATGGAGACTCAGTGGATGGTCGGCTCCATCCCCTCTCCCCAACGTTTCCTGAGAACTCTCTCGAAACGCGGCATGAGCAACAGGTGGAAGGTGAACTCTTTGTCCGGAAACATGCCCAGGACGGCTCTCTCGGTCCGCCGAACCATCTGCCGGGCTTCCGCCAATGTCAACCTGGGGTCCTGGTACAATACGCTGAGCGTCAGATCGACCAGAAAGCGCATGCGCCGGAGTCTCCGGTTCTCCTCTTGAATCAGATCTTCGCGATCCGAAGTGGACATTGCTCCTCAGTGTAACAGCCGGAGGTAAAAGTCTCGCGCCACTTCGGGGAAGGTCGAACCTTGAGAGATTGCACAAAAAAGATGCAAAATGCAGGAAGTCTTCATTTGACAGCCGCTTGAATCGTGTCTTCACAACGTTTTCCACCGGCATTTCCACAAAACCCGTGGACAACCCGTTCAGACCGAGGTTTCGGCCCTAGCAGTCCGTGGTGAAAGTTCCGCGAGCACCGAGACCGTTCCTGCGCCCGCCGGACCAGGCGTTTCGGAGGGAGCATCCGGGGAGTATGTGAGCCGATAGCAACGCCGTCCGCGCACGATGCAGGGACGGTCGAATGCCGTGACGACTTTTGCCACGGGGTGCCAGGGTGCTCACCGGCGGAGTCGTTTGCAACGATGGCAAAAAGGGGTAACTATACGAGACGTCAGGGATCATCGGGGATCGGAGTTGATGGGATTGGTCCATGCAGCGGAAGCAACGGCTCTGAGAACAGCCGCGGGGGATGGTCCGTGACGCGCAGTCGATCAAAAGCCGCATCATCCTCCTTCGGGGCGTCGGACGTGGCCGAACTGGACTACCGCCGGGACATTGGCGAGCCTGGTTCGTATCCCTACACCCGGGGCATCTACCCGAACATGTACCGGGGCCGTCTCTGGACCATGCGCCAATTCTCGGGCCATGGAAGCGCCGAGGAAACGAATCGCCGGTATCGCTTCCTCTTGGAGCACGGACAGACCGGCCTCTCCGTCGCTTTCGATCTGCCGACCCTGATGGGTCTGGATTCGGATGATCCCCTGTCGGCAGGTGAAGTCGGAAAATGCGGTGTTGCCGTCGACTCCCTCCGGGACATGGAAGTCCTTTTCGATCGGATCGATCTGGCGCGGGTGAGTACTTCCATGACCATCAACGCTCCCGCGGCCGTCCTCTTGGCCATGTACGTGGTGGCGGCGGAGAAACAGGGAGTTCCGGCCCGCCGGGTCCGGGGCACCCTCCAGAACGACATCTTGAAGGAGTACATCGCGCAGAAGGAGTGGATCTACCCTCCCGCTCCGTCCATGCGTCTGGTCGTGGATTCGATCCAGTTCTGCTTGCAGCAGCTTCCCCGGTACAACAGCATCTCCATCAGCGGGTACCACATTCGCGAAGCCGGCTCCACTGCGGTGCAGGAATTGGCCTTCACCCTGCGCGACGGTGTCGAGTACGTGGACTGGTGCGTCCGCCGCGGAATGGCGGTGGATGACTTCGCACCCCGCCTCTCCTTTTTCTTCAACTCCCACAACAATTTCTTCGAAGAGATCGCCAAGTTCCGGGCTGCCCGAAGGCTCTGGGCGCGTACCATGAGGAACCGTTTTGGAGCCCGGAACGAGCGCTCCTGGAGGTGCCGGTTCCACACCCAGACCGCCGGTTGCACCTTGACCATGCAGCAGCCGGCCAACAACATCGTTCGGACCACGTTGCAGGCGGTAGCCGCAGTGTTGGGAGGAACCAATTCTCTTCATACCAATGCCCTGGACGAGGCGTGGGCGCTTCCCACCGAGGAGACGGCCAAGATCGCTCTTCGGACTCAACAGGTTCTGGCCCACGAATCTGGTTTGACCGCGAGCGTGGACCCCATGGGCGGGTCCTATTACCTGGAGAATCTGACCTGCCAGGTCGAGGATCAGGCCGTGGAGTACATGGACAGGATCGACGGGATGGGAGGAATGATCGACGCCATCGAGGCCGGATACCCGCAGCGCGAGATCCAGGAAGCCTCCTATCGGGAGCAACGCGCCATCGAGAAGGAGGACCAGTTGGTGGTTGGCGTGAATCGCTTCGTCAGCGACGAGCCGTCCCGGCCGGAGCTTCTCCGAATCGGGCCGGAAGTCGAGGACGCTCAGGTCAGGAGCCTCCGGGCCCTGAGGCGGGAGCGGAACGAGGTGAGCGTCAGCCGGGCCCTCCGCGACCTCTGCCGGGCCGCCGGGACCGACCGGAACCTGATGCCCCAGCTGACTCATGCGGTACGGGAATACGCCACCGTGGGGGAGATCTGTTCCGCCCTGAAGGAGGTCTTCGGGGTCTATCAGGAACCCTTGTTCTGAGGATTCAGACCGAATGAGCAACCGAAGACTCAGGATCCTCATCGCCAAGCCGGGGCTCGACGGACACGATCGGGGGGCCAAGATCGTCGCCCGCGCCCTTCGCGATGCCGGTATGGAGGTCATCTATACCGGGTTGCGCCAGACTCCCGAGCAGATCGTGCAGGCCGCCATCCAGGAAGACGTCGACGCCATCGGTCTTTCCATCCTCTCGGGTGCTCACGAGCACCTCTTCAACCGGATCATGCAGCTTCTGGCCGACCAGGATGCCTTGGACATCCTGGTCTTCGGAGGCGGCATCATCCCGGACGAAGACATTCCCGGCCTCAAGGAACTGGGTGTGACCGAGATCTTTCAACCGGGATCCTCTACCCAGGACATCATCCGGTTTCTGAATCAGGCCGTCTGAACCGGGTTCGGCGGGGCGGAAGAATCGGGGAATTCCGGTCAGCCGGTTTCACGAAGGAGAGAACGTACCGCCTCCAAAACACGGGGGACGGTGATCGACCGGATGCACATGGGCTCCTGGTAGTGAAGACAGTAGTAACCCGGGCAGGGAATGCAGGGAAGGTCGGATCGAATCAAGCGGTGGCGGGTCCCCCAGGGAGACCAGACCGGGGAGTCGGAAGAACCGAAGATCACCACCAGGGGTTTGCCCAGTGCCGCGGCGATATGGGTCGTGCCCGTGTCGTTCCCCAGATAGAGGCGGCAGAGCGAGGCCAGGGCGATGAACCGGTCCAGCGGAAACGGCCCCATGAAATGGACCGAGGCCGGAGCGGTTTTCCTGAGATCCTCCAGCAGCGGCTCCTCGCCCGGACCCGCCGTGAAGACGATTGCGTGCCCCTCGGCCTCCAGCAGTGCCGCGGTCTCCGCATACCTCCCCGTTTCCCATTGCTTGGTGTCGAACGCGGCGCCTGGATGAATCAGGATGAAACCCTCCTCGATGGCGCGCCGGGACAGGAGCGTCCGAACCTGATCCAGGGCGGCGGTCCCAACCGGGACCTGGAGCGGTGGTAGGGGCTCGATCTCGAATCCAAGATATTTGAGGGGCGAAAGCTGGTGCTCGACGGTGTGGATCGAATCCTTGCCCCAGAGCTGACGCGAATCCGGAACGGTTCGGTTATAGAAGCGGCGGCTGCGGCTGCTGGCGTAGCCGAGGCGCGCGGCCGCTCCCGAAAGGGCGGTGATGAGAGCGCTGGTGGTCCCGCCATGGAGGTCGACGGTCAGGTCCGGTGAGAATCTTCGGGCCGCCCGAATGGCCAGGCTCCGGGTCATGAGCTTGGATCGGCCGCGGGGGATGGTAATGATCCGATCCACGTCGGGGTTGTTTGCCAGCACCTCGTGGAACGGCGCTTCCAGGAGCACGGCGACCCGCGTTCCGGGATGTCGTTTGAGGACCGTGAGAGCCGGTGTCATCAAGACCGCGTCCCCCAGAGAGCGCAGGCGCACCAGCAGGACGCGGGAACGGCGGGTCATCCCCCAGCTGGTTCGGTCGCGGACGGACCTTCCGGCGGATCGATGCTGGCCTCATCGATGAGCATCACCGGGATATCGTCACGGATAGGATAGACTCGGAAACAGGCACCGCACCTCAATCCGTTGCCGTCTGCAGTCAGGAGCACCTCGGTCTTACAGACCGGGCAAGCCAGGATCTCCAGCAACTCCGGGTTGATTGCCATCGGCCAAGACTACCGGCTGGGACTCGCCGGGGTCAATCCGGCTCGGCTGGGGACTCCGCGGTTTCGGCAGTTCTCCCCTGAGGACGGGAATGACCGGGTGAGGCAAACAACGGTTGCAACGTGCGAGCGCCGAGAAAGTTCTCCGCTCCGCTAAAGCCCCCCAGCCTCGGGCGGTGCGCTTCCGGAGACCTGGCAGATGAATCGTTATACGTTCCGTGATACTGACCCTGCTGAAGTGAGACTTGCGCTTCTCGCGAAGGTCTTCGAGCCGGAGATGCGTAGGCTTCTGTCAATGCTCCCGAAGAGACCGGTTCGGCTTGCCGTAGATCTCGGTTGTGGCCTCGGATTCACTACCCGGCTTCTCATGGACGTCGTGCAACCACTGCGCGTTGTGGGAATGGATATATCCTGGAGATACGTGCGATCGGCTCGGACCGGATTTCCGGGTCTCGAGTTCGTGGAGCGCGACGTGACCAAGACTCCGTTCCCCATCGAGAGCCCGGACTTCATCATTGCGCGGTTCCTGTTGACCCATCTTTCGGATCCTGAGGGCATTCTCGGAGCGTGGGCGAATGAAATGGCTCCCCGGGGTTTGATTGCCGTCGCTGAAGTGGAATTCATCAAGACCGAACATCCCGTATTCTCGACCTATCTGTCCGTTGTGGAGAGCTTGATCGCCGACAGCGGAGGAAAGCTCTACCTGGGACCGCACCTGGCCGCCGCTGATCCCAACAGGTTGCGGCGACTGTCGAGTGAGGTCTACAGGGCGCCGGTATCTACGGGAAACGCCGCGAAAATGTTCTCGCTCAATTTGAGCGTCTGGAGGTCAGACCGTTTCGTCGTCGACAATTACGAAACGAGTTTCCTGGATGTCCTCGCCCGCCGACTCGAACAGCTCCAGGCACAGACCTGCAGGGACCGGATCGAATGGGGGATACGCCATATCGTGTATGAACGTCTCGATTGACGGAAGCACGGCGGTGACGGCGATTGTCACGCGCCGGTGACTTCATCGGGTGTGTGCCGATCTATCATGCGACGTGGACGATCCGGTCAGCTTCCCAGTTCTGCCGTCACCAGCTTGAGGTGCCGGGCTCCCCGGCTGTGCAGCCGGCTCTCGAAAAGGTGGATCCGGCGGACCCAAAATGAAACCGGACTCGTCCGGCCCTCTTCCCGGTCGAGGAAGCCCGAGAGCCGCCTCAGATTCCGGGAGGACTTGAGGCGCAGCAGGGTCAAGTGAGGTCTGAACTTTTTCCCCTCCCGGTCGAATCCCAGCAGTTGCAACTCGAGTTCCAGGAGCTGATGCAGACGTTCCAGGTCCCCGTCTCCGGCGACACCGGCCCAGACGATACGAGGCCGTTTCCGGCTGGGGAAGGCGCCCAGGCTCCGGACCGCCAGAGGGAAGGGCCGGACCTGCCGCGCACAACGGCGTATGGCGTCGCCAAGGCCGGGAACTCGATCCTCCTCGACGTTGCCCAGGAATCGAAGGGTCAGATGAATGGACGAGACCGGGGCCAACCTGGCGTCCAGATCCAAGGAGCCGAGGGCGGCGGAGACGGAGTTCAGGTGGTTCTTGACTTCCGCCGGGACTTCGACGGCGATGAAGGCGCGGATCACGTCAAATGCCTTCGGATCCAATCCAGGGCGATACGGCATGCCCGCAACCGGATCGCCTCGCGGTCGCCCTCCAGCAGGAGTTCACGGGCCCGGGTCTCCACGGAATCGGAAAGGCCGAGATAGACCAGGCCCACAGGCTTTTCGGGACTACCCCCGGAGGGACCTGCGATCCCGGTCACCGAAATGCCCAGGTCGGCGCCGCTCCAGTTCCGGACCCCCCGGGCCATCTGACATGCGACCGGCTCGCTGACCGCGCCCCATCGATCCAAGGCCGCCGGACTCACCTCCAGATGCCGGATCTTGAGAGCGTTGCTGTAGCTGATGATTCCGCCCTGGTAGAAATCGGAGCTGCCCGGAAGGTCCGTCAAGAACTTGCCCAGGTAGCCTCCCGTACACGACTCGGCGGTGGCCAGGGTCTTCCCCTGCCCTCTCAGCAAGCGGCCCACCACCGACTCGAGGGGCTCCTCCTCAAGGCTGCGATTCCAGGTCTTCGGCGCTGATCTCATGTCGTGCCGGGCGTCTGTCATCCAGCTACGATGGAGAAACGAAAGCGTAGACGATCCTCAGCAGCAGACCCGCGTAGAGGCCGGCGATCAGGTCGTCACAGACGATACCCATGCCTCCCCGGAGTCGTTCAACTTTCTTGATGGGATAGGGTTTCAGAATGTCGAAGACGCGAAATGCCACGAAGCCCATGACCAGGAACGTCCACGAAAATGGAACCCAGAGGAGGCAGAAGATCTGTCCGACGACCTCATCGATGACGACGTGCGAAGGGTCGGACTTGGCCTCCCGGCGGGCGACGCGTGCCGATGCCCAGATACTGACCGGTAGCAGCAGCACCAGGGCCGCGCCGAGTTGCAGCGTGGCCGAGTCGGAAGCCCGGTGCAGCAGGGCGACGGCTCCGGCTGTGACCAGCGAGGCGAAGGTCCCGGGGATGTACGGGACGTACCCCAGACCGAGCGCGGTGCCCAGGGCGTTGGCAAGCCGACCGTTCTCACGCATTCTTCTCTTCCGTGTCCTTCCCGGTCTGCCGGCCGAATCGATATTCCCCACCCAGCCAACGGTCCAGGTCCACGAACCTGCAACGCTCACTGCAGAAGGGAAATTCGGGGTCATCCCTTTTCACGTTTTGTTTACAGCTGGGGCACTTGGAGATTTCTCGACTCATGTCCAGGACCTTCCATTCGAACCTGACCTCCGGCGCGAACCCAAAATCTCAGATTCCGCCTGGGCGCCGCAATGAATCCAGGGAAACACGAATTTCCGCCAGTTCGGAAGGACTGGGATTCAGCCCGCCAAAACGACTCCTATAGTAGATCTCCGTCAGCCTCTGGGGCACCGTGCTCTTCAATGCGCTACTGATTCTCCCTGAAAATTCTCCGGGAGTCTCGGAACTCTTCCGGACCAGCCCCCGCCCTTCCAAAATCTGAACCAGCTCCAGATAGTAGTCGGGTATCAAGGTGGCCGAACGTCGGGCCCATCTCCTGCCGGTCCACCTTGTCCGTATCCTCCGCCAGAACCGCGGACCGGTCCGAACCAGGAGCAGTGCCGAAACCAGAATGACCGCTGCCGCGAGTCCCGCCTGTTGCCAAGTGACTCCCGAGACCCACTCGGACCAGACGGCCAGCGTGCGCCGCCGCGAGCTGTCCCAGCTCTCCTTCCAGGAATCGCCCAACGTCTGGAACAAGCCGTATTGTTTCAAGTGGTCGAAGGTCACCACATCCAGCCACGCCAGATCGATGGCGTCCAGCAACTCGCGGAGAGCGGCAAGAGCCGGAAGAGAGGCGCCGGCGGAGACTGCGGGCGTGGCGTCGAACTCGATCCACTCCCGTCCCGGGAAATAGGCTTCGACCCAGCTGTGGGCATCCGAGTGGCGGACCATGAAGTAGCCGTTCCACCGGTTGTAGTCTCCCCGCTTGAAGCCATTCACCACCCGAGTCGGAATGCGTAATGTTCGCAGCAGGACGGCCTGGGCTGTGGCGAAATACTCGCAGTGTCCCTCCCGTGACTCGAACAGGAAATCGTAGAGTGGGTCACGGCTGGAGGCTGAGGTGTTTTTGAGAGAGTACTCGTAGTTCTCCTTCAAGAACTGTTCCACCATAAAGGCTTTGTGGATGGGATCGGTGACTCCTGCGGTAATGCGCCGGGCCAGACGGACGACCTCCGGATCCAACTCGGGGAGCTGCAGATAGTGTCTCCCTGGAGCTTGGAGGTAGACCGGAACCGGAGCTTGGGAGAGTTTCTGGTTTCGGGTCATCACATCGGAGAAGACGGTGTACGTCCTGACTCCGACACCGGCCGTCCTGAAGGACCGGTTCCCGTCCTGGAAAACGTAGGGCCTGTGGAGCCGACCGGAAATCAGAATGATGTCCGGGAGCCCGAACAGCACGCGGGTCAGCGGCTCCTGGTGGATGGTCTGGCGGATCAGGAACTCCTCCTGCCGGCGCCTGCCGGCCACCAGAAAACCCTGATAGCGATCGTCTCGGGCAACCTGCCTGAGGCCGCGGGTACTGGACCACGTCTTTCCGTCGTAGTGATCGAAGGCGATGCCCCTCCACTTCAACTCCGGAGGCATCCGGTGCGGTGGTTTGTCCACCTTGATTCGCAGCACCACCTCCTCGTTGATGAGGATCTCTCCCATTTCGCCCAGGCTCACTTTCTCGGAGAATCCGCTCAGATGGCCTGAAACGCGCTTTGGCGGCAACACTCCCAGGGTCCCCCGGGGAATGACCACGAAGATGGGGACGGAAACCACTGCCAGCAGCAGCGTAATGAGAAGGGCGGTCGACAGATGCCCGCGCAGTGCGAGGTTGAGCCCGCGATTCTTCTCATAGGGTTCCTTGCTCTCCAGCAACATGAGCACCAGCACGGCCAGGAAAAGGAACACCAGGACCGAGACCGGAAATACGACCGAGATGGTGGCAGTGGATGCAATCAGGACGAAGGCGAAGGAGATGAACAGCAGCAGGAGGTAATCGCGCTTGGTTCGGGCGCTGCAGAGCCTCACCAGACTGACGAGCATGAGCAGATGGGCCGTCGCCGGAATGAACGGGGAAAAAGCCACGGCGTCGACGACGAACAGGGTCAGCAGGATGCCGAAAACGATGCCTTGAACGGCGCCGTCCAGCCGGATTCGGGGAAGGAATCGAGTCGTGGCCAGGCATGCAAGGTAGCCGAGCAGCATCCCGCCGCCGATTTCGCCGGACGAGTAGAGTGTCGATACACCCGTCACCTGGAGTCCGTAGCTGGTCAGATGCAGGGCCGTCTTGAACCGCATTGCGTCAAATCCGCAAGTAGTCTATGGCCACCGATCCTGGCGGGACCCACCGATGGCCCGCGGCAACCACGATGCCGTTTCGGGCCGCCGTCAGCTGGAAGGTCTCCGGGGGGCGGATCACTGGCTGGACCAGTGCCAGACACTCCATGAAACTCTCGTAGCCGTTCCTGCGGCCGTCGACGCGAACCAGGGTCTCTCCGCAAGTGAAACGGAACTTTTGGCCCATTCGCCAGTAATGGTCTCCCAGGGCCGCCACACAAGAGACCCCCTTCTCGAACTGTTTCAGGCTGCGGGGAGAGGGATCATTCAGATCGGGATGAAACCTCAGATCGATCAGGTTCTGATTCTCGGCGACGAAGTCCCGGACCATGAGCTGATCCAATCTGGCCGTTGATTTCCAGTCCACCAGGCGGGCGCTGTCACCGCTCTGATATCTTCGGATCCCATAGAGACTGTCACCCTGGCCTCTCAGGTTCAGGGCCTCCGCCCCTTGTAGCTCGGGATAGATGAAGAACAGGGTTTGCAGATTCATCAGCGAGGGGTAGACCAGGATGGAACCTTGGGTCCGCAACATTCGCTTGCGCTGAAAGAGGCCGAAGGGGAACTTGGTGCCGATCTCGAAGCCATCGACCGGATAGGAACCACGACGGCGGAACAGGCACTTCAGGGTCAATTTCAGGTCGGAACGGACACCGATATAGGGAAAGACCTTCTCTCGGGTAAAGAAATCGGTCGCCGGTCCCGGATCCTGTTCCCGGTTCTGGCGGCCTCTAAGCTTCAGCGCGAAGGACGGAATCCAACGCTTCAAGTTTTGGAGGGTGACGAAACAGGTCGCGGTATCCTGGGCCCGGATCGTGTCCGGCACGCTGATGCTCACCTTCAACCCGTGCAGGACCAGCGCGGACAGCAGTCCCGAAACCAGCAGTGCGGCCAGGAGAAGAGAGAGCAGGAGGACCAGCAGGTTGTTGCCCGAGTTCATGGAGGAGAATCCCAACACGGTCACCAACAGGAGGAAGAAGGCCCCTCGATGAGTGATGGACAGCGTGGGAATCCTCTCCCGCAGATCCCTCCGGTAACGGGACAAGACGTAGGGCGCCAGGGTCACGGCGGCCAGGGAGGCGAAGATCAGCGAGACCAGGGCCAGAAAAGCCGCGGCATGGCTCTGACCGGACCAGCGCGCCAGGGCGCTCAGGGCGGCCAGCACCGCCGCCGACACCAGTAGAATCAGTGGCCAGACGATTTCTCCACGAATCCACTTCAGCTTGAGCCGACGAATCATCAGACCGGGACCTCGACCTGGTCCACAAGATCCGCAATGATCGATTCAGCTTCCTGGGTTTTTTCCAGAGGCGAGGCATGTCTGGGACTGACCAGGACACGGTGGGAAAATACGGGCACCACCAGACGCTTGACGTCGTCCGGGATGCAGTAGGATCTGCCCCGGAAATAGGCTAGCGCCTGCGCCGCCCGATACAGGAACATGGCGCCCCGGGTACTCACTCCCAGGGCCAGAAGTTCGCACTCCCGGGTAGCCCTCACCAGGGTCATGAGGTATTCCACGAGCGTCTCTTCGAACCGCACTTCCTGAACCTCTTCCTGCCCCCTCAAGAGATCCCCGGTGCTGATGACCGGATCGAGATCAGAGGTCTCAACCCGCCCCTGCGAGCGCAGGATCTCCATTTCGTGAGACTCGCTGGGGTAGCCCATGGAGATGCGCATGAGAAACCGGTCCAGCTGGGACTCGGGAAGCGGATAGGTCCCGTGGTGTTCGGTCGGATTCTGGGTGGCGATCACCATGAAAGGCTGAGGCAGCAGGTGGGTGTGGTTGTCCACCGTGATCTTGGCCTCGCTCATGGCTTCCAGCAGAGCGCTCTGAGTCCTGGGGGTGGTTCGGTTGACTTCGTCGGCCAGCACCACGTTGGCAAACAGCGGGCCCGGCCGAAACTCGAAGTCTCGATGCACCTGGTTGAAGACCGAGATCCCGGTCAGGTCCGAGGGGAGCAGGTCACTGGTGAATTGGACGCGCTGGAAGCGGCAGTCGACGGAACGCGCCAGAGCGTGAGCCAAGGTGGTCTTGCCGACACCGGGGACGTCCTCCACCAGCATGTGTCCGCGAGCCAGGAGCGTCACCACCGCCAGCTCCACAACGTCGGATTTGCCCTTGATGACCCGCTCCATCGAGTACTGGAGGGCCTTGAATCTCTCCGTCAGACTGGCGATTCCAGCACCGTTTGACACGCGCGTATGATAGCAGCCCGTGGCGAAAGTCGCTGAGTCCCGGCGGCGTCAGCCGAAAAGGCTTTTCTGGGAGGTCGTCGCTTCGAGGCCCATATGGGAGTAGGCCAAGGGAGTGGCTACGCGACCCCGAGGAGTGCGGGCAAGGAAGCCGATCTGAATCAGGTAGGGCTCGTAGATGTCCTCGATGGCGCCCTTCTCCTCGCTGATGGCGGCGGAGAGTGTGCTCAGGCCGACGGGGCCGCCGTCGAATCTTGCGATGATGGTGTCCATGAGCTTGCGATCGATCTCGTCGAAACCGAACCGGTCCACGTTCATGAGCTCCAAGCCCCGGCAGGCGATGTCCCGAGAGATCTTTCCGTTGGCCCGTACCTGGGCGTAATCGCGGACCCGTTTGAGCAGGCGGTTGGCGATCCGTGGAGTGCCTCGGCTCCTTCGCGCCACCTCTGTTGCTCCTTTGAGGTCGATCTCCACGCCCAGAATTCCCGCGGAACGGCGGATGATGGAGATCAGGCTCTCGACGTCATAGAAGTCGAGCCGCTGAATGATCCCGAACCTTCCCCGGAGCGGGGAGGTGAGCAGACCGGTGCGGGTCGTGGCCCCCACCAGGGTGAACCGGGGGATGTCGATCTTGATGGAGCGGGCGCCCGGGCCTTCGCCGATGATGATGTCGATCTGAAAGTCCTCCATCGCCGGGTAGAGAATCTCCTCGATGGCCGGATGGAGCCGGTGGATCTCGTCGATGAAGAGAACGTCCTTGTCTTCCAGGTTGGTGAGAATGGCGGCCAGGTCACCTCGTTTCTCGATGGCGGGGCCGGAAGTGGAACGAAAGTTGACCTGGAGTTCATGGGCGATGACGTGGGCCAGAGTCGTCTTTCCCAGACCGGGAGGTCCGAAAATCAGAATGTGGTCCAGCGCCTCCCCGCGGCGGCGGGTGGCTTCGATGCCGACGGAGAGACCTTCCTTGACCTGGTCCTGCCCCACGAAGTCCCGCAGCCGGCGAGGACGGAGATCGGTCTCGTAGAAGACCTCTTCTTCCTGATGCCGAGGATTCATGAGTCGGTCCTGCACCGGTCAATTCCTCTGAGACTCGGCTTCCGCCGGCAATTTGCCGCTCTGCTTCAATCCCGGTTCCATCCGCCGGTTACCTGGAGATCTTGCGCAACGTGCTCCTGAGCAGATCCTCGAAGCGATCCGGGCTCCCCTGCCTGAGCACCTGGGTGACGGCCTTCTCTGCGATTCTCTTGACATAGCCCAAGTTGACCAGGGCGGAAACCACGTCTTGCCGTAGTTGGGCCGGAACCCCCGAAATGCTTACCGTCTCCACTGGCGGCGTCAAACCCTGCAGCCGGTCGGGCATCTCCAGGACGATCCGTCCCGCCGTCTTCTTGCCCACGCCGGGGACGGCGCAGAGTCGAGCCAGGTCCTTGTCCGCGACGGCCTCCAGAAATTCGTCGACCGGCATTCCCGACAGGATGGCGATTCCCAGTCGAGGGCCGATGCCCGATACCTGGATGAGGCGCGTGAAAAGCTCCTTCTCTCTGACCGTGGAGAAACCATAGAGGCTGAGCTGATCCCCTTTCGCGTGAGTGTAGATTTGGAGGGTGACAGCGTCGGACTCGGAACCCAACTCGTAGTAGGTCGAGAAGGGTATGTGAACCTCGTATCCGACTCCGCGGACGTCCACGATGACGCGGCCGGCCGACTTCTCCGCGAGAACGCCTGCAAGGCGAGCGATCATTTAGTGATTATACCGTCAGGCCCTGAGGTGACGAGAGGGGCGACGCTGGCCACTCTGACTGCTTCACGCGGCCCCGCACCACTTATGCAGCCGCCCGGGGACATGCGGGTCGGCTGGACGCCCGACCCAAGGGTGGGCTATCGGGCCTGGAGACCGCGGTCCATCTCGGACACGATCTTCCGGGCTTGCGCCAAGGGGTCGGCGGCGTCGCGGATGGGCCTTCCCACCACCAGGTAGTCGGCGCCGTCCCGGACCGCGCGAAAGGGAGTGACCACGCGTTTCTGATCGTCGAGCCGATCCCCGCCGAGTCGGATGCCGGGGCAGACGAGAAGCGGACCTGGGCCCAACTCCCGGCGCAGCCTTCGCACATTCTGGCCGGAGCAGATCAATCCGTCGCAGCCGTTGGAGACCGCGGTCCGGGCTCTCCAGCCGACGTAATCCTCCAGATCCCGGAACCGTCCTCCCGATCCCAGGCCAACGCTGGCGCCCAGATCCCGGGCATCTACACTGGTGAGCAGGGTGACACAGAGCACCTGTAGCCGAGATCCGGTTTTCCCCTCTCGAGCGGCAGCCGCTCCGGCTCCCGTGTCGTGAATGGTGATGAAGCGGGCGCCCAGCCGCGAGGCTGCGGCGACGGAGCGCCGCATGGTCGCCGGTATGTCGTACAGCTTGAGATCCAGGAAGACGTCCAGTCCCTTCCGGACCAGCCACCTCACCAGATCCGGCCCCTCCGATACGAAGAGCTCGAGGCCCACCTTGAAGAAACCCACGGAGGGGTGCAATGTGGCGACCAGGGCCTCCGCCTCGCTCCGGCTCGCCACATCCAGGGCGAAAATGAGCCGCCTCTCCGACGCTCCGGGACTCATAGGGAGAGCAGGGGATTCTCCCGGTTCTCCAGCGGAAGTTTGACGGGACCTCCCTGGCGCTGGGACTCGAAGGCGGCCACGATCATTTCGGTGGCGCCGCGAGCCTCGTAGACGCTACCCAAGGGGTCGCGGTCTTTCTCGATGGCCCGGATCAGATCTTCGCAGAGCCAGACGTTCCCCTGGTGAGCGCCGCCTTTTTCCAGCGGTTCCGGCTGGCCGACTCCGGTAGTGCTCACGCTGATCCACTTGGAGCCGGTCCTGCCCGGCGACCACGCGGAGTCTTCCAGCAGATGCACGTCGGGGACCGGACCGGTATAAGTTTCGAGCAGCCCCTTGGAACCCCGGATCGTGAGGCCGAAACGAGTCGGCCGGCCGGCCGCGTTCCGGTGGCTCGAAAAGTAGGCGCCTGCGCCGTTCTCCATGCCGTACATGGCTTCCACCCGGTCTCCCGCCAATGCGCCGATGCCTTCGGCCCCGTCGACCACGTCGGCGCGGGTCACCGGGCGTCCGTTCTGGGTGACCCGGGCGTAGCACCAGAGGGCGTTTCCCCCGAAAATACGCATCAGGTCGAAGATGTGCGTTCCCAGGACCCACAGGTCCTCGCCGCCGCCGCGACGGTCCTCCTTGCCGCGGCCGCAGAATTCCAGAACCCGGCCCAGACGTCCTTCGGCGATCAGGTCCTTAATCACCTGGATCTTGGGGCTGTAACGGGTCTGGTGGGCGATGGCCAGCTTGACGTGGGAACGCTCGCAGGCCTCCACCATGGCGTCCGCCTCGGCCAGAGTCCGGCACATGGGTTTTTCCAGGAAGATGCTGGCTCCATACTCGGCGCAGGCCAACACCATGTCGTGGTGGCAGTCCAGCCACCGGGGAGCCACGCTCACGATCTGAGGACGTTCCTGCCGCAACATCTCCCGGTAGTCCGAGTAGCCGGCCTTGACGCCCAGCCGGGCAGTCGCTTCCTGGAGACCCTTCTCGTCCTCATCGGCGACGGCGACCAGTTCCGCCCGGTCCACCGCCAGCCAGACCGTGTCCAGCCCGTGCCCATAGTTGCCTCGATTGGTCCTGCCGATGACGGCGACCCGGTATTTTTCGCTCATAGTCTCACCTCACAGAACAGGTTGGAGATGACATCGATCTTAACAGTCCCTGGTGAAAGTCTCACGCACCACCGAGACCGGGGCCGGTTCCGCTCTGGCAAACTGTTGCCGGTAGGGCTAACCTGATGAACCACGCCCGGGACGCCGTATCCGCGTTTCATCGGGTGGTTCGCGTATCGTGGAGTCGCAGATGGAGCATGGTACGGGCAGGTGGGGAGCTTGGCTGCTCCTGTGGACTCTCCTGGTGGCGGCGGAACCCGCCTGGGGCCAGGAGCCGGCTTCCAACGCCGGTTCGGGGCCGCCGCCGCGAATCGACTTGTCTTCAGCTTCCGGCTCTGAGTCCCGTCCGTCGCCTCAGGAGCTGTTGCGGAAAGCAATTCTCCAACTCCGCCAGCTTCCCGACTCCAACCGTCGCGTGAAACGTTCGGTCGGCGACGTCGTGGAGGCCATTTCCGAGAGCCTGTCCCACCAGGGAGACAGCCTTTACCTCGATGGAAGGCAGATCCGTTCGTATCCGGATGGAAAGAGGGTCTTCAAGTACAGCAAACGGGCGCTGCGCCGGCTGCAGCGGGGTTTCAAATCGGTGCGCGGGAACCGCGAGGTCCAGTCGGTCTTCGAGCGGGTGGCAGAGAATCTCCTCGCGGCTCAGACCGAGATCGCTCGGGTCTCCATCGAGGCGGCGCAGCGTTTGAGCGCCATCGATCTGGCGGACGAATGGCAGGTGGAAAGAGCCCTTCGGGAATTGGAGAAAGCCGGTCGGCACGATGATTCCAGGAAGGCCATGGATGCCCTGAAGAAGGCGTGGGAGGTGTCGCAGCGGGCGGTCCGCCGGCAGAGCCTGGCGGTCGTCGCCTTCCGGGACTCTCCCGATCCGTTTTCTCCGGAGCTGGCCACCAGCACTCTGTCCATCACCTTCAAGATTCTGGCCCGGGGGCACTATTCGCTGGACTATGTTCGGGTCATTCAGGATCCGGCCAGTGGCGAGGCGATCCGAATCTTGAACAATCGTCCCTGGGACGGGAAGGACGGAACCGGACGCGCCGTGTCCGACGGGAGCTACCCTTATCTGGCCTTTGGTCAGCTCACGAGGCTCACGGTGTACGACCGGCGCCGGGGAAGAATTCCCGTGCGCAGGCCGGGTGAGTACCGAGCCGCATCGTTTCCCATAATTGGTACGGTCATGGTGGACGGCACACCACCCGTTCTCCAGTTCGAGATCACTCCCCCGCCGAACCGCCACGGCTGGCACAATTCGGACGTGACCGTTTCGTTCAACGCGCAGGACAACATGACCGGGTTGGCCAGTGTGACTCCCGATCTGAAAATCACCACTGAGGGCCCGGTTCGGCGCCTGAGGGGCATGGCCGTCGATCGAGCGGGAAACAGCACTTCCTTGGATCTGGCAGTCAAACTGGACAAGCAACCCCCCTCAATCGAGGTGACGTGGCCCACGACCGGGTCCCGCCTGGAAGAGGGGGAGCTGAGGTTGACGGGGATGGTTCGAGACGCCCTTTCCGGAGTCTCCCAAGTGACTTGCAACGGAACGCCGGTCCGGTCTTGGGACACGGACTTCGACTGTGACCTGCAGCTCCGGGAGGGAGAGAATCGAATTCGAGTGGAGGCTGTCGATCACGCGGGAAACAGCGCGTCGGCCTCGATTCGGGTGCACGGCTTGTCGCCCGCCGCCGCGGCGGGACGCTTCCCCGCCGGAACAGACTAGAAATGGGCGAATCTTTCGCTTCCCCGCCTCGGTGGCTTTTCGCGCTGATGCTGGGGCTTCAGTTTCAGCTGCCGCTGCTGGCCCAGACGGGAGGAGAAGACTGGCCCCGGTTCCTGGGTCCTCGGGGAGACGGCAGCTCAAGCGAGACAGGTTTGCTTGAGGGCTGGTCCGAAGAGGGTCCGCCTCTGGTCTGGGAGCGGAGTCTGGGGCGGTCGTTCAGTCCGCCCGTGACCGCTGACGACCGTATCGTCGTATTTCACCGGGTTCGGGATGAGGAGGTCGTCGAGTGTCTCGAAGCCGGGACGGGGCGTCCCATCTGGAAGCAGGGATATCCCACTCGCTACCTGGATCGTTACGGTTACAACAACGGCCCCCGATCCTCCCCAACCATCGACGGAGAACGGGTCTACACCTTCGGGGCCGAGGGAAAGCTCACCTGCCTGGACTTTTCCACGGGTCGGATCCTCTGGCAGCGGTGGATCAACCGTGACTACCGCGTTCCCCAGAACTTTTTCGGCGTCGGTTCGGCGCCGGTGGTCGAAGGGAATCGAATTCTGCTGAATGCGGGCGGCGACGGAGCGGGTGTCCTGTCGCTGGACAAGAACTCGGGTGAGACCATCTGGAAGACCGGCGAGGATGAGGCCAGCTACTCAACGCCGGCCGTCGTCGATCTGAACGGACGCCGAGTCGCCATGTTCTTGACCCGGGGGGGCTTCCTGGCGGTCGACGCGGCGAACGGCCGGGAACTGTACCGCTATCCTTTCCGTTCCCGCAGCCATGAATCGGTCAATGCCGCCACGCCGGTGGTCGTGGGGAACCAGGTCTTTCTCTCGGCGACTTACAATACGGGAGCCGTTCTGCTGGAGTTGGGTTCGCAAGGTTTGACGGAAGTCTGGCGAGACCGGCGGGCGATGCAGAACCACTGGGCCACGAGTCTCTATCGGGACGGATACCTGTATGGAGTGGACGGCCGGCACGAGGGACAGGCAAACCTGCGTTGCATCGAGTTCCTGACCGGTGCGGTTCGCTGGGAATCACCTCGGGACCTGGGCCGATCCGGTTTTGTCCTGGCCGAGGGTCGACTCATTCTGTTGGGGGAGCGGGGAGATCTGGCACTGGTGGAATTGAGCCCGGAATCGTATCGGGAGAAGGCTCGTGCACGGGTCCTGACCTACCCCTGCTGGGCTCCACCCGTCCTCTCCCACGGGCTTCTCTATCTTCGCAACGAAATCCGCCTGATCTGCCTGGACTTGAGAAAGAAGTGAACTGTTCTTTCGTCCGCTCCACATGAATCCCGGGAGGTCGGCGCACGCGGGACCGGGCCGGGGGCGTCCCTGCATCTCCCGGCGCAGGTTCCGCTCTTGCGCGAGGTGGGACTCTCGCCACCGGCTGGTATACTCCCGACGTGATCCGGGCCCTTCAGGTGAGCAAGGTGTACAGGTCCTACCCGGGTCCATTCGCCCTCTTGCGGGAGATCAGTTCCGGGAGACCTTCCCATCGGCCCTTCACGGCCCTGGAATCGGTCAGTTTTCAAGTACGACGCGGTGAAAGTTTCGGCATCGTCGGCAACAACGGGGCAGGGAAGTCGACCCTGCTCAAGATATTGGCCGGAACCTGCGCTCCCACCCGCGGAGAAGTCCAGCTCCAGGGTCGAGTGGCCGCACTTCTGGAATTGGGCGTCGGTTTCGACCCGGAGTTTACGGGACGGCGCAACCTCTACTTCGGGGGCACCCTGGCTGGTTTTTCCAGGGATGAGATCGCGCGCCGCGAGTCGGAGATCATCGAATTCAGTGGCCTTGGCGATGAGATCGATCGACCGGTCAAGACCTACTCCGCGGGCATGATGCTGCGACTTGCCTTCTCCCTGGCGACCAGTTTCGAACCGGATGTGCTGATCGTCGACGAGGTTCTGGCCGTGGGTGACGGTGAGTTCCAGAGCAGGTGTCTCGATCGTATTCAAGGCCTCCGGGATCGAGGCTGCACCGCAGTCTTATGCTCCCACGCTCTCCATCAGATAGAAGCCTTCTGTTCCCGAGCCCTTTGGCTGCATCGGGGGCGGGCCCAGGCGATGGGTTCAAGCCGCGAGGTGGTGGGGCGATACCGTGATTTCTGTCAGGCTGGGAGCCGGGAGTGGGATCCGGTTCAGGCCCAGGAGGCCGGTTCTCGAAAGATCTGCTGGATCGAGGATGTCAAGCTCGAACGTCCCCGGACCGGGCCCTTCCGGACTGGCGATAGTTTGAAGTTGGACGTTTCGGCCCGCTTTCTCCCCGAGTTCCACGGGACTCCCGGCCTGGGAGTCGCCGTGGTGCGAGACGATGGGGTTGTCGTCTACGTCACCAGCACCATCTTCGACGGTGTCCCGCTCCAAGAGGCCGGTCCCGGCGAGTACCACGCCCGGGTGGCCTTTCCTCGCATGGCGCTATTGGAAGGCCGCTACTACTTCAACGTCGTGGCCACCGATACCGCAGGTCTCCAGTCCTACGATCTGGCCGAGAAGAAGGAACCCTTCTCCGTGACCCACAGCGGTTCCGATTCGGGACTTCTCAGGCTGGCACTGGAATGGGGGCAAGGAGAGAAAAGAGGAACAAGGAAAGAGGGAAGAGAGAAGAGGAGGAGTGGGGAGTGAGGAGCTCCGCCGCCGAACGGGTGCGCAGCGACGATCTGGTTGCCCTGGGTTTGAAACCTCGGGAAGCCCGGCGGCTGGCGGCGGAAGTGAACCGTCTGTTGGACACTTGCCCCTCCGTCGAATGCTGGCGACGGATCAGTAGCGGTCTCCTGAGTCCGGCTCATCCCTTCCCGGTCCACCGGCTGCTGCACAGGATCGTGTTCCACAACCAGCACGATATGGGTCCCGCGCCCATTTTCGTCCCGGCGCCGAATTCCATCCAGGAAACGAACCTGGCGCGAATCCAGGAGCAACTGGGTCTGGAATCGTTTGCCGAACTTCACTCCTGGACCGTAGAGAACCGCTCCGGGTATTGGGAAATGATGATCCGGCATCTGGGGATCCGGTTCCGGACTCCGCCGCTTCGAATACTGGATTCGACACCCGATGTGGAAAACGTGAGATGGCTGCCCGGGGCCAGACTGAACATTGCCGAAAGCTGCTTTGGCCGTGGATCGGAACCAGCCGTCGTTTATCGGAGGGAGGGGGCGCCCCTTTCCAGTCTGACGCGTAAGGGGTTGGACTCTCTCTCGAACCGTGTCGCCAACGCGCTGCCCCTTCTGGGAGTGGATCGGGGTGACACGGTTGCCATCGACATGCCCATGAACGTCGAAGCCGTGGCCATCTACCTGGGTGTCATCAAGGCGGGTTGTGTGGCGCTGACCATAGCCGAGAGCTTTTCCGCACCGGAAGTCCGGACCCGGCTCAAGGTCGGAAAGGCCAAGGCCCTCTTTACTCAGGACCGGATTCTGCGCGGTTCCCGGGAGCTTCCCCTTTACGCCAGGATGATGGAGGCCGGCGCGCCGGTGACAGTGGTGGTGCCGGCTCGGGGACGCCTCTCCGAGCCGCTACGGGAGGGAGATCTGTCGTGGGACGATTTCCTGAGTGAAAACGATGCATTCCAGGCGGTGGCGTGTGATCCCGACGATGCCATCAACATTCTCTTTTCTTCGGGGACCACGGGCGAGCCCAAGGCCATTCCGTTCACCCACCTGACCCCCGTCAAGTGCGCCGCCGACGGATGTCTGCATCAGGACATTCGGGAGGGAGACGTGGTGGCATGGCCTACGAGCCTGGGATGGATGATGGGACCCTGGTTGATCTATGCTTCCCTCATCAATGGAGCCACCATCGCGCTCTTCGACGGCATTCCCACGTCCAGGTCGTTCTGCGAGTTCGTGCAGGATGCGAAAGTGAACGTTCTGGGGGTCGTGCCCACTTTGGTCGGGGCCTGGCGGGCCGGAGGCTGGTTGGAAGGACTCGACTGGTCCTCGGTCAGGGTCTTCACCTCCACGGGAGAATGCTCGAATCCCGACGACATGCACTATCTGACCTCCAGGGCGGGGTACCGGCCGGTAGTCGAGTACTGCGGCGGAACCGAGATCGGGGGCGCTTACATCACCGGCACCGTGGTCCAAACGTCGGTTGCCTCAGCCTTCTCGACGGCAGCTCTGGGCATGAGTCTGACCATTCTGGATCGGCGTGGCGTCGAGTCCGATCAGGGTGAGATATTCATCGTTCCCCCCTCCATCGGGCTCTCCACGCGCCTGTTGAACCGGAACCACCACCGGGAGTATTTCGCCGGAACGCCCCAAGGCCCGGGGGGGGGCCTGCTGCGCCGTCATGGAGATCGGATGAAGCGGCTCGACAACGGTTACTACCGGGCTCAGGGGCGGATGGACGACACCATGAACCTGGGCGGCATCAAGGTGGGGTCGGCAGAGATCGAAAGAGTCTTGAATCGGGTTCCGGGGATCGGTGAGACGGCGGCGGTGGCTGTCTCTCCTCCCGGTGGAGGCGCGACCCGGCTGGTGGTCTACGTCGTCCCGGCCGCGCCGGAACCGGAGTTCGACGAGCAGGAGCTCAAGGGAATCTTCCGGAAGGTGATTGCGGATCAGCTCAATCCCCTCTTCAGACTCCACGATGTGAAGGTGGTCCGGATGATGCCCCGGACCGCCTCCAACAAGATCCTTCGGCGTCAGTTGCGGTCCGGATACACGGGGCAGGATTCGTGATCAGGAGCCAGGATACCCAGATGCGGGAGACCGGCGCATCATGACCTTCGAGATCGCCTTCATGTTGGGGCTGATCGCAGTCGCTCTGGTGGTGTTCTCGCTGGAAATCTTTCCCATCGAGGTGACGGCGGTCGCTCTCCTGGGTGTCCTGTTGGTCACTGGAA
Organism: uncultured Acidobacteriota bacterium; assembly: GCA_951812665.1. Taxonomy (GTDB): domain Bacteria; phylum Acidobacteriota; class UBA6911; order RPQK01; family JAJDTT01; genus JAJDTT01. The sequence continues at coordinate 378,693 of CATOST010000018.1, forward strand.
CCCTCACTGTGGAACAGGCCGTTTCGGGGTTCAGCAACAAGGCGGTGGTTACCATAGCCGCCATGTTCCTCCTGAGTCACGCCCTGGTGAAGACCGGTATTCTGGAGGTGGCCGCCGATCGTCTCAGCCGCCAGGTAGGGACCCGGAAATGGCTGGGAATGTGCATTTTCCTGGGCGTGGCCGGTATTCTCTCCGGGTTTCTGAACAACACTGCGGTGGTGGCGGTTTTCATTCCACTGGCCATCAACCTGTGCCGCCGCTTCCACCTGAGCCCCAGCAAAGCCCTGATCCCTCTCTCCTTCGCCAGTATGGCCGGCGGAACCCTGACCCTGGTAGGGACGTCCACGAACCTGATCGTCAGCTCCGTCGCTGAGAAGGCCGGTCAGGCTTCTTTCGGAATGTTCGAGTTCTTTCCTCTGGGTATCTTGCTGTTGGGCGCCGGACTGATCTACGTCTGTCTCCTCTCCCGGCGCTTTCTCCCCTCCCGCTCCACCCCCGTCTCCCTTGCCGGGAACTACCACATGGGCGCCTACCTCACCGAAGTCCGGGTCCGGGAGAAGTCGAAACTCGCCGGAAGGACCTGCCTGGAAGTCGGCATGAACAAGCACTATGACATCATCGTGCTGTCGATCCTGAGAGACGGTCAGCATGTCTCCCACAATATTCGAAACGAGCGTCTCGGAGTCGGCGACATCCTTATCGTCCGCGGGACCATCGACAACATCTTCCGGCTGCGAAGGGAATTGGGGCTGGACCTGCTCTCGGACATCAAGCTCAACGATCGGGAATTGGCCCGGGAAGGGCAACTCATGGCCGAGGGTCTGGTCACCCGCACCAGCTCCCTGATCGGCAAGACCTTGAAGGAAGCCGACTTCCGCCAGCACTATCGGGCCTTCGTGCTGGCCGTCCGGCGCCATGGGGAGATCTTGAGGAACAAGATTGCCAATATCCCCTTGCATTTTTCCGACACCTTGCTGATGCTGGCTTCCCCCGACAGGCTCGACGATCTTCGACGTTCCGATGACCTCATCGTCATCTCCCAGGTCGATCTCAACATCAGAAGAGGCCGCCTGTGGTGGCTGGTCCTGGTTCTGATTCCGGTGATGGTGGTCCTGGCCGCCCTGGGCGTGATGGAGATTCTGAAGGGGGCGTTTCTGGCGGTGGTGCTGCTCCTTTTTCTTTCCATTCTCTCTCCGCAGGAGGCCTACCGGTCCATCGACTGGTCGGTCGTGGTCCTGATCGCGTCGTTGATCCCCGTGGGCGAGGCCATGATCGAAACCGGCACGGCCGGCTACATCGCCGACCAGATCCTGGTTGTGGTCTCTCTCTTCGAGGGGTCGGACCTGGCCCCCTACGTCGGAGTGTCGCTGATCTATCTGGTGACCTGCGTCCTGACTCAGGTGGTGTCCAATGCGGCCACCGCCGTCTTGATGCCGCCGGTGGCTCTGAGCCTGGCTGCCGCTCTGGGCGTGGACGCGAGACCCTTTCTGATGGCGACCTGCTTCGCCGCGTCGTCGGCGTTCCTCACCCCCATGGGCTACCAGACCAATCTCATGGTCTATGCCCCGGGCAACTACCGGTTTCTGGACTACACCCGATTCGGCGGTCCCTTGAGTCTGGTCTTCTGGGTCATGGCGACCGTGTTCATTCCCCGATTCTGGCCGTTTTAGTCCATTCTTGGCGGCGGTAGTAGGCTTGGCCGCGAACTTCCCGGAGGTACTCAATGCGTGTCTGTAGAAACTTTGGAGTCGTATTTCTGATCCTGTGGTGCGGTTCGCCTCCGGTGGAGAGCGCACCGGAGAATCCTCCCGGGATGTTGGGGTTTTCCCCCGGTGCGGTCGAGAAGCAGCGGCTCCTGGAATCGAAGTTGGACGCTTCTCTGGACCCGGCGCAGATTGGAGACTGGATCCGCAGGCTCAGTTCCCGCCCGCATCATCCGGGTTCCCCCAAGGGCCGGGAAAACGCCCGATTCATGGAAGCCCTGTTTCGTTCCTGGGGATATGAAACCCGGATGGACGAGTACCGAATCCTCTTTCCGACACCCAAGCTCCGCCGGTTGGAGATGTTGGAGCCCGAGCCTTTCCGGGCTCGCCTGATCGAACCCGCGCTGGCCGAGGATTCCACGTCCAACCAGACCTCGGAACTGTTGCCCGCCTACAATGCCTACTCGCCGGACGGGGAGGCGACCGGCCGGCTGGTCTACGTCAATTACGGGATACTGGCCGATTACGAGCAGCTGGAGCGCCGAGGCATCCAGGTCAAGGACCGGATCGTCATCGCCCGCTACGGTGGTTCCTGGAGGGGGCTCAAGCCCAAGCTGGCAGCCGCGCGGGGAGCGCTGGCCTGCATCATCTATTCCGACCCCAAAGACGACGGATACTTCCAGGGTGACGCCTATCCAGCGGGTCCGTTTCGCAGTGAAGATGGAGTGGAGAGGGGATCGGTGCTCGACATGCCGATCCATCCCGGCGATCCGCTGACCCCCTTCACGGCGGCGACCGAGGACGCCGACAGATTGTCCCGAAGCGAAGCGCCCACCCTGCCTCGAATTCCGGTCCTCCCCATCTCCCATGAGGACGCCTTGCCCCTGCTCAGTGCCCTGGAGGGTCCGGTGGCGCCCCCTCACTGGCGCGGCGCCCTGCCCATCACCTACCACCTGGGTCCGGGTCCGGCCACGGTGCGCCTCAAGCTGGAGTTCAACTGGGACCTGGTTCCCGCCTACAACGTCGTCGCCAGGCTGGAAGGCCGTGAAGAGCCGGATCAGTGGATTCTCCGCGGGAACCATCATGACGCCTGGGTCCACGGCGCCAGGGACCCGGTGAGCGGCGTGGCCGCCATGCTGGCCGAGGCCCGAGCGGTGGCCCGCCTGACCGAGGACGGTTGGCGTCCTCGCCGCAGCATCGTCTACGCCGCCTGGGACGCCGAGGAACCGGGTCTGATCGGCTCCACCGAGTGGGTCGAAGAGTACGCCGCGGAGTTGAAGCAGAAGGCCGTCGTCTACGTGAACAGCGACTCCAACGGCCGTGGTTTCCTGAGTGCCGGAGGCTCCCACAGCCTGGAGACGCTGGTCAACCAGGCCGCGAGGGATGTCGATGATCCCCAGACGGACCTGAGCGTCCTGCAGCGTTCCCTGGCCCGGCGGACGGTCTCCAAGGACCCGTTGCCGCTCTCACCGGTGGAGCGGGTGGAACTGGGAGCCTTGGGATCGGGTTCCGACTACACTCCGTTTCTGCAGCACCTGGGAGTCGCCAGCCTCAATCTGGCCTTCGGCGGCGAGTCGCCCCAGGGCTCATATCATTCCCTCTACGACTCCTTCGACCACTATCGCCGTTTCATGGATCCGGGATATCGCTACGGCGTCGTCCTGGCCCAGGTGGCCGGCAGAATCGTCCTTCGGCTGGCCAATGCCGAGGTGCTGCCGTTGGAGTTCACTCGTCTGGCCGCCACTTTGGAGGGTTACCTGACGGAGGTGTTGGATCTGACTGAAGAAATGCGGCGCGGAACCGAAGCCCTGAACCGTTGGATTCGACAGGGATATCTGAAGGCGGCATCGGATCCGACCCAGACCTATGTGGTTCCAGCGCCTCAGGACGCCGTTCCCTTCTTCAACTTGGCGCCGCTTCGAAACGCCGTGGCGGAACTTCAGGCCAGCGCCCGCAAGTATGCCGAGGCTTACGGCCGGTTCGCGTCCGCAGGCATGCTTCCGGAGACGGAACGTTTGAAACTGAATCGGATCCTGATGGGACTGGAGCAGAAATTCGCCCATCCGGAAGGCCTGCCGGGGCGCCCCTGGTACCGGCATCATATCTATGCGCCGGGCTTCTACACCGGTTACGGCGTCAAGACCCTGCCCGGAGTCCGAGAGGCTATTGAGCAGCGGAAATGGGAACAGGTCGAGGCTCAAATCGAACGGACGGCCGGCTTGATCCAGGCCTTCTCCGGCGAGGTCGAGCGGGCGGCTCTATTGCTTACACCGCCGCCTTCACGCTAGAACGTCGTGGAGAACCTTGCCTCCCACGTCGGTGAGGCGGAAGTCCCTCCCACTGTAACGATAGGTCAGGCGGGTGTGGTCCAAACCCATGAGATGCAGAACCGTGGCGTGCAGGTCGTTGGGATGGACCGGGTTTTCCACGGCCTTGTATCCGAAATCGTCGGTGGCGCCGTAGCTGCAGCCGCCTCGAATTCCACCTCCGGCCAGGAGCGTGCTGTAGCCGTGCACGTTGTGATCCCGGCCCTTTCCGATCATCTCCAGGCCGCTGTTCTGGATCATGGGAGTGCGGCCGAACTCGCTGCCGACGATGACCAGGGTCTCCTCGAACAGGCCCCGTGACTTCAGGTCCTGGATCATGGCGGCGATGGGCTGGTCGGCCACCTGAGCGTGACGGCGGTGGTCCTGGATGTCGTCATGGCTGTCCCAAGGCTGGGAGCTTCCGTAGAAGACCTGGACCATTCGAACTCCCTGCTCCACCAGTCGAAGGGCCATGAGGCAGCCGCGGCCGAAGTCGCTGTCGCCGTACCGGGAACGGGTGGATTCCGTCTCCCTGCTGATGTCGAAGACGTGGGGCACTTCCATCTGCATCCGGAAGGCCACTTCCATGGCGGCGATGCCGGACTCCAATTCCGGCTGGTGACCGAGACGTCCCAGATAGGAGCGGTTGAGCCGCTCCAGAAGGGCCAGCTGCCGTTCCTGCTCTCCCGGAAGCAACCTCTGATTGCGAACGTTCCGGACCAGTTTCTCCGGTGACGTCTCGCTGTTGCGAACGTGGGTCCCCTGGTAGGCGTTGGGAAGAAAACCGGAAGACCAGAGAGGAGGGCCCACAATGGGATAGCCGGGACACAGCACCACGAACCCAGGCAGATTCTCGTTCTCGGAGCCCAGTCCGTAGGTGATCCACGAACCCATGGAGGGGTGACCGGGGAGCTGGTGTCCACAACTCATGAGGAGGAGGGAGGGCTCGTGATTGCCGATGTCCGAATGCATGGAGCGGATGACGCAGAAATCGTCGATGGAATCGCCCACTCGCGGGAAGATCTCAGAAACCGGGATTCCGCTCTCGCCACAGCGGCGAAATTCAAAGGGTGATCTCATCAGGGTGCCCGAGGCCCGGTCGGTCCTGACCTTGGGGCCGGGGAGCGGTTCGCCGTGGTGGCGAGCCAGCGCCGGTTTGGGGTCGAAGGTGTCGACCTGGGAAAGACCGCCATTGAGGAAGAGAAAGATGACGTGCTTGGCCCGGGGCGGGAAATGAGGATTCCGGAGCGACAGAGGCTGGTCACGGGATGATTCTGCCAGGAGGCTGGACATTCCCACCGTACCGAACCCGGTCCCCATGAGCGACAGCATCTCACGTCGGTTCATGTTGGTTTCCTCCCATTCCAACGGTACAGGAACTTTCCCGGATCGTCAGTACCGTGCCATTCATTTCCGACCATCCCGGACTGGTTTCGGCCATCTCAGTTCACCGAACTGAACTCGCTAGATGCCAGCAACATTTGAGCGTATTTGGGCCAAGGATCTTCTTCCCCCTCCAGATATTCAAGACCCATGCGGATCTCGGCCGGTTCCGGTGGACGCCCGTACAACAGGCTGTAGGCCCGGCGGATCCGGGCTCGACCGCCTTGGGGCGACTCTCTGGCCAGACGTCTGGCCAGGGCTTCCGCCTGCTCCATGACGAAGGGGCTGTTCAGGAAGAAGAGCCTCTGCATGGGGCCGACGCTGACGGTTCGGCGATCGCTGTGGGCGTTGGGGTCGGGAAAATCGAACAGGGCCATGGTCCGGTCGGGTTGAGTCCGGCTGACGGTGGCGTACAGGGCGCGGCGCCGGTGCTTTTCGTCCAGCGGTGTCGGCGGCCCGCCCGGCTTCCGGTCAAGTTTCCCCGAGACGGCCAGAATCGTATCCCGCAAGGCTTCCGCATCCAGTCTCGGGACCGGGTTCATCCGCCATAGAAGCCGGTTCTGCGGATCCTGCTCGAAGTTCTCCCGCCGGTGCCGGCTGCTCAGAGCATAGGTGGCCGACAGCATGATCTCCCGGTGGAGCTGTTTGACGGACCACCCGCTTCCAATGAAACGCGCCGCCAGATAGTCCAGCAGCCGGGGATGGCTGGCCGGTTCTCCCAATCTCCCGAGATTGCTTGGCGTCGGGACGAGTCCCTGGCCGAAATGGTGTTGCCAGATTCGATTGACCATGACCCGCGCGGTCAGGGGGTTCCGGGAATCGGCAATGGCCTTCGCCAACTCCAGGCGGCCACTGCCGCCGCTGAAGTTGTTGGGTGTCCCGTCGCTCAGAAGGTGGAGGAACCGTCTGGGAGCCACCTCCCCCAAGTTCTTCTTGTCGCCCCGGATGGCGACCCGGAGATCCTTCGGTTTCTCCTGATCCCGATAGCTGTGGAGAAAGGGATAGGGCTCGGGCCCCGACGCCTCCAGACGCTTCAACTCGGCGCGCATCCGTTCCAGGTGACCTTTCCAGACAGGGCTGAGAAAGCGATCGATCTCCAGCCCCTCTTCCGCGCCGTAGTAGAAAACTCCACCCGGGAATCTGAAGCTCCCTCTGGGATGGGGCTCCGACGCCAAGTCTCTCCACAGGTACCACTTCTCCAGGTCAAGGAACTCCAGGTTGGTGAATTGACGGGTGCCCTGGTCGGCAACCCCTTTGGCCCCGCCCAATTTCACGTAGTTCCGATCCTCGATGGCCTTCTTCTCGGAGTGAACGGACAACACCAGGTCCTGAAAGCGGCGCGAGAGATCGTTCACCTGCTGCTGGATTCCTCCCTGGCTCCTCAGCTCTTCCCATTCGCGGAGGTACGGGTGTTCCAGGTCCGTTCGCTCCAGGTACTTGACCCAGCGCCCCAGGACCTCCGAGTCCAAATCCGCCGCCGGCGTCTGCGGATTCCCGTTCATCACCTTCCAGGCGGCCACCATGTAGGCGGAGGTCTGTCCCATCAGGATTTCCGTAAATTGTTCCGACTGGGTCTTGATAAAAGCCTGGATCGCCTCCTTCTGGGCGTTGATCCGCTCCTGGCTCTGCTTGTACGCCTGGACGATGGAGTCGGCCACCAGCGGGTGTTCCGCGGCTTTGCTGCTGGCGAACACACCCTTCAGGGAATAGAAGTCCTGGGTGGGGATGGGATCGTACTTGTGGTCGTGACACCGGGCGCAGCCCACGGTCAGTCCCAGAAAAGTTCGAGCCGTGACGTCCACCAGATCGTCCAAGTTGGGCGCGATAACGAGGAAGCCCAGGCCCGGAAGCAATTCCTCCCCGACTTCGGGCGGCAGTTGATCGGCCGCCACCTGGGCCAGGATGAATTGATCGTAGGACAGGTCCCGGTTGAAAGCCTCGACCACCCAATCCCGATAGCGGAAGGCGTTGGGATAGGGAGTGTCCGTCCGGGCTCCCAATCTGCCGTCGGAATACCGGGCGAGGTCCAGCCAGTGCCGGCCCCAACGCTCGCCGTAGTGCCGGGAGCCGAGGAGCCGCTCCACGACCCGCAAGAAGGCATCCTGGGAGGTGTCGCCGACGAAGGCCTCCACCTCTTCGGGCGTGGGCGGAAGTCCGATCAGGTCGAAGCTGGCTCTCCGGATGAGAGTTCGCCTGTCGGCGGACCCCACGGGAGCCAGCCCCTCTTTTTCCAATCTGTCCAGGACAAAATAATCGATGGGGCTTCGAGGCCAGGAGGTGTCGGTCACCGAGGGAGGATTCGTCACCTGAAGCGGCCGCAGCGACCAGAAGGAGAGCTGTTCGGGGGTAACGGTGTAAGTGGCGGCCGGCGCCGAGGCGATCAGCTTGTTTCCGGTATCCGGCCAGACCGCTCCCGCGTCGATCCAACTGCGCAGATCCTCGATCTTCGGGTCGCCGAGTTTCCCCTGAGGAGGCATCTGCAGTCGCTCATGGGTGTGGGAGACGACCCGGATCAGGAGACTGCCGGCAGAATTTCCCGGTCGAATAGCCGGCCCCGAGCTTCCGCCTCGAACCAGTTCCTCCCTCGAATCCAGTCGAAGATCTCCTTTTCGGGCGCCGGTGTGACAGGCGTAGCAGTTTTCGGCCAAAAGAGGCCGAATGCGCATCTCGAAGAACTCGGCGGCGGCCGGATCGGACCCGGACAGAGTCGATGCCAGACTCATCACCGCCCCGATTGCCAGTAAGACCCGTCTGATCATGGGTTTGAAGGCAAAGTTACCAATGCTCTGGAGAGCCTGTCAACGGTCGGCGAGAAGCAAAATGTGACGGTGAAGCAGGCCGGGAACGACCATTTGAGTCGTCCGGACCCGTTAGCAGTCCGTGGTGAAAGTCCCGCGAGCACCGAGACCGTTCCTGCGCCCGCCGGACAAGGCGCGATTCGGGTGCATACCGGGAGTATGTGCCCGAATCGCAACGCCGTCCGCCGGGATGCAGGGACGGTCGAATGCCGTGATGACTTTTGCCACGGGCTGTTAGGGCCGGGTCAGACCGCTGCGGTGATCCGGAGCTTGGGAACGTTCACCATCACCTTGGACCCGGGAGGAACGCTGGAGATGATCCAGACGTTTCCACCGATGATGGAGTCTCGACCGATGACGGTGTTGCCTCCGAGAATGGTGGCCCCGGAATAGATCACCACGTTGTCCTCGATGGTGGGATGGCGCTTCTTCCCGCGGGCTGCGGCGGCCCCTTCGGGAAAGCTCAGCGCCCCCAGTGTCACACCCTGGTAGAGCTTGACGTTGTTTCCGATCTCGGTGGTCTCGCCGATGACGACGCCGGTGCCGTGATCGATGAAGAAGCGGCGGCCGATGCGAGCGCCGGGGTGGATGTCGATACCCGTTTCGAGATGGGCATATTCGGTCATGATCCTGGGAATCAACGGCACCTTGAACCGGGTCAGCTCGTGGGCGACCCGGTAAACGCTGATGGCCTTCATGGCGGGATAGCTGAGAATGATCTCGTGGGTGCTCTTGGCCGCCGGATCGCCGTCCATGGCAGCCTCCAGGTCCAGATCCAAGAGACGCCGGAGCCGCGGCAGGGTCTGGAGGAACTTCCGGCAGAGTTCTTCCGCACGCTCCTCCCTTCCGTCCAACTCGGTCCCGGATTCCAGGCGCAGAGCCTTGCGGATCTCGTGTGAGAGGCGACGGTACACCTCGTCCACCAATTCGCCGAGGTACTGCTCCACGCCATGTTTGCTGACCGATACGTGCCCGAAGTAGCCGGGGAAGAGGATCATTCGAATCTTTGCCAGGACCTCCACCACCACCCGTTGGTTGGGGAACGGCGTCTCTCCCAAGTGCTGGAGCTTCAGGCGGCTGTCCCGGTAGGTGACGGCGATCTCCTCGACGATCTTGGAAAGAGAGTGTCCACCTGGGACGGAGCGGACGGTTTTGGAACCCATGGCCCTGAATCCTCGCCAACAGTTTACTACGGCGCTGCAATCGCTGTCAGGATGCGTTCCTTGCCTGGGCCAACCGCGATCGGAAGCGCCGGATCCGGAGGCGCGGCGGCGGGAGTCCCCGTCTTGTCAGGATGGAGGGGTCCGACTATGATCCGATCCATGTCCGAATTCGGTTCGCCGCTACCGCCCCTGACGGAATTGTCCGAAGCGGAATTGCTGTTTCAAGAAGCCGTCTCCGACTTCGCCCGGAGCGAGGTCCGGCCACTGGCCGCCGCCATGGATCGGGACGGAGCCTTCCGGCCCGAACTCCTGCGACAGTTCTTCCAACTGGACCTGATGGGGATCGAGATCCCCGTGTCTCTGGGCGGGGCCGGCGCCAGTTTCTTCATGTCGATTCTGGCGGTGGAGGCGCTGAGCCAGGCGGATGCCTCGGCCGGAGTCGTCGTGGACGTCCAGAACACCCTGGTCAACAATGCCCTGCTGCGATGGGGGACCCGCTCCCAAAAGGAGCGGTATCTGCCCCGCATGGCCTCGCGGTGGGTGGGCGCCTACGCCCTCTCCGAGGCGACCTCGGGCAGCGACGCCTTTACCATGGCCGCCCGGGCTACCAGGCAGGGCGACCGCTACCTTCTCAACGGGCAGAAGCTGTGGACCACGAATGCAGCGGAAGCCGATCTCTTCATCGTCTTCGCCAACGCGGCCCCCGAGAAGAGGTACAAGGGCATCACCGCCTTCCTGGTGGAGCGGGGGTTCCCCGGATTCCGCGTCGGGAAGAAGGAGGACAAGTTGGGCATTCGCGCCTCGTCCACGTGCGAGCTGATCCTGGAGGATTGCGCCGTGCCCGCGGACAACGTGCTGGGAGAAGAGGGCATCGGCTACAAGGTCGCCATCGAGACTCTGAATGAAGGCAGGATCGGAATCGGAGCCCAGATGATCGGCTTGGCCCGGGGGGCCCTGGACCATGCCGTGGCCTACTGTCGAGAGCGGGAGGCGTTCGGCAAGGCCATCGGCCAGTTCCAGGGAGTCCAGTTCTCGGTGGCGGAAATGGAGACGGAGCTGGAGGCGGCGAGACTCCTGGTCTACAACGCGGCACGGTTGAAGGACGCGGGCAAGGCTTTTCTGAAGGAGGCGGCGATGGCCAAATACTACAGCTCCAGAGTCGCCGAGAAGATCACATCCCGGGTAATCGAGATTTTCGGAGGCTATGGCTACACTCGGGATTATCCGGTGGAAAAGTATTTTCGGGACTCCAAGATCGGGTCCATCTACGAGGGCACGACCCATATGCAGCTCGCCACCATCGCCAAGCAGGTCCTCAACTCGTAGCGACCCCGTCCCGGGCGGGTCGTCACTTCCATGGAAAAGCTGGCACTACCGGTTCCCGTCGCCAATTTCTGCCGGGATTTGCTGCGCTGGTACCAGCGTCACCGGCGAGACCTTCCCTGGCGCCGCAAGCTCGAGCCCTACTCGGTCCTCCTGGCCGAAGTGATGCTCCAGCAGACTCAAGTGAAGACCGTCGTTCCCTACTACCAGAGGTTCCTGAAACGCTATCCCACGCTGGAAGATCTGGCCGAAAGCGACGAGGAGGAAGTCCTTTCCCTCTGGTCCGGACTGGGGTATTACAGCCGGGCCCGGAATCTCCGCCGTGCGGCCCAGCAGATCCGCGACTGCCATGGCGGGGAGTTCCCCCGGACTTACGAGGAGATGATCCGGTTGCCCGGAGTCGGCCGGTACACGGCCGGAGCCGTTCTCTCCATCGCCTATGGGCAGCCCCTGCCCATCCTGGACGGCAACATCCGACGGGTCTTCGCCCGCTACCTCAAAATGGACGGTCTCTCCGCCGGAGACGATTCCCCGCCGCTGTGGGACCTCCTGACGCGCCTCAGCCGTTATGCGGCGGCGCGGAAGGAAGTCTCCGATCTGAACCAGGCGCTCATGGAATTGGGCGCCCTGGTCTGCACGCCGCGGGCGCCGAGTTGCAGCCGTTGTCCGCTGGAGGGGAGTTGTCTTGGACTAAAGGCAGGAGTGCAGGAGAAGCTGCCTCTTCCCCGCGCACGCCGCGCTGTGAAGCGGTTGAGCTACGCGGTGGCGGTGGTCTGTCACCAGGACCGATTCCTTTTGGCTCGGATCCGGGAAAGTGAATTCTTGAAGGGGATGTGGGAGTTTCCCCGGATTCGGGTCAAGGACCGGGAACGGAATCTGAGCCCCGAAATGCTGGAGGGGGCCTTCCATCGCGAGCTCGGCTTGTCGCTCAACATAGGCGGCTTACTGAAACCGGTTCGTCATCAGATCACCTTCCGGCGTCTCACCCTTCATCCGGCTGTGGGCACGCTCCGGACGGCCACGCCTCCATCCGGGCTGGTGTGGGCTGATCCCGGCGGTGAGCGTTCCGTTCCGGTCCCCTCGTACGTGGCCAAGATCGCACGGCTCTACCGCCAGATTCACGACTGTTGATCCCGATTTGGACATTCGGGGCAAAAAATCCCCAGAGGGTTTTCGTTGCCCCCCGAACAAGCCGACGCCGAGCGGCTGTTGGCGCTCAACCGCGGCCGTTGGGTCGTCGAGAACCGGAACCACCGCCGCCGGGACACGACCTTCGGCGAAGATGCGTGTCTGATACACACGGGCGACGGGCCGTCCAACAGCGCCATCGTCAACCACACGGCGCTCGCCATCATCTTCCATCGCGGCTTCCGCCAAGTCCAAGCCGCTGTTCAGCACTTTGCCATGGACCGGGCCGAAGCGATCCGCGCGGTCGCCGAGCCCGGCCAAGTTCGCTTCCTGAGCCGTATCCTATCGCAACGCCACCCCCCGTCCCGCGGACCTTGGGATCCTCCCTCTGGGTCCCGGTCGTTGCGGCCCCATCCGGGCCCAAACTGGTCCCTTTCGGTCGGACTGGACTCGATGTTGATGGCTACCAACACCTGATCACTCGTCTACCTCGGCCGAGGATCCTGGAGAACCTATCTCCCGTCCCCTCACGTCGTGGAGGACACTCCACGAAGGACAAGCGTGAGATGGTCCTCCTGCCGCACAAGAGATCGTCCTGAAACGGTTCTGTTCCCCAAGTTTCCAACATCTCCTCCGGTCTCCTTTCCTTGGAGCCTCTCATTGGCCCATTTTTGGGAAATTTGTCTTAAGGCGACTCGGATTTTCGTCGTTTTCAGACCCTTGTTGTAGCCTCCGACCCTCGTAGTCGAGCCTGCCGAGTGGTGAAGCACTCGACCGGCTTTCAGCCAACTCGTCCTATGGCGGAGGAAGAGCCAGCCTAAGAAGAAATATTCTTCACCCAGTCCTGGTATCGCCCCGGCATAGGACTCGTCCTCTCCGTTGTCCCGGCGGCTCCCCCCACTCGATCGAAGGGCCTCGTCGCGTTCGATCGGAGACGCGCCGGCGCTGCTTCCGTGGAGCAGGGACCAGCCGCAGAGATCGCGCAGGGCGACGCAGACCGGGGGCTCCCTTCCAGCTCGTGGGACCGTTGATGGTGCTGGTGCATTTGGACCAGCGGAGGCACTGAGTACGCCTTGATGAACCCTGACAACGGCCAGGTCGCGACCAGGACGGCGACCCCGGACCCACCGGCTCGTAGGACATTCGCGCGAGGACGGATCATGCACGAGGAGACGGGGCGCCCGAGCGGGATCTTGCAGTTAAGACCATTCCTGGTGTTGTTGCTGATCGGCCTGATGGCCGGCGGTGGCGTGCTGGGGCAAGAGGATGGCGACAAGGGTGGCGGCGGCGGTGGGGACGACGGCGAGCGCGACCTGCAAGATTTCTCGTTGTCGATCACCCCCACGAGCGGCAGCGTGGTGCGGGGTTCCTCCCGGGACTATACGGTCGAGTTGAGTTTCGTCTCCGGCGATGGATTCGACGACGAGATCAATCTGACGATCAGCGGCCTGGGAACGGGGCTCACGAGTACCGCTCTCGGCTCGGTGTCCTCCTCGGATCTGTCTTCGACGTTCACGATCACGGCCGGCAACAGCGCCACTCTGGGCAGCCACCACTTCACCGTCACGGGGTCGGCCGCCAACGGGCTCACGCGCGACGCGTCGGGGACGGTGACGGTGACGGCGCCTCAACCGACATCGTTTTCGATTACGCCGAGCACGGTGAGACTCGGGGACGAATACACGTTCCAGTTCGGCAACGCGGCGAACATGACGCTGGATCTGCAATACACGAAGGATGGCGGCGCGACGCAGACGATCACGGGTTGGCCGACCCTGAACAGTAGCGGCCGGGCGAGCGCCCGTCCGACCCTCGACAGCCAAGTGGGGGACTATGTGTTCACGGCCTACCGGAACACGCTGGCGACCGATTGGATCTCCAGCAGCGTGAGCCTGCGGGTCGATCCCGCTCCTCCACCTCCCGATTTCGAGTTGTCGGTGAGTCCCGACAGCCAGACGGTGTACCGGGGCTCGTAGGGGACCTTTACGATCACGACCTCGGCAAATAACGGATTCTCGATGCCGGTCACGCTGAGTGTCTCGGATCTGGGAACCGGCCTGACCGGGACCCTTTCGCACCCATCGGTCACGCCCTCGGGGACCTCGACGCTGACGATTCGCATCGGTTGCACGGCGGCCACGGGCGAGGATGAATTTACGGTCACGGTCTCCCGGGGAGGGGGCTTCTCCTCCTCGGTTGCCCTGGCGGTCTCCGGGCTGCCGGCAGGGGTGACCGGCGTCTTCTCACCCGCCTCCGTCACCCCCACGGCAGCGGCGCCGAACCCGACCTCGAGGCTGAGGCTCACGGCCGGCGACGACGCCACGGGATCGGCCAACTTCTCCGTCACCGGGACCAGCGGTGATCTCAGCGATTCCGATACGGCCCGGGTGGTCGTCAGCGGACCCGTCTGCGCCATCACACGCAATCCGGCGAGCGTCAGCGTGGGTCAGGGGATGTCCCAGACCATGGCGGTCTCCGTGGCGTTGACGACGGTGTTCGGGTCCGCCACCGCCTTCGACCTGAGCGTCTCGGATCTGCCCGAAGACGTGACCGGGACCTTCTCGCCGGCGCAGGTCACGAACACCGCGCCCGGTTCGACCCTGACGCTCGAGGCGGCGGCGACTGCAGCCGTCGGATCAGCGGAGTTCACCATCACGGCGAGCGCCACCAGCGGCAGTTGCACGGCCACGGGGATGATCGATGTGACCGGCTCCGGGTTCTTGGTGGCCGTGACGCCCGAGAGCGCCGACCTGCAGCGAGGGACCTCGGCCGACTACACGGTCACCGTCTCCCGGCAGGCGGATTTCTCCTCAGCGGTCACGCTGACCGCCACGGGTCTGCCCTCGGGCGTGACCGGCGCCTTCTCCCCCGCCTCCGTCACCCCCACGGCCGCGGCCCCGAACCTCACCTCGACACTGAGACTCACCGCCAGTGCCACCGCCACCACGGGATCGGCCGATTTCACCGTCACCGGGACCAGCGGCAGCCTGATCCGTTCCGATAGGGCCACCGTGGTGGTGGCGGCCCCCGATTTCTCCGTCTCGGTGGCGCCGGCCAGCGCCCATGTGCCGCGGGGCGACAGGCGCACCTATACGGTCACGGTGACGCCGGTCCACGGCTTCTTCTCGCCGGTGGCGCTGAGTATCTCGGACCTGGGAACGGGACTGTCCGGCACCTTCTCGCCGGCTTCCGTCTCCCCATCCGTGCCGGCGACGGATCCTCCCACATATGCCACTTCGACGCTGACCCTTGCCGCCACGGCCACCGCCGCGCTGGGCGATGATGAATTCACCGTCACCGGGACGGCCGGGACCCGGACGCGCACCGCCACGGCCACCGCGGCGGTCACGGGCTCTGCCATCTGCACGCTCTCGGTCACGCCCGGGACCGCCACCGTTGTGCGCGGGTCCTCCCAGACCTTCACCGTGACCATGACGCCGGTGGGCAACTCCTCCTCCACCCTCTGGCTGAACGTCTCGGGTCTGGGATCGGGATTGTCCGTGTCCTATTCCTCCCGCTCCGTCTCCCCCTCGTCCCCGACCTCGACGATCACGATTGCCGCCACCGAGAGCGCGACCCCAGGCCCGGACGAATTCACGGTCGAGGCCGCCACCGGGACTCGCTCCTGCTCCGCGACTGCCACCGCGGACGTCAGCACCTGGGAATTCACGATCACGTCTTCACCCAGCTTTCAGACCGTCGTGCCCGGTTCCTCCTACGACTATGCGCTGACCTTGACCCGTAGCGGCGATTTCACCGGGGTGGTGGACCTCAGTGTCGAGATCCCCGACCTGACCGCCAGCGAAAGGGAACAACTCACCGTCTCCTTCTCGGACGACTCGCTCGCCTCCGCAGAGACCAGCTCGACCCTCACCGTGGCCTTCCCCCCGGATTTCCGGCCGGCCCGGAGGAGCTTCCTGCTCTGGATTGTGGGAACCAGTGCGGAACATGACTTCACGCGCCGGCGCTACGTGATCATTTCCGTGCACGGTTTCGATGCAACCGTCTCCCCGGTCAGCCGGGATCTCAGCCGGGGGGCGTCCGGAACCTATGCGCTGACGGTGGAGCGGTGGGGTGGTTTCACCGATATCCTCATTCCCAGCGTCTCGGGGCTGGACGAAACCGGTCTGACCGGCACCTTCTCCGACAACAGGATCACCAGCTCGGAGACCACCTCGACGCTGACGGTCACCGCCGGGACAAATATGGTCTCGGGCACCTATCCCTTCACCATCACTGCCACCGGCGGGAGCCTGATCCGAACCTTCTCCCTCACCGCCGTCGTCACCGGTCCGGATTTCTCGTTGTTGGCGTCGTCTGCAAGCGGCACTGTGGCGCAGGGGTCCTCCGTGACCTATACGGTGACGGTAAACCGAACGGTTGGATTCTTGGCGGAGGTGCAATTGAGTGTGTCCGGCTTGCCCGCGGGCGTGACCGGGGTCTTCTCCCCCGCGTCCGTCACTCCCACAGCCGCGAACCCGAACCCCACCTCGACCCTAACCCTTACCGCGAGTGCCGTTGTGGCAGTAGGCGGTTATTCGTTCACCATCACAGGCACGGGCGGGGGACTCACTCGCACCACGATGCCGAGGCTAGACGTGACCGTCTATCGTCCTCCACCTACCGGTAACATGGAGGGTGACGAGGAAGTTTGTGTTATCACCGTTAAAGGTCAAAACCAAAACCGGTTTCTTTCCGGCATAGTCAATGTGGAATGCGGGGATGAGTGTTCTCCTGTGCCCCTTCCACATCCTATACCCGAATGTCATACCGCGCCCTTTGGGAACTGGGGGGTGGTCTCAAATTACGGAGGCACGGAAGACACAGATCAGTTCCGAGGATGGAGCGATGAGGATGGCCCTCCCACGAAACTGCAGTGGAATTCCTGCACGACAGGACGAGCAGCGTATTGGCCACCAAACTGCGAATACTACAATTTCGATGGTTGTCGTAAACAATCATCAGCCGCAATCGTCACCCATGGCACGATATCCTATCGAACCTCCCACCGCCCCTGCGCGCCAACTAGTGTCACCCTGCCGGCGGAGTTCTATGTCGGCTGCTCAGAACAGTCGGGCAGCATTTCAGAGATTAACAACTACATGACGCTGTACGAACTCGATCGCTCAGGAGAGAATGACTTTGTTGACAAGCTCTATTTCCCTGATACTTCCGCCATGCTCAGTTGCAACTATGAGGGTTGCCCGGAACAAACAACCGCGTGGCAAGACATGGAGGAAGACGGGGAGGATTCCAATAGTGATGTTACTGGTGTCGAAGCCCAGATGCGCATGAGCGCAAGTGGCAGACTCGAAGGTTCTTGCGACTGGAACTGGTAGCGTAAAAACAATTGGGAGAACGACATGATGCCGAAGACAACCACTACTTTTGTTGTGGATACTGCAGTTTTTTTAAGTTTGATCTCCTCAGCGGAAAAATCACGGTGATTCAAGAAATTCCGCACTTGAGATTCACTACTCACGAGGTGGACAAAGACGGCGTGTTCAAATTCACGACCGATTCTGAAGGGCCGATCGTACTCCATGCAGTAGCCATAGATCACCCTTCATCTGAGCATGTGATTGACGCCGGAACCACAGGGACTGTGACAATCGACTTCATGCTCCCTATCGCGCAAGATGTAAAGGTTAGCGTGGTCGATGCTGCCGGCAACGCCGTGGAAGGGGCAGAACTCCGGGTGCGCTATCATGAACCAGAAAAACCAATGCGAAGGGTTTCATTTGAGTCAGCAGAACGCACCGACGAAGATGGACAAATACCACTTCCAGATGTGGGCATCCAAGTGCCCTTCATCGTCGATGTGTTAGCTCCCAACTACCCACCCATCTCCTCTAAGCTTACCAAGCTTGAGTTCGGCGAGACTCAGATGGAAGATATAATGCTAGGAGATCCGGGAGCGATCATTGTAGTAGAACTACTCGACAAGGCTGGCAATGCGGTACCCGACACATGGGTCACTCTGCTGGCCGATCCGGCAGGTTTGCCGGAACAGGCGAGAGGCTCTTGGCTGCATTCCCGAGCCTTCCGGCAGCGCCTCACAACTTCCTCTCAGGGCGAGGCTCGCTTCACTGGCGTACCTCCGGGGCGGGTTATTGTACGTGTAAAGACCGAGACCGGTTCCGTTCAAAGACGTGGTATCGGCAGTTCCAACGAAGAACTCCGAATCAATCTCACGGTGCCCTGATGAGTATCACTAGGAGGCTGTCCGAGAATGCGATTTTCGTCCAACTCTACAGATGTAAGTTATTGATTTATAAGGAGATATATTTTTCGGGATCGTGATTGTTCGAGTTCTCGGACAGCCTCCTAGCCCGAGTTTACCGTGGTCGCGTCAGCATAGCACTGCCCCAGTGCATGGGCTGACCGATTTCTCGTCTTCAAGTTACTGATAGGAAAGAGTTTATCCACCCTGTCCGATTGATCCTTCCGGATGACTGACTTCCGCATCTATATGACCTAACACATATTGGTCTTGGACGAATATGGTGTGGAAGTATCTATCTGATCCAAGGGGAAAATCTTTTTATTTCAGACGATGGACCTTGACTCGCGCCTCTCTCTTCGCTATTGTATGACCTAATTATATGGCCAGCCTCGTCAAGAAGATCATCCGGGGCCACCCCTACTACTACGCCCGGGTCTGCAAGCGCGTCGACGGCAAGCCCAAGATCGTCTCCCAGACCTATCTCGGCCGCGCCGACAAGATCCTCGAGAAATTCCGGGCCGGACCCGTCCCCGCCCAGCCTCGGGAGGCCGTCGTGCGCGAGTTCGGCGCCTCCACCGCCCTGCTCACCCTCGCCCGCCGCCTGCGGCTCGTCGAGCACATCGACCGCCATGTTCCCAAGCGCGGCTCCGGCCCCTCCGTCGGTCACTACCTGCTCGCCGCCGTCCTCAACCGCTGCCTCGCCCCCGGCTCCAAGGCCGGCCTCGCCCGCTGGTTCGATTCCACCGCCCTCGCCCGCCTGCTCCCCCTGCGCTCCCACCAACTCACCAGCCAGCGCTTCTGGGACCACATGCACCGCATCCCCGTCTCTGCGATTCCGGCCATCGAACGCGACATCGTGACCGCCATGACCCGCGAGTTCGACCTCGATCTGCGCCAGGTGCTGTTTGACGCCACCAACTTCTTCACCTACATCGATTCCTTCAACGAGCGCTCCCAACTGGCCCAGCGCGGCCACAGCAAGGAGGGCCGCAGGTCGTTGCGCATCATCGGCGTGGCGCTGCTGGTCACGGCCGACTTCCGCCTGCCCCTGCTGCATCGCACCTATCCCGGCAACCGGCCCGATGCGCCGCTGTTCCAGAGCCTCGCCGCCGACTTGGCGCGGCGCTACCAGGAGATCGCCGCCGGCGCCGAGACGGTCACCTTGGTCTTCGACAAGGGCAACAACTCGCGCGAGAACCTGGACTGGGTCGAGCGCAGCCCGTTTCACTTCATCGGCTCGCTGGTGCCGACCCAGCACCCGGATCTGCTGGCCGTGGCGGCCGACGAGATGCGCTCGCTGGAGGCCGACGGGTTGACCGGCATGCGCGTCTACCGCACCGACTACGAGGTGTTCGGCGTCCAGCGCACGGTGCTGGTGATCTGGAACCAGGCGCTGTTCGACGCCCAGTGCCGGACGCTGCTGCGCGAGATCGAGAAGCGGCGCCAGCACCTGCGTGCGCTGCAGCAACAGTTGCGCCGCTGGCGCGACGGCAAGATCCGTGGGGGGCGCAAGCCGGGCGTGGCCGCCACGCGCAAGAAGGTCGACGGCTGGCTGCGGGCCCGGCACATGCGGGACCTGTTCAACGTCCAGGTGCGTGAGGAGGACGGCCTGCCCAAGGTGAATTACCGGTTCCAGAGGGGCGCCTGGGAGCATCTGCAGCGCACGCTGCTGGGCAAGACCTTGCTGTTCACCGACCAAGCGGACTGGAGCGACGCCGAGTTGGTGCGGGGCTACCGGGCCCAACATCATGTCGAGAGCGCCTTCCGGCAGCTGAAGGACAGCGACTGTATCGCGATCCGGCCGCAATACCACTGGACGGACCAGAAGATCGCCGTGCATGTGTTCTGCTGCGTGCTGGCGCTGATGCTGTGCGGGCTGCTGCAGCGGGAACTGAGCCGCCACGGCGTGAAGGACTCAATTCCCGCACTGCTGGACGCGCTCCGCGGAATCCGCGAGGTCGACGTGCTCTATCCCGCTCGGGAGGAAGGCAGCGAGCCCGAACTCAGGACGACGCTCTCGCAGATGGGGGCCGAACAGCGGCGGATGTACGAAATCTTGGGTCTCGACAGCCACGCGATCCAACCCCTGCCGCAGCCTCGTTAGGTCATACGGACTGTCTTCTCTATGTCTATGAAACAAAAGAACTTATCTTTATTCTGTGGTTCAACGTGGTAAACTCGGGCTAGCCCGCATTTCTCGGTGCGCCGTGGAAAGGCGCTTTCTCCTAGCGGGTGCGAAACCCGCCCGGCAACTGTCGCTCCAGCCGGTAGCAGTCGGAGCGGTTCATGGAGGCAACGATATGGACTGAAGCACTCCGATGTCAAAGGGTCGCGTCAGGCGACTCAGCGAGTCCGCAGGCCGCAACGTGTGAACGCTGCGCAGGCCTCGAAACGGGTAATGCGGAAGCCGACCCGCCTGAGAAACGGGGAAGGCTGGCAGCGGTCGGGAAGCGAGCGACGCGAGCACCGGCCGGTTCCGCCGGGGTAATGGCGGTGGCATGTGGGCAAGAGGGAGAGGGTAGCAACACGGGAAGCCCCGCCGGTGGCGTGGCACGCGCCAACCGGGAACCCGTGAGGGTCGGCCTGGGCCGTCGGGGTGGCGGAGAGGCCCGTAGTACTGGAGAAGCCGGGTAACTCCGGTGGAGGGAAGGGGCCTTGGTTCGAGAACCGCGTTGGACGGGGGAAAGGACGTGAAGACTGGTGAGAACCTAGGAGGCTGTCCGAGAACTCTGCACTGAGCGACGTTCGTCCATGACAACGCTCATGGGCGATGGTCGTTGGCTTGGAAGGCCATCGAATCCCGGCCTTCAAAGCCGTTGAATTCTGGATTTTGCTCTATTTTCGACTCGAAAAAGTCCGATAGAGGGCGATTTTTGACCTCATGCGTTCTCATCGCCCCTTTTTTACGCCCAAACCGCCTGTTTCCCGAACTCCGGACACACTTCTCCCCGCAGTGCCGCAAAAATGATCTTTTTGAGGTTGTGCGCCACGCAGACCAAGGAGAACTCCCCCGCCACTTTCTCCCTGCCCCGCACCCCGAATCCCCGAAATCCCGAGTTCTTGATCTGTCCGAAAACCGGCTCCACGATGGTCTTGCGTCGTACGTAGATCGCTCGGCCTTCCGGTTGCGACATGCGCTCGTTCATGGCCCGTCGCAACGGCTCCTTCCCATCGCTCGTGATCGTGCGCGCCGCCCCCGACTTCGACCGGCAGCAACGACGGTAGTAGGGACAGGACCGGCACTCCTCGATGTCCCCTTGATACACCCGATGTCCCGTGCGACGGGCGGTCTTCAACCTCAGCATCTGCCCGCCGGGACAATGAAAGCCGTCCTGCTCCTCGTCGTAACGAAAGTCCGCCTTCACCAGGTGGCGTTTGCTCGCGTCGAGGTCGCCCTTCCCCCGCTTCTCTCCCCGGTCCGTCGCGATGTACGCTTCCACCTGACGATCCGACACCTCCTGCAGGTTCTTCCCCGAGTAGTACCCGTTGTCCAGACTCAGCTTCTCCGGCAACCGACCGCTCGTCTCCTCCACCTCATCCAAGGCCGGAGCCACTTCCTGGGAATCGTTCGCCTGTTGGCTCACGTGCTGCCCCACGATCACCTGCGACTTCCCGTCCACACTGATCTGCGCGTTGTACGCGTACTCGAAGTCCCCTTTGTCCTTCATGATCCGCGCCTCGGGGTCCGCAAAGCTGATCTGCTTTTTGTCCTCGATCTCCTGTCCCGGTCGAAGCTCCGCCTCCCGCGCTTCCAGCTTCTGCTTCATCTCCCGGACCTTCTTCAACCGCTGCTGCTTGTCGCGCAGGTCATCCGGCAGCTCATACCCGGTCCGCTCCTGGTAGGCCCGATCCTCTTCCTCGTCCTGAGCGTCCGCCTGCCGGGTCAGGGCTTCGATCTCCTCGCACAACTCCTGCTCCTTCTCCTTCAGCCGTCCGTAGCTCATCGCCTTGTGCTTCGAGCTGTTCGCCTTGAACTTGGAGCCGTCCAAGCTCACGTGTCCCAAACTCACCAGCCCCAGGGCCATCGCCAACTCCACCGTCTGCTTGAAGCAGGCCCGGAAGAACTCCCCGTGGTCCTTCCGGAAATCGCTCAACACCCGGAAGTTCGGGCAGTTCCTCCCCGCGATGTACATGAAACTGAGATCTCCCCGTTGCTGAGCAACCTGTATATGCGTCGCTTCATTCTGGGCTGGAAGGTGCGGGGTTACGCCCGCCGCTTCAAGGCGGAAATCGTCAACTACGCAGACGACTTTGTGGTTCTGGGCCACGCTCCGGCCGCGATCATGCGGACGGCGGTCGAGGATCTGGCGAAGCGTCTGAAGCTGGCGCTGAACGCGGAGAAGACCCGGGAGGTGCGGGCGCCAGAGGAACCGTTCGAGTTCCTCGGCTACCGGATTGGACGCAACTACCGCCGGGACACGGGGCGATCCTACATCGGGACGCGCCCGAGTCCGGCGAGCGTTCAGAGCCTCTGCCGCAGGGTGAGCGAGCTGACCGAGAGGCGCTACGGGCTCCTGGAACCCGAGCGGGTGGTGGGACGTCTCAACCGGCTTCTGACCGGTTGGGCGAACTACTTCACGCTGGGACAGGTGAGTCCCGCTTATGCGACGATCGATCGTCACGCGACCCGGCGGCTGCGCCGCAAGCACAAGGTGAGGGCCGGGACGTACGTGCGCTTCCCGGACGAGCAACTCTGGAAGGAGTGGGGACTCACCCGCCTTGGTCCGCGAACGGCCAGCTTTCCGTGGGCGAACGCATGATCTCGTCCGAGAGCCGGATGCGTTAGTAGCGCACGTCCGGTTCGATGAGCGGGGAGAGGAAACGTGGTCACGGTGGAGATTGAGGCACCGGCATGAAGGCGAAAGCCGCCGGCAACAGCGACTCCCTCCGACCTCCCGCCGTCGCGCCTCTCCTCGACTCTACTCAGGGGGCGTGACGATCGCGCAGGATTTTCGCCCTCAGCGCGTGCTCGCGACCGAGAGCGTAGTGGTGACTACGTTTGAGGGCGCATGTGCGCGCTGAGGGCGAAAAGACCAGCGAGCGCGCGCCCAGCGCAGTCGGTCCCGGAGAACCATTGGAAAAATTCGCGTAAATGTTCAAAAACAGATCTTTTTTCTCAATACGCACAGCGACCTGATGAGAAATGCGGGCTAGCAGGACTTCCCCCATTTTTTTCGAGGTCATGAGAACAAGGGAAGCAGGTACAGACGAGGATCGGCTCGAGGGAGGCCAATTCCCGTGTTCCGGCCCAACCGTAGGGGCACCCCTTGTGGGTGCCCTCTTTCGTCGCCGGATCAGTTGCCGGCCCGGGGAGGGCGACCACAAGGGTCGCCCCTGCGCACGGCGGATTCGAGGTTGTGAACCGAGAGGGACAAGCGGCTGCTCGAGGGCATCGAGCGTGCCGGGGCGACACTTATTGGAGTCTCTATTGATTGAACCGTTCGGCGACAACGCCCAGTATTACGACAAGAATCATGGTCACGAGGCCCATGATCCATCCTGATGCACCCTCTGTCCTCATCACGATCAACGAGATGACGGACAAACCCGTCAGGAATCCGAATATCCCTAGCTGTTTTGAGTTCCACTTGTGTTTTGCCATGTTGTTGGCGCCATCCTTTTCTCAGTCACTTGGGTACCCAAACTTCTTAAGCGAACCTGTTGCGCTGCCCGTGGTTTTCTCTGCGTGGCAGGATCCACCGAGGGCGGCCACCTGTGGCGGATCGATGGAATCATGTACCAAGGGAACGGTCCGGATGGAATCTGCCATTAAAAGAGGATATTACGCCCTGCGGTGGAATCACACTGATCGTATGGGGAACCGCTGTCCCGTTCAACCGTCGATTGGAAATTGTCGAGCCGGAAAATAGGGGATATGGCCATGCAACCAGATATTCGACTGATTGGCTTCATGAATCGTTTCGGTGGGATGGCGAAGAAACGCAGATCTCCGTTTCTGGTGAACGGCATGTTGCTGGCAGGTTTCGCGACCGGCTTCGGTCTCGCCGAAGCGGGCAAAGATTGGCGCATGGCGTTACTGCAAGATCTTTCCACGACCTACCTGCAGGAGGAGGTGACCGGGGAGATCTCCGAGGACGAGCGTGGACAGCGCCTGGATCGCCTCTTTCGTGAGTTGGGGCGTCGCTTGGCGGATTCCGGGGCCAAGGCGGTACCGGTTCGGCATATTGCCTCCTTGGCGTTGCTCGGCGCGGAGCTGGCGCCTCCCGATGACGAGAAGTCCACGGCTCCCGATCTCGAACGGCCGTCATCCTCTGAAGTGGTCGCGGAGCCCGTATCCGGCGAACTGCTTCAAACCAGGAGTTTGACCAAGGGCCAGGAGGGTTTTCGGCAAGCTGTCGAGCAGTTCCAGGAGTTGCCCCTCTCGGAGCGCATGGTCATGACCGGCGATGTCACCTCGGGGGTGCAGATGGCTACCGTATCCGGTGACTCGCCACATCTGACTTCGGTCTTCGGAAGGACGCGCGTGAACTTCACCCTGCGAGCGCTGCCGGCCCGAAGCCAAGTCTGGGACGAGGGCTATTTTTTCGTTCAGATCGGGGCTGCGGGCGGTCCCTTCGACAGCTCCGCGGTTGGCGGTCCCCAGTCTTTCACCAGCTTCAATGATGTCGCCAGCGATCGGAGCCGGTTCAACGAACCCATCGCGCGAGGAAATCTTTACCTTGGAAAGGCTTTCTACGAACAGGGACTTCGCTGGGGTGACAATCGCCTGAGTGCCAGAGCCGGCGTTCTGGACATCTCGGACTACTTCGATACCAATGAATTTGCCAACAACGAAATGAGGCAGTTCGTCAACAGTGCCTTTGTCAACGGTGCCGCCTACAAGACCGGAGTCGTCGCTCCAGGCTTGGTCGGAGAGTATGAACGGCCTCTGAGTCACGAGAGACTCCGCGGCGTCGTGCTGCGGGTGGGCTACGCGGTTTCCAGGACCGAACGCGCCTTCACCTCCCCACTTTGGACGACCGAAGCGGAACTGCGCACGGTGTTGGGAGACTATCCAGGCAACTGGCGCATCGGCATGACCCTCGGCAACGTCGCCGGCGAGGGAGGAGTACGGGGCATCTACCTGAGTGCGGATCAATGGGTCACTCCGCGTGTCGGCGTCTTCGGGCGTTACGGCGTGGGAAACTCCGGTCCGGGATCCCTGGTTTTCGGACCGGTGCGGAATTCCTACTCCGGTGGGATCCAATGGCGGTTCGCTCGCGAAGGCCGCCCGGACTCCGCTCTCGGCTTCGCCTTCTCCCAGACGTTCGGGATCAATGACGGAGAGTCGTTCTCCTCTGAGAAGGTGTTGGAGGCCTATTACCGCTGGCAGGTCACGCGAAGCTTCGCGGTGACCCCCGATTTTCAGCTGATCTTCGGATCGGGCGGCAGGTCAGCCGAGGGAACCCACGGCGTCGCCGGGGCTCGTGTCCATGTGAGCTTCTGATCGCGTTTCGGACGGTTCTTCTGCTCACTCGATCAGGATGGACTCGCGGGTGTGGACGAACAGCACGTCGTTCGCCCCGCCGAAGATTCGAAGCGACTGTTCCGCCTCATCAGACTGCAGGGTGGCGGCCGTCAGACCGCCGATGACCAGATCGGCCTTGGAGGATAGGTTCGAAACCTCTTGCTCCAGGTCTTCTTGCGTGGCGCAGCAGACGGAAGTCCCGAAATGCCCGGCATCTGAAGCGTTTGAGCGAGCGCCGTGTCGAAAGAGGGGCAGATAAGCGAGTCCACGAAGATGCCCGCTCCGCTGATCTCGCTACGTTCGATGAGCCCTTTCACATGGGACCGCGCCTGCACTTCCCGGGTGTAGGAATAATCCCCCTGAAAGAACTGGATTAAATGTCCGAATCCGTGGCGGTGGCTGATCCACCGTAGAAGATCAAAATGTCCGAGCCGGCGTTCACCGAAACGGGTGACTGCGATGATCGACGGTCTCCAGCCTCCTTCCGGATTTTCCACCTGAATCTTTTGCAGAATGATCCGAAGGCGTCGCGTCAGTTGAAACATGGTTCCCTGAAAAAATCGCCGTCAGGTCGAGCTCCCCCTTGCGCGTTCGACTCAGTCCGAAATAGGCGGCCACCATCAGCGATATCGCGAGCAGCGCGTAGAGCACGTTCATCTGGATCATCATCAGCCCGCACCGGTTCCCGGGCTTTGCCCCGACCCCTTTTCAGGAAGCGTTTCAATTTGGGAACGGGAAGAACGTTGTCTCGGGACAGCGCTTGAAGCGTCCGGGGAGCCACGAGGATCGAGCCCAGAGCCGAGGAGAGAGCGGCAGCGCCCAAACCCACGTAGATCGCCGGGCCCCAGAGGGCGATTCTGGCCATGATGAACTGATCGCCGGCGAGTGCTTCCGGTGTCGCACTCTGGGCGAGCTTGACGGCCACCAATGCGTAAACGACCATGCCTGCCAATGTCGCGCCGATGGTCCCCAACGGAATGCTCTTCTGGGGATTCCTCAGGTCACCGGAGAGACCGAGGCCCGCGATCATGCCCGTGAAGGCGGGGAAACAGGTCGCGAAGACGATTCCGAAGGCGTCGCCGCCTTCGATTCGAGTCGTCAGATTCAGTCCGTCGGGCCGGATCGACTCGGGACCTTGTCCCAGAAGGAACACCGAGATCGCCGCCCCCAGAATCGCACTGACGACCCAGAGCAAGCCGACGCCGAGTTTGGCGCCAACGTAAGCATCATCACCACCAGCAAAAGCGTACAGGGAAGGCTCACCCAGCAGGGATCTGGGTCCAGTTCGTACTTCATTGAGGCCCACTCGAAGACCCAACGACGACTAAAGATCACATTCCAGATCGGAGAAACGGAAAATTTCTGAGGGCAAACAGGAATGTAGATAACGGGTGGTACCAGAAAAATGTGGCTGCATTGATCCCGAGCCCAGCGGCGATCAACAATCCTGACATTCGGATTTGACCGGATCGGAAGCCGTACCCCAGGCAAAGTGCCAGACGTGCCTGACACCACGGATCTTGTCTGGCGTTTCAGCTCGTTCCCACATGGCGTACATCTAAGTTCCCGATACCATCTCCAGACGAAGCCGTGCGCCCACTGGATTTCATCACCGCGGCGTTTCCCTTTTCAGCCGAAATCACCTTCTGCTCGTCGCCGGCAGAGAAGTTGAGATCGACGTATCTGGTGGCCGTTATGGCCAGAGCGATGCTGGGAACCGTTGTCAGTGAAAGGATGTTGCCCATGTCGTGTCCCAATTTGCCTTTCGGTCGTACAGAAGGAAACGAAACAAAATTTGGCTTCCCTCTGCCACGACAGGTTCCCTCGGACTATCTTCGGAGCTCACGCGAAAATACCTGCCGGTCAGTTTAGCGTTCGGCTCGCCGGCCTTGGGGTTGACCATCAACCTACGGACCTTCCAAGAGGGCACCGTCCGGCCCGTGCACGGTCCAGTGACCGTGTTTTTTCCCATCGACATAGAGCCCTTCGGCGACCGTCCCGTCCGGGTGGCGCTCAACCCATCGGCCGTGTCGTTGGCCCGCTTCATACGGCCCTTCTTCCACGGTCCCATCCTCGTGACGCCACACCCACCGGCCCTCGCGCCGTCCTTGCTGATATAGACCCTCCGCTACGGTGCCTGTCGCGTAGCTTTCGACCCATTTCCCCTGACGTTTTCCGGACCTGTAAGGGCCTTCCTGGATAACTCCGTCCTCAAGTCTGAACGCCCACTGGCCATGGCGTTCTCCCGTCGCGAAAGGCCCTTTTGCGACGGTCCCGTTGGCATATCGAAACACCCACAGACCATTTCGGCGTCCCGTTGCGTATGGCCCTTCGGCGACGGTCCCGTCAATGAAACTCTCGATCCAATGACCATGCCGCCGTCCTTCCGCAAACGGACCCTCCTCGATGGCGCCGCTCGCCCCGTGCAGGACCCACCGACCCTGACGCTGGCCCCCGTCGTAGGGGCCGTAATGGACGCCTCCGTCCGCAAGCCGAAGGTTCCACTGACCCTGACGCTGTCCCGACACATAGGGCCCTTTTGCGATTGTCCCGTTCGCGTATCGCAAGACCCATTGGCCCTGACGTTGTCCTCCTTTAAACGTCCCCTCGTGGACGCCTCCATCCTTGAAGCGCAGGATCCATCGTCCCTCGCGGTTCCCTGCCATATAAGGGCCTTCCTGTACGTTTCCATTGGCATGGCGCTCGATCCACGGGCCATGGCGCCGCCCGGCTGCAAACGGCCCCTCCTTAACTCCCCCGTCCTTTAGCCGCAAGACCCATTGGCCGAGACGCTCCCCGGCGACATACTGGCCGGTTTGTACGGATCCGTCCGCGTAGCGTTCGACCCAATGGCCATGGCGTTCTCCCGCCGAATACCGCCCCTCTTGGACAGTTCCATCCGTAAGCCGAAGGACCCAATAGCCCTGACGCTGACCACCGGCGTAGCGTCCTTCCTGGATTGTTCCGGCCGCGTCGCGCTCGCCCCAGGGACCATGGCGCTTCCCGTCGACATATGGACCTTCTTGGACGGTTCCGTTTGAGTGGCGCCAGATCCATCGACCATGACGTTTGCCGTCCTTGAGGAGTCCGGTTGATTCCGTTGTCGTCCGGCCGCCGTCCCGGATCCACTTCAACGTGCCCCTCCCTTGCGGAATACCCCTGGAGCATTCCCCGGTCCAAGTCGCAGTCGCATCTCGCCGGTAGTTTGTATTCCAAACGTAGCAACCTGCCCGGTTGCTCAACTCCATCCAGCAGGACGCCCCTGGGGGTTTTCCCTGGCACCGGTCCTTTTCCGGCAAGAGCCACGACTGACCGGCCACCCGGGAAACGCCAAAAACCATGTATAATCCGACGCTCCAGACGGCTTTTGCCATTAGTCTTCGCGAGTCCATCAGTTCCGGCGGGCAGCTGTTCCTATACACAGAATATTATACGCCGCTGCTTGAATGAGAAGCACAATGGTCAGATCGAAACTCCTGCTCGGCTTGCTTCTAACCGTGCTGCTGGCGGCGGCTGCGTCGATCTATGCGGTGAGCCTGAAACTGGACGCCTGGGTCGAGGCCTGGGTGGTGGAGCGGCTCGAGCGACAATTGAGCGTGTTGGTCGAAGTCGGCCAGGCAAGAGTCAATCTCCTGCAAACCCGTCTGGAGATTCACGATCTCCGACTGTTCAATCGAGCGTATCCCGGCACCGAACCGGCCTTCGAAAGTGACCACATTTCGCTGGACTTTTCGTTCACGCATTTCTTCCTGTCCGAAATTTCACTGGATTACGTGCGTCTCGATTCACCCAGGATTCGCTTGCTCACGGATCCCGACGAACGGTCGAATCTATCGAATCTGTTTCGAATGAGTGGGTCGGATCCGACTCCTCCGCTTTTGCCGACCCGGTTGGGAATCAAACACCTGGCGATCAGTCGAGGGGTGCTCCTGGTCGAGCGAAACCCCGTGTCCATTCAGTCCTCCGAGGGAGCAGTGACGGCTGAACTGCGGTATTTGCCCGAGTCGGGAGCCTACCGGGGCCGGACCAGTTTCACTTCACTCGACCTGTCGATCAACGGCGTGGACGTCGAGGATATGAGTGTTCGCGCAGATTTCGATTGGGCCCACGACAACTTGCGGATTCACGCCTTCCAAGTGGATTCGGAAGACCTAAGTCTGCGGGCCCATGGCAACGTCAGCTTGAAGGACGCCGTAACCTATAGTCTTGACGGCAGCGCCTCCCTCAACCTGGCAGCACTGGCCAAAGAGGACTTCCCCTATGGCCTGCGCAGGGGGAGGCTTTTCCTCAATGGGAACGTGTCCGGACGAGGGACGGAATTTTCCGTTCGGGGAGAAGCCCGCTCGGACGAGATTGTGCTCTCCGGTCTCTCGGTTCACCAACTCAATGCGGCCTTCCGGCTGGACCCCGATTCGGCGAGTTTCGGAAGCCTTGAGGCCGGCTTTGAAGGCGGCCGGCTGGAAGGGAGTGGAACTCTGAGTTGGAATCCGCAACGACACTCGGAATTTCAGGTGGCCGGATCCCGCGTCCGTTTTCGGCGGCTGGCGATGTTGCTCGGGCTGGAGGATATTCCGGCTCGAGGCACCTTTGATCTCAACGCCCAGATCCAATGGCCCGCACTACAGTGGGGAAAGATGAAGGGGACTGCGAATCTTGCGTACAGAGGAAACATTTCAGCAGGAGGTCCACCTGATCTTTCCGCCGTGCGTTTTGAAGGGCATTCACGGGTTGTTTTCAGAGAGGGGACCGCACAATTCTCAAGAGGGGTTCTCCGCACGCCCGGGAGTCACACCAACTACCAGGGACACATCGGTTTCCGAGGCGGCTATCGGTTCGATCTGGACATCGGGTCTGAGCAAAGCGGGGACTTGCTCAGGTTGGCTGGACTCTCGTCCCTGCCGGAACGATTTCTGAACCGGGATTTCATTGATATCCAGGGTTCGACCCAAGCCAGTGTCAGATTGCAGTCCGCCCAACCCCGGTTCGAAGGTTCCCTGCGCATCCGGGATGTTCACATCCGTCAGGAACTGCTGGGCGACTTTCAGTCAGACGTGGGATTTGATGGGGAGGTCTTGGAATTCACCAATGTCCGGGTGACCGGGCCGGGAGTCCGCCTCCGGACCAGGTTGAGAGTCACACCTTCCACCGGAGAGATCGGTTGGTTGGATGCTGTAGAACTCCGCTTGGACGATGTTCCCGTCGAACGGTTCCTCTCTATGACGGAGCGCAAGATCCCGCTACGGGGCCGCGCCAGCGGCCGTCTGCGGCTTGCACAGGCGGTTTCCCAGGGATTCACGGGAGGTGGAGAGATCACTCTCCTGGAGGTGAAGGCATACGGGGAGCACATTGATCGCCTGAGCAGCGAGATTCGCTTCGATCACCGGAGGCTTCTCTTGGACGGGTTTCGGGCGACGCTCGGAAGGGGAAACCTTTCCGGCCGCATCGAGATCGATCTGGAAGACCTGACCGGAACGGCTTCACTGGCCGGTTCCCGGCTCTCACTCGACAAGATTCGAAGCATACGGCAGGTACTTCCCCTGCGGGGGGAGGTCGATTTTGATCTCCATACCCAGGGACATTTTATGAGTCCCGACTTTCAGTTGCGTCTGACGGGGGACAAGGTCGTTATTGCGGACCGGGTCGTGGAAGACTTTCAGCTCCAGGCAGAGAGCGACCAGAAAGTGGTTCGATTTCGTCTCATCCACACATTTCTCGAAAATCCTTTGCGCGTGGAAGGCCGCCTCGACCGCCGGGAGCCTTACACTTTGCAGGCCGGGGCCGACCTGAAAGAAGTGCCTCTGAAACCTTGTCTTGACCTGCTGTTCCCGGAGACGCTGTCCGATGTAGACGGCAATCTGACGGGTCGATTGACGGTTGCCGGCCCTCTCTTCGATCCGGAACGTCTGGAAGTACAGGCCGAGCTGTCTGACGTGACACTTTCCCTGTCCGGTTATGAACTCAGGAACCGGAGTCCCTTGCAGCTCGCCTACATCCACCCCACCTTACAGGTTTCGCCGTTTCGTCTCCGGGGCGAACGGACGGACCTGCAAATTAGTGGCCGGTTGGATCTGGGGGAAAGCAGGAGTGTCAACATTGAAATCACTGGTCCGGTGAATCTGGTGGCATCCAATACTTTTCTACCTGCTGGAGCCGCAGCAGGTCAGCTCCGCCTGCAGGCGCTCATCGCCGGCCCCTTGGGCAGCCCGCGGATTCTGGGCTTTGCCCAGGTGGAGGACGGACTTCTGAACCACCCCAGTTTGCCCACGGCTCTGTTTGATGTAGCCGGACAGTTCCGATTCACGGCCCATCAGGTGGCTCTGGACAATTTTTCCGCTCGAACCGCCTACGGCCCCGTCGGTCTGGAAGGGGGGATCTTCCTGGAAGGCTTTCTGCCCGTCCGTTGGCAGATCCATCTGCTTGCCGAGGGCCTCCGCGTAGACTATCCGCCGCAGACCGTCTCGATCCTGGACGTCGATGTCGATCTGGTCAGAAACGAGTTTCAGGATCTGATTTCGGGCAATGTCCGGGTTGTCTCGGCCGATTACACCGAAGATGTCTCGGTCGGCCAGCTCCTGTCCCTATATGCCCGCAGTGAAACCGAAACGTCCCCACCCGCAGGAGGGAACGATGTCAAACTGGCGGTGGCCGTGGAAGGACAGCAGAGCTTGCACGCTCGGAACAATTTGATTGACGCGGTGGGAAGCGTCAATCTGAACGTTCGCGGCACTCTGAGAAACCCGGTCATGCTGGGCACCATCACAGTCAACCAAGGGCAGCTGTTTTTCGAAAACAATGAGTACGAAATAACCCGGGGCATGGTCCTCTTCAACAATCCCCGACGCACCCAACCCACCTGGAACGTGGAGGCGCAGACTCAAGTAAGAGATATTTCGGTCACTGCCTCCGTTCGGGGTTCATTCGATCAATTGCGCCTCTCTCTCAACTCCGATCCACCTCTGCCCTCCCCATTGATTCTGTCCCTCCTGACCGTGGGACAGACGCCGAAAGAGTTTCTCGGGACCTCCGGACTCAGGGAGCCGCAAATCGGAAACCTTGCAGTTTTCGGAGCGGGCACAGTTTTGAGCAAGGGCTTGGCGGACCCCTTGGCGTGGCGAGCCAGCCGTCTCCTCGGTCTCGAGCAGTTCTCCGTGGACCCCTTCCTGTTCGGGAATGAGCGTGACCCCGCAGCCCGGATCACGCTGGGCAAAAAACTGGGCAGGGGGCTGTCTTTGAACTACAGCATGGATCTCGGCAACACCAGCCAGAGCCAGATCGTCGTGTTCGAATATCGAATCACGGATTGGCTCACGGCCCTCGGAACCCGTGAACAGGACGGTTCCGTCGCCGTTGACTTCAAGCTCAAGAAGCGACTGTAGCAGTCCGTGGCGGAAGTTCCACGCAGCACCGAGATCGGGGCTGTGCCCGCCGATCAGGCGCTCCGAGAGAGTATGCCGGGAGTCTGGGACCGAGGAGCAACGCAGTCCGCCGGGATACAGGGACGTTCGAATGCCGTGACGACTTATGCCGAGGGCTGCAAGGACTTCCGCACTGTAGTGGCTCATTTCCTCGTTCACTTCGGTAGACCGGCGGCCATGATTGGCCTGCCTCTCCTGTTGTTCACGTCGGTTGAGGTTTGGGCCGATTCTCGGTTCGAGGGAAAGATTGTCCGCCGCGTGGAAATTCGAGCGGATGGCCGGTTGACCAGAATTTCCAGAGCGGACTTGTTCAAGTTGGTCACGATTCGTGAAGAGGAGCCCTACACGAGTTCCCGGGCTCACGCCACGCTCCGTCGACTCTATTCCACAGGGATCTTTCACGATGTTCAGATCGACGTTCGGGAATCGGCGAACGACGAAGTGTCGGTCGAGGTTTTCCTGGTGCGAAGATTTCTGATGGATCAGATCCGATTCGCTGGTCAAGTCGAGATCGACAGGAGGCAACTCCGCCGACAACTGGTCTTGACGCCCGGCGCACCGTACTCCGATGCGAGTCTCGAGGAAACCCTCGTGCGGTTGAGGAAATTCTACCGGAAGAGCGGATACCACCAGGCAGAGGTCGAGCCTCGGTTCGAGATCGATCATGACGGGGCAAGTGTCACGTTGACATTCCGGATCACGGCCGGCCAGCCGGCTCGGACGAAACAGATCGAGATCGAAGCCCCGGAGGATGTGGACCTGGCCAGGGCACAATCCTGGTTCGAAAGCGCGAGAGGATCGGTTTTCTCCAGAAGTCGGCTTGACGAAGACCTGCGTCGGGTGAAAGGAGACCTGGCCCGGCAGGGTTTCGCGGCAGCAAGCATCCGCGAGGACCTGCGATACGACCGAACCGACAATACGGTATCGCTTCGGCTGCAGATTCAACCGGGCAACCGCAACGTGATCGAATTCGAGGGTATGGATCTGGATCAGGAAACGCTCGCCGATCTTCCCATCTTCAGCCGGAAGGGACTGCTGGAGAACCTCCTGGAAGCCACCGCGGCGGAACTCCGGCAAATCTATCAGAGCCGGGGTTATTTCCTGGCCCGCGTGGCGCTGGAACGACGAGACGGTGTCGATGCGAAGGCGATCGTGTTCAGGGTCACGAAAGGTGCGCGTTGCAGGATCGGCAGCGTTCTTTTCGAAGGGAACGAATTCGCTGAAGACGGGTCCCTACTCAGAATCGTCCGCGTCAGAAAAAGCGGGATGTTTCGCAGAGGGCGGTTTACCGAGCGGATGGCTCAGGATGACGTTCGTGTCATTGAAGCTTACTACCGGCGAATAGGTTTCAGGGATGTGGAAGTCAGTTACAAACTTGTCGCAGCGAATCCACCCGGCAATGATCTGACGCTGATCTATGAGATCCAGGAGGGCCAACGGCATTTCATCCGGGACGTTCAGTTTGTCGGGAACGAGGAGTTGAGCCGGACGGTTCTGGAGAACCAGCTCCAGGGTCGGCCGGGGACTCCTTTCGGACTTGCAATCTTGACCCAGGATCGAGCCAATCTGCTGGCCGCCTACGAAGATTTGGGCTACCGGCAGGTGGAATGCCGCTTTCGAATCTCGTTTCCAGAGGTGGCCGCGGCCCACATTGTCTATTTCATCGACGAAGGTCCCAGGCACTTCACTGATGCGGTCGTGCTCTCCGGGAATCTGAGTACGAAAGAGTGGGTCGTTCAAAGGGGAATTTCCATAAAGTCTGGAGATCCGGCGTCACTGACGCAGATTCTGGCGACCGAGAGGAACTTGTACGACTTGGCCGTTTTTGACCGCGTGGAGATTCGGGAAGTTCCATCCTTCGTCGACCCGCTGCGCCGGAACCTGGTGGTCCAGGTCGAGGAGGCCAAAAAATATACGCTTTCCTACGGTGGCGGCTATTCTTCGTCCGAAGGGCCGCGCGGCACGCTTGGCATCAGTAACCGCAACTTCGCGGGAAGAGCCGAAACTCTGGCTATTGGTCTGCGCGCCGGTTCCAAACGACAACGCGCCAATCTGTCCTACAGTGTGCCCCGTGTGTTCGGACGAAAGCTCCCAACGGTTACTTCCCTGATGGCAAACCATGAAGCGGCCTTGACCACGCACACCGAAGGGAACACCCGGGCCCTTCGAGGGAAGCCATTCGACGAATTTCGTGTCATCTTCACGACCCAGACCGAACGACCGCTGAGCCGGCGCGAGTCCATGTTCTTTCGTTACAATTTCGAGACCGTACGGATCCAGCTTCCCGAGGATCTGGGTGTCCCCCTGCAGTTTTTCCGTGAGGAGGATCGGCTGCAGCTTTCCAGTTTTGCACTGTCCTACGTGAACGAGTCGCGAGACGACCCGACCAACGCCACACAGGGCTTCTTTTTGACTGGAGACGCCAGACTCTCTCTCAAGGCGGCAGGTTCGGATGGGAACTTTTTCCGTGCTCTGGCTCAGGGCCAGTACTATCGAAAACTTTTTCCCGATTTGACCCTGGCTTCCTCCCTCAGACTGGGGTGGATCGGTGCATCTGGATTCGCCACTTCAGATGAGGCATCCCAATCCGCCCCCTTGAGCGAACGCTTCTTTTCTGGAGGATCAACCACCCTGCGCGGTCTGCCCCAGGAGCTTGCCGGACCGCTTTTGCGCGATCCCGGGACGGGCGAGATCGTACTCGTGAACGTTCGTGGAGAGCCGGATCCAGCCGGGCGGCCCGTACCGCTGGGCGGCAACGCCCTCTTGATCGCAAATCTGGAACTCAGGTTTCCACTGGTGGCCTTCCTCACGGGCGCGTTGTTTTACGACGGCGGCAATGTTTTCCGTTCCTTCCGTGATCTTCCATCCAACCTGACGCACGCCGTCGGCTTGGGAATTCAGGCCAACACGCCTTTCGGACCGATCCGCTTCGATGCGGGATACAATCCCGGTCCACCGGAAGTCGCGGGATTCGGGCACTGGAACTTTCACTTCCTTCTGGGACCGTCGTTTTAGCCATGCGTGACGGGAGCCGGCGTCCAATTCTGACTGTGACCTGGATGGCTCTTTTCTGCTCGATCGCGGGCCTGAGTTCCGCTCGTGCGGAGATCAGGGACAGAGTGGCCGCTCTGGTGGGGGGAGAAGTCATCACCCTCTCCGACGTACGCTGGCTGATTCAGTACCGGGGAGAAACCCTGCCGTCGGACCCGTCCCAGAGACGGCTGGTCTATTCTGCGGCATTGGACCAGTTGATCGAGGAAACCATGATTGCCAGCGAGGCGCAGAACACCCCGGGTGCTGAAATACTGCCGGCAGAGATTGAAGCTCGTATCGAGGCCTATAAGCAGAGCTTCCGGTCCGAAGAGGCGTTCCAGGAAAAACTACGGTCCATGGGGATGAGCCCGGGAAGTCTGCACGCCATGATCCTGCGACAGCTGACCGTTCAAAAGTTCGTTCAAGTTCGTATCCAGCCGTTCGCAATCGTTTCGCCCCGGGAAATCGAAGCCTACTATCGGGAGACATTTCTTCCGACAGTCGGGGACGGCCCGGCGCCATCCTTGGAAATGCTGCAGAATCGGATTCAGGAGATCGTGGGGCTCCGAAAAACCAACCAGGAACTGGAGTGGTGGGTGACTCGCGCCCGAAAGCGAACTGAGATCGAGGTTCTGCTGTTCAGGGAACCCCCGCAGTCGTCCAACCTTCCCCAAAGTTTGTGGAATCCACCCCGTACCGAGCCGCTCCCGCGGCGGTAGCCGGCCGGAGAGTTTGGAGCGCGTAGCGGGCGGGCCGCCGGTCTCCCGACGGGTCAGTAGACCGCAATTGCCCGGCCGGAACCGCCGTGGGCTCCCTCCAGTCTGGGCGCGGCGAAGATGAAGTACGACTTGGGCGGCATCGATCCAACGCGGGTCAGGTACTCGACGCCAACCATCCCGCGGCTGCCCAGCGCCTAATAGGTCATCACGGCGTCTTTGGGATCGACGCCCCCCAGCGTCGGTCCGTCCGTCGCCACGCAGCGGATTCCCCGGTCCGCCAGATATTGGATGGCCTCCGCTCCAGGCGCCGGCCACCCTTCCCGTTTCCCGTCGAGGGGGTCCTTCATACAGGCCTTGTCCTGAGGGAAGGGCCTCAGGAAGCGGTCGCTGTATCCGCTGTGGAAGATGACCACCTCTCCGGGTTGCAACTCGCCGGACCGTTTCTCGTACTCCCGGATGTCGTCGGGCCGGATGACCGGAGACGCCGGCCAATCGGACTCGCGAGTGGAGCCGATCAGGTGCTTCACGTCGATGATCCGGGCCCAGCCGGCAGTCTGGGAGAGAGGCACCTTTTCGGTGGTGACGTCGCTGAACCCTCTCGATCCGTAGCTTTTCTCGTATTCAGCCAGCCACTCCCTCACCTGCGGCGAGTAGTCTCCGGGGTCGAATCCTTTCCGGGGCAGGGCGTAGGCTGGAGGCACCAGGTGAGTGCCCACATGGCTGTCGTAAGCGCGCTGATGTTGCGCCGGGATATAGGGAAGAGGAAGCACATGCTGGTAGTAGCGATAGCGGGAATTGCCCGCTCCGGGACCGGGCCACCAGACCGGCAGGTCCTCGGAGAGCTGGACGGACAGGTCGATGACCCTGTGCTTGCGCACCCTTTCGATCAACCATGGCGCCAGCGGGTCGCCGATGATGCCGAAGGCCCGGACCTCGGCGCCGATGCCCCCGCCGTGTTTCGGCGGCAACTGGAGGTAGACGGCTCCCGTCGCCGGGAGTTGGTCCAGGTTCCGGGCCCCTTCCGTCCAGAGCATTCCGTATTTCAGGCCGGCGCCATGGGTTTCCATGGCCCCCGGGGGCGGAAGCGGTCCCATGCTGGGACTGTCGATGCCCGCGGTGAGAACGCCCCGGCTTCCCACGTAGTCCATGGTCTCGGCATCGGGCCCCGGCCAGGCCGTTTTCTCGCCCGCCGCGACCTGGGCCACGAAACCCAGTCCCTCGGGCAACGGCTTGAAGTACTTGTCGTTGTAACCGCTCCGGAAGAGGA
Organism: uncultured Acidobacteriota bacterium; assembly: GCA_951812665.1. GTDB lineage: Bacteria > Acidobacteriota > UBA6911 > RPQK01 > JAJDTT01 > JAJDTT01. Next base: position 416,625 of record CATOST010000018.1, read on the forward strand.
CCACGTCGCCGGGGCCCAGGGGCCGGTGACGCTGCTCCCAATCCACGACGTGCTGTTTGCGGATCAGGGGACTGTGTCCGATTGGAGCATCGTCCAGCAGGGGGCGCACGTCGATGACGCAGGCCTCCCCCAGGAATTGCCAGACCGGCACCTTTTCGGGCGTGATCTTGGCTATCTCCCGGGGAACCGGACCGTGAGCGGGAGAATCGAACTGGGTCCCGGTGTTCTCGTCGATGGTGATGATGTCGCTGTTGTAGGGGCCGCGCGGGCCGATCTTGAGGTAGTGGTTGATATGGAAGTAGGGAAAGATGTCCGGCCAGTTCACCGGATATTCCTGGGAGACCAGCAAGGTGAGGTCCAGGAACCGGACATCTTCCCCGGCTCCGGAGACTTCGCCTGGCGGCGCCAAGGAAGCCAGCGCCATCGATACAAGTAGCACAATCACTGCGCTCCATCCAATTCGACTGGGAGATAGTGCTTTCATTCGGCCTCCTCGATGCGGACGATTTGATTTGCTTCAACGTTTGTCAGAACGTGGCTTCCTCCACTGGGCCAGCGGATCTCGACCCGGTCGGCGGCCGCCGCCTCACCCAGGCCGAAATGGAGCCGGAGGTCGTTCTGGGACAGGAAGCTGCCGCCGCTCCTGACACGGCCGGTCCGGGTCTTGGAGCCGGCCACGACCTTCACCCGGGCGCCGATGGCGGACCGGTTGCCGCGCCTGCCGGTGAGCCGGAACTGGAGCCAGTTCTTCCGGTTTCCTCCGTCGTTGCGCAGGAGTGTGGGAGCGTCGTCGATGGCCAGCACCAGGACGTCCAGGTCACCGTCGTTGTCGAAGTCGCAGAAAGCGCCTCCTCGGCTGGACCGGACCGGGGCCTGATCGAGCCCCACTTGGCCGGTGACGTCCTGAAAACCAAAATTACCGTTGCCGCGGAACAGCAGATCCGGTTGCATGTAGGTTTCCAACGAGGGCGCCACCTGCGGGAAAATATGGCCGTTGGCGACGAACAAGTCCAGGTTTCCGTCGTTGTCGAAGTCGAGGAAAAAGGTGGCCCATCCCAGGTAAGGCAGGGTGCGGGTGGCCAGTCCCACCGGCTGTGAGACCTCCTCGAACCCGCCTGCTCCCAGGTTTCGGAAGAAGGGATAGTACTCTTCGGAGAATGTGGTGGTGAACAGGTCGATCCATCCGTCACCGCCCACGTCCCCCACTGCCGCCCCCATGTCCGCCTGGGCCGTCCCCTGGGCGTTGTACCCGACCCCCATAAGCAGCGCCGCCTCCTGGAAGGTCCCGTCCTGCCGGTTCCGGTACAGGTAATTGGGCCCGGCGTCGTTGGTGACGAAGAGATCGGGGTAGCCGTCGTTGTTGAAATCCTCGAAGACCGGGGTGAATCCGTACAGGAGCTTCTCATCCTGCACCCCGGTCGCCCGAGTCACATCGGTGAAAGTACCGTCGCCGTTGTTGCGGTAGAGGACGTCGGGCGCTCCCGTCAGCCCTTTGGGACCGCACATGACCGGGATGCCACGGTATCCGCAGAACTCCCCTCTCAGGGGAGGATCGTCGACGTCGAACTCCAGGTAGCGCGCCACGTAAAGGTCCAGCCACCCGTCTCCGTCGTAATCTCCGAACGCCGCTCCCGTGCTCCATTCCCCTCCCTCGGCGACTCCTGCGGAGGCTCCCACCTCGGTGAAGGTCCCATTGCCGTTGTTCCGGTACAGGAGATCGCGGCCGTAGTTGGTCACGAACAGGTCGGTCCACCCGTCGTTGTCGTAGTCGGCCGCTGCCACGCCGTTGCCCAAGCCGGTCCCGGCGACTCCGGTTTTGACGGTCACCCGGGAGAAGGTGCCGTTTCCGCGGTTGCGGAACAGGAAATTGGGAGCGGAGCCGGCATCCTCCCGGCCCGCCATGAGCGCGGCACTGGAGATGCCGTTGACGACGTAGAGATCGGTCCATCCGTCGTTGTCATAGTCGATTCAGGCGCAACCGCTCCCGTTCCCTTCGATGATGAACTTCTTCTGGGGCGTTCCGCAGGTGGTGACCAGGTTCAAGCCGGCCTTTCGGGTGACGTCCCGAAGGATCGGCAATTGCTGGCCCAATGAAAGGAAGGATGATGCCATGGTGGCAATCAGGCCCAGGAGGGTCGGCTGGAGAGCCGGAGCGAGGGCCTGTCGTATCCGCATCCCACGACCTAACCTAGCACATGCGCGAAGCAGGAAAAGGTCGCCACGCGACACGGTGAGGGGATCCAATTTTTTCCGACCGGACAGATCAAGTGTCAAAAAAACCCAGAATTCTAACGCAATAAAGATACTCAATCCAGAAAATTTCTTGATTTTTTCTGACAACCTCCTGTACATTCTAGTGTGGTGTCCCGCAAATACGAGTAGATAGACGCTCCACCTTATCGATGATCGACTGGGAGGTCGCGGCCCACACGAACGGCTGCGCCTCCTCCTCATTGTAACGCTCCGTGAACTCCTTGATCGTCCGCATCAAGTGGGTCACGTTCCGGAACGAAGCTCGCTTGATCGCTCGCTGGCTGATCAGACCGAACCAGCGCTCCACCTGGTTGAGCCAAGACGCATAGGTCGGGGTGAAGTGCAAATGGTACCGGGGTCGTCTCGCCAACCAAGCCCTGACCTTCGCGTGTCTGTGGGTCGCATAGTTGTCCACCACGAGATGGATGTCCAGAGCGGCCGGCACTTCCCGGTCGATCAGCCTCAGGAAGGCCAGGAAGTCCTGGTGGCGGTGCCGCTTCTTGCACTGGGCGAGGACCCGACCGGTGGCGATGTCCAGGGCGGCGAACAGCGTCGTCGTGCCGTGGCGAATGTAGTCGTGAGTGTACCCTTGGACGTATCCAAGACCCAGAGGCAACGTCGGCTGGGTTCGGTTCAGAGCCTGGATCTGGGATTTCTCGTCGACGCACAGCACCATCGCGTGGTCGGGCGGATTCAGGTAAAGTCCCACGATGTCCCGGACCTTCTCGATAAAGAAGGGGTCGGTGGACAACTTGAACGTCTGAGCCAGATGAGGCTTGATGCCAAAGAGCGAGAACCAGCGCTGTACGGTGGTCTTGGAGACGCCCTCGGCTTCGGCCATCAGGCGCACGCTCCAGTTTTCGGCGTTGGCCGGCTTTCCTTGCAGGGCACGGTTGATCACTCCGGCGACCTTCTCGTCGTTGTAGCTACGGGGCCGACCGGGGCGGAGTTCGTCGTGCAGGCCTTGGACGCCGCGCTCGAGGAAGCGTCGACGCCACTTGCCCACCGCTTGGGGCGAGGCCCCGACCCGTTCGGCGACGGCCCGATTGGTGAGGCCCTCGGCACTGGCCAGGATCATGCGGGCTCGCAGGACCAAGCCATGAGGCAGGCTGGTCGAGCGGGCGACGCCCCGGAGTTGATCCCGTTGCTCGTCACTGAGAGTCAAGGGAGGAAGTTTGGGTCCGCGTGGCATGGCAGTCTCCTTTCTGAAATAGGAGCTGCCTATTATAATACACGAACTTGAGGGACACTACACTAGTAGCAGGGCGGCGCCAATGCTGGATTGATCCCCCTCCTCGATAGGCCATCTCCGCAGAGGGTAGAAGGTACGCATACGAACACTGTCCAACTCCAAATCACTCGGAATCGTTCGGTTCCTCGGCCTTGATCGCGGTCGGACCTGTCGGCCGGGGCGAATCTCTGTGCTGGGGTGGGAATTCGTAGATTCGCTCTTTGGATGGTGAGCTAATAGAGCCAAGGAGCGTGGGCGGGCCTATAAAAAGGAGCCACCACGCTGGGTATAAGTCGACGTCTTTACCGCTGCCATAAATGGCTGTAAATGTGGAGGCTCCCACAAGGGTCAGCCATCCCGCCGGACGCTTCCAGAAGGGACGGTGAGTTGACACCTTGCGCACCGCCGACTTCTGTAGAGTGAGGGTTCCCATGCGATCTGTAAGGTCCATTGTGATGGACTCGTTTGTAGTCGATCGGATTCGACCGTTGATCTTCTCGCCATGTCCCAGCAAGAGTTCGTCTTCGTAGAGTTGGACCTCAGTCCTAGTGCCGGGTTTCATAGCCTGGACCGTGGACCAGTCAGGCATGTGCCTTGCGGTGCAACCGGGCAAGGTAATCAAAAGCAGCAAGGGCACCAGAGTCACAGCTACGGTTTTCTGAACACCCCAGATGTTGCCTCTTATGTGATTTCTCATGACACGCGGCCTCCTTGAAGTCATTCTGCCAGCCAACGGCGTCGCTGGTGCAAAGTGCAGGACATCATCCTTCACAGGCAGAAAGATCCTGATGATGAGAGAAAGCTGTAGACGGCCAGGAAGGTGTCGGGCCACTAATGCTGCAATCGGACGACAACGGGCTGGCCGCCGCACGCGCATGAGGAGGCCTTGGGGATTGAGCCCGTCAGGGTTGCTGTCACCCTCGTCTTGACGGGGGCATTCGGGGGCGTGGAGGAGATCATTCTCCATATTCCGAAGATCCTGGCTCCGATACGGAGTCCTATGCCGGACTGAAACCAAGCGAGTGGGTAAAGTAGAATATTTACTAGGCTGGCTCTTCCTGCGGCATAGGACGGGTTGGCTTAGAGCCTGCCGAGTGCTTCACCACTCGGCGGGCTCGCCTACGGAAACCTAAGAGTACATCAGGGAAGAATCCAGGACAAGGAACGACTTGTTGAGCTGTTGACTCAAGCGATCTGCACCTGTGGACGGTGCGCGCCAAGTCGTAACGAGGATTCCCTTCCGAACTGTTCCCGACAGGTCATCGCTGTCGTTTCCGCGCTCTTCCTCCGACACGACACAGACAAATGTGATTTTTCCGCCGGAATGGGCTCACCCGGTGGGGAAAGAAGGGGACAACACAGTGCCACTGCCACCGAACAGAATGAGGCAGTCAGGGGTCTGCCCTCGGTGTTCCCGAGTTCCGTTTCTACGCGGTCGCGGATGAGTTCAAGCAACTCTTGTACGGCCGTGCCGTCGGAATTGGACCGCCTCGTCACGATTCTTGTTCAAACCTGCTTCCCCTGTTCTCCTGAACCTCCAGAAAAATGGGGAAAGTTCAGCTCCGTCCGGACCGATTGAAGTAACATAGCGGATGCGCTATATGCATGGGATGGACGGTGGTAACCGTTTCTGCCGTCGATTCTGAAATAGAGGCCCTGCCGGTGAAACTGCGCGCCCGGCTGTTCCGGCCGCTGGAGGCGGTCGAGAACGTCGGTCTGGAGGCGCTTCGCGAACCGCATGTCAAGCATCTCCAAGGCAAGCTCTGGAAACTGCGGGTTAGGGCCGAAGGGGAAATCGTACGTGGGATCTACGTGACGGCGGCAGAACGGCGGCTCGTGGTCCTGCATGTCTTTGTGAAGAAGTCGCGCAGGACACCGCGGCGAGCGCTTGAGACGGCCAGAAAACGCGCGAAACGAGAACGTGACTGTCCCCTTTTCGTTTCTCCTCTGTCGGGCGGCTTACTGAAACCGGTTCGTCATCAGATCACCTTCCGGCGTCTCACCCTGCACCCGGCTGTGGCCACGCTCCGGACGGCCACGCCTCAATCCGGGCTGGTGTGGGCCGATCCCGGCGGTGATCGCTCCCTCCCGATCCCCTCGTACGTGGCCAAGATCGTACGGCTCTACCGCCGGAATCACGACGGTTGATCCCGATTGGGAAGTCCGGGACCAGGAACTTCCACGGGTCCCGGCCGCCCTCAATTCAAGCCGCGGCGGGCCAGCAATGAGGCCGGGTCCGGTTCGCGGCCCCGGAAGGCCCGGTAGAGAGCCATGGCCTCCCGGCTGCCTCCTTTGGACAGGATCATCCTGCGGAAGCGATCTCCGTTTTCCCGCGTCAATCCACCGTTCTCCTTGAACCATTCGACGGTATCGGCGTCCAACACCTCGCTCCAGATATACGAGTAGTACCCGGCGGAGTACCCGCCGCTCCAGATGTGGGAAAAGTAGGTGCTGCGGTAACGCGGAGGCACCGCATCGAGCGCAACGCCGGCCTCGGCCAGCACGGCCTTCTCGAAATCGGTCACACCCTCGGCGCCGGGCACTTCTCCCTCCGTCAACTGGTGCCACGCCTGGTCCAGCAGTGAGGCGGCCAGGTACTCGGTGGTGGCGAATCCCTGGTTGAATTTCTCGGCGGCCAACATCTTGTCTACCAGGTCCATGGGCATCGGTTCCCCGGTCTGGTGATGGACGGCGTAGTTCTTCACCACCTCCGGCCAAGTGGCCCACATTTCGTTGATCTGGGAGGGGAATTCAACGAAGTCGCGAGGCACGGACGTTCCGGAGAAGTAGGGGTAGCGTACCGAGGAGAAGATGGCGTGGAGTGCGTGACCGAACTCGTGAAACAGGGTCTCCACCTCGTCGAAGGTCAGCAGCGTCGGCTCCCCGGCCGGAGGTTTCGGAATGTTCAGGTAGTTGGCGACCACCGGCCTGGTGCCCAGCAGCTCCGACTGGGATACGAACGAGCTCATCCAGGCTCCTCCCTGCTTGGAAGGACGGGCATAGACATCGACCAGAAACAGCGCCAATGGCTGTGCGTCGGCGTCGAGCACGTCGAACACCCGCACATCGGGGTGATGAGTCGGTAGATCCGTTCGCTCGCGAAGGGTCATCCCGTAGAGCCGGCCGGCCGCGTAGAAAACGCCCTTTTGGAGCACGTTGTCGATCTCGAAGTAGGGTCTGAGTTGCGATGCGTCAAAGGCGTACCGTTCCTTGCGAACCTTCTCCGCGTAGTAGGCCCAATCCCATGCGGCGAGAGGATGGCTTGCGCCGCCGCCATCGATCATGGCCTGCAGATCCCGACCCTCCCGTGAAGCGTTGGCGGTAGCTGCCGCCGCCAGTTTGGAGAGGAACCGGTTGACCGCCTCGACGGTCTTCGCCGTCTGGCGTTCCAGGCTGTAGGCGGCATGGTTGGGATAGCCGAGGAGCGCCGCGCGTTCGGCACGAAGCGTGGCGGAGCGGGCCACGATAACACGATTGTCGAACTCGCCTCCGCGGCTGCCGCGCGCCTGGGACGCCTCCATGATCCGTTTCCGCATCGAGCGGTCCCGGATCCAGGTCAATGGGGGCTGACCACTCGTGTTCCGAAGCGCGACCAGGAATTTACCCTCCAGGTCTCGGCCCGCCGCGGCTTCCGCCGCGGCTTCCGCCGCCGCTTCGATCTCGTTTTCCGACAGTCCGTCCAGGTGCTCTCGATTGGGAACGACCACCGCCGAATCGTTGACCTCGGAAAGCAAGTTCTGGCTGAAACGTGTTTGCAGCCTGGCCAACTCGACGTTGATCTCCTGGAGTCGAGCCTTGTCGGTGTCCGGGAGCCGCGCTCCCGCTCGCACAAAGTCGGTGTAATACTCCTCGATCAGCCGCCGCGACTCGTCATCGATGTCCAGCATCCGCCGCCGTTCGTACAGATCCCTGACTCGCTCGAACAGCTTGAGGTTCAGCAATATGCGGTCTCTGTGGGCGGAAAGCCTCGGAGCCATCTCGCTCCGGATCTCCTCCAGTTTGTCGTTGGTGTGGGCGGCAACCAGGTTGAAGAAAACGCTTCTGACTCGTCTGAGCATCCGGCCGGAACGCTCGAGCGCAACCAACGTGTTTTCGAAGGTGGGAGGCTCCGCCTGATTGGCGATGGCGTTCACCTGGTCCAGGTGCCGGGCCATTCCATGCTCGAACGCGGGCCGGTAGGCTTCCACGTCGATCCGATCGAATTGGGGGTATTCGAAGGGTACCGGACTCTCGGTGAAGAAGGGGTTCTCATCCATGGCAATCGTAGTCTCGTTTATGTTCATCGCAGGTTCCGAACGCGAGCACGAGGTGAGCAACACCAGTGCCGCGGCAATTCCAACCTGGGATCTTTCCAGTCCCATCGCGGTAATGCTACCGCAGGGGCGATCCCGGCTACACCAGGGTAAGCCGTGGGTGGTTCCCGGAGATTGGTTGGATGCCAAGATAGAAGCTTGAAAATCACTGGATCAGAAACGGGATATTTGTATGGTCAATCTTATCTAGAATGAAAATACAGGAAATGCATTGGCATAAGAATCGATTTATCTGTAATATCGTGTTCCATGAGAACGAAAATACAGAGATATCGGTGGCTCACCACCCGGCTGCCAACTGGGGACAGGCGTCGGCTGGTGGTTTTGACCGGAGCCCGCCAAACTGGAAAAACGACCCTGGCCCGGCATCTTTACCGAGATCTGCGGTATCTGAACCTGGACGCGATCGAGGAACGGGAAACGGTGCGCGCCTTGCGCAGCGGCAGTTGGGGTCGCGTCGTTGGCGCAGCCGTGATCGATGAGGCCCAGAAGGAACCCGGCGTTTTCGACAAGGTGAAACTGGCATACGATGAGGGCCACCTGTCGTTCTCGGTCCTGCTGGGATCGTCCCGTATCTTGCTCCTTGAACGCATCAGGGAGTCGCTGGCCGGCCGGGCCTTCGTTTACGATCTATGGCCGCTCACTCCGTCCGAGGTGCGATGCGCGTTCGATGTCACTCCGCCCCGTCCGCTGTTTGATCGGCTCATCACTGGTCCGAACTCGTTCTCGGAGATTCTGGGCGAAGAACCACCGCGGCTGCTGGGTGACGAAGCGACGCCACGCCTTGAGGCAATCGATCATCTCAGTGCCTGGGGCGGGATGCCAGAGCTCCTGTCGCTTAACGACGGTGATAGGCGCGAATGGCTGCGTTCCTACCAGCAGACGTGGCTTGAGCGTGATCTCGTGGACTTGACCCGCGTCTCCGATCTACTGCCCTTTCGTTCTCTGCAGAGGCTGGCCATGCTCCGCACCGGCCAACTTCTCAACTATGCGAAGTTGGGTCGCGACGCTGCCGTCAGCGCCGCCACGGCCCGCCGTTACCTGGAGTACTTGCGTCTGTCTTACCAGGTCGAGTTGCTGCAGCCGTATGCACGCAACCTCACCAGCTCGACGGTGAAAAGCCCCAAGCTCTACTGGATGGACCTGGGTCTGCTGCGCCAGGGGACCGGTTTCTGGGGTGAGATCACCGGTCCCCTGTTCGAGACGCTGGTCGTATCGGAGGCGCGAAAGTGGATCGACACCCTCGGAAGGGACGCAATGCTGTGGTTCTACCGTACACGTTCGGGGCGAGAAGTCGATCTGCTGGTCACGACCGCCGCCGGTGTCATCGGCGTCGAAGTGAAAAACCGCGCCCGGGTTGGGAGGGGCGACTGCTCCGGTCTGCGCGTGGTGCGAAAGGCGTTGGGGCACGAGTGGATCGGCGGTCTGGTCGTCTACCGTGGTGAGGATCTGGTGGAGCTGGAACCGAGCCTCTGGGCGATCCCGGTTTACAGGCTTTTTTGAATCGTGGTGCCGCCGAGGTCATTTTGAATCGGCCCCCCGTTCTCGGATCAAAAGACCAAGCTCGTCGAGGAGTGTTCCCACCCTCGAAACCGGTCCACAATTCCCGGTCCCGGATGATTTCCAAGAGCCTGGCACGATTTCTGCAATCGGCTGGTAAGATGGTGAAGCTCGATCGCAGCACGGAAACACGGATGTCGGCCCAAATGATCTCTCTTCGAATCGGCGCACTATCGCGACCGGTCCTCCTGAGCACGCTCTGCGTGTTCGGATTGCTTCTGGTCTGTATTGCGCTCGAAGCCCAGCGCAGGGGTCCGCCCCGGCGTCTGGAGAACCCGGTTGAGCTCACACTCCCCAACAAATCCCGGATCGAGTTTCGAAGCTTTCGATCTTCCGCCTTGGGGATGAACGCGGATTACAGCGTCCTGCTCCCGCCGAGCTACGATGTGGAATCGGACAGGACTTTTCCCATCGTCTATTTTCTGCATGGATTGAACAACGACCATACCAGTTGGGCGACCCCGCGCTACGGGGATCTTCCGGCCCGCATCGACCTTCTGATGAGCCAGGGGAAGCTGCCCCACTTCGTCATGGTCCATCCCGACGGCCAGAACAGTCTCTACACCGATTCTCCCGACGGGACCGGGAACTACGAGACCTACATTCACGGCGACCTGTTACAGGAGATACAGGGGCATTACAGGGTTCGAACCGATGCCCAGGGACGTGCCATCGGAGGTGTCTCCATGGGTGCGTACGGGGCTCTCAAGATCGCCATGAAGCACTCCGGACTCTATGCCTCGGCTGCCGGCGTTTCTCCCATCGTTTTTCTGGGCGAGGACCCCTTCGAAGGCCTCCGTTCCAATCCGTCCCGACGATCCACCTACTTTCTGCGTTTGGTGGAAAAGGCCTTCGGCGACCCGATGGACCAGGACTACTGGAAACAGAACAGCTTGGAAGAACTGGCCCGAAGCGCCTCGTTGATCGACTTGAATCTCTACTTCTCCTACGGCACCGCCGACCGCTACAACCGCCTTTTTCCCATGGAGCATGGCGTCAAATCGCTGGCCCGGATTCTGGAAGGGCGGGGGATCTCCCACCGGTGCATGATCTTCGAGGGGGAGCCGCACGGGTGGGAACTGGTGGCGGGCCATCTGGAGGAGACGCTTGCGTTTCTGACCCAGACGTTTTGAGAAAATCAGGACATTGGAAACGTAGAGGCATCCCTTGTGGGTGCCCTCTTTCGTCCCCACTTCAACTTCGCCCGACGCCGCACCATGGGAGAGTGGTCAGGTCGGCCGTCAGGACGGATCGCGGTCGAACCGAAGAACCACCTTGCCGAACTGGCGTTGAGACTGCAGGCGCTCCAGGGCGGCGGTGGCGTCTTCGAAGTCGAAGACCCGGTCGATACAGGGGAGGAGTCTTCGCCGGCCCAACAGCCGGACGATCGCGGCAAACTCTTCCTGGTTGCCCATGGTGGAGCCGAGGATGTCGATCTGCTTCCAGAAGATGAGGCGGATCTCGGTGGCCGGGTTCGGTCCGGTGGTGGCCCCGCAGGTCACGATCCTGCCCCCCTTTCGGACCATCTTGAGGCTCTGAAGCCAAGTCGCAGCGCCCGGTCCCTCCACCACCAGGTCGACGCCCCGCCGATTCGTCTTCCGGTAGACCTCCCTGGCCACGTCGCATTGGGTGTAGTCGTAGCGGAAGTCGGCCCCTAGACGGCGAGCCAGATCGAGCTTTTCCGGTGACGAGGAACTGACCCAGGCACGCGCCCCCGCCAGCTTGGCGATGGCCAGGGCGGCGGTCGCGACGCCGCCTCCGATCCCGTGTACGAATACGTCCTCCCCCGGTCTGAGCCGGCCCCGGGTGCAGACCATTCTCCATGCGGTCAGATTCACCAGCGAGAAAGCCGCCGCCTCCTCGAAGGTCACCCCATCGGGAATCCGGGCCAGATTGCGGGCCGGGGCCGCGAAAAATTCGGAATAGACTCCGGGTCCGTGTTCTCCAACCAGACCGTAGCGGACACAGAGACTCTGCTCGCCGGCCTGGCAGAACTCGCATTCCGTACACCAGATTCCCGGGTTGAGCATGACCCGGTCTCCGACCTGGAGACCATCCACGCCCGCACCCAGCTCGCGGACGATCCCCGCGGCATCCGAGCCCAACACGTGGGGCATCTGCTGCTTGATGCCCGGAATGCCTTCCGCGACGAAGAGGTCCAGATGGTTCAGAGCCGCGGCACGGGTCTGCACCAGCGCCTGGCCTCCCCGGATCGGGGGGGTGGGAATATCCTCAATACGGACTTGGTCCAAGGTTCCATGTCGATGGATCAAGACGGCTTTCATGAGATCGATTTCCTGCAGAGGTCAGGGGTGATAGTAAGGTTTTCGCAGCAGACGGGCCTTGGTCTCGTCGGCCGCCGCTCTCCGAATCAGTTCGGGAGACGCCTCGCAACCCGGCCAGTCCACCATGTAGGAGGGACCGTACTGATACAGCAGCCAGAGCTTCGATTCCGTACGGGACTTCTTCATGCAGTGGGAAATGCTCTCGCTGAAGATCACGGCGGAGCCCGCAGACAGTGGGAGATCCTTCAGGGCCGGAACGCTCTCGGGCGGACGCTTTCCATAGGGATGCGGGAAATTGCTCTTGTGGCTCGAAGGAATGACGGAAAAAGAACCGTCGCCGCTCCCCGTGTCGTTGAGGGCAATGAGACAGGAGACCAGCAGGCAGCGGAACTCGCCGTCGATGAAGCAGCGGTAGCGGGTGTAGCGCCGGGGGTCGGCGAGGCCGCCCTGGGAGATATGTCCCGAGATTCCAGGTTCGCGAGCGATGGCCCGGGACGAGACCAGCCGGATCTGATCTCCCCAGATGAGCTGCTGCATGGCCTGGACCAGCCGCCCGTGGACGAACGCCTGTTCCAGCATCCCGCCGCACTCGACGACGTTGAGAAGCTCGGTCTCGGGGCCGTTGCGGCGGAGAGTCACATGTTCCAAAGGACTGACCTGACTTTCCTGCAACTGGCGGGAGGCCTCGTGGACCTGCCCGGCGCTCAGGAAGTCCTCCAGGATCAGGTAGCCCGTGATGTCGAAACCGTATCGCTCTTCGTCCGTCAGATACTCGATCCCGGTCCCGGTCTGAAAGGGCCGGATGCTCTTCTCTTCTTCTCTCTGCTGGTAGAGCCTCTTTTCGACCATGAAGTCCCGTTCTGCTACCCGGATTCAGACGCGCGAAAGGGGGAAAGATTGAAACCCGGCGCCGAATCGAAGGGCGGCGGTCCCTGCACCAGTTCCAGTTGCCGTGGCGTGGCCCGCTCCTCGAAACCGGTCGCGGTCTCGATCTGATCGTCCCAGGCCGCCTGGAACGAGGGTGCGTAGGAAGCGAAGATGGTGCGTCGGATCTTCCGGCTCCGATTCATGACGGCACCGTGAGTCAGGTCCTCGGAGAAGATGACGACGTCACCCGCCCGGCAGGGACAGGTCTGAACCAGGGGATGGTTCTCATCTGGATCCTCCAGATGGAGGGGGCTCGCGTAGTTCCCCTTGTGACTTCCCGGAATCACGGCAAACGCTCCCTCGTGCACGTCCACGTCCGTCAGGGCGTAACCCACCTTGACGCTGACGCATTCGAAACGGCTCCGGTTGTAGGCGAATTCGCTGTAGGAGAGGAGCTCCGAGTAGCCGTGGTGAAAGACGGTGGCCCGGCCGGGGCAACGAGACAGCAGGTGCAGAGCGTCAAGCCGGATCGGGGCCGAGATCATGGCCTCCATGTAGGGCAGCACCGCGGGCCAATCGATGAGTCGCTCGAAAACTCTCCCGTATTTGAGCAGGGTGCAGGAATAATCGCGGCACCCGGTAGAACCGGCCGGTTCGTCAGGGTAGTAGCTCCGGGTCAGCCCGATGGCGCGGATCTCGTTGTCGGACAGGGCTTCCAACTGGTCCAGCTCCCGGTTCAACTCGTCCACGAGACTCGGTGGGAGAACTTCCCGCGAAATGAGGTAGCCATTCAGGTCAAAGAGGTAGGTTTCTTCTGGGGTCATTTTGCCCGCTCTCCAGATTGGATGGGAATTTGGATGCTCGCGTTGGCCACCGCTGGGGTCCCTCCATCGCCGGGATTCTAACACTTACGTTATTGCTATTTCCCAAGCTTCGACCGGGTGAGGTCAACGACCCGGTTAGAATAGGCGCGGCATGGAGAACTTGGCCCATTCCCTGGTGGGAGTGGCTCTGTCCCGGGCGGGGCTGGGTCGAAAGACTCCCTTTGGCACCGTCTCGCTCGTCGTGGCCGCAAACCTGCCGGATGCCGATATCGTCGTGAGTGGATGGGGGCCGCTCCACTATCTGCACCATCACCGGGGAGTGACCCATTCGGTCTTGGGTGTCCTGGTGCTGGCCCTCCTGTTCTCCCTGTTGCTCAAGTTCCTGGCCCGGTTCCGATCCGGAGACAAGGCCTTTCCATTCGGTCCACTCCTCTTCAGCGTCACCCTGACCCTGGTCAGCCATCCCCTGCTGGACTGGACCAATTCCTACGGCATCCGTCCCTGGCTGCCGTTTTCCGGCAAGTGGTATTACGGCGATCTGGTCTACATCGTGGATCCCTACCTCTGGTTGATTCTGGGTGGCGCCGTATTTCTGACTGCCCAAAGAACACGTGTGACGCTCCCGGTTTGGATCGCGGTCGTGGTCTTCATCTCTATTCTGGTGGCAGGGAATGCCGCGGCCCGCCCGGAGGGTCCGGTCGTGGCGGTCGTTTTCTTTTCGGCCCTGGCATTGGTTTTGTATCTCAAGCAACGCCGGGCGCTGTGGAGTGACTCGGTGAATCTCCGGGCTTTGGGCGGAGTCGCGGTCTATTGGGGCTTTCTGCTGATGTCTCGAACCGTAGCCCTGACGGGGGTGGCTCCTGAAATCGCTCGAGAGTTTCCGCAGGTGCGCACGGAAAATCTGTCCGTGTTGCCCCGTTTGGCCAATCCCTTGAGTTGGGAGATCCTGTGGCAGGATCGAAGCCGGGTCCGTATCTGGCAAGCGTCCATGGGCGGCGGCCGGTTGGAGGGAAACCAGGTCTATGAGAGGAACCTGGATCACGATGCAGTCCAAGCGGCGCTGGCCACTTGCCCCGGACGGGTGATGGAGATTTTCGGCCGCTTCACCTTCTACCAGGTGAAACCGGAACCGGACCGAATCCTGGTTCTGGCACGAGACGCTCGTTTCTCACGAGGACAGACCTCCGGATTCGGCGTCGTCCCCATACCCCTGAGTCTCGACCTCTCGCGCAGCCTGAGCCCATTGGCCTGTCCGTGCCAGGATTGAGGTGGATCATATCCGAGGGCGCGACCCTTGTGATCGCCCTGGGTTCAAGTTACGCAGGCTGGAGCGTCGAACGAGTCAACGCGCCTTCTCTTGGCGCAGCTTTCTGGTGAGCGCCGGCACGATCTCAACGAGGTCACCGACGATGCCGTAGTTGGCCAGGTTGAAGATGGGAGCGTCGGGGTCGGTGTTGATGGCGACGATGTTGGCCGAGTCCCTCATTCCCACCACGTGTTGTATGGCGCCGGAGATGCCGCAGGCAATGTACAGGCGGGGTGCGACCGATTGGCCGGAGCTGCCGATCTGACGGTCCCGATCCAGCCACTCGCTGTCGACGGCCGCCCGGCTGGCACCCAGCTCGGCTCCGAGCACCTCCGCCAGTTCCTCCAGGAGCCGCAGGTTTTCCTTGCGCTTGATGCCCCGGCCCGCGGCTACGATCATGTCCGCCTTGGTCAGGTCCACTTTCTCCTTCACGGCGCCGACGGTTTCCACGACTGTCCGGCGATGGGGAAGTCCTGAAAGATCGACGTTCCGTTCCACCACGTCGGCATCGCCTTCCAGCAGTTCGTTGCCGGCGCCGGCTCCCGACTGAAACGTGGCGATCCAGGGATGCGGAGACCGGACCCGAACATCCGCATTGATTCGATTTCGAAACATCTGCCGGACGAAGACCATGCTTTCGCCGTCGATTCTGCAGTCGATGCAATCCGTTACCAGTCCGCACTTCAGGGACGCGGCCAGCTTGGGGGCCAGATCGATGTTCTGGTAGCTGTGACCCATCAGGAAGGCCAGGGGACGGTCTTGCGCCAGGACCTGGGTCAGGGCACGGCAGTGGGCGTCCGGGTCGTACCCATCGAGTCTCTGGTGAGGGACGACCAGCGCCGCGTCGACCCGCATCCGGGCCACCTGGTCCACTGGGGAACGGTTCGGTCCGCAGAGGAGCAGTGCCTTCACCCCCAATCCGTGCAAGTGCCCGAGTTGCTGCGCCAGGGCCAGGGTTTCCCGGGAGAGGGTGTCCACCCGTCCCTTGGAGTGGTCCAACAATACGTAGATCTCACCGGTCATCGTTTCACCGCCGTATTCTGACCGCGCGCCTTTCAGAACCCTTGCCTTTCGCCCGTGCGGGGGAATGGGGGACATAATGTCCCCCCTCCTATTACAGAACCTTTGCCTCTCGTCTGAGCCTGTCCACCAGCGTCGAGGCGATTTCGTCCGGCGTGCCCTCGATCATCTCCGCCTTGCTGGTCTGTTCCGGGAAATAGAGGCGTTCGATCTCCAGGTGAGGCATGGAAGAGAGGTCCAACTCCAGATCGCCCAACTCGAGCTTCCGGATTTCCTTGCGCCTGGCCTGCATGATTCCCCGCAAGGTGGCATAGCGGATCTGAGAGATTCCGGCCTGGATGGTCAAGACGGCAGGGAGGGGAATCTCGACCCACTCGAACCATCCGCTTTCCATCTCCCGCAGGGCCCTGACGCTTCCTTGATCCATCCGGACCTGGATCTGCATGACGATGGTGGCGTGGGGCAGGCCCAGGAGGTGGGCCAGCATGGGACCCGTCTGCGCGTAGCCGTAGTCGTCGGATTGAGTCCCGGTCAGGATCAGGTCGTATTCCTGATTCTGCAGAACCTGCTCCAGGGCCGCGGCGACCCGGTAGGGACTCGAAAGCTCACGCTCCCGGTCCAGGATCAAGACGCCTCGATCTGCACCCATGGCCAGACCCTTGCGCATCGATTTCTCCGCTTCGGCCCGGCCGGCCGTGAGGAGGACCACCTCTCCCTGATGCTGTTCCTTGAGTTTAAGAGCCTCCTCGAGGGCGTACTCGTCGCATTCGCTGATCTCGTGGGTGACCTCCGCATTCCCGATCCAGGAAGAATCGGGCGTCAGCTCATAGCGGGTGTCTCGACTCGGGGTCTCCTTGAGGCAAGTGACGACTTTCATTTCCGGAACAGTCTTTCGAACATCTCCCGGGGCTCCAACGGCCGCTCCCGGACTGAAGTGGTCGCTTTCTCCACAGCCGTTCGAATCTCGAAGAACCGGCAATCGTTACGGTTGTTCTTGTTGGCAACTCTCTGGGGGATCGGCTCCGAGCACTCGAAACGGGCGCCGGGATCGAAATAGACACAGTTCTTGCACGTGTGCAGGTCGGTGGCGCACTTGGGACACTGGCTGGTGGCGCCCACCTCCGAGAACGAGGAGGAAAGGGTCCCTCCACACATGGAACATCGAATCACTTGATGAAACTTGGTCATGCGGGGAGAGCGGGGTCCTCCCCGGGAGGGGCGTGGTCCCGAGGGGCGTGGTCCCGACGGCCTCCGTGTTCTCTGGCGCCGTTCCCGGTTGTCGTCGTAGCCGTGCTGGCGGTATTTCCTCATCGTTGCACTCCTGCCGAAAATTGGGGCCGGTATCGGAGAATCAAGCAATCCGTGAGATCGATCTAGTTGAGTTGGAAGCAGCCGGCGGTTAAATTGGCCCCGTCCGGAGCATCCTGACTCGGTTCAACTCGTCGGGCCGCCGAGAAATGAAATCGGGCCGGGAGCCCGGAAGCCGACGGGAACAACGTCAGTGAGTTTTTGAAACACCTTGAAAAAAACCGGTGTCCGCCATCCCCATGGATCCTGTGCAAATCAGATTCTACACGCGTAAGGGATGTCACCTCTGCAAGAAGGCGCTGACAGTATTGCAGGAACTTCAGAACGAGTTCAAGTTCCGCGTGCAGCTCGTCGACATCGACGGTTCCCCGCATCTCCTTGCGGCTTACGGACATGACATTCCGGTCGCGGAGATGGAGGGAAGGGAAGTTTTCAGGCATCGGATCGACAAGCACGCCATGAGGGAAATCCTGCAGCGGAGACTCAACAGCCCGTGGTAAAAGTCGTCACGGCATTCGACCGTCCCTGCATCCCGGCGGACGGCGTTGCGATTCGGGCACATACTCCCGGTATGCACCCGAATCGCGCCTTGTCCGGCGGGCGCAGGAACGGTCTCGGTGCTCGCGGGACTTTCACCACGGACTGTCAAAAACTGAAGACGAACCCGATGCAGTCGAGCACCCCATCATCATGAAGATTTATACGGGCAGAGGGGACGGTGGACGGACGTCTCTGTTCAGTGGCGAACGCGTAGGCAAGGACGCGCAACGGGTGGAGGCGTACGGAACCCTGGATGAGCTCAACTCCCTGTTGGGTTGGGCTCAGACAGAGACCAGTTGCCACGAAATTTCGGAGATCCTGACAGCCTTGCAGTCGGAACTCTTCGAGGCCGGAGCGGACCTGGCGACGGTGGGTGACCGGCGCCGGGTTCGCCGTCTGGGCGAAGATGACTGGCGACGGCTGGAGTCTCTGATCGATGAACTGGACGGGAAGCTGCCGCCGCTGAGGAACTTCGTGCTCCCCGGCGGTTCCTCCGCAGCCTCAGTCATCCATATGGCGCGATCGGTCTGCCGGAGGGGAGAGCGTCTGCTGGTTCGCCTGATGCGGGCTGAACCGGATGTCAACGAACACCTTCTGGTATACCTGAACCGGTTGTCGGATCTGCTCTTCGTGCTGGCGCGCTACGAGAACTTCCAGGCGGGGGCGGAAGAAACTCCTTGGAGACCGCGAAATTGAGCAAATGGGACTCTGAATGTCCCGATTGCCGCGGTACGGGCTGGTCCCTCGTGGTGAGAGACGGGACCGAGGTCGTGTTTTCCTGTCCTCGCTGCGGAGCCGAGGATCGCGTAGATCAGTTGTTTCGGCGGGCGAGGATCCCCGACCGCTATATTTCCAAGGATTTTCGCGCCTACGATCCCGATCCCAAATATCCTTCACAGTTGGAGGCGCTCACGAGTTCCATCCAGTTCGTGGAAGGCTTTCCGGAGGTTCACCGCGGTCTCCTCTTCAGCGGACCTTGCGGCGTCGGCAAGACGCACTTGGCCGTCGCCATCCTCAAGAGCCTGATCCTGGAGAAGCGGGTCAGCGTCCGTTTCGTGGACGAGACCGAACTCCTCCGCAGACTCCAGTACTCCTTCGGGCCGGATTCCCCCGAAACCGAGAGGGAATTGCTGCGGCCTCTCTATTCCGTGGAGCTTCTGGTCTGGGATGATCTGGGTGCCGGACGTCCGACGGAGTGGGTTGCAGAGACGATCCGGACCATTCTGAACTTCCGTTACACTCGCCGGAAGCAGATTGTGCTCACCACCAACTTGCCCCTGAAGCCTGCCGGAAGCGGTTACCCCGAGAGTCTGGGAAGGGAACAGAATCTGGCCGAGAGGATCGGCGCCCCGCTCTACTCCCGGATCATGGAGATGTGCCAGGTCGTCGAAATGGACGGTCGCGACTTTCGGAGGCAAGTTTACAAGGCGAGCCTGGACGCCCAGCAGGTGTAGCAAGCTGGAAGCGAGTCTTCACGGAAGCTCCGATCCGATACTGGGGCAATATTCATCGCAGATTAACCTCAGACTGCTAAAATCGCGCCATGGCAAGACTACTCCCCTTTCGAGGCTACCGTTACGATTCCCGGCTGGTCCCGCGGTTGGACGACGTCGTGACCCAACCCTACGACAAGATTTCTCCGGACATGCTTCGGCGATATCTGCGGAAGGACCCCCGGAACATCGCCCGGGTCATCAAGAATACGGACTACGCCGACGCGGCACGGAATCTCACGAATTGGATCGCATCGGGGATCATGCGGCGCGACGGGGTCCCGTCGTTCTATCCCTATCGGCAGGTCTTCGAGATCCAGGGACAATCCCACGCTCGACTGGGTTTCATCGGCCTAATCTCACTGGACGAGGCGGACTTGGCCGTTCGGGGCCACGAAAGGGTGCTGCGCGGACCACTCCAGGACCGTCTCAACCTGATTCGCCACACCGAGTCCAACGAGGGGCTCATTTTCATGCTCTATTCGGATCCTGGGTTGTCCGTGGACCGGTTGCTCGCCCGATTCACCGAGTCCAACGAACCTGTGATCCAGGTCCAGGACGAGTACGGCGTGCACCACCAGCTGTGGCAGCTCACACACTCGAACCTCCAGTCGGATGTCACCGCCGCGCTCCTGAGTCATCGCCTCTACATCGCCGACGGTCATCACCGTTTCCAGACCTCGGTCGAGTACCGCAACGAGTGTCTCGCCCAAGGCTGGCGAACCTCGGGTCCGGAAAGCTTCGACCAGCGAATGATCGGGCTCTTCAACATGGAGAGTCCCGGACTCAAGGTCCTGGCGACGCATCGCGGGATCAAGAACGTGGACGAATCCCGGATCGGGTGCCTCCGGGCCGGTCTGGAGCCATTTTTCCAGTTGGACAGCGTTGCCGGCGCAGACGATCTGATTTCGCTGCTGGCGAAGGAAGGACACCGATCGGGTCTTGTCTTGAGTGATTCAGGCCATGCGTTTCTGCTCCGGCTTCGCGACCAGGCCCATTCCGACCCTGGTTTCATGCCGGCCATACAGGGACCGGCTCGTTCATTGGACGTGAACATTCTGCACGAAGGCATTCTCAACCCGCTTCTCGGGATCGGCGCCGAGGAACTCTCCAGCCAGAACTTCGTCGAATATTTCCGGGATCCTGCGGAACTGATCGCAAAGGTCCGAAAGGGCGAGCTTCAGGCCGGGTTTCTGTTGAACGCAACTCGCTTGGGACAGGTCAGGGAAATTTCCGATCTGGGCCAGAAAATGCCTCAGAAGTCCACTGATTTCTATCCCAAGCTCCTGACCGGACTGGTTCTGATGAAGATGGAGATGGCGAGAGGTCCGGAGTAGCTCGGCTCCGGTTCCGCGATCGGCCGGAAGCGCATTCCGGCACGGCCTCCAGTCCGCATTTCCCGCCGGGGACGCCATGATTGAATCCGAATTGGCCCGGCGCCTCTCCATCGTCCTGGTCGGGACCCGAAACGCCGGCAACATCGGTTCGGCGGCGCGCGCCATGGTCAACATGGGCCTGCGTTGCCTCAAGCTGGTCCGTCCGGTGGCGGAGTGGAGCGAGGAGGCCGTGAAGATGGCCTCGGGAGCCCTGGATCGGATGGACCCGATCCAGGTCCATACCTGCTTCGATGAGTCGGTGGCGGGAGCGCAGATTCTGGTGGGCACCACCTCCGGCCGGGAGAGACGAACCCATCATCCGGTGTACACACCGCGCCAGATCGCCCCGCTTCTGAAGCGGCATGCCCGAACCCACGAAGTGGCGCTGCTCTTCGGTCCCGAGAACCGGGGACTCACCGACCGCCAGCTTTCCCGATGCCGGTACCTGGTGACGGTGCCGTCGAACGACGCCTTTCCGGTGTTGAATCTGGCTCAGGCCGTCATGGTCCTCGCGTACGAGATCAACACCTGTGAGGAAGCAGATCGTGAAGTCCTCCCCGAACTCGTCACACACGGCCAGCGGGAACGGCTGTTCCGGCACCTGGAGCGCGTTCTGATCCGGATCGGGTTTCTGAGTTCGTCGAATCCGGACCACATCATGAAGGACATTCGCCGATTCCTGGGGCGCGCGGACCTGTCCGAACGGGACATCCGAATCCTGAGAGGCATCTTCAGTCAAGTGGAATGGTACGCGCGGCACGGGGACCGGCTTCGACCCGATCAGGTGCGCAAACCGTGACGGACTGTGATGAAAAGTGAGGGCCGAGGCCGGATGGCGTGCCGATGTCTGCCGCTACCGCGCCAGCCTGCTCTTGAATTTCTGGACCCGCCGCAGCAATTCGTGAAACGCATGGGTGATGCTGGTGGAAGGGTTGGTCGCCGTTTTACGGACCCGAATGGCCGTCTGTGGCACCATCAATACCAACACGGTTTCGCACTGCCGGCCCCGCGGCAGCATCTCGACTACGACGTGAAGATCCAGATCGTGAGGCTTGAAACTGGGCAGAAGTCTGCGGACCTTGGCGCTCTGTCTGCCGATCAGGCGCTGCAAGCTGGGGTCCAGCCGCAGATGCCGACCCTGAACCATGATCTTCATAAGTCCTTTACAAATTATAGCCTCGACGTTCGACCAGCATCAACTGACCAGGAGGGGGGACATTCCTGTCCCCCTCTTCATCGCCGACCCGGAACCGCCGGCGGGAAAGTCTGTGCTCCCAAATGCCCTTTTTCTGCCAGGATTGCGGCGGCCCACGGTCGCTGCGGGACTTCTAGGAGCCGTCTACAGAGTTGTGACGCACGTCCCGGAGCTCCCGTGGCGACTCCTGACGCGGGCTGATAGACTCCGCTGTCCTGAACGCAACATCGATGGAGTGATGAAATGAACAAGACGCTAACGGCAGTGGTGATCCTGGTGGCTCTGGCCGGACCGGCTTGGGGCCGGGACGACTACGAGAGTTGGATCACCCACTCCAGTTTCGATGACTTCGCCTCGGGCCGGATCGCGGACGGCGGGACCAATCTTTACATCGCCCGTTCGGGACAATTGGAGATGACCTACCGTTGGGACCTGAACAACGACGGCTACCTGGACCTGCTGGTGATCCAGGACCACAACCCGTTGGAAAACACCGACGTCCTGGTCTATTGGGGCAAGAAGGGAGGACCGGAATCGATACTGCCCCCGTTGCCCGGCCATCAGCCGCTGGCCCGGCTGTTGAGGCAGATTCGGATTCGCGACCAAGGGGTCACCCGGTTGCCCAGTGACGGAGGCGGCCGTTCCCTGGTGGTGGACCTGAATCACGACGGCTACCCGGAGCTGGTCTTCTGCAACTTCATTCACAACTATTCGGTTCACATGATGGCCCTCATCTATTGGGGTAGCCCGGACGGCTACCAACGGGGCCATCGCACCGAACTTCCCACGCTTCTGGCCGGGGGCCTGGCGGCGGCGGACTTCAACGGTGACGGCTGGGTCGATCTCGCCTTCTCCAACCGGGGCATCGAAGGGGGGGAGCGTTTCGGGTTCGACCTCCACCTGGAGTCCTACGTCTACTGGAACGGCCCCCGGGGTTTTCGGGAAGAGGACCGCACTGTACTGGCCACCACCAGCGCGGCCGACGTGGCAGCGGCGGACGTCAACCGGGACGGCTACTCCGATCTCCTTTTCGCCAACAACAATTCGGAGCACCAGAGCCTTGTCCTGTACCGGGGCGGGCCGAAGGGTTTCCAGACGCCCGGTGAAACATGGAAGCAGGGAGACGCCATCGGACTGACTCTGGCAGAGGTGTCCGGGGACCGGAATCCGGACCTGATCCTGGCTCACAAGGACGACCGGGTGACGATTCACAAGGGAACCGGGCAGGGGATCTCCCGGGAGACCTGGGTCGAGATCCCCTCCCAGGGAGCGGAAGACAGCCAAGTGGAAGACCTGAACCGGGACGGGCGCCCCGACCTGATTCTGGCCAACGGCGGAGGTGAGGTTTCCTATATCTACTGGGGGGGAGCGGATGGTTACTCCTCCGGCAGACGCCAGGAACTACCCACACTGGCCGCGACCGACGCCGCGCCGGCCGATTACAACGGGGACGGCTGGGTCGACCTGGCCTTTTCCAACAACCACGACGGGGCGACCCGGGATGTCGTCTCCTACCTCTACTGGAACGGTCCCGATGGATTCCACGCCGCCTACCGCCGGGAGCTCCAAGGCTTCGGAGCCGTGAGCCTGGCCGCCGCCGACATGGACCTGGACGGACACCAGGACCTGGCCGTCATCAACCAGAACAGCGGGTCCCACGGCGCCATCGACTCGGTGGTCTACTGGGGCAACCCCAGGCACCACTACTCTCCCGCCGCCGCGAGCATCATTCCCGCCAAGGGGGGGTTGGCGACGACGGCCGACCTGGACCAGGACGGCTGGGTGGATCTCATCTTTCCCGACGGCTCCATCTTCGGCGGCGGCTCCAGCGGCTTCCGCTTGCAGACAGAGCTGGAGCTGGAGAGGGCCAACGGAGTCACCGTCGGTGACCTGAACCGCGACGGCTATCTGGACCTGATCTATATCGTCGGTTCGGCCTACCGTGACCTGTCTCCGACGGCCCGGATCCTGTGGGGCGGCGAGAAGGGACACGATCCGTCGCGCCGCACCGACCTGAAGTTGGGGATCCGCATCGGTCAGGCTGGCCGGACCGCCGATTTCAACAAGGATGGAGCCCTGGATCTCATCTTCACCGACGTGGATTCAGAACACGTCGATCTCTTCTGGGGAAACCTCGAGTCCGGGTTCAGCCAGGAGAATCACACGGTCTTGAAGATCCAACCCACGTCCAATCCCGAGATCGCCGATCTGAACGGCGACGGCTGGCTGGACCTGATCTTCGGAGGGGGTTGGGACCCCAAGCGGTTCGGGCGCCCCACCCGGCAAGCCATCCTGGTTTGGGGGAGCCGGGACGGATTCCGATCGGACCGCACCACCGAGATCGAGGCCTTCGACTCTCTGGAGCAGGCAGTCGCGGACCTGAACCGGGATGGGCATCTGGACATCGTCATGACCAACTACCACGCCTACCACACCCGGACCCTGCCCGCCTTCATCTACTGGGGAGGGGAGGGGGGCTCCTACAGCGAGTCGCGCCGGACCAGCCTGCCGGCGGAGTCCTCCAGCGCCTTGACCGTCGCCGACATGAATCAGGACTCGTGGCTGGATCTGGTGGTCTTCAATCACTTGGAGAGGGGGGACCACTCGGTCGGCAGCAACATCTATTGGGGAGGAGCGGACGGTTACTCCTACACCCGGCGACATTGGCTCCAGACCTTTGGGCCTCACTTCGGGCGGCTCCGGGACATCGGGAACATCTACGATCGGCAGTTGCGGGAGGAGTATGTCTCCGCAATCCTGGAAGTGCCCACGGGCGAGAGCGCCGAGCGGCTCCGGTGGAAGGCACTGACCCCCCATGGGACGGGCGTCAAGTTCCAGGTTCGCAGCGCATCGTCCCTGACGGCTGTGGAATCGAGTCCGTGGAGGGGACCGGAGGGACCCGGCAGCTTCTTCCGAGAATCGGGAACGGCGTTGCGGCTGCCCCCGGGAGAGGCCTGGCTCCAGTATCGAGCGATTCTGACGACTCCCGACGGCGGCAGCACGCCGGTGCTTCAGGAGGTCGCCATCGACGTCAGGCGCCGGAGCGCGGTGGAATGAGGTTCCCGAAAATTGACCGGCGGATCAATGCCAGGGAAAATCCAGCGTCGGAGGATTAGCGTACCGGCGCATGCTGATGGTCAGCTCCGCCCCAGCTCCCGGGGCCAGGCTGACGTGGAAATATCGGCCCTTCACTCGCCATTCCTGGTCGCCGATCCGGACTCCCAAACCCTCGTGCTCCCCGTAGGCCCCGGTCTGTAGGATCAGCTCGCGTCCGTGGACCGGATTCAGGTTGACCAGCACCAGCCGAACGCTGTCCGGCTTCAGTTCCGTCACCAGAGAGCCCACGTCCTGAGGGATTCCGGCCCGCCTTCGCTCCGGATCGAAGTAGCGTACCCGGGTGTGGGGGATGTAGATCTTGCCATACAGGTGGCCGCCCAGCATGAGCCGGATCAACTCGTAGGGAGCGGCCGGATTTAATCCCAACGGCCAGTCGGCCAACCGGGTGTCGGGCGTGGTGGGATCCTTGCGAATCCCCTGGATCTTCTCCCGGATGAAGGACAGCTCCCGGCGGAGTGCTTTTTCCGGATAATCCGGTTCCTTGCCTTCCAGGAACGCGATCCAGCCGGTCATGGGAATGTGTTCCAGATCGTCCCGGTTCATGGACCAGAGGTAGATGTCGATGAGCTCGTTCACGAAACGGTGCGAACTCCAGTTGTACCAACCTGGTTCGCTGGTTTCCCGTTCCTCCCAGTAGAGCTTTCCGTCAATGGTCGTGAAGATGGGCGGCTGGGTCTTGGGTCCCTTGACTCCGTAGTTGTTGGGAACCTGGATCTGGCCGTCCACCACTTTCTTCTGGCTGTAGATGTTGGCCATCTGACGGCGGAGGATGTCCACGTACTTCTGGTCTCCCGTGATCATCAGGGCGTTTCCGAATCCGGGCCACATGCCCTTGGCGAACATGTTCCGGTGCGCCACCACCTTGTGCTCGGGCGACCAGGGTGAGAAGTCCCAGCCGTACGTCCCGCCGAACCATTGCCCGCCGGTCTCTCCTCCGATGCTCCCGTTCAGACCGATATTGGAGGGGATGTTGCCTCCGTTCTTTTCCGTCCGCTCCTTCCACGCGTCCACGTACTCCACCAGCCATTTCTTGTACTTGTCTTCGTGGGCGATGGCATAGGTGTTCAGGTGCAATTGGGTCGCGATCAGATTCAGAGGGTGGTCGCCGGCGCTGTGCAGGTACTCGGCGCAGTGGGCGAGCATCTCGGGGTAGGTCTCCTCGGCGTCCAGCATCTGCTCCCGCCCTCCCGCGCTGTGCAGGATGTGGTATCGCCCCTTGAAGGGGTCGCCGACCCAGTCGTAGCGGGTCGCCCGCCGGATCATGGGTCCCCGGCTGCCGTTCCAGATGCTGCGGATGACCTTGTGTTCGGGATCGTAGTTGGGCGCATCCGGATCCTCGCCCATGTACATGCCGGCGAACCGGCGCATCCGCGCCTGGAAGGTGCGGTCGTCGGGGTCCGAGAGGCCCTGGTTCATGAAGCCCTGCATGCCCTCCCCGGTGTGGTGCCAGTCGGACATGGGCATGAATTCCCTGTAATAGGCCCCCTCGGCGGCGATGGTGGTCTTGACGGTCTTCAACTCCTTGTATTGGAGAAGGTGGCCCTCCAAACCCTGCTTGTACCGCTCCAGCACCAGGTCGGAAGCCCCCAGCATGTGCAGCAGCGTCCAGTTGGCATAGCACTCGATGGCGTCGTCGGTGCCGTCCAGGGTGCCCCAGCGCGGCGTGTGCAGCAGGTAACCGCGCTCGTCGTGGTAGGTCGTGTAGAACTCCTCGACGGCCGTGGCATTGGCGTCCAGAAGCTGCCGTTCCAACAGCGCCCAGGTGGGCGGGGGCATGGGAGTCGAGATCTCGATTCGGGTCCCGGCCTGGGCCTGACCGTACCAGGAGATCCAAAGCAGACAACTGAGAAAACGAACCTTCTTCATGGCGGGATCCTCCACGCAGACTTCATTATGGTGCCGCGATTGCCGCCGAGATTAAGTCATGGTGAGGTTGGGGGCAACTCTGGCGAGGGCGTCCCCCATGGTCGCCCATCCATGCCGTCCGCCTGGTTTCGGGTCCGGCCGAATGCCGTGACGACGATTGATTCCGGCTGATAGACTCCCTCTTCAACAGATCGATGCCAACCTCCGGATGCGGGCGAAAGGGCCATCGCAGCTTGACGCCGGCCGGGTCCGGGAGGTGGGGGTCACCGCCGCCGTTTGGGAGACGCCATGCCCTTGATCCTATTGTTTGGTTTGGTCCTAGTCCTCACCGGCCCGCCGCTTCTGGGAGCCGACAAGGACCCGGCAGCCATCGTCGAGTCCCTGGCCAATTTGCGTTTTGATCAGCTCGGACATCCCCAGATACAAACCGACTCGATCCGTCCGGTTCGCAGCAGTCCCGAACGGCCTCACCGGCTGCTCATCATCCCGGTCCAGTTCTCCGACCTCCGCTTCGAGCGCTTTCGGGGAGAGCCGGATGCCGAGGAGAAGAACCGCCGTTACCTGCAGGAGCTGCTCTTTTCGGAGAATCTCCGGGACCCCCGCCGGAAGACCCTGAACCACTACTACTACCACCAGTCGCGTGGGAGGTTCTTCGTGACTGGGACGGTCTTCTCTCTGGTCACCGTGGATAAACCTCTGTCTCACTACGGTCGTCCCTCCCGCCTCTCGGACGGGGAATGGCGGAACGACAACTCGCCTGAGAGTCTGGTGGAAGACGCCTTCCGCGCCGCCTATGCGGCCCGGCCCGACTTCCCCTGGGGGGACTTCGACGTCTGGGACCCGACCGACTACGACGGCGACGGGATCTCCGAAGAACCGGACGGCTACATCGATCACTTCGTCCTGGTCTACGCCGGGAAGGGCCAGTCCTCGTGCCAGGGCCTCTACAAGCTCTCGGAGAAGTTCACCGCCAACGCGCCCGCCGACCTCGTGGACAAGCTCAGTCCCAGGGAACGGGAGTGCGCCGACCGGATCTGGCCCCACCGTTACGCCCTGAGCAAGAATCTGGGCCGGGGTCCGGCGCTGGAGGGCATTACCAACGACCGGGGCGGGATTCCGGTTCGCGAGGGACTCTGGGTCTACGACTACAACATGCAGTCCGAGTACACCTCCGTCTCCACCTTCATCCATGAGTTCGGCCATTCCCTGGGACTGCCGGACATCTACGCCCGCCGGACCAACAACTCCACCGCGGCCTGGGACGCCATGAGCAGCACGGCGGGAAGGTTCCCGCAGGAGCTGAGCGCGTGGTCCCGGATGATGCTCGGGTGGCTGGAACCTTGTGTGCTTCGACCCCCGGAATTCGGGGGAACCGGGAGCCGCTCACTTCACCTCAAGACCATGAACGACTGGTCCGGTAAACCCGGCGGGAGCCGGGCCCAGGGAAGCTGCGACGCCGTCATGGTGATCCTGCCGCCCAAGGTCCGGGCCTTGGATCTGGGGCCTCTGAGCTCCCGACACCAGCGGCAGGCCGTCTACACGGGACAGGGAAACGAGATGAATCGATACCTCTCCCGGACGTTCGACCTGACCCAGGTCCGGGAAAAGCCGGTCCTGGAGTTCGACCTCTGGTTCGAGATCGAAGGAGACTACGACTATCTCTACGTGGAGGCTTCCACCGATGGCTTGAACTACCAGCGCCTTCTGCCCACGGACAAGGATTCGGCAGCTGACGCCCAAAGCATCATGCCCTCCCGCAAGGGTCATGACGGCGACGGCACCCTCCCCGGCTTCACCGGGCGCAGCGGCGACCTGGACGCCGACGGCAAGGTGGAGTCGGCTCCGGGGTGCGATCCGTCTCGTCCCAAACAGTTGGCCGAGGACCGGGTGGGCGGAGAGAAAGATCCGTGTGAGATCGGGCAGTGGATTCGTGCCCGCTTCGACCTGTCGGCCTACCGGGGCAAGAAGGTCGAGACCCGTTTCCACTACTTCACCGACATGGCCGCGGTGGAGGCGGGAGCCCTCATCGACAACGTCAAGATCAAGGCCCTGGGGTTCTCCGAGGATTTTGAAGGTTCCGAACTGAAGGGGTGGGAGCTGGAAGGGTTCAGTCTTTCGCGAGGTGTCCACCGGCTCCCGGTCCCCCACTTCTATGTGCTGGAGTACCGGGACCCGTGGCAGGATTTTGAGACGGCCTTCAACTACGACAGCACGCTGCGCCGCGAGTCGCAGGTCTTCTATCGGGATCCGAAAAAAGGCGAGTTTCGGGCCTTCGATGTCCGCTACCGGTCCGGCGTGGTGCTCTGGTACGCCAACGGCTCCTTCCTCTGGAGCCAGAACGAACCCTCCATGCAGGGTCCGGGCCAGGGTTTTCTGTTGGTCGTGGACTCCAACCCTCAGGAGTTTCGATATCCTGCCGTGCCGGAGCAGTATTTCAAGCGGGAGCAGGACCGGAGCTACTATGAGTTCGACGATAAGGCCCAGGAGTGGCTCCGCCGGAACTACCTGGATCTGCTCTGTTTCCAGCGTCGACCGGAATACTTTCCCCCCGACCTGCCGGAGCGAGACCGGGAGGCATGCCGCCCGGGGGAGGACGGACCGCCTCTGGAACGCCTCCGGTTCCGGGACAAGAAATTGATCTACGGATACACGCTCTACAACGAGTTGTTGCCGGGACCGGACCGGGAGCCCTACCGCGGGACCACCAACCTGGTCGACATCCGTCTACGAAAGAATCGTCTGACGTATCGGCTTTACGATCGGCTGTTGCGCTTTTTTCACTCGGCGGACGCACCCTTCGCCCTGGAACCGTTCCGGCAGGGGATCGTCCTCTATCGGGAGGACCAGGGGCAGATGGTCCCCTTCGACGGCGTCGACTTTCCGGCCCTCCACGAGTTCAGCGACTCCGATCCGGGACGCTACCTGAACCCGCACCTCCCCTTCGGCAGCGTCCGGGTGCCCACCTCCGGATTCGGTTTTCGCCTCGTGAAGCCTGGGTCCGACGCTCCTCATGGGGCGCGGGTGAAGGTGGAGTTGAACTGGAGCCGTTCCCGCGACTAGCCGTCGGGCCAGCCGTCCGTTTCCCCGCTTCAGTCGGCGCAGGGAATGAGCAGCTTCTGGCCGGGACGGATCACGGTGCTGCTCAGACCGTTGTAGAGCATGATCTGGTTGGGCCCTTCCACTCCGCAGTCTCTGAATTTCCTGGAGATTCGGAAGAGGGTGTCGCCTCTTTGGACCCGGTATTCGATGGCCTGTCCCGGGGCCGGATAGACGTTGGCCACGAAGCCGTGGAATTCCTCACGGAGCGGGTGTTTCTCGATGCGCTCCCGGTAGGTTTCCTGGAAGATCCGGGGAATGGTCACCTCCTCCCCCTCCTTGAACCAGACCCGGATGCTGTCCCTGGGATTCAGATTTCCCAGGTTCCAATGGTCGGTGCCCAGCAGCAGCCCCAATTCCAGGTGATGGAGGCTGCGATCCAACGGGATCTTCAGCGTTCCCGGATCCAACCGGGGAATGTTGATCCCGAATCGTTCCGGAGCCAGGCCCATCGCCGTGGCGGCCAGGACTCGCGGCACGTAGCGGCGGGTCTGGCGGGGGATCCGGCTGGCGATTCTGCGAAACGCATTCGGGTTGGAGCTGTAGCGGGCAAACTTCTGGCCGGGACCGTAGTTGTAGTCCACCAGCACCAGCTCCAGATTCCAGGCGAAGACCTTCACCAAATGGCCGAGGTACTCCAACTGCTTCTGCGTGGATTTTACGACGTCGAAATAGTCTCCTCCCCTCAGACCGTATCTTCGGCCGGCCCACTGCATCTGCCAGATTCCCTTGGCGTTGGCGTAGGAGACGCTGTAGTTGCGGTACAGGCTCTCCTGCAATCCCAGTCCGTACCCGAACTCCAACGGGATGCCCGCCTGCCGGTACAAGGGCCGAATGATGGGCTCCAGGAACTGAAAGCGGTTGGTCGCGCCCAGGAAGGAGGACCGGCCGTCGGTGAGCCAGTAAAGGATTTCCCGTTTGACGTCGGAACGGTTCTCAATGTGGCGGAACAGGTCATCCACCATGCCGTAGCGCCGGCTGCCCTCTTCTTCCGGTAGCACCCTATAGGAATCCGCCGCCGTTCCCGCGCCCGGAAGGGATCCCCCCGTCAGGCCGCCGGCGAGGCCCTGCGCCTCCGCGGCGTAGGGTCCTGCCACCATGCCTGCCGCCGCTGCGCTGCATGCGTATTGGAACAGGGAACGTCTCGACAGTTCGTCCATAAGGCGATGGCGGCTCCGGGTCAGATGCCGGTCTCGGGGGCTTCCAGACGGGCGATCACAGCTTGCAGAAACCGGGCGCCGACGGCACCGTCCACGACCCGGTGGTCCTGGGACAGGCTCAGGTGCATGATCTCCCGAATCACGATCCGGCCCGAGCGCACGACCGGCCGGGGTGCGATCTTGTGCACGCCCAGGATGGCCACTTCGGGAAAATTGACGATGGGTGTGGCGACGATGCCTCCCAAGGCGCCCAGACTGGTCACGGTGAAGGTGCTTCCCTGCAGGTGTTCCAGCTTCAGGTTGCCGTCACGCGCCAACTGCGAGATCTGGGAGATCTCCCGGGCCAGTTCCGGCAGGCTCTTCCGGTCCACGTTCCTGATCACCGGAACCATGAGCCCTTCTTCCGTCTGGGTAGCGATGCCGATGTTGTAATACTTCCGGAGTTCGATCTCTCCCGCGTGCAGGTCCAGACGGGCGTTCAGATAGGGATGCCGTTTCAGCTCGTGGGCCAACGCCTTCAGGATGTAGGGGAGATAAGTGAGGCGGACTCCCTGAAACTCCTCGCTTCCTTGAGCCCTTTGGCGCATCCGGACCAATTCGGTCACGTCCACCTCTTCCACATAGGTGAAATGGGGAGCGTGGTTGGAGGCTTGGAGCATGTGGTCGCCGATCCGGCGCCGGATGCCGCGGTAGGGAACCCGTTCCGTCGGTCCGGCCGCGGCAACGGTCGGAGGCGTCTGGGCCCGGGTCAGGTCCTCTTTCGTGATCCGTCCGCCCGGGCCGGTGCCCTTGACCCGTTCCAGGTCGATTTTCATCTGTTTCGCCAGGCGCCGGATGGCCGGAGTCGCCAGGATCCGCACCGTTTTTCGCCGCCGCGAAAACGGACGCCTGTGAAGGGGTGGATGAGGCGCCGCGTGAACCGGCTCGGAGTCGACTTCATCTTTGCCGGTATCGATCTCCACCAGCACCGACCCGACCTGGACGACCTCTCCTTCCTTGCCTCCATGGTCCACGACGCGGCCCTTTACGGGAGAGGGGATCTCGACGGTGGCCTTGTCGGTCATGACTTCCACCATCGGCTGATCTTCTTCGATCTCGTCGCCGATCCGAACCAGCCAGCGGACGACCTCGCCTTCCACGATGCCTTCGCCGATATCGGGGAGCCTGAATTGGTACGGCATAGGACTCTACTCAGAATTCGACGATCTCGCGCAATCCATTCCGGATTCTTTCGATCCCAGGCAGGTAGTCTTCTTCGCGAGTGTAGGGGAAAGGGGTGTCGAAACCCGTGATCCGGGTCACGGGGGCCTGCAGGTGCAGGAGCGCCTTCTCCCCGACGGTCGCCGAGAGTTCCGCTCCGAACCCACAGGTCCTGGGAGCCTCGTGGACAATGACCAGGCGGCCCGTCTTCTGGACTGAGCTCAAGACCGTGTCGACATCGAAGGGCATCAAGGTTCTCAGATCCACCACTTCACAGGAGATCCCCTCTTCCTCCTCCGACTGATTTGCCGCTGCCAGGCAGTTGTGGAGCATGGCGCCGTAGGCCACGACGGTCACGTCCAGACCCTCCTGGACGACCTTGGCCTGACCCAGCTTCACGATGTAGTCGCCGTCCGGAACTTCGCCCCGGGCCGCCCGGTAGACCCGCTTCGGTTCCAGGAAGATGACCGGGTTGTCATCCCGGATCGCCGAAATCAGAAGTCCCTTGGCATCGTAGGGAGTCGCCGGCACCACCACTTTGAGCCCAGGAGTGTGGACGAAATAGGCTTCGGGACTCTGGGAGTGGTAGTGCCCTCCCCGGATGCCTCCGCCATAGGGCGTTCGGATCACCATGGGGCAGGTGTACTGCCCGCCGGAACGGTACCGCATTTTGGCCAGCTCGTTGACGATCTGATCGAAGGCGGGATAGATGAAGTCCGCGAATTGAACCTCGGGAACCGGCCGAAAGCCGTACATGGCCATGCCGATGGCGGCCCCGATGATGCCCGACTCGGCCAGCGGCGTGTCGAATACCCGGTGGTCTCCGAACTCGTCCTGGAGACCCTTGGTGGCGCGGAAGACCCCGCCGAAACGCCCCACGTCTTCACCCAGGACCACCACGCCGGGGTCGCGCCGCATCTCGGTGCGCAGACCGTCGTTGACTGCCTGGATGATGTTCCGAATCGGCATCTGGTTTTTCGCGGAAGTGGGTCAGGTCCCCTGCTCGACGGTCTGAAACTCCTCCGGCATGCACACCGACTCCATTTGCTCACGGAGATGCCACGGCATCTCGTCGTAGACGTCACCGAAGATGGTGTCCAGAGACGGCGGTCCGGACCGCGAGGCCTCTTCCAGGGTGCTGCGAATCAGCGCTCGGATCTCGTCCTCCAACGCCTGCTCCTTGTCGTCGTCCCAATGTCCCTGCCGGGTCAGGTACAAGCGGAACCGCAGGATCGGGTCGCGCTCGACCCAGGGCTCGACCTCGGCGTCGTCCCGATAGGAATTGGGGTCGTCGGAGGTGGAGTGGCCTCCCCGGCGGTAGGTCACCGCCTCGATCAGCGTCGGACCTTCCCCCCTTCTTGCCTTCGCCACTGCCTTCGAGGTGACGTGGTAGACGGCGAAGATATCGTTTCCGTCGACACGGACCCCTTCAATACCGTACGCGGTCGCCTTGATGGCCAGATTCCGGGAGGCCGTCTGAGACTCTACCGGAACGGAGATCGCCCA
The DNA here is from genome assembly GCA_951812665.1 of uncultured Acidobacteriota bacterium. GTDB lineage: Bacteria > Acidobacteriota > UBA6911 > RPQK01 > JAJDTT01 > JAJDTT01. Next base: position 450,141 of record CATOST010000018.1, read on the forward strand.
CTGGTTGTTCCGGCAGAAGAGGATGGTCGGAGTCTTGAAGACTCCCGCGAAGTTGGTGGCGACATGGAAGTCGCCCTGAGAGGTGGCGCCGTCGCCGAAATAGACCAGCGCCACGTCGTCCCTGCCCGCCAGACGGGCGCCCAGAGCCAGACCGATGGCATGGGGGATCTGGCTTCCCACGGGACTGGAAATCGACGTCACCCTCAAGTCGCGGCTGGCGTAGTGGTTCGGCATCTGCCGGCCCTTGGTCAAGTCCCGGGAATTTCCGAAGAACTGGCAGACAAGATCGATCAGGGGAAAGCCTTTGACCAGAGCGGCGCCCAACTCCCGGTAGCAGGGGACGACCCAGTCCCGCCGTTCCAGGGCGAACGCGCTTCCGATGATGGCCGCTTCCTCCCCGCGTGACCCGACGTAGAAACCGAGCCGGCCTTGTCTCTGAAGCCGGATCATCTGGTCGTCGACCCTCCGGTTCAAGCACATCAACCGATAGAGATGGAGCTGCTGATCCAATCTGAGGGCCGGAATGTCGGCCTCCGATTTCAGGTCGCCGTCGGGGGAAAGGATGGAGATCATGGTCCCGGGCATGCGTCAGGGATTATATCTGCCCCTCTGGAGCAGGACAAGAAGACTCGGCCCCTGCACCGCCGCGTGTGGCGGCGCCCGCCGTCACGGTTTCGTTTCGCGATACTTCTCGAATTGAGCCGTCATATCGGACTGGGTGAGGTGTCCGGAGTGCACCAGTATCCGGTAGAGAAAGAGGGCCGATTCGCCCGGTTCCAGAGCGACGTTCAGAGGTGGGGAACCTTTTTGGAAATCCTTACGGCCGAAGGGGTTGGCGGCAAAGAGTCCGTAGCCCCGGGCGTGCCAGAAGGTGGGGGATTCGATGCTCTTGGGGTGATTCATGATAGCCAGAGTCAGGTCCTCTCCCTGGACCGATCCGCGCAGGGCCACCCAGGAAGACTTCTTGCCCCAGACGCCCTTCGAGAGCTCCAGCCCCTGAGCGTTCAGGTAGCGGCCGGTCCGGTCTTCCCGCAGGTCGGGGGCGACGCGAACGGCCATCATTCCTTCCTTGGTATCGTTAAACGTCACCGCTTTCCCTTGGGCAGTCAGCTTGAACGTCAAGTCCAGGGTCCGCCATCCGGGGCCCGCCTCGATGGTCATCCGGGAGTCCTGTTTCAGCAGCACGTCTCCCGAGGGTGCGATCCAGTCCGACGTGGTATCCATGACTCCCTTTTGTCCGTCTTCCAGCCGGGCGAAGCCGGTGTGCCGAATCCGGCCACTGCCCGGTTTGTCTCGTCCGCCGGGCAGCTTGGACCAGAAATCGACGCCGTTGAGGTTTCCATAGGTGAATGAGATCCCCTCGTGGTGCCAATGGTCGTAATGCTCGTTGGGTGTCCCGAATTCCATGGGGTATGCCCGCGTGAGCCGATGGCCCTCGGGGCTGAGCAGGGGGTGGAAGATCGGCTTGTGAAAGCCGGCTCCGTAGTGGTACGAGGCGAATAGGCTCTTACCGACGTAGATGTCCACCCGAGCCGCGTCCGTCTTGATTAGTCGGACCCCATGGTGGGACTCGGCGAGAGCGGGCACCGTCTGAAGGAAGACCAGGAGAGCCGCGGCCGCGATGGCGGGGCGGCGGAGTGTCGAATCTATCGGGACCGGATCGGATAGGAATTTCATGGGAACTGCAGTGCCTCCTGAGCCTGGGAAAAGTGTCGCCGAAACCGGGAACATGTTAGCAGGCCGTGGCAAAAGTCGTCACGGCATTCGACCGTCCCTGCATCCCGGCGGACTGCGTTGCTATCGGCTCACATACTCCCGGTATGCTCCCTCCGAAGCGCCTTGTCCGGCGGGCGCAGGAACGGTCTCGGTGCTCGCGCGACTTTCGCCACGGACTGCTAGCAGTCCGTGGGAATAGTCGTGCCGGTAAAAGGGGAGATTCGATCCTGGAAGTCGCTCCTGGAACACGTTACGCTGCTCTGGCTCAGGAGGTGGCGTGTGATTTTTGACGTCCATACTCATGGCTGGAGATATCCGGACCATTTCTCGGATCGGTTCCGCCAACAGGCAATCCGAATGAGGGGCTACGAAATTCCCCTGGACAGCACCCTGAAGGACTATCGCGCCCATTGCCGGACGGTCCCGGATCGAGTCAAGACCGTCGTCTTCGGTGGAAAGGCCAAGTTGTCGGGCCTCTGGACTCCCGATCAATTCATCGTCGAATATTGCTCTCAGGACCCCGAAAATCTGATCCCGTTTCTCTCCCTCGATCCGACCCAACCGGGTTGGCAGGAGGAACTGGAGGAGGGCCACCAGGATCTGAAGATGAGGGGCATCAAGTTGATGCCCATGTATGCCGGATTCTATCCCCAGGACCCGGAGCTGGATCACCTGTGGCAGTACGCCGTCCGCCACCAACTGCCGGTCCTGCTCCACACCGGGACCACCTTTATTGACCGCGCCCCTCTGGACACCACCTTGCCCCGGCATCTGGATCCTGTCGCCATCAAGTACCCGGAGTGCCGGATCATTCTGGCGCACCTGGGACATCCATACGAGGGTGAGACGGTGGCGGTAATCCGGAAGCATCCTCACGTCTATTCGGACGTGTCGGCCATTCACTACCGCCCCTTCCAGCTCTACCAGAGCCTGATGCTGGTGCAGGAATACGGTGTCTGGAACAAGCTCCTGTTCGGGACCGACTACCCCATCACCAACGTGGACGAGTCTCTGGCCGGGCTGCGGTCCATCAACGATCAGTTGGAAGGCACGGCCCTGCCGCGGTTGGACCCGGACCAGATGGAAGCGATGATCCATCGCGACGCCGGCCCCTTGCTGGGACTTGAGTAGGCGTTCCGTGTCATTTGATAATTCCGATCAATTGGGTAAACTTAATGTCATCTCATAAGCTGGAGAGACCTGGAGGAAACGGGTCATGACTACCTGGAAGGAGCACTTGGGCACGGATATCCCGGACGAGCTCTGCCGCGAGATCGACATCTTCGAGATGCAGATGGAGCTGAGAAGGCAGGGTAAGCTGGATGAGAAGATCTTCGCCGAGACCCGGTTGCGGCGCGGCATCTACGGCCAGAGGTACGACAACGGCTTCCGCCACGACGGGATCCGGTCGCAGCAACTCCCCTATCCTTCCGGCGACTCCATCAAGGGGCCCGAAACCCTTTGGGACGCACCCGGGATGATGCGCATCAAGATCCCGTACGGCGGGGTCAATCCCCGCCAACTCGAAGTATTGGCAGAAATGGCCGAGGAGTATGCGGACGGAATCCTCCACGTCACCACCAGACAGGACTATCAACTCCACTTCGTCCACATCGACGACACTCCCAACCTGATGCGGAGATTGGCCTCGGTCGGAATCACGACCCGGGAGGCCTGCGGGAACTCGGTTCGGAACGTGACGGCCTGCCCTCTGGCGGGCGTCTGCCACACGGAGGCTTTCGACGTCAGTCCCTACGCCAAGGCCTGCAGCGCCTTCCTGCTGGGACACCCCGATGTCCAGGATTTCGGCCGCAAGTTCAAGATCTCCTTCTCGGGATGCCGCGAGGAGGCCTGCGGGCTGGCCAGCATGCATGACATGGGGGCCATCGCGGTGGTCCGGCGCGAGGGTGACCGCATCAGACGCGGGTTCGAGCTCTACGTCGGGGGAGGTCTGGGCGCGGTGCCTCACCAGGCCAAGCTCTTCGACCCCTTTCTTCCCGAAGCAGAGCTGCTGCCCACGGCGCAGGCCATCTCCAGGGTGTTCGCCCGCTTGGGAGAGAAGAAGAACCGAGCCCGTGCCCGCATCAAGTTTCTGGTGGCCAAGCTGGGGATAGACGAGTTTCGCAAGGAGGTTCTGAAGGAGCGCGAGATCATGCCTCCGGACGAGCGGTGGACCGCGTATCTGCCTCAGGTTCCGGAATTCCAGGAGACCGCGGTCAGGCCGCCGGCGGCTTTGAACGGACAGCAGCCGCCTCCGGACTTCGAGCACTGGGTCCGGACCAACGTCTACCGGCAGCGGCAGGCGGGCTACGCCGTCGCCACCCTGACTCTTCCCTTGGGAGACTTGTCGTCGTGGCAGGCCCGGGAGTTGGCGGTGATCGCCCGCCGTTTCTCCGGCGAGAACATCCGGACCACCGTGGAGCAGAACATGGTGCTGCGTTGGGTCAGCGAAGCGGACCTGCCGGAACTCTACGGTGAGTTGGAGAAGATCAGTCTGGGCGCCCATGGCGCCGGTACCATCGTGGATGTGACGGCCTGCCCGGGTACCGATACCTGCAAGTTGGGAATCGCCTCCTCGCGGGGACTGGCTGCCGAGCTCCGGAGGAGTCTCGGCGCCAAGTTCCTCCAGCTGGATGATTCGATCAAGAACCTGCGGATCAAGATCAGCGGCTGCTTCAATTCCTGCGGTCAGCACCACGTCGCGGACATCGGATTCTACGGAACCAGCCGGACCATCAAGGGCCACAAGGTGCCTCACTTCCAAGTGGTGCTGGGAGGCCAGTGGACCGAGAACGCCGGCTCCTACGGACTGGCAATGGGCTCGGCGCCGGCCCGGAACGTGCCCAAGGTTCTGGAGCGTATCACCGGCCGATACCTGGAGTATCGGAGCAATGGCGAGAGCTTTCAGGACTTCGTCCGAAGCGTCGGCAAGAAGGACCTTCGAGCCATGCTGCAGGACCTGTTGCAGGTTCCGGCCTATGAGGTCGACTCCTCCTTCTACAGCGATTGGGGCGATCCGAGAGAGTTCTCCATGGGGGATCTGGGAACGGGAGAATGCGCTGGAGAGGTGGTCACCTTGACCCAGTTCAATCTCGCATCCGCCGAGCAGCTGGTCTTCGAAGCCCAGATCAGGCTGGACGACATGGATTTTCCCGGCGCCGACGCATTGAGCTATCAGGCCATGGTCGAGGCCGCCAAAGCCCTGGTCAAGACGGAATTCCTGGATGTCCCGGGTGTACCGGACACGGTGGTTTCGGAATTCCGGCGCCGCTTCTACGACACCGAGCTGTTTTTCGACAAGTACGCCCGCGGCAAGTTCGCCAATTACCTTTTCCGCCGTCACCAGTCGCCTCCAAAGATCCCGAATCGGGACCGGGCCCATCAGTCGGTGGAGGAGAGCCAGCTCTTCATCGAAGCGGCTCATGCCTGTTACGAGCGCATGGCCCGGGAGATCTCGGGAGTCCATTAGGCGAGGGTATGGGCGGCTGGCAGAAACTGGGTCTCAAGATCTTTCTGGAGGAGCCCCTCCGGGCCGAGGCGCGGGAATTCATCCCCGTCTTCCATTCCTGGATCCAGAACCAGGCCGTCGACGGACACCTGCTCATCGACGTCCACGACTACAGTCACGTCCACCGGGGCCCCGGCATACTGCTGGTCGCTCACGAGGGAAACTTCAGCCTGGACCAGGGCGATGACCGGCCCGGACTCCTTTACTACCGCAAGCAAAACCTGGACGGGACCCGTGAGCAATGTATCCGGGAGGTCTTCAGGCAGACGCTTCTGGCCTGCAGCCGACTGGAATCCGATCCGGTTCTGGGCGGCAGGGTGCGTTTCCATACCCGGGAGATGCTACTGCTGGCGAACGATCGCCTCCATACCCCCAACAACGCAGAGACCTTCGAACAGCTTCGACCCGAGTTGACCCAGGCGCTGTCCGGGATTCTGGGTCGAGGTGTCTTCAGTCTGGACCGGGTCGCAGACCCCCGGGAGCGTTTCTCGGTCTGGGTCCGCGCCCGGCGATCCTTCCGTCCGGGATACCTGTTGCGGCGCCTGAACTGACCTGAAAGGCTTCCTCCGACAAGACTTCAGGAGTGCGATGAGAGAGAATCTGCCCCGATCCAAGAGCCGTAGACCACCGAGAAGAACCTTCTTGAAATCCGCGTCGCTGGCAGCAGCGGCCGGAACAACCTGGATTCGAAACATGGGACAAGCCGTCGCTACCACCAGTCAAGCCACAATCCCGCAATGGGTGAGCCGGGTTCGCAAGGAAATACCGACGACCTCGGAATCCGCCTATTTTCTGACCGGAGGCATCGGTCCCTCGCCCACTCCCGTCATCGAACGGGTCAAGGAGCTTCTGGACCTGCAGAATCGTGGACCCGGAGATCCGCGAATCAACCCCCGGATCGCCGTGGTGGAGGAAGAATGCCGCGCCTTGGCCGCGGCCGCCCTGGGCGCCGATGAAGAAGAGGTGACCCTGACCCACAACACCACGGAGGGTCTCAATATCGTCATCTGGTCCATCGACTGGAAGCCGGGGGACGAGATCCTCATCAGCAACCATGAGCACCCCGCCTTGCTGCAGCCGTCCTACAACCTCCACGACCGCTTCGGCGTCGTCTACCGCCGGGCTCCCATGGATGTGGGTGAAGACGTCCTCGGCAGCGTTCTGAGCCAGATCTCACCGCGCACCCGATTAGTGGCCTTGAGCCATGTCTCCCGCCGCAACGGTCGAGTCCTTCCGGCGCGGAAGCTGGCGCAAGAACTGCACAAGCGTGGCGTACGGCTCTTGCTGGACGGCGCTCAGGCCGCCGGAAACATCCCGCTCGACTTCCACGGCCTGGGATGCGACTACTACTCGTTCTGCGGTCACAAATGGCTTTTGGGGCCCAAGGGGACGGGAGGACTCCTGACCCGGAAGGAGATCTTGAACTCGACCCAGGTTTCGTGGACCGGAGCCCACAGTCAGGTCACCATCGAGGACGACGGGCAATATGAATGGCATCCCGACGGCCGCCGCTACGAGTTTGGGACCCGGGCCCTGCCGGTCTTCGGAGGATTCGCCGAGGCCTTGCGCTGGCTGGAAAACGTGGGCTGGGATCGGATCCATACCCGGACCGCGGATCTTTCCAAGGGCTTCTCGGAGTGGGTCCGTGATTCCAGGCTCTTCCAACTCATCTCTCCCCTTGAAGACGGAAGCCGGAGCGGAGTCGTGAGCCTGAGGCTGCCCGAAGGTTTTCTGGGGATGGACTTCTACGAGCGGCTGGCAGAGAAGGACGGGATTGTGGTGGCGCCCTTGGAACACCCCCGGGATATCCGCGTCTGTGTCCATTTCTTCAATACCTGGGAAGAAATCGATCGGCTGGGCGCCAAGCTGAACGAGTACTGCGCCTGAATCTTGCGGCGGATCCCCAGGTAGCTACGAACGGTCGGAGGGCGGGTTCATCCGCCAGAAGATCCCAAACAGGTTGGCCTCGCGCCGGGGAGTGCTCCGATCCTCCCAGTGGTAGAGGGTGAGAAACTTTCCCGGCTCCATTTCCAGGGTCTGAGACAGCCCCACGTCGGTCGCCGGCGCGTCGTCGGCCAAGGCCACCGGCGGTCCCCAGCTCTTTCCCTGGTCGCGGCTGGTTCGAATGGCGACGCCGTAGGGCTTGTGCCTCACGCTGTAGGTCATGACCAACTCACCCCATGATGACTCCAGTAGAAAACCCTGCATTTCGGCGGCACCCGTCACCCGCCGGGGACGGGACCAGATTCTCCCTTCGTCTCGAGACTCACTCACGAGAGTTCGGGCCAGAGGCCGCTTGAGCGACTCCTCATAAGTCATGGCCTCTTCCAACTCGGCGCTGCGGAGCGATGCCAAGAGTACGCCGGAGGAGAGGCGCAACAGATGAGGCTGGGTCGAAAAACGGCAGATCAGGCCTCCGTAATCCCATGGACTTCCGTCCCGGGAGCGGAAGAAGAGAGTGAAGTCCCCCTTTCGTTCCCGCGGTTTGTCCCCGTGTTCGTAGACGGGGTAGTACCCGCCGTAAGCGGTGAGCAGGAGTTCGCCGTCCGGAAGCGCGGTCACACCGCCGAATGGGTAGATGTAGTCGAACGGTCCCGGTCGCATCTCGAAGGGATCGTCCCAGTTCCTGCCCTCGTCGGAGGAGGTCATGAGCATGCCCTTGCAGGTGCCGTTGGACCGTCGGGTGAATCCAAGCAGGATGATGCCGCCGGGAAGACGGCTCATCATCTGCACCCGCTCGTCGTTTCCTGAATTGACAAGGATGCGAGGCTCGGTCCAGGTCCGGCCTCCGTCGCGGGACTCCACCAGGGACACGGAGCTGTTGTCGGCGACTCCGGTCAAGCCGGTGCGGGCGGCCGCCACGAGGCGATCGGCTCCCAATCGGACCACCTTGGGTGCGTGTCCTCCCGGGCACACGAGCACGCGGCCGTCGGATTCGATTCGAGGTGCTGCTGCCGCTTCTGAGGAATAGTTCATCGGTAACTCCGTAACTTCGACCGAGAGGAATCAATGAAGTGAAATGGATCTGCGGACCACCCGGCCCCCTGCTTTGGCCAGGGTCCGAATCTCGGAAATGCCATTGTCCAAAAGGTAGAGACGGGCCTCTTCGATTCCGGCTCCCACCTGGTCGGGGCCGTGGCTGTCATCTCCGAAACAGACGCCGATGCCCATTTCATGGGCTTGGCGCAAGAGCCAGGGTTCCGGGTAGGGACAGCCCAGGTTCTTGCGGTATCCGGCCGTGTTGAGATCCAGGATGCTGCCGTGGCGGCGGATCACCTCCAGTGCCTCCCGAGCCGACCGCCTGATGGCCGGCGTGTCCAACGGTCCGTAGTGCCGGCCGTTCTTGCGAACCAGATCCAGGTGTCCCACCACCTCGGGGCGGAGTGCTTCGACCATGCGAGCTACGCTCTTGTAGTAACGGTTCGCCAGGGCCTCCAGGCCGCCGGCCCGGTTCAGGGCGCGTTCGAAGTCTTCGGGCTCGCTGTCGATGATGATTTCCCCCACGAAGTGGACGGAGCCCACCATGTAGTCGAAACCCATGTCCGACCGGTAACGGCGCATGACGTCGGCATAGGTCGAACTGGGCACGACCTCGGCTTCGAAACCTCTCAGGACCTGCAGCAGGGGACTGAACTCGCGGACCAGGGGGTCTAGGGCTGTCCGGTACGCTCGAAAGTCCCGTTCCAGCTTGGGCACGTCCCATCCCAGCTCAATCTCCCGAGCATAGAGGAAGCGCTCTCCCAGACGGGGAGCGTGCTCCGTGATCCCGAATACGGACATCTTCTGCGCCACCGCAGCTTCCAGAATCTGCCGGAGAGTTCCTTCGGCGTGATCGCAGAAGGTGCCGCTGTGTCCGCCGTGAAGAGAAACCTTCCAGGGCACGGGTTCCATTCCACAATCCTACCAGCAAGGAAGCGAAATTCGGTATGAAGGAGATATCGAAAGGGGGCTCCCGGCGGGGGACGGAGGTTTGTCGCCGGGTTGTGGAATTCAGACCGGCCTGCCTGCGAGGGGGGCGGCTGAAGTGTTTGGGCTGTCCTACTTTCTGGGAAAGACCAGGACGGTGGTCTCCCCGTTTCTACGATATTCGAGCCGATGGACCGCTTTCTTGCGGTGCTTTCCCACCGCGAAGTAGAGATGGCCGGCGGCCGGCGACCCGGTGTAGCCCTCAGGAAGGCTCTTGTCCTCCAACTCCGTCTTCATGACCTGACGATCCCGGTCGGTGGAGGGCCGGGGACGTCGATCGCGCAATGCGCCGACCCCAATCGTGGCGCGGGGGCCACCGGACCTGATGTCGTCATTACGATTGCGGCGACCGGGGTAGGCTTCCGGATAGCGCTCCCGGCGCGATTCGTATCCGATGGTTCCCGAAGAAACCACACCGGTTCGCCTGGCTGATGAGGCTCGCCGCTGCAGACCGGCTGCGATCAACTCAGGTTTCTGGGGGTGGAAGATCTGGTCCTTACCGGAAACCTGGAGAACGAAGTCCCGATTGTCCACCGCGATGTCGGCATTGCCGGGGTAGAGAGCCACTTCCACGACGACGTATTTCCCTTTCAGGGGAGTCACGAAGGTCTGCGAGACTTCCATCTCGCTGAGCAGCCGGGCACCCAGACTGTAACCCTCCTTCTCGATGGAGACGGGATACTTGTTCACCTCGCTCCGAGGACGAGTTCCATCCGAGCTGGCCAAGCCGAAGACGCCGGAGAGCAGCGCAACGGAAAGGGTCTGAATCAACTTCTTCATATCCTACTGCTGGAACCTCTCCCGTAAGTTGAGTTCGATCCTTACGGTCTTTTCGGTGAGTGGTTGATCCCGAATCTCGAAAGGAACGTGCCGCCCGGTTCCCACGTTCAACTGGTACACGCCCGGTTCCGGTTAGATTTTCCTTGAGGTCGTTGGCCAAGCCGGCAAAGGCACCGTCCTACTTCCTGGGAAGGACCAGGACGGTGGTCTCCCCGTTTCCGCGGTATTCGAGCCGGTGCTTCGCCTTCTTTTGGTACTCTCCGACTGCGAAGTAGAGGTGGCCGGCGACCGGCGACCCGATGAATCCCTGGGGAATACTCTTGTCCTGCAATTCCGTCTCCATGACGTACCGGTCCTGGTCGCTGGAGGGCTGGGGCTGGCGATCGAGGACGACGCCGACTCCCACGACGGTCCGGAGACCACCGTAGCCGTAGTTCCGGTCGCGATCGCGGCGATCCCAGTCGGGATCTTCGACATCACGGCGGTCACTGCGCCTGGGGAAACGCCGGGAATCAGGATAGTGGCCTCGGCCCGATTCGTATTCGATGTTGCCGTACGGAACGATGCCGACCCGCCTGCCCGCCTTGGTGGTCCGCTGCTGGCCGATTGCGATCTGGCTCGGCTCCTGGGGACGGAACGACCTGTCGAAACCGTCAATCCGGAGTACGAAGTCCCTGTTTTCCACCTCGACATCGTTGACGCCGGGGTACATTGCCACTTCCACCACGACATACTTTCCCTTCAGGGGAGTGACGAAGTTTTGCAGGACCTCCTTCTCGCTGAGCAACCGGGCACCCAGACTGTAGCCGTCCTTCTCGACGGAGACGGGATACTTCTTGACACTGCTCAAAGGACGAGTTCCGTCCGAATTGGCCAGGACGAAGATTCCGGAGAGCAGTGCAACGGAAAAGATTTGAATCGATTTTTTCATGATCTACTCCTGAGATCTTTGCTCGAAATTGGGTTCTATCCGGACGGTCTTTCCTGTCAACACGTAGACTCGGATCTCGAAGGGCTGGTGCCGGTCAGTCTCCAACTTCAGCTGGTACACCCCCGGTTTCAGCCAGATGTCTTTGAGGTCCTTGGCCAAGCCGGCGAAGGCTCCGTCCAGGTAGACGCTCGCCTCCTTGAACTTCGTCTTCAACTTGATTCGGCCTCCCCTGGCCGTTCGTCCGTAACCCGCAAAGTAAGCGGGATGGTAGAAATCGGGATAGGCCCAGGCGCCGGTCAAGTGGTGGAACGGGTACCTGCCCCAATAGGAGTAGTGGGGGAAATAACCGAACGGGGGGTAGTAGCGAAACCGGCTGTATCTGTATCCGCCTCCCAGAGAAAACCCGTGCAGGTTGAAGAGACCGGTCTTTTCGACGGTCGCGGGCCCTTTGGCCGTCCCGGTATCGGCCTTCTTCTCGGCAGCCAAAGGATGAAGGAGAAAGATAGATATGAGGAATAATCGAGGTAGCATGATCGTGTTTCCTGTCAGTCTACATCATTCGGCTCTCAATTATATTAGACCGTCACTGGATGGGATTGGTTCAATCCGGGGGTCGGATCATGGTCTCGGCAATGGCGAAAACGCAGGAACTTCGGTCGCCTCCTCCTAATGCCTCCCTCCAGATGCGTCGAGGGTAGGGAGTTCCTTCGATCCGCTGGCCATCCAGTAGGAGCCGCGCCCCCTGGCAGAAAAAGAGGATCGTAAAGGCGGGCCTTTGCCGTTGGAACTCCGGGTCACCCCGAAAAGCCAGGGTGGGTGGCTCAAGCTGGGTCCAGGTCACGTCCAGAAGGTGCTTTCCGGCTTCCATGACCCATGACGGAGACTTCTTCAGGTCGCCTTCCCGCCGAAAGGCGGCTTCCACGACCGGAAGGCCGGACCCGAAGGGCGGCGCCTTTCCCCGAAACATGGTCGTCCGGATGAACTCCAGGAAGGCTCGATTGTCGGTCAAGATCGCCTGGAGGGAGCCGGGAACGTCCACAAAGGCGACGTGCCCCTCACCGGCGGGGCTGTAGACGGACCGGTAGAGGCTGACTCGAACCGAATCCTCTTGGGCGCTGGGCGCACGCAGAAAGCAGATCCAGTGTTCACCCGACCAGAGGAGGCGGCCGGGCAGGATCGGATACGTTGCGGTCATGGCGTCGGCGACTACCGGGAAGGAAAGAGTTCCTTCAAGAAGCGGAGGACCTCCTCCCGGACCGGATCGCCCTTTCGACCCAATCCGGCGATGATGTTCACGTGGTTGCGGTCCGCGATCTCCAAGCTCCGAACCGTTCCCCCCGACTGGGCCAGGGCGCTCTCGAGACGCCGCGTCTGATAGTCGGCCGTGGGATAGTCCTGCGCGGCATAGAGCAGCAGAAAAGGCGCCGGCTTGCTCCGCACTCGGAGAGCCGGAGAGGCGGCCTGGAGTTGTTCGTTCCGGGTGCCGAAGACATCCTGGTAGAGGAGCTGGCCCGTCACCCCGGTCCGGGTCAGGTCGTAGACGCCGCTGACGGCCACCACCCCGCCGATCACATCGGGCGTCCGGCCGTGCTCCTTCAGATAGACCTCGTCCAACGCCGTCAGGGAGCAGAGATGCGCGCCGGCCGAATGTCCCACGAGAACGATCTTGCCGGGGTTCCAACCGTAGCGGGAGGCATTGCCATGGACCCAGCTGACCGCCTGTGCCACGTCCCGGGCGTGCTCGGGATGGCGCACCTCCGGGCTGAGCCGATAGTTGATCACCGCCACGGCCACCCCCTCGGCGGCCAGACTCCGGCCCATGGCTCCGTAAGCCCCCCCGTAGGCATCCTTGTCGCCCCGTCTCCAGGAACCGCCGTGGACGAACACCAGCACCGGATGCCCCTCGCTTCCCGACGGAAGATAGAGGTCCAGTTTGTGCTTGCTGGGATGAGCGTCGGATCCTTCGTAGTAGGACAGGTCCTTCCGCTCTACGACCCGGCTCGACCCCGCAGCGGGAACCGTGGTGACTGCCGCCCAGAACCAGAAGGCGGTCAAGGCGTATCTCATCATGGGGCTACGATGCTGGACCACCAGCCGATATCTTGCAAGTGCGATCCGTCCCGCTCGCCGGCAGCGCTGCCAAACGTCCCCAGGGGTCTGACACGGGACTCTGCGCACGGCGGGCCGAAATCGGTCACAATACGCGCGTCATGGAATCATTGAGGGTCGAGAACCTCACCAAGGACTACCCCATGGGGGAGCGGGTGGTCCGGGCCCTGGACGGGATTTCGTTGGAGGTCGTTCCGGGGGAGTTTCTGGGAGTCGTGGGCCGCTCCGGTTCCGGGAAGTCGACCCTGCTCAACCTGCTGGCGGGGCTGGACCGTCCCAGTTCAGGCTCGCTCTGGGTCGGCGAACGGGACCTGGCCCGAATGAGTCCCGAACAATTGGCTCATCATCGCCAGCACACGGTGGGAATCGTGTTTCAGTTCTTTCATCTGATCCCGACCCTGACCGCCCTCCAGAACGTGGAATTGCCCATGGCGTTCTCCGGGTTGGGACCGGGAAAACGGGTGGAAAAGGCCCGATCTCTGCTGGAAAACGTTGGACTCTCCCAGCGGTTGGACCACGTTCCCTCTCAGCTCTCAGGAGGTGAGCAGCAACGGGTCTCCATCGCTCGTTCATTGGCCAATGACCCTCAGTTTCTTCTGGCCGACGAACCCACCGGCAACCTGGACAGCGCCACGGCCGGGGAGATCCAGGAGATCTTCAAACGGCTCCACTTGGAGGGACGCACCGTGATCTGCGTGACCCACGAGCAGGATCTCTGGAAGGAAAGCCTGGATCGCGTGATCGAATTGAGGGACGGCCGCCTTTTCCGGGAAGAACGACTCGGGCGCAGCGAAGGCGGCGGGAACGGAATCCCGGACGGAGAGGACTGATGCCCTGGAGAGACATTTTCCAGATGGCCTGGCGCAACATCGGACAGGCCCGCCTTCGCTTCGTCCTGACCTGCCTGGGGGTTCTGATCGCCATCTCCACCCTGGTGGCACTGGTGAGTTTCGGAGCCGGACTGCGCCTGCAGACGGTCGGAAACCTGGAGGTGCGGGAGGTGTTCACCTCTTTCCAGATTCTGGGACCCGCCAGATCCCAGAGCTTCAGACGGTTTCGGGATTCCGGCCCGGACTCCGCCACCCCAACCGCCAGGCCGGTTCTGGACGAGGACCTGGTCCGCAGGGTCGCGGCACTTGAAGGAGTCGTGAGCGTCCAACCGGACATCCGATTCGCGGCTCGACTGGAGCACGGGGACAAGGTTCACCTGACCCGGGTTCGCGGGGCAGGCCCGCATGTCGCTCCCCTGTCCCCCTATTCGAAGATTACTAAGGGGCGGTTTCTCTCCGGGACCCAGGGGGCCGAGATCGTCCTCACCGGCCGGGTGGCTCGCCGGTTGGGGTTCGAGCCCCCGGAGCAGGCCGTGGGGAAAACCATCCGACTCTTGACGGATCGTCTCAAGCAGGAGGTCTCGGACGGGGATCTTCCCTTCGAGACGGTTCGATTCTCCTATCAGGTCGTGGGTGTCCTGCCTCGTCTGCTCCCGAATCAGACCAACCCGTTTTTCCGGGGTGTGGTCATCCCCTTGGAAGAGGCGCGGGAACTCTGGAAGGAAAATGCGAGCGGGATGACCTCCCTGTCCGGCCTGACCTCTCTGGAGGAAGGCCGGGGGCGCGAATACGACAGCATCGACGTGCGCGTAGCGGACCTGGTGAGCCTGGAGCGGGTTCGGGAAGAGGTCCGGTCCTGGGGAGCGGCGACGTTCGCCATCGTCGACCAGATGAAGCGGATCCAAGAGGCGTTTCTGGTGCTCGAGGTGGTCCTCGGCGTCCTGGGCGGAATCGCCATGCTCGTCGCGTCTCTGGGCATCGCCAACGTCCTCATCATTTCGGTGATGGAGCGCCGCCGGGTCATCGGCATCATGAAGGCCATCGGAGGGACCGACCGGGACGTTCGCCGCATCTTTCTGGCCGAGGCGGGTCTGATCGGTTTCTCAGGCGGGGTCATGGGGATTCTGGCCGGTTGGACTCTGACCCGAATAGCCACGGTCTTCATCGACCGCTACTTCCAAAGCCACGAAATTCTGAATGCTCCCAACCTCTTCGCCTATCCACTTTGGCTGGTGGCCGGCGCCATCGGTTTCGCGGTGGGGCTGAGCCTGCTCTCGGGCGTGATTCCGGCCAATCGCGCCACGCGGGTCGATCCGGTCGAAGCTCTCCGGCAAGGCTGAATCGTTGACACCGGCTGGAACTACCGGTCGGGCAAGCGCTGCTCCGGGGCGGACGATCGTACCGGAGGCGTGGGCGCCGGATCGCCGGTCTGGCGTTTCTCCTCGGGGACGATCTGCCGGGGAGGACGGGTCAGCGGTCGATTCGGGCGGCCCCCTGAGGGAGCCGAAATCGGAGGGACCTGCCGGGAAGGCCTCGAAGCCGGGGTTCGGTTCACCGGCGCCGGCCGGTTCCGGGCTGGAGTGAGCCTGCGAGGGGCCGTTGACTGGGACCGGCCACCCACCTGCCGACCCGAATTCCCGAGTCGAACAGTTGGCGCCGCCGAGGAAGAACTTGGAGTGGACGGTTCAACCGGGTCCGTCTCCGATCCCGTAGAAGGAAGATTTCCGGTTGCCGGAATCCGTTGTTCCGGGCTGGGAGTCGATACTTCCTGCGAGGGGTTTTCGACCAGGCGTCTCTCCTGCTGGATCGGACGCACGATTTCCTCGCCTGGGTCGGTGCTCCAATAGGTTTGAGTCAGGACGTAGACGGCGAACAGAGCCGAAACCACGACCAGGGCGGTGTTGATCTGGTTGGCGTATTTCACTGCGGTCGCTTGCTCCCGTTGACCTGAATAGCTTACCAGTCCGTGGTGAAAGTCCGGCGTTGCATCCCGGCTGGGTCCGCGCCCGCCGGTTCCGGTTCGCTTTTGACCGACCGGTAAGCTATCTTGAGATTTCCTAATGCTCAGGCGGACCACTTGGATCGTGACCAGTCTTTTGGCTCTCGGGTTTCCTTTCTCCGCTTCAGCTCAAGACGCCGCTCCGACAGAAACGGATGATGGTGCCGGTACGTCGAGAGTCGAAGTCGAGATGGCGCTGGAGCACATCCGGGTCACCTTCCTGGTGCGCGACGATCGGGGTCACCTGATCCGCAACCTCTCCAAAGACGACTTCGTTGTGCTGGAAAACGGCCGGCCCCAGAACATCACCCTGCTTGAAGAGCAGGAGGTCCCCATCAACGTGGTGGTCATGGTGGACACCAGTTGGAGCCTCCAGGACCTCCTGAAGAATGCCGTGGATACGGCGATCGACTTCTTCCGGGGGCTGGAGAACGAGAGTGCGGCCGTCGTCCGATTCTCCCGAACTCCCGAGTTGATCCTGGACTGGGACGAGAGACCGGAGGATATCCGGTCTCTGATGGCGAAAGTCTCCAGCGACGGCAAGACGGCTCTCTACGATTCGGTGATCTGGGTTTGCCGAAACGTCCTGAAGTCTCGATCGGGCAAGAAAGTAATCGTCCTGATCAGCGACGGAATAGACACCGCCAGCAAAGCCAGTTTCCGTGACATGATCCGGGTCTCGCGGCAAGAGGGAATCACGGTCTACCCCATCATCTACACCAACCAGTTCATCCAGAATTATCGTCATGAACTGGGCGATCGAGAGGCGCCGGTCCGGAGCAACATCAGTCGCGCCTTCCACCGGTTCGTAGTGGGTCAGAACCGTTTTCTGGAGCAGACTCGGCGCTACGGGGGCCGAACCATCTTCTCGGACGCCTTCGTCGACCTGAGACAGATCTACGCGGATATCATCGAAGAGATGAAGAGCCACTACGTCCTGTACTACCAGTCCGAGGCTCGTGCCGAGGACGAGTCGCACGAAGTCCGGATGTTTACCCGGCGTATTCCGGGAAGGATCTTCGTTGAATTCAGCCAGTGAAGCCGGCGCCCCTCCGGGTTGAAGAGGCGTGTAGAATAAAGGCGCGATTTCTGTGTTGATCAACGTTCTATTGCGACTGGAAATGAAAGATGAGTGACAAGCAGGCGATCCTGGAGGCGCTGAAAAGAGTTCAAGACCCCGATCTCCGGCGAGATATCGTTTCCCTGGGGTTCGTCAAGGAAGTCAAGCTCTGCGGCCCGGCGGCCGCCGTCACCATCGAACTGACCACGCCGGCCTGTCCGGTGAAGGACCTGATGCAGGAGCAGGCGCGGCAAGCCATCTTGTCGGTGCCGGGAATCGAAGAGGCCCACGTCACCATGACGGCGCAGGTGCGATCGTCGATGGGATCCCGGGGGGCCGCCCTTCTGCCCGACGTGAAGAACGTCATCCCGGTGGCCAGCGGAAAGGGCGGAGTGGGGAAGTCGACCGTCAGCGCCAACCTGGCTCTGGCCCTGGCCCGGAGCGGGGCAAGGGTCGGCCTCTTGGACGCCGACGTCTACGGGCCCAGCATTCCCACTCTCATGGGGATCTCCGGCAAGCCGGACATGGCGCCCGGGAACCGCATCCTCCCGATCCGGCAGTACGGCGTCGGCGTCATCTCCATGGGCTTCTTCCTCCCCAGCGACAAGGCCGTCATCTGGCGGGGTCCCATGCTGGACAAGATGATCGGCCAGTTCCTGGGCGGGGTTCAGTGGGGAGCGCTGGACTACCTGGTGATCGATCTGCCGCCGGGTACGGGCGACGTTCAACTGAGCCTCTGCCAGAAGATCTCCCTGACCGGTGCCGTGGTGGTCTCTACACCGCAGGACGTGGCCCTGAATGTGGCCCAGAAGGCCATCATCATGTTCAACCAGTTGAACTGTCCCGTCCTGGGAATGGTGGAGAACATGAGCTACTACGTCTGCGGTTGCTGCGGTACGCGCGAGGCCATCTTCGGAGATGGAGGCGCCCAGCGGGTCAGCGAGCAGTTGGAGCTTCCGCTGTTGGGGGACATCCCTCTCTCCACCGACATTCGAGTCCAGTCCGACCGGGGACGCCCCATCGTTCTGGATGCTCCCGAGTCGCTGGCTGCCAAATCCTTCGTGAGCGTCGCCGAAAACCTCGCGGCGCAGATCAGCATCCGCAACATGTCCAGCGAGCTGAATCAGGAAATCCAGATCGCCTTCTAGCCCGAGCAACCGGTTGAACATTCCTTCCAAGATCACCCGGGCCAATCAGCACGATGTGGCCATCACCTGGAGCGACGGGCACCGGAGTCTCTATCCGGCGCGAGATCTCCGGCTCGCCTGTCCCTGCGCCTCCTGCGTCGACGAGATGACGGGCCTGCGCATCCTGCAGCCGGGACAGGTCAACCAGGGCATCGCTCCAGCGTCCCTGGAGTTGGTGGGCCGCTACGCGATCCGGATCTGGTGGCAGGACGGGCACTCCAGCGGCATCTATACCTTCAACTACTTGCGCGAACTCTGTCCCTGTGAGGAATGCCGGGGATGAGTCAGTGAGACTCTTTGTACTGTCTGCGGCCCACCCATGCCGTCAATCGAGCCGTCAGGGCAGGCGATAGTCGGTTCAAACCGATGAGCATCCGGCCCAGTCCGGTCAGGTGCACTTCCCGTCGCCGTCGCCGGACCGCATCGACGATGACGCGGGCCACCGATTCCGCCGTGTCCGGCCGAAACGGCCTGCTGGCAACCTGGGCGCTCTCGGTGCGGGTGGCCGCCTCGTGGAACTCGGTTTCGGTAAAGCCGGGACAGATGAGGCTGATCCCGACCCCACTCCCTCTCAGTTCTCCCCAGAGGGCTTCGGCCAGGGCCGCCTGCGCGAACTTGGTCACGCAGTAAGCCGAACTATAGGGCATGGCTCTTCGTCCGATGACACTGCTGACCAGGACGATGTGTCCACTTCCTTGTTCGATCATTCCGGGAAGGGCGGCATGGATGGTCTCGTACCCGGACTGGAAGTTGACCTGCCAGATTCGAGCCACCGTCTCCGGGGGAATCTCGACCATTGGGCCCACAACGCCATAGCCGGCATTGGAGACGACCACGTCGAGACCTTGGAGCTGCCGGCGGCACTCTTGGACGATCAACGTCCCACCATCCGGCTGACTCAGATCGTGAGCTGTCCAGAGGGCGTGGGGAGCACCTCTGCGGCGGCATTCGCCCGCCACCTGCTCCAATCGTTCGCTTCGCCGGGCCACCAGAAAAAGCTCGCACCCTTCCTCGGCAAACGCGTAGGCAGTGGCTTCACCGATTCCGGCCGACGCCCCGGTGATGAGGACCTTCTTGTGTTGCATGGATTTGCGATTCGACGCCGTCCTTCTCTTTGCGGCCAAAGCCGATCCGCAGCCGCCGTGACGGGTCGAGTCCGCCCGTTCCCGGGTGGTTCATCGCCGAGTCTTGGCCAGAATCATTGCACCTCTCCAGCGGATTGCCTTGAGTTGCTCCAGCTTCATCTCGAGGGAAGTACCGGGGAGGTCGCTGTCCGCCAGGGTCAGGAGCAGGGGGATGCTCCTTCCCGACTTGGGTTTGATGCTCATCTCCTTCCAGGCAAAGAGGACCTCCAAGGTGGCGGTGTGCTGTTTCTGTCTGGCCGTGACGATGGGAGCGGAGGTGGCAGTCTCCATACCCCTGTAACCCTTCAGCAGGCGGTGCCATCCAAAGGGTCCCCGGCTTTCGATGCGAGGCGTCATCCAGAAGGTGTAGTCATAGTCGGACCGGCGAATGTGGAATTTCAGGTAGTCGTAGAAGAGCGTCCTGTCCCGGCGCCTCCGATCGGGAGTCAGCCAAACCGCATCCCGCCTGCGGACACGCTCGATGTCCCAGATGTTGTCGGTCCAGTGCATCGCCAGGTAGAGGTTTTCCTTGTCCCAGAGGCCCTGAATTCGAAGCTCGACGTCTCCTTCCTTGAATCCCTCGTCGCCGCTCGAGGGTGAGAGCTTCAACCAGGGAACTCCCTGCCACTCGTCGGTGAACCCGTCGATCTGGATGTGCCGCTGCCGTTCAGGAATCTCCCAGCGCTGCTGCCCCCGAACCGGGACCTCACCCAGGAAGAAACAAGCCAGAAGAATCAATGATGCTGTTTTGGGAACTAGGAGTCTGCGCGATAGAAATGATGGTAGCGAGAAAGTGGGGAATCGAGGCCAGATTTTCTCGATTTTGAGGTGCATAATTGTTCTATTCGCCGAGAAATCGGGGAAATCCGGACCGATTCTACCGCTTTCGCAGTAGATCAATTTCTGCGGCGCAGGCTCCTGGCCCACGCTGGCTCCAGGTCAAGGTCTTCACCCCTCCACTGATCCGGTCATAGTCTTCAGGAGCAAACGCATTGTAGCACCGCCACACCGGGTCCGGCACCTCTCACTCCTCACTCCTCTTTTCTCGCTCCTCATCTTTCCGGGGTTGTCAGAAAGTCCTCCTGAAGCGTACTCTCTGCCGGTAGCCGGAGTAGGACCGGCGGTCGCGAGCATGATGAAGATGCCCTCCGTTCTTTTCGTATGCACCGGCAACTCTGCCCGCAGCCAGATGGCCGAGGGCTTCGCTCGGCGCCAGGGCACGAAATGGGTCCGGGTGGAGAGCGCGGGTGTCCGCCCCACCGGTCTCAACCCGTATGCCGTCTGGGCCATGAACGAGGTGGGTATCGATATCTCGCAGCAGACCTCCGACGCGTTGGGCGACAAGGATCTCCGGCGCTACGATTTTCTCATCACCCTCTGCGGGAACGCCCGGAACTCCTGTCCGGTGCTGCCGGCGGAGCTTCGATCGGAACATTGGGATCTTCCCGACCCGGCGCGGATCTGGGGGACGCCCGCGGAGAGAATGAGCGGCTTTCGGGTGGTCCGATATCTGATCGAGCAACGGGTCCTGGAGCTGCTGAACCGGCTCACTCGTTGAAGGAGTGTGACGGCTGATGTTGGAGGCTGTTAGAATTCAAGTCATGGTCCGGTCTTTTCTCTGCGCCGTCTTGTTGCTGACGCTACTTCAGCCCGCCTGTTTCTGGCGGAAGAAACCCATCGAAGAGAGGGTCTTCGACGTCTACGGGACGGTGGAGTCCATCACCCCGGACGCCCTGGTCATCACGGCCCGAAAGAAGGGCCGCCTCACCTTCGCCATGACCGACGCCTCCATCAAGGGAGGGGAGTTCGGACCCGGTGCCTATGTCCACACCTACTACAAGCTGAAGGGAGATGTGAAAGAGGTGACCATGGTCGTCGAGAAGATCGATTGAACGCGACCCCTGGAAACATGCGCCCACCGATTCGACTCCCCGAGGATTTCGACCGTTACCTGGCGATACCCAACGCCGAGGCTCGCTTGGACGAGGCCATGGAAGTGGGGGAGAAGATGGCCGATGCCGGAATTCCTTTGCTCCCCAATCCGGACCACGCGGCCGTTTTCAGTGATCCTCCGCACTTGGTCGCCGGCCCCCTGAGGGAACTGGGGTATGTGGCCGGATGGGACACTCGCTGCTACCCCTCACCGGTGGACGGCCACGACTACATCAATGTTCCATCGGGCTTGCCGGGAAGCGGCGCCGCCAGAAACCAGGGCTGGTTCGACTATGTCGCCGTGGTCCATCCCGTCGATGAGTCGGCCCGGGATCACATGCTCCGGCAGGGACACGGTAATCCATTCATCCACCACATCACGTGGGGTATTGAGCCGCCGGATTCCGGTGGTTCGGAAGAGTCTCTGGAGCGAGCCGGCCGGATCATCTCCTTCATGGCTGAAGTCAGGACCCGGATCCCAGGCTTGCTGGCCTCGGAGCCGGGAACCCTGATCATGGCCCTTCCCCGGGAAATCGCCGAAAACCCGGAGTTGGAAACCCGGCTACCCGGTTGGCTCGGTGATTTGACCGAGGAGGATTACCAGATCGAGACCATGCAGGGGGGTGGGTTCCTGCTTCAGTTCTTCGTCCTGACCGGCGGCAGAATCGAGGTCGCCCTTCGCTCCGGCACCCGGCAGACCTTCAATCCCAAGAGCGTCCACAAAATTTCCCGCGACGAGATCAGCACCGACCAGGCGGACTGACTCGAATAAGGTTGACCTCTCTCAGAGGGGTCCCGACCACTCGTCCAGGAAGTGCTGACCGGTTCTCCACACTCTTTCCTTGGCAGCAACAACGTCACCGGCCGACATTACAATCGCCGTCCGTCGTTGAGCGATTAGGAAACCTCAAGGGAATATGACGGAAGATATAGCCAGAAGCGGCATTCTTACCCTGGCCGAAGCTGCGGCATTCATGCGTGTGAGCGAGAAGACCCTGGGAAAAATGGCTCGGACCCGGCGCGTACCTTCGCAGAAGGTCGGCCGTGAGTGGCGTTTCTTGCGCACTGACCTTGAAGCGTGGCTGGCTGGACCCATCCGGCGATCAGCAAATGGAGGTGCGAATCGTTTCACGGCTGGACCCGCGTCTGTCCGGGAAGCGATCGCCGAGGGGGGGCGTGAAATACGAACTTCTGCCGGTTTCGGGATTTCGGGATACTGCGTTCTCACGAAACCGTGCCAGCACGCTCCACCGATGGGTCCCGTGGATCGCCGGCTTCTCTGGGTCGTTCGTCGCCGGAGTACTCGACGCGGTGCGGAGTCGGAGTCGTCGGATGCTTGTCTTGGACCCGTTCGCAGGCGTGGGTACAACCTTGATCGAAGCGCTCAAGCAGGGCGACGACGCGATCGGCTTTGAGATCAATCCTTACGCTGCGCTGGCATGTAAGACCAAAATCCAGACCGCAAAATACGATGTCTCCATCCTGGAGACGACGATTGCTCGCTTTGAGGATTACGGCGAGGAAGAATCGTGGCTGAACGGAAAACCCAGGTCGAGACGACCGCGCGGTTTTCGTAGTCGAGTTCCGTTTTTCAGCCCGGACATCGAGCTGCAAGTTCTAGCCTGTCTGGACTTCATCGAAGAGCAAACGACGGGTTGGGTCAAGGACCTGTTTCAGGTTGCCTTCGGGTCGGTCATGGTCAGCGTTTCCAACTACTCCTACGAGCCAAGCCTCGGCACGCGCGCCGGCACCGGCAAGCCCAACATCGAATTTGCCGACGTTTTCGGCATCGTCCGGCGTAAGTTGTTGGAGATTCGCCAGGATATCGTGACATTCCAAGATTGGATGGCCAAGCATGGCCGGACTCCGTCGGCGACGGTTCACCCGCTCTCATACTTGGACCACGCGCATCGGATCGAGCCCCATAGCATCGATGTCGTGATTACGTCGCCCCCGTACCTGAACAACTATCACTACTTGAGAAATACGCGTCCTCACTTGTACTGGCTCGGCATGGTCCACGAACCCTCCCAACTGAAAGCTATCGAACATCGGAGCTTTGGACAGTTCTGGCAGACGGTTCGATCCGGTCCCGAAGTCGTATTAAACTCCTGTATGCCTCAACTGGTAGAAAAGTTACGGGAACTGAGGGGGCGCCATCCCGAAAAAGGTGTCTACGGGGGCTCAGGATGGGCAAACTACGCAACCGTGTACTTCAACGATTGCCAGCGATTCTGCGCCAACACCCTGAGTCGCATGCGCCCCGGTGGCACGGTTGTGGTCGTCATCGGCAACAATATTCTGCAAGGCATGGAGTTCCAAACGGATCGATTGTTTGCCGAAATCGCGGAGAGAGAAGGGTTCAAGATTGTTGACATGCATGAGGTGCGCAAGAAACGTACCGGCAACAGCATCGTCAACTCATCCGTGCGGGTTGGGACCGTAAAACGGCGAGTGCGGTTGTACGAAACGGCGGTGGAACTCCGTGCACCTGGATCACGGTATCTCAACTAGCCGCTGTAGTCCGGTTCTCGGAACTCGTGCGGGATCGGCGACCGGCAACAAGTATGGGATCGATCAGACAGCTCCCCTCAACACCGACCATTACTGAGGCAATAGGTGACCGCATGCCGAACGTCACGTCATCGAAGTGACCAGATTCAGATCTGAAGACAGCATCCACCAACGAGAGATCCAAGGCTGACGTATCGTCACCGCCGGGCGTCCGGGCTTTGTTGGGCGAGTCTGTCCTCACCGAAAACCATCTCGGACTGGTGGACGGCGACCAGTTTCTCGATGCTCTGAATCACGTCCGGGTGGAGGTGGGCCACGTCGTACTGCTCACCCGGGTCCCGGCCCAGGTGGTATAGCAACGGCGGATCGTGGTGCGTCTCGGCTTCGGTCCGGCCGGTGTAGACCGGCTTGGTGATGAAGTGGGCCTTGAACTCGTCCAGGCGGACGGCGTAGAGCTTCGACTCCCGGTAGAAGAACATGCTCTTCCGCGGGCTTTCCCCGGTGCCGAACAGGACCGGACCCAGGTCGTAGCTGTCCATGATTCGGTCGGCGGGCACCTTGGCGCCGGCGATCTCGCAGAAGGTGGAGAACAGATCGAGGGTGGCGCCCATCTCCATCACTACACCCGAATCGAGTTTCCCCGGCCACCAGAAGATGGTGGGTTCGCGCATGCCCCCTTCCCAGGTCGCTCCCTTGCCCTCGCGGAGTAGCCCCGCGGAGCCTCCATGCTCTTTGTACGGTAGCCAGGGACCGTTGTCCGAGGTGAACACCACCAGCGAGCGTTCGGCGATGCCCAGGTCGGTGAGGGCCTGCATGATCTGACCCACGCCGTGGTCGATTTCCTCCACCACGTCGCCGTACAGGCCTCGTTTGCTGGTCCCCAGAAATTCCTCCGACGCGAACAGCGGCACGTGGGGCAGGCTGTGAGCCAGGTAAAGGAAGAAAGGCCGCTCCCGGTTTTCCCGAATGAAACGGACTGCCTCTTCCGAGTAACGCTTGGTGATGGTCCGCTGGTCGGCCGGCCGTTCCACGACCTCCTGGTCCCGGAGCAGGGGGACGTTCCAATACTCGATTCGCGCCGTCTTCACCAACTCCCGGGTCGATCCCTTCCGCGTCTGGTCCATGTCGTTGGAATAGGGGATGCCGAAGTAGGAATCGAAGCCGTTGTTGGTGGGCAGATATTGGGGCAGGTGCCCAAGGTGCCACTTCCCGACGCAGGCGGTGGCGTAACCTTCAGCCCGGAGCGCCTCCGCCAGCGTGACCTCGTTTTCGGGAATTCCGCTTGCGGAATCGGGGAACAGCACCCGGCTCTTCGGACTCATCATGCCGTTGCGCACGGGCAGCCGTCCGGTGAGGAGAGCGGCGCGGCTGGGGGTGCAGACG
This sequence comes from uncultured Acidobacteriota bacterium, assembly GCA_951812665.1. Lineage (GTDB taxonomy): Bacteria > Acidobacteriota > UBA6911 > RPQK01 > JAJDTT01 > JAJDTT01. The sequence goes on from CATOST010000018.1 coordinate 475,180, forward strand.
CTGGCGGCGGAGTAGAAATGAGTCCACTTCTGCCCCTCCTGGGCCATGCGGTCCAGATTCGGGGTCCGGATGGTGGGGTGTCCGAAGCTTGCCAGGTCTCCGTACCCCAGGTCGTCGCAGAAGATGACGATCAGGTTGGGCCGAGGTGCTTCAGGTGGTGCCTGGCAGGAGAGAAGCGAGAGCGTCAGGATCAGAAACGAGGACAGGGTAAATCGAGGATGTCTCATGAATGAACCTCTCTACTCCAGGGTGGCATTCGAAGTGGCCTGAACACGGCACCCACTTCGTGCTCCAGCGCCTTCCTCAATACCGTCGAATCCGGGAAATTCGGATCTCGCCGATCTGTCCGAAGAAATTTCCAAACCCCAGCCAGTTGAAGGTCCCGCCGTAGCGGGCGCGCCCGTTGAGACGGCTTCCCACTGAGAACTGAGCCAGATGCCTCCGGTTGTTGACCAGCCTGCGGCCGTCCGGGCTCTTCATCTCCCAGATCAACCGGCCGTCCAGGAAGAGCTGGTGGAGGTCCTCGGCGTAGGAGTACTGCCAGGCGATGTGGTGCCAGGCGGTGTCGCGGATTCCCACCCACTGCGGAGCCGCCACCGTGCCCTCGGGACGGCTGTAAGGATGCAGGTCCCTGAGGGCCTGCTCCGGCCCGGCCCCGAAAAAATGGACCCCCGGCGCCATGCTGCCGTCGGACGAACCCCGGTCGGAAAGATAGAGTTCCCAGACCCCCCGTTCGGTGTTGTCGTAGGTGCCGCAGACGTGACCGTAGTGAAACTCCCGAAAGTAGCCGTCGACGGGACCGGCCCGGCGGACCCACGCCTCCACGGTCCACTCGGTCTCGATGGTCTGGAGATCCACCTTCCGGTTCCACTGGGGGCCGACGAAGCCCCCTTCTCCGCCCCCGATGAAATGGGGATAACGCCCCCAGCCCGGCCGGGGCAATCGCGTATCGCCCTTGGTGTTGACCCAGGTCAGGGTCAATTCGGAATCTCCCATCACGTCCGGAATGTACCGGCCGCTGGGTCCCTGCCAGTCCCAGAGGGCCACGGTCCGGTCGTCGGGGCCGATCCGCCGGAGCTGCGCCGGAGCAACCTTCAGCTCAAGCTCCCGGGAAGCTCTCTGCCCCGCCGCATCGTTGGCCTGGAGCCGAAGGATTCTGAGCTCCGTAGCCGTCGGGTTGCCAATGAGCTCCCCCTGCTTCGCGTCGAGGGAGATCCCTGCCGGCAAGCTTCCCTCCGTCAGGCGCCAGGTCACCGGCTCCGCCATATGATGGGTCTCGAGGGCTTGGCGGTACGGCGTTCCGATGAAGCCGAGGGGGAGGGAGGCGGTGACCACCTCGGCCGCGGCTACGGTGACGGCGAAGCTGTACTCGTCGTCGTTCCCGGTCGCATCGGTCGCACGCAGGGTGAAGGACCGTTCCTTGACGGGTTCCGCCGGCTGTCCTGCCAAGATCCCGGCCACCTCATTGAAGGTCAATCCATCCGGAAGCTTCCCTCCGACAAGTTCCCAGCGGACGTCTCCCTGAGCCGCATCGGTGGAGAACTTCACGGAATAGGGGGCATGGAGTCCGGCTTCATGAAGCAGCCGCCGGACGATGGCCAATTTCTCGGCCACCGGGTAACGCATGACGTCTGAGATGCGGAGCTCGTCCACCTCGCCTTCGAAATCGTAGGTCTTGACGTGGTAGGGAGGGTCCAGTGAGTTGACGATCCCACCGACCATGAAGGGGATGTCGTTGCGTTCGGCATCATTGATCACCCGCCGGCTCGGGGTGATCTTCCAGATCAGCTTCCCGTCCAGGAACAGATAGTGGGTCTGGTCTTCGTAGCGGAACTGCCAGGCTACATGGCGCCATTCCGGCTGCTGAATGGCGTCGGCGTGGACCAGGGTTCCGGAACCGGTCTTGCGTCCCGCGTAGACATAGCCGCCGGTGTCGCTGTGAGGTGCCCGCTTCTGCGAACCGATGAACCGGGCCGCCGGCAGCAGCCCGGGCCGGACCGGCCATTCGTCCAGCCAGGAGTGCAGGCTGAAATCCCAGCCGCCGCGGATCCCGGGCGGCAGGCTGAAGCCCTCGTCGTCGGACCCGCAGATCTTGGCGAAGGGTCCCGCGGTTCCGGAACCGCGCGGCCGATAGGAAGCCGGATGGTTCAAGCGGATTTCGCTCAGGCCGAATCCGTCATAGCGCACCCAGGCTTCCACCGTCCAAGCCTCGGTGCAGGTGCGCAACTCCAGCTTGTCGTTGTTCACCGGTCCGATCCGCAGGTTGGCGTCGTCCTCGCGAACCGTGAACCGGGCCGTGGAGCCGAATCCGGGACGGGTTCCCCACAGGGCCTTCTTGTGGGACTTCAGAGTCAGGGCCGGATCGCCCATGGCGTCGTGGGCTTCCTCGCCCTGCCCTTCGTCGAAGTGGTACAGGACCACGGTGTGCGCGTCTGGACGAAAGGGCTCCCGCAACGAGGCCGGCAGGTGATCGGCAGCGTGGGTGGGCACGGTCCAAGTCCCCATCAACGCCGCGGAGCCAATCCATCCCGCACCGGTCAAGAGTCTCCTCAGAATTGGACCGCCCCTCTCTTGACGCATAACCGACATTCAAAAAGCCAGGCGGAAAGATGTCAACAGCCCCCGTGCGAGGCTGAACAGGATCGTATACCCTGAATCCATAAGCCTCGGGAATCCAACGATGAATGCTCTTTCCAAAACCTGTTGCCTGATCTCGTTCATCGTTCTGACAACGTTGGCCTCGTCCGGTTGCCAGACCGGAGCGCCGCCCTCCGAAAACGCCCGGAGCGATCCCCAGCGCCTTGAGTTCACGCGAATGATCGTCCACTGGACGCGGTACGTGGAACCCGGCTATTTGGATTTCGTCCGGGAGGCCGAGCCGGAGATTGCCCAGGTCGGCTTCTACGGTGCCGACTTCTGGTCCATCGCTCATCTCCCGGACAAGAACAAGGGCGTCACCGGACCCCTGCTGCCCATCCATGCCGGGGTCGTGGAAGCCCAGGATCCCGCCGAGCGGATCCGGCTGAGCGCCGACTATTTCGAAGAGATCAACCGTGAGCTCAAGCAACGTGGAGTGAGACCCATCGGTCACTTCTCCGTCGCCAAGTACCTGCTGGGGCGGCCGGACCCGGAAGGCCGGCTCGGAGACGGTTTCTTCAAGTTCTACAACGAGCTTTGGGACGAGAACGAGCTGGGCCCGAAACCGGTTGCCGACCCCTTGGAGCTGTTGGCCAAGAACCGGGACGGCACTCCCTACGTCAGTTTCGATGAGGACGCTGCTCCCTACGGCGTCTATTGGGGCTGTCTCGCCAACCCCGACTGGCGCCGGGTTCTGAAGGCCTGGGTCAAGCGAGGGATCGAACGGGGCCTGGACGGTTTTCAGATCAACTACTTCTACCGGGTCGACTGTCACTGCCGGTATTGCGTGCGCGGCTTCAAGGCTCATCTGGCGTCCCACCACGATCCGGAGGAGCTGCGGCGCCGGTTCGGAATCGAGGATCTGGACGATCACCTATTCAGTGAGATCGTCTCCCGCCATCCTCCCGGCGAGACGACTTCGCTGCGGCTGGAGATGCAGCTTTTCTCGGACCTGGTCAACAAGGAGGCCTTCGACGAGGTCTTCCATCAATACGGCCGCTCCCTCAAGCCGGACCTGATCACCTCCGTCTGGGGCCACAGCTCCCAGGATTTCGGGAATCCGCCCACCGGGAACAACGACGAGCGGATGATGCTCCCCTCCGAACTCTGGGGAAAGGACGAAAGCTACCTCTGGTACTGCCTGGGCCGGCAGGAACCGACGCTGCAACTGCGCTACATCCGGGGCGCCTTCGACGACAAGCCGTACACGGTCTGCCATTACGAGAGCGTCAAGATCCGGGCCTCCATGGCCGAGCTCATGGCCAACGGCGGAGCGCCCATGGCCAGGTACATCGATTTCACCGATCCGGAGGCCAAGCGGGAGTTCGTGCGCTACTATCAGTTCCTGAAGCGGTACGATTCGGTCTTCCGAGCCAATCGGCCCTACGGCGAGGTCCTGTTGGCGCACCCCCGCAGCCACAACCACCAGGGCCGGTTGATCCCGGCCATGACCGCGTTCCAGAAGATGGGACATCACCTGATGGACCATCATGTGCTCTTCGACGTGATTCCGGACGAGACCATCCGGCCGGAGCAGAGCAGCGCCTACCGCCGGGTCTACGAGATCGACTCCGCCGAGGAAATGGAGACGGAAAGCTTCGCGGACTTGAGCCGGTTCCAAGCACCGGCGACGGTGCGGGTCTCGGCCAGCCGGCCCGCCGGAGGAGGCGAGGTGACGCTTCACTTTGTGAACTACGACCGGGAGGCCGGCCCGGAGGGTTATGCGGGAAGCGGTATCGCCGACGAGAAACCCATCGCCCTCGACGGTGTCGGCGTCGATTTCGTCGTTCCGGACGCTTCCCGGGTGGTGAAGGTGGAAGCGCTGTCGCCGGAACGGCCCGAGCCGGAAACTTTGGCCATTCAGGTCGAAGGCGGCCGACTCCGGTTCACCATGCCGGAGTTCCTGGTCTACGGCATGGCTCGCATCCACCTGGAGCCGGTCCTGTCTGCCCAGCGGTAGAGTCACTGGTCTCCCGGCGGTGCTCATTGGTGGGATAGCCGGGGGAGCATGGCGAGACGAACGGAAGTGAGGGACAGAATGAACGGAACCATCTCAACCCAGGAATACGAGTTCCGGCACGAGCGGGTCCGGGCGTTTTTGCGGGAACGGGACCTGGGCGCTCTTTTCGTCTATTCGCCCCCCGCGGAGCACAAGTGGGGCCAAACCGCCCACGTGGCCTATCTCTCGGGCTGGGCCAACCACGATCGCATCGTGGACTCGGTCGTGGTGGTCCCGGTCTCCGGACCGCCGGCACTCCTGTTTGCGGGCATTCAATACATGCAGGAGCAGGCGGAGGAGGTGTCGCCGCTGGAAGATATCCGTCTGGTCCAAGCCGTCGATCCGCATGCGGTCGCCGTCGCCCGAGGACAGGGCAAGGGACCTCGGGACTTTGCCGCCGAAACCATCGCCATCCTGGAGGAGAACGGGGTGGGAGGCAAGGACGTGGGAGTGGTGGGAATCCAGAACATGCCGCTGGCCTTCTACGAGGCGTTGGCTGCCGGGCTCGGGTCCAAGCTCCGGCGGACGGACGACGTGATCGCCCGGTTGCGCGGTGTCAAGTCGCCGGCCGAAGTGAAGCTGATGAAACGGGCGGCCGAGCTGAGCGATCTGGGTTTCCGGACCATGCTCGACGTGGCCCGACCCGGAATGCGGGGCATCGAAGTGCTGGCCGAGATGGAGCGCGTCGTCCGCCGCGAGGGGGCAGACCACGCCAAATACTGGATGGCGTCGGGTCCGCCCACCGATTGGAGCGAGGCCCGGTTGGACATCAAGCCCCACGAGCGAGTGCTGGGAGAAGGGGACCTGATGGCCTCCTGTTCCTATGTGGTCTACCAGGGTTTCTGGTGCCACGGCCAACGGACCGGAACCCTGGTACATCCCTCAGCAAAGTTGGAGGAAATTTTCCGAACGGCGCGGGAGTGCCAGGATGCCGGCCTGGAGCATCTCCGGGCCGGAGTCCCCATCGCCCGGGTTGCCAAGACCATCGGCGACTTGGCCTCCCGGCGCGGGATGCCACTGATGGGAGGACGCATCGGCCACGGGATCGGGATGGACTACAGCGAACAGCCCGCGCCACTCACCGAAGCCAACCAGGAGCTGCTGGAAGAGGGCATGACCTGCGTGATCCACGCGGCCTACACATTGCCCGGTTCAGGCAAGATGTTCGTGCCGCTGGGTGATGTCTGCCACGTGACCGGGAATGGTCCCGAGTTTTTGATGGACTTCACGCGGGAACTGTTTCTGGCGGGACAGACGTGATAGCGGGCCGTAGGGACGAAGAGGTCCAAGGAACACAAGCTGTCCGGGTCGCTGAATTTGGTACAGTACCATTCCTCAAAATCCGGTATTTGTTTAATGCCGCCCTGGCCCGATCGACTTGCGATGTGGGTCGCCAAATCGTCCAAATTCATCTCGGACATGGCTGAAGCGTAGTCTAGTAATTGGGTGACGGCGTCTCGTCCCAAGATGCCGCGCTTGAGTTCGTAGATCACCAAACGCCCGGTGGCGTCGACTGCGAGAAGGTCGAGCCAACCGCCGGCTGCCGGCAATTGCCTTCCGACGAGTTCCAGTTCTGGCTCTAGCAACTCGGGATGCGCGACGAGCAGTTCCTCGAACGCCAGCTCGTTTTCAAGTCGCGCCATTGCTCCGAGCGACGACAGGGAGCCACCGTCGCCGATTCTCCACAGCTTGATCTCGTCCATCAGCGGACCCTCACCGCCGTGCCGCAGGCGGTGACCATGAGCATGCTGCCACCCTTCCCCACGACCTCGTAGTCGAGATCGATGCCGACCACGGCGTCGCCGCCTCTCCGGCGGGCCGTCTCCGCCATCTCGTCGAGGGCAATCTCGCGGGCCCGCTGCAGCTCCTTCTCATAGGCCGCGGACCGCCCGCCGACGATGTCTCGAATGCCGGCAAAGAAATCCCGGAAGATATTGGCGCCGACGATTGCCTCTCCCGTAACGATTCCACAGTATTCGCGGATCGTCTTACCTTCGATAGTCTGCGTAGTGGTCAAGATCATTGATTGTCTCCTCTGAACACGATTGGGGCAGGATGGACGCTTCGTCTGGCGTATGCAACCGGGTGTTGATGTCGTCCTATTCCATTATACGAACGTCAGGCCAACAGCGGGAGCAACTCAAGAAATCGATTCAATCCACGACCGGGTAGTAGGGCGGTCCCCAACCGGAGTCCGGGCGGTCCATCATCAGGTCGATGAAGCGCGGAACGAGAAACGCCATGATCTTTGCTCCGTCTTCGACCTGACGCCGATTCACCCCGCTGTTCCAGGTCGCCCCGCCATGAAAGAGCTGGTTCCGCAGAACATAGAGCCGATCGAAGAGGATGCTCAGGACGACCCTGGTGTCCTGACGAGCCAGCGCGCGCCCGATCATCTTCTGGCCTCGGACGAAAAGGACCTCCCAGTTGCCGTACGTCTGAGGCTGGTTGTGGTGCCTCCAGAACGGCTGAAACACGTATCTGTTGTTCAGGAGCAACCGGATTGGACCCGAGAATCTCGACCAGATGGCCTCGTAGATTGTCCGGTTGGCATCGAATCTGACGATCTTTTCGAAATACTCGCCGAACAGCTCACGCTCCTCGGCTCCGTACGACTCGGGAATGTCTTTCGCATACGCTGCGTTGAAGGCAATCCAGTAGAAGATGAAAGCGGCGTCGATGTCCTCCGCTTCCTTCTCGGCGCGCTCGATCCAACTCAGCGAACGGTGCAGGCGAAGACGAAGACTGCCTGGCAGACCATTCGAAACGCCGGAAAACTTTGATCTCAGGCTTTCGGTGGTCAGCTCGTCCCGCATGTCCTCGGGCCTCGAATTGACTGGAACACGACTCGGCCCCTCCTTTCTCCCGGATCAACTCGCGACGATCCAGGGCCATCCCAGGATGAGGCCGACCAAGGGGAACAGGGGCAGCAGAGCGATGGCCGACTTGACGGCGATCTGCCCGTTGGAGTCGCCGGTTCGAATCACCTTGCTGAGAGCGGCTCCGGCGGCCAGGTTCACCAGCAGCGAGAGCGGACTGATCCATTGAAAGCTGATGGGCGAGATGTCGATGACGCCGCTTGAACCCAGGAACGCCGACTCTTGAAGAAGGCTGTAGAAGTTTCCCGAGAAGGCGATCAACGCGCCCACCGTAATGCCGTAGACGGCTCCCACCACGGCCCCGGCCGGTTTTCCGAAACGGCAGAAGAGGGCGAAGAAGAACAGGCTGAACGCGGGTGTCGCCAGCAGGTTGGTGGTCCGTTGCGTCATGCCGGTGATGTTTCCCGGGACGTTCCCCATGTAGGAACTGCCGACGACCACGACGGCTCCGAGGCCGAAGGCCAGGCACTGGGCCAAGCGGACGTATCCCTTCCGGGTCTTGGGCATGAGGCCGAACCGCTCCAGGAAATCGGTGGTCACGACCGCGGTGATCGAGTTCACGCCCGAGTCGAGACTCGACATGGCCGCGGCGAACATGGCGGACACGACCAGCCCGGCGATTCCGATCGGCAGGTGGAAAGCGATGAACCTGGGGAAGATCTGGTCCCCGTCCGTAGCCAGGTTGAGTCTGGAAGGCAGCGCATCGGGCCGGGCCTGAAAATATCCCATGAGGGCGAAGCCGACGAAGAGCAGGGTGAACAGGACGGTGGAGGCCACGAGGGTCTGAGCCAGATACGAACGCTTGGCGGCCTCGGCGTCGCCGGTGGACATGAACCGCTGAATGCTCAACTGGTCTCCTCCCGCGGTGCAGACCGTCCAGACCAGGACCGAGAAGAAGGTTCCGAACATGGTGACCCGGACCCGAGGATCGAAGCTGAAGGCGGGTTGAGTGTCCCAGGTGGGTTGCCAGGAAGTGGGGATCCAGCTGAAGTCGCCCAGCTCGACGGTCACCAGGACGATGACCACGATCGCCCCTCCCAGGAGCAGGGCCGTCTGCAGGAAATCGGTGATCACGACGGCTCCCAGACCGCCCAGGGAGGTGTAGATGATGGAGACGAATCCGGTGACCAGGACGATCCACGGGGAATCCATTCCTCGCTGACGCCCAGCATCACCGTCATGGCCCGGGCCGCCACGAAGACCAGCAGGCACATCCAGCTCAGACGCACCACCACGAACATGCCGGCGCCCAGGAGGCGTACGCCCAACCCCAGTCTTTCCTCCAGCAACTCGTAGGCGCTGGTCACGCGATGCCGCATGTAGACGGACAGCAGGTACCGGCGCACGATGAAGTAGGACACCGGATAACAGGGGATGATCAACAGGATCATGATCGGACCCTTGGAGATCGTCTCGCCCGGAACCGACAGGTAGGAAATGGTGCTCAGGTGGGTGGCGAAGAGAGAGACGCCCACCAGCAGGGGGTTCAGGCTGCCGCTCCCGATGAAGTATTCCCTGGAGTCCTTCTGTTTGCGACTGTAGTACCAACCCAGGGCGATGGTCGCACTGGCGTAGACGACGATCACCGTCCAGTCGATCCAGGAGAGTCCCGTCTGTTCCAATTCAACCTCCCGTGTCTCAGTTGTCCGGCGCCGGGCCGGTGAGTCGAAACGGCGGATAGCTCGGCGGGCAACCGGCTACCAGGCCAGGGCGGTGCTCCCTTCCATGCGGGGATTGGCGGCCGAGACCAGAGTACCCGTCTTGGGGTCGATCATGACCACCATGGTGTTGTCTCCGCTCCAGGGATTGGCGATCTTCACCTTGTGGCCCCTGCCGCGGAGATCGGCGGCGATCTCCTCCAGATTGGCCAAGCGCCCTTCCAGGAGGGCGCGTCCCGGATCTGCGCGATGGGGGTAGAAGAGGCCTGGAAAGTGGCGGGTCCAGACCTTGGGGGCGTCCAGCGCATCCTGCAGGCCCATCCCGAAGTCCACCACGTTCAGGAAGAAATGCAAGGTCCCCTGGTCCTGGACGTCTCCCCCCGGCATGCCGAATCCCATCCAGGGGCGTCCGTTCTTGGTGACCAGAGTGGGTGTGAGGCTGGTGGAGGGCTGCTTGCCCGGCGCCAGAGACTTGGCCAGGCCTTCCTCCAGATAGAACATCTGCACCCGGCTTCCCAGGCAGAATCCCAGTCCGGGAACGATGGGTGAGGAGGCCGGCCAGCCGCCGCTGGGCGTGGAGGAGAAGATGGTCCCGTGGGCGTCGACGGCCCGGACTCCAGTCGTGCCGTCATCCTGCAACCGAGGTTGGACCGGCGCCAGGCTCAGATTCGGCGGCCGTTTCTCGGGATGGGCGTCAAAGGGGAACGGATCCCCGGGACGCAGTTCCAGAGAGGCGGTCTTCCAATCGATGAGTTTTCGCCTCAGCTTGGCGTATTCCCGGGAGAGAAGCCCCTGACGCGGAACGTAAACGAAATCGGGATCGCCATAGTATTTCTCCTTGTCGGCGTGGGCCAACTTGGCTGTCTCCAGCCAGAGGTGCAGGTAGTCGGCGCTGTTGTGCTTGAGCGCGGCCAGGTCGTAGCCTTCCAGCAATGCCAGTTGCTGGAGGAAGACGGGTCCCTGGGTCCAGGGTCCGCACTTGTAGACCTGATACCCGCGGTAGTCGAAGCTCCAGGGCTCCTGAATCCGGGCTTCGTAGTCGGCGAAGTCCGCCTCGGTCAGGAGGCTGGCGTGGTGGCCGCCTTCGTTGTCACGGATCTTGAACTCCCGGGAGAATCGAACCAGCTGCCGGGCGATGGGGCCCTTGTAGAAGTAATCGTGAACCGCGCGTAGCGCCTCGCTGCGTCCGGCGCCCTTCTTCAGCGCTCCCTTCTCGGCTGCGGCCAGCCGGCGGAAGGTGCGGGCCAGATCGGGAAGGCGGGTCACCTCCCCACCTCGGGGACCCGGCCCGTCGTGGAGAAACGCCGCGCCCGAGCTGGGCCAATCCCGGCGGAAGGTCTCGGCTCCCCGATACTTTTCCGTCTCCTTGCGACCGATGCCCCGGCGCCAGCGCTCGTCCACCGGAAACCCGTCCGCCAAGCGGATGGCGCCTTGAACGATCTGGGAGAAGCTCAGGGTTCCGTACCGGTCCAGGCTGAGAACCACGGCCGCCAGGACGGCACAGACTCCGGCCGGCATGAAACCGTCTCCCGGAATCAGACGGTATCCCTGCTTGCGGAACCACTCGATGTTGGCGGCACGGGGGGAGCGGGTGTTTCCGTTCACCGAGACGACCCGCCTCTCCCTGGGGGAATAGATGAGGGTGGGCATCTCGCCCCCGAATCCGAAGGAATTGAACTCCACCACCGAGGCCGCCAGGATCATGGCCACGCCCGAATCCACGGCATTGCCCCCCTGGTGGAAGATCTCCATCCCCACGCCCGCCACCAGGGGATGACCCGCCGCCACGGCACCGCGAAGTCCCCGAGCCTCGGTTCGAGTGCCTTTGGCGCCGAAGAGGGTTCCAAACGGCGAAAACGCCCGAAGCAGGAGAACAGTCGTCAAAACCAAAACCACCGTCATTTTTCTGTAGAACATCACTCTGTTCCTGTTTTCCATTGATCCTGGGGAAGATGCGACTGAACCAGCCGACCCGCCTGTAGAGCGGAATAGACCGGTGATACAGCTACCCAATCGCGTGCCGAGTCTAGTGAGGCCCACAGGCGGTTGCAAGAACGTTCGCCACCCGATATTCGTTCGACACGCCGGTATCGTGAGATATAATAAAAATCGAATTTGTATTGGACTGTAAAATGATGAATTTCGGCTTTCCAATTCGAAATTTCTTGCCAACAACTTCGGAAATGCTCACATCAGGGAGAAATGTTATGTGCCATGAATTAGGTATATCGGGTCACAAATCACGCATCAGGTGGATCGGACTGATACCGATCATGCTGGCCGCTTTCCTCCCGGCGGCGGCACAGGTTCTCACCTCCCGGGTCGACGGGACGGTGCGGGACCAGAGCCGGGCCGTCCTGCCCGGAGTTGCGGTGACTCTGACCAACGTCGATACCAATGCGGCCTCGGAAGCGGTGACGAGTGACATCGGCCTCTATGTATTTCCGCAGATTCCCCGTGGAGCCTATCGAGTCACGGCTCAGCTCCCCGGTTTCAAGACCGCCGTCATCGAGGGAGTTCGGGTCGAGCTGGCCACCCCCGCCTCGGTCGACGTCGTGCTGGAAGTCGGCGGAGTCGACGAGCAGGTGACCGTGAGCGCGGCGCTGGCCCAGACCGTCATCAACCAGGTCAACGCCGAAATCAACACCAACCTCAACCGGGAGCAGGTGAAGGAGCTTCCGCTGAACGGCCGCAACGTGACCCAACTCGCGCTCACGCAGGCCGGAGTGACCAGCGTGGGAGGGGCACGGTCGGCCTCCATCAACGGTACTCGAGGGACCTTCAACAACTTCACCCTGGACGGGATCAACAATCAGGACACATTTATCCGGACGGATTCCCTTTTCGGAGTCATTCCGGTTCAGGAGAGCTTCATTCAGGAGATCAACATCACCACCGCCAACTCGGAGGTCGACGCCGGTCTCGGAGCGTCCCAGACGCAGTTCGTGACCCGTTCCGGGAGCAATGAGTTCCACGGGGAGCTGTTCTACTACCATCAGAACGACGCCCTCAACGCCACCGACTTCTTCAACAACGCCGCCGGAGTCCCCAAGGAGAGGCTCCTGAACCATCAGTACGGCTTCAACCTGGGCGGTCCCATCCTGAAGGACAAGCTATTCTTCTTCTTCAACTACGAGAGGGAGCCCAGTCCCTCTACCGTCTCCGTGGTCCGGACCGTCCTGAGGAACCCGGCCCGCGCCGGTAATTTCACCTACGTCCGGCAGGACACCGGCGAGCTGGCCACGCTGAACCTGTTCGAGCTCACCGGGCATACCCCTGATCCGGTCATCCAGTCCCTGATCAGCCTGACCCCGCCGCCCAACGACGCCACCGTTGGAGACGGAAGAAACACCGCAGGTTTCCGGTTCAACAGTCCCGATTCCTCCACCGGCGAATGGGTGGTCTTCCGGGGAGACTACGAGATCAACTCCAACCACTCTCTCACCGGGACCTTTCACCAGTTCACGCTGGACGTGCCCAACAGCGCGTTCAACGGCATCGATTCCGTCTTTCCGGGTCTTCCGGGAGCAGGGCAGTCTTCCGGACGCCGGCTGGGATCCTTCTCCCTGAGAAGTGGACTCAGTCCGACCGTCACGAATGAAGGGCGGTTTGGTTTCCAGGTCTCCAGTCCCAGGTTTTTTACCAACGAAACTTTTCCGCAGGGATATCGGCTCAGTTTCGCCGGGGGATTCTCGAATCCGGTACAGGACTTCATGGCCCAGGGTCGTGACACTCGCAACCTGGACGCGATGGACAACCTGACCTGGGTCAATGGAAATCACACCATCAAGGTCGGTGGAGGCGTTCGCTGGACCAAAGTCGATTCGTTCAACGATTCGGGGATCGTGCCGACCTATTATCTCGGTTTCGGCCCGGGGAATCCGGATCCGTTGGTTCCCGGCCTTTTCCCCGGCGGAATCTCTTCCAGCGACTTGGGCGCGGCCTCCGGGATGCTGGCAACCCTGGCCGGAGTCGTCGACGAGGCCGATCAGACGTTCAACGTCGCGTCGGTGGGTTCCGGGTACATCGATGGGGCCTCCGAAACCAACATCCTCAATCAGAATTTCGTCAACATCTATCTCGCGGATACCTGGCGCGTCACCCCCGAGTTCACCTTGAATTTCGGGTTTCGATGGGAATTTCACTCGGTCCCGGACGAGAGCCGGGGATTGGCCCTGCTGCCGGTAGGAGGCCCCGAGTCCGTGCTCGATCCCAACGCCGTCATCGATTTCGCGGGCGCTTCCAACGGAAGGCCGTTCTTCAGGAACGACCTGAACAACTACGCTCCCAGCCTCGGGTTCGCTTGGCGAGTCTCGGACAAGACCGTGCTGCGCGGCGGCTACGGGCTCAACTACGTGGTCGACAACAATTTCACGACAGTGCTCAACGCGATGCGGGGTAACGCAGGTCTAAGCTTGGCGCAGACCGTCTCGGGAATCAGCGGCACCCTCAGCAGTGGTGGCCTGGTGCCGATTCCGGTCCCCGAATTCAAGGTCCCCCGTACCGCGCGTGATCAGGTCCTGGCCGATCCCACCGCGGCTCTCTTCACCATCGACGAGAACCTGAGAACCCCATATGTCCAGCAATGGAACATCGGCCTCCAGCATGAGTTCCTGCAGAACACCGCCGTCGAGTTGCGCTACGTGGGAAACCACGGCATCAAGCTCACCCGTGCCATCGATCTGAATCAGGTTCTGTTGCCGCCGGAGTTCGTCACGGACTTCAGGCGAGCTCAGAGGAATCTGGCGGCCTATGGAGATCCGTACGCCGGTGAACCCTTGCAACTCTTCCCCCGACTTGGATTTGGTGGGTTCCTTCAGTCCGGAGGCGTACAGAACTGGATTCGAAACGGCGAGATCGGGCAGTACATCGGTGGGTTCCTAGCGCCCAACCGGGTGTTCTTCTTCAACGGTGAAGGGGGCGAGAGGTTCGGGGCAACCCTTCCCATCAGCTTTTTTTTGCGCAATCCGAATGCCTTCGTCGCCGACGTGGTCGGCAACCATGCCTTCTCCAAATACAACGGGCTGCAGTTCGAGATCCGGCGGCAATTCCGAGGGGGGTTCGCGGGCCAGTTCAACTATACCTGGGGCAAGGTGCTGACGAATTTTGCCGGCACCCAGTCCAATTTTCGCGGGTATTTCGACAATGCCCAGCAACACTTGGAGATCATGCGTCCCGACTTCGACATCACCCACACCTACAACGCCAACTGGGTCTGGGAGATCCCCTTCGGCCAAGGGCGCCGGTGGATGAACGGCAGCGGATTCATGGAATATCTGGCCGGCGGTTGGGACCTCAGCGGATTCTTGAGGATCCGTTCCGGCGAGGTTGTCAACCTCATCTCCGGAAGAGGAACCATCAATCGCGGCGGTTCCCGAGCGTTGACCAATACCGTTCATCTCACGGGAATCGACATCCCCGAGCTCCAGAACAAGACCGGGTCGTTCCGCGACGCACAGGGCCGTGTGATCCTGTTCGACCACCGCTTGATTGCAGACGGTGGGGGAATGGAATCGCGGTACTTTGCGAATCCCGCCATGTTGGAAGCGGGATCGCTGGGCCTGTCCCCCGTCAGTGGACCCTGGTTCGCGTCGTTGGATCTCGGGGTTCGTAAGAGCTTTCCGATCCCGGTGACGGAGGATGCGCGGCTCCAGCTCCGGTTCGACTTCTTCAACAGTCTCAATCGGACGAATTTCGCAGTAACCAACAAGGGCATCGGCATCACCGGCCTCGGTGTCACCAACAGCCACAATCCCAACAGCCCCCTGTTCGGCCAGATCAGCTCCGCCTTTTCTCCGCGGACCCTCCAGGTGGGAATGAAGATCACGTTCTAGTGTGAAGTTTCAGTAGTCATGGTTGTGCCGGGAAGAACGTTGTGCATAATATAGCGCCAATTCCGACGACAAAACTGGTTATTTCCCAGGGAGGAAAACGAATCATGAGTCAATCGTCCATTCACCGGCGTTCTTTCCTGTCCCGTTCGGCGGGGGCCGGATTGGCGCTGGCCGGTTTTCCCGGCATCCTCAGCGCGCGCAACGTCAACAACAACATCAACGTGGGAATCGTGGGCCCGGGAGGGCGCGGCACCGGTCTCCTGAAGCGGTTCTTGGAGAGCGGGGGCCAATACGGAGCCCGCCTCACGGCGGTCTGCGATCTCTGGAACTACCGCCGCGATCGGGCCGCTGCCCTGGTGGAGGAAAAGGAGGGCCGGGCGCCCAGGATCTACCGGCATCACGAGGAGATCCTGGCCGACAAGGAGCTGGATGCGCTCATCATCGCCACCCCCGACCACGCCCACGCCCAGATACTCAAGTTGGCTGCCGATGCCGGGATGGACGCTTATTGCGAGAAACCCATGTCCAACGTGCTCTCCGAGGCCAACGAGGCCCTGGATGCCGTGCGCAAGGCGGGTGTCATCGTTCAGATCGGCACCCAGAGGCGCGCCAATCCCCGGTACCGGAAGGCCACCCGCATGATCGCCGACGGATTGATCGGGGACGTGGTCAAGGTGGACCTCCACTGGAGCTTCTACAGTCCCTACCGCTGGGCCAGGAAGAAAAAGGACCTCCTGATGGCTCGAGAGAGCGACCTGGACTGGCACACTTGGCTCATGGGACGGCCGCAGCGGCCCTTCGATCCCCGCATCTTTCGCAGCTTCCGCCTCTTCAAGGACTTTTCCAGCGGAATCATTGACCAGTGGATGAGTCACGGGATCGATCTGGCCCACATGTTGACCGGAGTTTCGTACCCGGTGAGCGCCGTTTCCCACGGCGGGATCTACAAGTGGAAGGATTACCGGGAGAATCCCGACACCCAGGAGGTCACCCTGGAATACCAGAAGGGTGACGGGAAGTTTCTGGCCGTCTACTCCACCAATTGGATCAACGGTTACGGCAACGGCACCCGGGTCCACGGCACTTTGGGGAGCTTCGAAGGGGAGTCCTTCTCCAACCCCGACTCGGATTGGCAATTTTCCGGCCAGGGCGTGAACTCCGAGGGAAAGATCCAGGATTCCATCGTGGTTCCCCGAAAGTCCGAAGACATGGACGAAATGGGAATGGTTCACATGACCAACTGGCTGGACGCCGTGCGCCGGCGCGACCCCAAGGGGCTCTTCTGTCCCGTCGAGGCCGGCTACGGTCACTCCATCGCCTGCATCATGGCGACCGACGCCTACTGGAGCGGCAAGCGCATGGTGTTCGATCCGAAAACACGAGTCATTCAGGCCGGCTGACAACGCAGCAGGGTGCGGCGGTCCATGGCAGGAACCGCCGCGCCGTTTGAACTGCGACCCATTCTGCCCGAATGCGTCGGTTTCAAAGGCGGATACAGTGTGAAATAATCGTGACACTGGCGTGACGATTCCATGTTTGGACTTGGACTAGCCGTCGTTAACCGGCTATCCCCGCCTCATGGCGTCGCGTCAGACTAATCGGATATAACGTTGACGAACTTGCACTCGCTCATGAACTAGGCAGTACGAACCAACTGGAGGCACATCATGGCGTCATCGTCCTCGCGAAATCGGCAGTTTCCGGCAAGGCTGTGCTCACGCGCAGTCGGCTTACTTGCGGTCCTGACTCTGGCAACCCTAATGGCTACAGGTTCCGCTGCTGGCCAATGTCTTGAGGTCCGGGTTCTGGATCCCTCCGCCGCCGCGATAGCCGGCGCGTCGGTACTGATCGGAGATCAGGAAAAGACCACCGACGAATCCGGGACCGCGGAATTCTGCGATCTCGGCCCGGGTCCTCACGCCGTCGTGATCGTCGCCCCCGACTTCCAAGTGCTGGAAGACCTGGTGCAGAAATCCGAGGGCAGAGTCGCCTTCACGCTGGAGGTCCTCCTGGAGACCGAACTGATCGTGGTCGGGACGCGTGCCGAAGCGCGGTCCAGCACCGAATCGATGGTTCCCGTCGACGTGATCGGCGGCGCGGACTTCACCAATCAGGGAACCACCGACGTGACCGACCTGATGCGCACGCTGACCCCCTCGTTCAACGTCAACACCCAGCCCATCAGCGACGCGGCCACCATCGTGCGGCCGGCCAACCTGCGCAACATGGCCCCGGACCACACGCTGATCCTCGTCAACGGCAAGCGCCGCCACCGCGCGGCCGTGATCGCCTGGCTGGGCAATGGTATTGCCGACGGGGCGCAGGGGCCGGATCTGTCCACCATACCCGCCATCGCTCTGCGGCAGGTCGAGGTGCTGCGCGACGGCGCGGCCGCGCAATACGGTTCCGACGCCATTGCCGGCGTCATCAACTTCGAGTTGAAGAACGCCCGCTCCGGGGGCAGCGTGGAATTTCGAACCGGCCAGTACTTCGACGAGAACGACGGCGACCCGGGCTCGTGCGGTCCCATCGGCCGCTCGTGCAACGGCATCGGCGGGCGCGGTATGAACTACGCTTTCGCCGGTAACGTGGGTCTGCCGCTCGGCCCCGAAGGGTTCGTCAATATCAGCCTCGAGTACGGCGCCACGAATCCCACCAATCGGGCCGTGAATGACAACGGTACGACAGCGGTGATCAACGGCGGCAACACCAATGTGCGGACCACGTCGCGTGTCTGGGGCACGCCGCTGGTCGAGGATGACCTGAAGCTGTTCGCCAACTTCGGCACCGGGGGTGATCGGGTGGAGTTCTACGGCCACACGAACTACGCCAGCAAGTTGGTGACTGGCGGCTTCTATTACCGCAATCCCAACAACCGCGGCAACGTGTATTCGATCGACGGCGGCGATACGTTGCTGGTCGGCGACGCGCTGGCGGCGGCGGGCAGGGGCTCGGCCAATTGCCCGACGGTCAACATCGTCGACGGCACGCCAGATCAGACCGCCTTCGCGGCAGTCCGCAACGATCCGAACTGCTTCACGTTCCACCAGCCGTTCCTGGGCGCACCGAACGGCCTGCCGGGCGGCTTCACGCCCCAGTTCGGCGGCGACGTCTACGATTACTCACTGGTCTCCGGCTTGCGCGGGACCACGGGGAACGGAGTCCACTGGGACATCAGCGGTTCCACCGGCCGGAATTACGTACAGACCTTCATCTTCGACACGGTCAACGCCTCTCTCGGCCCCGAGAGCCCGACCCGGTTCGAGCCGAACCTGCTGCAGCAGACCGAAAACAGCCTCAACACGGACATTTCGTACGCCGCGAGCGACATGGTCAACGTCGCCGGGGGCTTCGAGTGGCGGAACGAGCAGTACCACCTCGGCGAAGGCGATCCGGCGTCCTGGGCGATCGGCCCCTACGGCGCGCAGGGCTTCAGCTCCGCCTCCAACGGCTACAACGGCACCCGACCCGAGAACGCCGGCACCTGGGACCGCGCCAATTACGCGATGTACGGCGACGTCGAGCTGCATGGCGGCGCCAACGACTGGAACCTCGGTGCCGCCGTACGCGTCGAGGACTTCTACGACAGCTTCGGCACGACGATAAACGGCAAGGTGTCGGGGCGCTACGGCGTCACCGACATCTTCGCGCTACGCGCCGCGGTCAGCAGCGGCTTCCGCGCCCCGACGCCGGGTCAGCAGAACGTGCTGAACGTGACGACCGAGTTCGACTACGCGCTGAACGATCTGATCAACAACGGCACCATCCCGTCCACATCGCCGGTCGCGGCACTTCGGGGCGGCGTGCCCCTGCAGCCGGAACAGTCGACCAACTACTCGTTCGGGACGGTCATCGACACCGGTGGTCCGTTCACCGTCACCACCGACTATTTCCGCGTCGACGTGTCGGACCGGCTCACCATCACGAGAAACTACAACCTTTCGGAGGACGAGGTCACGACGCTGCTGGCCGACGGGATAACCGAAGCCGGCAACCTCGCCGCGTTCCGCTTCTTCGTGAACGACTTCTCGACCCTCACACAAGGGGTCGACGTCGTCGCGTCCTGGACGCCGCTGGCCATCGGCGGACGGACCACGTTCACCGGCGTCTTCAACTACACCGACACGCAAGTGACCGAGTTCAGCGAGGAGCACTTCGACACGGACCGAGTCACGTCGCTGACCCTGGGGCTGCCGAGGATTCGCTGGAACTTCGGGGTCACCCACACCGCAAACCGCTGGTCCCTGATGACCCGCCTGCACTACTATGGTTCGTACTGGGATCGGGAGGACGCGCGCTCGGCGATGGGCGTGTCGATGTCGCACCTGTATCCCCTGTACTCCGGCAAGCCGCTGGTCGACATCGAGCTCGGCATCCCGATCAGCGACCTCACGGTGTCGTTCGGCGCGCAGAACGTCTTCAATACCTACCCGGACGAGAATCCGGGCGCCCTCGCCGGGGTGGGCAACCGTTACGGTCAATTCGGGCCGTTCGGCTTCAACGGCGGCTACTACTATGTCCGGGTCGGCTACACCTTCGGCAACAACTTCTAGGAGCACTTGGAGGGGCGACTTTCTTGTCGCCCATTGGGAGCAGCGACTTTCTTGTCGCCGACAGGGGCGTCTAGGGGGGACGCAGTCCTCCCTAGACATTCCGGAATAAACGACAACCATCCGCCTCTTCTCATCGGACGAAAGAGGGCACCCACACAAGGGGTGCCCTTACCGGTAGTCGATAAACACCTCCACCCCCTGAATCCGTACCGGCTTGAGCGGGGGCTTCCCGTTCCGGCGTCTCAGCCGAATCGTCAGCTCATTGAGCTCCTGCCGGACGGGAGCATTTTCGAATCGTAGTTCCCAGCTTCCCATCTCTCCCCGCAACCCCCGCCCATTCAGCTCCAGCCGCAGATCGTCGTCCCACCGGCTGTATCCACTCAAACTCACTACCAGACTCAGCGATTCAATAACCCCATCCTCCCGAGCCCCCTCCAAGTCGTCCCCCACGAAAAGGCGAAGAGTCTTCTGCTGCCCCGCGCCCAGGTCGACGGGCAGCTGCATTTCTCCTCCCTCCTCCGGAGTCCTGGCCGCCATGTCCCTGGTGATGAAGTAATGCTTGTCCTTTCGTGAGATGAGCCCGGGATCGCCGATCTCCATCAGCATCTGCCGTTCTTCAGGGCTCAGGAGAGGATTCCGGGACGTATCGATCAAGGAGTTGACGGCATGGTGGCGCTGAATGCCGCTGGCGTGGGTGTCGAAGTTGAAAAGATGCAGCCCGCTCACGCCCTGGCCCCATAAACTCTGGGCCGCCGCCCGCATCATCTTCAGGCTGGCCCGTCCCGTCTTGGAACCCGTGTAATCTGTGACATAGAGGTCCGAGGTCCCGCCGACCACCTGGACCCGGGTCCCGCGGGCCGCTTCCACGAAGCTGACCAAGTCCGGCGTCATATGGCGCTGAAGAGAGTGGCGATCAGGGAGAGTCCCACCGGCATCCAGCCCTGGAACCTCCGGCCGGGAAGAAGTCCCAGGTTGTATTCTGACCCCTGTAGAAGGAAGCCCCCAACAACACCGTGGCCGCCAGGTAACCAGCCAGGATGATCCAATCCGGAGTCTCCCGCCCACCGGGTGCGATCGCCGATTCTGAGGTCATGGACGGAAGCTCTCCAACCGGGGATCGTCCGGTTCAATCCCGGTAATCGATGAACAGCTCGACGCCTTGGATCCGGATGGGATCCTGGCGCGAAGACGGCCGGTTCCGGAGGTTCAGAGACAACAGGTTCTTTCCTTGCTTCGGGGTCACGCCTTCGAAACGCAGAGCGTCCCCCTCGAACCTTCCCCGCAACCCGCGGCCGTTCAACCGCACCCTCAGATCGTCGTCCCAGCGATCGTATCCCTCCACCGAGACCATCAGGGAGGTGGATTCCAGAAACCCGTCCTCGCGCGCCGCCGCCACGTCGTCTCCCACCAGGAACCGCAATTCCCGGGTGTCGCCGCGGACCATCTCGGTGGGAAGCTGCATCTCTCCTCCCGCCTCCGGCGTCAGTCCTCCCATCTCCCGAGTCACGTAGTAATGCTTGTCCCTGCGGGCGATCGTGGCCGGATCGCCGATCTCCTTCAGGGCCTGGAGCTCTTCCGGGCTGAACAGCACCCCCGGCTTGCCCTTGCCAGTGGCGTGGCAGTCGTAGTTGAACAGATGGAGGCTCGTCGCGCCGGCCTGCCAGGCGGCCGCCGCTGCCGCTCGTAGCATCTCGAGGGAGGCCCGGCCGGTCTTGCTCCCCGTATAGTCGCGCACGTAGAGGTCGGACAGGCCGCCGGAAATCTCGACGCCGGTCCCCCGCGCCAGCTCCACAAAAGGCGTCAAATCCGCCGAAATGTCCAGATAGCCCCGGGTCGCCGGCGCGATCATGTCCACCCATCCCTCCCGGATCCAGGCCGCGACGTCCAGCCCGATCCTCTCGTTGAGTTCCAGAGAAGGGAGGATCCGGGCCAGCAGCGCCAGTTTGCGCCCCTTGGTCTCGCCGATCTTGTCCAGCCGCACGCGGACTTGACGAACGAAGTCGTTCATCAGAGGCATTCCCCGGGCTTCCTCCCCCTTCTTGAAGTAGTAAGGGTGGCTCAGAAAATCCATTTCGAAGCCGTCCACGTCGTAGTTGGAGCACACTTCCTCGATGATGGCCAGCTTTCGGTCGCGCACTTCTTCCAAGGCATAGTCCATGGCCCAGGAGTAGCCGTGGGAGGGCTGGGGAGAGCGGTTGGAGTGATGCAGATAACGGTCGGGTACGGCGGATCCGAGCCGCACCTGGGGATTGGCCCGTTCCCACTGGCTCCGGAAGGAGGGCCAGCGCTCCGACCAGTCCTTGTGAATGTCGTTCATCCTCAGGCTGGGCCAGAATTGCATCCCCGCCTCACGGCTCCGGCGGCTCCAGATCTCAGGGGATCCTTTCCTGCCTCCAGCATGGCGTCGACATTCCGGGCCCAGCGTCGAATTCCGGGATATTTCTCGAAGTCCCGCTTGTGGTCCTCGCTGATGGGCTTGGCATAGACTTCGGTGACCTGGGTCGGTAGAGCATCTGCCTCGTCGCTCCACTGGATGCACTGATGAAGACATCCACCTGGGTCCCTTCGATCTCGTTCACCGCCCGGCAGAGCTGCCGCGGCGTGAGGGGTGGCTCGAAAGCCATCAGAGCGGCGTCGCCGCCGTCGCTGTTCAGAAGCAGCCTTAGCCCGCCCGGGCGCCGAGTCTCCACCGGCGCCGCGCCGCCGGTCTCGGCGGGGTTGGATTCCTGGATGGAGCATCCGGACAACAGAGGAGCCATCAGAAGCCCGGTCAAAAGGCGAAGCACTTGTTCATAAGGGTTCTCCCGGGAGGTGCCTGCGACGGTCAGTATAGGCACGCCATGCCTTCAAGTGTAGTCTTTGACGGAGATGTCCCAGATCCATCTGCTCGCTGGCCGGCAAGCCGTCAAGTTGCGGTTCGTCATGCGGCACACGAAGCTCTACTCCTTCCAGTTCCTCTCAGCAGACAAGTCCGGACGATCAAGATGAAACAAATTGTGGAACGAACCTTCATCCTCGCCGCGATTCTCATTTGTTCCTGTGTCGGCGGACCCTGGACCACGGTGTCTGAATCGGGTACGAAAACAGACCGGAAAGAGGATCGCGCCCAGTTGAGCCGCATGCGTTCCGCCTTCATCCGGGCCATGAACGAGGGAACAGTGGAGGAATGGATCCAATCCCACCTGGACAAGGGCGTGGCCGTCATGTCTCCGGGGCGTCCAACGATCTCTTCCCGGGAAGAAGTGGCCGCCTGGGCCCGGAGGCTCCTGCAAGAAAACCGGATCCACGATTTCGCCTTCACCGGGTCAAAGACGGTCGCCGGAGACTGGGCCTTCGAAAATGGAGTCTACTTGCTGAGACGAGTCCCGGCACCAGCGGCGAGACACACGGACAGCGGGGCAAGATGATCTTCATCTGGAAGCGGGGACCCGACGGGTGGAAGGGGGCGCTCGTCTCCTTCAATTCTGACGGCTATTGGCCCTGAGTCTCCACCTGCCGACGCAAGGTTGGGCGGAACAACTGCAGGTAATCACTCCGTCTCGACCGAATGATTCTGGAATTCCGATTTGACGCTAGGGTTTTCGGTATTCTACAGGATAGGCGGTCTGCACGAGTTCAACCCTGCAGGAAGTCCATAGGTGTGGCCCTGTCTTCGCCGACGGTCGTACTTGGCCACTGAAGCGTAGTCCGAGGCCGCCGGAATGATCGGATCTATCGACGCGAATCTCAGGAACATTGTTTCGGAACGAAATATGGGGAAGGGAAGATGATTCAGCCGACTGACGTAGAAGCACGCAAGGGATACCGAATCTGGCTTCGGTACGCAGACGGATCTGCCGGCGAGATTGACCTGTCCCACTTAGCGGGGCGGGGCGTCTTCACAGCGTGGGAAGAACCGGGATTTTTCGAAAAGGTCCACATCGCCCCCCACAGAGCCATTGCCTGGGACGATCATCTGGAGCTTTGCCCGGATGCTCTATACTGGAACTCACCGGCAATCCTTCGACGAATTGCCAGTTGAAATCGACACGATAATTCGTAGTGCCTGAAATTTGCCGATTCCATGGGATCGTCATGCATCTCCGACGCGTTCGAGGACATGATGAAGCGGCTCGTGGCGCACCTGCGCGAGCAGCAGGCTGAAACCGCGCGGCTGGATGCGGCCATCGAGGCCAACCTGAAGGCGTTGGGCTTGCCGCTCGAGGAGAGCGCGATTGATTGATTACGAAAATTTCCGGATGTCGCTCAAACGCTTGGAAGAGCAGCACGAGAATTACCACACAGACAACCCGTCCCTGCCTTATTTGATCCAGGAAGCCGTCGCTGAATCGGTCATTCGGCGTTTTCAAGACCTGCTACGTTGAATCAGTATTGGACCTGGTTGCGGGAACAGACCCGCCTTCGCGAAATCGACGAGTGGATTGAGATCACGACACCGTACTTGGACCGGCACAACGATTACCTTCAGATCTACGTCAAACGGTCCGACGGGGGATTCGTGCTGACCGACGACGGCTATGTGCTTGAGGACCTCGAGCAGTCGGGGTGCAAGATCGACAGCGACAAGCGGCAAGCTCTGCTCAAGATGACGCTCAACGGATTCGGTATACAGATACAAGCGATGGGAAGGCGCTTGAAGTCGGCGCATCAACGGACAATTTCTCGCTGCGAAAACATAACCTCGTGCAGGCGATGCTTGCGGTCAACGATCTCTTCTACTTGGCTTCGCCTGTGATCGCCAGCCTGTTCCATGAAGACGTGGCCGCTTGGCTTGATGGCGCGAATATACGATATACGCCGAGCGTGAAGTTCTCCGGAAAAAGCGGTTACGATCATCGGTTCGATTTCGTCATACCGAAGTCGACGAATCAGCCTGAGCGCGTGCTCCGGGCAATCAACAGACCGAGCCGCAACACGGCACAGAGGGCCGTGTTTTCTTGGATCGACACCAAAGAGGTTCGTTCACCGGACTCCCGAGCGTTTGCCATTCTGAACGACTCGGAGCAGTCGATATCGGAGAACATACTGGAGTCGATGCGCCAGTACGACGTCAATCCGATCCTGTGGTCGAATCGAAAGGAGGTACGCGAGGAACTCGCCGCGTGGACGTCCTTTCCGAATCCACGGTCGAGAGCGCGGCACTCGCTTGGCTCCGAAAACTCGGCTGGAACGTTGCTCACGGTCCCGATATCGCTCCGGATACGGTGGGTTCAGAGCGCGACGATTATGCCGGGGTCGTGGTTGCGGCCACGGTTGCATACTGCGCTTACCCACCTCAATCCCGACCTTCCTCCTGAGGTACTGGCAGATGCTTCCCGCAAGCTGACCCGCCCGGGAGGGGCGACGCGGGAGACTCGCAACCGCGCCTTCCACCGGATGTTGGTGGAGGGCGTGACGGTGGAATACCGCTCTGTGGACGGCACGGTAAGCGGAGCCCAGGCCCGGGTCATCGATTTCGAGCACCCTGCCAACAATGACTGGCTGGCTGTCAATCAGTTTACCGTTACGGAGAATAAGAACACCCGCCGTCCCGACATCTTGCAGTTTGTCAACGGTCTGCCGATGGGCGTGATCGAGCTCAAGAACCCGACGGACGAAGACGCGACGATCTGGTCCGCTTGGCAGCAACTCCAGACCTACAAGTCCGAACTCTCCACCTTGTTCTCCATGAACGAGATCCTCATGGTCTCCGACGGCATCGAGGCTCGAATCGGCTCCCTCACGGCCGGGCGGGAATGGTTCAAGCCGTGGCGGACAATCTCTGGCGAATCCTTGGCCGACCCGCACATGACCGAACTTCAGGTGATGCTGGAGGGCATCTGTACGCACCACCGGTTCCTCTCGCTGGTGCGTGACTTCATCGTGTTCGAGGAAGACGGAAGCGGGGCACTGGTCAAGAGTATGGCCGGCTATCATCAGTTCCACGCGGTGCAGGTGGCCGTCACCGAAACCCCCGCGGCAAACTTGGCGACCGGCGCATCGGCGTGGTCTGGAACACCCAGGGCTCGGGCAAGAGCCTGACCATGGCCTTCTATGCCGGGACCATCATCCGCGAGCCGGCCATGGAGAACCCCACGATCATCGTCTTGACCGACCGCAACGACCTGGACGACCAGCTCTTCGGCACCTTCTCCCGTTGCCAGGACCTCTTGCGCCAGCCGCCGGTTCAGGGCGAGAACCGAGCCGACCTGCGTCGGAGACTGTCGGTGGAGTTCGGAGGAGTCGTTTTTCACCACCATCCAGAAGTTCTTCCCGGAGAATAAGGGGGATACCCATCCCACCCTATCCCGGCGCAGAAACATCGTGGTGATTGCCGACGAAGCTCATCGCAGCCAGTACGATTTCATCGACGGTTTCGCCCGCCACATGCGCGATGCGCTGCCCCGCGCCGCCTTCGTCGGCTTCACTGGAACCCCCATCGAGCTGCAGGACGCCAACACCCGTGCGGTGTTCGGCGACTACATCAGCATCTACGACATTCAACGTTCCGTTGAGGACGGTGCCACGGTGCCCATCTACTTTGCCGCCGCCGGCAGAACGTGTTCAGGCGCGTTCGTTCGCCCAGATGCTGGAACAGACCCTGCGCCGGTACCAGAACCGGGCCATCGAGGCGGCACAGGTGATCGAGGAGTTGATTCAGTTGGCCAGGGAACTGCGCGAGGCGACGCCCGCGGCGAGGAACTCGGGTTGTCGGAAGACGAGCTGGCCTTCTACAACGCTCTGGAGACCAACAACAGCGCGGTTCAGGTCCTGGGCGACGAGACCCTGCGCACCATCGCCCGGGAACTGGTCCGGACCGTCCGCGACAACGTCACCATCGACTGGACGCTCCGAGAGAACGTTCGGGCGCATCTGCGTGTCCTGGTCAAGCGCACTCTGCGCCGTTATGGCTACCCACCCGACAAGCAGGAAAAAGCGACCCGGACCGTCCTGGAGCAGGCCGAGGTTCTGTCCGCGGGCTGGGCAGCGTGAGCCGTTCCCGCCGGTAGCTCGCCTCGAATGTAAATCAGGATTCGCATCTGCGCTACCCGTCGGCTGCCGTGAAATCTTTCCCATCGATTGACCGATTCTGACCGCTGTTTCCGTTTACTCAATTGAAAGAGTAAAATCACTCATTGTGCTGAGTAATCCGGGATACACTCGTCCTCACGCCGCAGAATTGCAATCTCGTCTGCGCGAGCCGCGCCGTTTCCTCCAAATCGTCACCGGGGCCCGTCAGGTTGGCAAGACCACCCTGGTCACACAGATCGCCGAACGGTGCGGTTTACTCCATCACTACGCCAGCGCCGACGAGCCGACCTTGCGCGGACCGGATTGGATCGCCGGACAGTGGGACGTTGCGCGGCTCATGGCCGGTGGTGCCGGGCCCGAGGGTGCTCTTCTCGTCTTGGATGAAGTGCAAAAGGTCCCCAACTGGGCTGAAGCCGTCAAACGCCTGTGGGACGAAGACACGCGGAGCGGGCGTCGGCTCAAGGTGGTGCTGACCGGTTCGGCGCCGCTCCTGATCGGCCAGGGCCTGACCGAAAGTCTCGCCGGGCGTTTCGAGATCCTGCACCTGCCGCACTGGGGATTTCCCGAAATGCAGACCGCCTTCGGATGGTCCCTGGAGCAATTCCTGTTCTACGGAGCCTACCCCGGCGCTGCTCCGCTGATCACGCAGCCGAATCGGTGGTCACGCTACATTCGTGACTCCCTCATCGAAACCACGATCTCCCGAGATGTCTTGTTGCTCTCCCGGGTGGACAAACCGGCCCTGTTGCGCCGGTTGTTCGAATTGGGATGTGCGTATTCCGGCCAGATCCTTTCCTACACGAAGATGTTGGGACAGCTCCAAGACGCAGGGAACACCACGACCCTGTCCCACTACCTTGATCTGCTGGCGGCTGCGGGCATGCTGACCGGTTTGCAGAAGTACGCTGGCGCTGCGGTGCGACGAAGAAGCTCCAGCCCGAAGTTGCAGATCCTCAACACGGCCCTGATGACTTCGGGGTGCGGCCTCCCGCTGGAGCAGGCCCGAGCGGACACCGAGTTTTGGGGAAGGCTGGTCGAATCTGCCGTGGGGGCTCATCTGGCCAACACGGCTGCTGCCGGCTTCTGCCAGGTCTTCTACTGGCGAGACCGCAACCGAGAGGTCGATTTCGTTGTGAGAGCGGGCCGGGCGCTGACGGCGATTGAAGTCAAGAGCGGCCGCAGTCGCCAGTCACTGCCGGGAATGGCAGCCTTCGCCAAAGCATTTCAGCCGACCCGACGCTTGTTGATCGGATGGGATGGCATTTCTGTGGACGAATTCCTGTCCAGACCCGTGGAACATTGGGCGGGTCCGAAATGACGTTAGTTTCCAATATGATCATCGCTGACTTCTCAGTCGAAGCGCGGTGGCTCTCTCATGGGCTCCCGCGATGGGATGTCAAGTTCCACACCACCGAAAGGAACGGTTCGGAAGGATATCATGATGGCATTGCAATCATGATACGACTATCGGTCGTCGCTCGCCGATCCGCGGTGTGGTTGGTTCAAGGACTCTTGAACGCAGGCGGCGCATGTACGGCCACAGAGGGCACCCACAAGGGGTGCCCCTACAGTTGCTTTCGAACGCTGGACGGTCGAAGGAGACCACACAAGCAGGCAAACGGGTGGAGGATCCGGATCGACGATTCCTCGACTCCAGCCTAGAAACTGCTCCCCCACGTGTAGTTGAGGCGGGCGTAGTAGTAGCCGCCGCTCAGGCCCCAGGGGGTGAACTGGCTGTAGGGGAGTCCGAAAATATCGGCGAAGAGGTCCATCCGCTGGGAGAAGGTGTTCAGGACGTTCTGGCCGCCGAACGCCAGCGTCACTTTTTCTCCCAACCTGATGCTCGCTTCCAGGTCGACGATGTAACGGCCTTCCAGAAGGGGTGAGTCGGCGCCGCGGACGAACCGGGCGTCGAAATGGTCGACCCATGAGCCAAAGTAGTTCAACCGTCCCAGCAGGCCGACCCGGCCACCCTCTGGTTGACGGCGGCATTCCAGCGGATCCGGGGTACGCCGCGCTCCAGGCCGAGGACATCTCCCGGCGTGAGTAGATCCGACTCTTCCGTCAGTTCCGTGTGGGTGTAGTTCATGGCGAAACTGAACACCGTGTTGCCGGCCAGCCCGGATGGGGTGTATGTCGAGACCAGGTCGATCCCCTGGTTCCGGCTTGAGAAATCGTTGATGAAGAATCGGAAAAAGGCGAGCGTACCGGCGGAGGCGATCCCCTCCGAGATCAACAGCGCGCGTTCGTCATCCGTGAGGGTGAACGTTTGGGACAGGGCGAGGCGGTTGGAGAGGTCGACGCGGAAATAGTCGGCCGTCAGCGTGAACGGTCCGGTGTCGATCACGAGCCCGGCCGTGGTGTTGACGGAGGTCTCGGGCTCCAGTGGCTTGCCCCCCTTCAACTCCGCCGCCAGGAAGGTGGAGGGGACGTTGGCGCTGTCGACGAGTTGGAGTGTCTCCGGGTCGATGGTGGTCTGCACGTTGAGCGTGTTCTGCTGGCCGGGAGTCGGGGCGCGAAACCCGGTGCTGACGCCACCGCGCACCGAGACTGCGTCGCTCAGCCCGAAACGGGCCGACAGCTTGCCGTTGGTGGTGGAGCCGAAGAGGTCGAAGTGCTCGAACCGGAGCGCGCCGCCCACCGTCCACCGGTCGCCCGGGTCCCGCAGTTCCAGGTCGCCGTAGAGCGCCACGTTGCTGCGATCCCAGGCTCCGGCCGTATAGTCGGGAAATCCGGGGAAGCCGTTGGACCCGGAAACGAAGCCCTGCGCCGCGTACGGGCCTACCTCCCACGACGGACGGCCGCCGGCTCCGATCTCGAACTTCTCGTTGCGCCATTCGGTGCCGGCCGCGATGTTGACCATTTCGGTGGCGGCGTAGGAGACATCGAAGTTGAGGTTCACGTCCTCCTGACGGTAGAGGCCCGGATCGAAGTCCCGCGGGGTCTCGGGTCCGAGAGAGGCGTTGACGGTGTTCTGGAAGAAAAAGTCCGACTCGTGGGCGCCGTAGCTGGCGCTGGCGTCCCAGTTCAGGCCGTTGGCCAGGATCCCCCGGACCCCGCCCACCACCGACATGTCGGTGACCACGCCGCCGAACTGGGGCGTGAACCCGCCCGGAGCGATCTCCCGGAAGGAGAAGCAGTTCGGGTCCTCGAACACCCGCGCCAGGGCGGCCTGGTCCGGCACGTTGCCGGTGATCCGCACGGTGGGGCAGTTGGCCGAACCGTCGACGACGCCGTCTCGCGCGTCCAGCAGGTCTGCGATCATCAACGTCTCGCCGCCGTCGAGGCTGTAGATGTTGGCCCGGTTGTTGGGATTCCGGAAATAGAATCCTTCCGTCACCTTCTTCTCGGCGTAGTTGGTGTGGCCGTAGAGCTGTGTGCCATTGGAGAACAGGTGTCCGAAGTTGCCGAAGAACTTCACGTCGCCCTCGATGGTCGGGTTGCCCCAGATCTGTGCCGGGTCGGCCACGGCGGTGTTGCCGGCCGCGATCAGGGCCGCCGCATCGGCGCGCTGCACGCTGCGGTTTGTCGGGTCGGAATTGCCGTACTCCAGGCTGAGGTTGGCGAACCCGGTCTCGCCCAGCGGCAGACCCACATTGCCGGCGATGGTGTACGAATCACCGTCGCCCGCATGGTAGGTGCCGGTGTTGAACTCGATGCTGCCTCCCTGCCGGGCGTCCTTGAGCAGGAAGTTGATGACGCCGGCAATGGCGTCCGAGCCGTACTGAGCCGAAGCGCCGTCCCGCAGCACCTCCACCTGGCGCAACGCGATGGAGGGGATGGTGGAGATGTCCGGACCCTGGGCTCCGTCCGTCACTCCGGCGAACCAGGCGATGACCGATGAGCGGTGGCGGCGCTTGCCGTTCACCAGCACCAGCGTATGGTCGTGGGCAAGGTTGCGCAGGCTGGCCGGCCGCACCAGCGTGGCCGCGTCACTGATGGGATGCGTGGCCACGTTGAACGAAGGGACCAGTGTCCGCAACTGATAGTCAAGAGTGGTGGCCCCCTGGCTGATGACGTCCTGCAATGGGATGGCGTCGATGGGGACCGGAGATTTGGTCACCGACCGCGGTTGGGCGCGGCTCCCCACCACCACCAGTTCCGTCTCCAGGCGCGCTTGGAGGGTGATGGTGACCATACCCTCCGATTGGTCCACGGAGCCTTCGTCGACCTGAAAATTCTCGGCCGTCACGATGACCCAGTGGGGTCCGGATCCGAGGCCGCAAAAGGTGGCGACACCCGAGTTTCCGGTCCTCTCCTCCCGTTCCCCGATGGTGACGGTGGCGCCCTGAATCGCCGCGGATGAAGGGTCCAGGACACGAACCTCAAGGCATTGTTCTTCCTGCTTGCCGGTTTCTTGAGCGAATGCCGGCAACGTCTCGACCGTTACGAATAGAATCGTCAAACCGGCCAGATGGACGAGACGATTGGATTCCATCTTCAATTCTCCTTTCATTCCATGAGCATAGAACGTGAATCTCCTATTCGGTCGGAGAGCCGAAAAGGACGTGATTGTGGGTTGAAAAAATGAATGGACGGGAGAGAAGGGAATTTGGTAGCGGGGGGGGGATTCGAACCCCCGACCTTTGGGTTATGAGCCCAACGAGCTACCAGACTGCTCCACCCCGCAACAGAGACGAGAGATCCTAGTTGAAGGCGGGAGAGCTTGTCAAGCTCCCCGCTCGCCTGGGTCATGGGACCGTCGCCTTGGTTATTGTTCTCCAGCGCCCTCCGCGGAAGCCTCTTCCTCAGCATCCTTGGCGCAGCGGAAACCGGTCCCATACTGAGCCTTGGCCGGGTATCCGCTACGGGTCATCAGAGTCATGCTGACCCCCTTGAAGGCGTAGGAGGAGCCTCTCAGAGCGTAGAGTCTGAACCGCGACTTGAACGCGTCATTATTGCGAGCCTTGCTCTTGGGGTACGCCCGGAGCCGGTCGCTGGTCCACTCCTGAACGTTGCCCATCATGTCGTAGACGCCGTAGCCGCTCTTGTCCGTCTCGAATGTTCCGACGTCGACCGGGCGGTGGTAACTCGTGTCATTGGTATTGGACTTGCTCGGGTCGTAGGTATCGCCCCACGGGAAGGAGAGGTTCTCCGGTCCTCGGGCGGCCCGCTCCCACTCCGCCTCGGTGGGGAGGCGCCTCCCGGCCCACTCGCAGTAGACCTTGGCGTCGTCCAGAGTCAGATTGGTGACGGGAACGTCCTCCTTCCCGATCGAGTACATGGGTCGCCAGTTGCTTTCGACCTTGGTGCCGCTCTCGGTCAGGAACCTGATCCACTGGCCATTGGTGACCTCATAGACGTCGATATAGTAGGGCTTGTCCATGGTCACCTTGTGGGCCGGCGCTTCCAGACCCTGGGAATTCTTCGCGATGTTGTCGGTTCCCATCATGAACTCCCCCGCCGGGATCAGCACCATGTCCCCCGGTTTGGGCTTGGGTGGGGGTAAGTCGACCGGAGCTTCAGGCTCCGGTGGGGGTGCCTCCGAGCAACTGAACTGGGCCAGTGACGCGATCAAGAGAGCGGCGGAGAACAGGATTCTGGGTGTCATGGTGACCCATTTATAACACCCGCTTCGACGATAAGAAAGTTGCCGGCCAGCGAATCATCGGCACCATCGGCTACGTGCCATAGGTCTTCCGAACCCACGACAGAGCCTCTTCCCGCGCGGTCAGAATCCCCTCCAGTTGGAGGTCTTCGGCTTGCTGGAGGATCTTCGAAAAAATGGGCCCCGGCTTCAGGCCCAGCGCGATCAGATCGTGCCCGTTGATGAGTGGCGGAGGGGACAGGGCCTCCTGATCCAGCTCGCGCAATTTCTCTTCGCAGAAGCGATAGTTGGATAAGTCACCGTGACTCGCCAGACAGTCCAGGCGATGCAACTCCAGGTCTTCGTCGAACCCTTCTGTTCGAAGCAAGCGCCGGAGCGTGCTCTCCCGCATCTGCCGCACGTGCATGAAGCGGAGATGATCCTTGACCAGACGGACCACCTGCTGAATCTGCGCGCCCGAGAGCTTGAACCGGCGGCAGATATCTTCGGCCATCCGCGCCCCCAGTTCGGCATGTCCGTCGAACCGGATCCGATCCCCGAAAGCGAAGGTGCCGGGCTTGCCCACGTCGTGAAGCAACACTCCCAGGGCCAGGGTCGGGCTCAGGTTTCGAGCCAGGGAGAACATGAGCCGCGTGTGCTGGAAAACATCCCCTTCCGGATGGAATTCCGGCGGCTGCATCACGCCGTGCAGGGCAAAGACCTCCGGCAGGACGGCCTCCAGCACGCCCGAGTCCGACAACAGCGACAGGCCCCGCGCCGGCGCCGGACCGCCCAGAATTTTCAGGATCTCGTCCCGGATTCTCTCCCAACTGAGCTGGAAGAGCTCATGAGCAAAGAGAGTCACGCCGTCGTAGGTGGGATCGTCGATTCGGAAGCCGAGCTGGCAGGCGAACCGGATCGCCCTGAGCACCCGGAGCTTGTCCTCTCCGAACGTCAGCCGGGGATCCCGGACGGTCCGGATCAGCTCCCGGTCCAGGTCCTGCCGTCCCTCGGTGAAGTCGATGATGTTCTCGGTGTCGGGGTCCAGGAAGAGAGCATTGACGGTGAAGTCCCTCCGCAACGCGTCCTGCCGCGCGTCGGTGAACCGGACCCTTCCCGGATGTCTTCCGTCCGTGTAGCCGGACTCGGACCGAAAGGTGGCGATCTCGTAATTGTTGCCGCCGACCACGGCCACCACGACTCCGAAATCGCGTCCCACTCCGATGGTGCGAGGAAAGAGTCTCTCCACGACGTCGGGAGGAGCTGCCGTTGCGATATCGATCTCGGTGACGCGGTGGTTCAGGAGCAGATCCCGGACGGCGCCTCCGGCGAAATAGACCCGGAAGCCTTCCGCCGCCAGAACCTTGCTGATATGGAGAGCACCCTCCAGAAGGCGTGCCTCGATTCGTTCCAGCACTCGCCGCCCCTTCGATTAGATCTGAAAGATGGAAGGATCGGGTCCCCGCGTCAGGTTCGGATTGTGGCCCGGCCCGGACTTATTGTGACATCTTTGATGCCGTACGGCATGGTGAAGGGCTTCCGGGGATCCACAGGGAGTTGGGTCGCCTCGATGAGACGGTCGATGAGGGAGTCCAGCAGCATGGCGGGGAAGGTGACGCCATCCAGACTCAATCCCACAAGTCGGTATCGTCCGCGCCCATCCTCAGCCTCCAGGATTCCGTCCACTTCCACTTGGTGGCGCCCGCCCAGGAGTGCCGTCAAAAGGCCGGCCTCGGGAGCCTTCCGGCTCGAGACCACCTTACTGAGGTCGACGTCGGCCTGAACCAGCAGACGATCCTGGCGGAAGACCACCCTCACCGATTCGACCCCCTTGGGATTATATTTCCGCAAGCGGAAGGCCAGAAACGCGTTGAGATCTTCTTCACTGAGGACGTAGGTCTCGGGACCGGACTCGGAAGACTTGGATTGCGTTTCCAGCCGCTGGAGGAGCTGCTCCACCCGGGCCGCCGCCTCGTTCGGACCCCCGAAGGCCTCGCCGGCAACGGTCGCCGACAGAACAGCGCAAAGCACGATCCCGGCGGTTCCGCGAAGAGTCCCGGCGAATCGCCTCATGACGGGCCGTTCCCGTGGCTGGGGATGGCCTCGTCCGCCGGCAATTCGGAGGAATACGATTCGAAGATCTCCCGTTCGGCGCCTTCCAGTGCGGCCGCCACCAGCTCCTCCACGTCGAGAGCCGCCTCGATCTCCTCGATCACCGCCGCTCGCGCGCGAGTCTCGGGGTGTTTGGGCACGAAAAGGGAACAGCAGTCCACATCGGGCAAGATGGAGACGGGAAAAGTCCCGATACGCCTGGCGGTCTGAATGATCTCCTCCTTGTCGTCTCCCACCAAGGGACGGAGCACAAGCATGCCAACGGTACTGGAAATGACTGACAGGTTCGGCAGCGTCTGGGAGGCCACCTGACCGATGCTGTCGCCGGTCACCAGGGCCAGCGCGCCCTCCTTGAGGGCCAGCCTTTCGGCAATCCTCAGCATGAATCGCCGATAGAAGACCACCCGGGTCTCCGGGGGTGTCAGGGCGACGATCTGCCGCTGGGTGTGGGCGAACGGCACTCGATATAGGACGGATTCAAATTGGTACTGGTT
Organism: uncultured Acidobacteriota bacterium; assembly: GCA_951812665.1. Lineage (GTDB taxonomy): Bacteria > Acidobacteriota > UBA6911 > RPQK01 > JAJDTT01 > JAJDTT01. The sequence continues at coordinate 509,884 of CATOST010000018.1, forward strand.
CAACAACCTCACGAGCCGGCGAACCTTTTCCTGGGATTCCAGGTTGGTGAAGGGGTAGCTGTGAAAATGGACGAAGGTCACCGGACATCCCCGCTTCATGATCTTGTACGCCGCCACCGGGGAGTCGATTCCTCCTGAAAGGAGCACGACGGCCCGTCCCGAAGTGGTGACGGGAAGACCGCGGGCGCCTGGCAGCTTGGTGAAGTAGAGGAAGGCGTAACGTTCCACGATGTCGACGTGGCAGGTCAGATCGGGAGCCGTAAGGTTGACTCCTTTTCCCGAACGCTCCACCAGATGGGATCCCAGAAGACGGTTCAGTTCGGGTGACGTCAACGGAAAGTTCTTCTGAGCGCGCCGGGCCTGGATCTTGAAGGTGTCGAACTCCCGATCCCGGACCAGCGTCCAGAGATTCCGCTCCAGATCCTCCAGAGATTGCCCCGAGAGCCACGCGGAAGCACAGGACGCCAGCCCGAATACCTTCTGCAGGCGTTGCCCGATTCGCTCGTGAGGGGCGTCCTCGGGCACTTCGACCAGAATCCGGCCCGAGATCCGCCGGACCGTCTTGTACGGATACTGTGCGAGAGCTTTGCGGATGTTCTCGCAAAGCCGCCTCTCGAAGAAGGCGCGATTCCCTTTCTTGAGGCCGACCTCATGGTAATGACAGAGGAAGAAGCGGCGCACCGCATCATTATAGACCGGATGGGAGGGG
>CATOST010000019.1 GCA_951812665.1 uncultured Acidobacteriota bacterium
CGACGACATCCGATGGCAGGTCTTCGACGGGTGGTCCTACGCCGTCGGCGACGTCGTGCTGGGAACCAACCCGGTCTCCAGCGAGGTCGCTTCGGTCGCCTCCATTCAAGACGCCCTGGCCGAAATCCTGCAGGTCTTCGGCCTGGAAGACGCCTTGCCCCATTGCGTGCTCTCCCATGTCGATGTACAGGCCGCGGTTGAACGCCAGGACCCCGGATCGACGGCGATCTGGTTCCAGAGCCTCGGCGGCGTCGCGGACGCCAATACGACCTTCGATCTTTCGGTCGAAGAGATGGTGTCCCACGCCGAGCGGCGGACCGGAAAGTACGGTTTCTACTTTGAGACGGGACAAGGCGCCGATGCCACCAACGGTCACGGCAAGGGCTTCGACATGGTCATCCACGAGGCGCGCAAATACGGGTTCGCCCGGGCCCTGGTGCAGGAGGTGGCCAAGGCGCAACGCGGCGCCGGGCGCAGACCGGCGCCTTGGGTGCATCTGAACGACGTGGCCGGATTCATCGGACCGGAGATCTTCCGGACGCGCGAGCAGCTCGTTCGCTGCTGCCTGGAGGACACGGTCATGGGCAAGCTTCACGGTCTGCCCATCGGCCTCGACATCTGCTCGACGCTGCACATGGACATCGACCTGGACGACCTCAACTGGTGCATCGAGCAGGTGATGCCGGCGAATCCGGCCTATCTGATGGCGCTGCCGACCAAGAACGACCCCATGCTGAGCTACCTGACCACGGGGTTCCTGGATCACGTCCGGGTCCGTGAGAAATTCGGGTTCAAAGTCAACGACGTGATGTGGCGTTTCTTTCAGTCCCTGAAGGTGATCGACTCGAAGGGCAGGCCCACGGAGCATTTCGGCCGGCCGACGTGGGTCTATCTGCAGTACCTGCGGGCCCAGGGCGACCAGCGCCCGGACCGGGAGATCCGGGCCGAGGGCAGGCGCCGGATCGCGGAGATCCGGGAACGCGGCGTGTTCATCGCGGAGGGACACGGGAAGAACCCGTGGGATCCGGAGCCTCGGCTCCGGCAGAAAATCCGCTATCTCTACCAGGATTCCAAGAAATGCATCCGGGCCGAACTGCCGAAAGACTTCGAGGCCAGACTACCCTCGGCGATCATGGTGGGAAGCCGGTCCAGGGACCGCGACGACTACATCCTGCATCCCCCCACCGGAGAGGAATTGGACGCCCCGTCGAGGTCCATCGTCCGACAGCTCGCCAAAGACCGCGGGGACCGTTACGACGTGCAACTGGTCATCTCCGACGGCTTGAACGTCTACTCGCTCACCGATGACGGCCACCTGCATCCCTACCTCACGGCTCTTCGCGCCCGCCTGAACGCCGCTGGCCATGAGGTGGCGCCCGAGCACATCGTGGTGCGAAACGGGCGGGTTCGCGCGGGATACCGTATCGGCGAGATGCTCTTCGGGAATCTACAGGGGCCGGATCGCAGACGCACGATCCTGCACATCATCGGCGAGAGGCCCGGATCGGGACACCACGCCTTCTCCGTATACATGACCCGTTCACCGATCCGCACCTGGGCTCAGGCCGGTGTCACCGATCACAACATCACCAAGGTGGTTTCCGGAATCGCGGACACGGCATTGGATCCGGTGACGGCAGCCACCGACACCGTGAGGATCCTGTCACGGACGGCGTAGCCTCAACTTCGCAGCCGAAGCATCCTGGCACCGTTGTCGTACGTGATTCTCCTCAACATCAGGGGGTCCGGGAGATACTCGCTCAGCCGGTCCAGCGAGCCCTGGGCGATACAGTAACCGCGCGGGTAGGTCGCTCCCTTGCCGTCGTGGCAGTAGCAGTCGCTCCCCCAGAGCAGCTTGCGGGAGTGCCGAGCGACGAAATCGGCGGCGAAGTCGGGGTCCCGGCTCAGTGAATTGAGTCCCGACCCGGCCGAGAGGTCCCCGAACATGTTGGGGTAGTCGGCCAGGAGCTTGTCGCTGAGGCCTCCCTTGACGACCCGGCCCTCTCCCCTGCCGTCCCGGCTGATGTTGGCCCACCAGGTTCCCGCATGGCCCAGAAAATTCACCTGCGGATACCGCTCCAGAATTTTGTGAAACCGGTCCAGGCCGTGGTTGTGCCGGGAGCCGAAATGAAGCAGGACGGGGACTCCGTATTCCCGGGCTACTTCGTAGACCCTGCGCATGGGAGCGGAGTCGGCGTCCACTTCGAACTTCTGCTCGCCGATGCCCAGAGCTCCTTTCTCCAACTGCTCGCGCAGGGCTTGGACCGCGTCTTCCCGCTCCGGATCCACGTTGCAGAACGTGACCACCTCTTCCGGATACTTGCGGACGTGACTCCAGGCCGCTTCGTTTCCGCTGATCCTCCCATTCATCCAGCCGTCTCCCGGGAGCAGGACCGTGGTCTTGACCCGGTGGAACCTCTGGTGCCGCATCAGCGTCTCGGCCGGCCGCCGGTCGAAGTCCGGGTGCTGGTGAATGTCAAGGATGGGCAGGGGTACGGCAGCCTCCGCCCCGGTACCGGAAGCGGCCAGCAGCGGGAGACCCAAACCGGCCCCTCCGGCCCGGCGCAACAGCTCCCGGCGATCGATCCGCATCATGGCGTCTGCTCTTGCCAACCGAGACCGAAGACCCGTTCTTCTCCCGGATCGTAGAGGCAGGTCACCACGAAGAGATCCTCTTTCCGGGATCGTTCCGGTGGAATGTTGAACTGGACGTAGGTGAAACCCCGGGCGACCCAGCTGACGTAACCGTCGCGGGATGAGACCGCCGCCGGGTGTCCGTTGACTCGAAGTTCGGAGATGCGAGCCTTGGGGTAGGGGATCCGAAGGCGTAGCGAGAGCCCGTTTTCGATGGGACCGCTCTCCGCCTCCGGCGGGAGCTCGGAACGGTCGGCGCGGCCCGATAGCAAAAGCAGATGCGCCTTGAATTGGCCGTCCGCATCGGGATGGTCCTTCAGCATCCGCTGGATGGGACCGGCGTCGACGCTCCTGTGCTCTCCGATTCGCTGGGCGAACCGGGGGAGACTCTGGTCCGACAGCCAGCGGCGGGCCGCCTTGCCGGTGGTGGAACAGACGAAGAGAACCATCCCCTCGGTCTGAGGATTGTTGAGTGCGGTGACGATCTGTCCCTGCTTGTTCCAGAGTTCCACCCGGGACCGGCGGCGCGCGGCGGCCGTCTCCCCATAGGCGGTGACGAAGTGGAGCTCGTTCTTGAGGATGACCCGCGTGGGGTAGCCCGGATAGTACTCCCCGGGCCAGATCTCCTGGCCGATCTCCAGCAGGCGGCGATGACGCAGGAAGCTGCTCCGTTCCCAAGCATTCTCGTTGGCGAAGGCCAGAGTGTGGTAATGCTCGTAGCCATAGGTGGCCGCATAGTAGAGGGGCCTTCCGCTCCACAACTTGGGCCCCAGCTGCTCGAGCTCCGGGCCCCAGTAGATCCGTTCCGCGTCCTGCTCCAACTCGTCGGAAGGATAGCCCTCGGCCAGCGCGGCCTGGTCCATCTGCCGGATGATCTCGTGCTTGTACGACTTCAGGGAGATGTTGGAGTAGGCCGCACCCGAGTTCTCGGCCATGATGTAACCGCGAAACTGCATGCCGGTCCCGTGGTAGTCGGCATGGAGCTCCGCTTGGAGCTCGTCCATGAGACTCTTTGCCGCCAAGGCTTCCGGCATCTGTTCCGGGACCAGGGGGCCCTCCCGGTTCCACTCCTTGTAGGTATCCCGATGGTGGCTGTTGCGCAGGCTTCCGGCCACATAGCCGTCCGGGTTGACCACGGGCATGAAGGCGATCACCTGCCCCCGGAGGATCTCTCGAGCTCCCGGGCTCCCCTGGAGCAGCCAGTCCATGAGATAGAAGATCCCGGTGGCGGCCGAACGCTCTCCACCGCAATGGAGCGCCGTGATCAGGACATGCTCCTTCCGATCGGCAGGGGCGTCGGGATCGGTCAGGACGGCCGCCAGCAGCGGCCGGCTCTGGGCCGTGGTCCCCAGCCTCCGGAGCTTCATGATCCTGGGATAGGCCTTCTCCCATTCCAGCAGCCGGTTCTCGAGTTGGGACAAGGTGGGATGGACGGCCGGACCGAATTTAGGGCCTGACGGAGCGGCGCCAAGTGTCGAAAGACCGCAGAGCAGAGCCGCCAGAACCAGACCGGCGGTTTTCTTCATTCTCCCCATTCTCCGCCGGAATCCACAGGAATCAGCCCGGTCGAGGGCGGACGGGGTCATGGACCCGGCCCTGCTTCCTCGGCGACGGCTTTCCGCCCCGTCCGTGAACCGCTCGCCATGAACTCCAGAATCGGACCCATGGGTTGGAGACCAGCCACCGCCAGATCGGGATCGTGGGACCTCAGCTCATCGAGCCCATAATTGCCGGTGGCGACCGCAATGGTGATTCCGCCCGCGGCCCGGCCGTGCCGGATGTCCCTGGGCGTATCACCGATGACGAACACTTCGTCGGGAACCAGCGGAGCCGTCAATTCGCTGCCGCGGCGGATGGCTGTTCGGATCAGCTCGGTTCGATCGCCGGAGTCGGAGCCGTATCCGCCGAAGGGGAAGTAGGAACTGAGCCCGGCCCGTTCCAGCTTCAATCGCGCCCCGGTCTCGACGTTCCCGGTGGCCAGTCCGATCAGGAAATCCGGATCCGCCGAAAGCCGGATCACCAGCTCTCGTGCCCCGGCCAGGACTTGGAAGTCGGGGCTCCGGCGGATCTCGTCCGGCAAGATGGACAGATAGATGTCGTAGAGCTCCTGTCCGGGTTCATCGTCCAAATCATATTCGGAGATGAGTTCCTGAATGATGAGTGGATCGGTCTTTCCGTCGAACCGAATCGAAGTCGAATCGGGCTCGATCCCGTAGCGAACTTGGAAGGCACGATGCAAGGACCGGGTGCCGGCCCCTCCGGACAAAAGGAGGGTGCCGTCAATGTCGAAAAGAACCAGCCTCATGGCGGCGATTATAGCAGTCGATTGCGCAGGCCAGACAAGGGAGAAGCGGTCCTTTCGAGCCGGGTTTCGCTCCGCATTGGACCGAAGAGGGCACCCACGAGGGGGCCCCTACGGGTTGACCAGGTTGTCCTCGGTGGGGCGCCTCCCTTCGAGCACCGCCATCATGTCCCCCGCCACCGTCTCCAGCACTCCCCGCTGGGCTCCCCACGTCGCGCTCCCCACATGGGGAGTCAAGACCGCGCCGGGATGGTGGAAAAGGGGATGAGACCGATCGGGCGGCTCGTCCAGGAAGACGTCGAGGGCCACGGCCTGCAGGCGGCCCGTCTCCAAGGCGCGGTAGAGCAGGTCGTGGCTTTCGATCAATGCTCCTCGTCCCAAGTTGACCAGGATCGATCCCTGCTTGAAGCTCCCGATGTTCTCCGAGTTGATGAGTCCGCGCGTCTCCCGGTTGAGCGGCGGGTGCAGGGTCACGATGTCGGATCTGCCCAGCAGCTCAAGCAACGGAACCGCTTCGACGCCGTGGTCCTTCATTTCACCTGGCGCGAGGTTGGGACCATTCACCAGCACCCTGCAATCGAAAGGCACCAGAAGTTTCCGGACCTGCCTGCCGATTCGACCGTATCCCACGATTCCCACCGTGGCCCCTTGCAGGTCCAGGTTCCGCCTCCGATACCGGTCTCTCCACTCCCCTTCCAAGAGCACGCGGCGCCAGTGGGGAAGATTCTTGGCGGCGGCCAGCAGCAATGAGAGCGTGTGCTCCGCCACGGCCCGGGCCATGGCCCCGGGCGTATAGACCACCGGAACGCCCCGCCTGCACGCCTCCGCTACGTCCACCGTGTCGTAGCCGACCCCGGCGCGCCCGATGACCCTCAAATTCGGAGCCGCTCTCATCATCTCGGCATCGATGAGGACCGGTCCTCGAGCCAGGATTCCGACCACCTGGGGACTCATCCGGGACAGAACGGCATCCCGGGTGAACTGATCGGAGAACAGCAGCGTGTAGGGAGAGAACAATTCGCGAGCCCACGCGGGCAGGGGCCCGGTGGAGGCGATCGATTCAGACATGAGTAAAATCTCGAACGGCGAGGGGAACCGGGAGGCTCAGGCCTCGTCCGTTCGACCGCCCAGGCGATGGTCCAACATGACCAGGGCCGCCGGATGGTCTCCGATCATCCCGAGTTGAGCCAGGATGTCCTGAATGGTCTTTTCCTCTTCCACCTGCTCCTGAACGAACCACTGGAGTTCGACCTCGGTGGGGTAGTCCTTTTCCTCCTGAGCCAACCGGTAAAGCTCATGTATGGTCCCGGTCACCGACTGCTCGTGCGTCAGCGCTTCCTCGAACATGACCCGGGGAGACTCGAAGTCCAACTTGGGCTGAGCGATGCCGGCGAGCCGGACCCGGCCTCCGCGGTTTTGGACATAGTCGAAAAGGCGCATGGCATGGCCCCGCTCCTCTTCGCTCTGGGCGCGCATCCAGGCGGCAAACCCGGGCAGGTTCTGCGAATCGCTGTATCCCGACATGGAGAGGTAAACATATGAAGAGTAGAACTCACTCTGGATCTGCTGGTTGAGGGCCTCTTCGATCTTTCGATTCAGACTCATGCTTCCTCCTTAAATTGACGTGCTTTCCGGTCCTGGAATGAACGGTTCGTCGATCCGCCGCTGTGTGCCCCCTCCGAAGCACGCGGCAAGGGAACGGCCGGGACTCGCAGGCGCTCCTATGATGACACAGAAGGGGGACCCGTTCGCCGGTCGCATCCTGCTCTTGGACACGGCTCCGGTCGGAGCGGCGGCGATTTTCCGTGGGGGCTGCTAGACTACCGGAGGCTGGCGGCAGGCTTCTTCGGAATCGAGACGATGTCGGAATTGACCACGATTGCCCTGGGCCTTCTTTGCTTTCTTCCTTCCCTGGAGGCTCAATCCGAAGCGGTACAGGTCCGGGGACGGCTGGTCTGCGTCGAAGCCGGCACCGAGTCGCAGGAACCCATCGAGTGTCCCTCCGAAGCCCCGGTTCGCGCGCTGCTGGATGAGACCGGACGTCTGTACCGGTTCCGCCTTGACGATCCCAAGGTGTCCATGTTCGACGATCCTCGGGTCCGGACGCGGGAACTCCGGATCACCGGCCGCCTGGATCCATCGGATCGGCTGGAGATCATTCGGGTCAAATCCATCGTCGACGGACGTCTCCATTTCGTCTATTACCGGTGCGAGGTCTGCCACATCACCGCCTACGCCTTCGGACCCTGCTGGTGCTGCCAGGACGAGTTCGAGTTTCGCGAGACCTTGACCCCTCCTCCCCAATGACGGGACGGAGAATTTGAAACAAGTCGAACCACACTGGAGAAGAGATCACCAACCATGCTGACCGTCGATTCTCACCTGGACCTTGCCTTCAACGCCGTGGAATGGAACCGGGACCTGACCCAACCCATCCATGCCATTCGGGAATCGGAGGCCGGCATGGGGCAGAAGGGCAGGGGCGCGGGGGTCGTGAGCTTTCAGGAGCTGCGCCAGGGACGGATCGGCCTGTTCTTCGCCACCGTCCACTGCCGGGTCGCCTCCCTGGGCCGGCGGTTCGCAGGGGTGCGCAATCAGGACATCGCCTACGCCAAGGCCTGGGGCGAGTTGGCCTACTATCGGATCATGGAGTCCAAAGGAGTCCTGCGCCAGATCCGCAACCTCTCGGAACTCGAATCCCATTTGGAGGAATGGGACCGCAATCCCTCCTTCGCGCCGCTGGGATACGTGCTGAGCATGGAAGGATCCGACCCTATCGTCAGCCCCGGGCAGGTGCCCGAGTGGTGGGACCAGGGCCTGCGCGTGGTCAGCTTGTGCCACTACGGCGTGAGCACCTATTCCCACGGGACGGGCGCCCCAGGCGGACTGACTCCGCGAGCCCCTGCGCTGCTGCGTTCCCTGGAAGAGGCGGGGATGATCCTGGACGTGAGCCACTTGGCGGAGCAGGCCTTCTGGGAAGCCCTGGGCCAGTTCGGCGGTCAGGTCGTGGCCACGCACAACTGCTGCCAGGCCCTCTGCAAGGGAGACCGTCAACTGAACGACCAGCAGATCCGGACTCTGGTGAGCCGCGGGGGCGTCGTCGGAGTGGCCCTCGACGGCTGGATGCTCTCACCGCGCTGGAGCGGCGAGGACCAGGACAACAGCTTCATCAGTCTCGAGACTGTGACCGACCACATGGATCACATTTGCCAATTGACCGGCGACGCCCGCCACGCCGCCATCGGATCGGATCTGGATGGAGGATACGGGAGGGAGCAGTGTCCCCACGATCTGCACACCATCGCCGATCTGCGCAAGATTCCCACCATTCTGGAAAGGCGCGGCTACACCCTGGAGGACGTGACCTCCATCATGGGGGGCAACTGGGTCCGGCTCCTCCGCGACACCTGGAGTTGACCGTGGGTTTCACCCCACGGACGGCGCCCCCGGCACAGCGTCAGATCTCCCAATACCCGGGAACCGGAACTGCCTCATCGCCGTCCGGCCAGGGAGGCATGGTGACGATGACGATCTCCAACGGGCCGGTGCCCGTGTTGCGGAATTGAAAATGGGTGCCCAGGGGGATGTCCACCGCCGTCCCCGGACCCACCGGCACCACGGTTCCCGAGGCGACTTCGGCAGGCTTGCGCCACAGTTCTCCGGTTCCCCGCAGGAAGTACCAGATCTCCTCCACGGTCCGGTGCCGCACCGGGCTCGAAACCTGGCTTGGGGCGAGGCTGCAGTGGACCATGCTTCCACCTCTCAACGCCGGAAGCAGCCGGATCCGGGACCCGTCCGGAGCCAGACAGTCGTAGCCCGGATCGCCCGCTTCCCGGGCCGGCCGGTCCACCAACTGCTTAGGAATCCGCCTGGTCCGCACGAGCCATTCAGCGCGCCAGCATGCGGATGCAGACCGGCATGGGAACGTCCGCCGTCTGACCGCTGGCTTCGAGCGCCCCGGTCTCCGGGTCGATCCGGAAGACCACCACGCTGTCCGAATCCTGATTGGCCGCCCAGCAACCAGGTCCCGGTGGGATCGATCTGAAAATTCCGTGGCGTCTTTCCCCGGGTCGACTCATGACCCCGGGCCGTCAACTGGCCCGTCTCCTGGTCGACGGAGAAGACCGCGATGCTGTCGTGGCCCCGGTTGGAACCGTAGAGGAAGCGGCCCGAAGGATGGACCCGAACCTCGGCGGTGTGGGTGACGCCTTGGAAATCTTCGGGAATCGTGGAGATGGTCTGAAGCGGATCCAGCGTCCCCTTATCGCCATCGTAACGGAAGGCCGTCACGGTGGAGCCCATCTCGTTGATCACGTAGCCGAACCGCCCGCTGGGGTGGAAAGCGAAATGGCGCGGACCCGCCCCGGGGGCGACCGATACCGACGGTGGCTGGTTGGGCTCCAGAACACCCGTGGCGGTGTCGAAACGGTAGACCATGACCTCGTCCGTGCCCAGGTCGGCCGCCACGGCGAACCGGTTCCCCGGATCCAGGTTGATGCTGTGGGCGCGGGGACCCGTCTGCCGCACCGGATCCACGCTGGAACCTTCATGTTGGATGACCGAAGTAGCGGGACCCAGGCGGCCTTCAGAATCGATGGGGAAGGAGGCGACGGTTCCGCTCGTGTAGGTGGCCAGCAGCAAGTTGCGGCCGGCCCGGTCCAGCACCAGGTGGCAAGGAATAGCGCCGGCCGAAGGCTGGAGGTTCAAGAAAGAGAGGCGGCCGTCGGCCGAGTCGATGGAATAAGCGGAGACGGTCCCCGTCTTCCGGCCCTCGAACTCGGCGATCTCGCTGACGGCGTAGAGATAGCGGCCAGTAGGATGCAGGGCCAGGAAAGAGGGATTTTCGATACCCGAGACCACGGACAGCCGTTCCAGAGCCCCCGATTCGGGGTCCATCCGGTAGGTGTAGATCCCTTCGCTGTCGGTCCTGGTGTAGGTGCCGAAAAAGACGAGCAGATCTCCTCCGCTCTCCGGTTGTTCCATGGTTCCCACCTCTTCCCGGGTGCAGGATGGGGCCCCGCCGAACAGGATCAGCAAGACCACACCAAGAATCTTCCATCGCTTCCGAGCCGACCGACTCCTCATGGCGCCTCCACACTTCCGGCACGTCGAACGCGTGTCAAAGAGGGCACCCACAACGGGTGCCCCGACCCGCCCTCATGTTACCCTTTTCCGTCCCTCCCGTCGGTCTCAGTCCCCGGGAGGGACGGAACCCGGACCTTTCGAGGAAATCATGCGGAAACCAATTCTCAGTTCCATCGCCACCGTCACCGCAATCGTTCTCCTGATCGGCTTGGCAGCCCCGGACCAGGCCGGGGCGTCGTCCCACGCCGAAGGGATCAAGGGAGGACGGAAACTCCACGATCCGGGGCTGCATCTCTTCCTGGACGACGAAGAGGTGCAGGATCGGCCCGGATTCAGTCGCGTGGTCCAGAATCCGACCCGGATTCGGCGCGATCCGGTGTTGGTGCCCGACCGCCCCTGGGAAGGGCACGCGGTGCAGCTCTGGGGGTCGGTCCTCTACGACCCGGAGGAGGGCCTCTTCAAGATGTGGTACTTCTCCGCCAACACCCCCATGTACCGCCGCCTGGGGCGTGGATACCTCATCTGCTACGCCACATCCGAAGACGGGATCGTCTGGGAGAAACCCAACCTGGGCTTGGTGCCGGTGGACGGCTCGACCGCCAACAACGTCGTTTACCCCACCGCCGAAGTGCCGGCCTCGTGGGGCATCGATCCCTGGGGCGTGGTCAAGGATCCCGACGAGCCGGACCCGGCGCGGCGTTACAAGATGGGCATGTATCAGCAACGGCCCACCGGCGCCGAGTCGGATATCGAGCGCCCCGGAATGAATCGGGAACAGAAGAACCGGGCGCGGAAGGTGTTGGTGCAGGCCATAAAGGACCGGCACGGAATGTACGCCGCATTTTCTCCCGACGGGATCCGTTGGACCCCGGGAAAGGAGATCCTGGTCCCCCGGGGCGGCGACGCCGGCGCGATGGTCTACGATCCCCTGGGCCGCCGCTACCTGGCCACAACCCGTAGGTTCGGGACCATCATGGATCACTTCGTGGTGGGCTGGAAAGGATACCGCCGCGTCATCGCCCTCTCCACCAGCAAGGACTTCGTCCACTGGACCCCGCTGAAGACGATCCTCAAGCCGGACGATCTGGACCATCCCCGGGACCAGATGTACGTCATGACCGCCTTCGCCTACGGGAACCAGTACATCGGGTTCATCGGCATGCTCCACTCCGCCACCGAGCTGGGGCCGACTCAACTGGCGACCGCCCGCGATCTGGCCCACTGGCGCCGGGTCGGACGCCGTCAGGAGTTCCTGCCGGTGGGGGCTCCGGGAAGCTGGGACGGGGCTTGGGCCACGCCCTCCGGAAACCCCCCGGTCCTGAAGGGAAACCAGCTCTATCTCTGGTATTCGGGGCGTCCCCAGGCCCACGGCACTTCCGGAATGTGGAAGAGCTCCATCGGTGTCCTGACCCTGCGCAAAGACGGATTCGTGGCGCTGCGTAGCGGGATCCGTGGCGGTGACGTCATGACCGAGGCGGTGACGGTGACCGGGCCCAAGCTGATCCTGAACGCCTACTCGTTCTTTGGCGCCATCCGGATCCGGGTGATTCACGACGGCGAGGTGGCACCCGGCTATGCCTTCGAACAATGCAACGGCCTGGAAAAGGGGGACGAGACCGACTTTCCCGTCACCTGGGGCCCCGACCAACAGGATCTTTCCCCCTTTGTGGGCAAGAAGGTCCGGCTTCAGATCCAGGCCGACAACGCCACCAGTCTCTTCTCCTACCGTTTCGCCGCAGCGGCCGACTGACGTCGCTTGGATTGTTTTCCCCTCGAACGTATCCTCGTGGGCGGAATGCGGAGATCAACCTCATGAGCTGGACTTCAGAAGTGCATAAGCGGACGACAGCGGGAATGCTGGGCGCCGTGGACATTCCCTGGAACCCCGATTTTGCTCTGGATCAGGAGCATTTCCGGGGGTTGATCCGGCGACTGCAGACTCTGGGTGCCGGGCGCCTCTACATCATGGGAACGGCGGGCGAGGGCTACGCCATGTCGGACACTCGCTTCCGTGAGGTGGTGGACGCGTTCGTCGAAGAGATGTCCGGCTCCGGCATCGAGGCCCAGGTGGGCGCCATCTCACTGTCCATGGAGCAGATCGTGGAGCGGCTCGAGTACGCCCACGGCCAGGGAATCCGATCGTTTCAGATCTCGCTGCCGGCCTGGGGCGCGCTGGACGACGCCGAGATGATGGGGTTCTTCAAAACCGTCTGCGGCCGGTTTCCCGACTCGGAGTTCCTGCACTACAACCTGGCGCGGACCAAGCGCATCCTGACCGGCGACGACTACCGGATGATCCTGGATGAGGTCCCCAATCTGGTGGCCAGCAAACAGAGCTCCAGCGACATGAACCTGGTCCGGGACTGGATGATCAAGGCGCCCGAGATGCAGCATTTCATGCTCGAGACCTGCTTCGCCTACGCTTGCCAGTTTGGCGAGTGCTCCCTGCTCTGCAGCATGCACGGGGCGTTTCCCGGTCTGACCCGCGAGTACTTCGCCGCCGGCCGGGAGGGAGACATCGCCCGGGCTCTGGAAATCGCCGAGAAGTTCACGCGCCACGGGGAGAGCCTCTTCGGTCACCTGAACCGGTCCATGATCGACGGAGCCTACGACAAGCTGATGGTCTGGCTCACGGACCCGACGTTTCCCATTCGCCTGCTGCCGCCGTATGAGGGATTCACCAGCCAGGAGGCGAACGTCAGCCTAGAGTACTACCGCACTCAGCGGGACGAGGCCTGAACATGGGGAGCCACCGGACTTACAACGGCGTTTCCATGCCCGAGTTCATGTACGGCACCGCCTGGAAGAAGGAGGAGACGACCCGCCTGGTCAAGCTGGCCGTCGCCAGCGGCTTTACCGCCATCGACACCGCCAACCAGATCATCCACTACGACGAGGCCCGGGTCGGGGACGCCCTGCTCGATCTGAGCCGCCAGGGAATCGAACGGGAGTCCCTTTTCCTGCAGACCAAATTCACATCCGCCGGCGGCCAGGACCATCGGACCCCCTACGATGCGTCCGCGGACATCACCACCCAGGTGGGGCAATCCTTCCGGAGTTCCCTCCGGCATCTGCACACCGGTTACCTGGATTCGTACGTCCTGCACGGCCCCTACTCCCGAATGGGACTGGGGGCGGACGACTGGGAAGTCTGGGCGGCCATCGAAGGGATCTACCAGTCGGGCGGAACCCGGGTGATCGGGATCAGCAACGTCAGTGCGGAACAACTCGACGAGCTCTGCCGGCGAGCGGAAGTCAAGCCCATGGTGGTGCAGAACCGGTGCTTCGCCGTCCTGGGATGGGACTACCGGGTTCGGGAGATCTGCCGCGACCACGGGATCGTCTACCAGGGCTTCTCGCTCCTGACGGCCAACCGCCAGTTCCTGTTTCACCCCCGGATACGGGAGATCGCCGGCCGTCTGGGGGTCGGCCCGGCCCAGGTCGTCTTCCGGTTCGCCCTGGAAATGGGGATGCAGCCCCTCACGGGGACCAGCGACCGGGACCACATGGTGGAGGACCTTGCGGTCCGATCGCTACGGCTCTCCCGGGAGGAGACCACGTTCGTCGAGACCATTGCTCTGAGTCGACCCTGATGCGGCTTACGCGCCTCTGGGGATGGCCCAGTGGCCCTTCCGGTAGCTGCGGGCGAGCAGGGCGTCCGCCTCTTCGTCGCCGGAGATCCGCTCCGCCTCCGGATCGAAGTGGAAGGATCGACCCACCCTCACGGCGATGTTGGCCAGGTGACACAGTGAAGTGGACAGGTGGGCCGTGCCGGCGTCGGCCGTGAGACCGGTCTGACCTCGAATCGCTTTCACCCAGGTCAGGAAGTTGCTCGTCATGTCCATTCTCGGCATGACACCCGGCCGTTGTTCGAGGCGCTTGTTCTCCTCGTCCCAGAGCTGGAACCGCCCCCGGCGGCTGAACACCATCTTGCCTCCGGTGCCCAGGAACTCGACGCCGCCGTCCACGTCGTAGGGATGATTGGCGGACCAGATCCTCATCTCGAACACCAACTGCCTGCGGTCCCCGACCCCTCCCTGGCCCGGGTAGTCGAAGGTCGCGGTAACCGTGTCGGGAAACTCCTGGTCGTCGTCGAAGAAGAACTTCCCGCCGGCGACGGCCACCTGGGTGGGATGGACGTCCAGTCCCAGGCCCCAACGGGCCATGTCGAACTCGTGCACGCCGTCGTTTCCCAGATCGCCGGTGCCGAAGTGGTACCACCAGTGCCAGGAATAATGGTGCCGGTTCTTCCGGAACGGGACCATGGGGGCGGGTCCCACCCAGAGGTCGTAGTCGAATCCGTCCGGGGGAGGGCCGACCCGCTCACGGCCGATGTTGCGCCGTTTCTGGACGTTCCAGGCCTTGGCGACGAGCACGTCTCCGATGACCCCGCCGTGGAGCATCCGGACCGCCTCGACGAACCCCCGGCTGCTGCGGGCCTGGGTCCCGTGCTGGAGCACACGGCCGGACCGCTGTGCGGCCTCCACCAGGAGGCGGCCTTCGCGGAGATTGTGGGAGCACGGCTTCTCCAGGTAGACGTGCTTGCCGGCATCCAACGCCAGGATCGCGGCCGGGACATGCCAATGGTCGGGGGTCGCAATGGTCACGGCGTCGACTGCGGGGTCGTCGAGAACTTTCCGCAGGTCGTCCACCGGCTTGGCCCCGCCGGCCTCCTCGGCGGCCTGAGCGCGCCGGTTCTCATCCGGGTCGCACACGTAGACGATCTCGGTATTGACCCCCTTGGGGAACCGGCCGATGTGGGAGCGCCGGCCCTGGCCGCCGCAACCGATCACCGCGAAGCGGATCCGGTCGTTGGCCCCGGCCGCCGTGGCCGGCACCGAGGTCAGAACCGGGGATGCCACGGCGACCGTGGCAACCGCCCCGGACCCCTTCAAGAATTCCCGCCGGTTGACTTCACCTTTTGTCATTGAACCTCCTCTTCTCGCGCCAGCCGCCCGGGGCCGAAACCGAAGCGGCTCGGTGAACTCTCGCGATCATGTTCCTACTCTACACCTTGGGCATGCTGGACGGTTTCCCGTCCGCTGCCCGACCCTGCCGGATTTCCGGCAAGGACATCTACCGCGCACTCGGCATCGAGAACGTGCGACACCGCCGCACCGCCTCCGCTCCCGTCCTGATGCGGCGACTGCTGGCGCTCGATTACATCCTGGAGCACCCGCAGCAGAAGTGGCTCACCTCCGAACAGAAGAAAGTCGCCGTCTTCGATGACTTGGACATTCCCCGCCAAGTCCTCCCCCGCTGCTATTGCAGTGGGAAAGGGCCAGTCCGGATCCGAAATTTTCCGCAGGGTCTCCCCATTTCGATCAGCCCTGGAACCGCCACTTTCGTCTACGCGGATCCCGATTTCGACACCGGCCGGAACCTGGTGTCCTGGGGATCGGACCACGCGCCACTCTGGCGAGCACTGCAACAGAAGGGAATCCGGACCCGGATCGTGGCCGTCGCGCGCGACGACGCCGGACTGGCACGGGACCACAAGCTCTTGCGCCGCTGGGCTCAAGGGCAATGGCCGCAGGCCTGCCGGCCGCTCACGTCCGCCGAGGAACAGGAGATAGAAGAGATTCGTCTGGCTTTCTTTCGGAGCGACTGGACAAAGCTGGAGCGTTGGGGCGGACCCCTATCGGCCCTTTTCTATCAGCCCGAGCTCAAACGTCGGCTGGCGTTCACGGATTCCGAACCCGGATTCCGGATTGACCGGGCAGACGCGTGGCGCTCGCAACGATTGTCGATCTCTGGGGAAACCCTCCACTAATCCGCGTTCCGGCAGCCAATTCCCAAGGTGTCACCGATTTTGCGGGGTTCCAGGACAGGATGCGAAAGCCGTATCTCCGCCTACGCGCTCAGACTGTCTCCATATTTCCCGAACATGTTGGCGTGCAATACTTCCACGCCACCGCGGACGTGTGAGCCGGCGGGACCGGTGATGGTGACGCCCCCTAACCGGAACTTCACTGCCCCTCAAGCCATAGTTCGATCCATCAAATCGTTGAAGTAGAGTAGTTTACGGCTCCATAGAGGGAGTTTCCATCTGGATATTTGTTTCCATGTATAAGACGTGTCATATGATCCTGATATCATAATTTGTAAATTGTTTATGTCCTTTATAGTGTTTCCATGTAAGAGGCCACTCCACCATGTCCTATCACGTCGACGTCATCCCCAACCGTTCCAGCCCTCCCGCCATCCTCTTCCGTGAAGCCAAACGCGAGGGCAAGCGCATCCGTCGCACCACCCTCGCCAACCTCTCCAAACTCCCCCCGGAGATCGTCGACGGCATCCGCGCTCTGCTCAAGGGCGGTCAAGTCTTTCGTCCTCTGGGCGAGTCCCTCGCCATTCGCCGCGCCCTGCCCCATGGCCATGTCGCTGCCCTTCTCGGCCTCGCCCGCCGTCTCAGTTTCCAGCGCATCCTGCACCGCAAACGCAGCCGTTACCGCGACCTCGCGCTGGCCGCCATCGTCGCCCGCGTGCTCCAACCTCTCTCCAAGCTCGCCACCGCCCGGGGACTGTCCCCCCCGACCGCCACCAGCAGTCTCGGCCCCCTTCTTGACCTCGGCTGTGTCCGCGGCAACGAGATGCTGGCGATGCTCGACTGGTTGCTGGGACGCCAGATCTGGATCGAGAAGAGCCTGGCCAGACGGCACCTGGAGGGCCGAACCCTTTTGCTTTACGACGTTTCCTCCAGTTATCTCGAGGGGCACAGCTCTCCCCTGGCCGCGTTCGGCTACAACCGGGACGGCAAGAAGGGCAAGCCGCAGATCGTCTTCGGCCTGCTTTGTGCCGGGGACGGTTGTCCGCTGGCGGTGGACGTGTTCCCGGGCAACACGGCGGATCCCACCACGGTGGCGACGCAGGTGAAAAAGATTCAGGGGCGCTTCGGTATCGAATCCATCGCGCTGGTCGGGGACCGCGGCATGCTCACCACGGCGCGGCTCAAGCAAGACCTCTCGCCGGCCGGACTGGCCTGGGTCTCGGCCTTGAGAACGGATGGGATCCGCAAGTTGCTGCGGCCGTCAAAATCGGGTGGAGACGGGGAGGCGCCAGCTCCGTTGCGGCCGGGCGAGTTGGTTCCCGACCGGGTCGCGGAGATCCTGAGTCCGGACTTTCCCGGCGAGCGCCTGCTGGTCTGCCTCAATCCCCGCTTGCGGCAGGAGCGGGCCCGCAAGCGCCAGGAACTGCTGCGGGATACGGAGAAAATCCTGCAGACCATTGCCGACGCCGTACGCTCCCCGAGATCCCGGCTCCGGGGCCAGCAGGCGATCAACCGCCGGGTGGGGCGGGACGTCTCCCGCAAGAAGGTGGAGAAACACTTCGAAATCGAGGTCACGAACGACGACATCCGATGGTCCAGACGCCAGGAGAAGATCGACGCGGAGGCGCAGTTGGACGGCATCTACGTCATTCGGACCAGTCTGGAGGCCTCCGCCCTCTCAGCCGGGGAGGCGGTGGAGGCGTACAAGTCTCTGGCCCAGGTCGAACAGGCGTTTCGCTCGCTCAAGACGACGCAGCTCGCGCTACGTCCGGTCTACGTCTACAGCGAAGACCATGTGCGCGGGCATGTCTTTCTGTGTGTCCTGGCGTATTACCTGGAATGGCATCTGCGGCGGTGCTTGGCGCCGCTGCTGTTCCAGGAGGAGGATCGGGCGGGGACACGAGCGTTGCGCAAGTCCCCGGTGGAAAAGGCACAGGTCTCTGCGCGCACGAAGGCCAAGGCCGCGCGCAAGCGAACGGCGCAGGGGCTCCCCGTGCATAGCCTCCAGACGTTGCTGGCGGATCTCGCCACCCTCACCCTCAACCAGGTGACCCTGCCGGACGCTCCGGATCACCCGTTCCCGATGTTCGCCAAGCCAACGCCGCTGCAGCAGAAGGCTTTCGACCTGCTCGGCGTGGATCCGACTCGATTTGTTGCCAGTAATTTGGCAGGTTGATTTCGTCTATCTTCCCGAATTAGAAAGGGATAGGAGAATATCTCCAGTGAAGTTCCGCCTAACCAGGCATGGGGAGGCGTGTCATCCAGCCCGAGCATGTAACCCGCCTGTCCCCGCAAGTAGAGCTTGCGCTTTTCCCCGAAAACCGGTTGCAGAAGCAATGAGTCTAAAGTGATGACAATAAGGGCCATACGAGCAGATGGCATAGGTTACTCCTGATGGCGGAACTTCATCGGCGTCCAGCAAAGCCCAGGTAAATGGAAAATCGTATATTGGGCTCGTGTCCAATACGGAACTGAGGAGCGATGAAGATGCGATCATTGGACCAGACCTTGACTCCCATCCCCCATCCCAGGCCCCCCCAAGCTGTTCCGGAGCTTTTGATCAAGTAGGGACGAGACCGAGACTTACTATTGGCGCAGCTCGCGAAAGCGGCATTCGCGGCAGATAAGCTTGACAAGGCTCGTCAGTTTGCAGAACTCATGATGCAGAACACGAAAGCTGGTCGGAATTACGGAGATCGAGTCCACCAAGGCAACCTCATGATGGGTCGAATTGCCTTGCGCGAGGGCAAAATCGAGGAAGCAAAATCCCGTCTGATTGCGGCTGGTATGACACGAGGCTCACCCGTACTCCGTTCATTCGGGCCGAATATGATGCTCGCCAGAGCGCTCCTTGAGATTGGCGAACGAGAGATCGTTCTTGAGTACTTCGAACTCTGCTCACAGTTTTGGAAGTTGCATCGCGGCCGGTTGGACGAATGGGGAGAGCTCGCAGCGGCGGGAAGGATGCCCGATTTTCGAGCAAATCTTCTCTACTGATCGGGGAGCGCGGCCGTAGGCCGAGAATGGAATCTCCCATGGAGAAGGGCGGGCGCTCTATTGACAAAGGAAGTCGTTTTTAACGAACCGCCGTCAAGACGGCTGCCGTCTTCTCCCACGCGAGAACGGGACTGTCCCCATCTCGGTCTTCTGAATCTGCCGTCGAAATAGTCTTCGTCGATCCGTTTGATCTCATGGCGAATCCTGGTTCGTACACCAACGCCATGAGCCACCATTAGCCGCGCCAATTCTGGCCCGTCGATCAAGGTAATTCGGTTCGTAAACACCGTTTGCACACCGCTCGGGAGCAACTCTTGGAGATCCTCGGCCGTCAGTCCCTCAGAGGCAGCGACTTTCTCGCGTACCACAGAGATCCGTGTCTCTTCACCGGAGGATAGTGCCTTGAGGGCCGGCAGCATCAACGTTTGATCGTCAGGAACGGACTTCGAGTCTCCTCTCCTCTATCGTCGCTGCCTGTCGAGGCTGGACGCGCTCGGCAATCAACCGGCCGGCTGCGATCTCCTCCCGCCTCAGCTCCCAGGTCTTCTGCAGATTCAACCAGAGCTGAGGGGTCGTCCCGAAGTAGCGCGCCAGGCGCAATGCGGTGTTGGCGGTCACACCCCGCTGGCCATGCAGAATCGCTGTGATTCGATTCACGGGGACACCCAGCGCTTTCGAAAGCGCATTGGCCGATAGGCTAAGTGCCTCCAATTCGTCCCGCAATATCTCTCCCGGATGCACCGGTCGCATTCCATTCTTGAAGCTCATCGCCTTGACCTCCTCAGTGATAATCCACGATCTCCACTTCGTAGGGTCCATCCTCTCCCCAACCAAAACAGATCCGTCACTGCGCTTTGATTCGGATGCTGTACTGGCCCGCCCGTTTGCCTCGCAGCGCCTCCAGACGGTTGCTGGGGAGCCCTGCCAGATCCCGGAGGGACTCCGCGTTGTCCAATACGGTGAGACGCCGCACAGCCTGATCCGCGAATCCCTGGAACGCCCCCACTCGACGGCCCTCGAATAAGCGCCGAGTATTTCGGTCACTGAAGCTTCGGATCAAAGAGTGTCAGGGTAACCGCCTTTATGCTATCCGTAAAGCGTTACGAGCGCAGCGGTGCCGACCTCGGGAGCGGGTGTAGTAGAACTCCACCGCATGATTCCCCGCAAACGCCGGCCCGGCAGTCTCCCAACTTGGTTTATGGCTCAATACCTTCTTCGTACTTCTCACAAGCACCTGCTACACCCAGCTCCCGAAGCGTCCCCAGGTCCTGTTCAGAAGTTTCGTGACAACTGGCGGTACTGAGCATGAACGACCTGCAGGTACGGACTGAACGCATCCGGATCGACGCACCGGTCGGTTTGGTCTGGGAGATTCTGACAGACGTTGAGAGATACGGTGAGTGGAATCCGTTCACGCCGCAGACACGGACCGATTTCAGGGTCGGTTCGCATGCTCATCTGCTGGTCAGGATGGGGCCGGCGGAGGTGCGAATCACCGAGACCGTCTCCGCGTTCGAAGCACCCCGGCTCATTGCTTGGGGAAAGGCATTCGGAGCGCGCTGGCTCCTGGCTGCAATGCGGGAGCAGCATCTGGAACCCGCGAGCGAGACGAGCTGCTTCTACCACAACACGGACCGATTGACCGGCGTGCTTGCGCCGCTGGTGTTGCTTTGTTTTGGCGGTTTTATGCGTGCCGGTTTCACCGATGTCGGCGAGGGGTTGAAGCGTCGATCGGAGGCGCTGTACAAGAGATCGAAGCCGCGTGGGTGACGATCTTCGAGGGAAACGATCGAGTGATCGATGCGCTTGGCGACTTGCAGGCCGCCCTCAAACGCATCGTCAAGCAGGACACCTTCGGAAGTGAAATTGGTGGAGACGATGGGATTCGAACCCACGACCTCCTGAGTGCGATTCAGGCGCTCTTCCGAGCTGAGCTACGTCCCCACCTGAGAGGGGCCTATCTTAACAGAGAACCTCTACAGGAAGTCCGACGCGCAGGGGTAACCGGGAAGCGGTTGGGCCTGAAGGACGGCCCGGACCACGGCCCGGGCGGTGACATGGGCCGCAAGAGCCCCGACCAAACCCAGGTCCTGCCCTCGTACCGATTTGGTGGAAAGTGCGAACAGGGTATCGCCGTCCGACGGCAAAGGCCGAGAACGAGACTGTCCCCAGCTCGCGCTCCATCGACCAAGTCATCTAGTCCCATGGCCCTCATGCGACGTTGCGGCGGGTGATGGCTTTGCGCAAGCTTTCCAGAAAACCTTCGAGCTTCGCTTGGTTTCATAGCTCAGAATCCTTGACCTGAGCCATCTTCATCAGATGCCTCTGCAAACCACGTTTCAGAGTGCCGCCGTGTACCGGGACCGAGATACGAGCGGAAATCCCCATCTTCACGTAGATGTGGTGGCTGCCTCTGACTCGTTTCAACTGCCAACCTCGCGACTCGAGCAACCGGCAAAATCGCTTGCCGCTGACGGCCTTCACACGGCAATCTCGATGATTTTGTCTGTCTCGGAGACAGGAATATCCTGGATCTCGACAGATAGACACCCCTCGACGGCTTCATAGAGATTACCTAGCAGATCTTCAAACGAGTCTCCCTGAGTCGCACACCCTGGGATGGACGGCACTTCCGCCCAGTACCCTCCCTCATCTGCTTCATGGATCACGACTTTCAGCTTCATGGTTCCTCCTTGTGTTCCGCACCAGCTCACTGTCAGTCTAGTTTATCTTCCCGCCGGTAACAGTCCGTGGTGAAAGTCCCGCGAGCACCGAGACCGTTCCTGCGCCCGCCGGACAAGGCGCGATGAGGGAAGCATACCGGGAGTATGTGAGCCGATAGCAACGCAGTCCGCCGGGATGCAGGGACGGTCGAATGCCGTGCGACTTTTGCCACGGACTGGTAAGTACCACAGCTTTGGAAGTTCATCCCGGATCCCGGACCAAGACGTAATCCGCATCCCGGTGGAGGATCTCGGGTGCCCCTCATAGACCGGCGGAGACTCTCTCGGAGCGGAGCATCTCTTTTGTGGTCTTTCTCCGGGCATTCCCGCAGGGATATTTGGGACGGGAGAATCCCTACAGGAAGTCCGACGCGCAGGGGTAACCGGGAAGCGGTTGAGCCTGGAGGACGGCCCGGACCACGGCCCGGGCGGTGACATGGGCCGCAAGAGCCCCGACCAAACCCAGGTCCTGTCCTTGAACCGACTCGGCGGAAAGGGCGAACAGGGTATCCCCGTCCGACGGCATGTGGACGGGTCGGATGGTCCGGGCCAGCCCGTCGTGGGACATCTGGGCGATCTTCGTCAGGGCCGCCTTGTCGAACTCGGCGTTGGTGGCGACCACACCCAAGGTCGTGTTCTCACCCTCGCCCCGGCACCGTGCCGGCAGTCCCCGTTCCCTCAGGACCGTCATGGTGTCGGCGAATCCTCGCCCGCCCGCGCCGCGGACCCCCGCCAGGATCCTGCCAGTCTCCGGATCGATGACGTCGCCCACGGCATTGACCGCTACCAGGGCCGCCACCACCAGGGGTCCGGCCCGGACGGCCGCCGAACCCAGGCCACCTTTCATGGCGCGTTCGTGACCCAGAATCTTGCCCACGGTGGCTCCGGCTCCCACGCCGGCGTTGCCCTCGGCGACCGGCCCGGTCCCGGCGTTTCGGCAGGCCCGGCGGCCCAATTCGGGACCCGGGCGGATCGAGGCGTCTCCCAGCGCCAGGTCGAAGAGAATGGCCGACGGCACGATGGGGACCCGGGCCACCAGCGTCTCGTACCCCACCCCACGCTCCTCCAGGTAACGGACCACCCCGGAGGCCGCGTCCAGACCGAAGGCGCTGCCGCCGGAGAGCACCAGGGCGTGGATGCGTTTCACCGAGCGCACCGGATCCAGCAGGGCGGTTTCACGAGTGCCGGGAGCGGAGCCGCGAATGTCCACTCCGGCCATCACTTCCCGTTCCGGCAGGACGACGGTGACTCCCGTGGGCCGCCGGGGATCGACGGCATGGCCGACTCGTATGCCTTCGACATCCGTCAGGCCGCCCTCATAGCCGACAGACCCTGATGGATGCGTATCGCTGCTCATGCCGGAAGTGGACGAATGCGGGTCCTGAAAAGCAGGGCTGTAAGCCGAATCCTGTACCCCGGCCGAAAAGCCGGGGCGGCGATCATTCCTCTGGGAGCCGGGTCGCCCCGGCCCTCGGGCGGCCTACCCGCTCCGACTCCGCCCTGCCCGGGGGCCGGCGAATGAGCCGGGCCAGCTCGTACGGAGCCTATTTGGCCTTGCACCGCGTGGGGTTTACCGTGCCTTCGATGTCACCATCGAAGCGGTGGGCTCTTACCCCGCCATTTCACCCTTACCCGCGGTCCCGATGACGGAACCGAAGGCGGTATCTTTTCTGTGGCACTTTCCGTAGGGTCACCCCCCCTTCCCGTTAGGAAGCACGCTGCCCTGAGGTGTTCGGACTTTCCTCCGCCCGGCGTTAGCAATGCTAGCCGGAAGGCGATCGCCCACCCTGCTTCTCAGGCCGACGACATTCTACCACCGGAAGATCAGGTGGAACTCGTTTCACGCGGCCGCCTCGACGTGCCCGCCCGTACGCATCCCGCGAGACCAGCAAAACGGCTAACGGGAGCGAATCAGACCCCGGCCCACGGCGCCCGCCTCCAGTCCGATGAGCTCGCCGTAGATCCGGCCGAACTTGACCTCGGCCTCGAACTTGACGGGTACTCGAAGCGGGTCCCGGGAGTACCAGACCTGCAGCGTCCTCCCTTTGGAGAGGATTCCTCCCTCCACTCGGAGCCGAACGGTGTCGAAAGCCCCGATCCGGAGCTTGATTTTCTCCCGCTCCTCGACCCGGACCAGCATTTCCTTGAATTTTCCCCGGTCGGCCAGATGCGCACGGTACCGGCTCGCGTCCTCCAGCCGATGGAGCCTGACCACGTAGATGGCGGAGAGCAGGTCGGTGACCGGCCCCGGTATCCCATCGGACGTGCGGTTGTGAAGCTCCCGCGGCGGATCCCGGGACACGTCCAGATCGCGGAAGTGCGCGGTGTCCCTGCGATAGTCGAAGACGGAGAGCAGATTGCGCTTGCGTTTCCCCTCCCGGTGCTTTCGGAAGATCCGATAGGAATGGAAGTTCCGGGCGTCGACAACGGATTCGAAACGATTCCGCACCGAAATTTTGGCGACTTCCACCAGCCGGCCGGCCGAGACGGCCTCCATGATGATGGTCCAGGCCGGTCTCTTCCGATACCGGGAACGCTTCACGGTGAAGGCCAACTCTCCCGCCTTGAAGGCCGGAGAGGCGAACAGGGGCTTCCAGTTGACCTCGTATCGCAGCTTCTCTCCGGCCTGGAAGGGAGCTCTGTAGAGAGTGTCCCGGTCCAGTAGAGGTCGCGCCGTCTCGGACCCGGCCGGAAGCGGGACACAAAAAAAGGCGGCCGTGAGTGTCAGCAGAACGGCCCGCGATCGGCGTACCCACCGCCAGGGGGCGAACATTCCCGGCCTCATCCCATTTTCCAGACGAAAATGATTCCGGCCAGGACCACCGAAATGAGGAAACGGTACTCCCGGTTCCTGAGAAAGAGCTTCCATTGGAAACGAGTGGTTGTTTCGCTTCCGGCAGCGGTCGGGCCCGGGAACCGAACCGGACAGAATCTGGGCACGCCGGCGGCATAGGCAGCGTAGTCGTCCCCGTAGTGGCTGAGCATTTCCCGCTCTTCACGGAGCATCACCGGCCAATAGATGCCCGGAAACAGAACCAGATAGACCATGAGCAACCAGAGCTCCGCCGCCGCCGCGGTGAAACCGAGCCCGGCTAGAAAGGACCCCAGATAGAGCGGATTCCGGGTCAGGCGATAGGGCCCCGTCCGGGCCAGTCCCCGCCACTTGTCCAGGTGTCCCGAGGCCCAGAGGCGGATGCAGGCGCCCAGCGCCGCCACCGGCATCCCGAACCAGAACAGGTCCGGACGCGGCTGGGCGAACAGGAAGAGGAGGAGCCCGAAGGCGAGACCGGCGGGAACCCGGATTCTTTGAACCAGGGTCATAGGGGCGCCGGCCCTTTCACCGCCGCCGACAGCCGCCGCCGGACGGCCCGGAAGACCTGTTCCACGGAAATGTTCATGCAGATGAACTCTCCGCAGCTCCGCTTGTTGCAGTCCGAACAGTAGAGGTAACGTTTGACGATCCGATCCTCCGGGTGAAAGGGTCCGTTGCGCCGGGCGATGGAGGGACCCATCACCGCCACCGCCGGGGTTCCCATCGCCACGGCCAGATGAAGGGGACCCGTGTCCCCCGCCACCATCAGGCGGGAGCGCCGGCAGAGGGCCGCCAATTCCAGGATCGTGGTGGGAAAACTGTCCACGGACCCGGGCCGGGAACGATCCCGGATCTCGCCGACCAGATCCTCCTCTCCCGGACCGTAGGTGAAGAGCACCGGAAGCTTCAGCCGCCGCCGAATCTCGGATCCCAGGCGCGCGAACTTGCGGGCGGGCCAGAGCTTGGTGGGCCACCCGGCGCCCGGATTCAACAGGACCGGCCGGCCGCCTCCAACCGCCTGAAGCCGATGGTCGACGTATCCCTTCGCCTCGGCGGGGATCCGAAAAGGCACCCTGGCCGTGGGCTCCCCGGCACACCCCAAGGACCCGGCCAGCTCCAGGTTCAGATCGATGACGTGGCCATTTTCGCTGGTCCGGACGGTGTCGGTATAGAAGCCCGCCGCCGCCGGCTCGCGGCATCGTTCCCGGCAGAATCCCATCCGTCTCCCGGCGCCGGAGAGACGGGCCAGGAAGGCCGACTTGATCAGGCCCTGAAAATCCAGCGCCAAGTCGAAGCGCTCCCGCCGTAGCGCCCGGGTCAGGCGGACCAGATCCAATGCCGTCCGGGGTTGGCGCCGCCAGCGCTTGGTGTCGGCCGTCCAGATTCGATGGATTCCGGGAACGGTCTCCAGCAGGCCGCGGTAGTGGGGCTCGACGAGCCAGTGGAGCTCACAATCGGGGAAGCGGTGGTGGATCTGCTGTTGGGCCGGCAAGGCGTGAACGATGTCGCCGAGCGCGCCCAACCGGACGATCAGGATCTTTTCCGGGCAGTTCAGAGCGGGGGAGGAAGCGGGGCGGGGGCTCTCGGAAGCGACGGAAGAGAAGTGTCGGAGCATAGAACGGGCCCCTCGAGACGGAAGCCCATCGTATCACGGGCGTCTCGGAACCTGATCTTCGGTCAACAGCCGTTGGGCCGCCCGGTACACCTCTCCGGAGTGAATGCGATCGAAGCAGCGCAGATCGATGGGGCACTCCCGGAGTAGACAGGGGCTGCACTCCACATGTTTGTGGATGACGGCGGCGTTGGGGCTGAAGGGTCCCGTGGCCACTTCGTCCGTGGATCCGAATACCGCCACCAGCGGCACTCCCAGCGCCGCCGACAAATGCATGGGACCCGAATCGTTTCCCAGAAACAACCGGCACCGGGCCAGCACCCCGATCAGGGTGGAGAGCGAAGTCCGTCCCACCAGGAATCGGGGAGTCCGTTTCATCCTCTCCCGGACCTGGACCGCAATCGGCGTCTCCGAACTGGAACCCAGGAGCACGACCTCGGCGCCCATCTCCTCGATCAGACGATCGGCCACCTCCGCGTAGCGCTCCGGGAACCATCGCTTGGCGGAACCGAAGGCCGCTCCCGGATTCAGCCCCACCAAGGGCCGGCCGCGGTCGGCGCCCGCCTCGGTGAGCAGGGAGTCGGCCGACTCCAGTTGCGCCTGGGAGGGGGTGAGGTGGATGTCCGGGCGAAAGGAGGAGTCATTCAGATAGTCGATGGGCGAGACACCGGCCTGGAACAGCAGATCCAGATAGTAGAAGGTCTGGTGACGGTCCAGCTCTCCGGTTCGGGGCCGCACGCCCCGAGTCAGCAGGAGCCGCCGGCCGTCGGTGGTGTAGCCGATCCGGTTCGGGATGCGCGCCGTCAGCGCCAGCAGCGCCGCTTCGAAAGCGTTCTGGAAGAGGACTGCCGTGTCGAACCCCCGGAGCCGCCGTCCCACACGGAAAACTCCCCGCACCCCCAGGGAGCGGTTCCGGAGCGTGACCAGGTGATCCGCCACGCCTTGTCCTTCGAAGATCGGAGCCACCCATTCCCGGGCCAGAAGAGTCAACCGGGCCTGGGGCTGCAGCCGGCGCAGCTCCCTCAGGGCCGCCAGCGACATGACGGCGTCTCCAATCCAGTTGGTGCAGCGAACCAAGACCTGTTCCATCGCTCCTGCCCGATCCCCCCCTTTCAGTGCGGATGGGGAAGGCCGGCCACCTCATCCAAAAGAAACTTGCGGTACTCCGCCGGGTCTTCGGGCAGGGCCTCGATCTTCAATACGAAGATCTGTCCGGCGGCGAATTCCAGGTCCTGGAGACGGACCGCGTCCTTTTCCGTCGTCATCAGCGCCTCGGCTCCATTCTCATCCAGGCTCTCCAGGGCCTGATCCAGATCACTCTGGCTGTAGGGATGATGATCGGGAAACAGGAGCCGGTGCCGGACGTCCATCTGGTAATGCTCCAGGTCCTGGACGAAGAGTCCGGGGTTTCCGATGGCCGCCAGGGCAATGACCCGCCTGCCCATGAAATCTCGAGTCCGGAATTGTCTCCGGCTCTTCAGATCGAAGACGCCGATGGCATCATGATAGAAGTAGGAGATGGGCGTCAGCTTGTTGTGCCTCCGGATCACCGCCTCCGGATCGTCGATTTCCCCCACCAGGTGGGACCGGGTGATGACCACCAGATCGGCGCGGCCGATGGCGGTCAGAGGCTCCCGGAGGCGTCCCGCGGGCAGGAGCTTGCCGCCGCCGAAAGGATCGGTGGCATCCACCAGCAGGATGTCCAGGTTACGCTTCAGCCGCAGGTGCTGGAAACCGTCATCCAGAATGTGGACGACCCTGTCGCCGGCGTCCTCTTCCACCAAGGTTCCCGAGCGGTGCCGATCCTTTCCGACCGCGACGCGGACTCCGGGAAGCTGACCGGCCAGAAGAAAGGGCTCGTCCCCGCTGCTGGCCGCATCGCACAGAACCTTCCTGCCGTCGCTGACCACCAGGGTCGAGTGCTCGGCCTGGCCCCGGTAGCCACGGCTCAGGATGACCGGCTGGTAACCCGCCTGCTTGAGCACGCCGGCCAGGTAGGCCACGAAGGGTGTTTTTCCGGTTCCCCCCAGCGTCAGGTTCCCGACGCTGATGACCGGGTTGCGAAGTCGTCTGCGCGAAATGACACCGCGCCGGTAGAGCAACGCTCTGATCCGCATGGCCAGGGAGTAGAGTTGGGAGAGGAGAGCCCACATGCGTTCTCAGGAAGCGGCGTCCGGACCCAGGTACTCGCCCACGATGCGAACCGTTCGGCCCACGGCGCCTCGATTGTCGCGAAGGATCCGGCGGGCGTTGTGGCCCAGTCCCCGACGGGCCGCCACACTCCCCAGCAGTTCCCTCAGTCGCCGAGCCAGTTCCCCCGAGTCCCGGACCTGCAACGCCGCACCCCCCTCCAGGAAGGCTTGGGCCATTTCCCGGAAATTGTGCATGTGAGGCCCCACCAGTATCGGCTTGCCGAAGTGCGCCGCCTCGATCAGGTTGTGGCCCCCCCACGCCACCAGACTGCCCCCCACGAAGACCACCAGGGCCAGTTCATAGACGCAGGCCAACTCGCCGATAGTGTCCAGGACCAGCACTTCAGGCCGGACGGGGGAGCCGCCATCCTGGAAACCGTTGAGGCTGCTGCGTTTCAGGTGGACGAGGCCCCGCTGCCGAAGCAGGTCGGAGATCGCGGCCGACCTCCGGGGGTGTCTGGGAGCCAGCACCATGCGGAGCTGGGGAAATTCCGGTTTGATCTCGTGGAAGGCGTCCAGAAGCTGTTCCTCCTCTCCCTCACGGGTGCTGCCGCAGACCCAGATCGGATCGGCTCCGAAAAGGCTCCGAATCCGTCGCGTCAATGCTGCCTGTCCAGGGTCCGGGTCCAAGCTGTAATCGTATTTCAGATTCCCGACCGAGCGGGTTCTGGATGCAATCGATCCCAGTTCGACGATCCGGTCCCGGTCTTGAGGCGACTGCATGCAGAGACGATCCAACTGCTGGAGAAAAGGCCGCAGCTGGCGCCGAAGGTACCGGTAGCGAGCGAACGACCGGTCGGAGATTCTGCCGTTGATGAGGACCACGGGAACGCCCAACTCGTGGGCGGCGACGATGAACCCGGGCCAGATCTCCGTTTCCACCACCAGGACGGCCGCCGGATCCAAGCTCCTGAGATACCTCCTGCAGAGCCAGGGCCAATCCAGGGGAAAATAGAAGATCCGGGCCCGGTCCCGGAAAAGCCGGCGGGCCAGGCGCTGTCCCGTCTCGGTCGTGGTGGAGATGCACAGTTGAGACGATTTCAGGTTCAGAGCATCTATCAGGGGGCGAATTGAGTTGACCTCCCCCACCGAGACGGCGTGGACCCAGAGTCGGGTCCGGGCGGAAGGCGCTGAGGAGAAGCGTTCGGGAACTATCATCCTCTTCCGGAAGGGAACGGGACGATGGCCCCTGAGATAACGAAAGAGGCGGAAAGGGAGCCACAGGATCAGGCCCAGGGTATAGGCCAGCGTGTAGACGGCGATCAACAGCGTTGGAGCCGGGGACGGGCCGCCCGAGCCGGGGACGGGCCGCCCCCGGGCCGAACCCGCATCTCCTTTGCCGGATCCACGGTTCAGCCGTGGAACCTGTTTTGTCGGGGCGATCACGGACGCATATAATAACTTGTTTCCCGGCTTGACACGGGGCGGGTCCTGAGGCTAGGATTCACCAGCCTATCGTGGCGTGGGTGGGTCGGGTGTGGATGCCTCAAGGGCATCCTTTTTTGTCTTATAGTAGTGTTTTCTGCTCTCACGCCAGGCGCCGAAGGCGGTGTTGGTGGGCAGTTCCAGGAATGGGTGGCATCGATGCCGACGTTCAATCAGTTGGTTCGCAAGGGTCGTAAGCCGGTGCGAACCAAGACCAAGAGTCCGGCGCTGCAGTCTTGTCCTCAAAGGCGTGGAGTCTGTGTTCGCGTGTACACGCAGACTCCCAAGAAACCCAACTCAGCGCTTCGAAAAGTGACCCGCGTACGCTTGACCAACGGAATCGAAGTCACCACTTATATTCCGGGTGAGGGACACAATCTGCAGGAGCACTCCATAGTGCTCATTCGTGGCGGCCGGGTGAAGGACCTGCCGGGAGTGCGTTACCACGTGATCCGCGGGACCTTGGACACGGCCGGCGTAGATAATCGCAACAACAGCCGCTCCAAGTACGGCGCCAAGCGCCCCAAGAGTTAGCTGGGTCTCCAACAGCTGCATCGACGCCGAGTTCTATCGCAGCTTGTTTTGTATCCAGGAGCCATCGAGATGTCTAGAAGACGGGATGTCCCCAAACGAGACGTGGATCCCGACCCCGTGTACAGCAGCCGGTTGGTGAGCCGTTTCATCAATCAGGCCATGGTGCGGGGAAAGAAGAGTGTTTCCGAGAGAAACTTTTACGCCGCCATGAGCCTGATCCAGGAGAGGACGGGAGAAGATCCGTTGAGGATCTTCAAAAAGGCGGTGGACAGTGTCAAGCCCATGGTGGAGACCAAGTCCCGCCGGGTGGGGGGATCGACCTATCAGGTTCCCATCGAAGTCAGCACCCGGCGGCAGACCTCGCTCGCCATTCGCTGGCTGGTGGGCTTTGCCCGGGCCCGTCACGAAAAGACCATGAGGGAAAGGCTTGCCAACGAGCTCGCCGATGCCGCGGGAGACCGCGGCGGAGCCGTACGCAGGAAGATGGACGTGCACCGGATGGCCGAAGCCAACCGTGCCTTCGCACACTACCGATGGTGAGAGGGAAGGGCTCGATTAACAGCGGGGCCTGCATCGAGGGAAGATCAGTACAGTGGCCACTCAATCTGCGCTCGAAAGGACGCGAAATATCGGCATCATGGCCCACATCGATGCCGGTAAGACGACGACTACCGAGCGGATTCTCTACTACACGGGAATCACCTACAAACTGGGTGAAGTGCACGAAGGAACCGCCACCATGGACTGGATGCCCCAGGAACAGGAACGGGGCATCACCATCACCTCCGCCGCCACGACCTGCCACTGGAAAAATTTTCGCATCAACATCATCGATACCCCGGGCCACGTAGACTTCACGGCCGAGGTCGAACGATCCCTGCGGGTACTGGACGGCGCCATTGCCGTTTTCGACGCCGTCGCGGGCGTCGAGCCCCAGTCTGAGGCCGTCTGGCGTCAGGCGGACAAGTATCGGGTGCCGCGGATCGCCTTCATGAACAAGATGGACCGGTTGGGAGCCGATTTTTTCGCCGCTATGGAATCCATGACCCATAAGCTGGGGGCAAACCCGGTTCCGGTTCAGATTCCGTTGGGCCAGGAGGAATCGTTCGAGGGCGTCATCGACCTGATCTCCCGCAAGGCCATCCGGTACGAAGCCGAGACCTTGGGCGCCAATTTCGTGGAAGGCGAAATTCCTGAGGAATGGCGGGAGGTGGCGGAGCACTGGCGCGAGAAGATGGTGGAAGCCGTCGTCGAGGTGGACGAGCAGTTGCTGGAAAAGTACGTGCACGGTGAGCCCATCGACTCCGACTCCCTCAGGCGCGCGCTGCGATTGGGGACCTGCCAAGGCAGCTTCACTCCCTGCCTCTGCGGGGCCGCTTTCAAGAACAAGGGCGTGCAATCCCTGTTGGACGGCATCGTCGATTTCCTGCCCTCGCCGCTGGAGGTGCCTCCACCGGAAGGAACCGACCCCGTCACCGGAGATCCGGTGGCTCCCCGAGCCTCCCAGGATGACCCTTTTTCGGCTCTCGTATTCAAGATCATGGGCGACCCGTTCGTCGGACAACTGGCCTTCGTCCGCGTCTACTCCGGATGCCTGAAGGCCGGCTCGAAGGTCTACAACTCGGCTTCCGGCCGGGAAGAGCGAGTGGGCCGATTGCTCAAGATGCACGCCAACAAGCGAGAGGAACTCAGGGAGCTCGGCGCCGGTGACATCGCCGCCGTGGTGGGACTCAAGACGGTGTCGACGGGAGACACGATTTGCGATCCGGTCCGGCCCATGTTGCTGGAATCCATGGATTTTCCGGCTCCCGTGATCTCGGTGGCGATCGAGCCCAAGACGCGTCCCGACCAGGATAAGCTGGGACTCGCACTGGCGAAGCTGGTTCAGGAAGATCCTACTTTTCGGACCCACACCGATTCGGAAACGGGGCAGACCCTGATCTCGGGCATGGGAGAGTTGCATTTGGAGATCATCGTGGATCGCCTGCTGCGCGAGTTCGGCGTCGGCGCCAACGTGGGCAAGCCGCACGTGGCATACCGGGAGAGCATTTTGAGTAGGGCTGAAGGACACGGGCGTTTCGTCCGCCAGACCGGCGGCCGCGGCCAGTACGGCGACGCCAAGGTCCGGGTCGAGCCCTTGGAGCCGGGTGAGTCGGAAAACGGGTTCCTGTTCGAGGATGTGAGCGGCGGCGGTGCGATCCCTCGAGAATTCATTCCGGCGGTGAAGGCCGGTGTGCGGGAGGCCATGGAAGGCGGGGTCCTGGCCGGCTGCGAGATGCAGAACATCAAGGTGACCCTGTTGGACGGCTCATCTCACGACGTCGACTCGTCGGAGATCGCGTTCAAGATCGCAGGCTCCCTGGCCTTCAAGGAGGCCGTCCGGAAAGCGCGTCCCATCCTGCTGGAACCGGTCATGAAGGTCGAGGTGGTGGTGCCCCAGGAGTACATGGGCGAGGTCATCGGCGACCTCAACGGCCGCCGGGGTCGAGTCGGCCGGTTGGAACCCAGAGGAGGGAGCCAGGTGATCACGGCCTACGTGGCCTTGGAGACCATGTTCGGCTACGCCACCGGACTGCGGTCGATTACACAGGGGAGAGCGACCTATACCATGCACTTCGAGCGTTACGAAAAGGTCCCCAGGCAGGTCGTTGAAGAGCAGGTGGCGCGAACCCACGGCCGGATTTTGACCCGGTCAGGTTGAACCGTCCCGGAGGGACATGGAAGCGACGTCGATCAGGATCGACTGAATCGGAAAAGAGGACGAGATGGCGAAGGAGAAGTTTCAGCGCACGAAGCCGCACGTGAACATTGGAACCATCGGACACGTGGATCACGGCAAGACGACGTTGACGGCGGCGATCACGCAGGTGTTGAGCGCCGAGAATCCGGGTGTGGAGATCCGGGATTTCGATTCCATCGACAACGCGCCGGAAGAGCGGGAGCGGGGGATCACGATCGCGGTGGCCCACGTGGAGTACGAGACCAGCGAGCGCCACTACGCGCACGTGGACTGTCCCGGCCACGCCGACTACATCAAGAACATGATCACGGGAGCGGCCCAGATGGACGGGGCGATCCTGGTGGTCTCGGCGGCGGACGGACCGATGCCGCAGACCCGTGAGCACATTCTGCTGGCCCGGCAGGTGGGAGTCCCCTCCATCGTGGTCTTCCTGAACAAGGTGGACATGGTGGACGACGAGGAGTTGCTGGAGCTGGTGGAGCTGGAAGTGCGGGAGCTGCTGAGCCAGTACGAGTTTCCCGGGGACGACATTCCGGTGGTGTACGGGAGCGCGTTGCAGGCGATGGAGGGAGACGCGGCGGCGCAGGACCAGATCCGGGAGTTGATGGATGCGGTGGACGCGTACGTGCCGATGCCGGAGCGGGAAGTGGACAAGCCGTTCCTGATGCCGATCGAAGATATCTTCTCCATCAGCGGCCGGGGCACGGTGGTGACGGGCCGGGTGGAGCGGGGGAAGATCAAGGTGGGGACGGAGATGGAGATCGTGGGGATCCGTCCCACCATGAAGCGGGTGGTGACGGGCGTGGAAATGTTCCGCAAGCTGCTGGACGAAGGTCAGGCGGGAGACAACGTGGGGTTGTTGTTGCGGGGAACGGCGAAGACGGACGTGGAGCGGGGCCAGGTGGTGGCGGCCAAGGGGTCGATCACGCCGCACACGAAATGCCAGGCGGAGGCGTACATCCTGACCCGGGAAGAGGGAGGACGGCACACGCCGTTTTTCACCGGGTACCGGCCGCAGTTTTACTTTCGGACGACGGACGTGACGGGGAACGTGGCGTTGCCGGAGGGGACGGAGATGGTGATGCCGGGGGACAACGTGTCGATCGAATTCGAGTTGATCACGCCCATCGCCATGGAGCGGGGCCTGCGTTTCGCCATCCGCGAAGGCGGACACACGGTGGGCGCCGGAACCATCACCCAGATCCTGGATTAGGCCCGAGAGCATGAACAACGAGAAGATCCGCATCCGACTCAAGGCTTACGACCACCGGGTTCTGGACCATTCCACCGGTGAGATCGTGGATATCGCGCGCCGCACCGGCGCCCGGGTCTCGGGACCGATCCCGTTGCCCACCCGCATCGGCCGCTACACCGTCTTGCGCTCTCCCCACGTGGACAAGAAGTCCAGGGAGCAGTTCGAAATCAGGACTCACAAGCGCCTCGTGGACATCCTCGACCCGACGCCGCAGACGGTGGATGCCTTGATGAAGCTGGATCTTCCGGCCGCCATCGACGTGGAGATCAAGGCCTACGGAGCCGACAAGGAATAACCATGCTCCAAGGGATGATCGGCAGGAAAGTGGGAATGACCCAACTCTTCGACGAAGCGGGTCAGGTCATTCCGGTGACGGTGCTTCGGACCGGCCCTTGTATCGTGGTCCAGAAGAAGACCCCCGAGAAGGAGGGCTACGCCGCACTTCAGCTGGGTCTCATCGAGCCCGGAACCCGGTCCCGGCGTCTCACTCTGGGGGTGAGAGGCCATTTGCGAAAAGCAGGTTCGCCGCCGACCCGGATCCTGCGCGAGTTTGCGTACGAAGAGACGGAACGGACCCCTTTGAGAGTCGGGGATGAAGTGCTGGTCCACCAGGTTTTTCAGGCCGCCGACACCGTCAACGTCGTCGGCACCAGCAAGGGCCGCGGGTTTCAGGGCGTGATCAAGCGCCACGGATTCAGCGGCGGCCAGGCGACCCATGGATCCATGTTTCATCGGGCTCCAGGCTCCATCGGCCAGAGCGCTTCTCCCAGTCGAGTCTTCCCCGGGACCCGCGGGCCCGGGCGGATGGGGAACAAGCGGGTCACCATTCGAAATCTACAGGTGGTCAAGGTGGACGAGGAGAACCACCTTCTGCTGGTCAAGGGCTCGGTGCCGGGAAGCCGGGCCCGCTACCTCACCATTGTTCGTTCCGGGAGGCGGAATTGACAGAGTCGGCGCCGGAAGTCCAAGTCAGGAATCTGAGGAATGAGGTGGTAGAGACACTGGCCCTCTCCCGTCAGATATTCGACTACCAGGCGTCCGAGTCCTTGCTCTGGGAAGCGGTGACTGCCTTCCTGGCCGGCCGGCGCAAGGGTTCCCACTCCACCAAGACTCGTGCCGAAGTGCGGGGAGGCGGCCGCAAACCATGGCGGCAAAAAGGAACCGGACGGGCCCGGGCCGGAACCATCAGGAGTCCCCTCTGGAGGTCGGGAGGCGTGACCTTCGGTCCCAAGCCGAGAAACTACGCGCAGTCGCTATCCAAGAAGAAGCGGAGAGGAGCGGTCAAGCTGGTCCTCTCGGACAAGCTCAAGAGTGAACAGCTTCTGGTTTTGGACTCGTTGGAGTTGTCCAGCCACAAGACCCGGAAATTCGTGGACGTCATGGGCACCTTCGACCTGACCCGGAAGCTGCTGGTAGTGGATTCGAGGGAGAACCAGAACCTCTTTCTGAGCACTCGAAACCTGCCGGGAGTCAAGATGGTTCCGGCACTCGGAGTCAACGTCTACGACTTGCTGAACGCCGAGGTCCTGATGATAAGCAAGGCTTCATTGCTGGAACTGCAGGAGGTGTTGCTGAGGTCATGAGCAGGTTCGATATTCTCAGGCTCCCCCATATTACCGAGAAGGCCGCCATTCAAAAGGACGAGCGCGAGGGCCGGATCGTGGTCTTCAGGGTTCGACCCGAGGCCACCAAGCGGCAGGTGAAGGCGGCGGTCCAGGGGATTTTCGAGGTTGAAGTCGAGTCCGTTCGAACCGCCAACTTCAAGGGGAAGGTCAAGAGAATGGGCAAATATAAAGGAAGACGTGCCCATTGGAAAAAGGCCTACGTGACCCTGAAACCCGGCCAGGACATGCCGGAATTTTTTGACACGGTGTAGAACCGATGCCTTTGAAAAGTTATAAACCCACGTCGCCCGGCACCAGATTCCGAACCGTTCAGACCGGCGAGGATCTGACCGACATCAAACCGCTCAAGCGCCTGACCCGGGGGAAGAAGCGGATCAGCGGGCGCAACAGCGACGGAAAGATCTGCGTCCGGCGGCGGGGAGGCGGCCACAAGCGACGCTATCGAATTATCGACTTCAAGCGCAACAAGGATGGGGTGCCGGCGCGAGTCGCCGCCATCGAATACGACCCCAATCGAAGCGCCCGGATCGCCCGGCTCCACTACCTGGATGGAGAGAAGCGTTACATCCTGGCCCCGAACGGACTGAAGGTGGGAGACGAGGTGGTCTCGGGACCGACGGTGGACATCATGCCCGGCAATTGCCTGCCCATCGCCAACATCCCCTTGGGAACCATGATCCACAACATCGAACTGACCCAGGGCCGGGGAGGTCAGATGGTGCGATCTGCGGGCGGCAGCGCCCAGTTGCTGGCCAAAGAGGGCAAGTACGCACAGATCAAGCTGCCCTCGGGCGAGGTGCGCAAGGTTCACGTCCTCTGCCGAGCCACCATCGGCCAAGTGGGAAACGTCGATCACGAGAATGTCTCTCTGGGCAAGGCCGGAGCCAACCGTTGGCGCGGGCGTCGGCCCAAGGTTCGAGGTGTGGCCATGAACCCGGTCGACCATCCCATGGGCGGAGGCGAAGGGAAGAGTTCCGGTGGACGTCATCCCACCTCTCCCTGGGGTTGGAAGACGAAAGGCTACCGGACCCGAAGGAACAACAGAACCGGAAAGATGATTGTCCGCCGGAGGAAGAAATAGGAGGCCCCATGCCCAGGTCCGTTAAAAAGGGTCCCTTTGTGGACGGTCACTTGGTCAAGAAACTGCGGCACCTGAATGAGACCAACGAGAGGGCGGTCATCCGGACCTGGTCCCGGAGATCGACCATCACGCCGGAGATGGTGGGACACACGATTGCCGTTCACAACGGCAAGAAGTTCATTCCCATTTACATCACCGAGAACGTCGTCGGACATAAACTGGGCGAGTTCGCCCCGACGCGTAATTTCAGGGGACACATCCGTCGATCCGAGCGCATGGCCAGGATGCGCTAGCGCCGGCGGCGGGAAATTGAGAGGTCCGGCAGCAGCCGGACCGACGGTAGAGGTTGCGGAGTAGGATTTGTGGAAGCATCGGCCACGGCAAAATACGTGAAAGGATCGCCCCAGAAGGCCCGTTTGGTCATCGACCTGATTCGGGGCCGGAAAGTGGAGGCGGCAATGGACATTCTCCGTTTTTCGGGGAAGAGAGCGGCTCGCCCCATCTCCAAGGTGTTGCGTTCGGCCGTCGCCAACGCCGAACAGCAGTCGCCGGCCATCGACGCGGATGATCTGTTCGTGAAGGAGGCCTACGTCGACCTGGGACCGACCAAGTGGCGTTTCAGGATGCGTCCCGTTCCCATGGGGCGGGCGTTCCGGGAACGGCGGCGCCAGAGCCATATTACGATCCGGGTTTCGGACGGAAAGTCATAGGAGGCGTACTTTGGGTCAGAAACGGGTTCCGCTTGGGATACATCAACACTTGGCGCTCTCGCTGGTACGCGGATAAGAACTACGGGGATCTGCTGCACGAGGACCTTCGGATCAAGAAGACTCTGAAGCGGCAGTTCTACCACGCCGGGATCTCCTCCATCGAGATCGAGCGGATGGCGGCCAACAAGCTCACGGTCATCGTGAAAACGGCTCGGCCCGGGATCATCATCGGTCGCAAAGGCAGCGAGATCGACAGGTTGAAGAGCGAGCTCCAGGCCGCCACCGGACGCGAGGTGTACATCAATATCCAGGAGGAACAGAAGCCCGAGGTGGATGCCCAGCTGGTGGCCGAGTCCATCAGCCAGCAGTTGTTGCGCCGGGTGGCCTTCCGCAGAGCCATGCGCCGCGCCGTAGAGACCGCGGTGCGTTTTGGAGCCCAGGGGATCAAGGTCCGGTGCGGAGGGCGGCTCAACGGCGCCGAGATCGCCAGAGCCGAGTGGTATCTCCACGGCCGGCTGCCTCTCCATACATTGCGAGCCCGGATCGACCATGGCTTCGCCGAAGCCTTCACCACCTATGGCGTCATCGGCGTCAAGGTGTGGGTCTACAAGGGTGAGGTCTTCGGAGCCGAGGGATCGTCCCAGTCCAGTTGAACGGGAGTCATTGCAGTCATGTTGATGCCGAAGAAGATCAAGTATCGGAAACAGCAGAAGGGGAGAATGAAGGGCAAGGCTCTCCGCGGCAGCACCATGTCGTTCGGCGAATACGGCCTCAAGGCCATGCAGCCCGGTTGGATCACCGACCGGCAGATCGAGGCGGCCCGAATCGCAATGACCCGTTATGTCCAGCGGGGAGGGAAAATCTGGATTCGGATCTTTCCCGCCAAGCCGATTACCAAGAAACCGGCCGAGACCAGAATGGGCAAAGGGAAAGGGGCCCCCATGGGATGGGTAGCGGTGGTGCGCCCCGGTTCCATCCTCTATGAAATGGAGGGACTGCCCCACGACATGGCGAAGGAAGCCATGCGGCTGGCAGCCAACAAACTACCAGTGCGGACTCGTTTCGTGACCCGGCTGGATTCGGCATGAACGCATCCAAGCTGAGAGAGATGTCATTGGAGGATCTGGAATCGGAGGGTCAGGCTCTCTCTGAGCAGATCTTCCGGCTGCGGTTCCAAAAGGCCACGGGACAACTGGAGAATAGCACCAAGATCCGGCAGATCCGAAGGGATCTGGCCCGGGTCAAGACGATTTTGACGGAGATACGGCAGCAACGGCAGTGAGTCGAGAGGGGGCAGAGTTGTCCGGAACAAACCGCTCCAGGGTCTATCGAGGGAAAGAGTATGGCGACTGAGTCGGTGGAAAGACGGGCGCGAAAGAGGAATCGGAAGACCGGACGTGTCGTCTCCGCCTCCATGACCAAGGGAATCGTCGTGGCCGTCGACCGTCTGGTGGCTCATCGGCTCTACGGGAAGACCATGCGGCGCACCAGCAAGCACATGGCCCACGACGAGGAGAACGCGTGCCGGCCGGGCGACAAGGTTCTGATCGAGGAGACTCGGCCTCTGAGCAAGCGCAAGCGCTGGACCCTGGTTCGGGTGGTGGAGAAAGCCAAGGGGTAGGTGGATCATGATCCAGATGCAGACCGTTCTGAACGTGGCTGACAATTCGGGAGCCCGAAGAATCTCCTGCATCTCACCCTTGGGTGGCGACGTGGGAAGGGGCGCCAGTCTGGGAGAAGTCATCACGGCCTCGGTGAAGGAGGCCAGCCCCAACGGCGCTGTGAAGAA
The DNA here is from genome assembly GCA_951812665.1 of uncultured Acidobacteriota bacterium. Taxonomy (GTDB): domain Bacteria; phylum Acidobacteriota; class UBA6911; order RPQK01; family JAJDTT01; genus JAJDTT01. The sequence continues at coordinate 39,287 of CATOST010000019.1, forward strand.
GGGCCAGGTGGTGAAGGCCGTCGTGGTCCGGATGCGCAAGGAGAAACGGCGCCCGGACGGCTCTTACATCCGCTTCGATGAGAACGCGGCCGTCGTCATCAACAACGCTCGGGAACCGGTCGGGACCCGCGTCTTCGGTCCGGTGGCGAGAGAGTTGAGGGAAAAACGATTCATGAGGATCGTTTCGTTGGCTCCTGAGGTTTTGTGACCGGAGAAGGGTTTTTCGGATGCTGCATGTGAAGGCGAATGACCAGGTGCTGGTGCTGGCGGGAAAAGACCGGGGCAAGACGGGCCGTGTTCTGCAGGTGCTGTCTGATCGGAAACGAGCCGTGATCGAGAGGATCAATATGATCTACCGGCACACCAGGCAGAATCCGCAGCAGAACGTGCAAGGGGGAATCCTGGAAAAGGAGGCCCCCGTGGCGCTCTCGAATCTGCAGGTGATCTGCCGGGAGTGCAACCAGGCGACCCGGGTGGGTTTCACGCGGCTCTCCGACGGGAAGAAGGTCCGAACCTGCAAGAAGTGCGGAGGCACCGTCGACAAGTAGCGTTCCGACAAGGCGGCAACAAGGGTAGAAGCAGTGGCTCGGTTCAAACAGAAAATCAAGGACGAGGTGGTTCCGAAGCTGGTGGAGGAGTTCGGCTATGACAACGTCATGGCGATCCCCAGGCTGGTCAAGGTCGTGGTGAATCTGGGTTTGGGACAGGCAATCCAGAATATTCGGCTGTTGGACTCGGCGGCGGCCGACCTGACCGCCATCACCGGGCAAAAGCCGGTGGTGACCCGCGCCAGGAAATCCATCGCCGGATTCAAGCTGCGCCAAGGAATGCCGATCGGAGTGATGGTCACCCTGCGGGGGAACCGGATGCTCGAGTTCCTGGATCGGCTCATCAACATCGGCCTGCCCCGGGTCCGCGATTTTAGAGGAGTCGCTCCCAATGCGTTCGACGGACAGGGCAACTATACGCTCGGAATCCGGGAGCATTTGATATTTCCGGAGATCGATCTGGGCCGGACCGAGACGACGCACGGGATGAACGTCACCATTGTGACAACGGCCAGGTCGGATGAAGAGGCCCGCGTCCTGCTGGCGGGGCTGGGCATTCCCTTCGGTCGGGAGGAAGACCGCCAGCTGATTTTTTGACCAGCCCGGGGAGGTCTCGCAGGCGAGACTCTCGCCCTGGTTCGTTGCCGGCGCGCCGGCAGGGGAGGTGTAGGAGGATGGCTCGAAAGGGTTTGATTGCGAAACAGAACAGACCGGCCAAGTTCTCCACGCGGCGCTACAACAGATGCCGGCGCTGCGGGCGTCCTCGAGGTTTTCTACGCAAGTTCCAGCTCTGCAGGATCTGCTTCCGCCAACTGGCCCTGTTGGGAGAGATTCCCGGAGTGATCAAGGCCAGTTGGTGATGCCGTTCCGGCGGCGTCCGCCGCTGGTTGCAGGCGGAGGCGAAAGAAGAGTCTGATGTCAATCACGTATCCCATAGCCGATCTTCTGACCCGGATCAGAAACGCCCTTGCGGTCAGGCACGATGCGGTCCAGATCCCCCATTCCAGGCTCAAGTCGGAAATGGTGAAGATCCTTCATCAGGAAGGATACGTCTCCGGCTACACGACCGACGGAGAGTCCCCGTTCCGGACGCTGACGGTCCGCCTCAAGTACGGACCTGACAATACGCCCGTGATCCAGGTCCTGCGTTGTGTCAGCACTCCTGGACGCCGCAGATACGTCGGCAGGAACGAGATCCCGCTGGTGCTGGAGGGTCTGGGCATCAACATTCTTTCCACCTCGCAGGGACTCGTGACCGGGAAGAAAGCCAGGGAGCTGGGTATCGGCGGAGAGTTGCTTTGTGAAGTGTACTGAGTCGGTGAGGCCGGCCGCGTTCGGGCCGGTTCAGGTCCGGGTTCAACTGTCAGGATTGTGAGTAAGACGTCATGTCGCGCGTAGGGAAAATGCCCATCCCCATTCCCAACGGGGTGAAGGTTTCGGTTCTGGGGAGTCAGGTTCGCGTCCAGGGGCCGCGGGGAGCCATGTCCACTGGGGTGCCGCGAGGAATCACCGCCGCCGTGGAGAACGGCGAGCTTCGAGTCCGGCGGGGCGGAGACGACAAGACGTCCCGTTCTCTCCACGGGTTGGCGCGGTCGCTGCTGGCGAATTCGGTGATGGGCGTCACCCAAGGCTTCCGCAAGGAGCTGGACATCATCGGCATCGGGTTTCGCGCGGAGCTGCGGGGAAAGGTTCTGACCCTGTCGCTGGGATTTTCCCATACCATCGATTTCCCGGTGCCGGAGGGCATCAACATCCGCGTCGAGCGGGCCGGCCGCCAGATTCAGAATTACGTCGCGACGATACTGGTGGAAGGGGTTGACAAGTACCGCGTCGGGCAGGTTGCCGCCAACATCCGGGCCCTGAAACGGCCGGATGCATACAAGGGGAAGGGGATTCGGTACCGGAACGAGCAGATTCACCTGAAGGTGGGCAAGAAGGGAGCCTGAGGGGAATGGCGAAGAAGGCGAGTCGGACTTATCGAAGGACCAGGATCCACCGCCGGATCCGGAAGCTGCTGTCGGGAACGGCCGAGCGTCCTCGTCTGTGTGTCTTTCGCAGCCTGAAACACATGTATGTCCAGATTATCGACGACCATCATGGGCGGAGTCTGGCGAGTGCTTCGACCTTGAAGGTGAACGGCGAGAAACTGGCCAACGGAGGCAATATCGAGGCCGCTCGCCGCGTCGGGACCAGCATAGCCCAACAAGCTCTCGCCTCCGGGATTCGCGAAGTGGTCTTCGACCGCGGCGGGTACCGGTATTTTGGCCGGGTCAAGGCTCTGGCGGACGCCGCCCGGGAGGTGGGGCTCAAGTTCTAGACACGGAGTGCTCATGGCGCAAAAGGACTACAACGAAGAACTGAAGGATCAGGTCATCTCCATCAATCGGGTCACCAAGGTGGTGAAGGGAGGAAAGAATCTCAGCTTCAGCGCTCTGGTGGTCGTTGGCGACCAGAATGGAAAGGTCGGTTGGGGCATGGGCAAAGCGCGAGAGGTCCCGTCGGCCATCCGGAAAGGAATGGAGAAGGCCAAGAAATCCATGATCGGTGTTCCGCTGAAGGGGTCGACGATCCACCATGGCATCAAGGGGCGTTTCGGCGCGGGATTGGTCATTCTCAAGCCGGCCCCCGAAGGGACCGGCATCATTGCCGGGGGTCCGGTTCGAGCGGTGATGGAATCGGTCGGGATCCGAGACGTGGTGACGAAAAGCGTGGGAACAACCAATCCTCACAACGTGGTCAAGGCCACCTTCGATGGGTTGTCCCAGTTGCGTAGTCCCGAAGCCGTAGCCCTGAGCCGAGGTATTCCTCTGGAGGACCTCTAGGTGACTGCAGAGCGGGAGCCTGAGGGCCGCCGGACGGGGACCATCCGAATCCGCTACGTTCGCAGCGCCATCGGGCGATCGAAGCGCCAGAAACTAGTGGTTCGGGGATTGGGCTTGAGGAAGTTGAATCAGGTGGTGGAAAGGCCGGATACCCCGGAGATCCGGGGGATGGTGGCCAAGATTCCCCATCTGGTGCAGATCGTCGAGGGAAACGAGCGATGAGTCATTCTCTCCACACATTGAAGCCGGCGCCCGGAACGCGTCACATCCGCAAGCGGGTCGGCCGGGGACCCGGCTCCGGAACCGGCAAGACCTCCGGGCGGGGTTTCAAGGGTCAGAAGTCCCGATCCGGATACTCGTCCCGAGCCGGCTTTGAAGGCGGCCAGATGCCCCTTTATCGAAGACTTCCCAAGCGGGGTTTCAAGAACCCCTTCCGCAAGCGGTTCGCGGTGATCAACGTTCGGGACCTGAATCGTTTCGAGGACGGAACCACCGTCGGCCCCGAGTTGCTCATGGAGCGGGGAATGGTCAAGAAGTTGGGTGACGGCCTGCGGATCCTGGGCGACGGAGAGCTTGAGCGCAAGTTGATGGTTCGGGCTCATCATCTCAGCCGGCAGGCCCGAGTGAAGATCGAGCAGGCAGGCGGCAGTGTCGAGGTCTTGAGTTGATGGCCGATTTCAGTCCGGTTCTGGGCAGTTTCCGAAACATCTTTCATATTCCCGATCTGCGTAGGCGGGTCCTCTTCATGCTGGGGCTCCTGGCTGCGTACCGGGTGGGGAGCTGGATCCCGACTCCGGGAGTGGACAGCGGCGTCCTGGAACTGGTCTTCAGCCAGCAGGCCGGGACCGTCCTGGGCTTCCTGGACATGTTCTCGGGGGGCAACCTGAGCCGGTTCTCCATCTTTGCCTTGGGAATCACTCCCTACATCACCGCGTCCATCATCCTGCAGTTGCTGACGGTGGTCTGGCCCTTCCTGGAGCGGCTCTCCAAGGAGGGTGAGCTGGGCAGGAAAAAGATCAATCAATATACGCGATACCTGACCGTGGGCCTCTGCCTGTTCCAGAGTCTGGCCTCCGCCTCGGTCCTGGAACGGATGGAAGCGATGCCGCCGGTGGTGCCGTATCCGGGCTGGGGCTTTCGACTCATGACCATGCTCACCCTCACCAGCGGGACGACGCTGGTGATGTGGCTCGGCGAGCAGATCTCCGAGCGCGGCATCGGCAACGGGATCTCCCTGATCATCTTCGCCGGCATCGTGGTCGGCCTGCCCTCCGCGGCCTATTCCCTGATTCAGGACTGGCAGTTGGGAACCCGGTCCATCCTCACCATCATCATCCTCCTGGTGATGATGATCCTGGTGGTGATCGGAATCGTGATCGTGGAACGGGGTCAGCGGCGGATCCCGATCCAATACGCCAAGCGGGTGGTGGGCCGGAGGATGTATGGCGGACAAGCCACGCACCTGCCGCTGCGAGTGAACTCGGGCGGAGTCATCCCGGTGATCTTCGCCGCCTCCATTCTCGCCTTCCCCTCCACCATGGGCCTGGTCTTCGAGGCCGGGTGGGTCCAGAGCCTTTCCCAGCAGTTGCAGCAAGGCTACCCGCTCTACAACCTCATCTACATCGCCGGGATCATGTTCTTCTGCTTCTTCTACGTGAGCATCATCTTCAACCCGGACGAGGTCGCCGACAACATCCGCAAATACGGCGGCTATATTCCGGGATTCGGCCCGGCCGGCGAACCGCACAGTACATCGACCGGACCTTGAGCCGTCTGACGGCGGCCGGCGCCGTCTACCTGGTCCTGGTCTGTTTGCTTCCCGAGTTTCTGATGACCGGATTCAAGGTCCAGCCGATACCCTGGGTGGGCCCGGTTATGGACAATTTCCTGATCGCCAACAATCTGGATTTCTTCACCAACGGTCTGGGAGTGACCTTCTATTTCGGAGGGACGTCCCTCCTGATCGTGGTGGGCGTGGGAATGGACACGGTCAAGCAGATCGAGTCACAACTGATCATGAGGCACTACGAAGGCTTCCTCAAAAAGGGCCGAATTCGGGGAAGAAGAGGTTGAACAGCCGATGGCAAAAGTCATCACGGCATTCGACCGGGTCTGCATCCCGGCGGACTGCGTTGCGCCCCGGTCACATCGGGTCGAATCTGCTCCCTCACCGCGCCTTGTCCGGCGGGCGCAGCCCCGGTCTCGGTGCTACGCGGGACTTTCACCATGGGCTCTGAGGCTGTGAGGGCCCGGCTGGAGATTCAATCCTGATGCCCGAGAAGGCGGTGACGATTCTGCTCGGCCCACCCGGAGCCGGGAAAGGGACCCAGGCGAAGCGCCTCGCGGGGCGGTTCGGCTACCTGCATGTCTCCACCGGGGACATCCTGAGAGAGGAAGTGCGGGCCGGGGACCGATCTGGGCAACCGGGTCGAAGCCATCATGAACGCAGGAGAGTTGGTCCCGGATGAGCTGGTGGCGCAGATCGTGGGAAGGAAGCTGGCGCGAGACGCGAGTAAAGGAATATTGTTGGATGGATTTCCCCGGAACCTCGCTCAGGCCACCTACCTGAGTCGAATCAGCAACGGTTTTCCGCCCGTGGTGATCAACTTGAAACTGGAGGACACGGAGGTTGTCCGACGCCTCAACGGGCGCCGCCATTGTGCCGGCTGTGGTAGTATCTACAACCTTTGTTACTCTGAGCCCCTGAAGGAGGGCGTCTGTGATTCGTGCGGCGGGGAATTGGTGCTCCGTCCTGACGATCGCGAATCCGTGATTCGGGAGAGACTGCGAGTCTACCGGGATCAGACTCAGCCCCTGGTCGATTACTACAGGACAGAGGGCCGCTACGGCGAGGTGGAAGCTTCCGGAGCAATCCAGGAGGTCTTCGACTCCATCGTTCAGACCATGTCACGGAGTGACGTTCGGTCTTGAGGATACGTATCGCATCGGGAACCTGACTGGAATGATCGTCTGCAAAGGCGCTAGAGAGCTGGAGAGGATGCGCGAGGCCAACCGCTTGGTATCCGAGACCTTGGACCATCTGGGGACCATGATCCACCCGGGCGTGACCACGCGGCAATTGGATGCCGCCGCCGAGGACCTGATCCTCGGGAGCCGGGCCAGACCGGCCTTCAAAGGGTACCGGGGATTCCCCGCCAGCGTCTGCGCCTCCGTCAACAACCAGATCGTACACGGAATTCCCAATGACCAGCCTCTCAAAGAGGGAGATATCCTGTCCTTGGACGTGGGGGTCTACTACAAGGGATTCTACGGTGACTCCGCCTGGACCTTCTGTGTGGGTGAGGTTTCCCCCAAACTGAGGAAGCTGTTGGACGTGACTCGCGAGTCCCTCTACCGGGGGATCGAGCAGGTGGTGGTGGGAAACCGCATCTCCGACATCTCCCACGGCATCCAGCAGTACGTGGAGGCCTACGGGTTTTCGGTGGTGAGAGAATTCGTGGGCCATGGGATCGGCAGGTTCCTGCACGAGGAACCGCAGGTCCCCAACTATGGTGAGCCTGGAAAGGGCCCCAGACTGAAGCCGGGCATGGTTTTGGCCATCGAGCCCATGGTCAACAGCCAGGGCCCCGGCGTCAAAGTGTTGGAAGACCGGTGGACGGCGGTGACGGCGGACGGGGGTTACAGCGCCCATTTCGAGCATTCAGTCGCCGTCACCGAAAACGGCCCCTGGATCCTCAGCAACTCCAGCGGCAGGACCCGCCGCGGGGCATCCAGTCCGGATTCGGCGATTGCGGGAGGCGAAGAATGAAGGTTCGAGCTTCGGTCAAGCGAATCTGCAGGCAATGCAAGATCGTCCGCCGCAAGGGTGTGGTCCGAGTCATCTGCAGCAACCCGAAACACAAGCAGCGTCAGGGGTAATCGCCACCGCAGACGCCGGAGCAGATCAGCGCAATGCGACTTATCGGAGTGAACATACCGGACAGGAAACGGGTTCTGATCTCTCTGACCTACATCTATGGGATCGGACGGGCTCGGTCCCAGAAGATCCTGGACGTAGCGAGAGTGGATGCGAACAAACAGACCGGGAACCTCACCGAGGAGGAAGCCACCAGGCTCCGACGGGTCATCGAAGACCAGGGGCGGATCGAAGGGGATCTGCGCAAGGAACTCCAGATCAACATCAAGCGTCTCATGGACATCGGCTGCTATCGGGGACTTCGGCATCGCCGGGGCCTTCCCACCCGAGGCCAGAGAACCCATACCAATGCCAGGACCCGCAAGGGCCCGCGCAAGATCCGCATCATGCGGAGAAAGAGGGGGCGTTAGAGGCTCGGCGGGTGGCGAGCGCCGGGGTCCAGCGGCAATCTGCAGGGTACGCTCTCGGAGGCCGCGTCTGCGCACGGGAGGCGCAAACATTTCGAAAGGGAGTCGGCGAAGGGCGTTCTCGACCCCCGGGGCCGATTAGAGGAATAGCCGGATGGCAAAGGGCAAAAAGACAAAAAGACGGAAGTCACCCAAGAAGAAGGATCGGAGATCCGTTCTTCATGGCATCGTCCACGTGAAGGCGACGTTCAACAATACGATCATCACCATCACCGACCAGGACGGGAATGTACTATCGACCGCCACTGCCGGAATGCAGGGCTTCAGGGGGAGCCGCAAGAGCACTCCCTTCGCAGCCTCTCAGGCCGGGCATACGGCGGCCAATCGGGCCCGTGACCTGTACGGGATTCGCACCTGCGAGGTCTGGGTCAAGGGACCCGGCGGCGGCCGGGAGGCGGCCGTGCGCGCCATTCAGTCGTCTGGAATCGATATCAAATCAATCCGGGACGTGACGCCTATTCCCCACAACGGTTGTCGGCCGCCCAAGCGGCGCCGGGTTTAGGTTCGGCGGCAACGGACCGGGAGTGCTGTATGTCATCGGCTGATCAGTTCGGGAAGGAGAAAGAGCTTGGCACGCTATAGGGGCCCTGTCTGCCGTCTCTGCAGACGCGAGGGGATGAAGCTGTTCCTCAAGGGGAATCGCTGCTTTTCGGAGAAGTGCGCCATCGAGAAACGGAACATCGTTCCGGGCGAGCATGGGCGCGACATGCGCGGCCGGCCCAGGATCATGGGGTTACGGCCAGCAGCTCCGTGAGAAACAGAAGGTCAAGCGAGTCTACGGCGTCCTGGAGCGCCAGTTCCGCAGCTATTTCGCCAAAGCCGCCAAAAAGAGGGGCGTCACCGGCGAACTCCTGTTGCAGTTTCTGGAACGGAGACTCGACAGTGTCGTCTATCGGCTCGGATTTGCCACCTCCAGGAACCAGGCCCGGCAGTTGGTCCGGCACGGACATATCCGGGTGAACGGACGACGGGTCAACATCCCTTCCTTCCTGGTCAAGGCGGGGGATGAAGTCTCGCTGCACCAGAAGAGTTGG
>CATOST010000020.1 GCA_951812665.1 uncultured Acidobacteriota bacterium
GAGCGGAAACCAAACAAGAATACAGCCAGGACGGTCAGGGTGCTTGCCCTTTGGAGTGCTTCCAACAGACTGCTTCGTTCCCGGCCCTGCGAAAAACTCATGAATGCTCCCACACCAACGCTCGGCACTTGGCCATGCTGTGGCGAGACTTCTGCGGTTCGATCTGCAGGAACCGCCGCCGGTGCCACTCCGTGTTGTCCACGCCCACCATCCGGATCTCCCAGTGGGAGAAGATCTGCTTCAGATCTATCCCGTCAGCCGGAATAAAGGCCGTTGCCTCTTGGGCTGGCCTCCCATGAAACGCCGATTCTGAAACGGAATTCACTCCTCCCGCAGATACCGATTCGTCTCCTAGAGGGTCCGGATCCCCCGGAGCCGCGGCTCCTGCGGCAGCCGTCCGTACTTCGCCTTCAATGGATCGGACAGATCACGTCCTAGCAGTCCGTGGTGAAAGTCTCGCGAGCACCGAGACCGTTCCTGCGCCCGCCGGACAAGGCGCGATTCGGGAGCATACCGGGAGTATGTGACCGAATCGCAACGCAGTCCGCCGGGATGCAGGGACGGTCGAATGCCGCGACGACTCTTGCCACGGGCTGCTAGCGACAGTCTAGTTGTATCACACATTGTGAAGTGATAGATTTTGGAACAACGAAACGCTTCGTGGGTCTGGTGAATGTCGCGACAGCTGCCATCGTGCCCCTCGAGGGGAGTCCATAAATCCATTTATCAACTCAGGCGGATCGCTATTCACCTCGTCCGTTGGATAGGTTAGCTACGCTGACCTCATCCATTCACCATGCCTTGCTACTTGCGCGCGGGTCCGACGAGAAAGTCAGAAAGCAGCCGGGATGGCTTTGGGGAGATAATTCGGAGGCAATCATGGCCAGGTTGAGGGGTGGCGCTGTTGCTGCCATTTATCTGTTGGAATTTGGCTGCCGCGGATAATGGAGCAGTCTTCCGCGACAAAGTCCTGCCGATTCTCCATGCTCACTGTGAATCGTGCCACAGTGGGGCAACCCCGCAAAATGACCTTTCTGTCTCGAGCCTGGAAAACCTCCTTCGGGGAGGGAAACACGGCCCCGCCATTGCGCCGGGTTCTGCCCGTGAGAGCCTGCTGATCCAGTACGTGCGGGGCGATCGGATGCCCCGAATGCCGTTGGGACAGACGCTTGACGAATCCAAAATCCAACAGTTGGCCGAAGCTCTCGATTCCATGGCTCCTCAGGCGAAATCTCCGTCAGTTGCTGACGATCATTGGAAATGGCTCTTGAGCAAGCCGGAGGCCGAGTCGATCCCCAAAGTGAAGAACCGCGACTGGGTGGTCAATCCGATCGATGCTTTCATCCTGGCCAATTTGGAATCGAAGGGCCTGGTTCCCGCACCGGAGGCTGGCCGGCGCGCACTGATTCGGCGAGTCTACTTCGACTTGATCGGGCTGCCGCCCGCTCCCGACGAAGTCCGCAGCTTTCTGCATGACTCCGATCCGGAGAGCTATGGGCGGCTGATCGATCGGCTTCTCGACGATCCCCGCTACGGAGAACGTTGGGCTCGACACTGGTTGGATCTGGTGCGCTATGCAGAGTCGAACGGCTTTGCCACCGACATCGAACGGCCCACCGCTTGGCGATACCGGGATTATGTCATCCGCTCGTTCAATCGGGACAAGCCCTTTGACCTCTTCATCAAGGAACAGTTGGCCGGTGATGAACTGGAGGACCCTCCTGACGCCGAAGACATGAAAGCGGTCGAGGACAGGAGAACGGAACGGTTCGTGGCTCTTGGCTTCCTGCGATTGGGGCCTTGGGAAGCGGACGCGAACTCCAAGAGAAAACTGCGACAGGATTTCTTGAACGAGATCACCGGGACCGCCGGTTCGGTCTTTCTGGGAGTGACCGTGGGTTGCGCCCAGTGCCACGACCATAAGTACGATCCCATCTCCCAGAAGGATTTCTACCGGATGCAGGCCTTCTTCGCCGCCACCCGCGGGGATGAGCGGCGTGCTCCCTTCTTCAAGGCTGAGAGCCCTCGGAAAATGAAGGACCGCTACCGCTTCTACCAGGATGAGGTGGAACGAGCACACGAGGAATTCCGCAGCCGGAAGGAGGAGCTGGTCGCGCGGTTCCTGGAGATGAAGAATCTTGCGGAAGACGATCCGGCGGTGAAGAAATTCCTGAAAGAACTGACCGTTCCGAATGCCTTTTTCCAGGATCGGGACGACCCCATCTTTAGCGAAGAGGCTTTTGCCGTCTATATGAAAGCAAGGGACGAACGGGATCGTCTTGCCGAGTTGCTGAAGCGGTATGAGCCATTGGCTTGCTCCGTGTCGGACCTCGTCCCTCCAGAAGTGATCGACGTCCCCGACACGTACCTCTTGGTGGCAGGTGAACTGGACAGCAGAGGTGAAAAGGTCAATCCGGGCTTTCCGGAGCGTCTCACCGGGACGCTGGAGGATGCGAAGATTCCTTACCGCGGCGGGACTGCAGTCAAAGAAGGGAGTTCAGGCCGCCGACTGGCATTGGCCGAGTGGATTGCGAGCCCGGAGAATCCCCTTACGGCGAGGGTCATGGTCAACCGCCTCTGGCAGCACCATTTCGGCCTGGGATTGGTCCGTACTCCAAGCGATTTCGGCATCAACGGGGAGCGGCCGACTCATCCGGCACTACTCGACTGGCTTGCGGTCCGGTTCATGGAGGGTGGGTGGAGCCTCAAGGCGATGCACAAATTGATGCTCACCTCTCAAACTTACCGCCAGTCCACCGAGCATCCGAAGTGGCAGGACTATTCCCAGACAGACCCCGACAACCGTTTCCTGTGGCGCATGAACTGGAATCGGCTGGAGGCCGAAGTGCTGAGGGATTCGATTCTGGCACTGAGCGGGCGGCTGAACCAAGCCCGTGGCGGGCCCAGCGTGTTGTTGGATGTTCCCCAGGATGTCGCCAAAGGGTACGAGATGTTCAAATGGTTTGCTTCGGAGAAGGAAGAACAGCGGCGGCGAACCATTTACACCTTCCAGAGGCGCTCCGTGGGCTCTCCTTTTATGCAGACCTTCGATGGCGCCAGTATGGGTGAGTCTTGCGCCCGCCGGGGCGTGACCACGGTTGCCCCCCAGGCACTCACCCTGTTGAACGGCAAATTGACAAATAACGAAGCTCGGCACTTCGCGGAACGCGTCCTGAGGGAAAGCGAAATCGATCAGGTGGAACCGATCGAACGCGCTTTCTGGTTGGTCTTGAGTCGGCCTCCTTCCGCGCGGGAAGAGCGAGATGCGTTCGAGCTGCTGGCCCGATCGACACCGGTCGAGGGGCTCACTCGCCTGGGTGTGGTTCTGTTCAACCTCAGCGAGTTTCTCTATCTGGAGTAAGCCATGAACATACTTGAGGCCCGCAGGAGATTTCTCTACCAGAGCCTGACGGGATTGGGCGGAATAGCGCTGATGGACCTGCTGAACCGGGATCTTTCCGCAGGTTCCACGGACAATTCCAACCCTCTAGCTTCCCGAAACCCGCACCATCCGGCACGGGCAAATGCCTGTATTTTTCTCGGCATGTTGGGAGGCGTCAGCCAGGTGGATACTTTTGACCCGAAGCCGGCTCTCGAGAAATTCGACAACAAGTCGATGGACTGGAGCAAGGAAAAGCTGACGGACGACGCAAAATTGTTTGCCAAGCCCCGGGTCATTGCCCGAAGCCCCTTCCAGTTTCGGAAGTACGGACAGTGCGGCATGGATGTCTCGGAGCTGTTTCCTCATCTGGCTACCTGCGTCGATGACATGGCCTTCGTCCGTTCCATCCAGGCCGATAACGGCAACCATCCGGCAGCCGTCTTCCAGATGAATACTGGATTTACGATGCCCGGCAATCCGTCGCTTGGAGGATGGGTAACTTACGGGCTGGGAACGGAGAACCAGAACCTTCCCGCCTTTGTTGTCTTGCCCGATTTTCGTGCGATTCCCTTCGGCGGCAGCCAACAATGGGGCAGCGGCTTCCTCCCTGCCGGCTATCAAGGAACCATTCTCCGTTGGAAAGGAGAGGCGATTCGCGACCTCGAACCTCCTGTAGGGCTGTCCATTGCGGAACAAGAGCGACAGAAAACACTGCTGCGCAGCTACAACCGGGAATACCTTGAGAAACACTTCACCAACCCCGACCTCCAGGCCCGCATCGATGCCTACGAATTAGCCTACCGAATGCAGGCCGCAATCCCTAGCGTTCTGGATCTCTCGAAGGAGAGTGAAGCTACCAAAGCGATGTACGGGTTGCAGCATCCGGTAACCGAGTCCTTCGGGAAAAGGTGTTTGATGGCCCGCAAGCTGGTCGAGAGCGGCGTCCGTTTTGTTCAGCTCTATACACCCAGCCAATCCTGGGACGGGCACGTCGATGTACGCAAGAACCATCTCAAGAACGCCCGGGAGACGGATCAACCGGTGGCCGCCTTGCTGAAGGATCTGAAGAAACGCGGTCTGCTCGATACCACCCTGGTGGTTTGGATGGGCGAGTTCGGGCGTACGCCTGATACACCCGCTGACCGCAAACAAACAGGAAGGGACCACAACATCGGCGCCATGACCCTCTGGTTCGCCGGTGGCGGCGTCAAAGGCGGAACGCTTGTGGGCGCTACGAATGAACTGGGTTACAAGGCTGTGGAGAACGTCTATCGGATTCGAGATGTCCATGCCACGGTCCTTCATCTGTTGGGCCTGAATGATATGCAGTTGTCCTACTATCACGCCGGGAGAAACCGGCGACTAACCGACACCGGAGGAGATATCATCAAGGAAATCTTGGCCTAGCAGTCCGTGGTGAAAGTCTCGCGAGCACCGAGACCGTTCCTGCGCCCGCCGGACAAGGCGCTTCGGAGGGAGCATACCGGGAGTATGTGACCGAGTCGCAACGCAGTCCGCCGGGATGCAGGGACGGTCGAATGCCGTGACGACTTTTGCCACGGGCTGCTAGAGGCCATCGGGATCAGGTCCGATCGCGGAAAGACCCGCAGGAGCCGGCGGTGTTTATCGAGGATGATTGGTGTCGGGGGATCCGGGAAACATGCTTTATTGCTGAGATCTTGAGACCTTCGCCCATATCGGATATCCACAATTGATGCATTCAGGGTTCGACAGCAACACGAAAAGCCAGATCTACTTTAGTTCCACCATGATTGGAATTGCGGCAATGCTGCTGTTTCTGAGTGTAACCGCGCAGGCGGGTCCACAAAGCAACACAAATGTCAAGAAGCACCAGCGGGAGGAGCAACAAGACTACTACGGCAAGTGGCTCAATGAAAACGTCGTTTATATCATCTCGCCGGAAGAGAAGACCGTCTTTGAAGCCCTGACGTCCCCGGAAGAAAAAGAACAATTTATCGAACAATTCTGGTTCCGAAGGGATTCGGATCCCAGAACCAAGACAAACGAGTACAGGGAAGAACATTACCGGCGGATTGCTTACGCCAACGAGAACTACACCAGTGGCTCGCCCGGCTGGAAGAGCGACAGGGGTCGAATTTATATCGTCCACGGTCCCCCGGATTCGATCGAAATGCACCCCTCAGGCGGACGATACATGCGTCCCCTATGGGAGGGAGGTGGAACAACGTCCACTTACCCGTTCGAGATCTGGTGGTATCGGCATATCGAAGGAGTTGGTGAGGGGATCGAACTCGAATTTGTGGACCCCTCCTTTAGCGGTGAATACCGCTTGGCACTGAGTCCTGAGGAAAAAGACGCCATGCTCCACGTTCCCGGTGTGGGGCTGACTCTGGCCGAGCAGTATGGCATGGCCACCAAGGCGGACCGTCCCACCTTTTCGCCCGGCAACCGTGACTATTACCCGCTGAGAGTGCGACGGGCAAAGGACAATCCGTTCATTCGCTACGAGACCTTTGTCGGAGTGCAGCGGCCGAAGAAAATCAAGTACGACGACCTCAGAGAGGTCGTTGACGTCAACGTGGCCTACAGTGAGTTGGCCGTTGAGTTCCGCAAAGATTATTTCAAACTGAACGACGAGCAGGTGTTGGTCGCGGTTACGCTGACATTAGACCACCAAAATCTCAATTTCAAAGAAGAGCAGGGCGTGTATTTGGCCAAAGTCGGAGTTTATGGTTTAGTGACTACCCTCACCAAGAAGATCATAAAGGAATTCGAAGACGATCTTATCCAGTCTTATCGACCTGAATTCTTCAGGCAAGGCCTCCATCGACGATCCACCTATCAGAAAATAATCGCGCTTGATCGGAAGGCGCGTTATAAGCTCAGTCTGGTGGTGAAAGATCTGAATAGCGGCAAGGTCGGAGTAATTCGGCACGGTATTATTCCTCCCTCCTACTCGAAGGAAAACCTTGTGACTAGCTCTCTCGTTCTCTCTGACTCCATCCGGCAGCTAGAGGACGTTCAGCAACAGGATCAGATGTTCGTGTTGGGAGACCTGAGAATCCGACCCAGTATAGACAACATCTTTTCGTCGTCCAAACCGCTGGGCGTATACCTGCAGGTATACAACGCAGCCATCGATGAAAGCACGCACCGTCCCTCCCTCCGTGTGAAGTACAGGCTCTCCCAAGGAGGACAGAACCTGGCGGAGCGCCTCGACGAGGACGGCGAGCCGATTCAGTTTTTCTCTCCCGGTAGGGTGGTTTTGGTCACGGTCTTCTCGGCCGAAAGTTTAAAGCCCGGAATATATCGTATGGAAGTGGAGGTTCAAGATCGGATCAGGGACCAGCTCGTCACGGTCGGAGAGAAGTTTCATGTCGTCGAAACCGCTCAGCTTGCGGCAAATCGATAGCGTTGGCGTGGTTTCGGACTTGAAGGAACCAACGGCACGGCCTCCGCAAACGGGAGTGGGAACTTCCGTCAATAGCGCCGATCGCATCGACGCTTGGCATTTTTTCGCCAATGCCTGCATTTGGGGTAATTTGACATCTGATAATTCTTGGGGTTCCACTCAAAGTCTGAAAGTAAGGTAAGCCATGCCGAAAATGAAAGGTCCAGCCATTTTCCTCGCCCAGTTCATGAGAGATGAGGAGCCTTACAACAACATTGACAACATTGGAAGATGGGCCGCAGATTTGGGATACAGGGGTGTCCAGATCCCCGGCTGGGATCCGCGTGCCATTGACCTCGACAAGGCCGCGGAATCCAAGACGTATTGTGATGACTACAGAGGCCTGCTTCAGGAGATGGGCCTGGAGCCGACGGAGGTAACGGGCTACCTCGCGGGACAGGTCTTGGCCGTGCATCCGGCGTACGAAATCATGTTCGAAGCGTTTCATCCTCCGGGCTTGAGAGGTAATGAGAGGACTGAATGGGCAGTGGGAGAATTGAAGAAGTGCATTTACGCCTCAGTTAACATGGGCACCAGCGTCATCCCCGTTCTGTCCGGCGGATTCGCATGGCACACGATTTACCCTTGGCCCCAGCGTCCGGATGGAATCATCCAGGAAGCTTTCAAGGAACTGGCCAGGCGCTGGCGGCCCCTTCTGGACCTCGCCCATGACAACGGGACCGTGTTGGCATATGAACTCCATCCCGGATCAGACGTCTACGATGGTGCAACCTACGAGATGTTTCTCGAGTACACGGATAATCACGACGCCGCCTGCCTGAACTATGATCCCAGCCATTTCCTGCTGCAACAACTCGACTACCTGGAGTTTATCCGGCTGTATGGCGAACGCATCAAGGGATTCCACGTCAAGGATGCCGAGTTCCGTCCGAGTGGCCGCGTCGGTGTGTACGGCGGCTATCAGTCCTGGGTCGGGCGTGCCGGTCGATTCCGGTCCCTGGGAGACGGGCAGGTCGACTTCACCCGTGTTTTCACACTGCTCGCCGAGGCTGGCTACACGAGTTGGGCGGTCCTGGAATGGGAGTGCTGCCTCAAGAGCCCCGAGCAGGGGGCGGCCGAAGCCGCGCCTTTCATTTCCAAGCATATCATCGAGACCACCGAGGTGGCCTTCGATGACTTCGCTGGTGGCCATCCGGACCTTGCCCGAAATCGGGAGATCCTGGGCTTGAGCTGACCAATCTGAGTTATTTCATTGAAATCCAACATAGGGACAAATAATCATGGATTCGTGGAAACGAAAATTACGAATGGGTATGGTTGGCGGGGGGCAGGGCGCGTTTATTGGTGGTGTGCATCGCATCGCAGCCACCCTTGATCAACAAGTCCAGCTTGTCGCCGGCTGCTTCTCACAGGATCCTGCGAATACCAGGATAACCGGGGAACAACTGTATCTCGACCCAGCTCGTTGCTACGATACTGCCCAGGAGATGGCGGTCGCCGAGGCCAAACTCCCTGAAGACAAGCGCGTCGATTTTGTTTCCATCGTGACGCCGAACGTCTCCCACTTCGCTATCGCGAAGACGTTTCTGGATGCGGGCTTCCACGTGGTTTGCGACAAGCCGATGACCCACACTCTCGATGAGGCCAAGGAGCTGGCCATTCTCGTGGAAAAGTCAGGACTCGTCTTCGCCCTGACCCACAACTATACCGGCCATCCTCTGGTACGACATGCTCGCCATCTGTTTCACTCGGGCGAAATGGGGACGGTTCGCAAGGTGCTCGTCGAGTATCTCCAAGACTTCCTCATGGTCCCACACGAAAAGCTGGGCCAGAAGCAGGCGGCCTGGCGGGTCGACCCCGCACAGGCGGGTATCGGCGGCACCATGGGCGACGTGGGTACTCACTGCGTAAACCTGTTGGAGTATGTTACAGGTGATCCGATCACTGAACTATGCGCGGATAAGAGTACGTTCCTCCCGGATCGGACGCTTGACGAAGACGTCAACGCGCTGCTCCGATTCAGGGGTGGCGGGAAGGGTGTTTTGAGTATCAGCCAGGTGGCCACGGGTGAAGAGAATGGACTCATCCTCCGAGTATACGCCTCGGAAGGGGCCATCAAATGGGCCCATGAAAATCCCAACTATCTTGAGGTCTATCGTTACGGTGAGCCGAGACAGACCTTGACCCGTGCTCAGGGGTACCTTTCGGAACCGGCGGCTGCCAGCACGCGCATTCCCCCCGGGCATCCAGAAGGGTACTTGGAGGGGTTCGCGACCATTTACGTTGGAGTCGTGGAGGCGATCCGGCGGCACATCGATGGCAACCCGATGAATACCGAGGATTATGGCTTCCCCACCGTCTATGATGGACTGCGAGGCATGCAATTTATTTATAAAACAGTGGAGTCCTGCAACAGTGGTTCGACTTGGGTAAAGATGTGAAGTCCGGACTTCTGGACGACCAGACGATACGCCAGGCTTGACATCAAAATCTATCGCTGGTCGACCCCGCGGCTTCAGCGCCGGCGGCTCCAAACAGCTTAACGGAGAGTTACGTATATGAGTGTTAACGCAAGTTCTGCACACAGCCTTGATGGCTTAATCGGGGTCGTGACCGGAGCCGCCCAAGGTTTGGGTTTAGGGATGGTCGAGCAAATTGCCCTTGCCGGTGCTACCGTGATCATTGCCGATCTACAAGTTGACAAGGCAAGGGCAGCGGCCGACCAGTTGCAGGCACAGGGCTTGAAAGTGAAGTGGGCCCACTGTGACGTCGCAGATAGTGCACGAGTGACTGCATTCTTTGACAAATTGGTCAGCGAATACGGACGGTTGGATATCCTGGTCAACAACGCCGGAGTCGGTCAGACTGTAGCGCCTATAGTCGAGTTGAGTGATCAGGAGTGGGAGCGCGTGCTGAATGTCACTTTAGACGGGACATTTTACTGCTGCCGCGCTGCCGCGCCAATTATGGAGGAACAGGAGTCGGGTTGCATTGTCAATATCTCCTCGGTCAACGGCCAGAATCCGGCGGCGCTGGTTGCGGCTTACAACGTGGCCAAGGCGGGAGTCATCAGTCTGACCAGGACACTGGCCCTGGAGTTGGCGGCCTATGGGGTGAGGGTTAACGCAGTGTGCCCTGGTCCTGTTTATACTGAGTTCAACCGAAGGAACATGGCTCAGCGCTGCCGGAGCCTGAACATCACCGAGGACCAGATGATCGAACGCATCCGCAGCGCTATCCCGCTGGGACGATGGGGAGAACCCACCGATATCGCACGGGCCGTTGCATTTCTCTGTAGCCCGGCAGCTTCCTGGATCACGGGTGAAACCATCAGAGTCAGCGGGGGCTTGGAAGGCGTGTCGGCCACCCCTCCGAAACGCGCTGCGAATTGAGAAGCCCGTTCTTCCCAGTCATGCAATCCATTCGTCAGGTAGGAATCTGCGGCATTGGCCAGATGGGGGCCGCCGCAGCCGTCTGCTTCAAGAGGGCAGGCTACGAGGTCCTGCTCTGGGCCAGGAATCCAAAGAAGCTGGACTTGGTTGAGCAGACTCTGCACACGCTGGAAACATGGATGGACCTGAACGTAGGCCCAGTAACCGATTCAGGGGGAACCATCCGACGGCTGCAGAACCTGAAAACCCTGGACGAAAATGCAGACTTGGTCATGGACTGCATTGCCGAGGATATGGGGCAGAAAACCGAGCTGTTTCGGCGGTTTCCTCACTGCAAAGCCCGAGGAGCCATTTTCATCACCACCACCAGCGGACTCAGCATCACCGAGATGGGCCGGCTGAGCGGGTGCGGACATCTGTTGGCCGGCACCCATTTCTGGAACCCTCCACATCTGATGCCTCTGGTGGAAGTCGTCCGCGGCGAGGACACACCGGATGGGGTCATTGAGCAAGTCTGTCAGCTTGTCAAGTCCCTGGGCAAGATCCCAGTGAAAGTTCAGCGGGATGTTCCCGGCTTCATTGGAAACCGTCTGCTCCATGCCCTGTGGCGCGAGTCGATCAATTTAGTGGAGAGAGGCATCGCCACGCCCGAGGATGTGGACCTTGTGGCGCGACTCACTTTTGGGCTCAGATTGCCCGTGATCGGTCCATTGGAAAACATGGACCTGGTCGGGTTGGACCTAATTGAAAGGATCCATCAATACCTGCTTGCCGACCTTGCGGACAACCATGGCCCGTCCGAGTATCTGACGAAAAGCACAAGTGAAGGCCGCTTGGGCATGAAGAGCGGAAAAGGATTCTACGACTGGCAGTCCCGAAATCCGGAGGAAGTCGTTCAGAAGCGGGACATTCAGATCGTCCACCAACTCAGTTTCCTTGACCAGCTTGAAACGAACCTGGCAGAGGGCAAAGCCAGCGACACCAATCTTTCCGGTCCAAGCGCCTGAAGAGTTACACGCTGCCTCGTGGTGGATCCTTTTTTTCGGGGCGATTGTCGTATCCTGGCAGCGCCAGACGCAGCGAAAAGCGCCGCGAACACCGTCGCCGTTATCAAGCGACCACCCAGGGCTTCCGATGCTCTCTTCTCAGGTAGTTGGCGGCCTCCGCGTCATCCTTGATCTGCTCTTTGCCGGGATCCCAATGGATCGTGCGACCGGTCCAAAAAGCGATGTTGGCCAGATGGGTCGTGGTCGTCGAATAGTGAGCAATTTCAACGTCCGAGGCAGGCCGTTGGCGGTTCTTGACGCACTCAAGGAAATTCAGCACGTGAGCCAGATGCTGCTCGGACCGGTTTCCCTGCACCTTCTCCGTCCTGCCTGTCCAGACGTCTCGCTCACTCCCCCATGGATACACCGACCTGCCTAGTTTGGCTGCTTCAAGATCACGTTCGTAAAATGGACGGAGAGTTTCGAAGGTGCCGTGTGTTTCCGGCAGAACTTCGTAACCCTGACGGTCTACAACCAGGGTCGCGTCGGTTCCATAGAATGCGATCCCATAGGAACGGCCATTGAGGGGATTTGCGTTTAGAATCCGGTTCGAATAAGTCAGCATGAAATTGGGATACTCGTAGATCACCTCCAAAGTGTCTGGAGTTTCCCGGTTGTCTTGAATGTAATACTTGCCCCCGTGCGCCGACACCTTTTGGGGAGCTCGTACGTTCATGGCCCACTGGACCGTGTCAATATGGTGTACGCCCCAGTCTGTCGCGTATCCCCCGGCATAATCCCAAAAGTACCGGAAATTAAAGATAAACCGATTGGGGTTGAAGGGTCTCTCGGGGGCTGGTCCCAACCACATGTCGTAATCCAGACCCGACGGGGGTTCGCAGTCCGGAAGATTTCCCATGCCATGAGGCGACTCGTTCTGAAAATTCCAGGTGGCGGCCCTGGTGATCTTCCCAAGTTTTCCAGACTGAATGAAGTCCACGACTTCCTGGTAGTGTCTGCCTGAACGCTGTTGAGTTCCTACTTGAACGACACGGTTGTGTTTTCGCGCCGCCGCCACCATGCTTCTACCTTCGTGGATGTTGTGGGCCAGCGGCTTCTCAACATAAATGTCTTTCCCGGCCTGACAGGCCAGAATCGTCATGTACCCATGCCAGTGATCGGGCGTAGCGATAATCACGACATCAATATCCTGTCGATCGATCACCTCTCGGAAGTCTGTATAGCCGGCAGCCTTGCCTTGAGTCATCTGGATCGCACGATCGACATTGGGCTGCCACACGTCACAAATTGCTGCTACATCCACATCTTTGCTTTTCAGGAAGTCTCTCAGGTTGGCCCTTCCCATTCCACCGACACCGATAAACCCGCAAACAATTCGCTCGTTGGCTCCCAAAGCCCGACCGCTCGAGAATTTCGTCGCAGCCGCAGCACCAACAAGACCAAGTCCTGCACTACTCACAAAACTTCTACGATTCATTTGGTGCTCCCTTGTTTGAATGCCTACTTCCCAAGGTGACGAGTGAGATTCTCGTACAGGAAAAGCCCCTTTTTTCCTACAGCGATTAGATCCAGGTCGCCATCCCCATCCACGTCAACGACAGGCAACTGCATTCCCACTCCCATGTCGATCTGGTAGTCGATTACCCTCTTTATCCAGGCTGGGGACGCGCCGCGTTGCAGCTCATACCAGACGATGATGCCAGGTTCCAGGGAGCCCGGATCACGTCCCCCATGCCCCCAGAATCGTTTGCCTGTTACAAGATCGAGATCGCCGTCTCCGTCCATGTCCGCCATGGCTGCCGAGTGAGCCTGCGACCAGGTCTCGTCGATAGTGTGGACTTCCCAATTGCTGGTGCCGCCATTCCCTGGGATCTGCTCCCACCAATAGACACCATAATCGTGACCGGCCCCCGTCAGCATGTCTGCATCGCCGTCATCGTCTACGTCGTAAACGTAAATGTTTCCAGCGGCATTGCGCCGTTCCTTGGGAATGATGCGAAAATCAAGATGAGGCTTCCACGCTCCCTTGCGGATATCCTCCGGAGCTTCATACCAACCCGTGGGCAGGATCACATCCATCCGGCCGTCGCCATTGATGTCTCCGAATCCCATGCCGTGGCCGTTCCCATTGGGTGAAATGTCATATCTGGTCCAACTCGGAACTCCGTTTTCGTAGTCGTAATCGAACCAGACAATTGGTGCGTCAAACAACATGTTTGGGAAAAGAGCGTGGGGTTCCCCCGCCTGCTCCAAGTCGACAAAAAAAAGAAGTTCAACGTGCCCGCCCGAGGGTCCGATCGTATGCTCCTGCCAAGCTTCTCTGCCCCAGTGGCCCCTCGGATTTTCGAACCAGGATACCCGTTTTTCCACGAAGTAACATGTGAGTATGTCCGTGTAGCCATCCTGGTTCACATCGAAAGCGATGTCACTCAGACTGTCAAAGTGGATGTCCCACTTCATGATATTGCGGATGAAACGAGGTTGCCACCTTGGTCCCTGGTACCATCGGGCTCCCGCAATAATGTCCAGAATGCCGTCCTTGTTCACGTCTGCTACCGCGACCGTCTCGTAAGCGCCTCCGTCCAGTTTGTGCTTGGCAAAAGGGATGGGAACGGCCGGGTGAAACTGTGCCCAGATGACGTTTAGACTCGAAATGGACAACACTGCGCACAAGCAGCTGAGTGATCTCATTAGTCGCACCTCCGTCACCGGACCGTGTTCTTCGAGCCCTTGAGTGACCTCGCGCCTGAGTTCCGCAAATGGGCGGATCCGGATGATGTTCGTATCGCTTCAGAGAGGATCAAATCGTAGATTTCCCTGGCACTGTCGTAAGCGGCTGACGCTGCCTGGAGATCCTCTTCCCTGATGCGGGCCCGTTTCATTTCCCAGCACCGGTCTACAGCATCACGGCACCACTTGGCGCTCTCCACGGAAGCGCGGACAGGCTGGTTTCCCAACAGTACAAAGATAGGATTTGTATGGGAACTGGGTAGTATCCTGAGTGCCAGCCAACTAGAGCGATCAACAAACCATTCGAAGGCTGTTTCATTCCAGTTTCCGTCCGCAATGATCTCACTGCGCGCAACCGCTTCACCGTTCACGACCAGCTCCACCGGAACCATCCTGCTTTCGCCGATTCGGGCACGCTCGATATGCCAATAAGGGAGACGATCACCGGAAAACCAATTCCTGAGATCCCTCCAGCCAGAGCTCGACTTGTTCATTGGGAGACGGTAAGCGAGCCAGATTGGGAAATGGGGCAGAGTGAAGCTTTCGATCTCCGACGGCAGATAAGCGCCAACCTTGGCAGCCACCCTAATCTTCCGAGGACGATCCAAACGTACTTCGCTGTCCTTTGTACCCAGTTCTTGCCCATCCACCGAGAAATCGATGACGTGTGACTTGCCGTCGGAGACATAGCTGCGTCCGTTTCGGATCTGCTGGAGGTACCGGTCGAAGTTCAACCCTCCCTCAAGCTTGGCGTAGCTGCGGGCCATCCCCACTCGTCCATCGTAAATGCAAGGAAAATCGCTCTCTCCGCTAATCCGGGTGCGAAACCCACAGTTCAGCGTGTGGTACCAAATATTGAGTTCCCATAACGGGGGAGTATCTCCGACGGAAAAGAAATCGACGGCGTCATGCGCAACGGTGACGATGTATTCGTTAGCTCCAACGCTGTCGAACTTTGCCTTTTCGTAGTTTGGCAGTTCCTGTGTTGGTTGCAGAGGTTCGAGTCCCCAGCCAGAGTGGGCGTATCCCACTACACCCCCCTGTGACCGGGCCCAACGCAGAA
This sequence comes from uncultured Acidobacteriota bacterium, assembly GCA_951812665.1. Taxonomy (GTDB): domain Bacteria; phylum Acidobacteriota; class UBA6911; order RPQK01; family JAJDTT01; genus JAJDTT01. The sequence continues at coordinate 14,969 of CATOST010000020.1, forward strand.
TGGGCAAAGTCCAACTGGGCCACTCATCAATTCTTGTTGTTCCAGGATAGCCATCTTCCTTTAATCCCAATAAACAGAGATGGCCCGCGTGCGAGGAGGGAAAACCGGAAACCTCGACGTCATATCGAATGAGATTCCGGGTAGTGGAGAGGGAGTGGACTCTCCCTTCAAAAAACTGCTTCTGATAATACCAGGAAGGTCCCCAAGTGAGGATGCAAGCGATGTTCAGGTCCTCGCCCTGGACTTGTCGCCACATGTGTTCAGGGTTGACTCCCTCCTCAGGACTCTCGTAGTGGCTGCAGCCCGAAGCGTGAACATGATGATCGGCACTGTACCATCCAAGTTTGGCCAAGTGGGTCCACCGCTTGAGTTGGAAACTTACCTCGTGGGACTTCACATTTCGCGGGACCGTAATCGAGCGCGTCTGTTTGAGATACTCGGGGCCCCGGGTGAAGGTCACTTCGTATTTTCCCGGTGGAATGTAAATATGCTCTCCATCCTGCCGATATATCTGCGGTTGGAAGAAAAAGTCGGGGAACTCGTCGTCCCGGGCCAGTCGACGAGACGGCAACGGGTAGGTCGCGCCCAGACTCCGACCGATTATTGACAATACGTCATTAGACCTTGCTTGCTCGCCTGGATCCTCCCAGAACCTCTCAATCGCGTCGCGGATGACAAATGAAGCCATGGTCGGCAACCCATCGTGGTCCTTGACCCTGAAAAACACTTTGACCGAGGGTTTACACCGAAATGGGATTTCGAGGCCGCTACCAAGACCTCGACCCGGTGTGGCATCGCCCACGTGAAAGTCAATTCGGGCCTCCCGGTCGCCCACTGCTCGCGTATAGATTTGCAGGACCCCATATTCGAGTCGCAGACCCGAAAGATGATCCAAAAGGGGGCGGCGGCGATACAAATCCAAGTCCAGGAAACGACGCGCGAGTTCCTGGTCGGGAATCAAGTCTTTGTCTTGAACTCGCGGCGCTCCCGAGGAGATGTGAAAGACGGGCGCAGCATTAGGGCTTTCCACTTCCAAGCGAGCTGTGGTTCCGGCCTGATTATTGACCTTTACCAAGAAACTCCTCCACCCACCTTGGATCAACTCTGCGGGAGCTGGTCCGCGGAGTACGCGAACACGCCTTTTCCGATCGATTTCGACCAGCGCCAGGCAATACGGGTCCAAAAGTCCCTGGATCGCGAGTGCAGTATCGGTAGTGGCGGGTGCGTCCTTCAAGGCCTGGAGCCGCTCTATATCTTGGGGGGCCAGGATGTTCCCCATGAACGAGAGCGCTTCCCCCAGGCGCACCACTTGCGCAACCAGAGGCTGCACCTCGACTCCTTCGACAACAGGCAGCCTTTCTCCGTACAGCGTGGTATTGAGGAAACAACCTAAAGCCAGTATCTTGAGAGACGCCTTCGTCATGTTTCCCTTTTCCACCAAACTCGTAATGAAAGACGGGCTCAAAAAACCCCACAATTTCGCGGTCTGAGGCCGCTCCTACACTCCGGATCCCGGAGGATCGAAGGGTAGGAGAAACCTCGGATACCGAGTCGAATTATTGACAAGCGTGCAGGGAGCAGGGGTCTCCCGCCGTGAGTGCTCTTGAAAAGGAAAGGGGCGTGTGTACCAAAGAATTTTCGGCCACACGCCCCATGAAACACGATTCGAATAATCGAAAGTTAGAAATTAACCTTCAATTGGAATTGGATATGTCGTGGCTGGTTAGCTTGTCCAAAAACCCTGCCGAAAGTTGTTGCGCTATTGATGTTCGAAGCCGGGCTCGTAAACACGGTGCGGTTCAAGAGATTAAAGAACTCCGCACGGAATTCGACATTGAATTCTTCGCCAAGTGAAGGGACGAAAGTTCGTTTCAATATCGAAAGGTTTTCACCGAAGCTGGAAAATCCTCGGAGATCGCCCTCCACACGCCCCACGTTGCCGAAGCTGAATGGCGCGGGTTGAGAGAAGGCATCGACGTTCAGATACAGGTCCCGGCCGGGATCAAAGCTGCCTGCGCTGACACCGGTTCGTTTGGACACACTCTGTACCCGATTGGGCCGGTTGGCTCCTCCGAACAACGCCAAGGGCGGACCGCCACCAATTGCAATTGGGGGGCCAGACACGTAAGTCGTCGTCAAGCCAATTTGCCAGCCGTTCACAAGCTTGCCTGCGGCTCCACCTAACCCCTCGGCGACCGGCAACTCGTAGATCCAATTCGTCACGAGATTATGGGTGTTGTCAATCGGCGATATCGACTTCTCCAGATGCCGGCGTGCCGTATCCATGCCCCCAGGGTTAATGAATGTCCACGCGTTTCCATTTGTATCGCTGATGTTTTTGGAAAGTGTGTAACTGACCAGGATACCGAGACCGTTCGAAAAACGCCTTTGCACCTTCGCGAGGAGGGCATTGTACGTGTGATTTCCGTTCGCATTCCAAGCAGTATAAAGGGTCGTATACTGAGGATAGGGCCTCAATGCCTGAGCAACGGATCCCTGAAAACCGGGGTAGGGTCGACCAATACCGGCGTCCTGGGCTGCCTGGGAGTCAATCGGCGCCAGAAGCGTTGATCCCAAACTCAGGTATTGGGCGGGGACTTGGTTGACGCTCTCGGTGTTCGCAGGCAGACGCGTCCCCTTCACCCCAACGACCGTGAGATCCAAAACGAGATTCCATGGCAGCTCCCTTTGAACACTGAGGTTCCAGTTCGACGTGTAGGCCGAACTCCCCGCCAGGGGGTTTATCCAGTCTCCCACTCCACCGACTTGAATTCCTGGATCGGTCATGGGCAGCTCTCCCAGAAAAGGCGGAAAACCCTCGTGGAATCTGAAAGCAGGCGTAATACCCTGGTCGATGCTGACAGGTGAACTAATGGCACTGAACCCCGTTTGGAACCTGTTCCCAAAGATCTCGGGCGCGTTGGTCTGAGCGTTGGATTGGGCGTAGATGATGCCGTAGCCGGCACGCAACACAGTCTTGTCGTCTAGCGCATACGCCAAAGCCAGGCGAGGAGCCCATTCGTTCTTGCTCTGTAGGAGTCCGTCGGCATCTCTGCCGAAGCGATAAGCTCCGGGAAGTCCTCCTGCCGCGGGATTTGCCAGATTCAGATCGACAATTGCATAACTATCCTCTCTTATTGCGATCGGGGTTGGGTAGTCATAGCGCAATCCGAGAGTTAGCGTCAATTTCGGGGTCAGCGCAATCTTGTCATCGAGAAAAATTGCTAAGTAGTTAGTGTCCCAGGTATGGCGCTCAATGCCGCTGACCAGGAGTGTCCCTGAATACACCTCACCCAGAAGCATGCTTGCCAGGGAATCACCCCACCGGCCGAAATCAGGAGAATTGGGTTGGCTGGTTGAAAGCTGGTTGAAATTCATTATGCCACCCTCCCCCCTCCGGTCGCGGCGACTAAATTGTGAGTTCCAGTACTCCCCGCCAAACCTGACCTGGTGCCGGCCTTCGGTCCAACTCAACGTGTCAGTGATGACGTTGGTACCGTCCGTCGTGCCTTCCGGAGAAAGGTCTGAGTGCCCCAAGGGTGCATATCCCGGTATGCGCATACTTGGAAGGCCGAAGGCGTCAGGAGGAATCCCCGGAATTCCCACGTCTGCATTTGTCAACCCTCCTTTCAACCCGTAGTTGTCCTTGGGGTAATATTGATATCCCCAACCGAAATGATTCAATAGAGTGGGACTGACCACCCAGTCCCAGTTAGCGCGATAAAAAGTGCCCTCAAAGTCGGTCGCATATGCGCGATCTAGTTCGTGACCGCCGAGTGCACCGTTACGAATTTCGGGGAGCAACGCCCACCAGTGAGTAAAGCTGACACGGTGATTGTCGTTGAAGGAATGGTTCACTTTCACGGAGTAGGAATCGTCATCTACCGGCCTCGAACCTCGATTGACGAAGTTGTCACGTATATTCGGATTGTCCGGTGCAGGCAACCTATCCATGTAGAATTTCGAGAAGGGGCTGATCCGAGAGGCTGGGATCATGTTATTCGGGAAGGGATCCCGCACAAACCCTCCTTCACCATCCGGACGGGTGGTCAGCGGATCGAAGATCGGGATGAGTTCTCCTGTGGGGGTCCTCAATGCGGAAAAGTCTCCTTGACGGAACGCTTGTGATGGGATGGTCACCAAACCTCGAGTGGGAGCACCACCACGGCGCCGGAACCCATCATATGCCCCAAAGAAAAAGGTCTTGTCTTTGATAATCGGTCCACCAAAAGTAAAACCGAACTCGTTTTGGCGAATGACCGGTTTGTCCGTAGCGAAAAATCCTCTCGCATCCGTTGCATCATTTCGCACGATCCAGAAGACGTTCCCATGGAAGTCGTTCGTTCCCGATCTGAGTGAATAGTTGGTGATTCCGAATCCACGCCCGAGGTTGGCTGGATACATGGTAGTGGTGACCGTGAATTCTTCCACCGCTTCGTAAGGGGGAGGAGTCCGTTCACTCAAACCTGGTGATTCCTGCAACGCGAAGGGGATGCCATCGATGATTGCCTGAGTCGTGTGTTGGGGAGAACCCAGAAAGTGCTTGTTCCAGCCAGTACCGGTGATGCCAGGCGTCAAATAGATGAACGACTCAACCTGCCGCCGACCTGAGCCGGCCACTTGCGTCGCGGCCCCTAATTCAAGTGGAAGGTCGATGACGAGCCTTTGTTCCAACGTGGTACTCACGTCAGCGCTGTCGGCCTGTATCAGGGGTGTGACGCTACCCTCCACCGTTACCTGATCGGCGACCTCGCCGACCTCCAGTTCGAGATTCAAATTCGTCGTAATTCCTATGGAAACGTTCACCGGTTGCCGCGCAAGCCGCTTGAAGCCTGGCAGCTCGGCCTCAACACGATAGTTCCCAATGGAGACATTGACCAAAACGTAGTTTCCCGCCTCGGTGCTTATCGTCGAAAACCGTTCGTTTGTCTGCAAGTTGATGGCCCGTATCTCGACGCCTGGAATCATGCCACCGGTCTGATCAGAGACCAGACCACGTATTGACCCGGATGTAACCTGAGCCAAACCAAGGTTGGTCGAGAGAATGACGACTGCAACCAGGGTTGTGGCTATACACACGTGTCTCAACTCAGGCCTTAGGATTTGGGCCATCTTACACCTCCCCTTGCTCAGGATGGATAGCATGCAACTCCCGTTGATCAGGGTGGATAGCATGTCACCATTAAGGAATAGAATGCGACTGCGTTTTCCCCAACGGAACGTCTTTAGTTATTTATCTTATTCGCTCCCGATCTGGTTGTCAACAGTTTGACTTTCCCCATTTTTCCAGACCGAAGTTCCACGCGTTTTCCCCTCTAAAATCGAGCGAAGTGGTTGATTTTCTTACGAAAACGATGTTGAGTCAGGTCACATTTGTTTCCATGTATTAGGATCGCAATAATTTGTACTGAAAAGAATACGGTGTATAGTAGTTTCCATGTTCATCGACATTGTCCCCAACCGGAACTCCCGCCCAGCCATCCTCCTCCGGGAAGGCTGGCGCGAAGGTAAACGCGTCCGCAAACGCACCATCGCCAATCTCACCAACTGGCCCCAGGACAAAATCGACCGACTCCGACTCGTCCTCAAGAACGTGCCCCTCGTTCACCCCGATGAGCTCTTCGTCGTCGAACACTCTCTTCCCCACGGTCATATCGAGATCGTGCTCCTGGCCCTGCGTCGCCTCCGGCTCCCCGCTCTGATCGATCCCAAGCCGTCTCGGCAGCGGAACCTGGCCCTGGCCCTGATCGTTCAGCGCTTATTGCAGCCCGCCTCCAAGCTGGCCACCACCCGGCTCTGGCACACCACCACCCTGGCTTCTGAACTCTCCCTGGAGGACGCCGATGAGGACGACCTGTACGGAGCCATGGACTGGTTGCTCCAACGCCAGGGGCGCATTGAGAAGAAACTGGCCCGGCGGCACGTGGCCGAAGGCGACCACGTCCTCTATGACCTCTCCACCAGTTACTACGAAGGGCACACCTCTTCGCTGGTGCAGCACGGCCACAGTCGGGACGGCAAGCGGGGCCGGCCCATCATCGTCTACGGGGTGATGGCGGATGCGGCGGGCTGTCCGGTGGCCGTGCAGGCCTATCCCGGCAACACGGGGGACCCGGTCATGGTGCCGGACCAAGTGGAGACATTGCGCCGGCGCTTCGGATTGAAGCGGGTGGTGCTGGTGGGGGATCGGGACCGCTGTCTGAAGACGGTAGACTTGCGGATCCGCCCGATCCGACACCGGACGGAGACGCGGATCCGGTCACACCTGTTCCTGTGCCTGTTGTCCTATTACGTGGAATGGCACCTGCGCCGAGCCCTGGCCCCGTTGCTGTTCGATGACGAGGACCCGGCCCACCGCGCCCGATGGGACCCGGTGCTGGCGGCGCAACCATCGGAGTCGGCCAAGAGGAAGAAGCCGAAGCTGCGAACGGAGGAAGGACTGCCGATCCAGAGCTTCGCCACACTGATGGCGGAGCTGGGGACGCGCGCCCGTTATCGCTGCCGAACCGCCTCGGACCCGGACGGTCCGAAGCTGCAAGGCCTAGCGGAACCGACCCCGCTGCAACGACGGGCGCTGGAGTTGGTCAATGTGTTCCCAGTGACGAACAAGGCCGCCTCGTGACTTATCCTTTTGGGTAGCTCTCGTCCTTATTCCCTGCACCCCCTTCCCGAGTCAGCGGCGCCGGCGCAAGATCCAGTAGACTGGAATTCCGGTGCTGATGAGGACGACCCCCGCGCTGGCCTCGAAGGGCTTTCCCAGGTACACCTGGGTCAGGAACCAGAAGTAGAAGCCGAGATAGAGCACCGGGACCACGGGGTATCCCCAGGTCCGATAGGGCCGGCTCCAGCCGGGTCGCTTGCGGCGCAGGATGAACAGCGCGGCCGCGGCCAGGACGTAGAAGATGCTGTTGGCGAAGATGATGAAGTCGGTGAGGATCTGGAAGATGGTCTTTTCTCCCGACCAACCCAGGAATTCGATGAGCAGACCGGAGACAAGCACCAGCATCGCCGCCATGACGGCCTGCACGATGATGGCGACGAAGGGAGTGCGGTAGGCGGCGTGGACCTTTCCCAATACGGGCGCCAGGAGGCGGTCCCGGCCCAGGGCGAAGGGGATTCGCGTGGAAAGTAGGAGATTGCTGTTGATGCCGCCGAAGGTGCTGCACATGATGACGGCCGCCATGGCCGCTGCGCCGGCCGGACCCAGCAGGGCGGCCACCATGGTTTCGGCGGCGTGGGGACCCGCCGCAGCCATCTCTCCCATGGAGAGCACCCCGTGATAGGCCAGATTGGCCGAAACGTAGAGCAGGGTCAGGATGGCGACGCCACCGAACATGGCCCTGGGGATGTTGCGTTCCGGATTCCGGACCTCCTCGGCCACCGGCGTGATCCCATGCCAGCCGTTGTAGGCCCACATGACCGAGAGCAGCACCAGGCCGAAGCGGGTCCCGGCCGCCATGTCTCCTGAGGGCTCCACGCGGGAGCTGTAGTTGGCCCAGTCGATTCCGGTCTCGGAGATCGGGGTCATCAGGAACGGCAAAATGGCCACCAGCCCCAGGAACGAAGCCTTGACCAGAGTCGTTCCTCCCTGGACCCACCCTCCCCAGAGGACGCCCCGGATGTTGACCCAGGTCAGGAGCAGGATGAGACCGAGGGCCAGGAAAATGGTCTCCGATTGAGTCAGACTGCGGCCCAGGGACAGTCCGAGAGCCCCTGCGAAGGCCACCGACAAGGCTCCGATGCTGGCGGGCCGGTTGAAGAGGAATTCGTTCCAACTGAAGAGGAAGGCCACGGGTTTTCCGTAGGCCTCCTTCAAGAAGGCGTACAGCCCGCCGGCCCGGGGCAGCATGGCGGCCAGCTCCGCGAAGCAGAGGGCGCCCAGGATGCAGACGGCGCCGCCCACCAGCCACGCCGACAGGATTAGGCGGAAGTCTCCTGCCTCGGCAGCGATGCTGCCGGGCTTCAGGAAAATTCCGGAACCGATGACGTTGCCGACGACGATGGCCAGGGCCATACCGGGTCCCAGGGCCCGGCGCAGGCCCGGCCCGGATTCCCCTTGATCTTTCGCAGACGGAGTCGGCACCGGCTTACTCGGAGGTGCCGATGTCCTGGCGGTGCTTGGCCCTCTGGGCCTCGGCCCAAGCCGTGGGATAGCCCTCGTCGTCGTACCAGCGGACCGGTTCGTAGGACTTCAGGAGAGGGCCGTACAGATCGGGACGGCGTTTGACCATGGTGCTTCGGTCCAATCCCCGGGGGACTTCCCATGGGGTCACCCGGCCGATGCTCACCATCTCGTTTTCGTACTTTTCCAGGCGCACGTCACCACGCGGGCTGATGATGGCTGCGCTCCAGGTGTTGGCGATGATGATCCAGCAACCGTTTTCGGCGGCGTATCGAGCCATCCTCTTGGTATTCTCGGGTCCGCCCCCTCCGTCCATGGGAAGGAAGACCGTTTCGACTCCCTGCACACCCAGGGTCCGTATGTTCTCGGGAACGGTCCGGTCCATGCAGATGAGGAAACCGATCCGTCCCAGAGGCGTATCGAACGGTTTCAGCTCGCGGCCCGGCGTGATGTAGGACTCGCCTCCCACGTGGACCTTGCTGTATTTTGCGAGGATCTCCCCTTGAGGATCGGTCATGATCAGGCTGTTGAACATCTCCTGTCCCGACCGTTCGAGGAACCCGAAAACCAGGTAGATTCCCAGTTCACGGGAGAGCCGCCGAGCCCGCACGATATAGGGTCCGTCCGGCAGGCTCTGGGCAACCTCCATCATCCGCTCCCGCGTGACGCCGGGCGCGGCATAGCAGACGTAGCCGTCCAGGACGGCCTCGGGTGCCACCACCACTTCAGCTCCCCTGCGGGCGGCCTCCCGGACGTAGGACTCGAGACGCCTGTAGTTGTACTCCAATTCCCAGGGCTTGGCGTCCATCGTGACGATGCCGATCTTGGTATAGACGACGGGTCCCGTCCGGCTCTTGTTGGGGAGAGGCTTGACGTCGGGGGCCGCAGCCGGTGTGGGAGCGCTGGCCTCGACGACTCCGGGCTCGGCGCGCGGTGCCTGCTCCTCTGAGGTACATCCGAACAGAGCCAGGGGAAACAAGGAGAAAAACGGAAGTCGGGCGTTCGAAATGGTCATCGGGGTCCTCCACTGTACTTTCGGCCCCAGTCTACTACGACGGTGATGATTCGACTCTTGATACCGTGTCCTATCCGATGGTGGAATCCGGTATCTGATCGCTAAACCAGAAGGAGGAATCAATGAAGTACCGGTTTGCCGAGATGATCTGGCATGAAATCAAGGAGGCCGCCCGCCGCGACCGCGTGGCCGTCCTTCCCGTGGCGACCTACGAGGACCACGGCCCCCACCTCCCGGTGGACGTGGACGTCCGGCTCTGCACCGAGATCTGCGAGAGGGCCGTCGCCAGAATCCCCGGGGAGGCGGTGCTGGCGCCCGCCGTGACCCACGGCTACAGCCCCCACCACATGGATTTTCACGGGACCCTGACCATAGACTGGGACGTCTTCATCCGCTATGTGAAGAACGTCTGCTGCAGTCTGGCCCACCACGGATTCCGGCGGATCCTCATCGTCAACGGGCACGGCTCCAACACCTCGCCTCTGGACCTGGCGGCCCGGCTCTCCATCCTGGAGTACGAAGGACGCATCCTGTGCGCGTCGGTGAATCACTGGGGCCTGGGCAAGGTCAAGGAAGTGGGCAAGAAAATCAGGGAGTCCGACTTCGGTGGGACCTCCCACGCCTGTGAGTTCGAGACCTCTCTCTATCTGGCCCTCAAGCCCGAGCTGGTGCAGATGGAGAAGGCCGTCGACGAACGCTCCCCCATGTCGTCCAGCTTTCGGTTCGACCTGCTGTCGGGCGGCATCGCCGGAAGCGCTTCGGCCAATCTGATGCCCTACTGGAGCGCACTCACCGCCAGCGGCATCATGGGTGACGCCACGCTGGCCACCCGGGAAAAAGGAGAGAAGTTCCTGGAGGCTGCCGTGCAGGGACTCGTCGACCTGACCCTGGAGCTGAAGTCCAATCCCATTCCCACGCGGCGGGACCAGCACTCTCCGAACCGGAGTTAACCTCGACCCCAGGTGATCGGAACCCTGATTTACCGGAACCGGGCCCTTTGCTATGCTCCGGCAGATCAAAGGAGGTGCCTTGTGGTGCAAGTTTCCAGTTTCTTGTCCCTGTGGATCCTGATCGGTGCCGCGTCGACGGCACTGGAAGCGAAAGACCACGAACCGTTGCAGTTGGGGACCCGGCTGGAACTGTTCGTCGACGACTTCCTGATCGAACGGACGGAGGGGGTGACGAAACGCCTTCATACTCCAGTGTCAGCAGGAAAGATCCTGGAGCTCAACCGGCCCTGGGAAGGGAATACCTGCTTCTACACCACCGTGCTGCGGGACGGCGACCGCTATCGCATGTACTACCGGGGAAGCAGCGATCCTACCGCGACGCCCCCCTCTGTGATCGAGGCGGGTGAGACCGTGATCCCTAAACATCCGCAGTTTTCGTGCGTCTTGGAGAGTTCCGACGGGATTCACTGGGAACGCCCCTCTGTGGGTATCATCGAGTTCGACGGTTCCCGGGACAACAACATCGTCTGGACCGGCAAGGGCAGTCACAACCTGGCCCCCCTGCTCGACCCCAAACCGGGAGTCCCGGAATCGGAACGCTACAAGGCCCTGGCCGGGGGTCCCCTGTTTGCTCTCAAGTCCGCGGACGGATTCCGCTGGGAAAAGATGCAAGAGGAGCCCGTGATCAGCGATGGAGCTTTCGACTCCCTGAACATTCCGGTCTGGGATCAGGCGCGGGGCCGTTACCTGGCCATCTACCGGGACTTCACCGAAGGCGTCCGCACCATCAAGATCGCCGAGTCCACCGACTTCCTCAATTGGACCCCAGGAGAGTGGGGCGATTTCGGGGACGCTCCGCTGGAGCATCTCTACACCAACGGAACGGCCCCGTATATCCGGGCTCCGCATATTTTTCTGGGTTTTCCCAAGCGTTTTCATCCCTGGCGTAACAAGTTCTCCGATTCACCCCGCCCCGGGATTTCGGAAACAGTGCTCATGTCCAGCCGCGACGGCTACCACTGGAACCGGTACCTGGAAGCGTTCGTCCGTCCCGGCCGGGACCCCAGGAACTGGCTCAACCGGAATAATCTCCTGGCCGCGGGAACGGTGGCCACGGCTCCCGACGAACTCTCCCTCTACATGGTTCGCAACTACAAGTTCCCCAGCATCTATCTGGAGCGGATGGTGCTGCGCACCGACGGATTCGTCTCCATGCACACCGGCTACGGGGGTGGTGAGTTCGTCACCAAACCGCTGGTTTTCGAAGGTTCCAACCTGGTGCTGAACTTCGCCACCTCGGCAGCCGGAAGCATTCACGTGGAGATCCAGGACGCCAAGGGACAGGTCCTGCCCAGCTTCGGCCTGGAGGAGTCCCCCCTGATCTGGGGGGACGAAGTCGAGTACTTCGTCCGCTGGGAACGGGACCTGGCCGCCACGACTTCGGACAACCCTCTGAGGCGGATCGCCGGGAAGCCCGTGAAACTGCGGTTCGTGATGAAGGACGCGGACCTCTACTCGATTCGGTTCCGTTAGAACCAGAGCGGAGACGCGCACCAGGACGATTATCGTTAGAGGCTCACAGGGCCTTCCCGCCGGCACGGTCGAATCCAGACGAAATTATCTCTGGACTTCTCGATCCAAAATCCAAGTAACGCCGACCTGTTCCCTGGTTGTGATACGCTTTCGACCACAAGGAGGAATTCCATGGGCAAGACCGGCATGATTCGCGTTCTTGTGGAACCCGACTTGAAGCAGGAGGCTGAGGAAGTCTTTTCCACGCTCGGGCTGTCGCCGACCGATGCGATCGCCTTGTTTTACCAGCATGTGACCTTGCACCATGACCTTCCTTTCTCGGTTAACATCCCGAACGCCGAGACGCGCGAGGCCTTGCAGCAGGCGGAAGATCGGGCAAACCTCGTCGAGTATGAGGGCCTCGATGAACTCAGAGCGACGCACAACTGACTGATGCGGCTGCTCAGCACGCGGCGTTTCGAGAGGGACCTCAAACGCGCGAAGAAACGAGGCAGAGACCTCGAAAAACTTTGGATCGTCGTTGAGCGAATCCTGGTCGGCCGTCCACTCGAAGCACGTCACAGACTCCATAGACTTTCGGGCAAATGGTCCGGTTCATGGGAATGTCACATTGCTCCGGATTGGCTATTGATCTGGACTCGGGACGAGAACACGGTCGTACTGGTCCGGACTGGAACCCATGCCGACTTGTTTGAATGATCCGCTCGCGCCATTGAATTGAGCCAGCAAGAATCCTCGGTTTGAGCTAAATTCAGGGAACGGCCACGACCCAGCCTGTTTTGACTCCAAGGTCAGTTCTGAAACGCGATCCGAAACACGTCTTCGTAGTCCCGGGCGAAGTGCACTTCCAGACCCTCCTTCAGGTAATCGGGAAGGTCCCGGAAGCCTTTTTCGTTCTCCTCGGGAAAGATGAGGTTCGTGCACCCGGCCCGGCGGGCGGCGATGACCTTTTCCTTGACTCCGCCGATGGGCAGCACGCGGCCCGTCAGGGTCAACTCGCCCGTCATCGCCAGGCCCTTGCGGACCGTTCTGCCCGTAGCCATGGAGACCAGTGCCGTGGCCATGGTGATTCCGGCCGAGGGCCCGTCTTTGGGGGTGGCGCCCGCAGGGACGTGGAGGTGGATGAAGTGACGGTCGAAGTACCCGGTCTCGCCCCCGAACGCCGCCATGTGGGCCCTCACGTAAGAGTAGGCCAACTCCGAGCTCTCCACCATCACCTCTCCCAGTTGACCCGTCTGCTTGAACCCCTTGGACTTGGTGGCGACGGCGCTGGCCTCCACCTGCAGCGTCGCCCCGCCCCGGTTCGTCCACGCCAGTCCCGTCACGACGCCCGGCGCCGCGTCGAAGATCTCGTCCCCCTCGTAGACGGGATGCCCCAGGTAAGCTTCCACGTGCCTCTTCAGGACCACGATGGGCCCGTCGCCATTCTCGGAGAGGGCCACGGCCGCCCGGCGCATGATCTTCTTGAGCTGGTTCTCCAGGCTGCGGACTCCGGCTTCCCTGGCGTAGTGGTCGATGATTCGCGCCAGGGCCAGCTTGTAGATTCTCAGCTGCCCCTTTTTGAGACCGTGATGCTCCAGGTTCTTGGGAATCAGGAATCGGCGCGCGATCTCCAGTTTCTCCTCCAGGATGTAACCCGAAAGGCGTATTACTTCCATTCGATCCAGGAGAGGACCGGGAATGGTGTCGACCTGGTTGGCGGTGGTCACGAACAGGACGTGGGAGAGATCGAAGGGTACGTCCAGGTAATGGTCCCGAAAGGACTGGTTCTGCTCCGAGTCCAGGACCTCCAGCAGGGCCGAGGCCGGGTCGCCGTGGAAGGAGGCGCCCACCTTGTCGATCTCGTCGAGCATGATCACCGGATTGGAGGTTCCCGCGGTCTTCATGGCCTGGATGAACTTTCCCGGAAGGGCTCCGATGTAGGTCCGGCGGTGCCCCTTGATCTCAGCCTCGTCCCTCATCCCGCCCAGGGAGAAACGGTAGAACTTCCGGTTCAGCGCCGCTGCGATGCTCCTTCCGATGGAGGTCTTGCCCACCCCGGGCGGACCGACCAGACAAATGATGGAGCCGGTGATGCCCCCCTTCATCCGGCCCACGGCCACGAACTCCAGGATTCTCTCCTTGACATCCTCCAGACCGTAGTGGTCCCGGTTCAGGACCCGTCTGGCCCGCTTCAGGTTGTACGAGTCCTTGCTGAACCGGCCCCAGGGGAGGATGGTGAGCCAGTCCAGATAGTTGCGGGTCAACGCGTACTCGGGAGAAGCGGCCTCCAGTAACTGTAGCTTCCGGATCTCATCCTCGATGGCCTTCTCGGCCTCCTCGTTCAGCCGGAGCCGGCGCAACCGGCGCTGGAACTTCTCGATCTCCGTGTCCTTCCCTTCCTTCTCCAGGCCCAGCTCCTTCTTGATGGCCTTCAACTCCTCCCGCAGAAAGAACTCCCTCTGCTGACTGGAGATCTTCTTCTCGATCTGCTTGGTGATCTTGTTCTGGAGGCGGGTCAGGTCCAATTCCTTGCGCAGCAGGACCAGAGTCCGGTCGATGCGCCGGCGAACGTCCAGGGTCTCCAGGATCCTCTGCAGTTCCTGGCCGCTGGCCGTGGTCAGACTGGCGGAGAAGTCGGCCAGCCGGCCCGGGTCGTCCAGAGTGAAGCGGCTCAGGAACATGCGAATCGCTTCCGATTGGAGAGGATTCAGCTTGATCAGTTCCTTGAGCGTGGAGACGATGGCCATGGAGTAGGCCTTGAGTTCCGGGTTGACCGACAGCTCCGGCGCCGGATGGTACTCCACCCGGGCCACCATCCCGGCTGAAATCGAACGGACTTCCCGGATCTCGAACCGCTCGATGCAGTTCATCACCAGATGGGCCGCATTGTGGTCCTCAGCCTGACTCGCCTGGACGATCTTCGCCGCTACCCCCATGCGGTGAAGATTCTCGGGAGAGCTACCGGCGTCCGGGTCGCGAACCAGGACCAGCCCCATGGTCTTGTTCGAGGACTCGACGGCGTGCTCCACGAGCGGCAACTGGTCGCCGCTCAATTCCATGGGGACCGGAAGACCGGGAAAGAAGGGACGGACCGCCAACGGAAATATGGGGATCTCTTCGGGCAGGAGCTCCGAGACCAGGACCAGTCCCTCGCCGTCTCCGGTCTTCGGGCCGGCCCCGTCCGAGCGTGTCCGCCGGAATTCCTCCACCTTGATCTCGGACTCGGAATGATCGTCCATAAGCTCCTCTGGCGAAACCGTTTCCTAACTCCTAACGTATAGTATCCTACCGGCCGGATTGCATACGCCGGGTCGGCACCTCGCAACCGGGGCTGGTTCACTGGACCCGATTTCCACTCGGCGGGGTCCGAGTGGACTGGGCGTGGCAAATACGGGATAGTATCGGGAGCGGATGCCGGTGGGACCGGCAATCCATCCCGATGGAGGTGAGTGCATGTTCTTCGATCCGCTTTATCTGCTTATGGTTCTGCCGGCCCTGGGTCTTTCCCTGTGGGCCAGCTTCAAGACCAAATCGGCTTTCAACAAATACTCCAAGGTCCTGTCCATGCGGGGCCTCAGCGGAGCCCAGGCGGCTCGCCAGCTCTTGAACTACGCCGGCATCAGCGACGTGAAGATCGTGCAGACGTCGGGAATGTTATCGGACCATTACAACCCGACGAACAAGACCCTGGCGCTGTCCGAGAACGTCTACCGATCCTCTTCGGTGGCCGCCATCGGCGTAGCCTGCCACGAAGCCGGACATGCCATCCAGCATGCCGAGGGCTACGGACCGCTCTGGCTCAGGTCGATCCTGGTTCCGACGGCCAACATCGGGTCCTCGGTGGGATACATCGTCATGCTCGTGGGCCTTTTCATGGCCAGCCAGAACATGGTCTTGGTGGGAGCGATCCTCTTTTCGGCCGTCTTGGCCTTCCAGGTCGTGACCCTTCCCGTGGAGTTCGATGCGTCGGCCCGGGCCAAGAGGCTGGCCGTGGAACAGGGCATCGTCACCGCCCAGGAACGGCGCGGCGTGGACCGCGTGCTCAACGCGGCCGCGCTGACCTACGTGGCCGCCGCCGTCTCCACCTTGATGACGTTGCTCTATTTCCTGCTGCGAGCCGGCCTCCTGGGAGGCCGGGACGACTGAAACGCTCCCCTTGCCGGCCGTCAACGCCATGAAGCGGCACCCTCAAATTCTGAATCGGGCTCACACGGCCCTGCTGGTGGTGGATGTCCAGACCAGGCTCACCCAGGCGGTCCGAAACGGCCAGACGATGGTCGGCGAAATCGTCAAGCTGGTCCGTGGGTTCCGGATCCTGGGCCTTCCCATCTTCGTCACCGAGCAGTACCCCAAGGGACTTGGTCACACCGAACCCGGGATCCTGGAGGCGCTCGGCGGGAACTCTGCCGTGGTGAAGGCCACCTTCAGTTGTTGCGGGGCCCCCGACCTGGTTTCCAACATCCGAAGTCAGGGAATCCGTCAAATCCTGGTCTCGGGGACGGAGGCCCATGTCTGCGTGCAGCAGACGGCTCTGGATCTGCTCTCCCGGGATTTTCAGGTCCAGTTGGCCGTGGACGCCGTCGCCTCCCGCAAGGAGCTGGACTACCGGACGGCGCTGGATCGCATGGCCCGGTCGGGGGTGATCCTGACCAGCGTCGAGTCGGCCTTGTTCGAGCTTCTGGAAGTCTCGGGCACCGCCGAGTTCAAGCAGGTCGCCTCGCTCATCAAGTAGGGAAGCGATCCGGCAGCGCGGATAGGGGTGAACGAGGAGGGACCGGGTCCCTCTCTGAAGACCATGCCACACTACCAGTTCCAAGAGATTGGAAGGCTCCCCGCTCCTGTCGACAACGTCGCCATCGCCATCCGCACCCTAGCCCCAGGGACCCGGATCGAATATCAGGGCGGCGATCTGGTTCTGGATCACACCGTACTGGAGGGCCATCGATTCGCCGTTGCTCCCATCGCCGAGGGGGAAGCGCTTCTGTCCTGGGGATTTCCCTTCGGGTTCGCCTGCCGGGACATCGCGCCGGGAAATTACGTTTGCAATCGGAGGGCCGTGGAGGCCCTCTCCGGCCGGAACCTGGAGATCTCCCTGCCTGAGGCGCCCAACTTCGAGGATCGGATCGACCCCTATCTCATGGACGAGGACGGATTCCAGCCGGGTCTGCAGGCGCCCCGCGACCTTCCGGGCAGGACCTTCCTGGGCTACGAAAGGTCTCCGGCCCGAGGGGTGGGGACCCGCAACTACATCGTGATCCTGGGAACTTCCTCCCGCACCGGCAGCTTCGCCCGGGTCCTGGCCGAACGGCTCAAGGATGAAGCCGAGCCTCTGGAGAACGTGGACGGCGTCGTGGCCGTGGCCCACACCGAGGGGGGACAGGATGAGGACCCCAACAACCTGGAACTGGTCCTTTCCACCCTCTCGGGGTTCGTGGTCCATCCCAACGTGGGCGCCGTGCTCTGTGTGGACCGCGGGACCGAAGCCGTGACCAACGGCCGCCTGCGACGGCACCTGCTGCGAAACGGCTATCCCCTCGAGGACGTCCCGCACCACTTCCTGACCTTGGAGGACAGCTTCCGGAATGAATTGAGCCGGAGCGAGCGAATCGTGCGAGACTGGCTTCCCCGGATCAACGCCTGCCGGCGTTCGCCCCAGCCAATGACGAGCCTCCGGCTGGCCCTCCAGTGCGGTGGTTCGGACGCCTTCTCCGGCATCTCCGCCAACCCTCTCTCG
The DNA here is from genome assembly GCA_951812665.1 of uncultured Acidobacteriota bacterium. Lineage (GTDB taxonomy): Bacteria > Acidobacteriota > UBA6911 > RPQK01 > JAJDTT01 > JAJDTT01. The sequence continues at coordinate 32,305 of CATOST010000020.1, forward strand.
GGCTGGGTCGCCCGGGAGCTGCTGCGCCAGGGAGGATCGGCCAATCTGGCCGAGACCGACGAGCTCATCGGGGCCGAAGCCTACGTGCTCCAGAATGTCCGCGACCTGGCGACGGCGCGGGCTTTTCTGTCCAAGGTGGCTCAGTTTCAGGAGCGGGCCGCGTGGCACGGCGAATCGGCCCAGGGCAACCCCTCCGGCGGCAACATCCTCCGGGGGCTCTACAACATCGGGATCAAGTCCCTGGGAGCCGCTACCAAGCGCCACCCCGGCGTGCGGCTCGATTACGTCATCGACTATGCCCAGCGGATGACGGAACCCGGGTATTACTTCATGGACAGCCCGGGTAACGACCTGGAAAGCCTCGCCGGTCAAGTGGCCTCGGGAACCAACCTCATCTTCTTCACCACCGGCAACGGGTCGGTCACCAACTTCCCCTTCGTCCCCACCATCAAGATCGTCACCACGAGCGGGCGATTCCGTCTCCTCTCGCGGGACATGGACTTCAATGCCGGCGCCTACCTGAAGGGGACCCCCCTCCCGGAGCTGGGCCGGGACCTGTTGGACCTGAGTTTTCGGGTGGCTTCGGGTCTCCGGAGTGTCGGCGAGAAGGCGGGCCACTCCCAGGTCTCGCTCTGGCGGAACTGGCAACAGTCCGACCACTCCAACCTGGTCCGTCTCCAGAAAGTGCGCCGGCCGCGGTTGGACGTCCCAATCCGGCTCAAGGCCCCCGTCTCCGGCCGGCGGCTCCAGTTCGACGGAATCCCGACGCCCGACGGCTGGGTCACCCGTCAGGTCGGACTCATCCTGCCCACGAGCCTCTGCTCCAGCCAGATTGCCCGTCTCCTCGCCCAGCGGCTCAACCGGCGCCAGACGGGGAAGGACCGCTCCGTTTCCCGCTTCGTGGCGCTCCCTCACACCGAAGGCTGCGGTTGCTCGGGAGGTCAGACGCGGCAACTCTACTCGCGCACCCTCCTGGGCCATCTGACACATCCCACGGTCGCGGCCGGCCTCTTCCTGGAGCACGGTTGCGAGGCGACCCATAACGATTACATGACCGGGCAGCTGGCCCGGATGGGAGGCGACGTCGAAGCCTACGGCAAGGCCAGCATCCAGTTGGACGGAGGGATCGAGAAGGTCGGACACAGGGTGGAAAACTGGTTTCAGAACGCACTTTCGGGCCGATCCTCTCCCCGGCGGCAAGCCGTGGGATTGGAATCATTGAGGATGGCAGTCTTGACTTCGGGCCGGCTGACCGAGGCCGCCTGCCGGGCTCTGAGCGCTCTCGTACAGCGTTTTGTCCATGCGGGCGCCACCGTCATGATCCCGGAAGGGGACGCCCTGATGGAGAGCCCGTCGTGGCGGGAGATCCTCTTGGAGCCGGACCTGCCGGGGCCTACACTTCTCTTCGGAGAGAAGGGGCGGGGGACGGGCCTGCAGATCATGGAGGCCGCTACCAACCATGGGGTCGAGCTCCTGACCGGTCTTGGAGCGACAGGAGCGGAGATCCTCCTGACATGGGTCGGCCAGGAACCCCTGCCGGGGCACGTCATGGTCCCGACGCTGCAGGTGTCCGCCGCCGGGAGCATGGCCGGGGACCGGGGTCAGGACCTGGACCTGGTCCTCACGGGTCCTCCCGAATCATGGGAGGAGAGGTTGTCGGCTCTGGTTCTGGACCTGGCCTCGGGAAGATACGTTCCGGTGCTTCAGGACCAGGGAAACGTGGATTTTCAGATCACCCGGGGACCCCTCGGGGTTTCTCTGTAAGGCTCGATCACAGGTCCGGCGGTCCGGCCGGACGGACGCCGCCGGCGCTCGGGTTCGGCGCCCGGGGGCTTGACCGGGCGGCGGTCAGCCCATAGCATCCAAACCGCCATTTTTCAGGCAAATTAGACCATCAAGGAGTCAATCATGACGGAACTCACGGCCAAGGTATTCGAGACCATCGACGGAATGCAGGACGAGATTGTCGAGAAGATCAGCGAAGTCGTCCGCATTCCCAGCATCAATCCCAAGTATCCGGGAGTGGTGAAGAAAGAGGTCCTGGGAGGGGAGACCAATGCCAACCAGGTCGTGGCCGAGCTCTACCGAACCGTCGGGTGCGAAGTCGACGTCTGGGAAGCGGAGGCCCGCCGAGCCAACGCCGTGGGCGTCCTCAAGGGAGCCGGCGGGGGACAGTCCCTGATCTTCAACGGCCACATCGACACCGTGCCCACCGGACGGCCGGAAGACTGGAGATGGTCCGATCCCTTCAGCGGCAAGGTGGACGGGGGGAAAATCTACGGGCGGGGTTCCTGCGACATGAAGGGACCGGTGGTGAGCCAAGCCATGGCGGCCCTGGCCCTGCAACGCCTGGGGATCCGGCTCAAGGGGGACCTGCTCCTGGAGAGCGTGGTGGGCGAAGAGGTGATGGACCACGAGGCGGGCGTCACGGCCACGGTTCGAAGAGGCTACCGGGCGGATGCGGCCGTGGTCTCCGAAGCCTCGGCGCCGGTGCGGCCCCTGGCGATCGTTCCCATCAGCCCGGGCCTCCTCTGGATGGCGGTCACCTGCCGCGGCAAGTCGAGTCATGCGTCTACCCGGGCCGAGACCTTCCGGGCCGGTGGTTATGGAGCCAGCGTGGCCGTCAACGCCATCGACAAGGGCATGTTCATTTTCGAATGCCTCCGAAAGCTGGAAGACGAGTGGGGGCTCACCAAGGTCCACGACCTGTTCAAGCCCGGGCACTTCACTCTCCATCCCGGAGTGGTCATGGGAGCACCCCACGGCGTGGGAGTCCCCTTCTTCATTTCCGAGTACTGCACCATCGAGTACGCCATCTGGTACCACCCGGAGCAGTCGGAGGCAGAGGTCAAGCAGGAGGTGGAGAACCAGATCCACCACGCCGCCCAGCTGGACGAATGGCTCCGCGAGAATCCTCCTGAAGTGGAGTGGAAACTGCACTGGCCTCCCTTCTCGGTGGACCGGGAGCATCCCATCTGCAAGGCCATGGCCTCGGCCCATGAGACGGCTGCCCGGGGCACGCCCTTCGAGGGACCTGCCGCCATGCAGGGCTTCTACGCCGTGTGCGACGCGGCGTTCCTGAGCGCCAAGGGCATCCCCAGCCTGGTGTACGGTCCCGGAAGCCTGCTCCAGGCCCACGCCGTGGACGAGTTCCTGGACATCTCGGAGCTGATGGTCGCCACCAAGGCCTACGCCCAAGTGGCCATGGACTGGTGCGGAGTCGCCTGACTGGACGCTTATCGAGCGGTTTCTCTCCGGACGAGCGGTCAGATACAGCAAGGGCGATCATGCGATATCACCTTGCAATTTCAAACCGTACCTTTCAATGTGTCAGGTGTGATTTCGCGTCATGCCACCAAACTCCTCCTCGAATACCTGGAGTTCTTCCCCTGTGTCGGTCTCATACGACTGTCGCCTCCGGTTCGTTATCAACAACGACGAGAGGCCCCGCCTCTACGGTCCGCGCCTGGTGGGAATTCCAGCCGCCTGCCTCTGACCCGAACGCCCCCCAAGCCGAGGAAAGGTTCCAGAACTTCTCCGGCTGCTCCAGTTCATCATGATCCCTGACCGGAGTCGGCGGCCAGGACCTCCATGAACCTGCCGTGAGCGATCTGGGCCCGCTCGAAACTGGCGAGACGGAAGAACTCGTCGGGACTGTGGGCGCATTCGTCATCCAGGCCGAAGGAGAGATTCACGGTGTGGATCCCCAGGTGGTCCAGGATGAGGCCGCAGGTGGCGATGCTTCCTCCAGACCCGACCACGTAGGGCTTTTTACCGTAGAGCTCTTCCAGCACCTCGCCGGCCGCCCGGTTTCCGGGGTGGTCGATGGGGATGGAGTAGGGCATGGACGACGATCCCAGAGCGACGACCTCCGCCTCGACGCCAGGAGGCGTGTTCTGCCCGACGTGACGGGTGACGGCCTCCAAGATCCGGTCCGGCTCCTGATCGGCTACCAGGCGGCAGGTGACCTTGGCGTGAGCCTGGCGAGGCAGGACCGTCTTCATGCCGTCTCCCTGGAAACCTCCCCAGATGCCGTTGATCTCCAGGGTCGGCCGAATCCACTCCCGCTCGTAGGTGCTGTAACCCGGCTCGCCGAACGCCTCACTCACTCCGATGGAGTCCAGCAGTTCCCTCTCCTGGTAGGGGACCCGGGCCAGTTCGCTCCTCAATCTGTCGTCGGGCTGTCGTACATCGTCGTAGAAGCCCTCAACCAGAACTCTTCCGTCGGCCGAGCGCATGGAGTCCAGCAGCCGAACCAGGGCGTGGACGGGGTTCTGGACCGCGCCGCCGAACAAGCCCGAGTGGAGATCCCGGGAAGGACCGTGGACATTGATCTGCAGACCGCAGAGACCGCGCAACGAGACCCAGGTGGCCGGCTCCTCCTCGCTCCACTGGGAGCCGTCGGCGCTCACCGCCAGGTCGGATGCGAACCGTCCCGCCTCGGCCTTCATGAAGGGCGGAAGATGGGGGCTTCCGATCTCCTCCTGGCCCTCCAGCAGGAATTTCAGGTTCAAGGGAAGGGTTCCCGTGGTCTCCAGCAGGGCCTGAACCGCCAGGATTGGAGCCAGCATGTTCCCCTTGTCGTCGGACGAGCCCCGAGCGTAGATCCGGCCGTCCCGGACCACCGGCTCGAAGGGAGGGTGGCTCCAGAGCTCCACCGGATCCACCGGCTGCACGTCGAAATGTCCATAGACCAGGAGCGTGGGGCGGCCCGGGGCATGGAGCCAGTCGGCGTAGACCACGGGATGCCCCTCGGTGGGAAGGACCTCGACGTTCTCGAGGCCCGCCACCTGCAGCCGGTCCCCGACCCAACCCGCCGCTTGCTGCACATCACCCGCGTGATCGGGCAACGCCGAGATGCTGGGGATGGTCAGGAACTCGTTCAGCTCCTCGACCCACCGGTCCTGACGATCCTTCAGATAATCCTGCCAACTCTGCGTACCCATCTCAATGCGATCCTCCGGTCTCGAATCGGTTCGGGAACACTCTATTTGTACTCCGCCCGGTCGGTGCAGTGGTCCCTGATGTAGTCCCAGTCATACTCGACGCCCAATCCCGGACCGTCGGGTGCGACGACGCAACCCTCCGCGTCGACGGCGTCGATGGCGTCCCGATAGCCGCACTTGAAGGACGCCTGGTGGAAGGGGCCCAGCTGGGGATGGAGCAGGCCCATCTCGTAGTAATTGGTGTTGCGGATGGCGGCCATCACGTGGCGCCGGTCCGGGCCCGGTCCATGCAGCTCCACGTCCAGGCCGAACCCCTCGGCGGCGTGGGCGATCTTCATCACCCCGGTGATGCCGCCGTCGTAGTCGGTATCGATACGGACGAAGTCGGTGCCGTCGGCCACGATGAAGTCCACATGCGACTCCAGCCCCCTCAGGTGTTCCAATTGAAGGAGGGGTGTCTTGATGAGCTGGCGCAGTTTCCGGTGGGCGAAAGCCGAGACCCCGCCGTCCCGGAACGGGTCCTCATACCAGAAATAGTCGAATTCGTCGCAGGCCCGGCCCAGCTTCAGGGCATCGGCGAAGGTTCGGATGGCGCAGAAGGGGTCCAGCATCAAGTCCATCCGTCCTCCCATTCTCCGGCCCACGGCCCGGACCAGCTCGATCTGATCCTTGAGAGGGGCGTCCTGCCAGCCGTGGATCTTGAAGCCGGGATAGCCCATCTCCAGGCATTCCTCGGCGAAATCGGCGTATGCCTCGGGGCTGTTGAGCCCTCCCTCCTCGTCATCGCCGACGTAGGTGCTGGCGTAACAGGGGAGCTTCTTGCCGGCCGGTCCGCCGAGAAGCTCATAGATGGGCGCGTCGTAATACTTGCCGGCCAGATCCCAGAGAGCGATGTCCACCACCCCCATGCCCATTCGGGACTGCTGCCGGGTGGCCTGCTTCAGATCATCGTAGATGGCGTCCCGCTCCAGGGCGTTGCGGCCGATGAGGGTGTGGGCCAGCCCGGCGACGACGGCATAGTCGGCCTCGAAGCCCCCGAAGTATTCCCCTGAGACCCCCAGGTCGGTATTGATCCGGAGGCCCCGTCCGCGAAACTTCTGAACCCCGCCAGGCTGGTAGATGAGAATGCCGATGGTGGGCTCGACCCCGACATCGTGGACGTTCTTCTCATACTGAAACACTTCGATGCTGGAGATTCTGGGCCTGTCCTTCATGCATTCGCTCCCTTCAAGCTATTCCAGCCAGAACGAAAACAGGCGTGCGTTGTAGAGGCGGAACCGAAAACGGATCGACTCGCCCTGAAAGGCGCCCAGGTCCGGTTTGCCCGTCCACTTCACCTCGGCTCGCAGCTGGTCGCCCTGCACCGGTTGGGATTGGTCCCGGCTCCACCCTTCCAGCACCCGTCGGCCTCGTTGGTCGATCACTTCGACTCGAACTTCTCCGTCCGTGGCGTCGGCGTTGATGAAGAGCCGGTTCCCGTCAAAACGGATGGATCGAGTC
>CATOST010000021.1 GCA_951812665.1 uncultured Acidobacteriota bacterium
CAGCCGGAAGCAGAACCTTCAGGTCCTGCATGAGGCGGTGACGGAGCTGGCGTGCCGTCGGATCGAGATGATGGAGGGTCGGCGGCGAAAAAAGGGGAAGCCACGAAAGCAGAGACGGAAAAATAGGATGTTCCTGGACGTGGACGGTCTCCCGGTCGAGGTCCATGGACGGCAGCCGGGAAGCCAATGGAGCGGGTACTATCGCCAGAGAATGTACTTGGGGTTGGTGGCGAGTTGCGGAGAGACGGGGGACCTGATCGACGGGGAGCTTTTTCCGGGTGCCAGCTACCTGGGCAACAAGGCTTTGAAGTTGACATTGCGGGCCGTGGACCGCTGCCGAGGGCGTCTGTGCGGCTCGATGATCGTGCGGATGGATGCGGGGTTCCCGGAACCCGGGCTGCTGCAGGGCCTGGAGTCGCGAAGCGTGCCCTACATCGCTCGCATCCGCAAGAATGAGGTCCTGGACCGGATGGCGCGACCGTACTTGACCCAACCGGCGGAGCGAGTGGCGAACGAGCCGCCGAGAGTGTGGTTCCATGAGCTGACCTACCAGGCGGAGAGTTGGGACCGGGCACGCCGGGTGGTGCTGGTGGTGGTGGAGCAACCGGGGGAGTTGTATCCGGATCATTTCTGGTTGCTGACGAGCCTGAGTCCGAAGCGTTGTGACGCCCAAGAGTTGCTGAGGACGTATCGCCGGCGGGGGAAGGCGGAAGGCCACATGGGGGAGTTGATGGACGTGCTCGATCCGGCCTTGTCGTCGGTGAGTCGTCCCAAGACGCACTATCGGGGGAAGAAACTGACGCCGGAACCGAAGCCGGAAGCGCTGACGGAGACCGGGGTTCGGCCCCACAACGAAGCCCGGTTCCTGCTGAATCTGCTGGCGTACGGGATCCTGCACCTGGGGCGGGTACTGATGGAGCGAGCGACGCGACGGGGGTGGAGTCTGCGTCGTTTTCATGAACGGGTGTTGCGAGTGGCGAGTCGGGTGCTGCGCCAAGGAAGGAGACTGATTTTCGTGGTGAGTCGAAGGGAGACGGACTGGAAGCGGTTGTGGCGGAGACTGGAGCGAGTGTCCTGGGCGCCGGGATAGGGGACGGACGGAAGAATCGGGCCCGTGGGAGGGACCGAAACGGTGGGTTTTTCTCACCGCAAAGTCGACCTGTCGGCGGGTGACGGTCCCCCGGACCGCCGGACGGTTTATGATGGGTTCAATCGTCCTGTTTTTGAGCCGATTCCGTCGAATCGACAGAGGTTCAAGAGAAACCGGGCACCGACCGCACGAAAACGCCGGGTTGAAAGCCTTTATCAACATGTCCCATGAATAATCCGGGCTCTTGCTCCAGTTGGAAGTGCAGCCTGGAATCTTAGAGCCAGTTCGCGAGATGTTTCTGCAGCACGTCAGGCGCTCGCAGCAACCGCAACGACTTCTACGAACAGAGCCAATGCCAAGGCCTACGAAGTCTTCCTTGACGTCGACCAAGCCGTGCAGCTTAGAATATTGAAAAAAGTGACGGTGCTTGATGCGGCTCCCAACGTCATAGACTTGGATATCGAGCTCAAGCAGGAAGTATTTTGGGCCGCTGGACGCAAACACCATGCCGCGTTTCTCCATCGCTTGGAAGGATGGTGGCTGCGCCGCGTTTTAGGTCAGCTTTCGAACGCGCCATTTAACCGGATCGGATCGATCGAATTAGAAGCCCAAATGTCCGACTTACGTGAGCAGTTCCAGCAACACGCACTGCCGATAGATGATGATCTATTGGAATTCTCGCTTGATGAGGCAACGCGGGTAGCAAACGAGGATTCCATATTCGTTCGACAGGTCGAGCTTACGAAAGCTGGCAAGCGCAGGATAGCTGCTGCTATTCGAGATTACTACCGCGCGTTTGAACAACGATCTCGCTGGCTGCGCGATGATCTCGTGGTCGGCATGGACTTACACAAGTACGAAAACCGTCTTGTAGAAGAATGGGAACTGCCATTTGAGGCGATGCGTGATGATCTCGGCGATGCCGCGACGGAGACTGCAAAAGAGGTGGCAGCCCGAACTCTTCTCGCATGGGCCGAGCAAACACTAATACCGATTCGTCCTAATGTGACAGAACCCTTCGTGAGCCGCGGATCATTGCACATGCTCTCCGATGAGTTACGCGTCGGTTGGCACATAGATTTTCGAGACCATCTAGCTCACCTACTGAGCACGAAGACTACGACGTCATGACCCATTGGCATGAACGCTCACGGGAGGAAAAAACCCTCTTAAATCCAGCATTCTGTTCGCTTTTGCTTTGGAGTGCAGCACGAGGATACGCAAGTTTCAATCAAGACAGTTTATCGTTTGAAGAAACCTTTTTGATCTTGCCGATGGTTCTTCACCGCACAATAAGGGAGGAACTTCCACGCGATACTCGCACATCTTTGGCGCTCTGATCAATACCCACCCATTCGCTCCACGACAAATTGCTACTAGAGCAAGACTATTGGGTCCATTCACAAAAGAAGGACTTTTCTTTGGTGGTGTCCACGGTCTGATCAGTATTGACGAAGGCAAGCTCCGCGCGAATGAAGACTGGCGTCTACGTATTAATTATTCGCTTCGAGATGCGAGTGACGAAGTGCGCTTTTGTGTCCGCCGAGCTGAATTTGTCGGCAAGTGGTTTGCACATACTGGCAGCGATCAACGGTCCTTGCCTTGATAGGTGTCCGGCCATGACCATGCAGATTCTCAACATTGTGTTGTATTCCCACGATGATCGAAAGCGCGTGCTTTCTCTAAGATCGGGTCAAGTCAACATCATTACTGGAGCATCCAAAACAGGAAAATCCGCGTTAGTAGACATCGTGGACTATTGTTTTGGTGCGCGCGAGTGCCGCGTTCCTGAGGGGCCAATCCGACGTTCTGTATCGTGGTTTGGACTCAGGTTCAAATTGAAGAGTGGTGAGGCATTCATCGCCCGTCGCTGTCCTGACCCGACTGCTCTATCAAGCGAAGATTGTTTTGTGGACATCGGCGATCCAGTTGACATTCCTGAACGTCGTCATCTTAGACAAACGACCAACACGAAGGGGCTCGGGGCGCTACTCACCAACTGGGGAGGAATCAGTGATAATCTTCATGAACCCGCAGATGGTCAAACCCGACGGGCGCTGTCAGCTACGATACGCCATGCTTTAGCGCTCTGTTTTCAGCCCCAGGATGCGATTATCCGGCGCGATCAGCTATTTCATGGAACCGCGAATAACTTTTTTGCACAGGCGCTGAAGGACACGTTGCCCTATCTCTTAGGAGCTGTGGACGACGACTACGTGCGCAAACGCGAAGAGCTTAAACGGCTCACAAAACAGCTTCGTCAATGTGAAAGGCGACTTAAAGAGTTTGCGTCTTTACGAGGTAGCGGCGTTACTAAGGCATCAACTCTTCTAGCTGAAGCGCGTGATATCGGCTTGTCTGCGTCCTTGGCGAGTACTTGGCAGGATGCAGTCGCTGCCCTTCGTGAAGTGGCAGAAATTCCCGGAACTTCCATCGATATTCCAGTGACGGACGATGCAGAGTACGAGCGCCTTAGCGACGAACGAAATCAACTTCGGCGTAAGCAAAGGCGACTACGAGGTGAAATCACTGCCGCGCGAGCCTTCGAACAGGACGAATCGGGCTTTTCTACGTGAGGCGTCTGAACAACGTGCACGGCTAACTTCGATCGGAATCTTCGACCAGTCTGAGCCGAATCATGCATGTCCTTTATGTGCTCAGGACCTAAGTAACTTCACAGACGTCCCTGCGATAAGTCATCTACAAGAAGTTCTGACCGATATCTCGTCGCGGCTGGACACAGTTGCACGTACATCACCTCAGATAGAGCGAGCTATTGCCGAACTCGAATCACCCCGGATTATTCATGGGACATGTTGATAAAGGCTTTCAACCCGGCGTTTTCGTGCGGTCGGTGCCCGGTTTCTCTTGAACCTCTGTCGATTCGACGGAATCGGCTCAAAAACAGGACGATTGAACCCATCATAAACCGTCCGGCGGTCCGGGGGACCGTCACCCGCCGACAGGTCGACTTTGCGGTGAGAAAAACCCACCGTTTCGGTCCCTCCCACGGGCCCGATTCTTCCGTCCGTCCCCTATCCCGGCGCCCAGGACACTCGCTTGAGGGTGGCCCGTTTTCGTGGACGGTTTATTAGTACGGTCTACGTTGGTCCTGTTTGTAATACTCCTTCTGTCGGTGGGGAGCAAGACTTCCTCCTGCGGAATGTCAATGGCCATCGAAATGTCAGGGTTGTGGCCATTGACAGAGCGCTCTTTCTTCCGTGTGGGGGCGACTGATGGACGCGTCAGCAAAAGGGCTCACGTTGTGGGAAATCTCTGATTTTCCACAATGGGATACCGCTTAACGAGGGGGCCTCGGTCTCTCATTCCAGGGATTTAAGAGTTTTATATGTCTCTTTGCATCCGGGGGTCTCAGGGGGGCAGCGCCCCCCTGCCCCCTTCAAGCGTGTCGCGCGCGACGCTTGGTGCGACGGTGGCGGTGCTGGCATCGTGGTCGGGCAGCTCGAAGCCGTACCGGTTCTTGAGGTGTCGTCAGTCCTGCTGAGCCTTCCGGCTCGCAGGACCGGCACTGGAGGCAGGCAAGACGACTCCAGCAGATCTTCACTCCACTGGGCGAGAGCACGAATCGAGGATCTCGTCGCACGGATCGAGTCTCGCCGCCGCCGTGGGTCCTACGCCGCCTGCTGCTCGTAGTGGACCGGCGACTCGTAGCCCAGCGCCGAATGCCGGCGCTGGCGGTTGTAGAATCCTTCGATGAAGTCGAAGACAGCCCGCCTCGCCTCACCCGGGTTCCGGAACCGGTGACGGTCCAGCAACTCGCACTCCAACGTCGCGAAGAAGCTCTCGCACATCGCGTTGTCGTAAGCGTCCCCCACGGAGCCCATCGACGGTCGCACTCCCGCCTCCCGGCATCGTTTCCCAAAGGCAGCCGAGGTGTACTGTGTCCCTTGGTCCGAGTGGTGGATCACCTGCTTCGGCTGGCGCCGGATCACCGCCATGGCGAGCGCCTTCTCCACCAGTTCGGAGCGCAGATGCGTCTCCATCGCCCAGCCCACGACCCGGCGGCTCCAAGCGTCCACGACCACGGCCACGTACAACCAGCCCGCCTGGGTGCGCACATACGTCAGATCCGCGACCCAGAGCTGATCCGGTCCCTCGGCCGTGAAGTTCCGGTTCACCAGGTCCGGTGCCGGACGCGCCTTCCGGTCCCTCCGGGTGAGCCCGGCCTTCCGGCGCCTCCGGCTCGCCCCCTGGATCCCGGCTTCCTTCATCAATCGACCCACGCGCTTCGGGCTCGTCCGTTCCCCTCGAGCTCTCAGCTCGGCATGCAGACGAGGCCGACCGTAAACTCTCCGGTTCTGGTTCCAGATCCGCACGATCTTTTCCCGAAGCGTCTCGTCCCGGCGATCCCGCTTCGAGGGTCGGCGTTTCAACCAGGCGTAGTACCCGCTGGGGGAGAGACCCAAAACGCGGCACATCACCCGAATCGGAAACCGGGCCCGGTACGCCTTCACGAACTCGAATCCTTGCTGGGGATCGAGTCGCTCTCCCGGGCGAACCAAGCCGCGGCTTTTTTTAGGATGTCCCGCTCCATCCGCAGCCGCTTGATCTCCCGCCTCGCCTGGCGCAACTCCTGGCGCTCGAACGTCGTCAGCCCGTCGTTACGGCGCCCCTCGTCCAGATCAGCCTGCTTGACCCACTTGCGGATCGCCGACGCCGAGGGCTCGAACTCCCGCGCCAGCGCCTCCGGCGATCGACCCGAGCGGACCAGCCCCACGATCTCCCGCCGAAACTCCGGCGGGTACCGCCGCTGCTTTCTTGCCATCGTGGATCCCTCCTTTCACTTCCTTACTTTGGATGTGTCCACGAAAGCGGGTCAACTCCACTCCAGTCTCCGCCACAACCGCTTCCAGTCCGTCTCCCTTCGACTCACCACGAAAATCAGTCTCCTTCCTTGGCGCAGCACCCGACTCGCCACTCGCAACACCCGTTCATGAAAACGACGCAGACTCCACCCCCGTCGCGTCGCTCGCTCCATCAGTACCCGCCCCAGGTGCAGGATCCCGTACGCCAGCAGATTCAGCAGGAACCGGGCTTCGTTGTGGGGCCGAACCCCGGTCTCCGTCAGCGCTTCCGGCTTCGGTTCCGGCGTCAGTTTCTTCCCCCGATAGTGCGTCTTGGGACGACTCACCGACGACAAGGCCGGATCGAGCACGTCCATCAACTCCCCCATGTGGCCTTCCGCCTTCCCCCGCCGGCGATACGTCCTCAGCAACTCTTGGGCGTCACAACGCTTCGGACTCAGGCTCGTCAGCAACCAGAAATGATCCGGATACAACTCCCCCGGTTGCTCCACCACCACCAGCACCACCCGGCGTGCCCGGTCCCAACTCTCCGCCTGGTAGGTCAGCTCATGGAACCACACTCTCGGCGGCTCGTTCGCCACTCGCTCCGCCGGTTGGGTCAAGTACGGTCGCGCCATCCGGTCCAGGACCTCATTCTTGCGGATGCGAGCGATGTAGGGCACGCTTCGCGACTCCAGGCCCTGCAGCAGCCCGGGTTCCGGGAACCCCGCATCCATCCGCACGATCATCGAGCCGCACAGACGCCCTCGGCAGCGGTCCACGGCCCGCAATGTCAACTTCAAAGCCTTGTTGCCCAGGTAGCTGGCACCCGGAAAAAGCTCCCCGTCGATCAGGTCCCCCGTCTCTCCGCAACTCGCCACCAACCCCAAGTACATTCTCTGGCGATAGTACCCGCTCCATTGGCTTCCCGGCTGCCGTCCATGGACCTCGACCGGGAGACCGTCCACGTCCAGGAACATCCTATTTTTCCGTCTCTGCTTTCGTGGCTTCCCCTTTTTTCGCCGCCGACCCTCCATCATCTCGATCCGACGGCACGCCAGCTCCGTCACCGCCTCATGCAGGACCTGAAGGTTCTGCTTCCGGCTGAGCGTGTCCAGGAGCCGGGACAAGGTCGGTTGGGACGCCAGCCCGTGGCCCTCCTCCAAGGCCGCCGTGCCCCGACGCGACTCGCTCGCCACCCGCAAGCTCGGATCCTGACGCAGGCGGTCGGCATCGGACTGGTCGCGCCAGCCCTGCCCCAACAGCAGGAGTCGAGTCCGCAGCAGATCCGACAGCGGATAGCGGATCGAACTCGGGTGTCGCGGATCGTGCAACCGCTCGGTCAACCAATCGATGAGGCCGCACCGATCCATCATCTCCCGCTGCACCAGGGCGCCCGTGTCCGCACTGAGCAACTCGGGGCGGGTCTCGAGGCGGAGGGATCGGTTGAATGAGGGCCGGATCTGCGGTATCGTCTCAGGCATGGCGTGCTCCGTTCTTTGAGTTTGTTTATTAGCACCATAATCATACCATGAATGACGGGCACGCCGCCTCATTATTCTGACCCCGAAAAGGGGATGAAACCTCGCAATTACTTGGGTTTAGGCCCCCCTTGAAACCACTGATCCGACCGCAGTCGAAAACCAAGATAGCGTTTCACCCAAAGGGGGGTTCGGCCTTTTTCTGTGGGTATCCGGCAACCCTCTGATCTGACTCGACATGGCGGACACGCTTGCTCATTTTATGTTTGCGTGATGAATAATCCGGGATCACGGCTCCAGACTGTCCAAGCGGACCTCACGAGAAACCGTGCAGAGATGGAAGCCGTACAAAGCGCAAGTTCACGTGCGCAACAGATTAGAGATGAGGCATCACGCCGTGCGCTCGTCATGGGACGCGTCAGCCTCTACCTTGAGAGTCTTCCAGACCTGCCGGACAGCAAAGCGCTCGAGCGAGAATCTCAACGCCTGCAAGGGCAATGCGAACGTCTTAAATTCGAGCTAAATGAGGAGCGTGTCAAGGAACACATCGATTCGATCATTTCCATTCTTAGTCGGCAAATGAGTGATTGGGCACGTTTACTGGAGCTTGAGCACTCGGCATCTCCCCTACGATTGGATCTCAAGAAGCTAACAATCGTTGCAGATACCGACGATGGTCCTGTACCGATGGATCGTATGGGAAGCGGCGAAAACTGGGTCGGCTATCACCTCATTGGGCATCTCGCTCTCCACAAATGGTTTGTTGACCGTGACCGACCAGTCCCCAGATTCTTGTTCTTGGATCAGCCCTCGCAAGTCTACTTCCCACCAGAGACGGATATTACTGGCTTTATTTCCACAGTCACCGAGGATGATCGCGAGGCCGTGTCGCGCATCTTTCGGTTCGCGTTCGATGTCGTCAACGCCATGACGTTGCGATTCCAAGTTGTGATCACGGAGCATGCTGATATCAATGAGGACTGGTACCAAGGAGCCGTGGTTGAAAGATGGCGTCAGGGATTAAAGCTCGTCCCGGACGACTGGCCTCGAACCGACTAGGCGAGCCGTACGAGGCACTTTGAATCTTGTCTAACTCGAGTGCGCCATGACTATGATCTGCTCCCGGAGGGAAAAAATGGCGGGTGGTCGATTCGATGAGCGTGCGGGGTCGAATGATCGGGATCAACGCCACTATGCCGAAAGATAACGCGGCGATCGCAGTATCGTGAGCCGGGACGCGGGGAAAGACTATGAGGCGTTTGTTTGCCACTTTGCGGGCGTCTCGGCGGTTCCGACGCTGACCGGGACGGAATTGGTGCGATTCGGTCGGAAACGTAAGATAAAGACGAGCAACAAGGAGTGGACGCATCCCTACGACGCGGATGCAATGATCACAAAGAAGCGAGACCGTGACTGTCCCCTTTTCCGAACTACGAGCACTTCCTCCTCACCTTTGGGCAGCGTCCCTGGTTCCCACGATCAACGCGGTTTGATTATGCAACAGGAAGGCGTCCCCCTTCCGCCTGATTTTCAAGGCTTCCAGGAATGAACTCGGGGCCTTCTGCAGACTGGTCCGGATCTCCGCTTCCGCCTCGGCCCCAGAGGATGCTATCTCGCACCACCTGCGTACAGACAGGCCCTGAGGTCGCTCCGATAGTCCACTCTCCAACACTTCCACCTTCAGCCCACTGCGCTTGAATATGGATCTCCACCTCGCGGCCGTGTAGCTCCGAACGTGTGTTGGATCGTGAAGAAGTTCCAGCTTGTGGTTAAACTCGTCAACGTCAGCGTTTTCGTGTCCTTCCAGATCGATAATCGCGACACGCCCGCCGATCTTCGTGAGCCGAACCATTTCCGCCACCGCGCGATTCACATCATTGAAATGGTGGGGGGCCAGCCTCGATACAACCAAGTCGAACTGGTGTCCCCGCAGGGGAATCGATTCAGCGTACGCCTCGACCGTCTCCACCTCTATCCCCCGCTCTGCTACCAATCGCCGAAAGGCGTCCAACATGCTGGGTGCAGGGTCAACTCCTACGAGCCTCCCGGCACAGGTAGCAAAGGACAGCGCCAAGTGGCCGGTGCCACACCCGACGTCACATAGCGATGCCCCAGTCTCCAGATTCACGAGCCGACGAAGAAGCCTGATGGTTGGGCTCATGGAGTGGACTTCGCTCGCCACATAGTTTTCGCAAATTTCGTCGAAGCGTTCACGAGATTCGTTAGTCACTTTGGACCCTCCGATCTTGTGTAGAAACGGTGACTGTCCCCTTCTCCCTCCCCTTCTTCCAGAGCAGGCGGGGGAGTTGTTTCCGGATCACTTCCGACCGCTGACGGGCTGGAGTCGGAAGCGTTCGTGAAAGTAGCAGGAATTTCAGGCTGGACACTGATACGTTACGCTTCCGGCTGTATCCGCTGAAGGGTCGGCTCACTAGTCGCTGGGCAGTTACCGTGTCCGGCAACTGGCGCATCGTCTTTCGCTTCGTGGGCACGGATGTCACTGACGTGGATTTAATCGATTACCACTGAAGGAGAACCATGATATGCCGATGAAAAACCCACCCCACCCCGGTCTGTCCGTCCGTCACGATTGCCTGGAACCTTTAGGCGGAACTTCACTTCCGAAATTGATCTAATCCGTTTGTAATTCAGGCAGATAGAAGAAATCAACCTGCCAAATTACTGGCAACAAATCGAGTCGGATCCACGCCCAGCAGGCCGAAAGCCTTCTTCTGCAGCGGCGTCGGCCGGGCGAACATCGGAAACGGGTGATTTGGGGCGTCCGGCAGAGTCACCTGGTTCAGGGTGAGCGTGGCGAGATCCGCGAGCAACGTCCGGAGGCTGTGCACCGGGAACCCCTCCGCCGTTCGCTTGCTGTCAGCCTTGGCCTTCGTGCGCTCCGAGACTTGCGCCTTTGCAACCGGGGACTTCCGCAACGCTCGCGCCCCCGCCCGGTCCTCCTCCTCGAACAGCAACGGCGCCAGACGGCGCCGCAGGTGCCATTCCAGGTAATACGCCAGCAGACACAGGAAGACGTGCCCGCGCACGTGATCCTCGCTGTAGACGTAGACCGGGCGCAGCGCCAGCTGCGTTGTCTTGAGGGAGCGAAACGCCCGTTCCACCTGGGACAGAGACTTGTACGCCTCCACCGCCTCGCCGGCTCCGAGGGCGGGGGCCTCCAGGCTGGTCCGAATCACGTAGATCCCGTCCAACTGCGCCTCGGCGTCGATCTTCTCCTGGCGTCTGGACCAGCGGATGTCGTCGGCGGTCACCTCGATCCGGAAGTGTTTGTCCACCTTCTTGCGGCCGACGTCGCGCCCCACCCGGCGGTTGATCGCCTGCTGCCCGCGCAGCCGGGATCTGGGGGAGCGCACGGCGTCGGCGATGGTCTGCAGGATCTTCTCGGTGGCGCGCAGCAGATCCTCGCGCTTGCGGGCGCGTTCCTGCCGCAACCGGGGATTGAGGCAGACCATCAAGCGCTCGCCGGGAAACTCCGGACTCACGATCTCCGCGATCCCGTCCGGCACCAACTCGCCCGGCCGCAACGGAGCCTCCTCCTCGTCTCCATCCGATGGGGACGGCCGCAGCAGCTTGCGGATGGCGTCCGTTCTCAGGGCCGAGATCCAGTCGAATCCGGCCGGGGTGAGGTCTTCGCGGATCCGCGCCGTGGTGAGCATGCCGCGGTCCCCGACCAAGGCGATGGATTCGATGCCGAAGCGCCCCCGGATCTTTTTCACCTGCGCCGCCACCGTGGTGGGATCCGCCGTGTGACCCGGGAACACGTCCACGGCCAGCGGACAACCGTCCCCGGCGCACAGCAGACCGAAGACGAACTGCTGCTTGCCCTTCTTGCCGTCCCGGTTGTAGCCGAACGCAGCCAGAGGAGAGTCGCGCCCCTCGAGGTAGCAGGAGCTCACGTCGTACAAGAGCAGGGTTCGGCCCTCGAGGTGGCGACGGGCCAGACTCTTCTCGATCCAGACCTGCCGCCGGAGCAACCAGTCGAGCATGGCCAGCACCTCGTTGCCGTGGACCGGACCGAGGCCGAGCAGGGGGCCGAGGCTGCTGGTGGCGGTGGAGGGGGAGAGGCTCCGGGCGGTGGCGAGCTTGGAGAGGGGTTGCAGGACCCGGGAGAGGATGGCGGCCAGCGCAAGGTCGCGGTGGCGGCTGCGTTGACGGTGCAGGATGCGTTCCAGACCGAGTTGGCGGGCCAGGCCGAGGAGGGCGGCGACATGACCGTGGGGCAGGGCGCGGCGGATGGAGAGGGAATCCTCCATGGGGCGATAGACCTGCCCGCCCTTGAGCAGGGCGCGGATGCCGTCGACGATCTCGGGAGGGACTTTGGAGAGGTTGGCGAGGGTAGTGCGACGGATGCGCTTGCCCTCGCGTTTGGCTTCGCGGAAGAGGATGGCGGGAGGACTGGAGCGGTTGGGGATGACATCGACGTGATAGGACATGGAGAAATGGCCTCTTACATGGAAACAATACAAGTAATATAAATAACCACAGAAACATTATATATAGATAATGTGACATGTCCTGAACATGGAAACAAATATCCAGATGGAGACCCCCACCTGCGGAGCCGTAACTTGAGCTACTTCAATGATTTGAAGGGTAAAAATGTGGCTTGAGGGGAAGTGAAGTTCCGACTAGCAACTCCCGACCACCATCTTGCGCAGAACATTGGTGCTGGCGGAAATTAGCAAATATGAAATTCTTCGGGATCCTCCCACGGTAGGCATTGAAATGGCCACGATGAAGAATGTAGAGATCTCCTCCAGATCGACCGAATGCTCCCGCTGGGCCGCGGTTAATGCCCTCGAAGGGTGGGTTGATTTCGCACGTGATACTGACAGCGGTGCCGGGTTTTCCCAGACCGAACGCGTTCCAGTATCTTCCCGAAGGTTTTCCGCCGGGAGGAAAGCCAAAGTAGGCCAAAGGTCAGCGCGGGCGATCCAATAGACAGGGGCATCCAGATATCCGCTCGGATATCCTATCCGCGTTAGTACTTGCTCAGTCGCAGCTGATGAGACAGCGTTCTCAAACGCCTGCTGTGCCCTTTCGATTTCCTTCCTATCGACCAGGATTCTCATAGGAACTCGCTGAGCAGAACCGCGCGGCTCAGGCGGCGGGCTGGCGGGTGATGGCTTCGCGGAGGCCGTCCAACAGGCCCTCCAGGTGCGCCATGCGTTCCCGGAGTTCCCCGATCTGAGACTCCAGCCGATCCATCCGGGATTCGAGGCGGCGGTTGAAATAGAGCATGAAGGCAATGATGACGGCGGGGGAAATCCAGGGTGCGAGTTCAGGCGGCATTCGTTTCTCTTGTTCCCAGTCTATCCCTTGCCGGAGTCTCGGACTAGGAGGAAAATCGCCAAATCCTCCACACCAAAATAACGGCCTGTGTCCGTTTGTAGGAATCCCCGCGCCGCCGCGAGGCGCGGGCAGAGCCTGGACGACGCTCCGGGGCCTATACCTAAACCCTTGCAGGCCAACACAGGCCATCTAAGGGAATCTTTTTTTCGAATCCGTGCGAAATCGCCCGGGAGCCCTCAAGGTCCCTGTGTTCCCCGTTTGGGATTGATGGACTGAACCGACTCAGAGGCCCACTCACGGGAGTCAGGGTGAGCGAAATCTACGACGCATTTCTTGAGGCAGGAGTCTCCAAGTCCACGTCGCGAGCCGCCGCCGATGCCATCCCGGCTCGCGACGTTGTGGCGACCAAGCAGGATCTCGCGCGGCTGGAGGCGCGGCTGGAAATCCAGATCGCCGAGATTCGCGCGACAGTCTGGAAAGCTGTTATCGCTGGCGCGGGGCTGGTGGTCGTGTGCTCAACAGATTCCTGGACTGGATGGTGAAGCAGATCTGATCCGGGGCTCCTACCTCACCCTTCGTCCGCACTCGCCCGGCCGATACAGGCCCTCTGAGGGCGTCCTTTTTCTCCGGATCCTCCGAAAATCCCCCTTTCCGGTCAAATCCGAGCCGGCGCGGCCCGGGCGCACCTGGAGCCGGCGCGGCAGAGGCCCTCTACGGGGCCGGTCGGATTTGCGGAACTACTACGCGGAGGAAGGCCAGCCCGGATGGGTCTGCGGCGGGGCCTCGAATTATTGTCGGTAAAGTACGTTACCGTGCCCCGTCCGGTAACCTGATCGCCACAGGAAGAGAGGAGTTGGCGGACCTCTGAGAGAGGAGACGTGTCCCGGCGGTCGCTCCGCGCCAAGGGGGAATTACAACTGTAGTTTTCGCGTCGTGTACCCTTCGGGTTTGAGTACGGCCAGTCTGATCCGCTACGCTCGACAAAGGTGTTCTTGACGTTACTCAGGTTCTCGGTCATACCTGAGCCACCATGTCTATTTTCCGGATTCTGCTGTTGATTCTGGCTGTGATCCACACGCTGTTTGCGGGATTTACGGCCTTGGTTGGAGCGTTCGCGAGCGGTGGAGGGGTCTGGGAACGGCTGCTGGTGGTGCTCCTTCATCCCCTTGGCGCTGCGGGAGTCCTTCTGCTGGTGCTGGCGCCCCGCCTCACCAGGATAGCCACCCTCGCCATCGCCGCACTCCTTCTCGTAATCGTGATCGCCGACTTGGCCCTTGCGCAGAGAATTGCCGCAGGCGCTGTGAAGGGAGACTGGGAACTTGTGTTGGTATTCTCGGTGGTTCCCGTCATCAGCATTGCTTACGCGATGGGTCGTCTTCGAACTCCCGGTGCAACCGGCAAGTGACGTCAGGTTCAGGCGCAGAAGGCATTACGTTCTCGGCGCCGTTGCGTTCTGGGCGGTGGCGGCGGATCTTCTCGTTCCTCCACTTGTTTCTGATTGGATTGTTCGGAGTTGTGGGGGCAAGATCTCCCGGGAGAGGATCTCCCCGCCGGGCCGGCAGGAGAGGGACGCGTGGGATTGGTAGCGAACTGCGACCGGACGGCTAAACAATCGCCGCTGTCGGAACGGCCTCAAGAGGGAAGGCTGGCATTGGCCTCTTCGCAGGCCGCGCAGAGCATCTTCTCTACGTGCTTGGCGATCTCCTCATCCGGCTCGTCCTGCACCGTGGCGATCTCCGAGACCACCAGTTGGCGGGCCCGATCGAACATCTTCTTTTCGCGGAACGAGAGGGTCTTCTGCAGGTTGAGGCAGTAGAGATTCTTGAGCACCTCGGCCACTTCGAAGATTGAACCCGACTTCATCTTGTTGACGTTTTCCTTGTAGCGGCTCTTCCAATCGGATTCCGGCTTGCCGATGTTGTTACTCAAGATCTCGAACAGCTCGCCCAACTGCTCCTCCGTGCAGAGCTTTCGCAGCCCGACGTGGAGAGCATTGGCGATGGGAACCATCACCGTAGAATTGTTGGAGGTGAGCTTCAGCATGTAGAACTCCCCCAGTTGCCCGGCGATCCGAGTCTCGAACACCTTCTTGATGACGCCGACTCCCTGATTCGGATAGACAACTTTCTCTCCAACCTTGAATTCCATTTGCGCCTCCGAGACTGCGGTGTGAGTATCGCGACAGCCCAAGCCGCCAACGGGACGAAACGTCCAGGACTGAAGGCCGGAAGAGCCGAACCAAAGACCTGCCGACATCGCCCAGATGGATTGGCTGTACTCATTCTAGGTTAGCTTTTCGCCAAATGTCAAAATGTGTTATGCGGCAAGGCCAGCGTAGTAGACTGGGCGGGAGCAATCGAAATCGGTCTTGGATTGCAGCCGCCGGAGGAGGCGGGCCGCGGCCCCCATGGAGCAGATCTTCACGTTTCTCTTCAAATACCGGCCCTTCCACTTCAGGGAGGGGGAGTTCCTCCTGCAGTGGCGCCTGGAGTCGTGGCTGGTGGCGATCCTGGTTTGCGCCGTCCTTCTCGCCGCGTGGCTGCCGTACCGGCGATGGCTGGGCCGGGCCGCCGCCCGAGGGTGGATCCTGCCGGCCGCCAGAGCGGCGTTTCTCCTGGGTATCATGTTTCTGCTGATGCGGCCGAGCCTGGTGCTCTCCACCCTGGCGCCGCGGGAAAACGTGTTGACTCTGCTGGTCGACAACTCCTTGAGCATGGGCATTGCCGACGGAGACAGCGCGCGAGGCGAGCCGGTTCGGGCGCTGCTGGCGGCCGGCAGCCCGTTGCGCCGGGGTCTCGATGATCGATTTCGGCTGCTCCGGATGGAGTTCGATGCCGAGTCCCGCCTGCTGAGCGAGGACCGGGGACCGGACTGGCGCGGGAGCCGTACCGATATCGCGGGCGCCCTCCGGGATGTTCTGACCCGCACCCGGCACGAGGCCCTGGGGGGAATCGTTCTTTTCAGCGACGGTGCGGACAACGGCTTCGGCGGGTTCAAAGAGGTCCTGGCCGATCTCCAGGCACGAAAAATACCGGTTCACACCGTGGGCGTGGGGCCGCGCACGCTGGAGCCCGATCTGGAACTGGCCCAGGTGAGCCTCCCCCGGGTCCTGGTTCCCGAGACTCGAACCATTGCCCGGGTCATGCTCAGGATCAACGGCTACCAGGGCCGCAAGAGCCGGCTGGAGGTCTGGGAGGGAAACTCGCTGATTCAGGCTCAGGACGTGGAGCTGCCGTTTTCCCAGACGGCGCTGGTGGAGGTCCCGCTGACCCCTCGAAGCAGAGGGATTCGAATCTACCGCTTCCGGGTCGAGCCGCTCGAGGATGAGGCGCTACGCGAAAACAATGAACGATCGGCGGTGCTTCACGTGCGGGATCTGGAGAACCGCATACTCTATGTGGAAGGGCGGCCCCGCTGGGAATACAAGTTCATTCGGAGCGCGGTTTCCGATGACCGTCACCTTCATCTGGAGAGCCTCCTGCGAACCGCCATCAACAAATACTATCGGCAGGGCATCGAGGAGGAGAGCACTCTGGCCGCCGGCTTTCCTTCGACCCGGGAGGAGTTGTTCTCGTACCGGGCCCTGTTGGTGGGAAGCGTGGAGTCCTCCTTCTTCACCTATCCTCAAATGGAGATGCTCCGGGATTTCGTGGACAAGAGGGGCGGCGGTTTCCTCATGTTGGGAGGCAGTTCCTCTTTTTCCGCAGGGGAATACCAGAATACGCCGGTCGAGGAGCTGCTGCCGGTATGGATGTTGCCCGACGGAGACCGGGCGCCGTCCGACACCCTCTACCGGCGGGGATCGGCCCGAGTCCAGTTGACTCCCCAGGGGCTCCGGCACCCCGCCCTGCAACTGGGCGCCGGGGAAGCGGTCAACCGGCGGCAGTGGGAAGAGATGCCCGATCTCAAGGACTGGAACCGGGTGGGGAGCCTCAAGCCGGGTGCTACGGTCCTGGCCCGCCTCCAGGATTCCCGGGATGGGACGGAGGTCCCCTTGATGGTCTTCCAGCGCTACGGACGGGGCTTGGCCATGGCCTTCCTCACCGGCAGCAGTTGGCGTTGGCAGATGCTCCAGGAGCATGAGGACCGGTCTCACCAGAACTTCTGGCAGCAGGTCCTGCGTTGGCTCGTGAACGCGGCCAAGGACCCGGTTGAAGTGGAAACGGAACGGGAGATCTACTCCCACGGCGAGGAGGTCAAGGTCCGGGCCCAGGTCTACGATCCCTCCTTCAATCCGGTCCAGTCGGCGCGTCTGGCGGCGACACTGGTCTCTCCGGCGGGCCGCGAAACCGCAATCGAGTTGGACTGGAGTCCCCGGGACGGCGGAATCTATGAAGGGGTGACCCGTCCCGAGGAAGAGGGGCTTCACCAGATCCGGTTGGAGGCGGAGGGGCTCAGGGGCGCGGACCTGATCTCCTATGGGACCGGCGACGCCTACTTCCTGGCGCAATCCGGCCTCCGGGAGTTCCACGACGCCAACCGCAAGGTCGAATTTCTGAACTGGCTGGCCCAGGAGACGGGAGGCCACTATTACAATCTGGACGATGTCGGGAATCTCCCGGAGGAGGTTTCCTACGTCGAATCCCACGCCTCCGTCCCCCAGACTCTGGAGTTGTGGGACATGCCGGTAAACTTCCTGCTGCTGGCGGCTCTGCTGATGACGGAATGGATAATGTGGCGGCGTCTGGGGGGGATATAAGCGGCAGTGCCCAGATCGACGCCACGGAAGACGTTCCCGAAACCCGTTGCCGGAGGCGGCACGGTCCGGCTCCGGCCACGGAGTCTCACCCTCAGACTCGCGGCCTTGCTCTGGGCGATGATGCTCTGCTCCTCTACAACCCGGGGAGAGAGCCTCGAACGCATCAGCCTCATCATCACGGGACTCGCCGGAATGCCGGAATACGGGGCCAATTTTGCCGATTGGGCAACTCGTCTGGAGGAAGCGTTTCAGGGCGGCAGGTCCCGGGTGCTGCGGATCGACGGGAGCATCCGGACCCGGGAGGAGATCCTCCGGGCCGCGCGGGAGGAGGTGGGAAAGCTCTCCCCCGACGGCGAGTGGTGGCTGATTCTGGTGGGACACGGCAACTATGACGGCCGACGGTACAAGTTCAACATCAAGGGTCCCGACCTCACGGACCAGGACCTGGCGCGGCTCCTGGAGGGACTGGACGGCCCCAGAGCCGTGGTCGTTGCGGGAACCAGCTCGGCCGGCGCCCTGGTCCCGGCTCTGAGAGGCCCCAATCGGGTGGTGGTGGCCGCGACCCGGGAGCGTGAGCGGCAACCTCCCCTTTTCCCCCGTTTCTTCGCCGAAGCCCCGGCAGCGCAAGAAGCCGACCGGGACAAGAACGATCGCGTGTCACTGTTGGAGGCCTTTCTGTTCAGCCGCCGAAAGGTGAGCGACTGGTTCGAGGAAGCGGGCCGGATCCAGACCGAACACGCCATCCTGGACGACTCTGCCCGGGTTCAACTGGCCAAGGGGGACGACGATTCCCGGGAAGAGGTCCGGCAGGGAACCGGATTGCTGGCGGCCGTCTGCTATCTGGACCCGGCGAGCGGGCCGGCTTCGCTTCCGGAGGAACGGAGCCGAGCCGAGACCCGGACCCGGATCCAGCAGCAGATCGACGAACTCAAGCTGCGAAAGGGAGAGTTTGAGGAGGAGAAATACTACCGGAGACTGGAAGCGTTGATGGTTGAGCTGGCCGCCGGCGAGGAGGAGACGGAAGACGCCGCAGAGGAGGTCCAGCCTTGAGGAGAGTTCCCGGGGGGGCTCGAGTCCTTCTCCTGCTAGGACTGCTGGCGGCGGCCGGTTTCCGGCAGGAGTCGCCCGCCCCGCTGGGCGAGGTTCTGGAGCTGATGGCGGCGGGATCGTACCCGGCGGCGCGGGAGCGGCTCTCAACCGCCGGAGACCGGAATCCCCACGTCTTGCGTCTTCGTCTCGAGCTTGCGGCGCGGACCGGAGACGAGGAGGGTGTGCGGCGCCTCGCCGGACGCCTGCTCGATCTCTACGACTTGGGCGCTCTTCGATCCCCGGGAGAAATCGCGGAGGCCGCCTACGCGGCTTGGCAATTGGAGCAGTGGAAGCGGGCCAACCAACTCTATTTGGAGGCGTCTCGCGGCGCCGGGGCACCCCTCTGGCTGTTCGTGGACTGGGGCAATCTGTATCTGGAGAGGCACAACGGCGCCGAAGCCGAGTCCATTTTCCGGGATGCACTCAAGGCCTCTCCACAGGACGGGTGGTCCCGCTGGGGAACCGACGACGCTCGACTCGGGGTGGCGCGCGCCCTCAAGGCCCAGCAGATGGCCGGGGTGGACGTGGCCCTGGCCCACGTCCTCAAAGAGAACCCCGGCAACCTGGACGGGCACGTCCTCAAAGGGCTGCTGGCCATGGAGGCCGGCGACTGGAAGGAAGCCCAGGACTGGATCGAAAGGGGACTCGACGGGAACCCCAACTACGTCCCCCTGCTGGAACTCGAATGCGTCCTGCTTCATTTCCAGGAGAAGCAGGAAAAGCAGGAGCGTTTCGAGGAACGCTTGCGAAACCTCCTGGAGATCAATCCCCGAAACGGGAACCTGTACCGGATCATGGGAGATTTCGCCGCCCTCCGGCGCCGCATGGAAGAAGCCATCGAGTATTACCGCGAGGCCGTGCGGAGAAATCCCAGAGAATGGCCGGCCCTCGCCGCTCTGGGGGTCAATCTGTTGAGAATGGCCCAGGAGGAGGAGGGGAAAAGGGTCCTGGAGCGGGCCTATGAAAACGACCCCTACAACGTCTCTACCGTCAACACGCTGCGCCTGGTGGACAGCTTCGACCGGTTCGTCCGCCACGAGACGCCCCGGTATTGGCTGCGGCTGCACGGGAAGGAGGCCGGGGCCCTGGAGCCCTACGTGAGGCGACTTCTGGACCGGAGCATATCGTTCCTGGAGGAAAAGTACCGTCACCAGGTCGGCCACAAGTTCCTGGTCGAGTTCTATCCGGACCACGAAGACTTCGCCGTACGCGCCCTGGGCCTTCCGGGACTGGGTGCTTTCGGAGCCACGTTCGGCCGCATCCTGGCCATGGACTCCCCCTCGGCGCGTCCCAAGGGAACCTATCACTGGGGATCGACGCTGTGGCACGAGATGGCCCACGTGGTCATCCTCTCGCTGAGCCGGGACCGGGTGCCCCGTTGGCTCACCGAAGGGATCTCCATGATGGAGGAGCGCCTGGCGGGACCCGGTTGGGGCGATGGCTTGAGTCCTTCCCTGGTGAAAGCCTACGAACGGGGGGAGATCGCCCCCCTGAAGGACCTCAACAAGGGATTCGAGAGTCCCCGGACTCGCGAGCACCTGCAGATCAGCTATCTTCAGGCCGGATTGGCGTGCCGTTATATGGCGGACCGCCACGGGACCGGAAAGGTGCGGGCGCTGGTGGAGGGCTTTTCCCGGGGACTCGACCTGGAGGAATCCTTCCAGGAAGCGTTGGGGATCTCCGCAGCCGACTTCGACCGGGATTTTCTACAGGAGCTGGACCGGACCCTGAAACCGCTGGTCAACCGCATGAAGCCCCCGGCGATCCTGAGGGGCCGGGCCCAGAGCCAGTCCCAGGACGAATATCTGAAATCTCTGCTGGAGGCGGCGAGCCAGGACGAGGAGAATTACTTCCTGAACCTGGCCCTGGGCGAGACTCTGGACGAGGCCGGAAGGAGCGACGAGGCCGTGCCCTTTCTGGAGCGGGCGATTCGAACCTTTCCCGACTTCGCCACCGCGGAGAGCCCCTACTCTCTGCTGGCCCGGATTCACAGCAGGGACGGCGACACCACCAAGCTGATCCCGATTCTGGACCAGTGGTTCCGGGCGGCTCCCCAACTGGCGGAAAACGGCCTTGAGCTGGCCCGGCTGCTGGCTGCGGAAAATCAGGTGGAACCGGCGGTCCGGGTGTTGGAAGAGGTCCTCTATGCCGATACTCTGAACCCCGAGGTTCACCAACTGTTGGGTAATCTCTACCTGCAACTGGGAAGGGGACCCGAAGCGGCGGAGGAATACCGGGTCCTGCTGGAGTTGTCGCCGCTGGACACGGCGGACGCCCACTACCAGTTGGCCCGTGCCCTGGACTTGGCCGGCGACACGTCTCAAGCCCGCCGCCAGGTGCTGCTGGCATTGGAGATCGCCCCCGGGTACCGGGACGCCCAGAAGTTCCTGCTGGAGCTGGTGCGACGATGAAGCGACTGTTCTCCTGCGCTTTGCTGCTGGCTGCGCCGCTGCTCCTGAGCACCAGTCCGGAAGTGTCCGCGGACCCGGAGCCCAACGACTCCACCCTCTTTCAGTTCGTGCGGATCCGCTACAACGGGTTCGTCTCGAGTTGGGGCGGAGGACGAGGACGATGGGTCCCCCCCTGGATGCACGATTACCCGCGGGCCGAGCAGAACTTCCTGAAGATCTTCATGGAACTCACGGGAATCGAAACCACGCCCGAATCCTACCTGGTGCTGGATCTGAACGACCCGCGCATCATGAACTATCCGGCCCTGTACGTGAGCGAGCCGGGCTATTGGAACATCACCGGCGAGGAGGCGGCCAATCTCCGCGAATACCTGCTACGTGGAGGTTTCGTCATCTTCGACGACTTTCGCGGCGCCGGAGACTGGCACAATTTCACGTCCTGCATGCAGCAAGTCTATCCGGAGCGCGGCTTCGAAGAGCTGACGACCGACCATCCGGTGTTTCACTGTTTCTACGACATCGACAGCCTGGACATGCTGCCGCCCTACAACGTCCCGGGTAAGCCTGGTTTCTACGGCCTGTCGGACCAGGACGGGCGGCTTCTGGCCGTAGCCAATTTCAACAACGACATCGGAGACTACTGGGAGTGGTCCGACGAGTCGCTGGTCCCCATCAGCGCTTCGAACGAGGCCTACAGATTCGGAATCAACTATTTCGTATACGCCCTCACGCACTGAGCGCGGGACGGCAGAGGACCGACCATGAACGAAAAGGACCGTCCATCGGAGGTTTCCACCGCCGAGTTGATCGATTCCATGAGGGACTCTCAGGCCCGCATCCTGACGGAGCTGCGAAAGGCGATCGTGGGACAGGAGCAGGTGATTGAAGAAGTGCTCATCTCTCTTTACGTGGGAGGACACTCCCTCATCACCGGCCTGCCCGGCCTGGCCAAGACCCTGCTGGTGCGCAGCATCGCCAAGACCCTGGGCCTCTCCTTCAGCCGCATCCAATTCACGCCCGATCTGATGCCGTCGGACATCACCGGAACCGAGATCATCGAGGAGGACCGCGCCACCGGGAAACGGGTGCTGGAGTTCGTGCCGGGTCCGGTCTTCACCAACATTCTCCTGGCCGACGAGATCAACCGGACGCCTCCCAAGACCCAGGCGGCCCTGTTGGAGGCCATGCAGGAACGACGGGTCACGATCCGGGGCATCACCCACGAACTGGACCTGCCGTTTTTCGTGCTGGCCACCCAGAACCCGATCGAGTTGGAGGGGACGTATCCGCTTCCGGAGGCTCAACTGGACCGCTTCATGTTCAACATCCACATCGGCTATCTGAATGAGGAAGAGGAGATCCAGGTGGTTCTCCAGACCACCGGGGAGGAAGAGGAGGAGGTCCGGCAGGCCGTCACGGGTGAGGAGATCCTTCGGTTCCAGCGGCTGGTGCGCAAGGTTCCGGCCTCGGAGTCGGTCAGCCGCTACGCGGTCCGCCTGGTCCGCAGCACTCGTCCCGGGGACGAACTGGCCCCCGACTTCGTTCGCAACTGGGTCAGCTACGGCGCCAGCCTCCGAGCTTCCCAGTATCTGATTCTGGGAGGGAGGGCCCGTGCCCTGATGAAGGGCCGCTTTCACGTCTCCTACGAGGACGTCCGGGAGCTGGCCCTCTCGGTCTTCCGCCACCGGATCCTGATCAACTTTCATGCCGAGTCGGAAAACGTGACCCCCGACCAGATCGTCCAGCGTCTCCTGGAGGCGGTTCCTCCACCGGGCTCGGGACTCTGATCCGCTGAGGAATTCAACCAGGAAACGATGCAAGCCAGATTCATCGATCCGACCCTGCTGGCCAAACTGGGCAACCTGCAGCTCGTGGCCAAGACCGTGGTGGAAGGGTTCATTCTGGGGATGCACCGCTCTCCCTACCACGGGTTCAGCCTCGATTTCGCCGAATACCGGCAGTATGCGCCGGGAGACGACATCCGGACCGTGGACTGGAAGGTCTACGGGAGGACCGACCGCTTCTACGTGAAGAAGTACGAAGGCGACACCAACACCCAACTGCACATCGTTCTGGACGGCAGCCGAAGCATGTCGTTCGCCGGCAGCGGTCTGTCCAAGTTGGACTACGCCCGTTTCCTGGCGGCTTCGCTGGCCTATCTCGCCGTCCGCCAGAACGACGCCACCGGGTTGACCGTCTTCGATTCGGAGGTCCTGGAGGCGGTGCCTCCTCGCGCCCAGTACCGGCATTTCCTGTCCATTCTCCACCTCTTGGAGCGGCTCCAACCGGGTGGACGAAGCCAGATCACCGAATCGCTGGGCCAGGTCTCCCAGTTCATCCGCAAACGGAGCATGGTGGTGCTGATCAGCGACTTCTATCAGGACGTCTCCTCCCTCTCCCGGGCGCTCCACTATCTGCACCACCGGGGCAACGACGTGGTCCTCTTCCACGTGCTGGACCCGGTCGAGCTGGAACTGCCGCTGGAGGCCGTGAGAACCCTGGAAGACCTGGAGACGGGGGAACACCTCCCCTACGTTCCCGGCGAATCGCGGCGGGCCTATCTGGACCTGTTGGAGAACCACATCCGGGAGCTTCGGCGCGAATGCCGCGACATCTTCATCGACTACCAGTTGCTGAATACCCGGGAGCCGCTGGATCGGGCGCTGCGCTCCTACCTGGTCGCTCGCCGGAGGAAATACTGATGGAGGCCTGGGAGGCCTGGGAGGGGGGACATTCCCGTCCCCCTCTTCATCGCCTGGGAGGGGGGACATTCCTGTCCCCCATGCTTCCTCAACGTTCCATTGGTAGGGGCGCCCCTTGTGGGTGCCCTCTTTCGTCGCTGCGGGAAGGATCCCCGGAACGACCGGCTGAGGCGGGTTGCCATCCCGGGGAGGGCGACCACAGGGGTCGCCCCTACGAGACGACCAACCGGCCGTCGACGGGCGGGGAAACTCTTGGACTCGGTGGACCATGCAGTTTCTGACCCCGCTGTTCTGGCTCGGCGCGCTGGCAATAGCAGGTCCGATCCTGCTGCATCTGGTCCGCCGGGACCAGAGAAACCGCATGCTCTTCCCCTCGCTCATGTTCCTGCGCCGGGTTCCCATCCAGGAATACCGGCGCCGCAAGCTGCGCTATCTCCTGCTCCTCTTTCTGCGCTGTCTCGGCCTGCTCCTGCTGGTGGCGGCCTTCGCCTCGCCCGTGACTCATCTGGCGTGGTTCGGAGCCGTCAGCGGGCAGGTCTCCCGGTCCATGGTGGTGCTGTTGGACAACTCCATGAGCATGGCCCGGCCCGGGGTCTGGGAGCGGGCCCTGGAGAAGGCCCGCGCCAAGCTCCGGTCGATGCAGGGGACGGACCAGGCCTGCCTGATCCTGTTCGCGGCCAAACCGGCTGTCCTCTCGGCATGGGAATCCCGCTCCGGAAGGCTGCTCCGGATCCTGGAGAGCCGGGTGGAGCCTTCCTTCGAGAGCACCTCGTATCTGGAGGGACTGCGGGCGGCAGCCCAACAGTTCGACCAGGAGGTGCCGGGACGCCGGGAGATCTACCTGATCACCGATCTGCAACGGACGGCCATGCCCCGGGACCGGGAGTGGTCGCTGGACGGCGACCTGCACCTGGAGGTGGAGGACGTGGGAGAACCCGCCACCAACGTCTTCATTCAGGAAGTGGACCTGCAACGGCTCGTTTACTCCGAGCGGTATCCCCAACCGGTCCGGGTTCAGCTTCGTTCGGCGCCACCGGGGCCCGCCCGCGGAGAGCTTCAACTCTTCGTCGAAGGCCGGATGCTGGATCGCCAGACCTTCGAGCTGGACCAGGAGGGGTCGGCGCCCGTCACTCTCCGCCCCTTCGAGCTCAAGGAGGGCATCTTTCGCGGGCGTCTGGTGCTGGCCGTCGAGGATGCCATGGAAGTGGACAACGTCTTCCACTTCGTGGTGGAGAGGACCTCCCCCGGGCGAATCCGGGTCCTCTCGGATCAGGGGGCCGGCTCCGTCTATCTGAGAAATGCCCTGAAGGCCGGCCGCAACCTGCCCTTCGCGACCGAATTTGCGGACCCGCGCGACACCGGGGAACTGGATCCGGATCTGGTCCCCGTCGTCATTCTGGACGACCTGAGGACGCCTCCCCGCTCCGACCGGCTGAGCCGCTACCTGGAGGCGGGAGGAGGTCTGATCCTGGCCCCGGGCAAGCGGGTCGACGGCCGGGCCTACAATCGCACCGGGATCTTCCCCGCCCGGTTGGCCGAGCCCCGGTTTCTCGGGGGCCGCGGACGGTCCTTCACCTCCGTCACCCAGGTGGACTGGAGCCACCCGGCCTTCGCCATCTTCCAGGACCTCCAGCGGACGGCCCTGGCGTCGGTCCGTTTCTATGGTCATTGGAGACTCGAGCCGAGGGAGGATTCCCGCGTGCTCGGGCACTTCGACGAAGGTGATCCGGCGCTGGTGGAAGGGCAAGCCGGCGCCGGAAGAGTCCTGGTCCTCGCCTATCCCTTGGACCGCGTCTGGTCCGACTTTCCGCTGCGTCCGGCGTTCCTGCCCTTCTGGCAGAGCCTGGTCCGGCACCTGGGTGGGTATCGGCAACCGGAAGCGGCCCTTCGAGTCGACCAGTCGCTGGCGTTCCAGGAGGATCCGGCGGCAACCGGAGCCGGGAGCAGCGCGCGATGGAACGTGCTGGATCCCAGAGGCCGCAGAGTGGTGGATCTGGACCATTCCGCACCCGCTGCCATAGATTTGCAGTTCCCGGGCCACTATGAAATAAGAAGGGACAAGAAGACGGACTGGGTGGCGGTCAACCCCGATCCGAGCGAGTCCGATATCCAGCCTCTTCCCGTGGCCAAGCTGCTGGACCGATTCCAGGCTGCAACCCAGGCCGCCGGCGACGGCGTTTCCGTTAGCGCCTCTGCGGCAGATACGAGAGAGCCTCTCTGGTGGCTGTTCCTGCTGGCCGCCGTTGTGGTTCTGGCGGCCGAGTCGGTGGTTGCCGGCCGCACCGGGCCGCGGTGAAGGTTCCGCCCAGAGCGGACCAGAGTCCAATCATGCTGGAAATCATCGCAACGGTGAGGCGGAAGCTCCTGGGGGAGCGGCTGCTCCGAGGCCTCGCCGTCGTGCTCCTGGCCACCATCCTGGCTTCGATCCTCTTCAGCTACGTCCTAGCCCGGAACAATTTTTCCGAACCGGTCCTTTTCTGGGTCCGGCTGCTGGGTGGAGCGCTTCTGGTTCTCCTGCTGGCAGGCGGACTTCTGGCCCCGTTGCTGCGGCGCCGCTATTCCCCCGGCCGTCTGGCTCGCTTCCTGGAGGAACGGAATCCTCAACTGGAGCAAGGCCTCTCCACCGTGGTGGAGATCCGGGAGGGGCAGGCGCCGGCCGATCCCGAACTGCGGCGCCTGTTGGAGCGGGACGTGAGGCGGAAGCTGTTCCGCGTCTCGCAGCCTCGCTTCTACGATCCCCGACGCAGCCTCCTCTCCCTGCTGACGGGCGCCGTCTCGGTGCTCCTCTTCGCCTACCTCTTCTTCGGGGGTCCCGAAGCTTACCGCTACAGTCTGGACCGCCTCTTCCTGGGCTGGACCGCGGACGGCACGCTTCCCCTCTACTCGATTCAGGTCACGCCCGGCAGCACCACCGTCGCCAAGCACGCGGACGTGGAGGTCCGGGCCGTGCTGGCGGGTTTCGAGAGCCGGCGGGTGAGCCTTCTGGTCCGGTATGGGGAAGATCCCTCGTGGGAGGAGGTCCGGATGCGGCCCGACCCGGACTCGGGAGGGTTCGTCTTCCTCTTCTTCGACGTCCGCGATCCCATGGACTACTACGTGGAGGCGGACGGGATCCGGTCCGAGACCTACTCGCTTGAGGTCTCGGAGATTCCCCGGGTCAGTGCCCTTGAGCTCCGCCTGGTCTTTCCCCGCTACACCCGCCTGGACCCGGCCGTGCAGAAGGACGAGGGAGACATCGAGGCCCTGGTGGGGACCACCGCCCATTTTCGCATCGAGAGCGACCAACCCATCCGGGGAGCGCACCTGAAGCTGGAGGAGGGCGGCTCCATCGGGCTGGAAGCGGACGGCACCGGTGGCTATCGGGGCTCCTTCGAGATCCGCCGCAGCGACTATTACCGCATCCACCTCCAGAATCAGGAGGGGGTTTGGAACCCCGGGACCAACGAATACGTGATCCTGGCGGTGGAGGACCAGCCCCCCCGGATCGTCTTCAAGCAGCCCGGACGGGACCGGCGGGTGAGCAACATCGAGGAGGTCTTCATGGAGCTCCAGGCGGGGGACGATCACGGGATTCGGAGCCTCTCGCTCCGCTACTCGGTCAACGGGGACACGGAACCGGCGATCGAGCTGACGCCCGTGGCCGGCGCCGGCTCCTTCACCGTCGGCCACACCTTCTTCCTGGAGGAGCACGACCTGGTGCCGGGAGATTTCGTCTCCTATCACGCCCGCGCCTCGGACGCCGTCTCCCATTCGGATACGGACATCTTCTTCCTGGAGGTCCAGCCGTACGACCGCGAGTACTATCAGTCCCAGACCGGCGGCATCGGCCTTCCCGGCGGTGGATCCCAGGAGCTGGAGCTGTCCAAGCGCCAGAAGCAGATCATCATCGCCACCTTCAAGCTGCAGAAGGACCGGTCCTCGACGCCGGCGGAGGAACTCAAGGAACAGAGCCAGACGGCGGCCCTGGTGCAGCAGCGCCTCCGGGAAGAGGTCCAGGTGATCACCGACCGGCTCGAGCGCCGCCAGGCAGCCGCGTCCGACGAGCGCTTCCAAAAGATGAGGGAACGGCTGAGCGAGGCCATGACCCACATGGAGCCGGCCCACGAGCGGCTCAACCAGGTGGAGCCGGAGCAGGCCCTGCCCCACGAGCAGAAGGCGTTCCGCCAGTTGCTCAGCGCCGAATCCCTGTTCAAGGAGATTCAGGTCTCCTTCGGCGAGGGCCAGGGCGCCGGCGGCGCCACCTCGGAGGAATTGGCCGACCTGGTGGACCTGGAACTGGACCGGACCAAGAACCAGTACGAGACCATTCGCCAGAACCAGCAGTTCCGCCAGGAACAGCAACTGGACGACGCCCTGGAGAAGTTGAAGGAACTGGCGCGGCGCCAGGAACAGGCGGTGGAGCGGTCGCGGCGCATGGCCGGCCGCGGGTCCGGCGCCGACCGGCTCACCGCCCAGCAGCTCCGGGAGGAGATCCAGCGGTTGACCCGCCAACTGGAACGGCTCTCCAGGCAGGAGCAACAGCGGGAGCTCTCCCAGGTCAGCAATCGGCTGCGGGAGGCGGCTCGGGACCTGGGACAGGGCGGAAACGGCCAGACGGGGGAACGGCAGCACATGCATGCCGAACGCGCCCTGGAGCGATTGAAGGAAGCTCAGGAGGCGCTGGAGAAAACCCAGCAGGAGCAGATCTCGGAACGAATCCGGCAATTGTCCCAGGACTCCCGCCGCATGCTGCACCTGCAGGAACGGACGGTCGAGGGGATGGACGGGGTCGGACAACGGCTGAACCAAGGAAAGGTGGATCGGGAGACGATTCGCCAGATCCGCAACCTGCTCCGTGAGAAGGGTGAACTCCAGCAGGAACTGTCCCGCGTGGAAGGGGAACTGCACCAGACCTCCAAGCGGACCGCATCACGGGAACCTCAGGCATCGCGCCGTCTGAAGCAGGCCGGGAACAAGATCCGGGACGACCGACTTTCGGAAAAGATGCAGGAGGGCTCCGAGTTGCTGTCCCGGGGCTGGGTCGACTTGGCTCAGGACCGGGAGGACGGGGTGACCCAGGGGCTGCGGGAACTGGTGGAGAACATCGACGAGGCGGCACAGGCCCTGGGCCAGAAGGGGCCGCCCGGCGCCGAGGAGGGTCTGAAGCAGGCCGGGGAAGAGATCGCCGAACTGGTGGAGGGACTGGAGTCGCTGCGCCGCCGCCTCTCGCAGGCTGGGGCGGACGGGAAGGAGGATTCCGAGGGGAAGGAAGGTTCCGGAGAGGGCTCGGGGGAGGTGACCGGCGCCGAAGGATCCCAGGGTGAAGGAAATCGAGGGTCCCGGCCCCAGGGTCAACCGGGGGACTCGCGGCAGGCCGGAAGCCGCGCCAACCTCTCCGGCATCGACCCACGCCAACTGAGACGGGAATGGCAGGAGCGGCTCCAGGAAGCCGAATCCATATCCCGCCTGCTCCGGGGGGAGCACTCTCTGGGGAGGGATGCGACGGCCCTGTCCCGGGAGATGCGCGAGCTGGCTCTGGAGCGGATTTTCTCCGACCCGGAGGAGATCGCGCGGCTCAAGTCGAAGATCGTCCACGGCTTCCAACAACTGGAGTTGGAGATCAACCGGGCCCTGGATCGGGAAGAGGAGAATCTCGTATGGCTGTTCCAGGAAGAGGAGGTTCCACCGGTTTTCCGCGAACGCGTCGAGGAATACTACCGGACGCTCTCCAACGAACGCGGCTCTCGCTGATGCGCCCGGCGACTCCGATGACCGCTTCGCCGTCGCCGTTGAGACTTTCTCGCCGCCGGGCACTGGCCAATCTGGGTGGAGGAGCCGCGCTTGCCGCTCTCTCTCCACTGCTCTCCTGCACCCGGGGAGGAGGCCCGGGAGAGACCGGTTCCGAACGAATCCGGGTGCGGGAACGGGAGTCCGGAGCCCCCGGCCTGGAACTCATTCTGGGCCGGTCCAACGAGATCTTCCCGCGTCATTCGGAAGGGGATCTGGTCCAACTCCCCGACGGACGCCTGCTAGCGGTCTGGTCCCGTTTCTCGGGCGCCAGCGACCATGCCGAGTCCCAAATCGTGGGCCGCTACTCGGAAGATATGGGACATAGTTGGGGACCGATTCACCCGGTGGCCTCCCTCTCCGAGCCGGAGCACACGGCCAACTCGAACCTCATGAGCGCCAGCCTTTTGCGCCTCTCCGGCTCCGGAGAGATCCATCTGTTCTACATGGGCAAAGAGGAGACGGAGCCGGAGAACAAGGCCTTTCACCGGAAGATCCGCAGCAGCCTCCACACCCGGGTTTCCCGGGACGGCGTCACCTTCTCCAAGCCGGTTCGGCTCTCGGACCGGGACCATTATTACGTCACCAACAATGCCCGGGCCCTGCAGCTCTCGACGGGCCGGATCCTGGTCCCCTCGGCCGTCGCCCTGGACCCGGGGAAGGAACTGGGCTGGGAGAAGCAGTCGGCCCTGGCGCACTATTCCGACGACGGCGGGAAGACCTGGACCCGGGGAGAGTCCTGCACCCTGCGGATCGAGGACTATCCCGGCCACGAGTACTGGCAGATCACGCTTCAGGAACCGGGACTGGTGGAGCTGACGGACGGCCGGATTCTGATGGTGAACCGGACCAAGCTCAACCATCCCTACAAGTGTTTCTCGAGCGATTCGGGAGTGTCCTGGAGCAATCCGGAGCCGATTCGGGAGATCGTCGCTCCCACCTCGCCCCAGACCTTCCTGCGCCTGCCCTCAGGGCGCCTGGCGATGATCTACAACAACAATCCCAAGGGAGCCAAAGCGAAATGGACCGAACGCCGGCCCCTGGCCTTCGCCGTCAGCGAGGACGAGGGGGCCAGCTTCCGGTACGCCAAGACGATCGAGGAGGTGGAGGGGCGCTGCTGGGCCTACCACGCGGTCCGGATCTACGGTGAGAACGTCTACCTCCTCTACTACGAGTGGTACCAAGGGCACCCCACCTTTTTCTTCTGCGACGTGAAGCTGTCCATCATCCCGGTGGGCTGGTTCGAGAGCTGATCACCGGTGGCGCGAAAGAGGTTACCCACGAGGCGTGCCCCTACGCCTGCCGCCCCGTCCCGCCGAGAAGGAACATCCGCACGAGGTCCGGTAGGAGGGGGGACTTTCCTGTCCCCCATTCTTAGTCCGTTACGCATCTCGTCCCGTGCCACCCAGAAGGAACATCCGCACCAGGTCCAGTGCATAAAGACTCGTGCGGGTCCGGTCCGGCCGGCCGCGTCCGGCCATTCCGAAACGGCGAGTCTCTATTCGCCGCCCGTCGGTGACACAGAAGAACGATTGGCCCTTCGCCAAATTCCGGCTCCGATCCTCCGGGTCCGGAATCCCGTGCACCGCCAATCCCAAGTCGGCGTGGCAGACCGTCCGGAGGGCCCGCGACAGTTCCCGGGTCCGGAGCTTCGGTTCCGACACCGACGCGTCGGCACCCGCCGCCTCCAGGACCCGCCGGGCGGAATCGGAATCGCCGGCGATGACCCCTTCGGCAAAGCGATCCGGATCGGCCAGCTGTAACCTCTCCGCCACCATCCCGCCGGTAATATCCTCGTAGACGGCGATTCGCAGATCGGCCCGCCGCAACAACTCTCCCACCGAGTGCTCCATGGATTCCTCATCGGCGCCGAACACATGGTGTCCCAACAGACTGCGGACCTCCTCCTCCACCGGGGCGATGAGTCGTGCGGCCGCCTCCTGATCGCGGGCTTTGGCGGCGATTCTCACATCGACCTGGCCGGGGTGGGCCAAGACTCCCACGGTGGGATTGGTGGATTCGGTGATGAGATGACCGATCAGGTGATCCACGTGGCTCTCCCCCATGGCGGAGACCTTGAGGACACGATAGACGATGATGTGGTCCAGGCGAAAGCGTCTCCTGAGACGGGGAATCACCTCATGGTCGAAGAGCCACTTGAGCTCGTGGGGCACTCCCGGAAGGGCAATGACGACGCCGCGCGGGTCCTCCACGAGGAAAGCGGGCGCGGTGCCGTTAGGGTTGCGGACCGGCACGGCCCCCTGCGGGATGTCGGCCTGACGCTCGTTGTTGGCCGTCAGGACAAAACCCCGGTTGCGGAACCGCGTGTGGATCTCCTGCACCAGATCCGGGTCCCGGACCAGCGGCCGTCCCGTCACCCGGGCGATCACTTCCCGGGTCAGATCGTCACGGGTGGGACCCAGACCTCCGCCGGTGATCACGATGTCGGACCGATCCAGGGCCTGCCCGATGACCTCCTCCATCCGGCCCGGATTGTCCCCCACCACGGTCTTGTAGTAGAGATCGACTCCCAGCCCCATCAGTCGATCGGCCATCCAGGCCGAGTTGGTATCGACGATCTGCCCCAAGAGCAGTTCTGAACCGATGGCAACGATCTCCGCGTTGGGCATGGGATCTCCTTCGGCGGCATCTTCCGGTATACCGGTGCCCACTGTCCAGAATCGATGCCCGGGGTCCGACGAGGATGGGACACTTGAGTGTGAGAGCAATGCTGGCAATGATAGCTTATGCTATCATTGGCCTTGTAACCTGGAACATCGACAATGGGCAGTTTAAGCGTCAGAAAACTCGATGACCACGTCATCGCTCGCCTGCGTATGCGCGCGGCGCGGCGTATCCATGGAGGAAGAAGTCCGTTCTATTCTGCGAACGGCGGTATCCTGCCCCGAGCGCTTGGGAGACTTGGCCACCGAGCTTTTCGGTCCGAACCACGGCGTCGATCTCGAGTTGCAGCCGCGTACGCCGCACAATCCACCGAAATTCCTCGAATGATCGTACTGGACACCAACGTCGTCTCGGAGGTTATGAAGACCGCGCCGTCGTCTCGCGTCCTCGGCTGGCTCAACAGTCGAACGACTTCGGATCTGTTCATAACCGCGATTACCGTCGGGGAGATCGAGTTCGGCCTCCAGTCGCTTCCGGCCGGTCCGCGGCGACGATTGCTGAGAAACCGGTTCGAGCAATTCACGGCCAGAGGCTTCGACGGGAGAGTGCTTGCTTTTGACGAAACTGTGGCCCCTACGTACGGTGACATCATGGCGTCACGCCGGAAGATGGGTCGACCCATAAGCGTGCCCGATGGCCAGATCTCGGCCATTGCCCGAGTGAATGGCTTCATGATCGCTACGCGCAAGACAGCGGACTTCGAGGATTGCGGCTTGGATCTCTTGAATCCGTTCGCGACACGGGCACCGTAACTGCCGCCGTTCGAGTCTGCCGGTGCGATGACCCGCTGGTGTCGGCCTGCCTTCCACCTGGATCACGCCATCTTGCTTGCGAGGGGCTGCTATACTGCCAGTCTTGAACGACCGTTCCATCGACGGGAGCCGGAGTGGCGGAATTGGCAGACGCACCAGACTCAAAATCTGGCGGGTGGCAACACCCGTGGGGGTTCGACTCCCCCCTCCGGCACCATTTTTTCGGAGGGGCGTTGACTTCCTCTTCTTCTCTTGCTAAACAGGTTTTGATCGTCCTTGCATCCCAGCGCTACATGCGTGCTTAGGGCTTACGGAATATCCTCAGGACTCGAAATCCTTGTGAGCAACTGCGCCCAGCCGATATAAGCAAAATTCCGGCATGACCTGCAGTGAAGGCCGAGATCTGAGGCATCGTAGCGGACGAAGAAACCTCGTTTCCGCAATTCATTAAATGGGAGAGTTCATGAGACCGAAAATCCACCTGTTTTCCTGCTTTCTACTGGTACTGATCCTCGGCTTCCATCTCGGTGGACCGGTTCAGGCGCAGCGCGCCCAGCAGGGCGCCGGGAACATCCAGGGGACCGTCACCGACGAATCGGGCGGCGTGATCCCGGGTGTGGACGTGACCGCGCGCAACGTGGCCACCGGCATCGAGAGAATGTCGGTGAGCAACGACAGCGGTTACTACCTGATCCAGGCCCTCGGGATCGGCGAATACGAGGTCACGGGCGGCCTGACCGGATTCAAGACCAAAACGGTCACGGGACAGCGAGTCACCTCGGACACGACCCGGACGGTCGACATCGTGCTCGAGGTCGGCGACGTGACCGAAACGGTCACCGTCGCGGGTACGGCGACACTGATCAAGACCACCGACACCACCGTTGCTCACGCCCAGGACTCGGAAGTGCTGGAAGTCCTTCCAGTCCACATGAGCTTCTTCGTCCGGCAGTCCATGGTGCTGATCAATACCCTTCCCGGCGTGATCTTCAAGCCCACCTGGGACGGGAACAAGGGGACCATCCACGGTGTGGGCGACAACGGGCCTCAACGGAACCCCCTCGGGTACAACACCGACGGCCACCAGAGCAGCATCAACTGGCATCAGGGGCTGCGCGACGAAACCGGACCGGCGCCCGAGCTGATCGAAGAGTTCCGCATCGAGACCAATCAGGATGCCGAGAAGGGTTTCAACTCCGGGGTGTCCGTCGAAATGATCACCAAGTCGGGAACCAACGAATTCCACGGGAGTGGTTTCCTGTTTCACCGCAACGACATCCTGGACGCCCGCCGCTGGACCGCTTCCGGGAAGGGCGATCAGATTCAGAACGAGTGGGGGTTCATTCTGGGAGGCCCCATCGTGAAGGACAAGGCCTTCTTCATGATGAACTACACCGGTTATGAGTGGTCCACGCAACCGTCCGGAAGGATCGGAACCGTCCAGACCGAGCTCATGCGAAGTGGCAATTTCAATGAGATCCTCGGTCCGTCCCTCGGGACCGACGTCATGGGCCGGGAGGTCCGGGCCGGCATGATCTACGATCCCCTCACCACCCGCCCGGACGGGCAGGGGGGCTTCCTGCGGGATCCCTTTCCCAACAACACGATTCCCGCCAGCCGCATCGGCGGCGTCGCCAAGCACCTCATGACCGCGTATCCGGGACCGAACAAAGGCGGACTGACCAACAACTATGAGGGTGAGGGTTCCGACACCTTCGACATCGACAAGGTCTATCTCAAGACCGACATCGAGCATGAAGACCA
This sequence comes from uncultured Acidobacteriota bacterium, assembly GCA_951812665.1. GTDB lineage: Bacteria > Acidobacteriota > UBA6911 > RPQK01 > JAJDTT01 > JAJDTT01. The sequence continues at coordinate 34,558 of CATOST010000021.1, forward strand.
CAAGGTCACCATCGGTTGGGAAGACACCCCAAATATGAAGCTGAGCTTCCTGTCGCCGGCCAACCGGCTGAACAGCGTCGCGGTCGAGAGCCGCGGCGTCCGGGTTCGGCTCAATCACCTTTGGACGGTGAACCCGTCTCTCCTCTTCAGCACCCGGCTCGGGATCAACCGGATCACCTACGGCGAGGGGAAACTGCCGCCCGCCTCGGACCATTGTCCGGGTGGTTGCGTCCAGGGTGCGTTGACCACCGCGATTCCCAGACTGAGGATCCAGAGCGCAATCGGAGGCGGCTTCGGTGACAACACCGACACGGCCTCACACTTCCAGTCGACGGTTCCCGTCTTCATGGACCTGTCCTGGACCAGCGGGAACCACAACGTGAAGGTCGGTGCCCAGCTCAGCATCTGGGCTGGGAGATTCCTCGTGGAAAACCACACGGCGGGCACCTACACCTTCCGCAACCGCACCAGCGGTCTACCCGGTTATCCTTCGACGGGTGACGGGTTCGCCTCCTTCCTCATGGGCGACGTGGACGAAGTCCTCCAGGAGACCGCCAGCGCCCGGAAGGTCACCAGCTATTCCTGGGCCTTCTACGTCCAGGACTCCTGGCGGACGACTCCGAAGCTGACCATCAACTACGGCCTCCGGTGGGAGATTCCCATACCCTTCCATGAGTCCTACCGGCGCTGGGGCCTCATGGACATCCACACTCCCAATCCGGAGGCGGGCGGCCTCCCGGGCGGTCTCACTTTCTACGGAGAGGGAGAGGGACGCAACGGCCGGGTCCGGGCCTTCAACGTCGGCTTCAGGAGTTTGGGGCCGCGGCTGGGTCTCGCCTACCAATTGAACGACAAGACCGTGGCGCGAGGCTATTACGGGCTGATGTACTTCCCCCTGAACGGGGAAATGGGCAACGGCGCCGGCATGCCCAACCAGGGTTTCGGCGCCTCGGTGACGGCGACGACCCCGGACTTCGGTCTGACGCCGGCCCTCAATTGGGATCAGGGCATCAACATTCTGCCCACCAACCTTCCGTTCCTGAACCCTTCCCTGATCAACGGCTCCTCGGTCGGTTTCGTGGACGTCAACGAGACCCAGCAGGGGACCGCCCAGAGGATGGGTCTGGCCATCGAGCGGGAGCTCCCCTGGGATATGGTGTTCACTGCCGAATACATCGGGCTGTTGGGCCACGGAGTCGTCGGCACCCAGATCGCCCGTTACAACCAACTGCCCCTGAGCTATCTCTCTCTCGGCAACCTCCTGCTGCAGGACATCGATTCCCAGGCCGCCAGAGACGCCGGCTACACTCGCCCCTATCCGGGATTCACCGGAACCGTGGGACAGTCCCAGCGGCGCTTTCCCCAGTACAACTGGGTGGCCCAGTTGAACTCCCACTCGGGTTACAACCTCTACCACTCGGCCATCCTGATTCTGCAGAAGCGGTTCTCCAGCGGGTTGAACTTCATGTTGTCGCACACCATTGCCAAATCGCTGACCTCGGGGGACGTCGCGGAGAGGGGCAGCTTCGCGCCGCGAGCCGGGTCATCCTTGCAGCATTGGGATACCTGGAGTTCCTCCAAGACAATTGTGCCATTCAACCGCTCCTGGGCGACCAAGGCGAGCTTTTCGTGGGAGTTGCCCTTCGGAAGAGGCAAGACCTTCGGCGGCGGCGTCGGCCGATTGGCCAACCTTCTGGTCGGCGGCTGGAGAGTCGCCGGTCACATCGTCTACCACGCCGGCAATCCCCTGACCGTCGGCACGGGACAGTTCCTTCCCTACATGGGTCCCGCGTGGGCGGTCTGGAATCACGGCGTCAAGCCCACGACCGGCGTCAGTTGCGGCGACTTCGATCCCAACCAAACGGGACGGGATCGTATCTTCAATCCCGCGGCATTCAGTCCGCCGGCCAATTTCACGTTGGGGAACTTCCGCGTCCATCCCAGTGCACAGAACTGCGGATTCATGCAGGAAGACATTTCCATCATGAAGGATTTCCAGATCAGCGAAGGTGTGAGTTTCCGCTTCGCGGCGGAGATGTTCAACGCCTTCAACCGGGTCAACTGGCGCACGGCGGGCTCCAACGTGGACAGTCCCCAGGGCTTCGGAAAAATCGGCAACACCTTGGATCCGCGGATCATCCAGCTCTACTGGAAGATCAACTTCTGAGGATCGCCGGAGGCGGGCTGCGCCGTGGACGGTTCCATGGAAACAGGGTTGTCACCATTCAGATGCAAAGGTCATAAACAATGAAAGCCATCTCTTTGTTCCTTACGGTCCTCCTGGTCTTCTCGACGAGCCTGCAGGCCGGTCCCATCCCGGCCCAGAAGGCGATTCACTCGGTATCGATCGAGGAGTTGAAGGGCCGGATCTCGGAACGGACGGCCGAACGCGCCGACAATATTCGTGAAGTTCAGACCCTGCTTCGGCACCAGGCGGTGCAGGATCGCCTGGGACACCTTTACGACCTGGAGCAGATCGCGGTCGCGATACCCAGGCTGGACGACGAGACGCTGGCCCGGCTGGCCCGGGAAAGCGAGCAGATGAACGAGGAGTTCCAGGCCGGCCTGCTCGGTCTCTCGTTCATGAGCTGGGTGGTCATCACCGGCCTCATCGTCTTCGTCGTGGTGGTTCTGGTACACACGTACGACCGGGGAGAGCCTTGACACTTCACTGCGGGTAGACGCGCTTTTTGCTTTCCGCTCGGAACACTTACCATCGGGCTGGCCGTGCATGCCGCGGCCAGCCCGATATTTGTTATAGTCGTGTGAAACGGCGTTCGCACCGATAGGCGTCCGGTTCGGATCACGGAACCGGGGACGCTTCGACCAGTCGCGATCATGAAGAAGCAACACCACCCTCCGTTGCTGTCGCTGCTCCTCCTGCTCACCGCATCACTCTCCTTCCCTGGCCAGACACTGGCAAACGAGAAGAAGGACGACAGGGACACCTCCGCCGTTCAGCAGGAAGAAGCGGAGGATTACTACAAGCGCTGGCTGAACGAGGATGTCACCTACATCATCAGCGACGAGGAGGAATCCGTTTTCAACAGCCTGACCAGTCCTGAGGAGAAGGAGTTGTTCATCGAACAGTTCTGGCGCCGCCGGGACCCGGATCTGAGGACGGCCATCAACGAATTCAAGGAAGAGCACTATCGGCGCATCGCCTACGTCAACGAGCGATTCTACGCCGGTGTGCCGGGCTGGAAGACGGACCGGGGGATGATCTACATCCTCCACGGGCCGCCTCATGAAATCGAGAGCTACGTGACCGGAGGCAATTACAATCGCTCCTTCAGCGAGGGCGGGGGCAGTACGGTGGTCCACCCCTTGGAGGTGTGGCGCTACCGGCACCTCGAGGGTGTCGGGGACGACATCGTTCTGGAATTCGTGGACCGCACCTACACGGGGACGTACAAGCTGGCCCTGTTCCCCGACGAAAAGGACGCTCTGCTCCATTTCGACGGATATGGCCTGACCATGTCGGAGCAGTGGGGCATCAGCGACAAGCAGCATCGTCCTTCCCTGATCGGCGGCAGGAGCACCGCCTACGAGACCCGGCTCCACAACAACAACCCCTTCCAGCGGTACGAGATCTTCTCCCGGGTCATGGTCCCCAAGAAGATCAAGTACAAGGACCTCAAGGAGTTGGTCAAGGTGGAGATTGGTTATTCCAACCTCCCCTTCCGGGTTCGGAGCGACTACTTCAAGCTCAACGACGGGCAGGTCCTGGTTCCCGTCACCGTCGAGATCCGAAACAGATTCCTGTCGTTCGAACCCGACGGCGAGGCGCACTCGGCCCGGGTCGGACTCTACGGCGTGGTCACCAGCCTCAGCAACAAGTTCATCGAAGAGTTCGATCAGGATCTGGTGATCTCGTTCGGGCCCGACCGGCTGATGAGGGGTCTGGAGGGGCGTGCCACCTACCAGAAGGTGCTGCTACTGGACAGCGGGACCCGCTACAAGCTCGACCTGGTCATGAAGGATCTGTCCAGCAACAACATCGGCGCCGTCAAACACGGCATCATTCCACCCCCCAGCATGCGAGAAAGGGAGAAGCTGAGCAGCAGCTCGATGCTGCTGTCCAACCACATGCAGGAGCTTCCCGAGGCGCCGGCCCAGGACCAGATGTTCGTCCTGGGAGACGTCAAGATCCGGCCCAGCATCGACAAGAGCTTTTCCAAGAAGCTCCCGCTCGGTGTCTACCTGCACCTCTACAACTTCGGCATGGACCAGGCTTCCAATACCCCCCAGATGCAGGTGGCGTACCGGATTTCACGCGACGACGAAGTCATCGGAGAAGCCACGGACAGCGGCGGAGAATCAATCCAGTTCTTCTCCGACCGGAGAATGGTCCTGCTCAAGCGGTTGAACCTGCGCAGCCTGGAACCCGGTAAATACCGGCTCGAAGTCGAGGTCTGGGACCAGGTCAAAGACGTCAGGACCCGCGTCCAAGACAACTTCCAGGTCCAGGGCAGTTAGGAGGGGGGACTTTCCTGTCCCCCATTCTTTCTTTCGCAACTTCTCTCCCTGCTCCACTCCTCTTCCGGAGTTCGGCGGCTAGGAAGCCGCCGCTCGAAAGTCGCCGCGCGGAAGGTACATCCGCACCAGGTCCAGGGCGTAAAGGCTCATGCGCGTCTGGTCTGGCGGGTGGATCAAGACTAACCTGTAAAGGATATCTTGACACCAAACACCTTGTGGTCGCCCTCCCCGGGCCATAAGAGGCGACAGCGGGCACCCTACGTCGCTTCGGTTAGGCCGGAGCACGGGAATGGGACCGCTTCGTCGCGATCCTCGTTCAACCCTGCTTCCCCTGTTCTCGCGAACTCCCAGAACAATGGGGAACGTCCTGTTCTTGACCTCTGCTGACAAATTCCTGTAGTGTCGTCTGCAACTAGTGGAAGATTTTTTTCCACACCTGCCCGCATGCCCGCCAAGGAGGATTAGGACGATGCAGACTTCCCTGAGTTCAGCCGGGAACGCCCTTCTGCTGTTTAGGCGGACGAAAAATCCTCGGTTCCGCAATTCATTAGTGGGAGGGTTCATGAGACCGAAAACCCACCTGTTTTCCTGCTTTCTACTGGTACTGATCCTCGGCTTCCATCTCGGTGGACCGGTTCAGGCGCAGCGTGCCCAGCAGGGCGCCGGGAACATCCAGGGGTCCGTCACCGACGCATCGGGCGGCGTGATCCCGGGTGTGGACGTGACCGCGCGCAACGTGGCCACCGGCATCGAGAGAATGTCGGTGAGCAACGACAGCGGCTACTACCTGATCCAGGCCCTCGGGATCGGCGAATACGAGGTCACGGGCGGCCTGACCGGATTCAAGACCAAAACGGTCACGGGACAGCGAGTCACCTCGGACACGACCCGGACGGTGAACATCGTGCTCGAGGTCGGCGATGTGACGGAAACGGTCACCGTCGCGGGTACGGCGACACTGATCAAGACGACCGACACCACCGTTGCTCACGCCCAGGACTCGGAAGTACTCGAGGTCCTTCCGGTCCACATGAGCTTCTTCGTCCGGCAGTCCATGGTGCTGATCAATACCCTGCCTGGCGTGATCTTCAAACCCACCTGGGATGGGAACAAGGGGACCATCCACGGTGTGGGCGACAACGGGCCTCAACGGAACCCCATCGGGTACAACACCGACGGCCACCAGAGCAGCATCAACTGGCATCAGGGGCTGCGCGACGAAACCGGACCTGCGCCCGAGCTGATCGAAGAGTTTCGCATCGAGACCAATCAGGACGCCGAGAAGGGTTTCAACTCCGGGGTGTCTGTCGAAATGATCACCAAGTCGGGAACCAACGATTTCCACGGGAGTGGTTTCTTGTTTCACCGCAACGACATCCTGGACGCGCGCCGCTGGACCGCCCGGGAGAGAGGCGAACAGATCCAGAACGAGTGGGGGTTCATTCTGGGAGGCCCCATTGTCAAGGACAAGGCCTTCTTCATGATGAACTACACCGGTTATGAGTGGTCCACGCAACCGTCCGGAAGGATCGGAACCGTCCAGACCGAGCTCATGCGAAGTGGGAACTTCACCGAAATCCTCGGTGGGTCTCTCGGGACCGACGTCATGGGCCGGGAGGTCCGGGCCGGCATGATCTACGATCCCCTCACCACCCGGCCGGATGGGCAGGGGGGCTTCCTGCGGGATCCCTTTCCCAACAACACAATTCCCGACGCCCGCATCGGCGGCGTCGCCAAGCACCTCATGACCGTGTATCCAGGACCGAACATCCCCGGGGCCGGACTGACCAACAACTATTCGGGGGAGGGTTCGGACATCTTCGACATCGACAAGGTCTATCTCAAGACCGACATCGAGCATGAGGACCACAAGGTCACGATCGGCTACGAAGACACTCCCAATATGAAGCTGAGCTTTCTGACGCCGCCCAACCGGCTGCAGTCCGGTGGGGCCGACAGCCGCGGCTACCGGCTTCGACTCAACCACCTTTGGACGGTGTCCCCGTCTCTCCTCTTCAGCACCCGGCTCGGGATCAACCGGATCAACTTCGGATGGGGGAAATTGCCGCCCGATTCAAACTATTGTCCGGGTGGTTGCGTCAAGGGCGCGTTGACACCCGCAATTCCCAGACTGAGGATCCAGAGCGCAGTAGGAGGCGGCTTCGGTGACAACACCGACACGGCCATTCACTACCAGGCGACGGTTCCCGTCTTCATGGACCTGTCCTGGACCAGCGGGAACCACAATGTGAAGGTCGGCGCCCAGCTCAGCATCTGGGCTGGGAAATTCCTCACGGAAAACCACACGGCGGGCACCTGGACCTTCCGCAACCGCACCAGCGGCCTGCCCGGTTTTCCTTCGACGGGTGACGGGTTCGCCTCCTTCCTCATGGGCGACGTGGACGAAGTCCTCCAAGAGACCGCCAGCGGCAAGAAGGTCACCAGCTACAGTTGGGCCTTCTACGTCCAGGACTCCTGGCGGACGACTCCGAAGCTGACCATCAACTACGGCCTCCGGTGGGAGATTCCCATACCCTTCCATGAGTCCTACCGGCGCTGGGGCCTCATGGACATCCACACTCCCAATCCGGAGGCGGGCGGCCTCCCGGGCGGTCTCACTTTCTACGGAGAGGGAGAGGGACGCAACGGCCGGGTCCGGGCCTTCAACGTCGGCTTCAGGAGTTTGGGGCCGCGGCTGGGTCTCGCCTACCAATTGAACGACAAGACCGTGGCGCGAGGCTATTACGGGCTGATGTACTTCCCCCTGAACGGGGAAATGGGCAACGGCGCCGGCATGCCCAACCAGGGTTTCGGCGCCTCGGTGACGGCGACGACCCCGGACTTCGGTCTGACGCCGGCCCTCAATTGGGATCAGGGCATCAACATTCTGCCCACCAACCTTCCGTTCCTGAACCCTTCCCTGATCAACGGCTCCTCGGTCGGTTTCGTGGACGTCAACGAGACCCAGCAGGGGACCGCCCAGAGGATGGGTCTGGCCATCGAGCGGGAGCTCCCCTGGGATATGGTGTTCACTGCCGAATACATCGGGCTGTTGGGCCACGGAGTCGTCGGCACCCAGATCGCCCGTTACAACCAACTGCCCCTGAGCTATCTCTCTCTCGGCAACCTCCTGCTGCAGGACATCGATTCCCAGGCCGCCAGAGACGCCGGCTACACTCGCCCCTATCCGGGATTCACCGGAACCGTGGGACAGTCCCAGCGGCGCTTTCCCCAGTACAACTGGGTGGCCCAGTTGAACTCCCACTCGGGTTACAACCTCTACCACTCGGCCATCCTGATTCTGCAGAAGCGGTTCTCCAGCGGGTTGAACTTCATGTTGTCGCACACCATTGCCAAATCGCTGACCTCGGGGGACGTCGCGGAGAGGGGCAGCTTCGCGCCGCGAGCCGGGTCATCCTTGCAGCATTGGGATACCTGGAGTTCCTCCAAGACAATTGTGCCATTCAACCGCTCCTGGGCGACCAAGGCGAGCTTTTCGTGGGAGTTGCCCTTCGGAAGAGGCAAGACCTTCGGCGGCGGCGTCGGCCGATTGGCCAACCTTCTGGTCGGCGGCTGGAGAGTCGCCGGTCACATCGTCTACCACGCCGGCAATCCCCTGACCGTCGGCACGGGACAGTTCCTTCCCTACATGGGTCCCGCGTGGGCGGTCTGGAATCACGGCGTCAAGCCCACGACCGGCGTCAGTTGCGGCGACTTCGATCCCAACCAAACGGGACGGGATCGTATCTTCAATCCCGCGGCATTCAGTCCGCCGGCCAATTTCACGTTGGGGAACTTCCGCGTCCATCCCAGTGCACAGAACTGCGGATTCATGCAGGAAGACATTTCCATCATGAAGGATTTCCAGATCAGCGAAGGTGTGAGTTTCCGCTTCGCGGCGGAGATGTTCAACGCCTTCAACCGGGTCAACTGGCGCACGGCGGGCTCCAACGTGGACAGTCCCCAGGGCTTCGGAAAAATCGGCAACACCTTGGATCCGCGGATCATCCAGCTCTACTGGAAGATCAACTTCTGAGGATCGCCGGAGGCGGGCTGCGCCGTGGACGGTTCCATGGAAACAGGGTTGTCACCATTCAGATGCAAAGGTCATAAACAATGAAAGCCATCTCTTTGTTCCTTACGGTCCTCCTGGTCTTCTCGACGAGCCTGCAGGCCGGTCCCATCCCGGCCCAGAAGGCGATTCACTCGGTATCGATCGAGGAGTTGAAGGGCCGGATCTCGGAACGGACGGCCGAACGCGCCGACAATATTCGTGAAGTTCAGACCCTGCTTCGGCACCAGGCGGTGCAGGATCGCCTGGGACACCTTTACGACCTGGAGCAGATCGCGGTCGCGATACCCAGGCTGGACGACGAGACGCTGGCCCGGCTGGCCCGGGAAAGCGAGCAGATGAACGAGGAGTTCCAGGCCGGCCTTCTTGGTCTGTCCTTCATGAGCTGGGTGGTCATCACGGGCCTCATCGTCTTCGTCGCGATCGTTCTGGTACACACGTACGATCGGGGCGAGCCCTGACGCTTCACCGCGGTTAGACGCACCCCTTTCTTTCCGCTCGGAATGGGGGACAGTCTTGTCCCCCATTCTTTCTTTCACCCGTTCCTTCCTACCCCCACCGTTCCTCCGGAGTTCGGCGGCTACAAGCCACCGCTCCCAGCCGCCGTTCCAACGCCGCCGAACTGGCTGCTGGGAAGCCCGGCCCATTGATGAAAGGTCCGGCTCCGAGCATCCAGCCCCAGGAAAACATTCAGGAATTCCTGACCCAACACCTTGAAACGCAACCCCACTCCAACGTCCTGAAACCAATCCTCCGTTGCCGAAAGAAACGGCCTGCCCGAGACGAACGCCGTATCGCTGAAGACGAATCCTCCCACTTCAAGGAACCTCCACCGCCAGAGCCTCCGCCCCAGTTCCGCACTCAGGAGGACGAAATCACGCCCCATGGGACTATTCCCTCTCCGGCCGTCCCGCAGTTCGGGATGGGCCTTGAGGGGCAGCCGGGCATCGGGCCCGATCCCGAACAGAAAATAGTGAACCAGCGGCAGGTCTCGGCCCGAGACTCCACCCCGAAGCGACAACCTGAGACGCGTTTCCGATCGTCTCACGAGCGTCCAATCGATCCCCAGACCCGACATCATCCTGTGGGCAGGTTCTCCGGCACCGGCGAGAGGCGAAAAGGCGTCGAACCGGGCCATCCAACTCAACCGCGCGTTTTCCCCGGCATCGAGACCCCACAGTTGATTCCATTCCAGTCCCACGGCCAGGAGGTGAGGACTGTGTGGAAGAACGGCGTCGTCCCCGTCAAATCGAAAAGACTGGCGCTGGTATCCACCGTGAAAGGCGAGGGACCTGCGTTCGGACATCAACCATTCGTAGGCACCGAAGACCTTTTCCGTCCGGTAGTCATATTCGGTGCCCGATGCCGTATGACTCCATTCCTCGTCGCGGAAATCGAAGCCGACACGCAAAAGGTCTGATGAGGACGAAAAGAAGGGGACCCAGGCGGACGCCCCGGCCCGCTTCCGGGGATCGTCCCAGCGAACCCCTCCCGCCAATCGCCGCCCTCGGCCGTCCCGTAAACCGAGACCGACCTCCCGATTGAAGAGGACCCGGGAAGCATTCTCGATCAGAAACCCGGTCTTGTTGGAAAAAGAGTCGCTGCCGGGAGGAAGGTCCACCCGCAGATTCCAACGTCCCCCCGGCTGCGGGTCGAGCTGCCATCCGAACCGGGGCCCCAGCCTGAACCTGCTCTGGACCCAATACGACTGCAGGAGCTGTTTCCGGTCCAGAACCTCGCCTTCGTTGAATCGGAAGAGGGATTGCGCCAGCTTCGGATCTGCATCTTCCGAAGTCGCGACTTCGATCTGAGCGATGGGCGGCTCGCCCAACAGATTCCAATGGTGCAGAGCCTCCAACCGCCGGTCCTGGAGATAGGAGAGGATGGCCAGGAAGCTCCGAGCATAGCTGTTCTGAGCGACGGGCAGGCCCTGGTTCCCGTCACCGTCGAGATCCGAAACAGATTCCTGTCGTTCGGGCCCGACCGGCTGATGAGGGGTCTGGAAGGGCGGGCCACCTACCAGAAGGTCCTGCTTCTGGACAGCGGGACCCGCTACAAGCTCGACCTGATCATGAAGGACCTGTCCAGCAACAACATCGGCGCCGTCAAACACGGCATCATTCCACCCCCCAGCATGCGGGAAAGGGAGAAGCTGAGCAGCAGCTCAATTCTTCTTTCCAATCACATGCAGGAACTTCCCGAGGCGCCCAATCAGGACCAGATGTTCGTCCTGGGAGACGTCAAGATCCGGCCCAGCATCGACAAGAGCTTTTCCAAGAAGCTCCCGCTCGGTGTCTACCTGCACCTCTACAACTTCGGCATGGACCAGTCTTCCAATACTCCCCAGATGCAGGTGGCGTACCGAATTTCACGCGACGGCGAAGTCATCGGGGAAGCCACGGACAGCCGAGGAGAATCGATCCAGTTCTTCTCCGACCGCAGAATGGTCCTGCTCAAGAGGCTGAACCTGCGCAGCCTGAAACCCGGAAAATACCGGCTCGAAGTCGAGGTCTGGGACCAGGTCAAAGACATCAGGACCCGGGTCCAAGACAACTTCCAGGTCCAAGGCAGTTAGACTGGGAGGCGACTTTCCTGTCGCCCATTCTTTCTTTTCGAATAGGACAAGGGCAAATCTTGTCCCCCAATAGGAGCGGGGAGACTTTCCTGCCGGCCGCTCCCAAACGAACCCTACGGCACACTGAACTGGAAGGAACAAAAATTCGGGTCTCGCAGCACGGAGCGGAGCCGGTACACGTGCCGCGCCAGCGCACCTAGATCTTCGTACTCCCCCCAAACTAACGACCCGATTTGGAGAAGATTTTACGGGGCAACGAATCGAATTTGGGGGATTGGTCGAAGTCAGGTCGATCCGTGACAGGCGTGCTATGGAACCTTCTCGTTAGGGTATTATTGTGGGTTTTGTCTGACCGGAGTGTCATCCTGTTGGTGCACCTCCTGCTACTCGGCACCGGCTCGGCGGTCCCGGCAGCGACCGTGCGTGGCGACTCCCTGAGGTTGCTAGGTGATGCCGTGTGGGAATAACGATGACGAATGACTTTAGGTTCCTTTCCGATCTCGTGGCTCGACCGTGGACACCCCACGCCGGCTCAGGGCTGCAGCCGGCGGGTCTGTTTGTCGGGAAGGGAACGCATGCGGTCGAGGTCGCCGTCGCGACAGCGTCTCGAACGCCGGCGCGAACGGCGCTGGTGGCGGCCTGGAAGGCGCGAAAGGGACGGCGGGCGGCGCCGGTACTCCTGGTTGTGCTGCATTCCGGGAAGGTGGTCCTGTGCGGCGCGTCGGGAGAGTCCCCGCCGGTCTATACGGACCTTGATCCGGGTCAGGTGGAGCGGCTCTGCCGGGAGGTGTTGGACCAGCCCGACCGGCACGCCGCGCTTCGACTGCTGTCCCAAGCCCTGCCGTCTCTGGAAACGGCGCTTCCAGGCCTCAACAACGAGGGATTGTTGGCACTCCATGAATTGGAGGCAGGCGTCCCGAACCGCTCGGATTGGGTCGAGGCCAAACGCAAGGCGCAGGCTGCGCTCGCCAAACGGGACCTCGAGTTGTTGAATGCGCTTGGTTTCTCCGTCGAGCGCCTGGACAACCTGACGAGCCTCTTGCGCAGCGGCCCACGGCGGACGGCGTTGGCGGTCATGTTGCATGAAAGGGAGTCGGCGGAAGCCGGGTCTACTCGATTCAACAGCCTGTCGCCCATCAGCTATGCGTTCAAGAAGGCCGACGACGAGAACCTGTCCTGGGTCGTTCTGACCCAAGGCACCCGGATTCGCCTCTATGCGACCCGTGTGGACGTCGGAGTGGGGCGGCGCGGACGCACCGAAACCTACGTCGAATGTCAGCCGTCGTTGCTTGCCGACGACCATTCTCCCTATCTCTGGTTGCTCTACTCCGCCGAAGCACTGGCGCCGGACGGCAGCCTGCGACAGATCCTGGAGGGATCGCAGCGCTTCGCCGGCGACTTGGCCGAGCGCCTGCGCGAACGGATCTACGACCATGTGGTCCCGGAACTCGCTCGTGGTATCGCAGACGAGCGGGGCATCGATCGACCCCGGCCGCAGGATCTTGCACGCACCTACGAAATGGCCCTGACGGTCCTGTTCCGGCTGCTGTTCATCGCTTACGCGGAAGACCGAGATCTCCTGCCCTACCGGTACAATGATGCCTACCGGCGCCGGTCCTTGAAGCAGAAGGCGCAGGAGCTGGCCGCTGCCGAGGCGAACAAGACGCCGATCGCCGAAGGAAGTACTCACTGGCAGGAAACCGCGCTCCTTTGGCAGGCGGTGGCGTCGGGCAACGTGCAATGGGGTGTGCCCGCATACGACGGCGGGCTGTTCGAGACCGATCCGGCGGTTTCGAGGACGGGCCCGGCATTGGCAGGCATCACCCTGCCCAACGAGTGCTTCGAGAGGGCGCTTCGCGACCTCTTGGTGATCGATACGCCGGAGGGCGTCCCCGGACCCGTCGATTTCCGTTCACTCGGGGTGCGCGAGTTCGGCACCATCTATGAGGGCTTGTTGGAATCGGAGTTGGCGGTTGCCGAATTCGATCTCGTTCTCAAGAAGCAGAAAAGTGAGTTGGTTTACGCTCCGGCACCCTCCGGCGAGCCCGCTGCCGTATCTGCCGGCGAGATCTATCTGCACAACCGTTCCGGTGCCCGCAAATCGTCGGGGAGCTACTACACTAAGCCTTTCGCGGTGGAGCATCTGCTGGACGGTGCGCTGGAGTCTGCGCTCGATGATCACATTGCGCGCCTTGCCGGCATGGATGAGGCAGATGCCACTGAGGGGTTCTTCGACTTCCGGGTGGCAGACATCGCCATGGGATCGGGCCATTTCCTCATCGGCGCCATCGATCGGATCGAAAAGCGCATGGCGGACTTTCTCGCGTCGCGAAACCTGCCGGGGGTGCGCAACGAGTTGGGGTGGCTCCGAAAGGTTGCACTCGACGAACTGGGCGATCTCAGGGAAAGCACCACCATCGAAGACAGCCAACTGTTGAGGCGCCTGATCGCGAGGCGCTGCATCTACGGCGTCGATCTCAACGGGCTCTCGGTTCAACTCGCGCGGCTTGCGGTCTGGATTCATACGTTCGTCCCCGGGCTGCCACTCTCGTTTCTGGATCACAATCTCGTGCAAGGCAACGCTCTGGTGGGTATGGGCACGGTCACGGAGATCAGAGAGACATTCGAAACCTTCCTCCTGCCGTTGGCGCGTATAAATGCAGCCAAACTCTTGGGTAGGGCGTCGAAGCCGCTCCGTCGGCTCGCCAATATCAACGACGCCTCATTGCAGGACATCGCTGCTGCCCGATCGGCCGTACGAGAGGCCCGCGAGGCGATCCGGAGCACCGCGGCCCTCTGCGATCTGATCGCGGCGCAGGGAATCTCCGAAGACCCGGCGGTGACCCGGTTCCTCTTCGAGGATTGGGAACGGCTCTTGGACAAGCCTGCTGAATCGACGGCGGCACGGATTGCGCGGCAAGATCTGGCCGATCTCCATGCGCTTCACTTCCCGGTGGCCTTTCCGGAGGTATTCCTTCGTGAACGAACGGGATTCGACGTGATCCTGGGCAACCCGCCGTGGCAGGAGGCCACTATTGAGGAACATGCCTTTTGGGCCCGGCACTTCCCAGGTTTGCGCTCGATGGCTGCGCGCCGGCGGGAAGCTGAGATGAGGCGCTTGCGTGAAGAGCGTCCCGATTTGGTCTCGCTTTACGAGAGCGAGTTGGAGGAGACGAAACGGATGAGAAAGGCACTGGTGAGCGGTGCCTATCCCGGCATGGGGACAGGAGATCCGGATCTGTATAAGGCGTTCTGTTGGCGCTTCTGGCGACTAACTTGTGCAGACGGAGGACGCATCGGCGTCGTGCTACCGCGTAGCGCTCTGGCAGCCAAAGGGTCGACGGAATTTCGGGAGATGATGTTCCAAAATGCAGCACGAGTGGATGTGACCATGCTGGTCAACAATCGGCGATGGGTATTCCCGGAAGTCCACGCACAGTATTCGATCGGGCTCGTGTGTGTCAGGCACGGTGAGATGGAAAGAGAATCGATTTTCTTGCGAGGTCCATACGCGACAATCTCCAATTTCAATACAGGCGTCGTAAAAGAGCCAACTGCGTTCTACAGGGAGGATGTTCGCAAGTGGAACGACACCGTATCCTTGCCATTGCTCCCGAATGAGGAATCGGTCGACGTATTTGCTCAACTCCGTAAGGGGCCCCGTCTCGACCTGAACGTGCCGGGGAGATGGAGGGCAAGACCCGACACTGAGCTTCATGCCACTGCTCAAAAACCTCTAATGGACCTGGAAAGCGAAGAATGCCCGGATGGCTTCTGGCCTGTCTACAAGGGCGAGTCCTTCAACTTGTGGATGCCAGATACCGGCACATATTACGCATGGGCCGATCCAGAACCAACGCTCCACTGGATTCAGTCCAAGCGCCATAGAGCACGGAAAAATAGTAGGAGTCCTCATTCAGAATTCTCGCTCGAACACTTGGAGAACATGGAGACACTACCATGCTACGCACCGCGAGTGGCGTTTCGAGATGCATCGAGGGCTACGGATTCACGTACGCTTCGGGTGGCTCTGGTTCCACCTGAAGTATTTATTGCCAATCAGGCCCCGTACTTGCTATGGCCCAGCGGAGACGAACTGGATCAGGCGTTCCTGATTGGTATGCTTTCTTCGATACCCCTCGACTGGTATGCACGACGGTTCGTTGAGAACCACGTCAACTTTTTCATTCTGAACCCGTTTCCGATCCCTCGTCCCAAGCGAGACAGTACGCTCTGGCAACGTGTTGTTCATCTCTCGGGGCGTCTCGCATGCCCGGATGAGCGCTTCGCCGTTTGGGCGGAAACTGTTGGTGTACAGTGCGGTCCACTTGTGGCGGACGAGAAGGAGGACATGATCAGCGAGTTGGATGCGGTAGTTTCGCATCTATACGGACTTGAGGAGCAGCAGGTAGTCCATCTCTTCGAGACGTTTCACAAAGGCTGGGACTATCAGGAGCGGCTCGATAGTGTGCTGCGCCATTTCCGGGCATGGACGAATCGCCGATGATCCTGCGTGTCGACGTCAAACCGGAGCTTCTGCGCTGGGCCCGCGAGCGCGCGGGCATCGAACCGAACGCGTTGGTAAAGCGCTTTCCCAGGTACCGGGAATGGGAAAGTGGAGACAAACAGCCCACACTCAAGCAGTTGGAGAAACTCGCCAAGGTCACCCGGGCGCCGATCGGTTCCTTTTTCCTTTCGCAGCCGCTGGAGGAACGGGTCCCGATCCCTGACTTGCGCACCGTCGGGGACAGACCGGTCGGCCGCCCCAGCGTCGACCTCCTCGACACGGTCTATCTCTGCCAACAACGTCAGGACTGGCACCGAGACTTCGCTCGCATGGAGGGAGAAGAACCGCTGCCCTTCGTCGGGTCGGCCACTCCGGCGTCCGCTGTCGAATCTACTGCTGAGAGCATGAGATCTGCGCTGGGTTTCGACCTCGACGAACGCCGCGCGCTGCCGACGTGGACCGAAGCGTTGCGGAGATTCAGCGAGCAGGCCGACGCTCTCGGTGTGCTCCTAATGACGAGTGGCATCGTCGGCAACAACACCCACCGCAAGCTCGACCCGAACGAGTTCCGTGGCTTTGCCTTGGCCGACGATCTGGCCCCGCTGATTTTCAACAATGGCCGAGATAGCAAGGCCGCGCAGATGTTCACGCTCGCGCACGAACTGGCCCACATCTGGCTGGGCGAGTCTGCTCTGTCGGACATCGAGCCGATCTCGGCGCCTTCCCACGCCGTCGAAGTCTGGTGCAACCGTGCGGCCGCGGAACTTCTCGTGCCGCTGGCTTCGCTGCGCGACGACTTTCGAAAGACTCCTGATCTTTCCGACGAGGTCAACCGGCTGGCCCGCCGTTACAAAGTGAGCACGCTTGTCGTTCTTCGTCGGATTTTCGATATCGGTGCCCTTGATCGCGGCGCTCTCGCGTCCGCCTACCGCCGCGAGTTGAATCGGCTCGGGGCGGTGCCGGCAAGGAGCGGCGGCAGTTTCCATCCGACGCTCAAGGCACGTGTGGGGCAACGCTTCGGCCATGCCTTGGTCACCAGCACACTGGGCGGCCGGACATCGTTCTCCGAGTCCTTTCGCCTCCTCGGCATCAGGAAGTCATCGACCTTCCGCGGTTTCGCGGCAAGCCTGGAATTGGGATGGTAGATGGCCTATCTCCTCGATGCCGATGTCTTCATCCGCGCCAAGAACCTGCACTACGGTTTCGACTTCTGTCCCGGCTTCTGGGACTGGCTCGTCGAGGCCAACGAGCGGGGCCGTGTGTTCAGCATCGAAAAAGTCGAGGACGAGCTCAAATCCGGGGACGATGAACTCGCCGAATGGACGAATGAACGCGGCGACGAGTTCTTTCTCCCACCGAATCCCGAGATCCTTGTCGCCTTGGGGAATGTCGGCGATTGGGTGACTGGAAAGGCGTACGAACCAACGGCAATCGACACCTTCCTCCAGGTTGCGGACTTCTACCTGGTTGCTCAGGCGCTCGCTGATGTCCATGCGGTAGTGACTCACGAAATCCCTTCGCCGTCGAGGAAAAGGATCAAGATCCCCAATGTCTGCATCGACCTTGGCGTCAAGTGTCTGACTCCATTCGACATGCTGCGTCGGGAACGGGCGCGATTCGTCCTGGGAGCTTCGTCGTGACCCGCGAACACGCCTTCATCGACAACCGCGACGGGAACACGTTGGCACGGGCCTTAGGTGCGGTATTGGGGGTCGGTACCGGACTCGAATCGGAAGAAACATCCGGATCGCCGGGCCAAGTGCGGATCGCGACCGCCTTCTTCAGCCCGACCGGGTTTGCGCATATTGCCGAACGACTGGCTACGGTACCGACGGTGCGCCTGTTGCTGGGAGCGGATCTGGCGACGGGTGTTCCGAACGATCGAAAGAGGTTGGACGAAACTAGAGTTAGATTTGAGCAGCGACGCATCGAGACCGGCTTGCGCAGCATGACGGACGGCCTCAAACGGGAACGGGATCATCTCCCGTTCAACCGAACCAATGGCCGAGCCCTGACCAAGCTGATCGCGGCGCTGAGTGCGGGCAACATGGAAGTTCGACGTTACGAAAAGGCGTTCCTGCACGCCAAAGCCTACATCTTCACTCCCTTGGACGGCCTTCCCGGAAAGCCAGAGGGGATCATTGCGGGCTCGTCCAACCTCACCGGAGCCGGTCTCACGCAGAATCTGGAACTGAACCTGGGTCGATTCGACCGTCCCATCGTCGAAGAGGCCACGCAATGGTTCGACGATCTCTGGGACGAAGCCGAGCCGTACGATCTGGCGGAGATCTTCGAGGTCGTGTTCCAACCCCGGTCACCGTGGGACATCTTCATCCGGGTTCTGTGGCAGCTCTACGGCGACGAGGTCCAAGAAGAGACCAAGATCGATGACAATCTGCCGCTCACGAGCTTTCAGAAACACGGCGTCGCCCGCGCCCTCCGGCTGATCCGTGAGACCGGTGGCGTCATCGTCGCCGACGAAGTGGGTCTAGGGAAGACATTCATTGGGGGCGAAATTCTTCAGATTTATCGAGGCCGCCGCCAGCGCGCGCTGCTGATCTGTCCGGCGGCGCTGCGCGACAGCACGTGGAAGAGTTTTCTGACCGAGTATGAGCTCTTCGTAGAATGCCTCTCCTTCGAGCAACTGGCCGCTGACAGGCAGCTCAGGGACAAACAGCGTCCGAACGCCAATCAACAGAACCTGCAACGCCCATTGGACGAGTATCAGGTGGTCATCGTTGACGAGGCCCACAACTACCGCAATCCGGACGCGCCGACTCGGGCAGCGGCCCTGCGACGCCTTCTTTTCGGAAAAAGGCGAGACCTTCTCCTGATGACGGCAACGCCAGTCAACAACTCGCTCTGGGATTTGTACCACCTCATCCGCTTCTTCCTCCGCCAAGACGCCCATCTCGCCGACCGCGGCATCCTGTCGATCCGGCAACGGTTCGACGAGGCCATGAAGGTGGATCCCTCCAGCCTGAGCCCCGACGTGCTCTATCCCATCATCGATGCAACGACGGTCAAGAGGACCCGTCAGTTCGTGAAAAAGCACTACTCAGGCGACACCATTCCCGGCCCCGACGGCCGGCCACGGGCCATTGAGTTTCCCCAGCCGAAGGCGATCAGCGTCCGCTACCAACTCGAAGATCGGTTGCCCGGCTTCTTCGACCAACTGGAGGAGACGCTCGATTCGGACGGAGACACGAGCATCGTGTTCGCCCGATACATGCCGGATGCCTTTCGCCTGCAAGCCGGTGATTCCGAGGAGGACGCCCGTGCCCAGGCCATGGTTGGCCTCCTGCGCTCGGGTCTCCTGAAGCGGTTCGAGTCCTCGGCGTTCGCCTTCTATAGGACCGTCGACAAGATGGCGCGGCAGCACGACATCTTCCTCGAAGCCCTGGATGCCGGATACGTCGTAACGACCGATTTCATGCAGGAGATCTCCGGTGACGACGAAGATGTCTTCGAGACATTGCTGGCGAAGACGGCACACCGCATCGATGCGGCGCTGTTCGATACGGACCGTCTCCGCAAGACGGTGGAACGTGACCGGGATCTCTTACGGAATCTCGCCGCTGCGGCAAAGTCGATTTCTCCGGCCCGGGATACCAAGCTCAAGGCGTTGTCGGACACACTGTCCGAGATCGCTCAACAGGCTGAGAAGGAGGCAATCGATTCCGTCGATGAGGCACAAAAAAGGAAGGTATTGGTGTTCTCGTTCTTCGAGGATACCGTCTGCTGGATTCGGGACTTCCTGAATCGTGAGGCTTCAAATCGGCATGAACTTGCTCCGTACCGAGACCGCATGGTCGCCGTGAGCGGGTCCGGGGACCTGGACAAACATTCACGTCAAGAGGCGGTTCAGGGATTCGCTCCCATCTCGATGCAGGCGCCACGTGGCCGGGATGCCGATCAGTTCGATCTCATGATCACCACCGATGTGCTGGCCGAGGGGGTGAACCTCCAGCAATGCCGCCACATTGTCAACTACGACATGCCGTGGAATCCGATGCGCCTGGTGCAGCGGCACGGCCGCATCGACCGGATCGGTAGCCCGCACAATCGAGTGTTCTTGAGGACGATCTTTCCGGCGGATCGGCTCGATCAGCTCCTCAATCTAGAGGAGCGCATCCTGGGCAAGTTGGCCATGGCGGCGGCGGCCGTCGGTGTTGTGGCGCCCATCAAGGGTGCGGCGCATGGTGAACAGGTCTTCACCGAAGCGCGGGAAGAGATCGAGAAGTTGATTCGGGAGGATGCATCACTCTTCGAGCGTGGTGGAACCGCCGGCGCTGCTCAAACCGGCGAGGAGTATCGGCAGACGCTACGGAAGGCGCTCGATTCGGAGGGAGACCGCATTGCACGGCTACCTTGGAAAATCGGATCAGGAATGATCCGGGGGAAGCGCCGCGGGATGTTTTTCTGCGCTGTCGTGGGGTCTGAGACGAAGCTGGAACGGACGTATCTACGATTCATTTCAGCGACTGACGAATGGCAGCCCGAGGGCGACGACCACGCCATCGTTCGGGAGCTCGGCACCTGCCTTCGGCTTATCGAATGCGACCAGCATACGCCGACCCAGTATCCAGAAAGCCTGCGAGAACGAGTTTACGATTTCTGGGAAGTGGCCCAGCAGGACATCTGGGACCACTGGATGCACGAAACCGATCCGGCCAACTTGCAGCCGCATGTACGACCTCTCAATCATCGGGTGGCCGAATTCATTCGTAGCTATCCGCCGCGTGATTTGCCTGAGAACCGGCTGAACAGGGCTCTCGATGTCTTGGAATCACCCTGGCCACGCCGCGAGGAGATCATGCTTCGCGGCTGGTTCGAATCGAGCGAACACAAGGGTGCGGCGCTTACGCGTTTTCTGATAGACCAAATACTGGACACGGGTCTCGAACCAACGACCCCGCCACCGCCGCTACCCCCTATCGAGAAAGAGGACGTCGAGCTTCTGTGCTGGATGGGAATTGAGCATTCGGGTTGCATCGATTCGTAGCGCCAGAGTACAGACATGGAACAAATTTCATGGGCGAAATAGAAGACGACAAACCACTCGACCCGAACTACCGCGATCCCGTGACTGGACTTAGTCTCGCTAATGACGAAAGACTAATTCGAGCTCGAGAGGCCATGATCCTCGCTGTTCAGCTATTTAACAGTACAACGTTCAAATTCAAAACTGAAGTGTTCTGTGTCCTTGCCAACATTGCTTGGACTTACCTACTGCACGAGTATTACAAGCGACACACTAATGTAGATATCATCCAAGAAAGTGGCCGGTCTCTTCTTCTGAGCCAAATGATTAAACGTCCCGACTGCCCCATCTCAAAAGGAATCAGAAATAACCTCAAGGCAGTGCAGGACATCAGGGGCACGGTTGAGCACCAACTACTCGGCAGAACCGATGTAATGTGGCTTAGCCTTTTTCAAGCATGCTGTCTCAATTTTGATAAGACAATACGCAAGTTATTCGGTGACAAGTTGACTCTTGCTCACGAACTTTCTTTCGCACTCCAATTCTCAAACCTGGATTTTGATCAATTGATCAAGTTGCAGGAGTATGACATTCCAGCTCATATAAAGGCGCTTGATGCACGTCTCCAAGATGGCATGAATGAAGATGATCTTTCCGATCAGGAGTATCAATTCCGCGTGATCTATACGCTGGATTCTGCATCAAAAAGCCGAGCACATATTGAGTTCATCAAACCAGGCACCGCAGAGGGGAAAGAAATCAGGAATATTCTGGTAAAGCCACGAATAGCGGATCAACTCTATCCATACAAACCTGGCCGCGTTGCCGAGCATGTGAGACAGAGAACCGGCAAGCAATTTAATCTCCATCACCATACACAGGCATGGCGTTTGTTCCAGGTCCGACCACCCGTATGTGCGAAGCAACCGGAAAATACGAACAAGGACTTCTGCATTTATCACGAAGCGCATGGGGACTACACATACTCTGAAAAATGGGTAGATCATTTGGTTGACCAGTGGAGTGATGAGAAGAAACGCGCAAGCATCTTGGCTGTTCGGAGCAGTTAGCCTTTGGCAGAGGATTAGTCGCGACGGGCCATTGGACGCTCACACGCAACGAATCGAGATCATCGAACCATCTGCTGCGTGTATGTTTAAGCAGATGAGCGATACCAGGAAGCGGCATCTACAATATTTCTACGACTTAATGGCTGAGCTCGAGGAGAAGCTTGGCGGTGCGCGGAGACTCTCGCAGTGCCATGGACGAATGGGCTGGCCGAGACGCGGCGTCTATTTTTTCCGAGAGTCGGGAGAAAACCGGTGCCACACCGGAACCGGGCCACGCATCGTGCGGGTGGGGACCCACGCACTGAAAACGGGAGCCCGTTCAAAACTCTGGGCACGATTGTCTCAGCACAGAGGATCGGTGCGATCTGGGGGTGGGAACCACCGCGGTTCGATCTATCGATTGATCGTCGGCACAGCGTTGATCGCACGCGACGTCCATGATTACCCGAATTGGGGTCGAGGCAGTTCCGCTTCGCGCGATGTCAGAAAGAGCGAAAACCCACTGGAACAAGCGGTCAGTCAGGTGATTGGGGAGATGCCCTTTCTCTGGCTGGCCGTCAACGATGATCCGGGTCCGGCAAGTCTGCGAGGTTACATCGAGCGAAATGCAATCGCCCTATTGAGCAACTACCGCAAGGAGGCCCTTGACCCTCCTTCTTCTTCCTGGCTTGGACATTTCTGCAATAGGGACCTTGTGAGGACATCGGGACTATGGAACCAGAATCATGTAAATGAGCATTACGACCCGGAGTTTCTCGATACTTTGGAGCGTCTGATCCACAAGACTGAGAAAACACAGTGATCATCGTCATTCAGTGTGCGGCTTCAAAAGCTCCAAACGCCGGATGTCTTCAGCGGCGGGATCGTAAAAACGTAAAGTTCGTTGCCCACCCGGAATGTGCGCCAACCGGAACTGGATGCGTTTATGCTCGCCCCGACGACATTACTGACACCGGCAGGTCTTGGAGAGAGGAACTCCGAGAATACAACGCATTTCCAAAGGACAATCCGCTCCGTCTATTGCCCGCATGGCAGCTCTACCAGAACAAAACCTACAAGCTTCTAGCCGAATGCTACGGACTGGATCGTCTATACATTTTATCGGCGGGATGGGGCCTGATACGGTCCGATTTCCTGACGCCCTTGTACGACATCACCTTTAGTAATTCAGCTTGCAATTACAAACGGAGGCGGAAAAAAGATCGCTACAAGGATCTGCGGATGCTACCGAAAATGACCGTAGACCCAATCGTGTTCTTCATAGGAAAGGCTTACATCGGTTTTGCATGTGAACTCACGAAGGAGATCGAGGCCGAGAAGTATCTGTTCTACAACTCGAAGGATGTTCCGCACGCACCGGATTTCGTTCTTAAGCGGTACGTGACGAAGATACGAACAAATTGGCACTACTATTGCGCCAAAGACCTTATGGCCGGAGCGATCGACCTTGACTAGTCGCCGACGCACCCGGGCACCGGAGATGGTGGCTGGAGGCCCCTGCATCTCAGCACGGTCCGTGACAGCCGGTCGGAGAGGACTTTCCTGTCCCCCCATTCTTTCTCTTCACAACATGAATGGGAGTCGCGCGGTTAAGAAACCGTGCTCCTCGGCGCCTAAAAGACGCCGCTCCGATCCGCCGCTCCAATGCTGGGAAGTCCCGCCCAGTGGTGAAAGGTCCGGTTCTGCGTGTCCAGCCCCAGGAAGACATTCAGGAACTCCTGACCCAACACTCTGAATCGCAACCCCACTCCAACGTCCGGAAACCACTCCCCGTTTTCCGAAAGAAACGGCCCTCCCGAGACAAAGGCCGTATCGCTGAAGACGAATCCCCCCACTTCGAGGAACCCCCACCGCCAGAGCCTCCGCCCCAGTTCCGCACTCAGGAGGACGAAGTCACGCCCCATGGGACTGTTTCCCCTCCGGCCGTCCCGTAGTTCGGGATGGGCTTTGAGGGGCAGCCGCGCGTCGGGCCCGATGCCGAACAGGAAATAGTGATCCAACGGCAGATTCCGGCCCGAAATTCCACCCTGCAGCGACAATCTGAGCCGCGTCTCCGATCGCCTTGCCACCGTCCAATCGATCCCCAGACCCGAAATCATTCTGTGGGAGGGTTCTCCGGCTTCGGCGAGAGGCGAAAAGGCGTCGAACCGGGCCATCCAACTCAACCGCGCGTTTTCCCCGGCATCGAGACCCCACAGTTGATTCCATTCCATTCCCACGGCCAGGAGGTGAGGACTTTGTGGAAGCGCGGCGTCGTCCCCGTCAAATCGAAAAGACTGGCGCTGGTATCCACCGTGAAAGGCCAGCGACCTGCGTTCGGACATCAACCATTCGTAAGCGCCGAAGACCTTTTCCGTGCGGTAATCATATTGAGTGCCGGATGCGGTATGACTCCATTCCTCGTCCCGGAAATCAAAGCCGACACGCAAGAGGTCGGATGAGGACGAAAAGAAGGGGACCCAGGCGGACGCCCCGGCCCGCTTCCGGGGAGCGTCCCAGCGAACCCCTCCCGCCAATCGCCGCCCTCGGCCGTCCCGTAACCCGAGACCGACCTCCCGATTGAAGAGGACCCGGGAAGCATTCTCGATCAGAAACCCGGTCTTGTTGGAAAAAGAGTCGCTGCCGGGAGGAAGGTCCACCCGCAGATTCCAACGTCCCCCCGGCTGCGGGTCGAGCTGCCATCCGAACCGGGGTCCCAGCCTGAATCTGCCCTGGACCCAATACGACTGCAAGAGCTGTTTCCGGTCCAGAACCTCGCCTTCATTGAATCGGAAGAGGGACACCACCAGCTTCGGATCCGCGTCTTCCGAAGTCCCAACTTCGACCTGAGCGACCTCTGGTTCTCCCAACAGATTCCAGTGGTGGAGGGCCTCCAACCGCCTCTCCTGGAGGTAGGAGAGGATGGCCAGAAAGCTCCGGGCGTAACTGTTCTGAGGATCCAGCTTCAGCGCCGTCCCCAGGCTGGCTCGGGCCTTGTCCCTCCGATCCTGCTTGAAATAGACGCCAGCCAGCTCCGCATGGGCCGCCGCGTAGCCGGGCCTCAGGCGGACGGCGCGCTCCAGTTCCCGTTCGGCATCGGCCCAACGCTCCTGCTTGGCCAGGGCCATGCCGAGCAGAAAGGAGGCCTCGCTGTTGGACGCCTCCTGTTGCAGCACCTGCCGGAATAGCGACTCGGCCGCCTGGTATTGCTCTGCTTCCAATTCCGTTCGGCCGCGGGAAAGTAGCTCATCCGTGCCGGAGGCCAGGCCGGCCGGAGCGAAAAGGAGGCTCAGCAATACCGCCAGGGAGACGTGGACGGAAATCGGCGTCGGCCGGACGTGCGCGAGCATACGCCGGACATTGTAGTCAGTCGCGATTTCGATTGTTGCCGCAGCCGGCTCAGGATGGAGTCTCGGGGATGACCAGAAGCGTCCAGTTTTCCAGCCGCGAACGCTGCCGCGCCATCGCCCCTGCCGGCCGCCGCCGATAGGGTCCCTTCACCGGGTCGTGCACGATCCATTCCTTGCGGGATTCGTCCCATCCCACCAGCACCACGTAGTGATTGTTGGTTGTCAGGACGGACGGGTCGATCACGGTGATCAGCGGCCGTCCCTGCCGCAGGTGATCGAGCATTTCGGGAGTGTCGCCGGCGAAGGAGTAGGTCTGGAACCCCTCCGAGGCCGCCAGCTTCTTAAGTTCGAGACCGCTCAAGCCCTTTTTCGGAAAGGGTTGGAATCGTCCCGCCAGTTCACGGTGATCGGCCGGATGATTCCAGTAGCGCAGGAGCATGGCGAGCACCGCGGGACCGCAGTAGTTCTCCTCCTGGCGGACGTAGGGGACTTCCAGGAAGAATCCCTTGGCGGTCGGCTTCTGTCCTTCGCCTCCGGAGGCGACCGCCATGGCCAGCACCAGAATGGGAAGGTAGTAGACTAGAAGCCTCACCATTCCTGTCCTGCCTTTCCTTCTTGAAACACTCCGCCATCCGACGAGAGCCCGCGTAATCCGGGCTGAAAAACGGTGGGAACGGCGGCTTTCTTGCCGCCGATTCTTGGGATTGCGGGTGAAAGAAAGAATGGGCGACAAGAAAGTCGCCCCTCCCAATGGGGGACAAGAATTTCCCCCCTCCTTGCGCCACAAGTTCTTCGAATCAACCGAACAGGTTCCTGGGAAGACCGGTCTGCTCGAACGCCTTGGCTCCCGCCTCGACGTGGCGCTTTCCGCGCTCCAGCGAGAAGGCAAGATGTGACGGGAGCAGAGCGTCGAAGTCGTAGTTCAGCAATTTCTGCATGGAGGCCGCACAATCCTGAATGCTCGAATCACGGACGTTCTGGAGGACGACCGCACCGCCCCAGAACACCTGATCCCCGGCCAGAAGATAAGTCCGGTCCCGGCCCTTCAAGAGAAGCGAATAGTGGCCGCTGCAATGACCCGGGGTGGCGAGGGACGTGAGTTTCAAACCTCCAACTTCGAACCTGTCCCCGTCCGCCATTTCTTCCTCGACTTCACAAGCCTCCCACCGGAACTCCGGCGGATAGAACCCGAAATCTTGAGCCCAGGCCAGACCGGTCTGTTCCGCGTCCCCGGTTCGGATCGTCGGCGCCGCTTCGGTTCCGGCAATTACGGTGGCGCCCAGTTTACTTTTCAGCTGGGCCAGTGCGCCCACATGGTCGGCATGATAGTGGGTGACGAAGATCCGGCGGATCTTCCCCGGATCCAGGCCGTCGTTCTCGATATTGCTCAGGATCTTCCCGGGCCCGTCGAATCCGGCGTCCACCAGGGCCAGTTCGTCTTCCCCTCCAATCACGAACACGTGGCAGTCCATGCGATTGGAAATGTTGAAACCGGTGTCGCCCCCGCCCACCAGATAGACGTCTTCCGTCAGTTTCATATCGAACGGTCCTTAGGGAAGAAAACTGCTCTCGGCGAGTCACTGCAGAGACGGCGGGGCGGCTACCTCAGGCGCGGCGCTGTCGTACTCCGCGGCCAGGCGCGAGTACTCCTGCTCCTTCGCGTCCATCTCGGCCGCGAGCCGCTCTCTCTCGTCCCGGATGATATTGCCGGCGTCGGTCGAGGCCCATCGCGAATTGGGAACGTTTCGCAGACCGTCGTGGAGCCTCCTCACATGCCCCTTGGCCGATTCCGCAGCCGGCCCCTCCACCACCGCCGCGCGGGCATAGGCCAACAGGGCGGTATCGTAGTCGTGGGTCCGGGACGCGGCGAATCCGAGACGGAACGCGGCATAACCGTGTCCGGGATTCATCTTCAGAGTCTGCTTCAGGTGCTCCACCGCCTCCTCAAGGTCCTTGACCGGTTTGTTGGGAGACTTGGTCCACACTTCCAGAATGGATCGACCCAATGCATAGTGTGCGTCCGCCGCCCACCCTTGCTTCATGGCAATCCAATCGACCGTGGGCTGGCCCATCGGTTTCTCCATCTGATCCAACAGTTGGAGGGCTCGTGTGCCGTAATCGGTCGCCCGGTCGATCCTCTTGCTTTCGGAGTAGATATTGGCCAGCGGCGCCAACAGCTCGGGGGTGTCGGGAAGTTCGAGCAGAGCCTCTTCTGCGTGCCGAATGAAACGATCGATATCGTTGCGGGAAAAAGCCGCGTTGGCAATCGCGAGGTGGGCCCACGCAGTCAGTCCGCTGTCGGGAAATTTCTTCAGGAATCTCTCCGCCAGCCGAGCCTGCTTGCGAGCATCGACCGTCTCTCTAATCTCCTGCCAAGCACTGAATTCCGCTCGAGACCGGGGCTTGCCCACGGTGCGGGCTTCGTCCAGCACCTGGTCTTCCGCCAACTGCCCTGCCTGGTCACCCTCAGACTGTTTCTGGTCCTGAGGCGAGAACGGGTTGGCTGGCGTGGCAGCCACCGTCATGGCCAACAAAAGAGCGGAGAAAAGCAATCGCGGATTCTTCATCATGATGTCCAAATCTACACGATTTCAGGACTTCCGGCCACGGGAAGGACGCCGCTCCTGAGACGGCCCAAGAGGGCACCCACAAGGGGCGCCCTTACCAGCCCGTGGCAAAAGTCGTCACGGCATTCGACCGTCCCTGCATCCCGGCGGACTGCGTTGCGACTCGGTCACATACTCCCGGTATGCTTGTCTGTTATTCCTTAGTCTGTCTTTCTTTTTTGGGGGGTACAGATTGTCGCGTCAGCAAAAGGGAGCACCCTGTGGGAAATCTCTGATTTTCCACAGGGGGGTTCCGCGTAACCTGGGGGGCTCGGGACTCTCTTTTCAGGGATTTCAAATGGTATGTGTCTCTTTGCATCCGGGGGGTCTCAGGGGGGGCAGCGCCCCCCCTGCCCCCGTGAGCGCCGCCAGCGGCGACAACTTGCGCCGGACCGCGACCAGGCCATCGTCCAAGGCTGGCTCTGTGGGGTCTCCATGATTCCAGGTCTGTTCTTCCGATACGAGTTTGGATCTCTGGGAAGGGTCCAACCGAGGCGCCTCTGGCCAGAGGCGCCTCGGCGGCGGTGGTCGGGCCGTTGTGTATGCCGGCCGTCACGGGCCGAGAGGGAGTGGGGCCGCCACCGTCTTTCCCAACGTCCTGAATGGATACGTGAGCATCAAGGCTCGCACGACAAGCACAGGAGGCAGGAAAGATGACTCAGGATACCTCAAAAACGGTCGGTGTGGACATCTCAAAAGCGCATTTGGACGTGCACGAGTGGCCTTCGGGACGGTCAAAGCGGTTCCCCAACAACGCGGCCGGGTTCCGGGCCCTGGCCGCCTGGATCGGACCGGAGGTCAAGTGCGTGGTCTATGAGTCCACCGGCCCCTGGCACCGGGCGATGGAGGAAGCCCTGGCCGCCCGGTTACCGCTGGCACGGGTCAATGCGATGCGGGCGCGACGCTTCGCCCAAGCTCTGGGCCAGGAGGCCAAGACCGACGCCGTGGACGCCCGGATGCTGGCCCAGATGGGCGCGGCGCTCAAGTTGCGACTGGTGGGCGCGTCCTCGGCCACGCAGCGCCAGTTGGAGGAACTGATCTCGGCGCGGAATGCGCTGGTGAAGGACCGGACGAGGGCGCGCAACCGGAGCCACCAAGCCCGCCACCCGTTGGTGAAGCGGCACTTGCAACAGCAGCTGGCTCAGATCGAGCGGCAGGTCCGGTCGATGGATCGCGAGATCCGCAAGTTGCTGGACGCGGATCCGGCGCTGGCGCGCAAGGCCGAAGTTCTGACTTCGATTCCGGGAATGGGTTCGGTCACGGTGGCGGGCCTGCTCTCCCTGTTGCCGGAACTGGGAGCGATCGACTCCAAGGCGGTGGCAAGCCTGGCCGGTCTGGCGCCGGTCGCTCGGGAGTCGGGGACCTGGAAGGGACACCGCTTCATCCGCGGGGGCCGGCACCGGGTGCGGCGAACGCTGTACATGGCCGCGCTCAGTGCCATTCGACACAATCCGGACTATGTCCGGAAGTACCGCCAGCTGCGCGAGCGGGGCAAGGCGCCGAAGGTGGCGCTCACGGCGATCATGCGCAAGATGGTGGTGTTGGCCAACGTCCTGCTGGAGCAGGATCGGATCTGGACCCCGAAACCGGTCGCGGCGGTCGGATGAGTCTAGCCATTGAGGGAGCAACCCATGGCGAATCGGAAAATTTGCAACATGGATACTCCCTCCGAAGCGCCTTGTCCCGCGGGCGCAGGACCGGTCTCGGTGCGCGCGAGACTTTCACCACGGACTGTTACGCCAAAAGTTTGGTGACTACTTCGCCGCCCACGTCGGTCAACCGGAAATCGCGTCCCTGAAAACGATGGGTCAGCCGCAGGTGGTCGACGCCGAAGAGATGGAGGATCGTGGCATGGAAGTCGTTGATGGAGACGGGTTCCTCCTCGACTCCCCATCCGATGTCGTCCGTCCTGCCGATGACCTGCCCACCCTGGATGCCCCCGCCGGCCATGAAGACGCTGTAGGCGAAGGGGTGGTGATCCCGGCCGGTGTTGATTTCGTCTTCTCCTCCATTGTTCTCCGCCAATGGGGTCCGGCCGAATTCCGCCGCCCAGACGACGAGCGTTTCGTCCAGCATGCCCCGTTGCTTCAAGTCCTGGATGAGCGCGGCGACCGGCTGGTCGACGATCCGGCAGTTGACGGGCAATTGTTTGTCCAGTCCGCTGTGATGATCCCATGACGCGTGATAGACATTGACGAATCGTACGCCCCGTTCCACCAGGCGGCGCGCCAACAGGCAGTTGCGGGCGTAGGTGCCGAACACCCCGCTGGTGAAGCCGCGTCCGTGGCTGCCGTCGGGATCGTTCCGGTTGACTCCATACATCTCCAAGGTCTTCTCGCTTTCCTGGGAGAGGTCGATGAGTTCCGGCGTCGCGGCCTGCATTCGGTAGGCCAATTCGTAGGAGGCGATGCGAGACAGGATTTCGGGATCGCGGGACTGCTTGTAGTGCTGCTGGTTGAGCTGCTTCAAGGCGTCCAGGCTCCGGCGCTGGCACTCGTGCGGCAGACCCTCGGGATTGGACAAGTGCAGCACCGGGTCGCCCTGGTTGCGGAAAAGCACGCCCTCGTAACTTGAGGGCAGGAAGCCGCTGGACCAGTTGGACGCTCCCCCGCTGGTGCCCTTACCGGCGGTCAGGACGACGTAACCGGGAAGGTCCTCCGACTCGCTGCCCAGGCCGTAGTTGAGCCAGGAGCCCATCGACGGACGCCCGAAAGTGGGCACCCCTGAATTCATCATCAACTGCCCCGGATGGTGGTTGAAGGCCTCGGTATGCATGGACCGGATCAATGCGATGTCGTCGGCGCAGCCGCCGATTTTGGGCAGATAGTCGGAGATCCGGATGCCCGATTCGCCATGCTTGCGAAACCCGGCATTGCTGCCCATCAGCACGGCCGATTCCTTCTTGATGAAGGCGAACCGGACCTTCTCCAGCATGGACTCGGGCATGGGCTGGCCATTCAGCTCCGTCAGTTTCGGTTTCGGGTCGAAGAGGTCGATCTGGCTGGGGGCGCCGGCCATGAAGAGAAAGATGCAGCTCTTGGCCTGGGCCGGAAAATGGGTCGACTTCATCCGCCTGCGGGCGGCCTCGGCGGCGTTCGCCTGCCCCAGGAGTCCCTGCTCGGCCAGCATCGTCGTCAAGGCGATACCGCCCAGACCGCTGGCGCTGCTGGTCAAAAAGTCTCGACGCGATTCAAGAATTTTTTCACGCCAAAGGCTCATGTCCTACTCCCGAGTGACAAATTCGTCCAAGTTGAGGATGGTGCGCGCCACCGTCGTCCATGAGGCAGCCTCTTCCGGGGACAGCTCACCGGGGAATCCCGCTCCCGCGACCTTGGCGGCCGACCCTTCGCCTGCCGCGAAGACCTGTTCCTGGTCGTCCAGCAGCTTCGTCAGCACGCTCATCTCGACCGGGTCCGGCTCTCTCGCCAGCGCCCTCCGAAACGCGTAACGGAGACGGTCCTCTTCGTTGGACTTCACCTCGGAAGTGATCTTCCGGGCGAACGACCGGGCGCACTCGACGAACACGTCGTCGTTGAGCAACGTCAGCGCCTGAAGCGGGGTGTTGGACCGGGTTCTCCGGAGACAGGCGGTATTGGAGTCCGGGCTGTCGAAGGTCATGAGCATGGGATAAGGAACGGTGCGCTGAAAGTGGATGTATAGGCCGCGCCGGAATTTATCGGTGCCCGGACTCTCCGGCCATTTGACCCCGGAGCTGTAACCCAGCTTGGCCACGTCTTCCGGTAGCGGCGGGCGAATGCTCCGCCCCCCCACCCGGCGCTCCAACAGGCCTCCCACGGCCAGAAAGAGATCCCGGGTGACCTCCGACTCCACGCGAAAACGATTCTGCCGGGTCAGCCAGACGTTGTTCGGATCGGTCTTGAGAAGCTTCGGGTCCACCCGGGAGGACTGCTGATAGGTCGATGACAGGACGATCGTTTCGATCAGGTCCTTGCGGCTCCATCCCAGATCCACGAACTTGCGCGACAGCCAGTCCAGCAGTTCGGGATGGGAAGGCTTCTCGCCGCGTGTCCCGAAATCGTCGCTGGTCGCCACCAAGCCCCTTCCGAAGAGCTTTTCCCAGATTCGATTGGCCTCCACGCGGGCCGTGAGCGGATTGGCAGGATCCACGATCCACCGGGCCAGATCGAGCCGGTCCGGCCGTTCTCCACGCCAACGCATGGGAGGCAGAACACCTGGGGTTCCCGGCATCACCTGCCGGCCCTTGCGCAGGAAATCGCCCCGGACGTGAATGTGGGTCTTGGGTGGATCCGCGTTTTGCGCGATGGTCTGCGCCAGCGTCTCGGGGACTTGCGGCATCGCTTTGTGATGCCCTTCCAGAGCCGCGTGCCATTCCCGCATCCGAGGCTGCTGATCGACGGCGTAGTCCAACAGCAACGCCGTCTGCTCGCCGGACCGGGCCTGCGGCTCCACGGCCAGCACCCGCTCCACGTCGATGGGCACCAGTGACTTCAGCGTCGGCCGCGGGGCCCTCGTCGCCGAGAGCCGGAACCGGCCCATGGTCCGGTGGTCGCCCAGGCGCTGTTCCAACCTGAAATTGAAGGTGGCGCCGGAAGACGAACCGGCGTCCTCCTTGAGGATGACGACGATCTGACGGTTGTGGTTGGGACCCTCGAGTCCACCCGGCGACCACCCCGTCCGCTCTTCCCCGTCGACCGCCCGAGAGACCTCGAACCCGTCCAGCTCCTGCAAGGCCACTGCCGAGTCGATCTCCAGCTTCTGCGGCTCCTTGCCATCTTCACCCGTCGAAGCTTCGATGACCACTTCCGACAGTGCGAATTCCCCTTGAGCGGCCCGGCCCGGTCCCGAATTCGGAAGCGTCGGGTCCTTGAGCACCTCGAGTCGAAACGCGGTGATCCCGGCCAGCGAGCTCCTGACCTCGACCTTGTAGTTGTTGTGGGCGGGATTCTCCCCCCGGGCCAACAGGCTGCCGTCCTCCTGCTTGACCAGCTCGGTCTCCTTGGAGTCGGTGGTGGTGAAGCTGACGGGATCGAGCACCTGCCACTGGCCCAGAAGAGGATACGGGTTGCGGGCCTCCCAAGCGGCCAGTTTCGGGGCCAGCTCCTCCTCCAAAGGCTTTCTCTCGGCCTCCATCTTCCCGACCAGCATCTCCTGCCTCAGGTCCCACTCCTGTTTGGCTCGCCGATAGGCCGCCAGCTCCGGTTCCAAGGCCGCCGGGATGTTCTTTTCCTCCGCCTCGTTGAGAAACGCAAAGAGCTCGTAATACTCCTGCTGGGAAAGCGGATCGTACTTGTGGTCGTGGCACTGGGCGCAGGCCATGGTCAGACCGAGAAAGACGGAGGCCGTGGTGTTGGTCCGATCCACGATCTGTTCGACCCGGAACTGCTCCTTGTCGACTCCCCCCTCGGTATTCGTGAGCGTGTTGCGGTGGAAGCCGGTCGCCACTCGCTGTTCCGTTCCGGCATCCGCCAGCAGATCTCCGGCCATCTGCTCGATGACGAATCGATCATAGGGTAGGTCCCGATTGACGGCCTGAATGACCCACTCCCGGTAACGCCAGGCGTGGGGGCGTGGATGATCCTTCTCGAATCCGTCGCTGTCGGCGTAACGGGCCAGGTCCAACCAGTGACGCGCCCAGCGCTCTCCGAAATGAAGAGAGGCGAGCAACTGCCGGACCAGGCGTTCGTAGGCGTTGGGAAGCGGGTCGCTCACGAACGCTTCCACCTCGGCGGGCGTGGGCGGGAGTCCCAGCAGGTCCAGGTGCAGCCTGCGGACCAGCGTCTCCCGTGAAGCCCGGGGGGAGGGTTGGAAATCCCGTTTTTCCAGGGTTTCCAGCACGAACGAATCGATGGCATTCCGGATCCAGCCGGGGTTGCCCGTCTTTGGGACTTCGGAGTCGCTGATCTCTTGAAACGACCAGTGGCCGTTCGCTCCAGCCTGCAGGCCGGCGTCAGCGTCGGCGTTCTCCTCGGGCCACTGGGCTCCTTCATCGATCCAGGCGCGGAGGCGGTCGATCAGGTCGGCGCTCAGAGGCTCGCCTTGAAGCGGCATGATCATGCCGCCGGTTCCCGTGACCATGTCTATCAATCGGCTGCCCGAGCTGTCACCCGGAACGATGGCGGGACCCGAGGCGCCTCCCTTCAGGGCCGATTCCCGCAGATCGAGGCGCAGACCGCCGGCCGCTTGGCCGGCACCATGGCAATGGTGGCATCGCTGGCTGAAGATGGGCTCGATGTCCCGCTTGAAATCCAGTGCAGCGGCCGCTTGGTTCTGGCCCAGGCCGGGTGCCGCCAATGGCCCCAGACAGAAAAGAATCAGTCCCAAATACCACCGTCGATAAATCAGCATAAGTCGCTCAACGATATGGATTTGGGGTGATCTTACCAAAACCCCCTTGAAGCGGGAAGGAGAGAGGAGTACAGGTTACAAACGGAAAGGGAGTCCAACTATTCAAGGAGGCCGGAACATGAC
The DNA here is from genome assembly GCA_951812665.1 of uncultured Acidobacteriota bacterium. Taxonomy (GTDB): domain Bacteria; phylum Acidobacteriota; class UBA6911; order RPQK01; family JAJDTT01; genus JAJDTT01. The sequence goes on from CATOST010000021.1 coordinate 68,630, forward strand.
ATCGAAACAGGGATGGAGCCGACGGAGGTTTCTCGGGACCGCTTTCCTCGCCCCGGCGATGAACCGGAGCTCATTCACGACAACTGCGCCTCATAAAGGAGTTGCTGGAAAACATCCCCTGGTCATTGACAACCACGGACACGTCGGCGCCCTGAAACCCGAGGATCTCGTGGCGGGCTACAATCCACAACTGGATCGCACCATCTTCCAGGTCACCAACTCCAAACTCGGCCTGTCTGCCCGCGAACTGATTGAAGTGATGGATGCACACGGTGTGGACATGGCTGTGCTTCACACGCTCAGAGTGTGGGCCAACAACTATCAGGCCCGAATCCTGCGGGAGTTCCCGAACCGATTCATTTCCGTGTGCAAGCTCGACGAGCAGCAAGCGTACAAGAGTGAACAAATAGACAAGCTTCACCAATACGTTGGAGATTGGGGCTTCCGAGGGTTGTACTACGATCCTCCTCCCGGCTCCGATGGTCACGACAACCTGGCCACTCCCAAGTACGAATCCTTGTGGAAGGCGGTGAACTCACTGAACATTACCGTCTCCTTCGTCACTTACACCGGCAGTCCCTCCGTCGGCTACGGGTCGAATTTCGAGAGTCTGTGGCCCATTCTCCTGCGGCTACTTGAGAAATTTCCCGAACTTCCGGTCGTGATCGTCCATGGCATCCCGCCCCAGCCCTGCCTCCAGCCGGACAACTCGGTCAAGCTCCCGGAAGCGGCCCTTCGGCTGGTCAAGGAACACAACGTGATCCTTGGCATTCTGCCGGGACATATGAACTATGGACCCAACGACGAAGTCCTCGAGAGCCTCTACGACAACTTCGGTCCAGGGAGACTGGCCTGGGGCTCGGAATTCGTGAAGAAGGGCCTGAGCAATCCAGCCGAGTACTCCCGGCGGTACCACTACTTGCAAGACAACTGTCCCTACATGTCCAAGGAGGATCTGAGCCTCATCCTCGGAGGGAACGTCCAGCGAATCTACCGCCTCGAGCAGAAAGCTGCCGTCCCGCAGTCTCTGCCCCAGGCATAGAGGCGATCTCGACTGATTTTTCGGGGGGAAATCACGGTCCCACAGCCTTGTAGTCTCTACTGCTCCTGATATAAAATTCCGGTTAATAATACGCGCACGGAAATCCCATTTATGCGATCCATTCCGGCCCTTCTGATTCTCGCTTTTCTTTCAGTTCAACTCGAAGCCGCGGATCCACCCGCCAGGCCCAAGCTGATCTCCCTGTATCCCCTGGGAGGGCAGGCGGGGGACACACTTGAGGTCGAGCTTCGCGGCAAGTTTCTGGACCCGCTTCAGGTGGCTTGGTTCTACTGCGATCAGGTGGAGGCGGAGATCCTGAAGTTGGAACGGACCGAGGAAGCCAAAAAAGAGGGCGCCGAACCGGAGAAGGGCTCCGAGGCCGGTCCCTATCAGGGGAAATACCGGGCGCTCCTGAAGGTTCGCATCTCCCCGGACGCCGAATTGGGAGCCCATTACTTTCGGGCTGTGACCCCCGGCGGAATATCCAATCCCCTGAGGTTCCGCGTCACGTCCGAGCCCAACGTTCGCGAAATCGGCACCAAACACAACGAGTTGGACACCGCCCAACCCATCGACTCCTTTCCTTCCGTGGTTCAGGGCAGGCTGCCGGAGCTGGGCGAGGTGGACTACTATCGCTTGCAGGCAACTCAAGATCAGGTCCTCTGTTTCCAAGTGGACTTCTTCTCGAGTACCGCTCCGCTCGGCCTTTGGACGATGCGGCCGAAGCTGAGTATCCATGAGCGGGGAGGCAGTTGGTTCGATCCCGACCGCGATCATCGGTTGATCATCAATGACCACATGCAGCATCGGCCGACTTTGGCCTACAGTTTCCCCCGGGACGGCGAATTCTTCCTGGCCGTGGCGGAGGTCTCGGGCAAGGTCGGGATGTTCGAAAATCCCGGATACCAGTTGAAGGTCTTACCCGGCGGGAGTTCCGGGGAGACACCCTGTGCCTTCCAACCCGATCGGCCGGCCCATGAGGGCCCCCTGAAATGGACCTGGGCGGGAGAAGCTCCCCAGTCCCTCGTGCCCATGGTGTCCGAACGGGACTTCGCCCGGAAGATCGAGGCGGATTGGATCGAGAGACTCCAGGCCCGGAGCGTCCGAGAGGATTCGAATGAGGCTTCCGGCGGAGGCATCTCGTTCGAATCGTTCACCGAGCAGGAGCCGAATGACCAGTCGGGTCAAGCCCTCGACGTGGGGGCCATCCCCGCGGCTCTGGAAGGGGTCATCGGAGGGCCGGGTGACATCGACACCTTCAAATTCAAGGTGCCCGACGGAGCTCTCGTGGCCTTCGAGATCGAGACCCCGCTCAGGAAACCCTCTTATTTCGTCCCCTGGATGAAGGTCATGAGCGCCGACGGCGAGGAAGTCGTCGAAAACCTCAATAAAGTCTGGGGCAGGAGCGGGAACTTCGTCGTCAAGTACCTGGAGGCCAAGACCACCTACAGCTTCGAAAAGGGAGGCGAGTACATCCTCCAGGTTCGCGACATAACGTCCCGGAAGGGCGGCTCCGATTTCAGGTACAGACTGCTGGTCCGGGACCAGGTTCCACATGTCGGAGCGATCCGTCCCGAAGAAGATCACGTTCGGGTCACTCCGGGACAGGTGAGTACGCTGGAACTGTCGGTGGATCTGGAAGAGGGATTCCAAGGCGAAGTCCTGCTCAGCGTCGAAAACCTTCCAGCCGGCGTGAAGGCGTTTCCGGTGGTTGCGAGCCCGAAGCAGAGCCGGTCGACGGAGGACCTGCCCCCATTGAAGGATCAGAAACGTTACCGGGCATCCAACCAGAAGGCCACAGTCGCGCTGCTGGCCGATTCCAACGCCTTGCCGTCGCGCAGCCCCTGGCTCATCGATTTGACGGCCCGGCCCGTCAAGGGGGGCAAAATGGGCGAGGCTTTCGCCATCGCCACGCTCCCTCTGCTGGTGGATGGAAATGAGGAAAAGCAACAACTCGCCTCGAAGCGGTAGGAATTCCCAGGAAACGGCACCGTGAGACTGGAAAAGTTGATATTCGCGAGCGGCGGCGGATCACCGACCGTCATGCTGTCGGTGCTGGCCGTCGTCCTTGGCCTGTCGGCGGCCTCTCCCCAGGGCGAGCCGTTGCGGCCGGCCAGCAGCCACGCCCTGACCCTCGTCTCCATCGAAATGTTCCCCGATGAGGTGGACCTGAGGGGAGCGGATCCTTCACAGCGATTCGTGGTGCTCGGCACCTTCTCCGACGGGCTGCAACGAGACGTGACGTCGCGGAGCAGTTTCGACGTGGCGGACGACGAGGTCGCCAAGATCGAGGGATCTTCCCGAATCGTCGGCGTCTCCCAGGGCGAGACCCGGGTCCGAGTGGAGATTGAAGGACACGCCGCAGAAGCGGCGATCCGGGTCCAGGACCTGGTCCGGGAGAAGACCTTCAGTTTCACCCGGGACGTCGGCTCGATTCTCACCAAACACGGGTGCAACAGCAGCGACTGCCACGGCGGCGTCAAGGGGCAGGGCGGATTCAAGCTCTCGCAGAACTCCCTCTACCCCGAGGACGACTACAAGTGGCTCCTGGAGGGCGGCACCTTCCATGTCCTCACGGACAAATCGGACGACCCGAAGGTTCCCCGGATCGACTTGAAGGAACCGGAGAAGAGCCTGCTGCTGTTGAAGCCGACCATGGCCGTGGCTCACGGCGGCGGGCCCAAGTTTTCCCTCGACTCCCCCGATTACCGGACCATACTCGGTTGGATTCAGGCGGGCGCCCCCTTCGGCGAGGCAACGGACAGCAGCGCCGCCGGAGTCGACGGCGTGGAGGTGTTCCCGAGCAAGTTCGTGCTGGAACCGGGAGGAACCCAGCAACTGGTCGTGATGGCTCACCTTTCGGACGGGCGGAGCGAGGATATCAGCGACCAGGTGCTCTACTCCTCCATCAATCCCTCGATCGTGAGCGTGGGCGGCGACGGGACGGTGAAGGCGGTCGGCAAAGGAGAGACGGCGATCATGATCCGGGCTGCGGGCCACGCGGTCAGCGCGCTCGCCGGCGTGATCACGGACCTGATTCCGAACTATCCGTCCGTACCCGAAAAGAACTACGTCGACGAATACGTCTTCGGCAAACTCCGGCGCTTCAACATCGTTCCTTCCGACCTGTCGAGCGACGCCGAGTTTCTGAGGCGCGTATGCCTCGATCTGGCCGGCACGCTGCCGCCGCCCAACCGCGTCCGCGAGTTCCTGGCTTCCCAGGACCCGCAGAAGCGGGACAAACTGATCGAGACGCTGCTGGACTCCCCCGAATACGTCGACTACTGGACCTATCGTTTTTCCCAGCTCTTTCGAGTGGGACGGTTGGTCAACGGCGGCACGACCGAGTTCAACGCGGCGTATTGGGAATGGATCCGAGACAGCGTCAGCGATGGAAAACCCTACGACCAGATGGCTCGGGAACGGATCTCCGCGCAGGGATGGGACGGGCCCTCCCGGCACTTCTCCAGATTCGCCACCGAGAACGATCCCACCGGTCCCCAACAGGTGATGGGAGAGCAGATCCGACTCTTCATGGGCCGCCGGCTGGATTGCGCTCAGTGTCACAACCACCCCTTCGACAGTTGGAGCCAGGACCAGTTCTGGGGGCTGACGGCGTTCTTCGGCAGCCTGGTTCAAGTCGGATGGTCTGACGAGTCCGACATGGTGATCTTCGACAACCCCGCCGGCCGGGACTATGCCTGGGGCCAGTCCGAAGACGTCGCCAAGGTCATTCATCCGCGCACCAAGAAAGAAGTGAAAGCGACCTTGCCCGACGGCACCCCTCTCCCCCCGGAAAGGCAGTTCGACCCGCGGCTGGCCCTGGCGGAATGGATCACCGAACATCCCCATTTCGCGGAAGCGACGGTGAACCGGATCTGGAGTTATTTCTTCGGGCGGGGAATCGTCGATCCGGTGGACGACTTCCGGTCCACCAATCCCCCTTCGCACCCGGATCTGCTCACCGCCCTGGCTGATGACTTCAGGAACCAGGGACATGATCTGAAGAAGCTGATCCGGACCATCGTTCGCTCGCAAGCCTATCAACTGACTTCGGTCCCCAACGAGACGAACCGGCACGACACCACGAACTACTCCCACTTCCAACCCCGGCCCATGGACGCCGAACTGTTCCTGGACGCCATCTCCTTCGTGACCGGAGTGACCGACGAGGAGTACCTGGATACGACGAGAGGTCATGAGCCGGTGGGAACCCGGGCCATGAACCTGAAGAATTGGTCCATCGACCACAGCATGTTCATGGAAGTCCATGGCCGCTACGACCGGGCCGGCAAGCCGAGCCGGACCGGCCCCACCCTGCTGCAGGCCCTGCACTCCTTTTCGGGCCGGACCTACAACGAAAAACTCGGACGCCAAGGAGGCCGGCTGGACCAGTTGTTCCGGAGCGGCCGCACCAATCGAGAGATCGTGGAAGAACTATATCTGGTGGCGTATTCCAGATTTCCGAGCCAGGACGAATTCGATCGCCTGGAGCGGTTGCTCGAGGAGAGCCCTTCCCGGAAGACGACTCTGGAGGATCTGACCTGGGCTCTGATCAGTTCCCGGGAGTTTGCATATAACCATTGAGCGCCTTTTGCGAAGTCGCCCAAGGAGAAGCCAACGATGTTGAGAAAAGTAGGTTGTCTGGATTCCAGGCTCGCGAGTCGAAGGGACTTCTTGCGATTGGGCTCTCTCAGCCTGCTGGGAGCGAACCTCACGCATTACCTTCAGTTCAAGAGCCTGATGGCGAGTGCGGGAGTGGATATCGAGAAGGAGGCCACGGCGAAATCGATCATCCTGCTCTGGCTGGAGGGTGGACCGAGTCATATCGACACCTACGATCCCAAGCCGAACAGTTCGTTCAAGCCGATTTCCACCAACGTCCCGGGGATTCAGGTGACGGAGCTCTGTCCTCTCGTCGCGCAGCAGATGGACAAGATCGCCGTCGTCCGGTCCGTGCGAACGGAGGAAGCCAACCACTTCGAGGGCGCACACAACGTGCTCACCGGGCATCGTCCCAGTGCGGCCATGGCGTTCCCCAGCGTCGGCTCCATCATCACCAAGGAGTTGGGGCCCATAAACACCATGCCCCCGTACGTCCTGGCCCCCCAGTTCGACGTGGACCGGCAATACGAACAGCTCTTCAAGAGTGCGTACCTGGGGTCCAAATACGATCCATTGATCCTGGGTGACCCCACGGGTTGCAGCTTCAAGGACATCAGCACCGTCTGTGACCCCGACTTTGGGGTCGCGGATCTGACGCTCCCCAAGGGATTGCCGGTCGAGCGGCTGGAGTCCCGGCTTTCGATGCTGCAGATGGTCGACTCCGCCTACCGCAAGAAGGTGGAATTGGCCGAGTTCAACGCCATGGACGGGTTTCGCGAGCAGGCGCTGCAGATGATTCTGACGCCGGAGGTCCGGGAAGCGTTCGAACTGACCCGGGAGCCGGAAAAGGTTCGAAATGCCTACGGAAGAAACGGCTTCGGCCAGAGCGTGCTGCTGGCTCGGCGCCTGGCGGAAAGGGGATCCCGTTTCGTGACGGCGGCCGGCTACAAGTTCAACGAGTGGGATACGCACGGGAACAACGACAAGCAGCACCAGGATGCGTTGGTTCCGCCGCTCGATCAGGCCCTGTCCGCCCTGCTGGTCGACCTGGACGAGAGAGGGATGTTGGACTCGACGATGGTCATCGTCATGGGCGAGTTCGGCCGGACACCGAACCACAACGCCAGCGGCGGACGGGACCACTGGCCCCATGCCTGGACCCTGCTCATGTCCGGCGGCGGAGTTCAAGGAGGTCAGGTGCTCGGAGCCAGCGATGAGAAGGGCGCCCACGTGGCGGAGCGGGAGGTTTCCATCGGAGACATCTTCGCGACCGTCTACAAGGCCATGGGAATCGACTGGACCAAGGAGTACATGACCCCCGTAGGACGCCCCGTTAAGATCGCCAACTCCTTCGAAGACAAAACCGGAAAACCCATCCCCGAACTCCTCGGCTAGAACGAGCGGAGTCTTCCACACACCGACTGGGAAGGCCGTCGCGGAGCCGCGTCTTTCACGCGCCGACTGGGAAGGGTGTCGTGGAGCGGCGTCTTTTAGGCGCCGACTGGGAAGGGCGTCTTTTTAGGCGCCCCGTCAATTCCCATACAGGCGACAGGACAATCCCCCCTGCCCCTACGGATTTAATTCTCTCAACAAATCCAAAGCAGCTTGCCGGATGGCAGGATCCCGACTCTCCGACGCTTTCCGCAAATGCGTCACGGCTTCCTGCAAGTTCCCCGACAGCGCAAGTACCGCCCCGTAACTATAATGCGTCCGAAAATGCACCGGATTCAGTTCCAGAGCCTTCTCAAAATGAGTGACGGCCTCCTCGATCTTGCCGTCTGACGCCAGTATCTCCGCCATCAAACTGTGAGCGTCCGGCCGCCTGGGATCCAGCTCGAGGGCTTGGCCCAAAAGAGTTCGAGCTCGCTCGTAGAGTCCCCGCTGGGCCAGGATGGCCGCATAGTCCAGGTAGATCTGAACATCGGACGGATTGTTCTCGATAGCCCTCTCGAGATGATATTCGGCCTCGGCCCAGTCTCCCCGTGCCACCAGGACGGTGGCGAGGTTGTGGTGGGCAGCCGGCAGTTCCGGTTCCAGACGGACGGCCTCGCGCAGCGCCGTTTCCGCCTCGCCGAACATCCCCGTTTCCAGCAGTAGCGCTCCCAGGTTGCTGTGCACCTCCGAGCGCTCCGGGTCGGACTTGATGGCGTCTCTCAACGTCTTCACCGCTTCGTCGACTCGCCTCGATTCCCAGTGGAGAAGAGCCAGATCGTTCAGAATCGCTCCCGGCTCCGGATCGTTCCGTGACGCCCGTTCCAGGACGGTCACGGCTCGGGAAAGCTGCCCGGACCGGGCCAGAGCCATTCCCTGGCGGTGAAGGGCGGTCCAAAGATCAGGTTGGCGGCCCAGGGCCTCCTCATACATGGGAATTGCCTTGGCGAACTGCCCCGTCTCGAAATAGGCCTCGCCCAGACGATGGAAGAACTCGGGCTCTGCCGGCTGGTAGGTCCGGATCGCCCGCTCCAGATTCGCGATCCCCGCTTCCAGATTGGACTTGTCCTCCACCTGGGCCACAGCCAGATAGAGGTCCTTTTCGCGCGTTGCGATCTGGCTCGGATAGTAGAGTTTCACTTCGCCTCGATACGGCCGCTGGTAGAAAGGTTCCTCCTCCAACGGAGCCAGAAGATCCCGCTCCGGCTTGAAGCGCTGGATGTAGTGATCGGTCATCACGGCGTGAATGACGTCGTCGGTCCGGCGCTTCGGCATGTGACAGGTCAGGCAATCCGAAGAAGTTGTGTGTTCTCTCGAAGCGATCTGCTGATCGAGCGTCGAGGCGTGGCAGCTCCGGCAGACTTCCGCATAGTGGCGGTCGGCCTCCTCGCCCCGGGGGATGTCATGAGGATCATGGCAGGTGATGCAGGTCATCGCTCCGCCGCTCTTCTGGAAACAGAGTGACCGGCGCAGCCGGTAGGCGGCATTGACGATGACGAACTTGTCGTCATGCCCGGCGCCCGGTGCATGATCGAAATGGAGGACGTAGTTCGCCAGTTCCTCGCCCGGCCGAAAGGAGAACACACCCCGTCCGAAGCGGTGAATGAAAGGCGGCAGCGGGGCGCTGGTGGTCTCCAGGTGGCACTGCATGCAGACTTCCATCTGCCGCTCCGGGCTCATCCTTCCCGGGTTCCGAATGCTGCTCCGAATCGCTTCCAACGAGGCGTCCGCCATTTTCGCCACCGCGACGTGATCTCGTCCGGGCCCATGGCAGCGCTGACAGTCGATGCCTTCCGGAATGTTCCCCCTGAAAAAGGAGGCCCGTCCGAAGGAGTCGCTTCCCGGCTCGATTTCCGGATACGCGTTGTGACAGAACATGCAACCGTGATGGATTCTCCGCTGGAAGCCATGGTGGGAACGGGAATCGTAGCCTGGACTCATGGCCCAGAAAGACCCCTTCTCGCTGTACCAGCTCACCGGAAGCTCGAAGAGCTTGCCGTCGGGCGCGTGGTAAAGGTAGGTTCGCACCCGGTTGCCGGAACCCACCACGAAATGGATCTCCTTCTCCACCACGTTCACTTCCTTGCCGCCGTACCCGATCTGGTGGCGCCGCTGGAAGTAACGGCCGTCCCGTTCAACCATGGTGTAGTAGCGTTTCGAGGCCGCGTGGTAGTAGACGTTGTTCCCGGTCCAGTCTTCGACCGACTTCTCGGGCCGCATGCGGTAGAAGGAACGGCCCATCCCCGTATGTTTGTAGGTCTCGTAGACGTCCGAGTGGCAGGGCCGGCAGGAATCGGCACTGACGTAGCCCGCGTCCGTCCCGGAAACGAGGAGAGGTTCCCGAGCTTGACCGGAATGCCAGAAAGCGGCACCGAGGACGAAGGCTGGAATCAGCAGGAACAAGGCCAGGGAGGACTTCAAAACCGGGGTCAGAATAGCAAGGGAGGGAGCAAAGAGAAAAGAGCAAAGAGAAAAGAGTGGGATCGGCGCGAACTCTTCACTCTTTCCTGATTTCCTATTTCCTCTTTCCTCTCCGATGTATACTCGACGCCGACACCAACCCCCACGGAGTTCAGGAAAGATTGCAACTGCCTTGAATCGGTTCGTCGGACTCACTCTGATCCCATTCCTGCTGTCACTCTGCGGCATCGGCGAGGGAGCCAGGCTCGACGCCCTCGATACCAAGGAAACCAAAGAGGGCGTCTTGATCACGGACGGGGGCCAACCGGTTCTTTTCTACCAGCGGCGCACCAAGTCTCATCAGGGCAAGATGCCCCGAGCCAACTACATTCATCCGCTGTATGGACTGGACGGCCAAGTGCTGACGGAGGATTTTCCGGAAGACCATCTTCACCACCGAGGGGTCTTCCTCGGGTGGCACCAACTCACCGTGGACGGAAAGCCCGCGGGAAACCCGTGGCGGGCCGAGAATATCGAATTCGATGTGCGCGACGTCGAGATCCTGTCCGATGACAAGAATCGGCTGACTCTCGCCACCCATGTCTGGTGGAGATCACATTTCCTGCGCGAATCCAACGGCGATCCCACACCGATCGTTCGGGAACAGGTGAGGGTTCGAGTCGGAGCCGTACGGAACGACATCCGTCCAATCGACTTCGACATCCGGCTGCAAGCCATGGTCGATGGTGTCCGGCTGGGCGGGTCCGCGGGAAAGAAGGCCTATGGGGGCTTCACGATCCGGCTCGGCTTGCCGGATGACGTCCGTTTCACCAGCGAAATAGGGGAACTCGAACCCATAGAGACCCCGCTGACGGCTGGCCCCTGGATGGATCTGACCGGCTCCTTCGACGCCGAGACCGGAGTTTCCGGGTTGACCATACTCTGCCATCCGGAAACACCGGGAATGCCCCGCCGCTGGGTTCTCCGCCGGGGCAGAAGCATGCAGAACCAGGTTTACCCCGGAAGGGTTCCGGTCCCGATTTCCAAAGAGACACCGGTCCGGCTGCGCTACCGAATGCTGATCCACCGGGGTGAGCTGGCCCCGGAAAGAATCGCGGAAATGTTGCGACAATATGGAGAGGATAAGTGATTCCACCTTGAGACCACCCGGGAAGCCCTTGACAGTCCGTGGTGAAAGTCTCACGAGCACCGAGACCGTTCCTGCGCCCGCCGGACAAGGCGCGATGAGGGAGCATACCGGGAGTATGTGACCGAGTCGCAACGCAGTCCGCCGGGATGCAGGGACGGTCGAATGCCGTGACGACTTTTGCCACGGGCTGTTGAGGACCTGGCTCACGGATGTGCCGACGAGCTCGTTGACAGACCGTTTATTCAAAGTGCCGACCTGATGCTGTCCGATCCCCATCGCTTTACCCGGCGGAATCGCCTCCCGGATCCAATTCTCAAGGGGCTGGCGGCCCGGCTGGAGTGAGCGGGAAAGAGACGCCTATTCACCATGCAACCTCCAGCCTACAAGGTGGCTGCCGCTCACGTGGCCCCGGTGTTCCTCGACCAGGACGCCACGCTGGAAAAGGCCTGCGCCCTGATCGGGGAAGCCGCCCGCAACGGGGCTCAGCTCATCGTCTTCCCGGAGACCTACATACCGGCCTTTCCGCTCTGGTGCGCCCTGCAGGCCCCCATTGCAAACCATGATCTTTTCTGCCAACTCGCTGCCGGCAGTCTGCGGGTGGACGGGCCGGAAATAGGCAAGGTTGCAGACACGGCCCGCCGCAGCGGCATTTTCGTCTCCCTGGGATTCAACGAGGTCTCGCCAATCAGCGACGGTTGCCTCTGGAACGCCAACCTGCTCTTGAGTGACCGGGGGGACATGCTCTGCCACCACCGCAAGCTGGTTCCGACCTTCTACGAGAAACTGGTCTGGGCGCCCGGGGACGGCAGTGGACTTCAGGTTTCCGAGACCCGACTGGGTCGAGTGGGGATGCTGATTTGCGGAGAGAACACCAATCCCCTGGCTCGTTTTGCCCTGCTGGCCCAGGGCGAGCAGGTCCATCTATCCACCTACCCGCCCCTGTGGCCCACCCGCGATCCTGCCACCGGCGGCAACTACGATCTCAAGCAGGCGATACTGATTCGGGCCGGTGCCCATTCCTTCGAAGGCAAGGTCTTCAACGTGGTGGCCTCCGGCTTTCTGGATGCGGCGGCCCGGGACCGTCTGGGCCGACTGACCCCGGAGGCCGGCAGCATTCTGGACGGGAGCCCCAGAGGCATCTCGGTGGTCATGGGTCCGGAGGGAACCCCGGTCAGCCAGATTCTGCAGGACGAGGAAGGCCTCCTCTACGCCGAGATCGATCTCTCCCAAACGGTGGCCCCCAAGCAGATCCACGACGTGGTGGGCGGGTACAACCGGTTCGACATCTTCAAGCTCAGCGTGGACCGGTCCTCCAGATCGCCCGTGGCCTTCGAATCCACAGACCCTCGTCTCGAATCGGTTGATGCCGACCCATTCGAAGAGGACCGCTCCTGAGAAACCGAGGAAATAGAAAAGAGCAAAGAGGAAAGAGTGAAGACAGGTGGATCGTTTGCGCCCAGGGGCCTCGGCAGCGGAGACGGGCTCGTAGAGAAAGACGAAGCCGGACGAATACGGTGCCTGTTTCTCCTTGGCGTCCGCCGGGCCGCGCCGGTGAGGGAGCTTTCCTCTTTCCTCTTTTCTCATTCCTGGTTCAGGTAGACTGACGCAATGATACGATCGGGGAAACAGCACTCCACATTCGACCTTCTTGCACCATTCGTCTTCCTGCTCTTTGGTTTCGCTGCTTGCAGTCCTCCCGAGAATGCCCCGGACGTTCAGACCGGGGATGAGACTTCGGAAAAGCCGAACATTGTCCTGATCCTGGCGGACGATCTGGGCTACGGAGACCTGGGACTCTACGGCCATCCTGAGGCCAAGACCCCCAACATCGACCGCCTGGCTCAGGAGGGAGCGCATTTCACCCAGCATTACGCCAATGGGCCGGAGTGCACCCCGACCCGGACCGCGCTCCTGACCGGGCGCTACCAGCAGCGGGCCGGCGGACTGGAGTGCGCCATCGGCACCGGCAACGTTGGCCGTTACGACGACGCCATCCGATTGGCCGAGCAGCGGGAGCTGGGGCTCCCCGCGGAACAGACGGTGATGCCGGGGGCATTGAAGGACGCCGGCTACGTCGCCGGCACCTTCGGCAAGTGGCACCTGGGTTACGAACCCCATTTCAACCCGCTGGACCACGGCTGGGACGAGTTCTTCGGCTACATGGGCGGCAACGTGCACTACTTCAACCACCGGGAAACGAGCGACCTGCACGTCCTCTTCGACGGAAGAATGCCGGTCTATCGGGAGGGCTACATGACCCACCTGATCACCGACGCATCCATCGATTTCATCCAGCGGCACAAAGACCGGCCCCTGTTCCTGTACGTGGCGCACGAAACGCCTCACTTCCCTTTTCAGGGGCCTGACGACAAGGACAAGGTGGTCACCAAGGAGAACTGGATGGAGAGGGATCCGGCCACCTACGTCGCCATGCTGGAGGACATGGATTCGGAAGTCGGCCGGTTGCTGGCCGCCATCGACGACGCGGGGATTCGGGAAAAGACCGTCGTCATCTTCGTCTCGGACAACGGCGGTCTGCAGGGAGCGGCCAACATGGCTCCCTTGCGAGGCGCCAAGGGGACGACGCTGGAAGGGGGCATCCGTGTCCCCCTCATCATTCGCTGGCCCGGCCGTATCGAAGCGGAAACCAAGAACGAACAGGTGTCCGCGACCTTCGACCTGACTCGATCGTTCCTCAAAATGGCCGGCGCGGGTGTGCCCGCCGAACGGCTGGATGGCTATGACATCATCGGTCACGTGGCGGAGGGCCGCGAAGATTTCGACCGCACCCTGTTCTGGCGCGGCCGGCGCGGCGACCGGACTTGGGCCGCCGTGCGCGACAGCGATCTCAAGTATGTCCGCCTGATCGAGGGTGAGCGCACGGAAGAATGGATGTACAATCTGTCCACCGACATTCACGAGGAGAACGACCTGCTTCAATCCCGATCGGATGACGCGGAGAGATTGAAGGGACTCCTGGGACAATGGGAAACCGATATGAAACCGGCGCGGTGACCGCGCCGGCAAATGGTGTATTTACGGGTCCGAACAACGAGGAAGAACCTATGACGACGAAAAACAGCGATCATGTCCAATCCGGCCAGGACACCGCGGAATCACGCCGGACCTTCATGAGATCGGTGGCGGCCGGGACGGTCGGCGCGGGATTGTCCTTGGGATTCAACGCGGCGAGCTACGCCAAGGTCAAAGACGCGAACGACCGGGTGCGAGTCGCCGTGGTGGGTCTCCGCGGGATGGGATGGGGCCACGTCCAAGGCTATGCGGGACTCGAAAACGTCGAGGTCGCGGCCCTCTGCGACGTGGACGAGAACATCAGCGCCAAGCGGGTCAAAGAGATGGAAGAAATGGGCCTGCCGCGGCCCGAAACTCATCACGACCTGCGCCGGGTGCTGGACGATCCCACCATCGACGCCATCAGCGTGGCGACGCCGAATCACTGGCATGCCCTGGCCGGATTCTGGGCGGTGCAGGCCGGCAAGCACGCCACCCTGGAAAAACCGGGAACCCACAACTATTTCGAAGGGCAGCAGCTCATCAAGGCGGCCAAGAGATACGACCGTTTGATTCAGCACCATGCGGAGCGCCGGACCTTCAAAGGCTACAAAGCCGCCATGAAGTTCCTGCACGAGGGCGGACTCGGCGAGGTCTACCTGGCGAAGGGGATGTGCTACAAGTGGCGCAACACCATCAAACGCAAGGGACCCGAGCCGGTTCCCGCCGGCGTCCACTACGATCTCTGGCTGGGGCCCGCGCCCAAGCGTGAATTCACCCGGAACCGCTTCCACTACAACTGGCACTGGCATTGGGATTACGGCAACGGAGACATCGGCAACCAGGGCGCCCACCAGGTGGATATCGCACGCTGGGGACTCGGCGTCACCTTGCCCACCAAGATCTCATCCATGGGCGGCCACTTCATGTTCGACGACGATCAGGAAACCCCCAATACGCAGATGGCTCTCTTCGAGTTCCCCAGCGAACAGGGGGGCGGCGACAAGAAGAAGATCATGCAGTTCGAGGTCCGCCACTGGGCCACCAATCACGAAGGGGGCCTGGGGAAAGGGGCCGGCAACAACATCGGCAACCTCTTCTACGGCTCCAAGGGATACATGGTGATCGATGGAGGCGGGAACTGGCGGACGTATATGGGTAAGGGACGGGAACCGGGTCCTTCGGGCAGCGGCGGCGGCAACATGTTCCGCAATTTCGTGGAGGCCATCCGCGCCAATGACCGCTCCATCATGGAAGGCGACATCGTCGAAGGGCATCGCAGTTGTGCCCTGATTCACATGGCCAATACTTCATACCGGCTCGGCCGAACCCTGGATTTCGACCCCGGGACCGAGCGCTACATCGGTGATGAGGAGGCCAACGCCATGCTGACCCGGAACTACCGTTCGCCTTATGTGATTCCAGAGAAGTTCTAGGAAAACGATGAGAAACAAGGATCGGGAGCGGCCGGCGGCCAGAGTGTCGCCGTCGGGTCCTATCACGCTCCTCGCTCGAGCGGATGGCTCCGATCCTTGAGCGGGAACCTCACCCGCGCACCCGTCAACTGGGACTGGTAGACGGATGAGATCATCTCGGTGGTCCAGCGGCCGTCCATCTCGTTGACGGCCGGTTCACGATCCTCCTCGATCGCTTGGAGCAGATCGGCCACCATGAGGGTGGCCAACTGGTCGGAACCGGCCCGCTCTTCCGCCGTCAGTTCGATGTGCTCCCACGCTCCACTGTGCCAATCGGGAGAACGCAGAATCGCCGCGCCCGCAACGGTCGGCAGGTAGATCACTCCTTTACTGCCGTAGAGGTAGACTCCAAAGCGCCGTCCTGTCTTGACGTCGTTTGCCTTGGATCCGAAATAGGCGTGGACGCCCTGGCCCAGATAGAACATGGCCGCGATCTGGTCTCCCGCCAGCGCTCCCATGCTTCCCGGTCCCTGCTTCTCGCGGCCGTGGCCTCGTTCCATTTCGGACTCGTGGTCCGTCACGTGGGCGAACACCCATTGCGGGTTGCCGGCAAACATCCTCAGCAGATGCATCAGGTGGCACCCCAGCACGATCAGATCCTCTCCGCCTGCACGCCGGTCTTCCTTGCCACGAGCCCGTATCTCCTGTAGTACGCCGATCTCGCCTTGCCGGACCATCTGGAGCACGCGCCGCGTCATGGGTAGCGTCGCCGTCACCAAGCCGACCTGGACCTTCACGCCGCTCTTCCGGATGGCCCTCACCATGGTGTCCGCTTCCACCAGATCGCGCGCGAACGGTTTCTCCATCAGGATATGGGCACCGGACTCGGCCACGGCCGTGACCATCTCCAGGCGGTGGTCCAGCGCGTGGGGACAGATCGCCACCAGATCCGGATTCTCCTTGCGGAGCATTTCGCGATAGTCGAGATAGCCCTGCTTTGCTCCCGTGTGGCTCATGACTTCTTTTCGGCCGGTGTCGTCCGGGTCGGCGACCGCCACCACGTCGATGGTGTCGAACGGATTGAAGGCGGTGTCCCAACCGTGCCCGTAGCCGCCCACGCCGGTGTGACCGATCACGGCGGCACGGTATTTTTTGTTGGCCGAATAGAGATTGGCGGTGTTGCCAGCGAGACGGGATGCCGCCCAGGCTCCGGCCGTGGATGTGATGAAATGGCGTCTGTTCATATTTGCCTCAGATGTGGAGGACTCGGAGTGGGGACTCCGTCCCCCCTGCCCCCCTGTCGGCGACAAGAAAGTCGCCGCTTGTCGCCCCTACCGGTCTACGTCCTGCTCCCAGTTCGCGAACAGGCGCTTGATTTCTTCCACGACTTCCGGCTTCTCGTAGGTCAGCGTCTGACGCTCACTCGGATCGGTCCTCAGATCGAACAACATGTCCACCTGCTCAACGCCGTCCAAGACGTACTTCCAGTGCCCCTTGCGGACCGCCTTCTGTACATAGCACTGCCAGTAGGGCCGCTGTGGATTGCATTCGCCCACGAACTGGATGCGCCAGAAGAAGGTGCGCTCCTGTGGAGGTTTCTCTCCGTTCAGTATGGGGAGGATGTCGATACCGTCCAGGGTGCGTCCCTCCGGCGGCGCACTCCCCGTAGCTGCCAGGATGGTGGCCGAGAAATCCATGGTGATGACCGCCTGATCGGAGGTCTTGCCGGCCGGGAGGCGCTTGGGCCAACGGACCAGGCCGGGAACTCGAATCCCGCCCTCCCACAAGGTGGCCTTGTGATTGAAAAAAGGTGTGGTGCGCGAGAGGCGCTCGCCTCCGTTGTCGCTGGTGAAGATGACCAGGGTGTTGGCGGCCAGACCCTTCCGATCGAGCACATCCATAATTTCGCCGACCCCGTCGTCGATTCGCTCGACCATGCCGTTGTAGTCCTCGCGGGTCCCTTCCAGCCGATTCTCCGCCGTCGCAACCCAGCGCCGGTTCGGTGGCTGGAACGGCCAGTGAGGTGCGTTGTAGGAGACGAAGAGGAAGAACGGCTTGCCCGCGTGGCGTTCGATGAAGTCGACGGACCCCTCGGTGATGAGATCGGTCATGTACCCATCTTTCTTCACCGGTTTGCCGTTTTCGTAGAGATCGGGAAGACCTCTCTCTGGAATCACCTCGCGATGGGTGTAGAAATCGATGTTTGCACCCAGGAAACCAAAAAACTCATCGAATCCGTGGGCATTTGGTCCCGTCTCGGGGGTGATTCCCACGTGCCACTTCCCCATAAGTCCCGTCGCATAGCCGTTGTTCTTCACCATCCTGGCCACGGATGTCTCCGTCGTGGACAGTCCCGGAGACCCCGCGCCCGCGAACGCCCATTCGATCCCACTACGCTGTTGGTAGCGTCCGGTGAGGAAAGCGATGCGCGTCGGCGTGCACACGGGGGCCGCCGCGTAATTGTCCGTGAGCTTGACTCCCTCCCGAGCCATGCGGTCCAGGTGAGGGGTTTGGAGGTCCGTGGCGCCGTAGGGACCCACGTCGCCATATCCCATATCGTCGACCAGAATGAAGATAACGTTCGGTTTGTCACCGGCTTCAACGTCCGGCTGCATGGAGACGGCGAGCAAGAGACCGAATATCGTCGAGAACCACTTCATTTGCGTTTTCCTCCTCCTGGATGACAACGGAACGACGCCCGCATCCTTGCTGAGAGCGAGTATACGTCCTCGACCCGGCAATGGCACCGGTGCAGCTATCGGCGGCGCGCGCATTCCAATAGAATGAGCGGAACCTGACCATGGCCTTGAAAGCAGGAATCGTCGGTACCGGGACCATCGCACTGGACCATGCGGTCACCTGCCTCAGCAACCACAAGGTCGAGTTGGCCGCGGCCTGTGACCTTTCCGCCGAGGCCGTGAACGCTTTCGGCGACCGCTTCCAGGTCCCCAACCGCTATACGGACCTGGACCAGATGCTGTCGGAAGAACGGCTCGATATCGCCATCGTCGCTACCTGGGGACCCGCCCATGCCCCGGTCAGCATCGCCGCGGCGAACTCGGGAAACGTCCGGGCCATCCTGTGCGAGAAACCCATCGCCGGCAACGCCGCCGAATGCGAAGCGATGGTCGCCTCCGCCCGCGGGAACGGCGTCGTGCTGGTGGAAGCCTTCAAGTGGCGGCACGATCCGCAACATGTCCGGATCAAGGAGATCGTCGACTCCGGCCGGATCGGCCGGGTCGTCTCCGTCCAGGCCACGTTCTCCTCGCCATTGGTTCGATTCGCCGAGCCGGACAACTGGCGCTACGACCGGCGGCGGGGCGGCGGGTCCGTCTACGACACGGCCTGTTACCCGATTCATTTCTCGCGGTTCGTCATCGGCGAGGAGCCCCACCGGGCCTATGCGGTGGGGCAGTTTATCGAATCGTCCGACGCGGATATGTCAGCCGTCATCCAGCTTGAGTTTCCGGGAGGCGCGACTGCCCAACTGACCACGAGTTATCAGTACGGATACTGCCAGGCGACGGAGGTGCTGGGCCTGACCGGGTGGATCCGCGCCGACCTTCCATTCGACCCACGGAGCGTAAGGGAACAGGAGTTCGTCGAGAAGGAAGACCTGCCCGCCACCATCGAAGTGTTCCATGACAACTTCGACCATGAAGTCTACCGCTTCGCCCCCGTGGATCAGTTCGCCCTGCAGCTCGACCACCTGGTGGAATGCCTCGAGACGGACACGCCGCACCGGATTTCCCCGGAGTTCAGCCTGGGCAACATGCGGGTCATCGACGCCGTCTATGAGTCCATGAGAACGAGGAAACCCGTCGACTTGGAATCCAACTGAAGGAGGGGTCCCCCAATGGCGTTCAAATACTCCGTCATCTCCGAGACCATCGGGAGAATCGGACACTACATCCTCGAGACGCCGCAGCCGATCCTGGAAGCCGTCAAGCGGGCCGGGTTCGACGCCGTCGACCTGCCGGGCAATCCGCAGAAGCTCGATGTCGACAAGTTCCGGAGGTTGCTGGATTCCACGGGACTCGAGGTCAACGAAATTCTGGGTGCCTGGGCGTATCATCACGCCGGAGAAAGCAGGGACCTGGCCGGCGACGACGTGGAAGCCCGGCAGAGAGGTATCGACTACGGCAAGGCCTGCGTCGATCTGGCGTCGGCCCTGGGAGCAAAGTACTACCAGATCTGCGCTTCCCAGACTCCCGTCCCGCAGATCCCCTTCCCCAAGCTGCCCATGCACGTTCTGAGAAGCAATTTCCTCGAGGGCGCCAGAGAAATTTGTGAGTACGCGGGAGAGCGGGACATCACGGTCCTGTTCGAGCCGCTGAACCGCTATGAAGCCTATTCCGGCATCTTGACCTCCGTCTTCGACGCCATCAGCCTGATCGACGACCTGGACCTGCCCAACCTCGGCGTCCAACCGGACATCTACCACATGAACATCTCCGAGGCCTCGACCACCAGCGCCCTCCTGGCGGCGGGCGACCGCATCAAGGTCATGCACGTGAACGAGACCAATCACTGCTTCCTGGGCGAGGGCCACGCCGACTATCCCGCCATCTTGAGTACCCTGAAGGAGATCGGTTTCGACGGGTACCTTTCCATTTACATGGGCTTGGTTCCCCCGGAAATCTCCTATCGGGCCGGCATCGACGAAGAGGCGGCGAGACCGGGTCTCCAGGAGGCCCTGGAAAGACAGATCAATTTTCTGAAGATGGTTGAAACTTCCGTCGAATACCAGCGGCGGCTCTACGGTTCGGGTGCTGGGTACGTCACCCGGGAGGGATCAGCGGACTTGGGCGAGAGCGGGACTAAATATTGAGAACTTGGCAAACCGAGATTCTTCTGAACAATGCAAACTAACCGCGCAAAAGAAAAACTGAATTCCGGGGAGGCCGTTCTCGGCACCTTCATGGGGCTGGGAAGTCCCAATGTCGCCGAGCTGATGTCGCAGGTGGGGCTCGACTTTCTGGTCATCGAAACCGAACACAACGGCTTGGACTCGGCCGAGATCGAGCACCTCCTCATGGCCATCAAGGGGACGGACACCGTACCCATCGTCCGCGTCCCCTCCCATGAGCATGTGTTCATTCAACGCGCCTTGGACATGGGCGCCCTGGGCATCATCGCTCCCATGTTGAGGACTGCGGCCGAGGCCGAGGCCCTGGTGGCCGCGACCCGCTACCCGCCGCACGGGATCCGGGGTTGGGGCCCGATGCGGGCCAGCCAGTACACCATCGACACCGACGACTACATCAAACGGGCCAACGACAACATCATTGTCGCCGCGCTTTTGGAGACGAAGGAAGCGGTCGAGAACCTGGAGGAGATCACTTCGGTCCCGGGTCTCGACGCCCTCTATCTGGGCATGTGGGATCTCTGCTTCTCCATGGGCTTCAATCCCATAGACATGCCCTTCCCGGAAACGGACGCGGTGATCGAGTACGCGGCGGAAATCGGAAAAAAGAACGGCGTCGCCATCGGGATCGGCTCCACGACGCCTGACGAATTGAAAATGCGCAAGGCCCAGGGCCTGACCTTCCTGGGCTTCGGTCCCGACTACTACCTGGTTCTGAATGCGGTCCGGGCCGGAATCGACGCCTTCCACGAATCGGAGAAAGGAAGTTGACACCGCCATGATGGAATATCGAGCGCTGAGGGATTCCACCGGGCACCTGGGCGACGTCAAGCGCCTTTCGGAAAACCTCGCCGAAGACGGCTATCTCCTCCTGCGGCGCTTGCTCGATCCCCATCGGGTGTTGCAGGTCAAGAGAGACATCGTGGGGGTCCTGCACGAAACTCACATCATCGAAGAGAAAGACAGCGAGGACCCCATGTGGAGCGGAGGTCCCCACCCTTCGGAAGCGGAACACATGCGGTACTACGACAAGATCGTACGGCTCGATTCCTTCAACCGCCTCGCGGAGTCGCCGGAAATCGTCGCGGTCATGGAGAGCGTGATCGGTGAAGCCGTCACGGTCTGGGAACAGCGACTCATCCGGATCATGTTTCCGGACCCCGATGCGGCGGATGACGTCGGCGTGGGCACCCACCAGGACGGAGCCAGGAACCTCGGCTACCAAGCGGACCGATTCTACACCTGCTGGTTGCCCCTCATGGACATCGATCCCAACATCGGGGGTCTGGCCATCGCTCTCGGCTCCCACAGGATGGGATTCCTGGAACACGCGGGCTCCAGTCCCAGCGATGCGAAGAAAGCGAGGTCCAAGGGATTCGGACTGGATTCGACGGAATTCGCCTGGGGCACCTCCGATTACCATCCCGGCGACGCCATTTTCTTCGGCCATGTCACGGCCCATCGCGGACTGGTGAACCGCTCCGACCGGATCCGGCTCTCGTGCGATTTCCGCTACCAGTCCGTCAAAGACACGGTCAACTGGATCGCCCATACGCCGGGGCCGGACGTGCGGCGGGTCGCCCAGAAGATCGACGCCGTCATCACCAGCCGCGCGCTCTACGTGACCACCCACGCGGACAAGGAAACGCTGCAGGAGGTCCGCCGGATCATGCTGGAGGAGAAGTCGACGTCCCTGGAACGCGCCCAGGAGCTCGTCGCAGAGGTGGACCGACGGAACTAGACGGTTTCATGATTGATTCCGAGGCCGAGAACTGCGACCTCGGCTTCTTCTCTACACCCCCTTCCCGACTGCCACTCCTCTTCCTGGCGGTGTTCCTGACCCAAGGGTTGGCGGAGAGCGAGACCGACGCACCCCAACCCGCTCTCTTCACCAAAATCCCGCCCTCCAGCAGCGGCATCGCCTGGGTGCATGAGAACGCCATGTCGGAGATACGGCATCTGCCGGAGACCTTGGGACCCGGTTGCGCCTTTTTCGATTACGACAACGACGGGTG
The DNA here is from genome assembly GCA_951812665.1 of uncultured Acidobacteriota bacterium. GTDB lineage: Bacteria > Acidobacteriota > UBA6911 > RPQK01 > JAJDTT01 > JAJDTT01. The sequence goes on from CATOST010000021.1 coordinate 90,567, forward strand.
GGTGGATCTGTACCTGGTCAATTACGGCCGCTCGGATTTCTTCTCACCGGAGAAGAAACTCAGCAATGCCCTCTACCGGAACAACGGCGACGGAACCTTCAGCGACGTCACCGGCAAGGCAGGCGTCGCCGCGGGCAGCTTCGGCATGGGGGCCACGGCCGCCGACTACGGCAACGATGGAGACACCGATTTCTACGTCACCGCGTACGGCCGCGCCATTCTCTACGAGAACCAGGGGAATGGAACCTTCCGGGATGTGACCCAAGGCGCCGGCTTGGCCGCTCCCGGGTGGACGACCAGCGCTGCCTGGTTCGACTATGACGGCGACGGATGGCTCGATCTGTTCGTCTGCAGTTTCGTCAAATACCAGATCGACAATCCGGTGCGGTGCGGAAACAACCAGTTGGGCAAGAACTACTACTGCATTCCCACCTTCTTCGAACCGACGCCGAACCTGCTCTTCCGAAACAACCGCGACGGCACCTTCGCCGAAGTCGGAGCCAAGAGCGACATCGGTCGCTCACTGGGCAAGGCGCTGGGCGTCGTCGCCACCGACATCAACAACGACCGCAGGATGGATCTCTTCGTCGCCAACGACACGGTGCAGAACTTCCTGTTCGTCAACCGGGGAGACGGCCGGTGGGACGAGATCGGTTTTCTGGCGGAGGTGGGGTTCAGCGCCAACGGGAAGGCCCGCTCCGGCATGGGGGTCGATGCCGCCGACTACGACCAGGACGGCCGGCAGGACCTGTTCGTGGCCAACGTGGACCAGGAGATGTTCGCCCTCTACCAGAATCAGGGGAACGAGTTGTTCCGCGACCATTCCCATCCCAATCAGGTGGCTCAGTCCACCCGTCTCCTGAGCGGCTGGGGACTGAAGTTTCTGGATTTCGACGTGGATGGAGACATGGACCTGTTCCTGGCCAACGGGCATCCCGACGACATGATCGCCTCCTATTCCCTGCAGGTCACCTACGCCATGCCGTTGCTGCTCTTCGAAAACGTGGATGGAAGGTTCCAGGATATCAGCGAGGGGGCGGGCGCCGTCTTCGCGGAGAAGTATCCGGCACGTGGGATGACGGTTGGAGACGTCGACAATGACGGGAGAGTCGACGTACTGGTGGCCAACAACGGGCAGGCGCCAGTGCTTCTACGGAACCAGTGGGGGGCCGGCAACCACTGGATCGGTCTTAAGCTAGTGGGCAAGAACTGCAATCGGGACGCCATCGGGGCGATGATCCGGTGGTCCTCCGACGGAGTCGTCCGGAGTCGTTTGAAGACGAGTGGCGGCAGCTATTTAGCTTCCCACGATCCGCGCGAGGTGTTGGGACTGGGGAAGGCGACGAATCTGGACTGGGTCGAGATTCAATGGCCGGCTCCCAGTAACCGGGTCCAGAGATTCGAGGACCTCCCCGTCGACACCTACGTGACGCTCACGGAAAAATAGCGTAGGGGCAAACCCTTGTGGTTGCCCTTCCTTATTTGCACGCGTGATGACGTAAGAGGGCACCCACAAGGGGTGCCCCTACGTTATTCGCAAGGTCGGCCGGTCCCCCTCCGGAGAGTGAGGTATCGATCGACCTCCATACCGTTCCACGCTTCGCACCCGCCGTCGGGCCAGTGAACCTCCACTCGTTTCACAGCCTTCGATGAACCCAACCCGAAGAGGATTCGGCTGTCGTTGGCGCTGAGATAGCTTCCATCCGTGTGGCAGCGGCGCCGCACCGGTTTGTGGCCCTCTCGGAACAATGCGACTTTGGCTTGGTAGACAGCCGACATCCCGCCCCCCTCAACTTCCAACCGGACACCCAGCCAATGGTTGCGGGAGCCGACCTGGTTGAGGAGAAGCCGGGCCGGCCCGTTGTTGTTGGCAACGGCGATATCCACGTCCCCATCGTTGTCGATGTCGCCGAAGGCGGCTCCCCGGCTGACTTCCACGAGATCCAGTGCCGATCCCGCAACGTCGGAACCGATCTCTCGAGAACGGCCGGTCCCGTCGGCCCGGAAGAGTTGGTTCTCCTGCGCGTACGGGTAGGGTGAATCGGCCGGCTGCCGATCGTCCATGACCACGGCTCCGTTGGCCACGAAGAGATCCAGCCATCCGTCGTTGTCGTAATCGAACCAGCGCGTGCCGAATCCGGAATAGGGAACACTGGCGTTGGCCAGGCCGAAGCGGGACGTGGCGTCCGCAAATCCCTTCTGCCGTCCATTCAGATAGAGGGTGTTGGTCTCCTTCTTGTTGTGGGTCACAAAGAGGTCGTCGTCGCCGTCCCCGTCGAAATCGGCTGCGGTGACGCCCATACCCGCCTCGGCCACACCGTCGATGTTGTAAGCGGTTCCGGACACCAGGCCCTGGTCCTGGAACGTCCCATCCCCCTGGTTGATCCACAACTGGTTGGGAGTCCCGTCGTTGGCGACGTAGAGGTCCACGCGACGGTCGAGATTCAGATCCGCGGCCACGACTCCGAGGCCCGCTCCGAAGGCCCGGCCCAGACCCGCCTCCTCCGACCGGTCGGTGAATCTTCCGTTGCCTTCGTTGCGAAAGAGGCGGTCGGGCAGCGGCTGGTAGACGCCGGGAGCGCAGTAGTCCCGGCGCTCCCCGCCGCATCTGCGGTTCCCCTTGATGGTGAAGGAGACGTAGTTGGCGACATAGAGGTCCAGGTCGCCGTCGGAGTCGTAGTCGACAAAGGTGCTGCCGGCGCTGTAGCGGGGATCGTCGACACCGGCGTCACGGGTCACGTCGGTGAAGGTCCCGTCGCCGTCGTTCCGGTACAGAACGTTGGGTCCGAAGTTGGTCAGATAAAGGTCCGGATCGCCGTCGGAGTCGTAGTCTCCGACGGCCATGCCCATGCCGTGGCCCGGATGGCCAACTCCGGCCTCACGGGTGACGTCGGTGAACCGGAGATCTCCCGTCGGATTCAGTTCATTGCGGAACAGCCGGTTCCGGGGCGGCCCTTCTCCAACAAAGGGAAACACCGATTGAGACACTTCCTTGTCCGGGTCCAGCATCGCGCCTTGGACAAAGTAGACGTCCAGGTCGCCGTCCCCGTCATAGTCGAACATGCCCACCCCCGAGCCCATGATCTCCGGGAACAAATACTCGCCCGTCGCTCCGATGAAGTGGCGAAAGTCCAGACCCGTTTCTTCGGCGGCTTCCCGAAAGACAGGCGAATCGCCGGCAGCGAAGAGAATCCGGGGGAGGGGGCCAACTGCCAGGACAGCGACGGAAAGAAAGCAATTAATTGCGAACGAGGACAGCGGCTTCCTAATTCCCATGGGAATTGGCCGCTCTCTTGAGTTCGGTCAGCAGGCTCTCGATGTCGCGCGCGATTCCGGCTTGGTTTGGAGCAACCGTTTTCCGTTTCGCCCGCAGAGCATAGTGTTCGGCCTTCTCCAGTTCGCCCAGTTGGGCATAGGCCAGAGCCAGTGTGTAGACGTGAAGGGGGTTGCCGTCGCCTTTGCTGTCGAGCGTCTGGTATAGATGCCGAACGGCTTCTTCGTGCCTTCCCACGGTCAGCAGCAGGCGTCCCAGGTTGAAATGGGGCAGGGAGAAATTGGGTTGGTTCCGGATGGCGAGCCGCATATGTTTCTCTGCCTCGGCGCTTCTGCCCAACTGCGCCAACAGATGTCCCAGGTTGCTGTGGCTATCGGCGTGAAACGGGTTGATCTCGACGGCCTTTCGAAGTGCGGCGATGGCCTCACGGATGCGCCCCTGATACCCCAGGTAGGTGCCGAAGTTGTAATGAGTCTTGTACAGGCCGGGATCGGCGGCGACAGCCGAGCGATAATGCTGTTCGACTTGGGCGGGATTTCGGAGAGCGATGTAGAGTGAGACCAGATTCGCGTGCGCGATAGCGTGGCCGGGTTCCAGCTTCAGCACTTCCTCAAAGGCGGCGGCGGCCTCCTTGAATCTCCGCTCCTCTCTCAGAATGAAGCCTTCCCGAAGAAAGTGTCCAGCGCGGGACTCCAGTGCCTGGACCGCTTCCAGCAGGGGGTCCTCCAACGGCGGCTCCTGCGCCGAATGGCGCTGGAACTGGGAGAGGTGCTCCCGGGTCTGTTCCAGGTTGCTCAGGCTCCGGTGCGCCAGCCCCAAAGCGTAGTGGGCGGCGCCATACGTGGGGAATCGGTCAACGGCCTTCTGGTAGTTCTCCACCGCGTCAGAAACCTCTCCCGCTTCCCAGGAGATCCGGCCCAGGCCAGCCCATGCCGAAGCGGACTCGGGATGGTCCTTGACGATCCGGCGGTAGAGTTTCCGGCTTTCCTCCAATTCTGCCAATTTCCGCAAAGCCTCGGCCAGCGCCAAATGAGCCGGTAGATAGTCCGGTTTGAGCTTCGTCGCCAGCCGCAGTGATGCCACCGCTTCGGCCGGCTTGCCCAAGCGTCCCTGAATGATCCCAAGATAATAGGCCCACGAAAACGATTCGGGATCCAGAAGCCGCGCCCTCAGGTAGAACGGTTCCGCGAACTCGTAACGTTGATGAGCATGCAGCAACATGCCCAGCCTGCCGTTGGCTTCCGCGTTTCTGGAATTCAGGCGGACCTGCTCGCCGGCGTCCCGGATCTGCTTCCGGCTCGTTGCGTCGAACTCGTCGAGCCGCGCGGCCAGATCGAGAACAGGAGGCAGAGGTTCGCTCTGGGCCGGAAGGAAAGACGACCACGGGAACGAAAGCGAAAGAATGGCGAGAACCGCGCGAGCCACCACCGGCGGCCTCAAGGTGATTTTCCCGGCTGCGTCTGCCCGCCAACGGACTGCGGACCCTCCCGCTGGCTTCGGTAGATCCGGTCCAAGCGCAGGAATTCTCCCCGTGCCCGTTCCGCCTCCGACTTGCGTCCGGCTCTCGCATAGGCCCGGGACAGAGCGAAGTGCATCTCGGGGTCCTCGGGTTTCAGTTGAACTCCGACTTCCAATTCCTGGACGGCTCTTTCGATCTGGCCCGTCTCCAGCAGAACCCTGCCCAGGATCTTTCTGGAAGTGAAGAAGTTCGGCATCTGCCGGTGGGCTCTTTCCGCCAGAGGCAGAGCCTCCTGGTATCTGCCCTGACGCAGGTACTCCATGGCAATCTGGAGGAGACTCGGCACATGATCAGGATTCTTCTTCAGCTCCTGTTGGAACTGCCGGACCGCCAGGTCCGGCTTGCTGCCCATCAGGAACGCCCCATAGGCATAGTGCACAACCGCTTCGTCCGGGTAGCGTGAGACGAGTTCCTGATAGAGCCGATCGGCGTTCTCCGCTCGCCGGGCCGCCGTCTCGTAAGCGGCCCTTCCGGCGAGCATGACGAGTTCCCGTTTGGCCGGCGGATACTCGGAGGGCAGATACCGCATGCGCAGGATGGACAGCCCCAGGGCCTCGACCACCTTCGGACTCGTGTTGTTCTGATAGACGAACTGCTGCAATGCCTCGTAGGCCGATTCGAACTGCTCCATCCGGGTCATCAGGATGGCGCTGTGGTAGCGCACGACCGCCGCGATCTTGTTGATATCGGTGCCCACGATCCGGCCGATGGCCGTGAGATCGTCGGTCTCTTCTGCAGTCGTCTGGCCGAATGAACCCGGACCGGCTACGGCCAACAGCACCCACAGAAGAGCTGCCCCATTGGGTCTTCTACGGCTTGGGGGGCCAGTCATTGTCCGATACATCCGAAGAAAACCGAGAAAGAAGGGAAATCACAGTACGCGCTCAAGTTAGCAAGCATCCCTATGCAGGACAAGTCAGGCTATGCAGCCGAGTTTCCGGTCCGGTTGTGCCGAGAGCGCCAAGACCCTAGACTAGACTCCAATACTCACCCCCTTCCCTGGAGGCCTCATGACGTCCCCCACTTTTCGCATCTGCATCTTGGCTCTACTCTTGACTCTCCCTGCCTGCTCCCCGCCGGAATCCGATCAGGAAGTTCAAGCACTCGATCCTTCTCGGTTGGTCCTCAAGATCGACAAGGAGGTCAGCATCATCGAACCCGGCCCCGAAACCGGCCTGGCACACGAGATGGTGGGAATGGTCCGACATCCGGACGGGACCATCTTCGTGAACACCGAGACCCAGGGAACAGGTGAGGCCCTGGGATTCTTCAAGAGCACGGACCAGGGCGAAACCTGGGAGCCGATGCGCGTGAACCTCGCCGACGCTCCGCCCGGCCAGCGTCTGATCGGTTCGGGAGTCACTCGAGACGGACGCCTCTGGCTCGTGCATCAGAGCACCCCGAAGGAGCTCTTCGTCTCCTGGTCCGCCGATGCGGAGAACTGGAATACGACACCCATCGATTTCCGGGCGCTGGGTTCCCGAGGCATGGAATTCCCATACGTTTACAGCTACAACGACTACAACACCTTCATCGAGAAACCGGACGGCACCCTCATGTTCTCGGTAGGGCTGCGTTACGACGGGGACTACTACAAGGATCCGAAGAACCGGATCGACGGACTCATGCGTTCCGACCTGGACTTCGGAGGCGAGACGATGTTCCGCTCCACGGACGGCGGAAAAACCTGGGGAGATACGACGATTATCCACCCCCACGTCACCGAGGTGGGACACGCACTGGATCCCTTCGATCCCAACCGGATCCTCTCCATGACCCGAACCCAGCGGGAACTCCTGGCCGGCGAGGACCGGGAGGCGACCATCAAGAGAACCGGCGCCCCCTCCGACATGCCCTCCGACATGCCCTCCATCTACAAGAACGGCCTGCTGATGGAATCCACCGACGGCGGACGGACTTTCCATGAAGTGCCGGGCGGCTTGACCGAATTCTACGGCCACCGGGCGACCATCGTCTGGGGCAGCAACAACCTGGTGGTGGTCGCCGCCAACTTCCAACGCAAAAACTCCAGCCGAGTCTTGAGATTCAGCCTGGACGGAGGCCGGACCTGGGTGGATGGGACTTCAGAGGGTACGCGAGAGTTCAATCAGGCGAAAAGGTTCCCGCTCCTCACGCCGCCCCTCACCGTCTCCTTCACCAGTCCCATGCTGGAATTGTCGCCCAATCACTATATGTCGGTGTACGCCTACTGGGAGAACGAGTCGCTGAAGCGATACTACGAAGCGCCCAAGAGTCCGTGTCCACAGGGCACTGAAGTCGGAGACTGCCCCTGGTTGGGGCTGCGGGCGGTGTTCTGGCACTTGGAGAACGCCCCGGAGGAACCGCCCGAGGCCGGGTGATCACCGGGAGGGCTTTCCGGAGGCTCGTTCCAGTTTCCAGAAGAACCCCTGCACCGATCCCAGGGTCCGGTCCCCCCGGGGCTCCGCCATGATCTTGTACGCGGTGAAGAAGCGATCGAGCTCCAGCTCGATGGTGGCCGCGCCGACGATCTCCAGAAATTGCGTGGACTGATTCATCCGCTTGGTCCCGCTCCGGGTACCGTCCACCCAGGTCCTGCCTCCGTCCAGGCTGATCCGGGCACAGGTCGCGGGGACGGGGGGAACCGAGTCATGGTAGTAGCCGGTATTGTGGGTCACGACAACCACATTGTTCGTGGTCCAAAGGATGGCGCCGCGGTGAGCGTAGTAACCGGCGTAGCTGCCAGGGACCTCCCGGAAGCTGCGTCCGCCGTCGGTCGACTCCAGCAACAAGCCCCCCTTCCAGAGCCACTCGGCTCCGGAAAAACGAGTCCCCCAGATGAGGGCCTCCTTCTCCGCCTGTTCCCGGTCTTCTGCCGGGAGCAACAGCCGCTGCTTGCGGGTCATGGCCAGGATGCGGTCCGGTTCGCCGGGGTCGGCGGCGTAGTCGGTCTCGGTGGCGTGCAGGTGAACGACGGTCGGATCGCCCCAGGTCTCTCCCCCGTCCCGGGACCGGACCAGAACGTCGCGGATCCCGGGGCGTGACTGGTCCTCTTGCCCGTAGTCCTCCCAATCGGAATAGCGCATGCTGGCCGAGAACATGAGCGTCCCATCGGGCCTCTGGACGAAGTTGGGGTAGCAGGCCGCCACATCCATCGAAGTGTAGGGATCCTCGGGCGCTCCGGGGGAGAATTGGCCATACTCGAACGGGCGGCTCTTCCAGGTCATACCCCCGTCGTCGGAATGGGAGAGAAAAACCGTCCTGTCCACGTCCGGATCTTCCTTTTTCCCGTACAGTCGCAACTGCTGGTGCAGCATCCAGAGGCGTCCGTCACGAGTGATGCCGAAACCGGACGCGAATTGCCGCGGCGGCGCCTCCTTTAAGTTCAGGGGAATGACGGTCCACGTTTTCCCTCCGTCGGTGCTCTTGGCCAATCCCCGCGAGAGGTCCGCGGACTGGGTGTTCAAGTAGAGGGTGCCGTCGGGATGACGGAGCAACTTCATCATTCCGGCGGCTCTGCCCACGGGCAGGATCTGCAAACTCTTGCCCAGCTTGATCTTGATCCGATGATCGGGCCCGGCGTTTGGTTCCGTCCCCGAATCACAGGCGGGAGAGATGACAAGCAGGAAAACGACGGCCGGAAAAGAGATGTGTCTCATGGCGCCTCCGGCAACGAGGCTACCAGATCCAGAAAACCCCTTCTTCCCGGGGCCGCGCGTCGAGGCATTGGAGGAAACGTCGACGACAGGAGGAAAGCCACCTTTATTTGGGACTGCTAGAATAGTCTCCAATGAGACGGTCGTTCAGTGCCGGTGTCTGTTGCCTTCTGGTCTTGCTCGTCTCCGTCCCGGCGGTTCCCTCTTCGGACGGAAAGAGCATGTTCCTGCGCATTCTGGTGGTAAGCAACCTGTCTTTGGCCCAACAGATCCTCCAGGAACTGAACCGCGGGGCATCATTTGCGAATCTGGCGCGCCGACATTCCATCGACCGTACGGCTGCGGACGGCGGTTATCTGGGAAGTATTTCCCTGACCCGGATGAACCGCGAGTTTCAACAGGCCGCCGCGGGGCTGGGTCCCGGTGCCTACAGCTCCATTTTCCGTTCCGGTTACGACTACGCGTTGCTCTACCGCATGCCGGCTGATTTCCAGGAGCGGGCTCGCCGTCTGGAGGAAGAGGGAGACCGGTTGCGCGAGGAGCGGGAGTGGAAGCGAGCGATTGAGGTCTACCGCGAGGCTTTGGTGTTGGACCCCGACTTTGCCGACGCCTTCGCCAAACTCGGCTCCTCTTACGCCCGGGTGGAAAAGTTGTCAGAGGCCCGGACGGCCCTCTTCCGAGCCTACCGGCTCGCCCCCGATTCAGGCCGGGTCCGTTACGCCTTGGGGAAGTTTCTGGTCGCTCAGGGACAATTGCGGGAAGCCGCCGAGCACTTGAGAAGCGCGGCGGATCTGGACCCCGACCTGACCCAGCTCGCCGCAGTCGAGATCTCGGCGGGACAGGTGGAACAGGCTCTGAAACGCACTCCTCACGATCCCAAGCTGCTCATTCTCAAGTCCAGGCTCTCCTTCGAGCGGGGCGACCTGGAGTTGTCTTCGGCAGTTCTGGAGAAGGTGGATCGGAAAAAGCTCGATAATGAATTGAGCTTGAGGCTGGCGGAGCAGCTCTTCTGGTTGGCGCGCTCCGACGAAGCCCTCACCTTCCTGAACCGACTGAACCTCAGTCCGGACGAACAAGAGGAAGCGGCCCGGATACTCATTCGATTCAAGTACAACGACGAGGGGGAGCGGTTTCTCAAGTCCCTCAACTCCTCCTCGGCCCAGTTGAAATTGGTCGACCTCTATGGAAACCAGAGCCGCTTCCCCGAGGCGAAAGCAGTCCTTGAAAGGGTCACGGCGCTGGATCCAGGGAACTGGGAGGCCCACTACTATCTGGGCTCCACCCTGAACTCGCTGGATCAATTCGAAGAAGCCTCCGATGCACTGTTGGCGGCGCTCCGGCTTCAACCCAATCAGGAGGAAATCTATCATCAGTTGGCCGACGTCAACTCCAGGTCCGGTCAGACGCCGACGGCCCTGGATTGGCTGGACAAAGGAATCAGGCTGCACCCTGATTCCTTCATACTCCATCTGGAGAAGGGACGTATCTTAATGAAGGGGAAGGAGATCGGAGGCGCCCTTGAACATCTCCGGAAGGCTCTGGCCCAAAGACCCGACCACGTGGAGTCCCACTATTTGCTGGGAAGGCTCCACCACCGGATGAAAAATCCTGCCACCGCCCGGAAGTACTTCGACCGGTTCGACATGCTGCAGAAGCGAAAGCCTAAATCGAGCCGGAAGCCGGGCATGCGAAAGATCGATCCGAGTTTGCCTTAGGAGTGGGGGTTTTCCTATCCCGACTTTCCCACAGTCAACAACTACCGAAGGTTAACGTTTTCAATGTTTTTCGGGTTCTTCGCCGAACCGGTTAAGTGGTTGACTCCCTATGTATGACATGCTAAACAGGCAACAAATAGGCAGCAGGTTCGGCTCCAGAAAGCTGACTCACTCTTCCCATTTTCTCTTGTTCCCCAGGTTCGGAACACATGGTGCTTGTACTGTGTCGATCAAAGACCGTAAATTGCTTGTTCGCGTTCTCTTTTCTTTGCCATGCGCTCCCGTTCGGCCACAATCCGCGTGCCATACTCACCGATCTTAGCGATTCGGCAATCGTCGTCATTTTGTAAATCCTCGTAATGACACCGCAACTCCGCCCACATTTCGCTTTCGTTTCCTTGCCATGATCGTCCACCAGCTAGATTTGCACTCACAGCATCTTCGCAGGAATACCCACGATCCAGCGCTAGGATGGCCATATTCCTCCAATCGCCCTTGGGCTTACCCAGAAGCGGGGAAAGGTGGTAATACGTAAGTTTCTTCAACCGCAGAAGCTGACGATAGATGTCTGCGTTATTGTCAACCAAAGCGTCAATGATTTCCGGAAGACCCATTACTCTTTGGTGGGGTTGGATTGAGGTCAAGATACTGATCTTGTGAGCCGAATTTAGGGACGCGATGACTTTCTTTGCTGCTTTGCCGGCATGGTAGCTAAAAAAACTCTGGTCGGAGTCGAGGAACCGAACCAGCCATTCCACGGCTAAATCCGCATCGTTTCTTAGTATTTCGCCGGTCCAGTAGCTTTCGATCGAGGACAATCTGGCCTCGGCCGAGCGGAGAAACGCGCGCCGCCATGACTCGTTTAGCTGTATTTCGGTACGGGAGTGCCGAAACGCTTTCCAATGACCGATTGCTGCCGAGATTGCCGTGGACGCATTCGGCGACCGGAACATCTCGGAAAGCGCGGCTTGGGAAACCTCTCCCACAGTGCAGCAGTCGTCGACGAGATGCGGCGTTTCTCCGACCTTGGTGAGCGCTGAGAAAATCGTCTGCGGGGGCGCAGATTCACTGCAAATGGCGAACGTCACGCCCATAGCAACATAGAGTTCGTCGTCGAAGCAGTCGGATACAATCGGCCAGACGGGTTCGCCGGTCTCGCAAGCCTTGGAGAGGAACGGCTCTACTAGATCCGCCGGAAGTCGTTCGTGCATAAAGATTCTAAGTGTGGCCAATGGATCGGGATCTTCCGTGGCCAGCGCCCGACAAAACTCCGGCGTAAGACGCGGATAGGTGATACTTGAACGGCGTGCCTCCCTCTCAAACCGGCCCAGAAATCTAGCTATATCGTCCGCATCACGGTTTCTCCAACACTTCGCCAATTCTCGCGCGTTCTCGGCAAGGCGTTGGTGTTCGCGATCCAAATCTTCCATGTCCACGTCGTATGGAGCATGTGGATAGAGACATTCAAACTCTGCATCCAACGTCGTCGTGACCGTCACCTCGGCGCTTTTGGCGCTTTCGACGATACGGTGCTGAATGCCGGGATATCGTCGAGAGGCTAAAGTCAGGTCGTTCAACATGATCGAAAGGAATTGGTTCGCGGCGTCTCGCGTCCCTTCGTCGTCGATTAGGGGTGGATGGCGCCAATCCTCCACCAGCTCGAGGAGAATGGTCCATGGAATGTCGATCCCTTCGTTCACGATGGTCATAACCGCAGGCCACGAGGTTGCCAACGGACGGATGACACCGGCTCCCACCGTTGCTCTAGTGAACGTAATGCGTGTTCCGGCTCCGGGGTCGATCGTCGTGAAATCGAAGTTGGGTTCCAATACGAGACACATTGCAGCTATGGAAACGGAGGTATTCCGGGACTTTTTCCACCAAGCTTCGGTGCACTTCAACAACGTCTGCCGTCGATTCAGAGTTTCACCCCACCCACGGGAGTTCCCCCGCTCTATCCACAGTTTCAGTGGTCGCAGCATGGATTCTGATACCACGCTAGTTTGGCACTCGTTTGCTATTTGAGACAGCAAAAGGGGAATCGCTTTCTCGGGAAGATGCGCAAGTGCGGGCTTGGCCAAGTCTTTGATGATCTCCGGGTGTCGCGCTAGGGCGTAATTGGCAGTTTCCAGACCCACCGATGCGTACGTGGCCCAGAGAGCGTTTGAATTGGCCTCTTCGAGCAATCGCTCCAAGTTGGGCACAGTGGCGCCTCGGGCACAAGCACCAATGAGTGTCTCGATGGTGTCCGTCTGGTTTCGAATTGCGGAAAGAAAGCGGTCAATAGGCAGCGAACCTGGGTCGCCGAAGAAGACGCGTCGCACCAGTACCCATCGCATGGGGGGAGGTTCGACCGAAACTGCGGAGTCGCCACTTTCCGTTATGACTCCTGCTGCACCTAGCTTCGCCAACGCACTGCTGATTTCTAACAGAGGCATGCCGAGACGATCCGCGACGTCTTCTTTCCGAACTCCGGCATCTCCTCCAAGGGCGAATGGCGCCAGCAACCTCATCGATTCTATTCCGAGGACACGGTCTAGATCGGGCGCGACGCTTTCGACGAGACCTACACCGCTTGCGGCGTCGTGGACATCGCCGACGATACATAGATGGGCCAAAGTCGCCGCCAACCCCGGCCGGCCGGCGGCTTGGCTTCGAATGGAATACAGTAAATCGCTAGGTCCCCGTATTCCCACCGATTTGATTATTTCGATCATGGTGTCGGCGTCGATACGGTCCAGCGTGAGTGTATTGTGGTGCCCAATTTGCAAGTCGGACCGCACTCTTTCCGTCTCACCCGGCCAGCACGTCGCAATGATCCGAAAGTCTGCGTGTAATTCGCATCGAAGCTGGACAAGATTTCCGATGGACGTTGGGCGAACGTGCGCATCATCCACGATCACAGCCTCTGGCTTAAGGGTGCGAAGGTCGTTGGCGATCTGCTCCCGATCTTCATCGACCAGGAAAAATACTGGTTCCTGTAGTGCCAGTGCTCTGAGGAGGAAGGTCTTCCCCGATCCCGGCTCGCCCACGATCAGGCGATCTCCGTGAGGCGCCTGAAGCCACTTCATCTCCCGTTCTCGACCAAGAACCTCGTCACCAAGTACAGGACGCCGACTGACCGGAAACACACTCAACGCATGCGGCCTTCCTGTGACTCCGAGCAGGCGTTTGCACCATTGCGGATCGCGGTAAAGACGGCTCGCAAACCAGTCTTGATCGAAAGTTTGGACAAGCGTCACTTCTTTCTCCCGGGCGGCCCCGAAGAGTTTGCGCCGGATGGCAGGTGTGATGCGCTGCGATGTCGCGAATAATGCTCGTTGCGGTTTCCATCCCGCGCGCATTGCGGAGTCCAGACTCTTTTTCAAGTTTCCGGTGAGGTTCGCTCCAGACGTCACAATGAGAGGGAAAGGTTCCTGGTCGGGTCCGTCGGCGACCGCCCCATCGAAGCCGTCGTCTCGGCCGCCGCGTATCGGTACAAGCCCAGGCCATTCCGTCTGGAGCAGATCGACGGCGCATTTCTCGAACGCTTGGGGGTCGAGACTGCCATTTAGACCATCCAAGACCGCCCGATGATGCGGGTCGATAACTACGCCGGAATTCCTGGTGATCGCAGTTCCCGAAGGAAGTGATTGGGCAGCAGCTGACAGTCGGTCGGTCATGGCTGGCGAAACTCCCAACTCCCCCCTTTCCCAGCGTGCGACTGTGTTCGAATTGACGCCGACGATTTCGGCGAGTGCCTTTTGGGTGAGGCCGAGACGAGTGCGAAGCGCCCTGATTTCGATTCCGTTCACGCAGATAACCTCCATCAAGTTGTAAAGTATACGCAACGTATATCACAGGTTCCAAGAAAGCAAGCGAAATCGCGCTGGGAGGGATACCCACGTTTCTCAGCTATCCGCCACCGACGGATCGCCTAGCCGGAAGTGCTGCTGCGGAGGCTGCTCTCTCTGGACTATGTGCTCGAATACCCGGAATTGTCCTGGCTGCCTACCGAACCGGAGAAGGTGGGTTGCTTCAAGCACCTGAGTATCCCACGTCGAAAGCTTCCCCGGCGAGTGTGCCGGGGGGCGGCGGGGAAGACCCGACGCGACTTCGCGCTCAAGCCGCCGATTGCCGTCGAGGCCGACCGGACCGTTTTCGTCCGTCTCGATCCGGGGCACTCGACCGACCAGGGCCTCCGTTCTTAGAGAGTGGCTCACCCGGGGCCTCTGGGCAGCGGGCCGAAACGATGCGGCGCCACTGGGCCAGCACCTCTGGTCCCAAGGCTCGAACGTCGGACTCATCGCTGGACCGGGAATGCCGCCGGATCAAACGCGCCGTCCCCACGTGGAATTCGGCCCTGTTCAACTCCTACGGCGGGGTGACGGCCGCACTGAAGCGGGCGGTCAAGCTGCAACCAGCGGCGGAGGGTCGCTCCTTCCAGGTCGTGATTGACGGTAAACACACTTGGCAGTCGCAAAGGCTTACGGAGGCTCGTTTCGACTGTGCGTGAAGGGGTTCTCGTGCCGATCCGGGGGTGTGAATGGGACAAGCCGGGTGGATTCACAAATGGCTGTCCCGGCGATTCACAGATACGCTTTCCCCGATCTTTTTTCCTTTCATGCAGTTAAGGCCCCATCACCCCGGGTCTGCGGTGCCGATCGGGGAAATCGGAGGTGGACGGGAGCGACCCCCACTTATTGCTGCCCGGATCGGGCACGGCGGTGTTGCGCAAATCACATTTGCGTAACACCCCCTGGGAGGGTCGCTCCCGTCCCATCAGTCCCTGCGGGAAGGCAACAGAGCACCGCGGAGGGCGCGGCGGATCAACGAATGGGTCTAGCCTCCGGGTCTCGCTCGACGGCCAAGTTGCTCGACCTGTCGCCAATGGGTCGGTGTCGGCGCTCGAATAGGCCCGTGTGCCGACAGGCCACTTCTACTTGGTTTCGGACCGTGTGGGCCAGCGATGCCTCCACGACCTTTCGGGGATGATCCGTCTCTTCGGCCGCCGAGTCCGGGAACGACGACCGAATACCGTGTGGCACGGCCGCGAACTTCAACTCTCTGATTCACCGTTGCGATCATCAATCATGGGGTTGAGGAAGCCCACTGCACGTCCCTCTGAAAGCACGTACGCCCCGGTCATACGGAGCCACGGATGATGACGAGGCCCAGTTCCAAAGGCCGGCGATATCACGCGTTTCTCACCGTGGACAGCCCAGCAGAAGGTGAGCTTCTCACGGGCCAGAAACTCTCCAAGAAGATCTTCCCGGAGGAGCAAGGCGCTCGGCCCCTCCGCATGAACTGTTGGATCCTGTGCGGCGACTAGACCCGCTCCATCTGTGAAGTCGGCGCCATGCCCGCTCCACCGGATTCCGAGTCCGTTGACAAGGTCGGTGACGGGTAGGCGAAGTGTGTAACTCTCTTCGATGGAGCAGTCAAAGCCACTTGTCTCGCGCATATACTCGCTTGCGACGGTCCGGACCCTCACTGGGCAACCGTGGATTGGCTGGGTCCAGCCGGTATCACCGTAGTATGGATGCTGGAAGTAGCGAGAGGCCGGTGCCCAAGCATGCTCGCCTATGAACATTCCGTAGACGTTACCCGCCTCCGGCATCCACCGACGCGAAAAGTCGATCCCCTTGCCCACCGTAAGAAGGCCTCCGCGTCAACTGCCCGGACCAAGTAGCCGGTACACGTGTACCAAAGCTCACGACGCTCGACATCGGTCGATTCCCGATCGGCCGGCGGGCGCTGGTTCCAAGAGAAGAAACCTTGGCCGTTCAACCAGCGAGAGCCGTCCGCGGGATTGGTGACGACGAGCAGATCCTCGATCTTCGGCAAATCACTAGTGTTCAGGACCCAATCGCGAGGCCTGCCCGGGTCTCCCCAAGAATCGTACCGTGCCGATCCCCACCACGAGATCGAGTGGCCATCCCAGGAGGTTCCGCCTGGTAGCGATCTCAATGCGCACGAAGGGTCAATGTCTCGAAACCGGGACTGCCAAGTTCCTTCATATACCCTATCGCCCTCTTCACCTCGAAAACGCTCTCGGTATTGGTAGTGATCGGAAACGAGCGCCATGATCTCGTGGTACGCGACCCACTGGTATTTCTTACCGATCCGCTCGGCCTTCGATGCTGAGCGTCCGTGGTGTCCAATAGAGAACCGGTCGAAGTGCCCGAAACGTTTGGTCGTCCATCCCAGATCGAACACCCGCCAGAGGACGTACCGCTGGATCTCGCGGAGTTCGAACCGAGGCGGGCGCCGTGACTCATAGTCGTCTTCGTGAGCGGACCAGATCTTGGCTAGTCGCTGCGCATACTCGTCAGAGAGGATCGCCTCCAGGGCGACGACCGCCTGCTTTCGTTTCTCTTCCAACGCCCTAACCTCGGGAGGGTACGCCTTCTCCAACTCCTGCGTAAGGGCTTCCGAATCCGAAAGATCAAGGTTCTCCGAAGTGCCGTCCTTCTGGCGCTGTGCGAACCAGTCAGCAGAGAATGACTCCAATTCCGCCGCATACGCCTTATCCGCGGCCTCGAACTCTTCCCAGGTCGCACGCTCACCGGCCGAGAATTCGCCAACCAGGGCGCGCAAGAGATCTTCGCGCCGAGGAGGCGGCTTCCACTGTGCGTCCTCTAATTTCAGTGACAGCCAATCGATAGACGACGAGTTGGTGCCGATCACATAGCATGCGAAGTCGTCATCCAGGACCGAGTATCCGATTCGGTTCCGCGCCCACTCAAGCTCACCACTGTCATAGGATCCCTTGGACCAATCGGGCAGCAGCGTCTTGATGTCCTCCTCGGTCGGGATTGTGGGCCACGTGCTCTTGTAGCGTGGGCGAACGCGATCCGGGACCACTTCGATCTTCGACCCGAGGAATAGCGCACGCTCGCAAACGCCGCGCGCATAGTCCCGGAGGAGGATATGCGGAGGAGGACTCCCCGAAGCGAAGACCCTCTCGTACACGCAAGTTGCCAGAGCACCGACTGCAACAGGATCGTGACAGCGCATCGCGACCCCGTACGCGACAGCGTAGACGCGTTCGGCCACGTACGGATCGTCAGCATCACCGAACCGCTTAACAAGCCGGACGACAGCCGCCAAACGACATGTTAGAAGGCTTATGAGCGCCATCGTCGCGCGGTCACGCAGATACCGATTCGAGGTGGTGAACATCCACGAGAGCGCAACGGCGCAAAGGTCAACGGCCTCGTCGTCGATTGATACGCCCGGGTCCAACGAGGAGGCCCAATCCACAAGCCTGTCAACGGTGCCCTGGGTAGCATACGTATGGTGGAGATAAACGCTCCACCAGGCATCCCGATCCGGCATCGCCTCCTTTTGAAGCCGCCCATCGAGAAACCACGCATTGAGCGGGTGTCCGGGCAACGTGGCCACGGTCAGCAGTACATCGAAGGTGTCGCGCAGATCTTGTTCGCTTCGGCACAGCCTATTAAGCGCTACGTGTGTTTCCTGCGAGAAAGCCGCATACGGGCGCCAGACGAGACTCTGCCGGAACGCGTCCCCAAGTCCCCATCGATCAGCACATGTTGGCGCGACGGAGATAAGTTCCTGTCCGGTCTTCTCGGGAATCTGGATGCATAGCGCTTCAAGTAGACCGGGCGAAATGTAGTGCTTGTCATCGCAGATGAACGCTAGGCCTCCCTCCGGCTCAAATGCAGAGGCGGGGTCGTTCACGTCGAGGTATCTGCTCAGCAAGCTCTTGGCTACGAGGTGGTCAGCGAAGCGCTGGTAACCAATGAAGACTATGTCTTCGCGATTCGCATCCTGCAACCGCACCGCTTCCTCCACGAGGACACCTTCTACGACCAGTCCCCGGTAGAGAGATCGCCCGTAGTCGCGCCCGGGAAGAAAGCGGTTGACGACTTCTCGTGCTTTCGTCAGCGTAAGCCAAGGCTCGCCGGAGTCAGCGATTGCCTCCGCAACAGCTTCCACGGCCCGTCGTACAAGTAGAGTCCGGGAATCGAAATCAAGAGTCGACGCCAGCCGGTTGTTGACTCCACTGAGATACAAGTCGAACACGGCTGTGATGCCGTGAAAGCCGCGAGGAAGACGCCGCTCGCCTTTCATATTGAGACCTAGGCACAACGTCTTGAGAAACAGAGGGTTCTGGAACTCCGGCGCAAGAAGCGGCGTCGATGGAAGCTCCAAACCGTAGTGAAGGAAGAACGATCTCGTGGCGTCGTACTCAAGCCCCGTAAATCCTGAGTGCGTCACGACGGCGGCACGAGAGCGTACGTCCTCGGGAAGGACTAGCTCTTCGTAGGACGAACGGACTGAGAGCACCACGCCAATCCATGGCGAGCGCTCCAAGTGCATCAGAAAGGCGGCGAGATGGCTTGGCCAAATGTTCCGACCAGTACCCTCATTAATCGCGTCTATCATCACCAGGGCTCGTGAGCCCGAGGCCAGCGCCGCGGCTTCGAGCGCACCGACGAACTCTTCTGCTGACAGACTGGACAGGTCCAATTGCTGCAGCGCTTGGGACCAAGGCGCCTCATTGCTCACAAAGCGTTGGCCCATAAGCAACACCGTCGGTTGGGCCGCAGAGATGCGCTGGCGGGCAAGATCACATAGCAAATGAGTCTTACCAGTGCCAGCTACGCCTCGTAGTACCATCAAGGGGCTGGCCGCGATCACATCCGCATGCACGAACGACTCCCGTGTCTCTTTGAGTTCGAAGATCAGGTGTAGGAGTTGAATCCTGCGATCTCGGACCAGGTTACTCCTGTAGGAAGACCGACGTGCCTTCGTGTCCTTCGATTCTGCCTCTGCTTCGGCCTCCAATTTTCGTTCTCGTTCGCCCAGGAGTAGCGAAAGCTCTTCGGCTGCTTCTTCTGCAGCGCGGATTCGCTCCGAGATGGCTTTGAACGGCAACGGTCCCGTTGCCTGCGCATCGATGTCGCCTATCGCGGCGAGAACCGCCTGAATCTTCGACGACACGGCTGCCAACGCAGCATCAACAGGCGGGTCGGAAGCGCCCCGCGGATACTCGACTGATCTCAATTTCCTGCGGATTTTTCGGGCACGAGCCTTCTCCCGGTCGAAGAAGCGATCTGTGCGGCCGAACGCTTCGAACTCCCACGCGATGGGCAGGTCAACGTGGACCTCGGGGGTATAACGTGGTCCTGCGGTCCGCAATGCTTCGTCGAGCCTTGCCGTAAACCACGCGGCATCGAAGCTTCGAACATCGAACCAAAATCGGACACGGTCAATATTTTCCGGTCGGGCCAAACGTTCGATCAGCTCATGGCTGCCCCAATAGACGAACTCAACCTTCATTCCGCGCTCGGATGCCCAGCCGCACCACTTCGTGACGTGGTCATCCCATCGCTCTTTCGCCGACTTCCGTCCCTCAGTCCGGGCATCTGCGCGATCTAGCGGCACGCAGATGAAGTAGCGCACGAGCTTTGGATGTTTCTTGAGTGCCGTCCTGATGCTTCTGTCGATCTGCAACCACTGCGAGGCCTCGAGTTTGTCGAAGTACTTGGCCTGCCAGCCCCACTCGGTGCCGTCACTCAGGACTGCATAGCACTCAACTCCAGCGTCCGGAGTCCCTTTTCGCACAAACGTAGATCCAGAGGGCGGTTCCGCCCGGGCAAGCTGAGCGCACAGCTCTTCGAAGCCCTTGTCCCGTCCGCCCTTCAGGGGCCTGATACGGTTCCAGTCAAGTGTCATTCAGCTCATACCTCAGTGGTCCGAAACGAACCTCCTATCGATGCAACATTTGTCCGTGTGGAGCTTCGGTGCACGACGCAGGTGTGGTCCCATCCCTTTAACTGGACCACTCTGTTGCGAGTGTCCCGAGTTGGTTGTGAGGAGTCAATCCCCGGTTGTGTTCTGTCGTCAATTGTCAATGGCCATTGACACCAGTCAACGACAGAGAGACCCGGATGGGCACCGCGCTGCCCTGATCCGCCCCACGACACCAAGTCCAGAAGATGTCGCAGGGGGCTCCGCGTAGGTGTAATCTGGCTTGCGACTGTCGGCCAAATTGGCCAAGAATTAAGCCACCGATCGGGGAATCATGCAGACGTTGAGCGCGAAAGACGCAAAGTATGGCTTCGGTCGACTCATCGGCCTCGCCCGCGCCGCGCCGATGTAGCCTACGTTGGAGGCGACGTTCACGCTCGAATGGCGGGTACTGCTGTACGAGCAAGAGATCTGCTTTTGAATATCACAGGTGGCTCCATGGGTCGGTGCTGTCGCGTGCCCGATGGTTTTGCCGAGGCCAATGTCAGCCAGCACGTTGCCATAATCCGTCCGGCGGTCTCTGAAATGGCTGACTACTTTCATATGCTCGTGCTGTCACCCTACTTCGAGGCGTTCATCTTCCGTGGGCAAACCGGCGCAGGACGTGGTGGCCTTCCGAAGAACAGAATGGATCGGATAGCTGTCGCCGTTCCGCCCCTCGTCAAGCAGCACCGCATCGTCGCGAAGGTCAATGGACTCATGGCCCTCTGCGATCGTATGGCGACCGGTCTCGCTGCCGCAGATGGCACCCGTACTCGTCTTCTCGATTCCCTTCTACATGACGCGCTGGCATCCGCCGCGTACGAAGCCGCGACGACCACGAGGCCTGAAGCACGAAATACTTGGCCCGAGAGGGCAAGGGGCGGAGGTGTCCCATCGAGGAGCTAGAATACCGGAACACTTGCCACGTCCGGTCCGGTCGGGATGGTATTGCGAGGATAAGGCCATGATCCGCGTTCCGGTGCCCCCCGAGATGCTTCGCTGGGCCTGCGAACGTGCCGGTTATGACGTGGCGCACCTTGCGGAGCGCATGCCACAGCTCCGGGCCTGGGTCCGACGCGAGAGACAACCGACGCTGAAGCAGCTAGAGAAACTGGCCAAAGTTACGCACACGCCCCTCGGCTACCTGTTACTCCCTGAGCCGCCGGAGGAACGCCTTCCGGTCCCGGACTATCGCACTGTGGCCGGTGCTATACGAGACAGGCCGAGCCCCGACCTGCTGGACACGCTTTACACCATGAAACGGCGGCAGGAGTGGTTGCGGAAGTCACTGGTCGATAACGACGCGGAACCATTGGCGTTCGTTGGAAGCGCTCGTCTTGCCGATGATCCGGACGCTGTGGGGCAGGAGATGCGACGGGCGCTCGGCCTCGATCTTGGATGGGCTGCGGGAGTCCGCACCTGGCAAGATGCCGTGAGCGAGTTGCGTCGGTCGATTGAGCAACTCGGCGTGATGGCGGTGATCAACGGTGTGGTGGGGAACAACACGCATCGCCGGCTGAGCGTTCAAGAGTTTCGCGGCTTCGCGCTCACCGATCCCTACGCGCCGCTGATCTTCGTGAACGGTGCGGATGCGAAGTCGGCGCAGATGTTCACGCTCGCTCACGAACTGGCTCATATCTGGCTTGGCACGGAAGGGCTCTCCGGCTTCGAGTCTCTACTTCCGGGTGGTACGGACGTGGAGGACTGGTGCAATGTGGCGGCGGGCGAGTTCCTCGCACCGGAACGGGAACTCAGAGCGCGTTGGGGGCAAGTCAGACGGGAGGCGAGTCCCTTCCAAGAGCTCGCCCGAACGTTCAAGGTGAGCCCTGTAGTTGCCGCACGCCGAACCTTCGACCTGAAACTCGTCGACCGCAACACCTTCTTCGATTTCTACAAGCTCTACGTCAATCGAGAACACAAGGCCGGCACGAAGTCGAGTGGGGGCGATTTCTACAACAACCAGAACACTCGTGTCGGCGAGTTCTTTGGGACCCAGGTGCTGCGCGCAGCGATGGAGGGCCGTATCGGTTTCAAGGAAGCCTATGACCTGACAGGGCTGCGTGGGGGAACTTTTCAGAAATACGCCAAGCGGCTGGGCGTGGATCTCCCATGATGGCGGATCGGACCTATCTCGTGGATTCGGATGTCTTCATCACGGCAAAGAATCTGTATTACTCGTTCGACATCTGCCCCGGCTTCTGGAAGTGCTTGGTTCATCACCACCGGGAAGGCCGAGTCTTCAGCGTCGACAGGGTACGCAGCGAACTCCTCGCGGGTCACAGGAAGGAGGATCTCGTCCGGTGGGTGAGGGACGTAGTCCCGAAGGGGTTCTTTCTCCCCGTGGACACCGACGTGGTGGTGCGTGCCTATATGGACATCATGATGTGGGTTCAACGCCATCCGAGGTATTTTGACCATGCGAAGGCGAAGTTCGCGACGGGCGCGGACGGCTGGTTGGTCGCCTACGCACAGGTTCACGGCGCGACCGTCGTCACCAACGAGCAGAGTGCACCGGAATCCAGGAAGGAGATCAAGCTGCCCGATGTATGCGATCAGTTCAAAGTGCGGCGCGACAACACGTTCGTCATGCTTCGGGCGCTGAACGTCCACTTCGATTGGGCGGGAAGACCGTAGACTACCCTCAGCCTGCCGACGTGACTTTCAAGCGAGCAAAGCGAATTCGACCTGCGTCGTCGAAGAAGCAGAATCATCTGCCGATGAAGCCAGAGTAGCAAGGCTCCAGCCTATCGAGAGTCTGTTGAGGTGCCGCGTAAGGAAAGACGTGCAGCAGTGTTTACGATGGTGGACTCCATGAAATTGCTCCGCCGCCTCCAGCGGCATAATGTTGCCATTCACAGTGTCTATACGGTTCAGCAGCAACTCTTTGGTTCCGGGACCGACAATGTTGAGTTGCTGAATCGATCCGGCAGCAACGTATTTGCCTATTTCCAAGTTCTTTCCAATCAGTACATTATCTCGAAACTGAGCGCAATGACCGATGACAAGTGTGTCTCGCGCCAAGCTACTCTGTCTACAAAGCGGTTGCGGTACATGCTATGTCGCATACCCGATAACCAGCACCTTCTGACATCAGAGTTCTTCGAGGAGTTCGATGACCTTGCAGGTGATTTAAAGGGGACAGTTTCCTCGATCCGGAAGTTTCGCCAGATGTCGGGGGCGTTCATGCGTCCCATCTTGCCCGTCACGGGTTTCATTTGTGGCCTTCCCGCCAGGGATTGATGGGACGGGGGCGCCCCCCCAAGCGATGGCACGGTCAGTGCACGTCGAAGGGTCTCCTTTGTGCACATGCTCCCCGTTGTCCCATGTGCACTCCCCGATCGGCACGAAACCCCACTTTTCTGCGGTCAATATCAGGCTCCAGCCAACCGGTTTGGGTGAATGTCCGTCGTCCCACCAAACAGAGCAGTCTGACCGCCGGTGATCGACTCTCGCCAGCCAGTTAGCATGCCCAGTCGTCCATGAGTTGCCCCCGCCGCGTCATCGAACTGGGGAACTTGAACGCCTATGTCGATTCTCTGGAGCCGTAGTACGATTCGCCCCACGGCGAAGAACCCGGATCCAGAAAGGAGGAGATGCATGGGCATCTATAAGGTGAAGGATCGCCAGGGGAGGAGACGATACGTCGTCAGCAAGTACTGGCCGAACGGATCCGGTCGGCTCAGAAGGTACGCCCCCAACTACCGAAGCGCACAGGCGCTTCAGACTCGAGTGGAGTCCAGCATCCTGGACGGCGCCTGGAAACAGTTCAAGGAGGAACTCGCCGGAGGAAACCGCACGATCTGGACGGTCCGGAGTTTCTACGAGCGATTTTTCGAGGAGTACTGCAAACCTCGTCTGCGATCGTTGCGCCGCTACACGCTCTCATTCAAGAGCCTCAACGCCATGCTGGGGAACATTCCCCTGAAGGAATTCCAGCGCAAGGACCTCCACCGCTACGTCGCGAGCCGGAAGGGGCAGGTCCAGCCGGCCACGGTGAACCGCGACATTGCGGCCCTCAGCAAGCTGTTTTCCTATGCGCTGGAGTGCGGGGAAATCGACGCGCATCCGCTGGTTCGATTCCCCAAACTGAAGGAGCCCAAGAAGGTCTTCCGGCCTCTGGCGGTCCAACAGCTCCGCGACCTGGTCGAGGCGGTGGACAATCCGTACATGCAGGCCATGATTGCGGTGATCGGCGAGACGGGGATTCGAAAAGGCGAAGCATTGTCGCTCACCTGGAGCCGGGTGGATTTGGGCCGCCGGATGCTATGGGTGGAGTTCACCAAGGACGACGAGCCGAGAGAGATTCCGCTCTCGAAGTACGCGGCCCGATACTTGGCGGGGTGGTTCGCTACCTGAACACTCCATACGTGTTCGTCAACAGCCGGACCGGGACAAGATGGGTGAATCCCGACAAGTCTCTACCAGTCCGTGGTGAAAGTCCCGCGAGCACGGAGACCGGTCCTGCGCCCGCCGGACCAGGCGCTTCGGAGGCATACCGGGAGTATGTGAGCCGATAGCGACGCAGTCCGCGCACGATGCAGGGACGGTCGAATGCCATGACGACTTTTACCACGGGCTGCTACATCGTGCTGCCGAACGGGTCGGGTTGAAAGTCGGATTTCATGATCTGAGGCGATTCCGGTGCAGCCATTGGCTGATGCAGGGGGTGGACGTGAGGACGGTGCAGAAGCTGATGGGACACTCGGCGATCAGCACGACGATGCGCTACGCAGGGTACTTCAGTTCGCATGCGCTTGCAAGCATTCGGAGGGTTATGTTGAGTGCCACATAACACGTCATATGTTGCGGTCCGGATTATGTGGCGGACAGTCCATATCATCCTGCTGCACATGAGAACACGCCGTATCTCAGCAACATAATTATCTGACTGGAAGTCGTTCGACCATAATCATGCCTTCACCCCACAAGGAGGCACGATCATGTTCGAGGCCCTGTTCATCGACCGCGGCACGATAGCCCGTTATCGATGCGAACCGTTGCTGGAAGAACGGCTGAGCTACCTGAGGCATTGCGCGCAGGAGGGCGCGCGGCCGCTCACACTACGCACGATCGCGGCGGCTCAGATCACCCTGATTCGTCTTCTGGACTTGCGGGCAGGCGAGCGCGTCAGCGTGCCCCGGATCGAGGCGGCGGCCGACCGTCGATCGAGTCGCCCGGCACAATCGAGGGTGCGCCGGATCTTCGTCAGCCGCGCAGTGCGATGGCTACGCTTCGCGGATCTGCTCGATGAGCCCTGTCGGGTGCGGCAACGGCACGCCCACGTCGCCGAGGTCACGGTCTTCAGGGAGTGGATGCGCAAAGAGCGCGGATGGTCCGAGGTGACGATCCGTACTTGCTGCCATACGATGGACCGCTTCTTCGACTGGCTCGGCGAGTGGGGCATTGCCTTGGATGCAGTCGTTGTCGCCGACATCGACCGGGCGGTCATGCGCTGGCACGCCCGTGGCTGCAGTCGGAGCACGATCCGCGTTTACGGGCAGCGTCTGCGCACTTTTTTCCGGTTCGCCGAACGCCAGGGCTGGTGTCCACCGGGGCTGGCTGACGGGATCATGCCGGTGCGGTTCCATCCCGGCGAGACACTCCCGAAGGGACTCAACCGGGGCGAGGTGCTCCGCCTGCTCGCAACCTCCGAGGGCAACCGGCAGGCCGACCTTCGCGCCCGTGCCATCCTGATGGTGCTGATCGCCTACGGGTTGCGTGCCAGCGAGGTCGCCGGCCTGCGGCTCGATGATCTGGACTGGGAAGAGGAGACGCTGCGGGTACGCCGCCCCAAGTCGGGATGCACCCATTACTATCCGCTTTCCCGCGGCGTCGGGCAGGCGATCGTGCGTTACCTCACCGAGGTTCGTGCCCTGCGCCCGGAGAGGGCTCTGTTCCTCACTCTGATTGCTCCGATCCGTCCGGTGACCCGGCAGACAGTTTCGAACGTCGTCAGGACACGCCTCGATCGGCTCGGTATCACCGGCAAACGTCGCGGTGCCCATGCGCTTCGTCATGCTGCCGCCCAGCACCTGCTCGACCACGGCCTGTCGATCAAGGAGGTCGGCGATTACCTCGGCCATCGCAGCACCTCGTCCACCGCAGTGTACGCCAAGGTGAACCTCAGCACCCTCCGGGAGGTCGCCGACATCGATCTGGAGGGCCTGACATGATGCTCCGGGATGCGGTCAACGACTATATCGCCTGGCGTCAGGCCCATGGCGCCAAGTTCGACACCGGCGCATACTTGTTGCACCGGTTCCTGAAACATGTCGGCGGGAGCGCCGGCTGCGATGCCGTCTCCCAAGCCCACGTTCTCGACTTCCTTGCCGGTCAAGGTTCGCTCACCCGGTACCGGGCCAATAAGTACAGCGTCCTGGCCGGCTTCTACCGCTACGCGATCAGCCGCGGCTACGTGATCCGGTCGCCGCTTCCGGCGCGCGATGAGGAGCCGAATCGACCGCGGTCGTCATCACCTTACGTGTACTCCCGCAACGAGTTGCAACGCCTGTTCGACGCCATCGATGTCAGTCGGCAAGGTTCGATCCAGCTTGACGCCGATACCCTGCGGACACTGCTGCAGCTTCTCTACGGCGCGGGGCTGCGATTCGGCGAGGCCCAGCGCCTGACCCTCGACGATGTGGATCTGCCCGATGCGCTGCTGACCATACGTCACACCAAGTTCTACAAGACCCGCCTCGTTCCCGTCTGCCGGCAACTTGCCGACGCGCTGAAGACCTATGCCGCCCGGCGCGCACAACGCCCCTTCCCCAAGGGCACGGCCTCGACCTTCCTCGCCAACCGCGACGGGACGCCCTTGGCCCAGAGCACCGCCGCGCACGCGTTCACCAAGCTGCTCAAGGAGGCCGGAATCGAAGGTCGCAACGACAAACGGCGAGCTCCGTGCTTGCATTCCCTGCGCCATGCCGCAGCCGTACACCGGCTGGAGTCCTGGTACCGGCAGGGCGCCGATGTCCAGCGACTGCTGCCGACGCTATCCACCTGGCTCGGCCACACGGATCTCAACGGCACCCGGATCTATCTGTCGATGACGCCCGAACTCCTGCATCAAGCTTCGGTCCGTTTCGACGCCTACGTCAACGGAGGAGGAAACCATGAGTAATCCCCGCACGCTCGGCCCCTGGCTGCGCCGCTTCTTGGCCGAATACATCGTCACCGAGCGCAACCTCGCCCGCAACACACAGAAGAGCTACCGCGATACCTTCGCACTCCTGCTGCCGTTCGTCGGCGCCAAGGCCCGCAAGCCAGTCGAACGGATCGCGGTGCAGGACCTCACGGCCCGGCACGTGCGCCAGTTCCTCGACTATCTCGAGGAGGACCGCGGTTGCTCCGTGCAGACCCGCAACCAGCGGCTATCGGCGATCCGCGCCTTCGCACGCTTCATCGCCAGCCGCGATCCCGGACGTATCGAGTGGAGCGGCAGTATCCGTGCGATTGCCTCCAAGAAGGCCGCGCCGAAGCCGATCGGCTGGCTCAGCAAGGCCGAGATGAAGGAACTGCTCCAGGTCCCGGACCGCCGAACGCCGAGAGGCCGGGTCGAACACGCCCTGCTCCTGTTCCTCTACAACACCGGGGCACGCGTCTCCGAAACGACTCAGCTCGTGGCAGGCGATCTGCAAATCGGACGACGCGGCGGCGGGCAAGCGCTCGTCAACATCCACGGCAAGGGCGGAAAACACCGACAGTGTCCGCTGTGGCCCCGGACCGAAGCCGCGCTCACTGAACTCTTGCAGGGACGGGCAGCCGGGGATGCCGTCTTCCTCAGCCGGCAGCGAAGGTCCTATACCCGGTTCGGGGTCTATCGGCTCGTCGAGCGCTCTGCGGCCCGCGTCCCGTCGCTCGCCGGAAGGAGGGTCACGCCGCACACCATCCGTCACACCAGCGCCTGCCACCTGCTCCAAGCCGGCATCGATCTGAACACGATCCGCGCTTGGCTCGGTCATGCCAGCCTCGACACGACCAACATCTACGCCGAGATCGACCTGGAGATGAAGGCCAGGGCCATGGCGCTCTGCGATGCCGCCGAGCCCGGTTCGGATCGCCCGTGGAGGGCAAACACGGGACTGATCGCCTTCCTGGCCGCGCTCTGAGTGAAGGAGATTATGTTGCTGAGATACGGCGTGTTCTCATGTGCAGCAGGATGATACGGACTGTCCGCCACATAATCCGGACCGCAACATATGGGAGGCACAGGCTAACGAAGACTCACAAACGCAACAGGCAACCAACAGGCAACGGGTCGGAAGCAAGGGACAATGATTAGAGGGAATTATTGGGATAACCTGTTGAAAAGAAAGGATCAATCCTGTAGCTCAGTTGGACCGAGCAACGGATTTCCTACCCCCACTCCTCGGGGGGACAGGAAAGTGCCCCCTCCTAAGGAGACTCGGTGATCTTATGGTAGCGGTTCGGCTGGAGGTCGGTCAGCTTGGTCTTGGCGCCGCTGGGCCATTGAATCTCGACCCAGTCGAGCGCGCCGGTGGAGCCCAGGCCCAGGATCTCCCGGGGATCGCTGGAGGAGAGATAACTGCCTCCCGCACGCTTCAAGCGCCGGCGCTCGAAGCCTCCGGCCGACCAGGTGATGACGGCGCCGACAGCCGTATGACCTTGGCGGGGCACCAGATCGAGGCCCAACCAACGGTTGCGGTTGCCTCCCCGGTTCAGGAGCAGCACCGGCGGTCCGCCGTTGTCGGTGATGAGCAGGTCCGGATCGCCGTCGTTATCCGGATCGCCGGTGGCCAGTCCCCGGGAGGAAAATTTGCGAGAGAAGACGGCGCCCGATTGGCGGCTCCGGTCGACGTAGCGGCCGTTGACGTTTTCGAAGTAGAGGAGGGGTTCCCGGTACCCCAGTCCGGGCCGGAATTTCTCAACCATGTCGTCCGGGTGGCCGTTGGCCAGGAACAGGTCGTCGTCGCCGTCGTTGTCCGCATCGAAGAAGCGCAATCCCCAACCGCTCAACAGCCAGGTCAGTTTCCCCACGTCGGCGGCTTCATCGGTGAAGGTCAGGTCTCCCTGATTCCGGTACAGGCTGAACACCTCGTGGTCAATGTTGGAGACGAAGAGGTCCTGCAGCCCGTCGCCATCGTAGTCGGTGGCGTCCACCCCCATGCCGGAGCGCGGCTTGCCGCCGTCGTCGAACGCGACTCCGGCCCAGAGTCCCATCTCCCGGAAGGTCCCGTTCCCCTGATTCACGAAGAGGAAGTCGGCCACCGTGTCGTTGGCGACGAACAGGTCCAGATGCCCGTCGTTGTTGATGTCGGTGGCCACCACTCCGAACGCCTTGCCCGGGTGCCCGGCGATCCCCGACTCCCGGCTGACGTCGGTAAAGCGGCCGTTGCCGTCGTTGCGAAAGAGATGGCTGGGGGTGGGATCGAAGAGGGTCGGCAGGCAGTAGTAGGTCCGCTTTCGCAGGTGATCGAAGCAGAGCCGGCTGAGGGATTGGTCGTAGCGGACGAAGCTGCAGACGAACAGGTCCAGCCTTCCGTCTCCATCGTAATCGAACCAGACCCCACTGGTAGACCATCCGGGAGCCAGGAGGCCCGCATCCTTGGCCACTTCCGAGAAGCTACCGTCGCCGTTGTTCCGATAGAGGTCGTTGGGTCCGTAGTTGGTGACGTAGAGGTCTTGCCAGCCGTCGCCGTCGTAGTCGGCAACCGCGACACCCATGCCGAATCGGCCGCCTGAGACACCCGCTGCGTCGGTGACGTCGGTGAAGGTCCCGTCCCGGCCGTTGCGGTAGAGAGCGTTCCGGAGCGGAGCGGCGGGAGTGTAGAAGTCGGAGATTCCGCTGTTGACCAGATACAGGTCCATCCACCCGTCGTTGTCGTAGTCGAAGAAGGCGCAGCCGGGCCCCACCGTCTCCGGCAGATGCCGCTGGGGCGACATGGCGTTCTCATGAACCCAACGGATGCCGCTGGCTTGCGGCGAAACCTCCTCGAAGACGATCTTGGGTCGGGCAGGCTCTTCCGCTGCGCGGGCGACAGGAGTGAGGCAGAGCAGCGCCGCGGCAATCCACCTCAGGTGGAACCCGCACCTGAGAGTTCGGGCCACCGCTCCGGGCGCCTTCGCATTGGCCCAATCCTGGATCACCTTTTCACTCCGGAGAAACGGACTCAACTGCCCGGTTCGGCCGGTTCTTGCCCTTCCCGGACCGTGATTATCCGGTCCACGGGCAGATCCGATAGAGTCTGGCGCCGGCCGCTGGGCCAGAGGATTTCCACCGACTCGACCTTTTCGGCTCGGCCCAGTCCGAAGTGCAGCCGGAAGTCGGAGGAGGAGGAATAGCTGGCTCCGCTGATGACGTCTCCCCGCTGCCGCCGGCCGGCAGCGGTCACATAGACGGTGGCGCCGATAGCGTCTCGGGGACTCTTCTCCCCGCCCACCAGCCGCAGGGACAACCAGTGACGCCCCACCGTCGCGGTCTCGTTTTTCAGAACCACCGGCGGGCCGTCGGTACAGTTGAGCACCACGTCGACGCGCCCGTCGTTGTCCAGGTCGCCGAAGGCGGCTCCTCGGGCGGAGACGACGACGGCCAGACCGCTCCCCATGGCGGGAGGGACTACCTCGAAGCGTTCTCCGTCCAGGTTTCGGAAGAGTTGCGGCCGCTGGGAGTAGGTGGTCCCCCAATCGTAGGAATCCACGGCCGCATAAATGTGTCCGTTGGCCACGAACAGGTCCTTCCACCCGTCGTTGTCATAGTCCAGGAATCCGGTTCCCCACCCCAGAAAGGGAAATGTGGCCTCGCCCAATCCCACTTGGAAGGTCACGTCCAGGAAAAAATTATCCCCCTCGTTCTTGTAGAGGGTGTTGTGATCGTCTGAGAAATTGGTCACGTAGAAGTCGACCTGCCCGTCGTTGTCGTAGTCCCCCACGGCCAAACCCATTCCCGCCTGAGCCTTTGCATATTGGTTGAACGCGAAACCGGACGGGTAGCTCATGTCCTCGAAGGTCCCGTCCCCCCGGTTCCGGTAGAGGTAGTTGGGTTTGGAGTCGTTGGCCACCACCAGGTCCACCCAACGGTCTCCGTCCACGTCCACGAAGGTGCTGGCGAACCCGTAGTACCGGTTCGGATCGTGGACGCCGGCCTCGGCCGCGATCTCGGTGAAGGTGCCGTCCCCGTTGTTGCGAAAGAGGAAGTCGCGTATTCCGATGAGGCCAAGGGGACCGCAAAGGACCTGTCTCCCGCGGAAGCTGCAGGCGTGCTTGGGAATCATGGCAAAGGACCGGGCCAATGCCTCCTCCGAGAGCCGAATCTCCGGAGCCGTCTCCATCTCCGCTTTCCGGTCCCGCAGACATTCCTCCGGCGCGTTGGGACTCGCTGCAGGGCATGGCGGAAATTCCAGGTATCCACAGACGAAGAGGTCCAGGTCCCCGTCCCGATCGAAATCTCCGAAGGACGCCGCCGTCGACCATCCCGGCACCGAGATCCCGGCCCGGTCCGTGACGTCGCTGAAGCTCCCGTCGGCGTTGTTGCGATAGAGCCGGTCCTTACCGAAGTTGGCAACGTGGAGGTCGGGCCAGCCGTCGTTGTCGACATCTCCGACGGCGGCGCCGAAGCCCCAACCCTCGTTGGCCACTCCCGCCGCCACCGTCGTATCGGTGAAGGTGCCGTCGCCGTTGTTGCGATAGAGGGCCGCCTTCGGATGTTCCTGCTGTCCTCGAATCGCCTCGAAGTTGGAACCGTTGACCAGGTAGATGTCGATCCAGCCGTCCCGATCGTAGTCGAAGAGAGCCACGCCTCCGGACGGAACCTCCATCAGGAACCGTTTCACCTTCGATCCGGCGCTATGGAGGAACCCTCCCAGGCCGCTCCGGGCGGTGGCGTCGGAAAAGATCACGGGCGCTCCGTCGACGAAACCGCCTGCCGTGATGGGACGCATCATTTCGTCCCGTACGGGAGCGCGCGGTGCTCCGGCCGCCACGGCGCTTTCATCCTGGGCGCGTGCGAAGATCTCTGCGGCGGGGACCAGCAAGAGCAGGACGATTGAGGAAAATATTTTGGCGAGAAATCCCGAATTCCAAACCGAAGAGTGGTGATTCACGGCAATCTTGACGCTTCCGCCGCATCTGGGTGGCGGCGTGGTTCGTGCCCTGACCGTAGCGTATCGAAGGGGTGATCTGGAGAGACGACCTGCCAGTCGTCTTTTGCCTGATGCCCGGTCGTAAGATCGGCGGCAAGAAAGCCGCCGCTCCTGTTTACGAGAACAGCTCGTGGACGAACTTTCCGTTGGTGGCGATCTTGACGGGGCGCCCGCCCGCGTGGAACTCCCCTTCCGGGTCGATACCCAGGATACGGTAGACCGTAACCATCAGATCTTCCACCGACACCGGCCTGTCGTGGGGATCGGAACCGGTCGGTGTGGTGCTGCCCAAGACCACTCCTCCGCTGATTCCGGCTCCAGCCAGAGCCACGGAAAACGATCGTGGCCAATGATCCCGTCCTGCCTGGTTGTTGATGCGCGGCGTCCGTCCGAACTCCGAGAGGACCAGGACCAGCGTCGTCTCCAAAAGGCCGCGATTCTCAAGATCGTCCAAGAGCGCGCCGAAGGCCTGGTCGAACGGAATGTTGACCTTCTCCATCCCGGGTTTGTTGTCGAAGTGCGTGTCGTAGCCGCCGTGGAAGACCGTCGCCACACGAACGCCGGATTCGATCAGCCGGCGCGCCAGCAGGGCTCCCTGTCCCACCGTGGTGTGCCCGTATGCGTCCCTCAGTTTTTCGCTCTCCTCGGAGATGTTGAAGGCCTTCTTGGCGGCGGGCGAACTCACCAGGTCGTGGGCTTTCTGGGAGAACTGATCCATCCGATCCAACAGACCGGAACTCTCCACCTTGCGGAAACGGTTGTCCAAAGCGTTCAGCAGCTCCGATCGGGCCCGGGCCTGATCCAGCTTCATTCCCAGCGGCAGAGTCAGGTCCTTGACCGAGTAGTTCTTCCGGCTGGGATCTCCGGATTGGAAGGGATCATAGACCGAACCCAGAAAACCGGCTCCACCGGAACGGCTGTTCTTGGGAATGGCGACATAGGGTGGAAGGCCTGCCGAGGAGCCCCACTCATGAGCCAGGACCGAACCCAGAGCGGGATGAACCAGGTCATTTCTACGCTTGGTGCCGCTGATCACGTATTGCTGGGCGCTCTCGTGGACCGCATCGTCCGAGTACATGGACCGGATCACCGCGTACTTGTCGAGCCGCTTCGCCGACTCGGGCAACAACTCGGTGAAATGGATCCCCGGGATCACGGTCGGAATCGCCTTGAAATAGCCTCGAATCTCCGCCTCGGCGTCCGGCTTGGGATCCCAGGTGTCGACCTGACTGTTGCCGCCCGCTTGGAACAGCACGATGCAGTTGAGATCTCTCTTGTTCGATCCCAATGCGCTCTGCTGCCGCAGCAGGCTGGCGAGACTCAAGCCTCCCAGACTCGCCATGCCGATGCGGATGAAGTCCCTTCGGGACGGACTGCAGGACAACTCTGCAGGATAGATTTTCATGGTGTAGTGATCCCTAATGATTGACTAGGAATTCTTGGGAGTTTATCACGGTCCAAAGCAGGTCATCAAGAATCTGCTTCCGTTCCACGCCCTGCGAATCCATGCTGGCGAGATAGTTGGAGGCGAGATCCCACTCGTGATCCGTCGCCCTGCGGCTGTAGGCGCTCATGAAGACATGATCGTAGATCTCGCGATCGGAGTTACCGGACTCGAGCAACTTGGCCACTACATTCTGATCCGATTGGACCTTGTCCATGACCGTGTCGCCGAATCTCATGTGGAGGGCCTGGCTCAGCGTGGGTTCCTTGGGCCGCTCCTCCAAGCTCAAGCGTTCCGGGTAACCGAAAATACTCAGGAAATAACCCGCGTAGTCGGAGTAGATGACCTCCTGGGCCCGGGTTCCCTTGGGACTGACTTGGAAGGAGTGTTCGACTCCGGCGACTTGCGACAATGCATCAAGCATGGCCTCGGCGGGAAGAATCCGAATGTTGTAGCGGGTGAACAAGTGAGGGTCATCCACCTTGTTCAGGGGATTGGGCGAGGACGTCCGCTGGTAGGTGGTGGAGTTGAGGATTGCCCGGTGCACCGGCTTCAGACGAAATCCATTGTCGATCAGATGCCTGGCCAATCCGTCCAGCAGGGCCTCGTTGGAGGGAGGGTTGGTGGTTCGGAAATCGTCGTAGGGCTCCACGATTCCCAGGTTGAAATACTCCCTCCAGATGCGGTTGACGATGGACCGGGCGAAAAAGGGATTCCCGGGTGAGGTGATCCACGCCGCCAAGTCCTTACGGTGGTCCCCGTTGGCCCTCACCGGAAAATCGGGGTCGAAGGGGATTCTGGGCTGCACCGGCTTTTTGGTCCGCGGGTGCACAAAATGGGACTTCGGGTCCAGCCACCAGACTCGGCGGTAGGTCTCGTATCCCCGTTTCTGGCGCAACTGTCCGAAAAACGCACTCAAGTCGAAGAAGTTGTCCTGGGTCAGATTCTCCAGGGGATGGTTGTGGCATTCCACGCACTCCATCCGGATACCCAGGAAGAGGCGGCTGACCGTGGTCGTCACCTGATTGACATTGGTGATGTCCAGAACGGTGTTGGACATGGGGGACCAGAACATGGCTGCAGGATTCCTGGTCTGGTCTCCGGTGCTGGTCAGTATCTCCTGAACGAACTCATCGTAGGGGCGGTCTTCCCTGAGAAAGGTCCGGATGAATCTCTTGAATAATCCCTGCGCGCGACTGGGAATGTTTGTCTGGTGGACGCGGAAACTGTCTCCGAGCTTGGTCGTCCAGTAGATGGCGTACTCGTCCCGGTCCAACAGTTCGTCGATCAGGGCCGCCCTCTTGTCGGCTCGGGGGTCCGCCAGGAAGCGCTCACTCTCTTCCACCGTCGGCAGCAACCCGATCACATCCAGGTAGACCCGCCTCAGAAATTCCTCGTCGCTGCTGATCTCCGACGGGACCAGATTCAACTCTTTCCACTGCCGGATCATGGCCTCGTCGACGAAGTTGTGAGCGGCCAGGGGAGGATAGTCCGCCATGGGGGGCTCATCCAAAACGCCAACCCTCGCCACCGCGACCCGGCCCATGGCCCGGACCATCACGTGAGTCTGTCCGCGCCCGACCGCCTTCGACTCACCCTCCGGCGTCACCTGGACGACGTTGTCGTCTCCCACCTGATACTTGACTTCCCCGGTCATGTCCCGCGTGGTCCCGTCGGACAGGCGCCCCAATACCACCCAGCGCTGGGTGGTCCCCAAACCGAGCAGGATCCGCTCCCGGGGATAGATGGCGATGTCGGTCACCCGAGGTCCGTCCGAGTTGTAACGGCCTCCCTGCTTCAGCCAAGTGGCGATCGTGCCATATTCGGCCGAGTCCAGGGTCAGCCGTTTGCCACCACCGTGGGGCACGCTGAATGTCGGCTTCATCAGAAGCAGGCTCTTTTCCGGGTGTTCCAGATCGACCCGGCGGCCGTCGTCCGCTTCGACGATCATCCCGTAATCGGCTTGGGGATCGTAACCGAACAGCGAGAGCTTGAAGCCGGCCTGCCCGGTGATTGCGCCGTGGCAGGTGGGAGTGTTGCAGGACCTTTGAGTAAAGATGGACAGCAGGTCCTGACTGAAGTTGATGCTCACCTCGGTGACCTGATCGGAGACGCGTGCCTGGAGGCCGGAGCGAGCCTTCCCCAGCCAGGCTTCGACTTCGGCGCGTCCCGGCGTCAGAGCCCGGAGCACTCCATCGGAACTGACCGAGACGACTTGAGGAGAGGATGAGACGTAGCGGCAGAAGAGGCTCACGTCGTGGGAAGTCCCGTCGGCGTAGTAACCCGTGACCACCAATCGCTGGGTCGCGCCGGGATGGGCCAGAACGAGTTCCGCCGGTTCCAGGACTATTCGCTTCAGACCGGCTGTCGGGTCAGCGGGGACTCTGGTGTCCGAAGGGTCCGCACCTTGTGGAACGTTCGAGGTTTCGGCAATCTGCTTCGCCGTCTCACTCCGAGTCTCCGCCGCTGCGCTCGACAAAGCCAGCACTTGACCCGGAAACCAGATCAGCCAGAACAGAAGCAGGATCGGCACCAGGATTCCCAGGTGCCCGAAAAGTCCCCCCACCGGCTGCGGTCCCGCGTGGGAGTGGGGGCTTGCAAACCCCGATTCCGGGTCGGCGATGAAGAGGGGGACAGGAATGTCCCCCCTCCCAGCGACTGTCATCTTGGCGGTTCGGAGTTTGAGGGTCACGGCATATGCTCCCTCGCAACGACCTGGACGGTAAAGCGGTGGCTCGAGACGACACGCCTGCCGACGTCGAATTCAACGTAGACATTCTCGGTGGATTCGATCCCCGTCTCCTCGGCCGCCCGGAAGCCCACCAGCAGGTTCCCTTCCGGGTCCGAATCCAGATGCGCCGAAACACCTTCAGGGGCGTTCGTCAGCCAGACGCTCGGTTTATCGCCCGCCCCGACGGGGAGCCGGTTCTTGATCCCGACCAGGGAGGTCTCTCCCTGCATCACCACAACTTTGTCCTCTTTCGCATCCAGTTCAACGGTCACCGCACCCGGCTCGATGACGGTGAGAGCCGTTTCGGCGACGGGCCGGCCCGGAAAATTGTAGAGCTCGGTGATGCCGCCCATGGAGTCCATGGCTCTGCCGACTGCGGTGACCCCTTCATTTCCAACGACTTCGCCCAAAACACGAAAGGGGTAAGTTCCAGGCGGCACCGCGTCACCGGCGCGAATCGTGAGCAGCCGTTCCGGCACCATGAAGGTGGCTCCATCCCCGCCCGGCTCGACGATCTCATCGGCGCGAAACAGATGCTCCTCGGCGGTCACCCCCGGCGGAAGCCCCTCGACCCAGACCCGAACCTCCCCTTTCATCACGGCCCCGGGAGGCGGGGCCAGGGCGGCGGGAGCTGGATCGTCGGAATGAATTTGGGGGGGCATCCGGATCATGCCCACCACCATGTTGCTCTCTCCCCCCTGCTCCACGGTGAAGTTGGACAGGGAGATCGATTGTAGTCCGAACTGCGGGGAGACGATGAGGAGAAACCCCGGCTCCTCCGACTTGACATGGAGACGGTAGTCATACCCGGGACCGCCTCGGCCGACCCGGTCCGATACGGAGATGACGAGCTTCTGATCCCGTTCGGGGATGTAATACAGGTTGCTGTCGACACTTCCCGTGTAGAACCCACGGCCGTGCGTCAGATCGTCACTCTCCGCCAACAGTTTTCCGTCCGTATCGAACAGGCTGACGACGGTGTCGATACTCGGCGACAGGAGCTGGTAGGCGTTGGTGTGAATCCGTAGCGACACGCCCTGCTTGGCGTCGAGGGCATAGAAATCCTTGTCCTGACTCAGCTCCGTAACCTCTCGCCGCTCAAGCCTGCCGTTGACCACCAGGTTCTTGCCGGCCGAAAAAGGCAATTCCTGCGGTTCGTCGTGCCGGTCATTGGACTCGGTTTCCGCGACCTCCTCTGCCTGGGTGACCTCAAAATACTTGGGATCCGCGATCCCACTCTTGTCCTTCACAAAGAGCGACCAGGTGCCCAGCGGTTTCACCGGCAGGTCGAACTCGACCTCCATGGCTTCGGATGCTCGACGCAGGATCTTCCCCTCCACCCTGGGGATTTCCGACGCGGTGGAATAATCGTCGGCGAATCGGACGTCCATGGTCCAGGGAATCGTCAGGGTGACATGCTCCCCCCGGCGCGTGGGTGACAAGTAGACCTGTTCCACCTGCTGCAAGCCCCGACCCGAAAACCGGACGGTGACCCGGCTGCCCGCGCGGCCTCCCAGAGGCGAGACGTGGTCGATCAGGGGGACCCGGGAGACACGCAGGACGTATCCGTTGTTCTTGGTGAAACCCCACCCCCGAACGCCCCGGAAAGAATCGACCTCGATGAAATGGGTGCCGTCTTTCTCGAACGTGTGATCGATCAGCGAGTTCACATCGAAATCGGCGCGATCGTCGTTGAAGACCAGTTCTCTCCCGGTTTCGTCTCGCAGATTGAGATAGCTTTCGAACATGGATCCGAACTGGATGCTCCGAACTTCGAAGATCCAACGGTCCCCCTTCTTCGCCTTGATAGCATAGAAATCGCGCTCTTTCTTCTCCATGGTCCCGTAGATCTCACAGGGTGGAGAGATGGCCTGAGCGCCGGCGAGGGTCTCGTTGGGCTCCTGTTCGGGAACCGGTTCGAATTGCCCCACCGTGAACCAGAGGGCGGTGGTGTAGCCGTCCTTGGTCTTGGCCCTCAAGATGTGTTGTCCCAG
Source organism: uncultured Acidobacteriota bacterium (assembly GCA_951812665.1). GTDB lineage: Bacteria > Acidobacteriota > UBA6911 > RPQK01 > JAJDTT01 > JAJDTT01. The sequence continues at coordinate 128,724 of CATOST010000021.1, forward strand.
CGGGGCATGCTTCGAGATTCGGATCGTTCCCTCGATTCGTTCCGCCGTTGCCTTGGTCAAGGTGAAGTCGAGGTCGTCGCAATCGAACTCGACCGATTCGGCGTTGGAGAGCATGTCCCCCAGAAGTGCGACCTCGACCTGGGAGCCGGCCTGCCCCCCAATGGGACGCATGGCTTCCAGGTGGGGAAGGCGAACGCCCTTGTCGTTCCCGTTCAAGATCCCAGTGGCGATCACCGGCAGGAGGATCAGGACTGCGAGTCGACGTCTGACAGAGGACAAAGGGCTGTCTCCCTTGAACTTGGGACTCCCCCGCGATTCGGGTCTCGGACCTTGACAGGAGGCCACTCCCTCCCGGGCCGAGAGCGAGCCAACCAGGAACAATTCTAGACTATCCAGGCAAGACATGTCTTCCCCAACGTGGCTCATTGGGCGGGATTCGATCCCCCATTTTGATGGCGGCAAGCGGGACTGATAGTCTACCGGAGAGTAGCCCGATGACGACGCGAACCGACAGCGGCAATCCAGGTCGGAGATTCCGGGGAAAGGTGGCTCTCGTGACCGGAGGGTCGCGAGGGATCGGCCGGGCCGTGTCCCTACGCCTGGCTCAGGAAGGCGCCCGGGTCGGGATCAACTTCGTGAGCAACGAGCCGGCCGCCGCCGAGACCGTCGAGCAAGTGCACCAATTGGGAACGGAGGCCGAGGCAGTGCAAGCGGACGTCTCCGATCGCGCCGCCGTCCAGGCCATGGTCGACCGGATTCTGGAGAGGTTTTCCCGCATCGACGTCCTGGTCAACAACGCCGCCATCGTGCTCGACAGTGACCTGACGTCGTATGCCTCCGACGCGAACCTGGAGCGGGACCTGGATGCCATGTGGGGAGTCAATGTCCGGGGAATCATCAACTGCACCCGGGCGGTCCTGCCGCAGATGCGGAAACGGCGTTCCGGCTCCATCGTCAACATCGCCTCCATCGCCGGCTTTGGCAACATCTCCCCACTGAGGACCTTTTACAGTGCGACCAAAGCGGCCGTCATGAACCTGACCAAACGCTTCGCCCTGGAACTGGGCCCCGACAACATCAACGTCAATTCCGTGGCCCCCGGCCTGGTCCGTACCGACCTGGTCGTGCAGCTAACCCCGCCCGACGAATTGGAGCGGGTCATTGAAGAGTTCGCCGGACGCAGCGTGCTGGGACGGGTCGGTGAACCCGACGACATCGCCGCCGCCGTAGCCTACCTCGCCTCCTCCGAAGCCCGTTTCGTGACCGGGCAGATTCTGACCGTCGACGGGGGCCGGATGGACTACCTGAGCTCTTCCGGATAGGGCGCTACACCAGCTTCCGAATCAGCGCCGACACTCTATCGACGACGATCTCCTCGGCATCGGGCCGCGGCGCGACCGGCACGCCATAGGATTGGAAGAGCAGATCCGGCACGTGGTAGATCTCACCCAATTGCCAACCGCCCTCGGGATAGTCCACTTCGCGGGGCAGGTAGCTGATGGAGCTGTTGGTGTAACCCAACGGGAGGGTGTGCTTCAGTGGCGACCGCGCCTTGATGGCCAGCCCGGTCTCGAAGAAGATTTCCATGTTCATGCCCAAAAGCACGATGTCGTTGACCCGGATGGCCTGTGCTTCCAGGTCCAGCGTCGGATGGTCCGCTTCGGCGGCCGCAAGCAGGTTTTCGGACCACTCGGCAAACCGGGCCGCGACACGAATCTCCCACTGCCGAGCATTGCCGGTTTTTCGCCGCTCCAGCTCGGCGCTCCACTGGTCGCGGATCCGGCGAGCCTCATCGCGGGGAGGAAGGTTTTCGAACTCAAGCCCGATGGTCTCTTCAGCGGCTCCCAGGTAGGTGCAGGTGTCCCCTTCGACAGACTGCCAGGGCCGGAACAGGATGTTGGGGATGTTTCCGAGCGGGATCCGATCTCCTGGCTCCAGATGAGTGCGGATGCCGGCGGCGACCCGCAGGGCTTCGCTTCCCAGCGCCATCCCGATTCGCCCCTTCACGTCCCGGCAATCCACCTCGTAACCGATGCCGGGGCGGGGATTGATGTTGCCGCCGCACGCTTGCAGGAAAATCGCCGTCCCACCCAGGCATTTCTCGAGCACCTCTCGTGCCGGACCGGGAAAATCGGCCGAGGCCACCATGGAACGCGGTCCCACGGTGACCGGATGGCAACCGTAGCTGAACAGGACCGCGATGGGGTTGCCGTCCAGGTCGTCGACCCGGACCACGCCCACGGCCGGATCGATGGGGTGATCCGGCATTTCTCCCAGGACATCCCGGCCGTCGGCTCCGGTCTCACGGCGGTATATTCCGATGTCGCTCTCTCCCCAGTCGGCGCCGATGCGTGCGGGTTGGAGACGGGAATCGGCCTCTTGAACCGCCTCTACGAGCCAATCGTTCAGGTTGTCCCGGTAACGGGTCTTGAGGCGGGTCTGTTCTTCGGTGTCGGGAACCCAATTGGGCAGACAGGGTGAACTGTGGTTGTGGCTCAGGTTCAGCATGACGTTGGTGGCGGGGACGCCGATAGCGTTTCCCATGTTCTCGCGCATGGCGAGGCCCTCGGCCGGGGAGAATACGGCAAGGTCGAGGGCGGCGACGGCCACCTTGGTGGTCTGGTTCGACAGCACCAGTACGGTTGCCGTCAAGTCGCTCTCGATGGCTTGGATCGGACTCGAGAACAGCCTCAGGCCTCCCATGGCCGTGCCGATCTTTGGGTTGATCACGCGGCGGGCAACGCCTGCGTAAAGTGTTGACGACATGATTTGAATCTCCCTTCGGACCTGAAGATGAGGGGCGAACCGGTTCGCCGGATTGCCAAGTATATGACGAAATCGATCCTGTCATCAGTCGCCTCCTGGTATTTTCGCGGAGTGATTGAAGCTAAAATCAATGCCACCGTGAACCAGACGACCCGGTGAAAAATGCGAACCAGGACAAGGAATGATGGAACGTATCGTCTACATAATGAGATTGAAGCCGGACATGGTCCAGGCCTACAAGGAGGCCCACCAGCACGTCTGGCCTGATTTGATCGAGGCGGGATCCAGAGCGGGAATCAGGAATCACAGTTGTTTCGTCCGAGGCAACGCTGTGATCATCTACCTCGAAACTGAGGATTACGCGGCAGCCGTATGGAAACTGTCGGAGAAAGACGTCGTCAAACGCTGGAACGCGTACATGTCGGATTATTTCGATTGCGGCATCCAAGCCCAGCAGTCAGAGCCCTGGGAAGAGGTCTTCCACATGGATTGATGCCGGTGCCCTCGAATTGCCGGCCATAATCCGGGAGATTTGATCTCTATTCTTGAGCCTTGACCTGAAAGAGGGCCTCCCCGGCCACGTCCGCTCCGCCGATTCGATCCTCGACCTTGATCTCCAACCGGTAATCCCCCGGTTCCAGCGACTTGAGGTCGAACACCTGAGCGACCAGCACCCGGTCGGCGTAGGGAACGATCTGATTCTGCCCGGGAGAGTTCAGGATCGCCTTTCCTTTCCGATCCCAGACCCTGGTATGGATGCCCAGATCCGGAGCCTGGCTGGCGCCGTCGACGGCGTAACCGTAGATCTCGAAATAGGTTCCCAGCGGATCTTCGGGCTGAAACTCTCCGTCCATCGAAGGGTAGACTTTCCAGCCGAGCGGGGTGACGAAGGGCTCGGTCACCGTTTCCCCCTGCGCCGGGACGATGTATTCGGCCAAGGTCACCGAGGAAAGATTCAGTTCGCTGGGAACCTTCATGGGAAGACCCAGCCGCCGCTGGATCGCTCCCATGCGGCCGCTCTGTTGATCGCGGACAATGACGTTGAGCTTGTAGAGCCCCGGATGAAGAGGGAGCTTTTTCTGGAAATAGACGTCACGGGCAGCGCGTTCCCGTTCGCTACGAAGATCCCGGTAGATCGATTCCTCGAACTCATGAACCACCCGGCCACCCAGTGCGGTGATGGAACCGTACAGCTCGACCGTGGCGCGGCGGGTTCCGTCAGCCAGATCCTCATAGGTCAACTGCGCCCCCGGAACCACGACGGTGATCGGCACCAGGAAGGTCTTCGGGTTCAGCACCTGGTAGGAATCGGTCACTTGCAAGGCCAGCTCGTCGTAGGTGATCCGCGTCACTACCGCGGCCCGGAGATCCTCGAACTTGATCTCGGGAGGCCGTTGGGCTTGGAAATAGGTTTCCAACATCAGGAAGGGATTCGATGACGTGCGGTGATGTCCTTCCCCCTCGAACCCCGAAGTTCGCATCAGATCCCTGGCGATGACCCGCCCGGGCCGGGTCTCCGCACCGATCATTTCGTAGAACGTCCACCCGCCCGCCGGCACATTCATCAGGGCGTCCTTTTCCTCGGGACGCAGGGCCAACTGGAAGTCGCCGGTCTGGGACCGGTCCACGAACTCCAGATCGACTCCCTGGCCGATTCCCGGCATGTGATTGTAATGCCATCTCTCATAGGGAAAGGTTCGAGTCCGCCCTCCGCCCTCGGACAAGGGCCGAAAATACATGGCGCCTGATGTATACCGCTCACGGCTCTGCGGCTCTCCGAAAATGATGTAGATGCGGCCCCGGTCCGTCCTCCATCCGGAAACGCCGGCATAGTGGAAATGATCGTTGGCAAACGCGATGCGCCGGTAGTGCTCTTCCTTGAACTCGTTTTCCCTCGTTGAGCGGTCAGGATCCCTCCGCCGCCAGAATTGTTCGATGAAGTTCTCCTTCTCGACGGCAGTCGTCAGACTTTGGAAGGTGCTCTTCTCCTCGTCCGCGATGATGTAGAGGACATCCTCCTTCAACCACTTTTCGAAGGGATCGACCTTCTCTTCCTGGGATTGGGCGGACGCATACGTGGGGAATACCAGGAAGGAGAGTGCCAAGGCCAGGAAACGAATTGGCGATGTCGCCTGTTTCATCTTGTTGGCCCTATTCTACCGCCATTTGGAGAAGATGCGCCACGTGCACATCCGCTGCAACTGCCCAGCGAAGAATTGCAGGCCGGACGGGGACCGTCACGTTCTCGCTACCCAGTCGGGAAGTTGCAGAATCAGATCGTTCATGACCCGCTCCGTATTTGCTACATAGATCTGCACCATTCCCGCGTAAGCTTCGCCGCCTCCATCACCCACGAGATCCGTGACCCCACGCAAAATGAGACATGGGACCTGGTTCCGGTTGGCCACCCAGGCGATTGCGCCCGATTCCCAATCTCCTGCCACTGCACCGTATTTGGACTTCAAGTCTGGAATGTCCTGCGGCCTGAGATCCCGGTCTGCGGATACAAGAGCGGTTCTCAACACAGGATGCGGATACGGCTCACTCAGCCACGAGAGATCGATCTCCGTCGAGTAGTCCCGGATGGCTTCCTCGGCATCCACCATCTGCTCGACAATGTCGTAGACCACCGTCCGCTCGACCAGCACGACCGTATCCCTTTCGACCTCTCCCTCGAATCCGCCACAAGTGCCCAGATTCACGATCAGATTCGGAGACCATCGGTCAATCGCGTATTGCGCTGATGCCGCCGCTGAAATCTTCCCCCATCCTCCGTGAAAAAAGATGACGGACTGCCGTTCATCTTCAGGGTCAAGATCCGTCTCAAACCATTCTCCATAAGGAGATGACTGGGGGGTGACTTCCGGGAGAATCCTCACGACGGCATTCCATTCGATGTTGGCTGAAATGATCACAACAACAGTCACGAGGAAGCTCCTTGCCGAATTTTCGGAACAACCTTGAAATTCCGACTATATCAGGCGGGTTAGAAGGCGACGGTTCCGTTCCCAAGCACGCGCACGCCCGCGCGCGCTGCATTACGTTCGCCGGATTCCTTCTTGAACAGGAACAGCTTCCCGTAGTTACATGGAAGCTACTCTATAGAAGGAAATCGAAGATGAGTCCAGATACCGTTGTACGCGCTCGAATCGACAGCAACACCAAGTCACGTGCGACCGAGGCGCTACGGGCCATGGGCTTGATCGTCTCCGATGCGATTCGCCTGCTGTTGTTGCGCGTGGCGGACGAGAAGCGACTGCCCTTCGCCATCCAGGTCCCCAATGCCGCGACCGTCAAGGCCATGAAGGAATTGGACGACGGCAAGGGCCAACGCTTCGACAGTACCAAGGAGCTATTCCAAGACCTCAACATCTGACTTGTTGACTGCGGTTCGTTCGTCGCAGTTCATACTCGATGTGCGAAGAGGTAAGGACTTGGCGAAGCTGCGGTCGTTGCTGACCTCGTCGATCAAGCAGGAGCCTCTGTCCTCGCGGCAACGCGACCATCCGTTGCGGGGAATTTGGAAAGGGTACCGCGAGGCGCATCCCGAACAATGAGCAGACCGCATCGAATTGCCGTCGGCACGATTTTTACGGAGTCCAATCACTTGGTCGGGACGTTCACCGACTTGGCCTGCTTCGAACGGATGGAGCTGCGCCGGGGATCGCAGGTCCTGGAGTCAACGGACGGCGTCGTCGGTGGAATGCTGGCCAGTCTGAGGGATCGTGGCGCGGACATTGTGCCGCTGCTGGTGGCCACCGCCGTCCCGGGGGGCATCCTGAGCCGGGACTGCTACCTCACGCTGAAGACGGCGCTTCTACAGAGGTTGCGGGATTCCAAACCGGTGGACGGAGTGCTGCTCCCCTTGCACGGTGGCGCCGCGGTCGAAGAGATCGGCGACCTTGAAGGGGATCTGGTGGAATCCGTGCGTAACGAGGTGGGAGCCGAGATCCCCATCGTCGGGACGCTCGATCTGCACGCCCACGTCAGCGAGAGGATGGTCGAATGCACCGACGCTTTGCTGGCCTGGGAGACCTATCCCCACCGCGACACGTACACCACAGGAGTCCGCGGCGTTGGGATGCTGCTCGACATCCTCGACGGGAAGGTTCGGCCGGCCATGGCCATGGCCAAGGTGCCGGTCATCGTGGGTGGGATCATGGGTTCTACCGAAGGTTCGGCGCCCTTTGCCGACGTGATGCGCTTCGCCAAGGCCATGGAGCAGCGGCCCGACGTGCTGTCGACGAGCACCTTCCTGGTCCAGCCGTATCTCGATCATCCCGGCATGGGGGGCGGCGGCCTGGTCATCACCGACGGCGACATCACCGCTGCCGTCGAGTTGTCGACGCAGGTCGCCGAGATGTACTGGGAGCGAAGGTTCGACCTGGAACCCCAAGTCTGGAGTCCGCGGGAGGCGATCGTCCGTGGACTGGAGATGGAGGGTGGCCCCGTCCTGCTGCTGGAGACCGCGGATTCCGTCGGGGGTGGCGCCGCCGGGGACAGCGTGGCTACCTTGCGGGCGCTCTTGGAGAACCCCGTTTCCGTTCCTGCCCTGGTTCCCGTGGTGGATCCGGAAGCCGCGGCGAAATGCCATCAGGAGACGGAGGGTTCCGAGATCCGACTGACTCTGGGTCACAGGGTGGATCCGCGCTGGGGCCGGTCCATGTCCGTGACCGGGCGGATCGAGAAGCTGACTGATGGAAAGTTCGCCTACTCGGGCGGCATTTGGGGAGGCCAAGTCGCCGACATGGGTCCTTCGGTACGGCTCCGGATCGGCTCGGTCGAAGTGCTGATCTGCACCTATCCCACGTATGATTGGGCAGACGAACAATACCGGTCCGTGGGCATGGACACGCGGAACGCCAAGTTCATCGTGGTCAAGAATCCCATGAACTACCGCGTCGGGTATGAGGGGAAGTTTACGGAAGCACTGGTGCTGGATACTCCGGGGCCGACCCCGGCAGTCTTGCGCCACATTCGGTTCACGGAGCTCCAGGGCCCGTATTTCCCGGCGCAGCAGGAGATTCCGGGACTCCGGCCGGTCGTGCTCCGCCGGGAGCCACGGTGAGAATGGGAGCGGCGACCTTCTTGTCACCGACCGCTGGAGAGGGTCGTTGGCAAGACGACCGTGAATGATTGGGAATGAAGAATGGGGGACAGGAATTTCCCCCCTCCTAGAGGCAATAGAATTATGACATCAACGACGAGTCAAAAGGTCCGAGTGGGTTTCATCGGCGCGGGAAACTGGGCGCAGACCAATCACATGCCGGTATTGCAAGCCCACGATGACGTGGTGTTGGCGGGGGTCGCCACGCCTACGAAGGAATCACGGGAGCTGGCGGTGAGACAGTTCGGCTTCCCCTACGCCACGGCCGATTACCGCGAACTGCTGGAACAGCCCATCGACGCGGTGGTGATCGCCTCTCCTCACGGATTCCACTACGAGCAATCCAAAGCCAGCCTCAAGTCGGGCCGTCACGTCCTGGTGGAGAAGCCCATGGCGTTGCGGGCCGCCGAGGCCTGGGACCTGGTGGAGACGGCAGACGCGCGCGGGTTGGTGCTCTCCATTCCCACGGGTTGGCACTACATTCGCATGGTCGCCGCCGCCAAGGAGAAGATGGATCAGGGCGCGGTCGGCGAAGTCGAGTACATCGTGTGCCATATGGGCTCAGCCCTCCGGGCGCTCTACATGGGACACAAATGGCCCTATCCAATGGACGACATCCCCGACCCCGAAACCTTCTACAGCGATCCCGATCTCGCCGGCGGCGGACAAGGATATTCCCAGCTTTCTCACAGCGTGGCGCTCCTGTTCTGGCTCACCGGCCTGCGCGGCAGCGAGGTGTTCGCCTATATGAGCGGAGCGGGCGCGCCAGTCGAGATGTACGATGCCATCGTGGCCAAGTTCGACAACGGCTCCATTGCGACCATTTCCGCCGCCGGAACGCAGCCCTCCACCAAGCCCAAGCATGAGATGGACATTCGCATCTACGGCAGCGAGGGAGAGTTGAGTCTCGATCTGTTTCATGAGCACCTCACCATCCATCGCGACGACGGCGACAACTTCGAGCTGGAGGTCGAGCTGGGTGAAGGGGATTACGCCTGCGACGGCCCGCCGAATCGGTACATCGATCTGATCCTCGGCCGGAGCCGGGAGAACTGGTCGCCGGGAGAGATCTCCGCGCGCACCATCGAGCTGCTGGAGGCTGCCTACCGGTCGGCGGCCGGCGGCCGTGCGGAACGAGTGGTCCCGCGCTCGTAAGGGACCCCACGCGCGCCTTAAACGGAGCCCGCTGGAGCAATAGAAGTCACTGTATTTCAAGAACTTGGGAACTTGCAGCCAGCATCGGCGCCTCGTAGAATCGGCTGACGATACCGAAAAAGGAGTTGTTCCATGACCGACAAGCGGACCCAATCATTTGCGGCGCATGCCAAGGATGCCCGGTGGGGCAGGGACCTGCGGCCTTATTTCGCCTACCGGGACCTGGGGATCAAGGAGGCCACCGAAGGCCGGGTGCTGGCACACGTCATTCGTGCCGAGCAACCCTGCGGGGGCCCCATGGACTACCATTCCCACGATCTGGAATTCCAGATGGTCTATCTGATCCAGGGCTGGGCGCTACTCTACTTCGAAGACATCGGCGAGATCCGCGTGGAGGCGGGCGACGCCTGGTACCAGCCCCCCGGGATCAAACATCAGGTGCTGGAATTCTCCGACGACTGGCAGGTCCTGGAGATCACCATGCCGGCCGAGTTCGAGACTCGCGACGAATCGCGTTAGCCCGCGAGATTGGAAGAGTCCACAGGATTTGACCGGCTCCGCCGGGTTCCTTTCTACGGCGCCGACGACTTCACTTGCTCGATCTGTGCCAACAGGTCCAGCGCCATCGGATCGTCCGGATTCACCTTGAGCAGTCGGCGGAGCACGTCCTCGGCCTTCTCTAATTCGTTCGTTCGCAGATGCGTCATGGACAGGTTGATGTAGGCGGGCCTGAACTCGGAGTCGGCCTGGATCGCCTCCTCAAACGAGCGTCCCGCCTCTTCAAACCTGCCCTTTCGCAAGAAGACCGTCCCCTTGTTGTTATGAGCGCTCGCATACTGCGGCCGCAGTTGAAGCGCACTGTCGAACGATGCCAAAGCGTCGTCGAGTCGGCCTGACTCCAGATACGCGAAACCCAAGTTGTGGTGGACGTCTGCGGAATCCGGCCGCATCTGAAGGACCTTGCCGTATGCTGAGATCGCCTCTTGAAATCGCTTCGTCTGGAGATAGGCGTTGCCGAGGTTGACCAGCGGCTGAGGAGCCTGACTGTCGATCTCATGGGCCCGCTGGTACGCACGGACGGCTTCAGCATGCAGACCTTTTTCCAGCAGCGCATGACCGAGATTGTTCCGGACATCGGCTGACCAGGGAGCCAGTCGGGCGGCAGTGCGGTAGCTGTCTACGGCCTTGTCGATTTCCCCCGCCCTCAAGTGCATCGCGCCGAGATTGTTGTGGCTGTCCGCATAGTCGGGATTCAGACGGAGGGCTTTCTCGTAGGCCTCACGAGCCTGGTCCGACTTCCCCTCACGTTCATAGAGGAGCCCAAGGCTGTTCCACGATTGGGGCGTGTCGTGGCCCTGCTCCAGGAGCTGGTGCTGGTAGTAATCCGCCGCCTGGTCGTTGAGTCCCGCCCTTCGGAATGCGTCCGCAATCACGGTGTAGTCCCGGGCGAATTCCATGCCGTAGGATTGCCCGCGAAAGGGAAAGGCGGCCCGGACCAGCTCTTCTTCAGATCGAGGGGTACTTTGAATGTCCCGGATGATCTGCCGGGCGGGAACTCTCCCGCGGTAGATCTTGACGATGTTCCCGTCCCGATCGAGAAGCATGGAGGTGGGTACGGCCAGGTCGCGTATCTTGTCGAACAGGAAGCGATTGACCAAGTTGTACGCAGTGATGACATCCTCGTCGGCAAGCAGTACGGGGAACGGAAGCTCCTCCTGCCGAGCGTACTCTCTGACCTTTGCGCGGTCCGCGGGATCGTCGACGGAGATCGCCAGAATCGCGGCGCCCAGGTCCGTCAGATCCTCCTGATGCGATCGCAGGTCGCGCAGCTCTTCCCGGCACGGCGGGCACCAGGTCGCCCAGAAGTTCAACAACACCCGGCGGCCCCGGTACATGCCCAGGCCATGGTGCCTTCCATTCACGCTGGGCAAACGGAACTTGGGCGCGGCAAGCTTCTCCAACAACCAGGTTCCACTGTATAGCGGAGGATCTCCGGAAGGCGCTTCCCTCGCGTCGCCCGGCCTGTCGTCCTCCTGCTGGGAAGATCGAAAGGGTATGGTCTCCGTCCTGTCCACACCCTCTACGATCACGATCCGGTGGTTGGCCGCAAGATCATGAAACGTCTGGACTTCCCCGCTGGGCCAATCGATCCTGACCCGCCGGATCCCTTCTTGGTTCCCCAGGCCGAACCAGACCCGGCGAGAGCTCTGGGACAGGAAGCCCGATCCGATCTTGACGAATTTCGACCTGGAGCCCGCACCGGTCTCGATGGTGATTTTCGCTCCGACGGCGTCCCGGTTGCTGCGTGTGCCCCTGAGATCGAAACTGACCGCATTGTAGCCGCTCCCGGCCTGGTTCCGCAACAGCCGGAGTTGCGGCGAATTCCGATTCTTTAGAATGAGATCCAGGTCGCCGTCCTGGTCGAGATCGCCGACGGCGAAGGCTCGTCCGTCCTCGGGGAAGTCCAGTCCCGTGATGCCCGAGGCGTCGGCAAAGGTTCCGTCGCCGCAGTTGATGTAGAAGTTGTTGGTCTCGCGCGCACTCAGGGATCCACCCTGCCGGATCAACAGGTTCACCGCATCCCACCCGTTCCGGTATTCGGAGCCGATCCGCGCTCCGGACGGGGCGGAAGCGACGGCATCCTGCGATGGCGATTGCGACACGACCTGCCGCCAGAGGAAGCTTCAGAGGTCCTTCGTGTCTTCGTTGGTGATAAAGCCGTTCACCACGTACAGGTCTTCGTGGCCGTCATTGTCGAAGTCGAAGAAATCGCTGCTCCAGGCCCACCGGCCCAACTCGACTTCCGCCTGTGCGCCGACTTCCTCGAAAGTCCCGTCGCCCCGATTCGCGAACAATGAGTTGCCCTTGGCATGGCGTCGATAGCTCCGGATCTCCTCTTGCGGCCGCTGGGTCTGAAACTGCTGCAGTGAAGTGATCCGCTGACCGGCCGACGACCACATGTTTCCCACGTAGAGGTCCAAGCGGCCGTCGTTGTCGTAGTCCTCCCAAGCGGCGCTCATCCCCGCTCCGATATCTTCCACCCCCGCCTCTCGGGCTACGTCGGTGAAGGTGCCGTCACCGTTGTTTCGATAGAGATTGTTGCGGCCGAAGTCGTTGGCCACGTACAGGTCCGGATATCGGTCGCCGTTGTAGTCCCCCCACGCCGCGGCAAAGCTGTAACGCAGATTGTTCCGGTCCATTCCGGACGCCCTCGTGACGTCGCGGAACGACCCGTTCCCCTGGTTCCGCAAGAGGATGTTGGGGGCGCCGTTGTTGGCGTCATGGTAGGGAAAGGGATAATTGCCCAATTCCTCCTGTCCCTGCCAAAAGGCGTATGAGCAGACAAAGATGTCCGGATGTCCGTCCAGGTCGTAGTCGGCCACGGCGGCGGACACTTTGCTCCCGCCGGTGTCATCGATCGCCTCGAACCCGGAATCAGTGGCTAGGCTGAACCGGCCGGAACCATCGTTTTGAAACAGCAGTGAGATGGTTCCAATGAGGATCAGGTCCGGGTCCCCGTCGTTGTCCGTGTCGGCAAAAAAACTGGACGCCGTGTTGTCCAGGACGTCGACTCCCGCCTTTTCGGTGACATCCAGAAAGGTGCCGTCTCCCTCGTTGCGGAACAGCAGATTGGGCAGGCCCGCCGGCTGGGAGACATGGAAATCCTCGTCGCCGTCGGCGTCGATATCGGCAATGGCGACCCCGTTGTGACCATAGATATCCATTCCGGCGACATAGTCGAGGATTCCCTGCCAATACTCGACTCCCAGCAGAAGCTGTTGCCGGTAGGAGTCGTTCTTCCCCAGCGCCCGCTGAGTGACCTCCATGAAGGCGTTGCGGACACTCCGTCCTTGCGAAGTGGACAGAGCTTTCAGCCGTGAGAGCTTCCATTGGCCCACGTGGTCCTTTTGCCAGTCGAGTTGCCAGTCTCCCATCCACTGCAAGGATTCGCCGTCCTTGTCCTGACCCAGAATGGTGTATTTGACGTCGCTGACGACGGTCGATCCCGGGAGCCGAGGCGATTCGATCCTCGTCACCTTGAATTTCACGTCGTCTATCCGTGCGGCTTCACGCAATAACTTTGCGATCTCTGACGGAAACGCCGCCGCCGTGACTCGTTCCTCGCTGTCCGGCTCGCCTCGGAAGATCTCCAACCCCTCCTCAGCTTTGACCTTCCGGGTGGCGGCCGGCTCCAGCGGTGTCCCCTTGAAGTCGGAGCTGAGAAGCCCGGGCGGAAACGATTCGGCGCCCGCTTCACCCTTGAGCACACTGGCGAACTCCCGGAGCCTGTTCTCGATCTCCACGTCCACCTCTTCGGAATCCCATTCGTCAGCCCCTTCCGGGACTTTCCTCAAGGCCTTTTCGACGTCGCCCAGCGGAAGATTCGTGGGAGGAATCGTGTACTCCTGTGACCAGACCCTGCCGGGAAAGGGCTCGCCTCGATCTTTGAAGAAATAGAGTGCCCCGATTGCCACAACCGCGCCGAGGACTGCCAGTCCCAGGTAGAGACTCTTGGAGCTTCGCTCCGGTGACCGTTTCTCCGGGGCAAATTGAGGGCCGGTCTTGCGGCCCCTCGTCCGCCTTTTCACAGAGGTCGTTTGAACTCGTTTTCTCTTCCTCTGCCGGTTGCGGCCGCCCCGACGTTTCCTGGGCATAGTGGGGATTATGATACATCACCGACATAACGTCAATACTTTACGGCAATATATAGTTGTATGTTCATATTTAATAGGCGAATACTGGAAAGGCCTCCGAAGAAACCGAACATATGTTGGTTATAGTCCCCTTTATTTCGGCTAGGACAAAAATAATACAACCGATACGCGTTCCGTCCAGATTAATTTAAATTTAGAATCTACTCTTTCATTCTACGGCCACTGCACCGAAGTTCGATGGCGTAGGCTACGCCCGGGTGGAAGTCGGCCCGGTGATACCATTTCGAACATGAAGGCACGAGGTCGGTCCGTTGGCTGCCTCACGGTGCTGTGTCTGACTGTCCTCTTGTTTGAGCCCGGCCGGCCCGTCTCCAACCCACTCTCACCCGAACCCTCCCTGCAGGCCTACGCCTCCAACTTCCAGCCGAAGGCTGAAGAGGTCTTGGAAGCAAAGATCCGGAAGGCCTGCACCCAGTGCCACGAATGGACGCCTCCGGAGATCCTGCCCAAAAAAGAGTGGCCCGGCCTGATACAGAGGAAGTTCAGACTGGCCAACATCTCCCTCCTTCAATCTCACAACAAGCCCATCTGGGAACTCGACGCATTGCAAGTGGCCTCCTACTTCCAGTCGAAGGCGCCTTCCCGATTGGAAACGCCCCCTTGGACGGAGAAGCGCGGTGGACCGGATCTCCGGTTCAGCCGCCGGCTCCTGTCGGGCGAGAAGGTTCGGGGTCTCCAGCCCGGGGTGGCCAACGTCCGCCTTCTGGAACTGTTCTCGGACCTGAAGGGCCCCGAACTGGTGGTCAGCGACATGATCTCGGGATGGGTGAGCTGGACGGATCCCGATGACGGCCGGATGGACCTCCAGCCCATCGCCAAACTCACCAATCCATGCCATGCCGAGGCCGTTGACCTGGACCGGGACGGCAGGACCGACCTGCTGATCGCGGATCTCGGATGGCCCAAGCCGACCGACCAGCGAACGGGATCGGTGGTTTGGCTCCGGCGGACCGGGAGTCGAGAGTTCGAGGTTCACCATCTGCTCACCGGGATCGGCCGGGTCGCCGACGTCCGGGCGGCAGACTTCGACGGGGATCAGGACCTGGACGTCATCGTCGCCGAGTTCGGCTGGAGGACAGTGGGCGGCATCCACTATTTGGAAAACGGATCCGATCCGGAAGAGGCCTCGAAGCTCGGAGCCGGCGATTTCAGGTCCGTGGAATTGGATGACCGGGCCGGGGCGATTCACATTCCCATCGTGGACCTGAACCAGGACGGCCGGCCCGACTTCATCGCCCTCCTGTCGCAGGAACATGAAGCGGTGGTCGCCTTCCTCAACCGGGGACCGGGAATCTTTGAAGAGAAAACTCTTTTCACCGCGCCTCACCCGCACTGGGGCTCAAGCGGACTCGAGGTGGTCGATCTGGATCGAGACGGGGACTTGGACGTGCTCTTCACCCACGGAGACACGTTGGACGCCATGGCGGAGATGAGACCCTACCATGGGCTGTCTTGGCTGGAGAACAACGGCGATCTCTCCTTTGTCCATCACTGGGTGGACGCCTATTACGGCGCCCTCCGTGCCGAAGCCGGAGACCTCGACGGGGACGGCGATCTCGACTTGGTGGCCGCTTCCTATTTTCCCAATCTGACCGAGGAGCGGCGCCGTCAATTCAATCTCTCGGGAGTGGTCTGGTACGAGCAGACCCAACCAGGATCCTTCCAACCCCGCTTCTTGGCCGGAATTCCTTGCGACTACATTACCTTGGAGCTGGGTGACGTCGACGGGGACGGCCACACCGACATCATCCTGGGAAACTTCGGCCTGGCCCGGGAAGGGGTGGAGTGGGAGCTGGTCCGGATCTGGCGGCAGCAGCCGTGATGATTCGGATTCCCGAGCGCCGGGGACTGGCCCCGATGATTGTCGTACCATGATTCCGATGCATCCCATGGGATGGACCCTGACATGGAGCCTTTTGCTCATTCCGGTATTGGCGTTCCCATTCATGGGGATCCTCCGCACTCAATCCGAAACCGCCGCGCACGGGGACGAAGCGGGATCCATTCGGTTCATCGACATCGCACCCAAATCGGATTTTGGCTACCAATCCAATAACGACTTCACCGGCCGCAAGTACTTTCCCCAGCCCATGTGCGGCGGCGTGGCCATCTTCGACTACGACGGCGACGGCAGGCAGGACGTCTTCTTCACCAACGGCGCCAAGCTGCCGGAAGTCGAGAAGACCGACCGCTCCTTTCACAACTGTCTTTTGCGCAACTTGGGCAACGGCAAATTCGAGGACGCCACGCAGCAGGCCGGACTGGCCGGAGTCGGTCTGGGCTACTGTTTCGGCGTGACCGCCGGCGATTACGACAACGACGGCGACCGCGACCTGTTCATCGGCAACGCCGGACCCAACGCCCTGTATCGAAACAACGGCGACGGCACCTTCACCGACGTGACGGCGGGATCGGGTCTCGACAACAAGCCGGACGATCTGCTGAGCGTGGATGCCGCCTGGTTCGACTACGACCAGGATTCCCTGCTCGACCTGTTCGTCTCCCAATACACCTACTGGAACGCCAAGACCGACAAGCCTTGTGCGTTTCCCGACGGAACTCCGTTCTACTGCAGTCCCAAGACCGTCCTCAGTGTTTCCAATTCTCTCTTCCGGAATCTGGGTGGCGGCAAATTCGCCGATGTCTCTCAAGAGGCGGGGCTCACCAATGCACTGGGCAAAGGCATGGGTTTGGGAATTGCCGATTTCAATCAGGACGGCCGTCCGGACGTGTTCGTCGCCAACGACACGGTGCAGAATTTTCTCTATCTGAATCAGGGGAACGGCAGCTTTCGGGAAGCCTCGTTTTTCCTCGGAGTCGCCTACAAGGGCTCCGCGGTGGCCGGCTCGGGCATGGGCGCCGACGCCAAGGACTTCAACAACGACGGTCAGGTCGACATCTTCTACAACGACCTCAAGAATCAGCTCCACGGGCTCTTTCAGAACCAGGGCGGGCGCTTCTTCGAATATGTCAGCTATCGGACCCAGGTGGCCAAGCTGAGCCGGAAGTTCACGGGCTGGGGCAGCGGATTCATCGATTTCGACAACGACGGCTGGAAAGACATCTATTCGGCCAACGGGGGCCTGGAATACCTGAGCCCCGATACCGCCCAGCACGACACCATGCTGCGAAACCTGGACGGGACGACCTTTGCCGACGTCTCCAAGAACCTGGGACAGGATTTCCTGCGCATCGCATACCAGCGTGGTTCATCCTTCGGAGATCTGAACGATGACGGATTCCTGGATATCGTCGTGACTTCTCTGAACCGGATTCCGAGGATTCTGCAAAATTCGGGAGGCAACGGAAATCACTGGTTGCTGCTCGATCTCCGCGGCCGGGCCAGCAATCGGGATGCGATCGGAGCCACCGTCTTGCTGCGGACTGCGTCGGGCAGGACCCTCCTGAACCATGTTTCCTCAACGGTGGGCCTCATGTCCTCACCGGACAGGCGGGTGCATTTCGGCTTGGGGAAGGAAGCGGCCATCGAGTCTCTGGAGATCCGCTGGCCTTCGGGTAGGCTTCAGGTGCTGAAAGGCGTCGAACCCGACCAGATTCTAAGGGTCGAGGAGCCGAACTAGACCGTTTGCATTTCCCGCCGTAGCGGCTATTTCTTCGACCCGTTCTCCCTTGCGCGGTAAGCCCGCTCCAGAAGACGGCGAATCCCGGGAAATCGGGGAGCGGCCAACCGGGCTCGCTCAAGAGTCGCGATGGCCGGCTCGTACTCTCCCAACTCCAGGTAGAGCGCACCCAGCTTGCGCAGATGATTCGGATTGTCGGGGTCCTGCTCTACAGCCCTGAGAAAAGCCTCTTTCGCCCCAGGCAGGTCCCCAAGTAGATAACGGGCTGTTCCCAACAGAGCGTGGGCGAGGCTGTTGTCCGGCTGTTTCCTGATGCTCCCTTCAGCGGACGCCCGTGCCCGTTCGTAGTTCCCCTTACGGAGAAGGATCCGGCCTCGCATCAGATCGACTCGCCCATTCTTCGGGTCCTTGCCAGACAGGAAATCCAATACCTGAAGAACTTGGTCGTACTCTCCCATCTGAAACCAGGTATCTCCCAGAATCCAGGCCTGCCGGGAGTCGAGCTGCGGCCATCGATTCCGATCCAGGGATTCCAGGACCGTCCGTGCCAGTTCATGTTCCCCGGATTGGGCCAACGTATTCGAATAATAGAGGGTGTATTTGGGATTGCCGCTGCCCAATCGCACGGCCTCCTTGAACTCGGCGGCAGCCCCCTGCCATTCCTGCTCCTGCCAGCGAGCCATCCCCTCATGGAAGTAAGGCTCGGGATCGGACGGGTCCGCCTGCTTTTGGCGCCGGAACAGCTCCGAGGCCTGCGAAAGTTGTCCCAGCTTGATCAGGTGCTGCCCGTCTCTGCTGGTTCGAAGCCGCTCGGCCGCGGCCCGGTGGCGTTCGGCTTCCTCCTCCTTTCCCAACCGAAAGTGCAGACCGGCGAGAGTGACATGGCCTTCCAGGAAATTGGGGTTCTCCTCCACCACGCCCTCCACGGTTTGAATGGCCTCTTCAATCCGATTGGAGGAATTGTAGACGAGTCCCATTTGAAACCGTGCATCGGCAGCGCCGGGCCGCGTGCGCAACGCCCGTTGGAAGCAGGCCAGCGCCTCCTCATATTTCTGTTCGTTCTCGAAGAGATAGATGCCGTGAAACAAATTGGCGTCGTAATCGTCGGGATTGATTTCGAGCTCCTGCTGGAAGGCCAGGTCCGCAACGTCGTGCCGGTTCATGAGCCGGAGCAACTTCCCGTAAGTGGCGTTCAACGAGGGGATCCTCGGGTCGAGCGCGAGGGCTCTTTCCAAATGCCTGGCGGCCCCAGGGTAGTCCCCGCTCTCCATCAGGTCCCTTCCTCGACGGGCCAACCGATTGAGCCAATCCGAGCGCATCTCAGACCGGAACCGCGATGTCGGCCAGTCGGTATTCTTCAGGGCAGTCTCGACGAGCGGCGTTCCCTTTTCGGTCTCGCCGTTCTCTTCCAGTGCAACGCCCAAGAGGTAGGTCAGGGCGGGAGACCCGGACCGTTCCATCTCATGCGGGGACAGAAGGTCGATCACCTTCTGCCACTCACCCAGATTAAAATAGCAGGAGGCCAGCAATTGAACGGCTTCCCTCCCCTTCGATCCATCGGCGACCACCTGGACCAGGATCTGCTTGGCCTTTTCAAAGTCGGCCATTCGAAAACGGGCCCACCCGAGGGCGTATCCGGCGCCGCTCGGGTTTCCGAGACCACCGGATTCGAGAGCCTTTTCGTATTGGACAACGGCATCCTGATACCGGTCGCTCGAAGCGTAGGCATTACCCAGCTTGACGCGGGCTTCCGCCAAATTCGGGTGTCGGTCCAGCAAGGCCCGATATTCTTCGATGGCGCCTTCCAGATTGCCATCCTGCTGCAGTTGCAGCGCCCGCCGCAGGCTCTGGTCCGGGTCGGCTTGCGTCCCGGCCCGACCGCCGGAAACCTGCGCCAACAGCAGGATCCCGGCAAGAGCCGTGATTGTCGGGATATGGAGCATGGGAATATCTTAGCATGTATTGCTATATACACTCCGATCCCACGGCACCGCCGGAGCGCCAGGATCTTTGCTTGCTATTTCCCCCATCATGAGATAGAAATACTTATATAATTTGAGGCGATTGCATTGATATCTTGGACTTGGCACTTCGATACACATTGCTAGTGGATGATATGAACATAAACGCATTCAGAGCCATGCGAGTCTTGTCTCTGGTGGTGATGCTGACGATTCCTGCCTGCTCCAACGAACCAAGTGGTTCCGTAGAAAATGAGAACTTCCGCTGGGATCTGGATCTCCGGACCTTCAAGACGACCGGTGTCGAGAACAAACTTACCGGCGAATACTGCTCCCTCGGCCCAGGGGAGGAATTGGCGCTGTACCTCGATACATCCGTAGCCCGAATCGAACTCGGTCCGTGGAAACGGACGGTCACGTCGAAGTTTGCCGGATTCGGTTCGACCCCACCGGAACGGGACCCCGGCTACGAGAAACGGTATTTCTCCCTCGAAGTGGACGATGCGGACTGGGAACCTTCTCCCGTTGTCCTGGCGGATCGCTCCAGACATGTCTGGGGCAGGACCCGATTCCAACTCCCGGATGCCGCCGGCCGGACGGTCCACATCGTGCTCGGGGGCCACGGGCTCAATGACGCCGATTGGATGCGCGTCTACCTCAATGGAACCGAGATCGGGACGCGTGTGGAATCGGGGTTTTGGCGCGAGCCTCGCGTATTCCGTCTCGCATCCGGCGACGAGGCGTACGACCTCCTGAATTTTGGCGGCGACAACCTGCTCGTTCTCCAATTGAAAGGGATGAATGCCGGAGGTGAGCGGCTGCGCCGACTCAAGAACCTGGATTCCCGAAACCGCCAGCAACTTCCCCAGCCCATCGGCTATCAGTCCAACTTCGACCAGTTCGTGACCATCGGAGAGCCGATGCGCAAGGTCAACTTCAGCAACGGTCGCGGCGGATCCGGCGAGGCCATGACAAACCCCACGCCCTGTTGATGAGCTACGGGTCCTGGGAAACGGATGAGCACGGTGATTGGCACGACGAGCAGCACATGATGGGGATCCTGGATGGGATCGAGGAGATGAAGCGGGACCAGAATCTGGACCTGGACGGAGTCTCGATCGGGTTCTTCTGGGATACGAAGCACGACTACAGCACCTTCTACCGCAGTGGGAAGGAGGCTCCTCATCTGATCGTGGATTACAAGGTTCGGGACCTGGAACCCTTTCGAAGGAGCGGGTGGCCCAACGGCCCGGATCGCGTGTTCGAAAGGTCGCGTCAGATCGGGGTGCCCATCATGATCGGTTTCGAGGCTCAGCATGCCTGGGAGTGCTCCAGAAATCCGGACTTCGCGGTCTGTTCCATCGATCAGGTTCGAGCGAGAGGCCCCTCCGGCCGCCGCCCCACAGGCCTTTGCCGCGGTTCCAGAATCTACGGGGACTCGATCAAGAAGAGCATGGTGGGCTATTATCTCGGTTTCTCGGGGAACCGGGGTTTCGTCGCACTCAACAACGGCTCCCCGCGCCCGTCGGAAGCCTTCCTCGAACTGGATGCCGAATGCTCCTTCGAGGATAGCGGTCGCTGGAAGGTCAGGCGCCACTGGCCGAGGGACAACGAGGGCACGTACCGGGATCTGGTTGGGGACGATCTTCGTTTGACCCTTGAGCCGTGGGAGATCACGCTGCTCGAAGTGGTCCGGAACTGAACCAGGATCAATAGATACGACACAGCATAGACAAGGGAACATAGATGAACTTGGGACTAAAAGGAAAACGCGCTATCGTCACCGGCGGCAATCGCGGCATCGGCCGGTGCTGCGCCCTGGCGCTGGCCCGCGAGGGGGTGCGAATCTGCATCACGGCACGTGACCGGAATCTACTGGATCAGACCGTCGGGGAGATCAACGAGGCGGGGGGCGAAGGATACGCCGTTTCGGCCGATCTTACTGCTCTGGAGGCGTGCTGCCGCGTGGTAGACGAATCGGCAGAACAGTTCGGAGGGGTCGATATCCTGGTGAATTGCGCGGGCGCGGCACGAGCCCACGATATTCTGGATCTTCCCACCGAAGTGATCGACGATGCACTGGGTCTGAAGAGCTACGGCTATCTTCGCATGTCCCAATTCGTGATCCCCCATATGAAACGAAACGGCTGGGGGCGTATCGTCAACATTGCGGGGAGCGCAGGTGCGAGTCCGGCCCAAGGCAACATCCCGGTGAGCCTGGCCAACATCACCATTCTCAACATGACCCGCGCACTCTCGGACGCGGTCTCCGGGGACGGTATCCTGGTCAATACCATCTGTCCCGGCTTCACCAACACGCAGAGGGCGCGTGATCTGTTTCAGGGCAAGGCGGACAAAGAGGGTCGGGATGTGGAGGATGTCCTGAAGGACCTCGGAAACGGACTTCCGGCCGGCCGAATCGCCGAGCCGGAGGAGATTGCGGACGTAGTCGCTTTTCTGGCGTCGGACGTGTGCTCCTACATGTTCGGCAGCTCCATCTACATGGACGGCGGCGATCGACGCGGCACGCCATAGATCCACACCAGACTGGAATTCCCGCCGGCCGTGTCCGTCACCGATTCAGGACCGGTAGAGAGGTGCCGAAATGAAAGTTGGATTCATCGGCCTGGGGGCCATGGGGAATCCCATGGCAGCCAACCTGCAGAAGGCCGGACACGAACTGACCATCCACGACATCCGTCGCGAGCAGGGTCGAAACCTCGAGGATTCAGGTGCGACCTGGGCAACGAGCCCTGCGGAGACGGCCGCCCGGTCCGATGTGGTGCTGCTGTCGCTGCCCGGTCCGGTGCAAGTGGAATCGGTCGTCCTGGGCGAGGACGGAGTCTTTTCCGGTCTGGCCGCGGGAGGCGCCTGCATCGATACCAGCACCAATGCGCCAACAGTTATGCGCCGGATAGCAGAGGTCGGCGCATCCAGGGGCATTCAGGTCCTGGACGCGCCCATCAGCGGGGGCATCTGGGGTGCGCGAGACGCCTCGCTGACCGTATTCGCCGGGGGAGAAGAGGAGGCGTTCGAGAAGTATCGTCCCCTTCTCCGGTGCCTCGGAACAACCGTGGTCCACATGGGTCCGATCGGATCCGGCCACGTGACCAAGCTGGTGAACAATCTGATGATGTACATCAACTTCATCGGCGCCTGCGAGGGGATGGCCCTGGGTGGCAAGGCGGGTATCGATCCGCGTACCCTGCTCGATGTCATCAAGCCGAGTATGGGCCACAGCACCTTCCTGCAAAGGAGCATGAAGCTGTTCCTCGACGGAGAACCGCTGCATTTCGTGACTGACGGGGCGGTCAAAGATATGCGCCTGGGTGTCGAACTGGGCGGAGATCTCGGCGTGCCGCTGGAGGTCGCGCCGCTCGTGGAAACGCTCATCACCCGGTTCCGCGACGCCGGGCACGGGCAGGAGGACACCCTTGAATACATCCGCGATTACATGCGGCGGTCAAGTGTCGATCTGGCGAATTGGGGGAGCGGCGGCTTTCTTGCCGCCGATTAGGGGGGATTAGGCCGAAGTTCCAGACATAGAGACGAGATAACTCCTTGATTCTAAAGGGACAACTCACGAAGCGGACTAGTTGTCCACTGGGAACACCTTGACCAACTCCAGCGCCCGTCGCTGCAGCGTCGTCGGTTGCGTCAATCGTTGCAGCGTCGGACCGTCCGGGTCCGAAGCGGTTCGGCACTGGTGACGGGCACGCGTCGCCATCTCCGCCATCAGTGTCTTGAAGCTGTGAAGCGGCAGTCCGTCCTCGGTTTCCCGCTTCGTCTTCTTTCGTTTGGCCGAGGCCGACGGCTCGGCTTTCAGCACCGGGTCCCGTCGAGCGCGGTGCGCGTCCAGGTCCTCGTCATCGAACAACAACGGGGCCAGGGCTCGCCGCAGATGCCACTGGACATAGTAGGCCAGCAGGCACAGGAACAGGTGCGACCGCACCCGCATCTCGGCCCGGTGACGGATGGGACGGATCTGCAAGTCCACCGTCTTGAGTGAGCGGAAGGCCCGCTCCACGTTCGTCAGGTTCTTGTAGCTGCGCACCACGTCGGGCGTCGCCAACCGGTCTTCGGGTTCGCTGGTGCGCAGGATGTAGAATCCGTCCAGTTGCGCCTCGCGGGCGATGGCTTCGGTGCGCCGGGCGTATTCGAAGCGCCCGTCTTCGATCACCAGCTCGAAGTGCTTGGCCACCTTGTACCGGTTCTTGATCCGACCCACCTTCAGCGCGATCTGGGTCGCCAGCAAGGGCGTCTTGGTCCGTCGCGCCACCTCCCGGGCGATCCGGGCCAACTTCTTCTCCGTCCCCGCCAACAGGTCCTGGCGTTTGCCCCGCCGATACTCCCCCAGCATCGGGTTGTAACAGACGACGAGCCGTTCGCCCGGATAGGCCTCGGTCCGGATCTCCGCCAAGTGGCGCTCGTCAAAGAGCGAGGGTTGAACCGCTTGGGTTTCCACCAGTTGGCGAATGGCCTCATAGCGCAGGGCCGAGATCCAGCCCAGCCCCGGATACCGCTTCAGATGCTTGATCTGAGTCTCGGTCAGCAGCCCCCGGTCCCCCACCAGCACCACCCGCTTCAATCCGAAGCGCTGGCGTAACTTCTCGACTTGATCCGGCACCGTGACCGGATCCCCCGTGTTGCCGGGATAGGCCTGGACCGCCACCGGACAACCCGCGGCATCGGCCATCACCCCGTAGACCACGATGGGCCGGCCCCGCTTGCCGTCCCGGCTGTGGCCGTACCGCATCAGGGAGCAGGTGTGGCCTTCATAGTAGCTGCTGCTGACGTCGTAGAGCACGTGATCCCCTTCAGCCAGATGCCGTCGGGCCAGCTTCTTCTCGATCCGATTCTGACGTTCGAGCAACCAGTCCATGGTCCCGTACAGGTCGTCCTCGTCGGCGTCCTCCAGGGAGAGCTCGGAGGCCAGGGTGGTGGTGTGCCAGAGCCGGGTGGTGGCGAGCTTGGAGGCGGGCCGCAACAAGCGCTGAATGACCAGGGCCAGCACCAGGTTGCGCTGGCGCGAGGGCTTGGGGTCGATCAGAGTGGGGAGCTTCAGGCGGCGGACGGCTTTGAGGACCATCTCGACATGGCCATGAGGAAGGGAGCGTTCGATGACGAAGAGTTCATCAGGATGGATGAGAGGGACGTTCTTGAGGACGAGACGGAGTCGTTTGATCTTGTCCGGGGGCCACTTGGAGAGGTTGGCGATGGTGCGTTTACGGACGCGCTTGCCTTCGCGCCAGCCTTCTCGCAGGAGGATGGCGGGGCGGGAGTTTCGGTTGGGGACGGTGTCGATGTACATGGCAACTAGAATATATCATATACCTTTTATATTCAACAGGAAGAGCCATCACATACATGGGAACACAAATGAGCTGATTCAGAGCCGTATCCGTAATAAAATCAACGACTTAGCTCGATTTTAGGGGGATATTTTCCCGGAACTTCCGATTAGGGGGGACGGAGTCCCCACTCCGCGTAGCGTCTTCCAACCGGGCGAAATGAAGAATGGGGGACAAGAATGTCCCCCTCCAGAAGAGCAGGCGACAAGAAAGTCGCCTGTCCCAATGGGCGACAAGAAAGTCGCCCCTCCCAGCAGGCGACAAGAAAGTCGCCTGTCCCAGCGGGCGGTAAGAAAACCGCCCCTCCCAATGGGCGGCAAGAAAGTCGCCCCTTCGCATGCCCCTTGCAAAACGAAAAGGGGCGCCCACAAGGGGCGCCCCTAAGTTATCCACAATAGTGGGATGCGTCAGAAATAGACCTTCAGAGCAGTTTGGATCACCCGGCCGAATAGCGCGCCGCTGACCCTTCCGAAGGCTGCGCTCTGAATATTGGCGCTGGGGCCGCCGAAGTTCGGGTGGTTGAAGGCATTGAACAACTCGAACCTGAGCTGCAACCGCCCCTCTTCGGTGGGCAACATGGTCAGGTCCCAGTTCTTGATCAGAGCCAGATCCTGGTTGATGATCCCATCTCGATCAATGATATTGCGGCCGCTGTTTCCGTATGTATTCAACGGATTTTCCGCAAAGGCGGCCGTGTCGAACCATTGTTCGATCGTCGGGCTGCCTTTCTTGCCGTCGCGCAACCGGTTCGGCTGACGCGCGTTATACGTGGATCCCGTGTTGGAATTGTCGCTGGACATGCCAACCGTAATCGGCAGTCCGCTGTTCAGCGTCGTAATTCCACCAAACTGCCAACCGCCCAGAATATTCCGGATCAAGCCGGGTTGCCCTTGCATCTTCGGAAGCAGGTAGTTCCAACTGAAGGACAAACGGTGTCCCATATCCCAATCGCTTCGAGCTTGGTTGGTGTCGGTGAGCCGGGACGTCGTCACGGATCCAAAGGAATCCCAGTCGGTCGTCTTCGCGTACGTATAGCCCATGAGAAAGCTGAGTTTGGTGCCGGTTTTTCTGAGGGTGACCTGAAGCGCATTGTAATCGGACATCCCCGCGCCGGCGTCCTGGATATTGAAGCCGATATTGGGCCAGGGGCGCCGCTCCTGCTCGAAGGGGGGCGCGCCGAGCTGCGGAAGCGGCCGATTGAGTTCCTGCCTCTGGGACAGCTTCCTTCCCGTCGATCCGAAATAGGCCGTCTCCAGCAGGACCTGTCCAGGAAGCATGTTCTGGATACTCAGGGTCCAGTTCTGCAGATACGGACTCCGTCTCTTGCTGGTAATCAGTGAGACGTAGCCGATCGGATCGCTCATATCCAGAATCTCATTGAAGTTTTCCGCATCGAATACCGGCGGATCCTTGAACAGGGTGCCGATGTCGATGGGGTTTCTCGGGTCCCGGCTGATCGCATTGTTGATGAATGCGTTCTGCGGACCGGAGCTGTCCCAGGCCAGATCGTTCCCGGGGGTTTCGTCATAGAAGACACCGTAGCTGCCCCGGAGCACGACATTCTGGTTGGCAGTGGGGGTCCAGGCGAAGCCGATCCGCGGCGCAAAATCATTGAAGTCGGTGTCGATGAGACTCCCGGGTCCTCCAAAGATCACGCCTCCGCGCGGACGCGCGAAGTCCATGATGTCCAGATAGTTGCCCCCTTCAGGTCCGACCTCCAGAGCCAGCCAGGGATGCACCTGGTAGCGCAAGGCCAGGGTCAGGCTGAGATTCGGCGTGACGCGGATGCGATCCTCGAAATAAGCGTCCCACCACAAGGACACCCGATTCGCTCCAGCAGCCGCGGCGCCCGTAGAATTTTCGGGATGTCCCAACAGGAAGTCGGCGGCGTCGTTCCCGGTAATGATTCCTGAAAATTGGAAGTTCCCCTGGGTCCATGAGGCCGCCAGTTGCTGTGTGAACCGGTCGATGACGGTCATCCCGAAGGTCATCTCGTGCCGGCCCTGGGTGTAGCTCATGTCGGCCATGTAGTACATGTCGTTGTTGACCGGGACGATGCAGTTGCCGGCGCCCCCAAAGCGCGTGTAGGTGACCATGGCCGCAGCCGGGGCGTAGTTGCAGGTTCTGGCCGTGTTGATGTTCCTGATGCCATACCTCTCCGACCAGATCGGGTCCGTGTCCCGTTCCAGGTTCTGCGCCAGTGACATGATGGCGCGGTTCAATCCGGCCCGCGCATCCAGAATCAGATTGTTGGCAAAAACGTGGGTCCAGTTGACGACTGCGTTTCTTCCATAGAGCGGATACTCGACATTCGCGCCTTTGTTGATTCTGCTGTCGTACAACTGAGAGTCGGAGTGGATCACCCGGGCGAAGAATTTATCGTTTTCCGTGATCTGCCAATCTCCACGCCAGATCCATTTCGTGTCGTCCTGAATTCTCGGCGCCGCACCGGTGAAGTTGTTGGCAGCGCCTGGAAGATTGGGCGCCGGGATCAGGCCATCCTCCATGTACAACCGGGCCCAGGGGTGAATGCGATTGGACGGAATCTGGTTGTTGGGAAATGCCTCGCCCGTCATCGGGTCCATGATGGGAGTCGACAACGAGGAAAAGTTCCCCTGGAGGTAGCTCGTCGGCGGTACGGTGAGAAATTGGGTGTTGAACCGGAATGAATCCAACCCCTCCAACGAGACGTACCAGAACAACTTGTCCTTCAGTACCGGACCGCCGACCTCGAAGCCCCATTGGTGTTGCCGAAACTCTCCGAGTTCCCGGTCAAAGAAGCCTCTGGCGTCCAGGTTGTCGTTGCGGTGAAAGAACCAGGCGCTCCCATGAACCTCGTTGGTTCCCTGCTTGGTGACGACGCTGATCACGCCCGGGGTCTGGCCGCGGCCCGTGAAAAAGCCCTTCTGGACCTTGAATTCCGAGATGGCGTCGACTTGAACGAGAGCCCCCGGGGCACCGTAGAAATGCTCCTTGAAAGGAATCCCGTCGAATACGTACGACGTGGAACTCACTCGCGTCCCGGATATGGCCGCCGACGTCTGGCGAGGACCGTAAGCCCATTGTGCGACGCCGGGAGCCGAATCGCCGGCCTGCACGCCGGCCTGAATCCCGGCAAGCTGCAGGAATCCTCTTCCGTTCAGCGGCAGCTCCTCGACCATCTCCTCGCCGATCACTGTGCCCAGCTCGGCGGTTCTCCGGTCGACCACCGTCGCCTCGGCCGTGACCAACACCGTATCGCTGACTTCACCCACCTGAAGCGTCAGGGTGTGATCCACGACGGCGAACACCTCGAGTTGGATCCCTTCCACCACCGCCTTCTTGAAGCCGGGCATTTCCACACTCAGGGTGTACGAGCCCACCGGCAAGGCGGCGAAACTGAAGACCCCCTGTTCGTTGGAGATGCCGGTTCTTCTGAGGCCCGTCGCCTCGTTGACAGCCTCAACGTCGGCCCCAGGGACCACCGCGGCGCTGTCGTCCAGCACTCGGCCGGCGATGGTCCCAGACCCTTCGGCCTGAGCCCGGAGACCGCCGGTCGATGCCAGTACGATGGCGACCAACATGACTACGGCCATTGAACTACGTCGCATTTCAATTCCTCCGAATCGGTGGGAAATAATGATGCTCAGGGAAACGACCCGGCGGGAATACGCCGTGGTCCTTTTTCTGCAGCAGACTCGCTGAGATTGGTCGAATAAAAGAGATCGGCAAAGTCTACATCACTCAATCGACACCCAGTGAGCCTGGGAATTCGGGATTATAAGGGATGCCGTCCGCCAGTGTCAACAATCCGGGTGCACCGGTTTCGTTGGTACGTGAAGTGTTCGGTCCATTGAGGGCGAGGTTAGGATGAGTTCTTACCCCCACAAAGAGGAGGTGGAGATGGAACTGTATCCGCCGCGCACCGTGGAGCGGACGATGAAGGTGCAGGAAATCATCCTTCGTGAGCAGCGTGACAATGATGACCGTCCCCTTCTCTTCGGCCCGCTTACTTGCCGTGAGGCCGGTAGAGAGGTGCGATTGAATTCACTGACTGATCACGCGGATAAAAAATCTTATGACCACACCTACGAAGGGAACAAGCAGGCACCAGGCTATCCATGGCCGACGATGCTTGACGGTGTAAGCAGCGGCAACAAATGTAAGCGGAAGGGCCGCAAAGACCACTGAGACCCAAATACCATTGTTCCAACCAGCGCTGAGATAGAGGCTGAACGGAGCCGCCAAGACAGCCGCCACGAGAATCAAACCAGGTTTTGTGGACACGATCCCAACCACAGCCAAGGTCACCGACAAAAAAACGGCGGGCCAGCCTAGCAACAACGGCCACCACTCAGGCATACGATCCTCCCAACTGGTGTGATTCTCTACCGACTACGAATCCACTGTGAAAGACTTCCGAATCGTGAGTGTTTCGAAACTGTTGAGAGCATCATAGCGGACGCTCTGGCGGACGGCATTTTGCAGTGCTAGATTGGCTCGAAGGGTTTCGAGGCGAGAACATCCCTTCGATCGGACGGAGCAAGAGATGACGCCTATGCTTCGCATGCTTTTTTTCTGGTGGGTTGCCACTGCCGTAGCGACGGCCAGTGCACCGGAGATCGTATCGGTCCGGAAAATCTGGGACCGGGCGCCTCATAACGCATTCACGGATCTGGTCCGCTTTCAGGGAAAATGGTTCTGCACCTTCCGAGAGGGGGAGCGCCATGCGGGAGGCAGGCAGGGCCAGTTGCGCGTGCTCGTTTCCGATGATGGCGGACGGACGCCTTCTGCTCATCTCCGGTGGCAGCCTGTACGACGGGGACCGGTACCTGACCCGGGCGCCCCGGGTCGCCTTTTCCGGGAACGGATTCGACTGGTCGTCCCCCCGCCGCGTCTTGGCGGAGGACCACTGGGTGTGGCGCGTGACCTGGCACAAAGGGCGGGGCTACGGCGTCTCCAAATTGGGCGAGACCCCCACCCCTCGACGGGCATTCCTCTACTGGACCACCGACGGAATCGAGTGGAACTGGATCACGGAATTCAAGCTGCCCGGCCTGACGCCCGAGGCTCGGAAGACGGCTCCCAGCGAAACCACTGTGCGCTTCCTCCCGGACGACCGGATGGTGGCTCTGATCCGGCCGGGTTGGGTTGGAAGCAGCCCGCCACCCTACCGGGAATGGACGTTTCACAAGCTGGAACACCGTCTGGGAGGTCCCAATTTCATCCGGGTGCCCGACGGATCATTGTGGGCCGCGTCCCGAGGGTATCCTCCAGGAACCCCGGTGATCGGAGCCTGGACCGAGGGAGAGCCATTCACCGTCCTGGCCCGATTGACCCTGACCGGCTACGAACCTGTCCTCAAGCTGCCCAGCGGCGGCGACACGAGCTACCCGGGGATGGTTTGGTACGAGGGACTTCTCTGGATCAGCTACTACTCGTCCCATGAAGGCAAGACCAGCATTTACCTGGCCAGGATCCGCTTCTGACCGAGCCTTCTCCAGTCGGGCATCGTTCCCACGCCAGCATCGGTTGGGATCGCGGTCAAACTGGCTCAAAACCCGAGAGAAGCGAACGCAATCGGAGTAGAATCAGTCCCCTAAGGACCCACTTCCGACAAAGACAATGGAGGAAAGCCTATGAAGACCGGAAGAGGATTTTCAAAACGGACTCGTCTGATCGCGTTGGGACATGCGGCTTCCATCCTGCTCCTGCCGACTCTCGTTGGATGTAGCGGAGCGTTCTTCGGCGGCCTGGAAATCACCGCGTCCCAACGGGTGCACCCGGTGCTGATCCGGAATGAACACAATCCGTTGCTGCGACTGACTGTCGAAACACAGGGCGACGGCCACACCGCCGGATTATTCCTCTTCAAACTCAGCGGTACGGACGATCTGAACGACATTGAGTCCCTGGAGTTGTTCTACTCGGGCGACCAGGAGGAATTCGGGGTTGAGAACAGGTTCGGCGATCCCGCTCGCCCGGCTGAGGAAGTCATCTTCACCGGAAATCAGGAACTGTCGCCAGGGAAGAATGTCTTCTGGCTCTCCGTCCGGTTGCGGGCAACCGCCGACTTGGGACACAAAACCGATGCCGTCTGCACTTCCGTGAACACCTCCGCAGGAGTGCTGACTCCCGTGGACACCACTCCCGGCGTCCGCAAACGGATCGGCGTGGCCCTGCGCAAACACCTGGACGACGGGGTCCACACCTACCGCATCCCGGCCCTGGCCACGACGCCCAAGGGCACCCTGCTGTGCGTCTACGACATGCGGTGGCGCAAGTCGCGAGACTTGCAGGAAGACATCGACATCGGGCTGATCCGCAGCATGGACGGCGGCCAGACCTGGGAGCCGCAGCGGGCGATCATGGACATGGAGGAATGGGGCGGATTGCCCCAGGAGGAGAACGGGGTCAGCGATCCCGGCATTCTCGTGGACCAGAACACCGGGGAGATCTTCGTCACCGCCGTCTGGATGTGGGGCAAACCGGGCAAGCACCAATGGCGCGAAGACGGCTCCGAGCCGGGATATGAAATCGGCAAGACCGCCCAGTTCCTGATGGTCCGTTCCCGGGACGACGGCCTGACTTGGACCGAGCCGGAGAACCTCACGCGCAAATTCAAGAAATCGGAATGGTGGCTCTTCGCCCCGGCGCCGAACCGGGGGATCACGCTTTCAAATGGCACCATCATCATGCCGACCCAGGGGCGTGACGAGACCGGATACCCCTTCGGCAACATCACCTACAGCCGCGACCATGGCGCCACCTGGACGGTGAGCAACCCGTCCTTCAGTGGAGGCAATGAGACCCTGGCGGTGGAGCTCGGCGACGGGTCGATCATGCTCAACATGCGCAACGACAAGCCGGACCCGTACCGGGCTGTCTATGTGACCTGGGATCTGGGAATAACCTGGATACCGCATGAAACCAACCGCAAGGCGTTGATCGAACCGAATTGCAACGCCAGTCTTTTCCGATTCGATTACCAGGAAGAGGGCGAGTCGAAACACATTTTGCTGTTTGCCAATCCGAACGCCACCGACGGGCGGCATCACCACACCATCAAGGTCAGCTTCGACGACGGCATGACCTGGCCCGAGGACTACCAGATTCTGCTGGACGAGGGTCGGGGGCGCGGCTACCCCGGCATCACCCGGGTCGACGACCGGCACGTGGGGATCGTCTACGAGGGGAGCCGGTCGGACCTGGTCTTCGAGAAGCTGTCGCTGGATGAACTGCTGAAGCGGTGAACGGAGTTCCGCCGATCCCGGGACCGGCCCCTATCGGATGGGTTGGAGCTGCCCATAGGTCAGAGAACGCCACACCCATTCCGCAGGCCCGTAGCGAAACCGTTTGGTCCACCAGGAAGAGGCAATGAGCTGAACGATCCAGACCGCCACGACGATGGCCACCTGCCCCGTTCTCTCGACGCTCCCGAAGAGTCCCAGACCGTGGCCATAAAACAGCGTCGTGCAGAGGACGGTCTGGAGCAGGTAGTTGCTCAACGCCGTGCGTCCGACCGCCGATATGGCTTGCAAGAGACGTCCTCCCAGCCGTGATCTGCAAATCAGCATCACCAGGCTGAGGTATCCCAAGCTCACCAGAATGCTTCCCCAATAGTTGTACTGACTGCCGATGAATTGGCAGTCCAGCGACCAGTTCCTGGCAAAATTGCGAACCAGGCCGTAGCTCGCCAGGGTCCACCCCAGGGTCAGACCCGCGGTGGCCAGACCGAAGTAGAAACGACTCGAGCGGGCAGCCGTCAGGACACCCCATTTGAAAAGTGCCATCCCGACCAGCATCAGTCCCCCGATTCGCCAGAGCCCCCACATCAGAAACACTTTGGTATGGATTGCGAGTGCCGCGTCGACTCGTTTCTCCATCTGTTTCAACCACCCCGACCGGTAAACCGTCACTTCCTCTTGCACCAGTTCCGCGGACGGCTTCCAGTTGTTCATCATTTCGGCTATGTCGTCGGGCGGGATATACCCCAACGACAGACCGATGAACAGAAAAATGATGGATCCGATCAGCACGCTCCCCAGGCCCAATTTCAACAGCGTCTTGGGAGACAATTTGCGAAATGGGAAGACCACCAACGCGCAGAGTGCATAGGAGACCAGCACGTCGCCAGCCCACAGCAGATAAGCGTGCAGGAGCCCGAACACCAACAGAATGAACGTCCTCCGATAGTGAACAACCGCGGCGCTCGCCCCGCGGGATTCCGCCCGTGAGGTCATCAACACAATGCCGGCGCCAAAGAGAATCGCGAACAGTGTCATGAACTTCTGATCGGCCAATGCATGACTCAAAATGTAGACCCAGCCATTACTGCTGCTCAGGTCCCCAAATGCCATGGGGTTGAAGTAGGCGGCTCCGACCATCGAGAAAAACTGAATGTTCATGATCAGAATGCCCAGCAGGGCGAACCCGCGCAGCAGATCCAGCGAGCGGATCCTTTCTCGAATCTGAGTCGGCCTCAGGGACTCTTGCGCACCATCGATCATCATGTATCCGCTCCAGGCAGCACGTATTGTGCTTCAATCGAGTGTCGCCTATCCTCACCCTGCCCGCTACCGGAACCCAGACGTTTTTTCTTCTTCAGGAGGTTGTATGAGCAGCGATGCTGACCACTCTCCCATCGACTTTGCCGCCCTGGCCAATCCGACTGAGGAGCACGCTCGGTTGGAGGCTTTTGTCGGCACGTTTGCGGCGGAGGTCAAAATCCGGATGGGTCCGGGCGAACCCAACGTCACCACCGGCGTCATGACGAACAGCATGGACTTGGGGGGTCGGTTTCTACGACAAAGCTACCAGGGCGATGCCGTCGAAGGTCCCTTTCCCAGTTTTGCCGGGCGTGGCTATTGGGGTTACAACAAGACCGACCAGCGGTGGGAGGGATTCTGGATCGACACCGCCTCGACCGTCATGCAGATCGAGCACGGCCAAGTCGACGAATCCGGAACGGTCTGGACCATGACCGGAGAGATGACCGATCCGGTCAGCGGACAGTCCATGGCCAAGAGTTCCGTCATCACCTGGATCGACCCGGACCACCATTCGATGGAAATGTACTTCCAAACCCCGGAGGGGCAAACCAAGGGGATGGAGATTCAATACTGGCGAAAGGCCTGAAACCCACTTCTGTAGGCGCGACGTGTCGCACCCGAGCCGGGAGGCTGATTCGGGCTTTATTCCAATCTGGAAATCCGGATGCTGCCGTTAACGGTGGAAAGTGTCATGGGCGGACCGCCTTCGCCGAGTTTACCTTCCAATTTCTTCCCGATTTTTCCCTGAACCATGAGCGGAAAATCGGATGCGATGGATCCGTTGGCAGTCCTACCGACCACATTGGCGTGGGTCTGGGCCGGCAAAGTCAGACGAACCGAGCCGTTTGTGGTTTTCAACGCCACCTCACCGTCCGGTGGGGTGGAAAAACTGGCTCGGACACTTCCGTTGATCGTCTTGGCCCGAAGACGGCCTCGGATATTCTGAGTACGAATCGAGCCGTTCTTGGTCTGAGCTTCAAGAACACCAATGGCGCCATCGATCTCGACGGCACCGTTCACGGTCTCAGCCTCCAAGGAACCCTTACTTCCCTGAACCTGAATCTTTCCATTAGCGGAGGAATAGCGCTGCTTTCCTTCAAGGCCGGAGGCGAAAACACGCCCATTGGTCGAGGTCGCCTCCACGTTCATCCTGCGGGGAAGCTTGATTTCATACTGGACAGATGCGGAACGGCCCCACCGAAGCCAGTGATTGGGCAAAGCAGTACGGATCGTCAAGGTCTCTCCCTCGTGAATCAGTTCGACTTTGATTTCTTTCAGGATCTCCTCGGCTTTATCCACCCCCCACCCGTTCACCTTCTTGGTCGCCTTCACCTGAATTTCAGCCCTGTCCCAGGCCTGTAGGTGAATGCGCCCGTTTCTGTTTTCGAGTGAGACGATTTGGATCGCGGATGCCGGGTAGGTTTGCTCAGAAACCTCGGTCCGCTCGAAATCCATTTCTCCCCAACACGCAGCCGCTGGCAGCAGAAGGAGAAGACCAAGCGTAACGCCCGGACGAGAGTGATTAATTGAGATCATGTTCGTTGCTTCCAGCGAAGATTACGATACGCGGCAAATGCAGTTCTCCAACCGGGAGAGCTCAATGGCTGAGCCAAATAACAAGTACCACCATGGCAAAGACCCCAAGTGGAACTTGTATGTTTTGCAACCACATCCACATTCCTGCCTTCTTTCGGATCTACTCCTATTGACGTTCGAACGTGGGCAATCGTTAACTGTCGTCGTAGTCGTAGCCCGAATCCTATCCTATGGTTCCTTGATCTCGAGGAACTGATTCGCACCAACTGATCGCAGCGTCTGCACGATTCCGCTGGGCCAGGTGATTCTGACTTCCTTGATGGATGTATGGCCCGCCAGACCGAAGTGGCATCGGACGTCGTTGGAGGAGAGATAGCTGGAAGCCCGGGTCACCCGGGCGAACTGGCGGTCTCCAGAGTCCAGCGTGATCCGGATCTCGGCGCCGATCCCATCGGAATTCGAATGCTTCCCCTTCAGCCGGAAGCTGATCCAATTGGCCCCGGTGGTTTCGTTCCGGAAAATCTGCACCCGGCGGTCCATGTTGACGATCACCAGGTCCAGGTCGCCGTCGTTGTCCAGATCGCCGAAGGCGGCTCCCCGGCCGGCATGGGAGTTTCCATAGGGGTGGCCGCTTTCGGGTGAGACATCTTCGAAGCCATCGGCCCGGTTCCGGAGCAGCAGGGGCGGCTGGAGATAGCTCAGGATCGAGTTGGTGGACTCGATGGTGTCCATGACGTGCCCTTGAGCTACGAAGACGTCCTTCCGGCCGTCGTTGTCCGCGTCGAAGAAGAAGGTTCCCCAGCCCGAGTAGAGCCGGGTGGCTGCGGCCACGCCCGAGCGCTTCGAAACGTAGTCGAAGGCCCGTCCGGAGAGATTGCGGAAAAGGGCGTAGGTCTCCAGCGAGAGGGTCGTGATGAGCACGTCGGGCCAGCCGTCCTGGTCGTAGTCGGCGAAGTCGACGCCCATCCCGGCGAAGGTGTTCCCGTCTTCGTCGAAAGCCAGCCCCTTGAGCAGAGCCTCCTCCCGAAAGGAGCCGTTCCCTTGATTCAGGAAAAGGGATTGCGGCACCCCGTCATTGGCCACGATGACGTCCGGCCGCCCGTCCCGGTCGAAATCGTTGAAGGCAACGCCCAGGCCCTTGCTGGGGTGGGCACCGACACCACTGCCGTCCGTCGCATCGGTGAAGGTCCCGTCCCCGTCGTTCCGATAGAGCAGGTTGGAAATGGCGCGGAAGTGTTTCGGGTCGCAGTAGGCGCGCAGTTCGGAACGGCCGCAGAAGACGTCGTCGAAATCCCACTGCAGATAGCGGCAGACGAACAGATCCAGATCACCATCACGATCGTAGTCGAAGAATCCGGCGCTGCTGGACCAGCCGCCGCCACTGACGCCGGCGGTCGCGGTCACGTCCCGGAAGGTCCTGTCGCCCTGATTGCGAAAGAGCTGATTCGAGGGGTAGTTGGTGACGTAGAGATCGGGCCGCTCGTCGTTGTCGTAGTCTCCGACCGCCACACCCATGGCATAGCCGCGCCCCCCCACCCCGGCCTCATCGGTGGTATCGCTGAAAGTCCCGTTTCCGTTGTTTCTGTAGAGTCGATTCCAGTATTCGGGCGAGGACTTTTCCGGGATCGATCCCGGGACCATGCCGGGGGTCAGCTTGGCCCCGTTCAGCAGGTAGACGTCCAGGAACCCGTCCCCGTCGTAATCCAGCAGTGCGACCCCCGAACCCATGGTCTCCAGCAGGAACTTCTTGGGGGTGGCGGATGAGCGGTGGACAAACGGGACCCCGGCAGCTTCCGAAACATCGGTGAATACCGGCCAGTTGGGAGAGGGACCCTCTTCAGCGATAAGAGAAATTCCGCCGCTGGTGAACAGGAGGAGTAGCGTGAGTATCCAGATGCCGAGAAGAAACATGAGATGTCCGCTCACGCCGGTCTGTGACCGGCCGCGACCGTTGCAATAATAACCGGACCTGGATTTCCCGGCGTCCAGTGGGATGGCCCGCGTCCCCGTAGTAGACTGGCCCGGTTCGCCACGGTAACGGATGTCAAGCCTTTCGGTTCGTCGAGCCCCATCCCTTCTGATTCTGGCTGGACTCCTGTTCTGGCCGGGGCAGCACGCCTTTCCTTCCCCGTCGCCTCCGAGTGACCGCCTGGGCGAGGCCCGGACGGCCCTCGCACGGGGCGACCTGTCCCAGGCTCGATCGATTCTGGAGCGCCTGCTGGAACAGGAGCCGGAGAACGGCGGCGCGCTCATTCTCCTGGGACGGACCCTGGTCGAGTCCAACCGGCCCGGCGAAGCAATCGGTCCATTGGAAAGCGCTCTGCAACGGACTCCCGACTCCGGTGAAGCCCTCTTGTGGATGTGGCGAGCCAAGCGGAAGACCGGACCTCCGGAGGAGTCGGACCCCTATTTCTTCAGGGCCCTGAAGGTGGAGGGCACGGACCCCGTCTTATATGAACTGGCGGAAGAAGCGTACGGAAGAGGTCTCTACCAGGAAGCGATCCAGGCTCTCCGCCGGATTCAGGAACCGAATCGGCTGGACCAGCCGCACGCCACGTTGCTGGCAGCATGCCACCATGCGAGAGGCGACGTCCAAGGCGCCTTGGACATCCTGGGTGAAGCCGTGGCGAGAGACTCCAACGGTCAGACCCATTTCTCCCTCGGGCACTACTTGTTCAAGGCGGGACGGTTCGCCGCGGCCGAGAAACATCTGCGCCGAAGTCTTGACCTGGCTCCCGATTCCACCACCGCCAGGTTCTTTCTGGCCAAGATCAGCGAGAGCGACGGATTTTCAGGGAGGGCGGAAGAACTCTATCGCGAGATCGTTGACCTGCGCCCCAACCATGCCAAAGCACTTGCGGCGCTGGGCCGCCTGGCTCTGAAGAACGGCCGGTTGCAGCAGGCGGAAGAACTTCTCAAACGCAGCATTCGCCTGGACCCGGATTACCGCCAATCCCGCTACACGCTGGGGCTCTTGTACAGCCAGACCGGAGAGACCGAGAAGGCCCGAGAAGAACTGGCAAGGGCGGAGGAACTTCGCCATGCCGAGGCGGCACCCGCGGAAGGCCTGCTGATTCGAGACACCGGCACCGACGAGGTTCGGCGGCTGGACCCCGAAAGTCCCGTCTTCCAGACGTTTCGACGAGGTGTCGAAGCCCACAAGCAGGGGGACCACGCCCAGGCGGAGGCCGCCTATCTCGAGGTCGTGCGGGAGGCGCCGGGTTTCGCGGAAGCACAGATGAATCTGGGCCTGCTCCTGCATGATCTGAATCGATGGGACGCGGCGATCGACCGGCTTCGGACCGCAATCCGTCTGGACCCCAGACAGCCCGCGGCTCACTATTTTCTGGGATTGGACCTCTATCTCACCTCCCAATTCGAAGGCGCTTTGTCCTCGTTGCGAAAGACGCGGGAACTGGCGCCCGGCACGCCTCAGTTGAGCTACTGGCTCGGACTCACTTTGCTGGCCTTGGACCGATATCAGGAGTCTGCGAAGGAGCTCGAGAGCCATCTGCTCCAGGCCCCGGCAGACACCCCGGATGCGAACCGGGCTCTCCTGCGCGCGTATGTCCAGCTCTCCGACCATGATGCGGTCTGGCGCCGGGCGAAGCTGTTGGCGGGAACGGGAGCTGGAGCGGACTCACGGGCGCACCAGATCGCCGCCCGGGCCTATCTGGACGCGGGCCGGCGGGAGGATGCCGTGACCCACTTGAAGGAAGTGGTGCGGCTCGAGCAATCATCGCCGACAGCGATGCAAGCCCTCGCCGCTCTGGTCGACGCGTACCGTCAACTGAGCATGGCCCGGGAGGCCGAATCCGCGCAGGAGGCTCTGACCGCAATGCGAAAGAGAAGAACCAAGTAAGGACACCTCATGCAACTGAGAGACGGAAATCACGCGTTTCACGGACCTCCCGGAACACCCGTTCGGCGGCGGGTCCCGGTCCGCTGGTGGATCGTGGGGATGCTGTTCGTGGGCAGCGTGGTGAACTACCTGGACCGGATCACCCTGTCCATCGTGGCTCCCTTGATCCGGGACGAATTCGGACTGAGCGCCAGCGACTATGCGCTCGTGGTGAACGTCTTTCTGGTCGCGTACACGTTCTCCTACGGTTTTGGCGGCAAATTGGCCGACTTCCTCGGGACACGGGCCAGCTACTACGTGACCGTCACCTGGTGGTCCATCGCCGCCTGTCTCCACACCCTGACTCAGGGGCTCTATTCCCTCTGCGCCTACCGATTTCTGTTGGGCCTGGGCGAAGCGGGATTCTTCCCCACCGGGGTCAAGGCCATTTCGGAGTGGTTTCACCCCCGCGACCGCGGCAAGCCCATCAGCATCATGCTGCTGGGGCTGGGGATCGGTGCGCTACTGGGTCCGCCGGTGGTCAGTTGGCTCACCCTGAATGTCGGTTGGCGCGCCATGTTCCTGATCACGGGACTGCTGGGATTTCTGCTGTTGCTGCCCTGGACCTTCATCTATCGAAAACCGGAAGAGCATCCACGGCTGTCGGAAGAGGAGCAGGAATACCTCCAAGAATCGGCCAAGGCGGTCCAAGACGACACCGGTCAAAGGATGAAGGTCCGGGATTTCCTGCGTTATCGCGGGGTCTGGACGCTGCTGGGAGCGCGCTCCCTGGCCGACGGCACCTGGTACTTCTACCTATTCTGGATGCCCGAGTACCTGATGCGGGAGCGCGGCTTCAGCATGGAGATGATCGGCGGGCTACTCTGGATTCCATTCCTGGCCAGCGACCTGGGCCTGCTCCTGGGCGGATGGCTGTCCACTTTTCTTATCCGGCGCAACCTGGGAATCCCGAAAACCCGGAAGGTCTGCATGTTGGGAGGCACGCTGCTGGTCCCGCTGGGAATCCTGATCAACAGCGTCTCGAATCCTTACGTGATCATTCTGCTGATGTGCGTCGTCTTCTGCGCCTTTGCGATCTGGTCCGTCAACGTCCAGACCGTGGCGACCGATATGACGGAAGCCCATTCGGTGGGCACCCTGTTCGGCATGGCGGGCTGCGCCGGCACCATCGGCGCCGTCATCGTCCAGAGCTTGATCGGCCGGTTCATCGACCTCGAGCTCTACAGCCTCGTGTTCTGGCTGATCGGGACCCTTCCGCTCGCCGCCGCACTGCTCATGCTGACGGTGCCGATTCGGAAGCTGAAGCATCCGGGTGGGAATGCTTCCGGTGCAAAGGCCGCCGGGTAGATGGCCTGAAGACAGTCAGGTGAGTCGAGCTTGTGCGCATGAGGGGATGATAATCCCCGATTCCGGAAGTATTCGCTCGACGCGGCGGAAACCAAACTTCCCACACGTTCCAAAATCGACGATTTCAAGAGGAACAAGGGGGAGTACAGAGGACGCCCCCCCTGACTACTCCGTCACCGGAGAGAGCACCCATGGCACTCTTGTCATCAGGAGGGGACCTTTGGGTTGATGCTAACTCGCCACGGTCTGCGAGTCCAAACACACAAGTAGGTTGGCCGTAGGATTGTCCCGTGGCTTCTTCCTCACGGACAGAATCTGCTAGGTCACGAACGTGACTGTCCCCCTCTCAGCGCTGCTATTTACGGCGACCCACCACCGGGAGTGTGAGAACCTCTGCAGGGCCACGTAGTGTAGAAACCCTGAGATAAGTGTTCCGCAAACCCAACTGGTAGCGTCGACCTCCGGAGGCCACACCGACAATGGGTCGCCTCGGCGTCTGAGTTCGTCTGAGTTTCGGTCCGCTGTTAACCTATTGCTAACAGCGATGCCAGCAGTGAATCCCGAGAGCCTCCTCTGGGCGCGCGAGACCGCAGGAATGACCCTCCATGATGCCGTCGTGAAAGTCGGCATTGGAGATGCCCGGGGCGTAACGGCTGTAGACCGGCTCGCCGCTCTAGAAAGCGGTGAGGTAGAGCCAACGCGTTCCGTACTGGTCAGGATGGCACGGCACTATCGCCGGCCGCTGCTCGCTTTCTACTTGGCTGAGCCACCACTACAGGGTGATCGTGGCGCCGACTTTCGCACGCTTCCAGTGGCACGATCCCGCAAGATCGATGCCCTGATCGATGCGCTGGTCCGCGATGTGCGGAGCCGGCAAAGCATGATTCGAGCCGTCCTGGAAGCGGAGGGCGAGGCTGATGCCCTTCCGTTCGTGGGTGCTCTGGCAGGGAGCGAAGGCGTTCGTGACGGCACCGATCGAATGGCCCAACGCGCTGCGGAGACGTTGCGCCAAGTGCTGGGAAACGAGTTGAACGCCGCCGAATACTACGCGCAGCCCACCCCAAACGAAGCGTTCTCTCTGCTCCGGTCCCGAACCGAAGATGCCGGTGTGTTCGTCCTGCTCAAGGGAAATCTGGGCAGCTACCATACCGCCATTCCTGTGAATGTTTTCCGTGGTTTCGCCATAGCGGACGACATCGCTCCTTTCTTGGTGATCAACGACCAGGACTCAACACCAGCTTGGTCTTTCACGCTCCTGCACGAACTCGTCCATCTGCTAATCGGCCAGACCGGCATCAGTGGGGCTAATCCTGGAAGCGGAGTCGAGGAGTTCTGCAACAACGTCGCCGCGGAGTGGTTGCTGCCTGCAGGGGAACTCAACCAGATCGAGATTGACTTGAACCAGGACATTGCCGAGCAACAGAAACGCATTGGCAAGTTCGCCCGGCGGCGGAATCTGAGCCA
The DNA here is from genome assembly GCA_951812665.1 of uncultured Acidobacteriota bacterium. GTDB lineage: Bacteria > Acidobacteriota > UBA6911 > RPQK01 > JAJDTT01 > JAJDTT01. The sequence continues at coordinate 170,100 of CATOST010000021.1, forward strand.
CACGATGGTTGCCTACCGGCTCTTTCGCTCCGGCCGCATCGATCAGAAAAACTTCAACCGCCTCCGTGCAGATTTCTCCGATTGGTGGAATCGCGAGCGCGACCGACGGCGCAAGAGAACACGCGAATCGGAAGGTGGTCCCAATTACTACGTCGTATGCCGTCACCGGGTCGGGGAGGCGCTGCTGTGGTTCACTGGGCGCATGATGAGATCAGGCGCACTGTCGACAACCAAGGCAGCCAAAATCTTGGGCGTCAAGCCCAGGCAAGTGGGCGAACTACTGCGTCCCGCAAAGGCGCTGTAGGAGTCCACGCTTACTCTATCTCCTTGACGCCAATGTCCTCATCGACGCGAATCGTGATTACTACCCAATCAATCGCGTTCCCGAATTCTGGGACTGGCTCGTGGAACGTGCTTTTAAGCTGAAGTTCCAGAGGTGAAGTCGAGTAACCCTTTCATTTGTATCGACTTAGGTATTTTCCGCCTGTAGCTTGTGTGGCTGCATCAGGGCTTCACCCCCAACAGTTGGAACGCTCGTTGCTGCAGTTCGGTGGGCTGCGTCTTGAGCACGAAGGTGTCTTCGCGATGCTCCACCTGCATCGTATTCTGAGCCAGCGTGCCCAGATCCTGAAGCAGGGTGCGGAAGCTGTGCACCGGGAGGTCGTCCTCGGTCCTCTTGCGTGACGCCTTGTCACGCGCCTTGCGGGAACGAACAGCCGGGGCCACGATGCTGGAGCGCTCCCGCTCGGCAGCGGCGCGGTCGTGGTCGTCAAACAGAATCGGCGCCAAGCAGACGCGCATGTGCCATTCCACGTAATAGGCCAGCAGGCACAGGAACACGTGGGCACGCACCCGGTCCGGGCGCCGGTGGTGGAGGGGCCGGATTTTCAGATCCACCGACTTCATGCAGCGGAAGGCCTGCTCCACCTTGGAGAGGTCCTTGTAGGCCCGCACCGTCTCGTCCGCAGTGAACCATTCCGGCTTCACATTGGTGCGCACGATGTAGATCCCGTCCAAGGCCTCCTCGACTGCCAGGGTCTCCGGGTTGCGCCGGAACTCAAACGAGGTCTCGGTGATCTCGGTGATGAAGTGTCTCGCCATCTTGTGCTTGTGGATCTGGCGCCCCACGCGCACTCCGATCTTGTCCTCACCGCGCAAGGCCCATTTGGGACGCCGGGTGGCCTCGACGATGGCCTTCAGCTTCTCCTCGGTGGCCGCCAGCAGCTCTTGGCGCTTGCGGCGGCGCCGATAGGCCAACAGCGGGTTGTAGCAGACGATCAGCCGGTCGTCGGGAAACAGATCGCTCGTGACCTCGGCCAGGTCCCGCTGATCGAACAAAGACGGCTGCACCGTGCCTTTCTTCACCAGGCTCCGGATGGTGGGGGCCCGCAGCGCCGTGATCCAGTGCAGCCCCTCGACGCCTTGCAGGTCCTCCCGAATGCGAGCTGCGGTCAACATTCCCCGATCTCCCACCAACACCACCCGCCGCAACCCGAAACGAGAACGGATCTTGTGCACCTGCGACGCTACCGTACTCGGGTCCCCCGTCGAGCCCTTGAAGACCTCGACTGCCACCGGACAGCCTTCCGGGGAACACAACAACCCGATCACGATCTGCAGTTTGCCGCGCTTGCCGTCGCGCGAGTATCCGCGCTGGGCCAACTTGCAACGGCGACCCTCGAGGTAACAGGAGGTCACGTCATACAAAACGAGGGTGTTCTCCCGCAGATGGCGCCGGGCCAGGGCGTTCTCGACGGCCTGCTGGCGGGGACTCAGCAACCGGTCCATGGCCCCGTAGATCTCGTTTTCATCGACGGGGCCGAGACCGAGGGTCTCCGAGAGGGTGGAGAGGGCGGTTTCGCTGGAGAGCGCCCGGGCGGTGGCCAGCTTGGACTGGGCGTCGATGACCCGGGCGACGATCAGAGCGACGATCAGATCCCGGTCCCGGCTCCGGGTGCGGGCCAACAGGGTATCCAGCTTGAGTTTCTTGAGGGTGGCCAGGACGGCGGCGACGTGACCATGGGGAAGAGAGCGGGTGCAGTGGAAGACGTCTTCGGGGTTGACGAAGGTCTCGCCCTTGAGGGCTCGGCGGATGAGATTGATGATGAGGTCGGAGAGATGGGAGATGTTGCCGAGGGTTTCATGTTTGACCCGGCCGTCCTGGCGGAAGGTGCGACGGAGGAGATGGGTGCGGTAGACCTTGTTTTTGTACCGGCGCGTGGTGGTGGCTACATGAACGGCGCGACCTCTTTTAGGAATACCAGATATTATGCCGAATACGGAGGATTAGGTCAAGTTCATTAGTGGCTACACAATCACCCCCAAATCTACCCCTAACTGCCATGAATACAACGAATTATCCTAGAGTGGCCCCTGGAACTTCAGCTTAAACTTCGAAGTACGAAGTGCGAACGCCGAAGTTGGACGCAGTTCGAACTTCGCACTTCGACTTCGCACTTTGCGAGGTTCGGCACTGAGGTGCCTCCCACCTTTCATTCTCCAATATGCCTATGGGGTCCGGAATGTGGGAGCCTCAGGCTCCGAATCCCATCAGCCGGGCTCGTCACAAGCCGATTCTACAACTTCGTGATAGCGATTGAGTTTAAGGTCCTTGAGCACCGATGTCTTTCCGCTGGGCCAACGAATCTCAACCCTGAGCGCCGCTTCCCCGTCGGGCACGCCAAAGAGAATGCGCGGGTCATTTTGTGAGCAATAGCTGGAGGAACTCCGTACCTCTCTCATCTGCTGAGGACCACCTTTTTTTGAAGACAGAAAGACACGCGTCCCCAGGGCGTCGCCATTGCTGCATGTTCCCTGGAGTCTCAGGCCCAGCCAGTGATTCCCCAGTTGGTCTCGACGGTAGACCAGCGGTTGATCATCCAGAATGGAGACGATGATCTCGAGACTTCCGTCATTGTCGAGATCGACAAATGCCGCCCCGCGTCCAACGGCGGCGGTTGGTGAGGGGAATGCCTGATTCGAAACATCGCGAAACTGGCTGCTCCCAATATTCAAGAACCACTGATCCGGCATCGAATAGGGTGGCACGTTGGGGTAGAGATGACCATTCGCGACAAAGAGGTCCACGCGACCATCACGGTTGAAGTCGATGAAACCTGTGCCGAATCCCAAATAGCTCATAGTGGGTTGAGCTAATCCGGTCTCGCGGGTGCTGTCGATAAAAAAGCCGTTCCCCAGATTGCGATAGAGGGTGTTGTACTCTTCCGAAAAATTCGTCACATACAGATCCATCCAGCCATCGTTGTCATAATCCCCGGCGTCGACCCCCATCCCCGCTTGCTCTTTTCCGTTGGCATCCACGGCTACGCCAGCCTGCAGCGCCACATCTTTGAACTGACCCCGGCCGTTATTCTGAAAAAGATTGTTGGGAACCGAATCATTGGCGACGTAAACGTCGAGATCGCCGTCGTTGTCATAGTCGGTGCAGACCACTCCAAGTCCATAGTAGCTGCGGTCGGAAATACCACTCGTTCTACTGACATCCGAAAAGACTCCGTTGCCCAAGTTTCTGTAAAGGACATCGCGGGAGGCCGGATAGCGCTTCGGTCCGCAATAGGTCGGTCGTCCTTTGAAACGGCAGAATCGGCCGGATGTGGGAGGGTCAGAGAAGTCGAAGTCCACGTAGTTGGTCACATAGAGGTCGACCCAGCCGTCCCCATCGAGGTCCGCAAAAGCTGCACTGGCACTCCAGGCACTACTGCCCGTGCCCGAAGCCTGCGTGAAGTCGGTAAAAGTACCATCGCCGTTGTTGCGGTAAAGCCGATTGGGACCGAAGTTTGTGACGTAAAGGTCCGTATCGCCGTCGTTGTCGATGTCAGCCGCTGTCCCGCCCATCCCCCAACCCAAATCTGCTACTCCTGCCTCCTTAGCTACCTCTTCGAAGTGTCCGTTGCCTTTATTGCGAAAGAGAAGGTTAGGAGTCTTCTTTCCGTCTCTCTGGGCTCCATTGACCAGGTAGACATCAATGTAACCGTCGTTGTTATAGTCAAGACAAAGGACCCCTCCACTCATCGAATCAGCGATCAGGGGTTTGTCGGCGTCGCCAGTGATATTTTTTCCCAGGAATCCGAGTTCGCTTGAGACTTCTCTGTATTGATTCGGCTTGGAGAGAACGGCCATCGGCAGCCACAGAAGCAGGATCAAGCCGAGGCTCTTCAGTTTCATCATCACTGCCTATTCGCCAATCTCATAGGTGTTCCGCTCAAAAACCGTGAGGCCCGCCAAGAAGTAAGTTTGCTCCCTACTGTAGGTAAGAGAAAGAATTAGTGGGGTGGCGAAAAGCGGCCCGAAAGCTTTCGGATCTTGCTCAAGACTCGTCTGGCAGGACCTGGAAGCGGGTCCTTTGCAACACCTTTTTCTGCAGGATCCGATCATCCACTTTCAACTCAAGGTCGTACTTGCCTGCTCCGAAGCCCTTCAAGCCGAAGATAAAAGCGACAGCTATTCGGTCCCCCAGGACTTCGAAGAGTGCCTGGTCCGCCTGGTTGACCAGCACTTTTCCATGGCTGTCTTTGACTTCTGCCAGGATGTCCAGATCTGGGTACGAGCTAGCACCATCGACTGCGAAGTTATACACCTCGAAATACATGCCGAGGGATTCTCCTGAGCGGAAGTGGTTGTTGCTGACCGGGTAGACTTTCCATCCCAGCGCCGTCACAAAAGGATCCGGCAAGCTGCCCTCTTTGGCCGGAGTGATGAGATCGGAAAGGACAACCGACGAAAGCGAGAGTTCGTCGCTCATCTTGACAGGAAGATTCAACTTCTTTTCCAGGTAACCCATCTCGCCACTGGTGACGTCCTCGACTACGAGACTTAGTTTGTACAGACCAGGCGACAGCGGGATGATCTTCTGGTAGCGCTTGTAGGGGTAGATATAGGCGTCCGAGGGATCCAGTCCCGCGGGCCGGTCATCGTAAACAGTCTCCTCGAACTCCTGAAGGACCCTGCCGCCTGCACTTCTCACAGCACCGTAGAGATTCACGGTGGCGCGCTCCGTTTCTTCTCCCAGCGATTGGTAAGTCAATTCCGAGACCGGAAGATAGACCGTGATCGGAGCCAGAAACGAAGAATCATTCAACCGCAAGTGCGAGTTGTTGGCTGCAACGGGAAACTGTGTGTAGCGGACCCGCGTGTCTACCTGCGCCTTCAAATCAGTGAACTTGATCTCGGGAGGCTTTTGCAGCTGGAAATACCTCTCCAGACGAAGAAAGGGATTCGCTCCTGCTTTGTGGTAGACGTCGTCGTCCCCGCCGAAGCTTCGCATCAGCTCCGAGCCCCTGATCCGAGAGGCTCTCGTCTCGAAGCCCATCTTCTCGAACAGGGTCTTCCCACCCCCGGGCATACGCAGGAGGGCATCCTTCTCCTCGGGCCGCAACGCGATCCGAAAGTCGCCTGTCATGGAACGATCCACGAATTCGATCTCAATGCCGTTGCCTATCCCCTCAATGTAGTTGTAGAACCACTTTTCCATGGGGTAGACCTGGGTCGTGCCTCCACCCTCCTCGATCTCCCGATAGTAGGTTGCTCCTGCATCGTATTTGTCGACTGATTCAGGCGGGCCGAAAGTAATGTAGATGCGCCCCCGGTCAGTCCGCCATCCGAACACACCCGCATTACTGTAACGCTCATTTGCATAGGCTATACGCCTGTAGTGCTCGACCTTGAACTCGTTGAAGTCCGTGGACGGATCGGGGTCGCGCCGGCGCCAGAACTGCTCGATAAAATTCTCCTTCTCCTCGTCAGTGGTGAGTTTCTCGAAGACCGATCTTTCCTCGGGAGTCACGATGTAGAAGACGTCTTCATCGAGCCAATCGGAATAGGGATCTACACTTTCCTCCTTCTGGCGCTCTTCGTCCCGCTGAGTTCCGGGGAGAATGAAAGCGGGCGTGAGAAGGAGTAGAACCGTGACTGCAACGAGCAGCAAACGCTCTTTGGAATGTAGGGTCTTGCGCAGCATGCGTCTTTAGCAAGCTATTATGCGACGTGGGTGGTTAGTCTTCAAGCACCTTTGACTGGTTTCGTAAGCTTCCCCAAAAAAGACACAGTTGAAAAGTAGAACTTTCTGGCGAAACCCAGGAGGTTCTGGATGAAGAATTCGCAGTTTACGGAAACCCAAATTGTGGGGATTCTCAACGAGGCGGAAGCGGGGACGCCGGTCAAGGGGTTGTGTCGCAAGCACGGAATCAGCTCCCCCACCTACTACAAGTGGAAAGCGAAGTACGGGGGACTGGACGTGTCACAACTCAAGCGTCTGAAGGAGGTGGAAGGCGAACTGGCCCAGTACAAGAAGATGTACGCGGAGCTGGCTCACGAAAACTATGCTCTCAAAGAACTGATCGAAAAAAAGCTCTAGGGCCGTCGGGAAAACGCGAGGCGGTGGGCTTTTTGGTGACCCGGGGCCTCTCCATCCGGCGGTCCTGCCGCTCGATCAGGCTCTCCAGGACGGCCTGGTATCGACGGCCGGCTGATAAGCGAGGCCGGGATACACCTGTCATCGAGGTTCTGAACGACCTGATCGAGAATCGCCCCAGGCGAGGCTTCTGGAAGTGTTTCAAACTGCTCCGGCGCCAGGGCCATGGCTGGAATCACAAGCGAGTCCACCGGATTTACTGCCAGATGGGACTGAACCAAAGACGACGGACCAGGCGGCGAGTTCCCACTCGAGATCCTAGGCCACTTGCGGTGCCGGATCAGCCCAATCAAGTCTGGTCGGCCGACTTCATGAGTGACGCTCTTTACGGAGGTGTTCGCTTTCGCACCTTCACCATGATGGATCACTTCAACCGCGAGGCGGTGGCCATTGAGGTCGATACGTCGATCACGGGATCTCGACTGATTCGTGTCTTCGAACAGCTCCAGACGGAAAGGGGTTTGCCCGGCACGCTTCGCGTCGACAACGGCCCAGAGTTCACGGGGACCGATTTTTCGGCCTGGCCCCGCGAGCAGGGCATGACCATCGAGTTCATCGAGCCGGGTCAGCCCAACCAGAATGCTTTTATCGAACGCTTCAATCGGACCTTTCGCGAAGAGGTTCTGGATGCCTGGATCTTCTACACACTCGAGCAGGTCCGCGAGATGACCTGGGACTGGATCAGCGAATACAACGAGATCCGTCCCCACGACTCGCTGGGAGATCGAACCCCAGCTGAGCACTATCAACGATACGCCGAAAAACTCTACTTTTGAATTGTGTACTTGACGGGGAAGTTTACGGTCTGACTGGCAACAGACGGTGGGGGGGCAAACTCTTTCGGCGCCCGAGGCGCCTCCTACATTCGCTCCGGAGGATGGTGCATCCGGTTCGCACAATTGCACGCAGCACCTGTTTCAAGGTATGTAATTAGCCTGTGAATTGGACAGGCAAGCTTGCCGTACTACTCGTCGCAACCCTCGCGATCTTTGCCCTGGGACTGTCGCAGGAGCTCTTAGAGGCTCGCCAGAAGGCCCTGGAACTTCTCAACCAGAACAAATCGGCCGAGGCCGAGAAACTCTTTCGAGAATACCTTGATTCTTACCCGGACGACGCTCAAGCCCTTTACTACCTGGGCGTCAGCTTGCACTTTCAGTCTCAATACAAAGCAGCGATCGAGGTCTTGGAACGGGTTGTGGCGCTTCGTCCCCAGGTGGACAATCCTCAGTTCGAACCTTCGCGGCTGCAATACTTCCTGAGCCTGCTCCACTTCCAGAATGGGGATTTGGACTCGGCACAAAGCAAGCTCGAACCACTCGTCAAAGAAGGCGCCGCCGCACCCGTTTACATTCTGCAAGGCCGGATTGATTTCGCCAGGAAGGACTACGAATCCGCCGAGCGGCACATCTCCAGGGCCTTGCAAATGGACCTCCCGGATTCTGCGGAGGTTCACTACCAACTTGGATTAATCTATTCCGCCCAAGGAAAACATGATGAAGCCGCGCGCTCTATAGAGGCAGCTCTGGAGCAACAACCCTCAAATCCAGATATTCTTTTCAAGCTGGCCGATACTTATTTTCAACTGCAAGACATTCCCCGTGTTGAGGAGCTGTCCCGCGAAGTTCTGGCTGAGGATCCGTCCTCGGCCATGGCGCACTACAACCTGGGCCGTGCGGAGTTTGCACGTGGCAATCTGGAGAAAGCAGGCGAGTATTTCGTCCGAGCGACTGAACTGGAGACGCGTCCCCAGTACTTCAATTCTCTGGCCCAGGTGCGGATACAGCTGAACCAGCCGCAGCGGGCCATCGCTGCACTAAGAGAGAATGTACGCCTGGATCCGGCGACGCCCTCTCCACGGCTTCAACTAGCGGGACTCCTTTTTCAGGCTCTCGACATGAACGGGGCCGAGGTGGAATACAAAAAGATCCTCAACATGAACCCCGACAATATGCACGCGCTGTTCGGATTGTCCTTTACCCTCGTCGCTCGGGGGAACGAAACGGCGGCCGTCGAGACGTTTCGCAAAGCCTGGGGGACCGATCCCGGTCTACTGAAGGAGATGATCGTCTCAGCAGTCATATCAGCCCAGGAACATCCCGGATACACTCAGATCGCCGGTAGGCTGCTGCGGGCTGTGGCCCCTACGGCAGCGGAGCACAGCCTCGAATTCATTGTGGCGCGTCAGTACCTGTCCGCCAATCGAGCCGAGAAAGCGCTGGAATGGATCGACCGCTATCTCTCAAACGGAGCCCCCGACGATCACACCCGTTTGCTCATGGGCTCGGCATTGCGGATGCTGGGCAGAACGCAGGAAGCTGAGAAAGAGTTGCTGGCTATCAATCAGTCCTCACCGTTGGGGGTGCACGCCCTCTATCAGCTAGCGGTTCTTGAAGCCCTCTACGAGGAAAACCAGAAGGGCGGGAAAGCCGACGAATATCTGGATCGTGTGCTGGCGCTGGACTCAGATCATTTTCAGGCTCTCGTGATGAAAGCCGAACGCCAGATCAAGGATGTCAATCTGGCCGAGGCCGAAAGGCTGCTCAAACGTGCTGTCGGCATCCAGCCGGATAGTCCTGAAGCGCACTATGCCTTGTTCACGCTCTATCGGCGGTCCGGGAGGAATCAGGAGGCTGAAGCAGCACTCAACCAGTACAAGCGGCTCAAGGCGGAGTCTGCCCTGTCTCCGGAACTGCAGTATCCGTAGCTTGGATCGGGAACGGTTCAACCGCGCAGGCCAGAATGTAAGCGGCCTCAGGCCGCGAACCATTTGAAGTGCGAAGTACGAAGTGGGAACGCCGGCTTGGAGTCGGTCGCAACTTCGCACTTCGCACATCCGTGGGAAAAGCACACTAGCTACTTGGCGGTGGATCTCGCTAGAATGAGGAAAAAAAGGTGAAAGGCTTCGTAACCTTCTAGCTCATCCTGTTCTCGGTCCTCTTCCTCGGGACCTCCGACAGGGACATCGGTTTCCATTTTCAGGATGTCGCGAAATCGGCTGGCATCGACCAGATGACAATATCCGGCGCACAAGAAACGAACCGCTATCTGCTGGAGGGAACAGGCTGTGGAGCCGCATTCTTTGACTACAATAACGACGTCTGGTTGGACGTCTTTCTGGTAAATACATCGCGCCTAGGAGGCTGTCCGAGAATGCGATTTTCCCCCAAATATACATTCATAAGTTGTTGATTTATAAGGAGATAGGTTTTTAAAAATCGTGTTTTTTTGAGTTCTCGGACAGCCTCCTAGAAGATGAACTTCAATCCGAATTGGATCTTTCGTGCATCGGTAGCTGTCGTGATCCGCCCGTAGGATCCGGACTCCAAATTGGCGCTTGGTCTTCCAAAGTTGACGTTATTGAAGATATTGAAAAACTCTGTCCGGAACTGTACTTTTGCTTCTTCCGAGATCCCTGGGAAACTGAAATTCTTGAATAGCCCGAAGTCCTGACCGACAAAACCATCGCTGTACAGGAATTGAGCACCCGCGTTACCAAAGGTGCCGGGGGCCGGCAATGAAAAGGCGTCGAGATCAAACCATCGATCCGGTGATCGCTGACCGGCCGGCAGGTTGCCGTCTCCCACGCGATTGGGACGCTTGTTGAAGATGGCCTCACTGTTGGCTGGATCCGAGCTTGTAGTTGGGTGGAAGTTGAAACCGCTCATGAGCGTCGTGATGCCCGACAGTTGCCAACCTCCTAATACGTGTCGCATGGCTGCGCTTTGGCCTTCAAAAAGAGGCAACTCGTATACGAAGCTGAAGTTAAAACGGTGCCGCAAATCGAAAGTACTCAAGCCTTTGTCCCGATCCCAGGGCACATAGTTACGGGCTCCCTTACTGTCAAACGAATCAGTATCCAACGATTTCGCCCAGGAGTAAGTGGTCAGAAAACTCAATCCCTGACTCAAAGCTTTTCGTAGTGTGAATTCCAGGCCGTGATACCAGGACTGTCCCATGGCATGATCCGTGAGAATGAATTGAAAATCAGGCCAAGCACGATTCGCCTGACGGCAGGCCGAATCGCAGGACGGGTCGTTTGCCGTTCGCCCCCCTTCACGCCAACCTGCGATGGACCGATTGATATTCCACCGCTTCGACATGCTCACACCATGAGAGCCCACATAAGCCATCTCACCAAACAAGCCCCAGGGAAGCATACGTTGGACGCTCAGGGTCCATATCTGCTGATAGGGATCCGACCGCCTCTGAGGAGTACTCAAGAGTATGAGGGATATGTCTTTTATATCAAACGGATCACCCGGGGGCGGATCCGGAAAAAGTGTTGAGATTTCGATCGTCGGCTTGTCGGTGTCGCTGAAGAAGGTCTGGACAATACTATTGTTGGGCGAAAGGATAGCGTCCCACGCCAGTTCGTTTCCGGGCACCTCGTCGTAGAAGATTCCAAAACTGGAACGGATGGCAAAATCCTGAGAACCCCCTGGGCTCCACGCAATTCCAATCCGGGGAGCAAAGTTGTTCTTATCGACGTCAATCACGCGTCCGACATCCCTCTCGGCGCGAAAGCCTCCGGCGCCTCCGTTCGCGGCTCCGTCAAATATGCCGAGCCGGTCCCCGGTTGTGGAGACCAGCCAGGGGTAGAGCTGATAGCGCAGACCGAGGGTCAGGCTAACGTTGGGGCTGATTTTGAACTCATCCTGGATGAAGCTGTTGAACCAGATTCCTTCTTTGTCGACTTGGGGACCGGTCTTGTGACCGATAACTCGATTCGTATGCCCCAGGAGAAAGTCTCCTACCGGATGCCCGGTGAACTGACCCAAATACTGAAAGCTACCCTGCTGGTTGAAGGTGCCGATCAGCGTGTGACCCTTATCGCGCACCTCGACTCCCCAGGACAGGTTATGGCGCCCCTTTATCCATGACATGTTGAAGATGTAGTGCCAGTCATTCTGGAAAGGGGCTATGCAGCTGCCTGGCCCACCAAACGTCGAAAAGCCACCCATTGACACACCTGGCACCGCATTGCACTCAGGAACAATGTTAATGTTCCGTATTCCAAATTCCGTCGGCCAGTCGGGATCCGTCAGGGCGTTTGTTGGACTCCAGTAGCTGATTTCCACCTTATTCAGACCTGCTTTCGCATTGGCTACCAGTGTGGGTCCAAACGAATGAACCCAATCAAAAACCAGATTATGGGCAGTTAACGGACGCGCCGTTTCTGACCCGGGCAACAAACTTCGATCGTTGACGATACTGTCAATCCCGGACCATCTTCCGAAGAATCTATCCGTCTCCGAGAGTGCAAAATCCACTCGCGTGATGAATTTGTCATCATTTCTCACGAGACCCGTCTCGCCAATGAGATTGAAGACGTCACCGGGCGGCTGATTGGGCGCCGGTATGAAACCGAGACCTATGTATTGGGTGGCAAATGGATGAAACCTGTTCGACGGGATGATATTCCCTGGGAAGGGCTCTCCCGTGAGTGGATCGATCAGGGGCTCTGCCAAATCCGAGAAATCTCCCTGTAGATGCTGAGACGTGGGGACGATGTTGCGACCGGTCGCGGCCTTTCGTGAGCGAAAGCCTTCGTAGCTAAAAAACCAGAACAGTTTATCTTGAATCACCGGACCGCCCACCTCAGCTCCGAACTGGTTCTGGAGGAACTCCGGATTGCCGACTGAAAAGAAGTTTCGCGCGTCCAGATTGTCGTTACGATGAAACAGCCAGCCGGAGCCGTGAATTGCGTTGGTTCCCGACTTGGTGATTGCGTTGACGACCGCTGGATTATCGTTTTCACCTGAGAAGAAACCCCGCTGGACTTTCACTTCAGCCAAAGCATCGAGAGCCGGAAGTTGAGCGGAAGATCCGTAGAAGGGCTCTTTACTCGGGATCCCATCGAACATGTAATTGGTCGAGGTCTCCCGCTGACCTGAAATCGTGACGGTGGTCACCCCACGGCCTATGCGAAAACCATGGGATTCGCCTGCGTTACCGGACTCTGTAAAGGGGGAACCGTGGGCCCCCGCAGTTAAGCGAGTCAGGCCGACAAAACTTCTCTGATTGATGGGAAGCTCTTTGATCTCCCGTTCCTGCAGTACTTCACCGATCGCCGGTGTTTCCGTTTCGACACGAGTCGCCGCAGCCTGGACGGTCACTTGTTCCGTGACCTCCCCCACTGCCAACGTCACCTGGCGACGGACGTGCGAATCCACCCGAATCTCGATCTGGGTCAGTAGGGCCGTCTTGAAGCCGGGCATTTCGGCTCTGAGGTCATAGACACCTGGTCTCAAATACGGAATTCCGAAAACACCCGAATCATCGGTGATCGCTTCACGTTCTTCACCGGTGTCCACATTGGTTACAGTCACGGTGGCCCCTGGAATCACCGCCTCGGACTCATCGACGACGGTGCCCGTTATCTTCCCCGTCGTAGCCTGCGATAGAAGTAAAGCAGTACCTGCTAAGATTGAAATGATTAATAGAGAAGTTACTTTGAGATGTTGTTTGCCAAGTAACATACGGCGCCTCCCCTTGACGAGAATCTAGCCCACGCAAACAATCAGAATATTAAGGTGACTTTACAGTATATTAACAGTGGCTGTCAATAACGATTCCACTCGAGGCCAGGGCCATCCCACGCTAGGAATATCTGACGATTCGCCCCAACAACCGCAGAGGTTTGCATTCTCCGCTGGCTTTTTTTCGCCCCAGGCTTCATCCTGGGGGTATGAGCGTTCCAGCAGACGACGAAGTGATCTTCAAGGAAACCCCGGAAGGGTTTTTCCTCAACGATGCCCAGGTGCGACTGGCCCGCCCCGACGAGCGGGTGAAGTGGGACCGACGGGTTCACCAACACCATTACCTCGGCTTCAAACGGTTTGCCGGTCGCGGTCTGCGCTACGTCGTCGAATGGCGCGGGAAGTGGCTGGCGCTCGCCGGCTGGCAGTCGGGCGCCTTCAAGTGTCGGCATCGGGACCGCTGGATCGGTTGGAAGCCCGACCTGCAGTACCGGCGTCTGCATCTGATCGCAAACAACACACGATTCGTGATTCTCGCCTCCAAGGGCGTCTTCCCGGGTCTCGGCTCCTGGACGCTGGCCCGGATGCTGCGGCGTCTCGGTGACGACTGGCAGGCGCACTATGGACACCCGGTACTGATCGCCGAGAGCTTTGTCGACCCCGCCCGCTTCGACGGCGCCCTCTACCGCGCTTCCAACTGGCGTTATCTCGGCGACACGCGGGGGTTTGCGCGTCACAACGGTCGCTATACCGATCCTCACGGCCAGCCGAAGCAGCTGTACGTGTCCCCGTTGCGGCGCAACGCCTGCCGTCGTCTGCGCGACCCTCGCCCGCTGACCTCGAAGTGGGAGCCCAAGGGTCCGACCCGGAAGGGCGCGAGCGAGTTGCGCTCGCTGGTTCAGGAGTTGGCCGAGATCAAGGATTTCCGGCGTGCCCAGGGGCGCAAGCATTCCGTGGCCTCGGTGCTCACCGTCTACCTGCTCGCGAGGCTGGCGAACCTGCGCGGTCCGGTCGCGGCCGCCGAGTATGCGCAGAAGCTCTCGCAGCCGGAACTCGAGGCGATCGGCGCCTGGAAGAACCCCCGGACCGGCCGCTACGTTCCGGTCTCCAAGTCCACCCTGCACCGCGTGATCTCCTCGGTGGATCCGGACCAGATCGAGGCCGTGCTCCGGCGGTTCTCGATGCCGAGACTGCAACTGGGCCGCGCGATCGCGGTGGACGGCAAGCGGATTCGCGGCGCCAACCGCAACGGAGACGGACATTTCGAGACCGCGACACTGGTGGAGCACACCACCGGATTGCCCCTCGCCACCCTCAGCTTCAATGAAGAGGGCGGGGAGATCGCTGCCGTGCGCGCTCTGCTGGAGAAGGTCGATGTCTCGGGACGCGTCCTCACCGTCGACGCCTTGCACACCACCCGCGAGACCGCGCTCGTCATCGTCGAAACCCACGGGGCCGACTACCTCATGACGGTCAAGGAAAACGCCCCCGAAACCCATGAGATGCTCTCGACCATCGACTGGAACCGGGACGCGACCGGGTCTTTCCAGGAAGAGACCGACTTGGCCCATGGGCGCATCGAGCAGCGCTCCATCCAGGTCATGACTCCTCTGGAGGGCCTCCTGAACTACCCCCACGTCGCCCAGATCTTCCGCATCACACGCCGGCGCACCGACGCCCGGCAAAACGGAACCGGAAAAACCAGCCGCGAGCAGGTCTACGGCATCACCTCGGCGCCGGCTTACCGCGCGTCCCCCCGGCAACTCCTTGCCGACAACCGCGGCCACTGGGCGGTCGAAGTGGAGTTGACCCGCTTTCGTGGACACATCCAAAGTAAGGAAGTGAAAGGAGGGATCCACGATGGCAAGAAAGCAGCGGCGGTACCCGCCGGAGTTTCGGCGGGAGATCGTGGGGCTGGTCCGCTCGGGTCGATCGCCGGAGGCGCTGGCGCGGGAGTTCGAGCCCTCGGCGTCGGCGATCCGCAAGTGGGTCAAGCAGGCTGATCTGGACGAGGGGCGCCGTAACGACGGGCTGACGACGTTCGAGCGCCAGGAGTTGCGCCAGGCGAGGCGGGAGATCAAGCGGCTGCGGATGGAGCGGGACATCCTAAAAAAAGCCGCGGCTTGGTTCGCCCGGGAGAGCGACTCGATCCCCAGCAAGGATTCGAGTTCGTGAAGGCGTACCGGGCCCGGTTTCCGATTCGGGTGATGTGCCGCGTTTTGGGTCTCTCCCCCAGCGGGTACTACGCCTGGTTGAAACGCCGACCCTCGAAGCGGGATCGCCGGGACGAGACGCTTCGGGAAAAGATCGTGCGGATCTGGAACCAGAACCGGAGAGTTTACGGTCGGCCTCGTCTGCATGCCGAGCTGAGAGCTCGAGGGGAACGGACGAGCCCGAAGCGCGTGGGTCGATTGATGAAGGAAGCCGGGATCCAGGGGGCGAGCCGGAGGCGCCGGAAGGCCGGGCTCACCCGGAGGGACCGGAAGGCGCGTCCGGCACCGGACCTGGTGAACCGGAACTTCACGGCCGAGGGACCGGATCAGCTCTGGGTCGCGGATCTGACGTATGTGCGCACCCAGGCGGGCTGGTTGTACGTGGCCGTGGTCGTGGACGCTTGGAGCCGCCGGGTCGTGGGCTGGGCGATGGAGACGCATCTGCGCTCCGAACTGGTGGAGAAGGCGCTCGCCATGGCGGTGATCCGGCGCCAGCCGAAGCAGGTGATCCACCACTCGGACCAAGGGACACAGTACACCTCGGCTGCCTTTGGGAAACGATGCCGGGAGGCGGGAGTGCGACCGTCGATGGGCTCCGTGGGGGACGCTTACGACAACGCGATGTGCGAGAGCTTCTTCGCGACGTTGGAGTGCGAGTTGCTGGACCGTCACCGGTTCCGGAACCCGGGTGAGGCGAGGCGGGCTGTCTTCGACTTCATCGAAGGATTCTACAACCGCCAGCGCCGGCATTCGGCGCTGGGCTACGAGTCGCCGGTCCACTACGAGCAGCAGGCGGCGTAGGACCCACGGCGGCGGCGAGACTCGATCCGTGCGACGAGATCCTCGATTCGTGCTCTCGCCCAGTGGAGTGAAGATCTGCTGGAGTCGTCTTGCCTGCCTCCAGTGCCGGTCCTGCGAGCCGGAAGGCTCAGCAGGACTGACGACACCTCAAGAACCGGTACGGCTTCGAGCTGCCCGACCACGATGCCAGCACCGCCACCGTCGCACCAAGCGTCGCGCGCGACACGCTTGAAGGGGGCAGGGGGGCGCTGCCCCCCTGAGACCCCCGGATGCAAAGAGACATATAAAACTCTTAAATCCCTGGAATGAGAGACCGAGGCCCCCTCGTTAAGCGGTATCCCATTGTGGAAAATCAGAGATTTCCCACAACGTGAGCCCTTTTGCTGACGCGTCCATCAGTCGCCCCCACACGGAAGAAAGAGCGCTCTGTCAATGGCCACAACCCTGACATTTCGATGGCCATTGACATTCCGCAGGAGGAAGTCTTGCTCCCCACCGACAGAAGGAGTATTACAAACAGGACCAACGTAGACCGTACTAATAAACCGTCCACGAAAACGGGCCACCCTCAAAGTCAATCACAACCTCCGGGACACCCTCTTTGCCGAAGACGACTGTCTCGCCCGCACCCGATTCGCGCCGGCGAACAATGCGACCTGCACCAACCTCGCGATCGCGATCATCATTCACCAGACTTCGTTTGACAGCTTCGCCTCCGCCACTCGCCACTTCGCACTCCAACGCCAGGACGCCTTCACCGCGCTGCAGTCTCCGTGAGCACCGGCCCAACTCCCATCCCCACACGGCGACGATCCGATCCCTCCCGCCGTCCCTGAGACGGAACTTCTACTCGTCCGCAGCCCGACCGGGCCGCTCGGGACCCTCAGCGGCAGCAGATCAGGGCCCTGACGGCCCCCATGGTGGCGCCCCCATTCGGACCGACCCAACGCCCAGCCCGACAGCAGCGCGCCCTGATCTCGAAAATCAACTCAATTCACGGCAATGTCAGAGCGTGGGATAGTCCTGCCTGCAGCCGCAGGGCCATCCCACGCTAGGAATATCTGACGATTCGCCCCAACAACCGCAGAGGTTTGCATTCTCCGCTGGCTTTTTTTCGCCCCAGGCTTCATCCTGGGGGTATGAGCGCTCCAGCAGACGACGAAGTGATCTTCAAGGAAACCCCGGAAGGGTTTTTCCTCAACGATGCCCAGGTGCGACTGGCCCGCCCCGACGAGCGGGTGAAGTGGGACCGACGGGTTCACCAACACCATTACCTCGGCTTCAATCGGTTTGCCGGTCGCGGTCTGCGCTACGTCGTCGAATGGCGCGGGAAGTGGCTGGCGCTCGCCGGCTGGCAGTCGGGCGCCTTCAAGTGTCGGCATCGGGACCGCTGGATCGGGTGGAAGCCCGACCTGCAGTACCGGCGTCTGCATCTGATCGCAAACAACACGCGATTCGTGATTCTCGCCTCCAAGGGCGTCTTCCCGGGTCTCGGTTCCTGGACGCTGGCCCGGATGCTGCGGCGTCTCGGCGACGACTGGCAGGCGCACTATGGACACCCGGTGCTGATCGCCGAGAGCTTCGTCGACCCCGCCCGCTTCGACGGCGCCCTCTACCGCGCTTCCAACTGGCGTTATCTCGGCGACACGCGGGGGTTTGCGCGTCACAACGGTCGCTATACCGATCCTCACGGCCAGCCGAAGCAGCTGTACGTGTCCCCGTTGCGGCGCAACGCCTGCCGTCGTCTGCGCGACCCTCGCCCGCTGACCTCGAAGTGGGAGCCCAAGGGTCCGACCCGGAAGGGCGCGAGCGAGTTGCGCTCGCTGGTTCAGGAATTGGCCGAGATCAAGGATTTCCGGCGCGCCCAGGGGCGCAAGCATTCCGTGGCCTCGGTGCTCACCGTCTACCTGCTCGCGAGGCTGGCGAACCTGCGCGGACCGGTGGCCGCCGCCGAGTATGCGCAGAAGCTCTCGCAGCCGGAACTCGAGGCGATCGGCGCCTGGAAGAACCCCCGGACCGGCCGCTACGTTCCGGTCTCCAAGTCCACCCTGCACCGCGTGATCTCCTCGGTGGATCCGGACCAGATCGAGGCCGTGCTCCGGCGGTTCTCGATGCCGAGACTGCAACTGGGCCGCGCGATTGCGGTGGACGGGAAGCGGATTCGCGGCGCCAACCGCAACGGAGACGGACACTTCGAGACCGCGACCCTGGTCGAGCACACCACCCGATTGCCCCTCGCCACTCTCAGCTTCAATGAAGAGGGTGCGGAGATCGCCGCCGTGCGCGCTCTGCTGGAGAAGGTCGACGTCGCGGGCCGCGTCCTCACCGTCGACGCCTTGCACACCACCCGCGAGACCGCGCGCGTCATCGTCGAAACCCACGGGGCCGACTATCTCATGACGGTCAAGGAAAACGCCCCCGAAACCCATGAGATGCTCTCGACCATCGACTGGAACCGGGACGCGACCGGGTCTTTCCAGGAAGAGACCGACTTGGCCCATGGGCGCATCGAGCAGCGCTCCATCCAGGTCATGACTCCTCTGGAGGGCCTCCTGAACTACCCCCACGTCGCCCAGATCTTCCGCATCACACGCCGGCGCACCGACGCCCGGCAAAACGGAACCGGAAAAACCAGCCGCGAGCAGGTCTACGGCATCACCTCGGCGCCGGCTTACCGCGCGTCCCCCCGGCAACTCCTTGCCGACAACCGCGGCCACTGGGCGGTCGAAGTCAATCACAACCTCCGGGACACCCTCTTTGCCGAAGACGACTGTCTCGCCCGCACCCGATTCGCGCCGGCGAACAATGCGACCTGCACCAACCTCGCGATCGCGATCATCATTCACCAGACTTCGTTTGACAGCTTCGCCTCCGCCACTCGCCACTTCGCACTCCAACGCCAGGACGCCTTCACCGCGCTGCTGTCTCCGTGAGCACCGGCCCAACTCCCATCCCCAGACGGCGACGATCCGATCCCTCCCGCCGTCCCTGAGACGGAACTTCTACTCGTCCGCAGCCCGACCGGGCCGCTCGGGACCCTCAGCGGCAGGAGCTCAGGGCCCTGACGGCCCCCATGGTGGCGCCCCCATTCGGACCGACCCAACGCCCTGGCCGACAGCAGCGCTCCCTGATCTCGAAAATCAACTCAATTCACGGCAATGTCAGAGCGTGGGATAGTCCTGCCTGCAGCCGGGACTCTCGTTGACCGGTAACGTCATGGATCAATATAATAAACAGTTAACAGAATTCTCCCTTCGACTGTCCCCAGCCAGTCGCCAACACGACGTGCCCGCCTCCCCATTCGATTCCAAGACCGCAGATGTCTCACCATCAGACGGGTATTTCCGAGTCAGCGGTCTGACGCGCCAGACTTACATCCTCTCTTTAAGCCTGCCGAACGCGGAGAGCTTGGAAACTCGTCTCGAACTCCTGGAATCGACAAACGTCACCGTCGTATTCAACCCGGCAGACTCGGACTCACCCATCCGGATCCGCAAGTCCTGGTAGGCATCGGGGTCCACGGGACGGCAACCCGCGGCAATACGACTCGTCGTGAGACACCGGCCGTCCTTGGCTTCCTTGCCCTGGGCCGCCCGCCGTCGCTACACTTTCCGGCAGAGATGGAGTGCCCGCGGGTTCGAAATCGGCTACAGCCATGAAGATTCTTTCGGCAAGCATAAGCGCGGGTATTGCGCTCTTGGTCTGCCTGACCGCTGCTTTGGCCTCGGAGACGGAACCCGCCTCGCTGGAATTCTTCGAAAAAGAGATCCGCCCCCTGCTGGTCAACCACTGTTACGAATGCCACAGCGCCGAAACCGCGACGCCTTTCGCCGGCTTGCGGCTGGACCGGCGTGACGACCTGATCAAGGGAGGCGTCTCGGGACCGGCCATCGTTCCGGGCAAACCGGACGAAAGCCCCTTGATCCACCGCGTCCAGGGCCGGCCGGCCCTGATGCCTCCCGCCGGCGCGCTCTCGGATGCGCAGATCCAGTCCCTCATCGAATGGGTCAGGATGGGAGCCCCGTGGACCGATCCTGCGGCGGTCCCGGCGGAATCGGGTGAAGGATTCCACCTGGAAGCCCGAAAGCGCAGCCACTGGGCCTGGCAGCCGGTTCGCTCCGTCTCCCCGCCGGCAGTGAACGACACGAATTGGCCGTTGCACCCCATGGACCGGTTCATTCTGGCAAGACTGGAGCAGGAAGGGCTGGAACCGGCGCCGGCCGCGGACCGGCACACTCTGATCCGGCGCCTTTCCTACGATCTGAGGGGGCTCCCTCCCCTTCCGGGCGAGGTCCGGGCCTTCGTCGCCGATCCCTCTCCACGGGCCTACGAGGAATTGGTGGACGACTACCTGGACTCACCTCACTTCGGGGAACACTGGGCCCGGCACTGGATGGACCTGGTCCGCTACAGCGAGTCCCACGGCAGTGAAGGCGACCCGGACACGCCCTACGCGTGGCGTTACCGCGACTACCTGATTCGGGCCCTGAACGCCGACATCCCCTACAACCAGTTGATTCGGGAACATCTGGCAGGCGACCTGCTTCCCTCCCCCAGGATGAACCCGGCCCTGGGCATCAACGAATCGCTCTTGGCCACGGCTCACTTCCGCATGGTGGAGCATGGGTTCCAGCCGGTGGACCCGCTGGAAGACCGAATCAAATGGACGGACAACCAGGTCGACGTCCTTTCCAAGGCGTTTCAGGGACTCACCATCTCGTGCGCGCGCTGTCACGACCACAAGTTCGACGCCATCAGCCAGGAGGACTACTACGCCATATTCGGAGTGCTCTATGGAGCCCGGCCGACCCAGAGGGCCGTCGACGACCCGGAGCGTCTCGATTGGGGCCGCGGCGAGCTGACCGGCCTGAAGGAAGAGATCCGCCAGGAGCTGGCCGGCGCCTGGATCCGGGAGGCGTCCGCCCTGAGCTCCAAGCTGTTGGAGACACCCCGCGAAGCCTTCACCAACCCACCGGACTCTCCCTGCAAGCCTGCACCGTCACCGGACTCGCCCGATGATCCGGCGGCCCCGGAGACCGCGGTAGCTGCAGTCGAAACGGATGAGACCAAGGGTGCCGGAACCGCGGCGTCGGCTGCCGGCCAAGCGTGGAATCAGGCATTGGCGAAAGCCCGCTGCGAACCCGGAAGTCCGCTGGCGGCCTGGGTTCGCTTGGCGGGCCAGGAAGGCGACGACTTCCGTCACGAATGGGCCGCTATGGAAGAGAAGTGGGACGCCAGGATCCGCACCGGCAAAGCCTTCAACCGGGAGCACTTCCAGGTCCGGTGGGATCTGTCCGGCCCCGACTACGGTGAGTGGATCGGACACGGCGCCGGACTTCCCGCGGAACCGTCCCGGCCAGGCGAGTTCTCGGTGGGCGCCACCGGGAAACGGATCCTCAACGGCATCTACCCCGGGGGGGTCTACACCCATCTCCTTTCAGACAAGCACAACGGCGTGATCCAGTCGCCCCGCTTTACCATCGACACCAATTTCATCAGTCTCAGCGTCCTCGGATCGGACTTCAGCTTCGCCCAGTTGATCATGGAGAACTATGCCGTTCCTCGAGGCCTCATCTTCCATATGCGGCACGTCCCCAAAACAGACCGGATGGAATGGATTCAATGGGACGTGGCGTACTGGAAGGGATTCACCGCGTACATCGAGTTGGCCACGCGGGACGATGTCACGCAGATCTACTTCGACCCCAAGAAGTTCACAACCCAGCCGGAAGTGCGGGCGGACGGGCGTTCCGCCATCGGAGCCAGCCGGATTCTGTTTCACGAGACGAAGGAGACGCCCAGGGAGACGCATCCGTCCCTGCTTTATCTGCTCCGGGGCACGGCGCCCCGCTCACCCGCCGATCTGGCCCGGCGAATGGGCCGTCGCCTGGTGGAAGCCGTTGAAGCCTGGAGGGACGGCGGAGCATCCGAGCTTCAGGCCGCGTATCTGGACGCGTTCGTTCGAGCCGACCTTTTGCCCCGTTCTCGGGACCGGCTCCCGTCCGTGGACACGCTCCTGACCCGATACCGGGAAATCGAAGCCCAAGTGCCGGTTCCCCGCCGCGCTCCCTCCGTCCTGGAGGAAGCGGCGCCGGATCATCCATTCCTGGTCCGCGGGGACCAGGACGCTCGCGGCGCGCCCGTGCCCCGACGATATCTGGCGGCTTTGGACAGCGTTCCCTACACCGATCCTGGCCAAGTGCGCCTGGGACTGGCCCAGGACCTTGCCTCACGCGGCAACCCGCTGACGTCCCGGGTGATGGTCAACCGCATCTGGCGGTACCTGTTCGGATACGGAATCGTCCGCACCACGGACAACTTCGGAAAGTTGGGCGACCCGCCCACTCATCCGGAACTCCTGGATCATTTGGCCGACCGGTTCGTGGAGGAGGGGTATTCCATCAAGGGCATGGTGCGGCGGCTGGCCACGTCCCGAACCTATCGCATGAGCAGCGGGCCATCCGCCGATTCCCTCCGGGAGGATCCGGCCAATCGGCTCCACCAGCATGCCAACCTGAGACGACTGGCCGCCGGGGAGATCCGCGACGCCATGCTGCGCGTCTCCGGGAGCCTGAATCCGAAGCCGTACGGACCCTCCATTCCCGTCTACCACGAGATCGGGAAGCTCAAGAGCAAAGGGCTCCAGCCGTCCGGGCCCTTGGATGGGGCCGGCAGACGCAGCATCTACCAGGAGATCCGGCGCAATGCCCACAATCCCTTCCTGGAAGCGTTCGGCCTGCCCAAGCCTGCCAGCACTCTGGGGCAACGGGACCAGACCAACGTCCCGGCTCAATCGCTGACCCTTCTCAACAGCCCATTCGCCTGGCATCAGGCCGAGGCGTGGGGCAAACATCTGGCCGCCGGGGAGGGCAACACGGCCACCTCCCGTATCCGCCACATGTTCCTCAAGGCCCTGGGCCGGGAACCCTCCGCTCTCGAGGCGGCCCGAGCCCAGGAGTATCTCGCCACGCTGATCGCCGTGCGGAAGACTCGGAAGCATTTGATCCTCGCCGACCGCCGGATCTGGACCGACCTCGCCCATTCCCTCTTCAACTTGAAGAACTTCATTTATGTCCAATAGGAGCGGGACGGTGAATTCCCAGAATCGAAAGTGGAATCGGACGAATTGACCAAGAATGGGAGACGTAGGGGCGACCCTTGTGGTCGCCCTCCCCTGGTCGGCAACCCCTCGCGCGTAAGAGAGCACCATACGTCATTGCGGTTTGGCCGGAGCACGGGAATGGGACCGCTTCGTCGCGATCCTCGTTCAAACCTCCTTCCCCTGTTCTTCCGAACTCCAGAAAAATGGGGGAAGTCCTCTCAGACCGGCCCTCGACCGGTCGGCGGTTCCGCAGTAGACTGGATGGTGATGTCGTCGCTGACGCCCGGCCGAACACGCCGATTGCAACCCGGTTTCTCCCGTCGCGAGATGCTGCGCCAGACCTCCACGGGATTCGGAATGCTGGCGCTCTCGGCGCTCATGGCCGATCCGGCCTATGCGGGACTGGGCCCCGCCCCGCCTGAGAATCCGCTGGCCCCCAAGCCAAGTCATCATGAGCCCCGGGTTCGAAACGTCATATTCTGCTACCTGTCGGGAGGGCTCTCGCACGTCGACTCCTTCGATCCCAAGCCCCGCTTGGACAAGGAAGCGGGCGAGCCGATGCCGTTCAAGACCGAACGGACCATGTTCAACATGGACGGCAACATCATGCCCAGCCCCTGGAAGTTCAGACGATACGGGAGCAGCGGGATCCCCGTCAGCGACCTCTTTCCATACATCGGCAGCGTGGCCGACGAGTTGACGGTGATTCGTTCCATGACCGCCAAGTTCATGGCCCACGCCCAAGCCAATTTTTACTTCCACTCCGGGACGCCCTTCGCCGGGTTCCCCAGCATGGGCGCCTGGATCAGTTACGGCCTGGGCAGCGAGAACCGGAATCTACCCGGATTCGTGGTGCTGGGCAGCGGTGGCATCCCTCTCGGAGGCATCAACATCTTCGGGAACGGTTTCCTGTCGGCGGTCCACCAGGGTTCGTTCATCTTTCCCGAACGCCAGGATCCTCTCGGCAACATCCGTCCCCGCGAATCCGGCCCCCTCCAGCGGCGAAAGATCTCGTTCATCAACGACCTGGACCGGGAATTCCTGGCGGGTACCGCCGGACACTCCCAAGTCGAAGCCGCCATCCGCAACTACGAGACCGCTTACCGGATGCAGAGTTCGGTGCCCGAACTGGTGGACCTGAGTGGAGAGACTCCTGCCACACGTCAACTGTATGGCATCGATTCCGCGAATCCGGCCAAAGCAGCCTACGCCCGCCAGTGCCTGGTGGCTCGACGGCTGGTGGAACGCGGTGTGCGTTTCGTGGAGCTCACCATGGTCCGGGGCGACGGCGACGGATCCATGAGCAACCCGTGGGACCAGCACGCCAAGCTGGTTCACGGGCACAGCACCAACGCCTTGGCGGTGGATCAACCGGTAGCGGCCCTGATCAAGGATCTCAAGGTCCGGGGTCTCCTGGACGAGACCCTGATCATCTTCTCGGGCGAGTTCGGCCGGACGCCGTTCGTCCAGGGCAAGGACGGGCGGGACCACAATCCCTTCGGATTCAGCCTGTGGCTGGCCGGCGGCGGCCTCAAGAAGGGATTCATCTACGGCGCCACCGACGAGTACGGCTACCGGGTGTTGGAGAACCGGCAGACCATCCACGATCTCCACGCCACCATCCTCCACCTCATGGGACTCGATCACCAGGCGCTGAGCTACCGTTTCGGAGGCCGGGACTTCCGTCTCACCGACGTCCACGGGCACGTGATCCAGGGTATTCTGGCCTGATTCGAGTAGGAGGGGGGGCATTCTTGTCCCCCATTTCGGCGCAGGTCATGAAGAGTTTATCGTCAAGCTTGAGCGCAGGTTCCGCGTTCTTCGTCTGCCTGACCGCCGCTCTGGCCTCGCCTTCCGATCCCGCCTCCCTGGAATTCTTCGAAAAAGAGATCCGCCCCCTCCTGGCCGATCGTTGCTATGAATGCCACAGCGCCCAGACGGCGACGCCGTTTGCCGGATTGCGCCTGGACCGGCGTGAAGACCTGGTCAAGGGGGGCGTCTCGGGACCGGCCGTGGTTCCGGGCAAGCCGGAGGAGAGCCCCTTGATCCACCGCGTCCAGGGCCGGCCCGCGCTGATGCCGCCCGCTGGCGCCCTGTCGGATGCCCAGATCCAGTCGCTGATCGAATGGGTGAAGATGGGAGCCCCTTGGACCGATCTCGCGGAGGTCTCCCAGACGTCAGCCGAAGGTTTCGACCTGGAAGCTCGCAAGCGCAGCCACTGGGCTTGGAAACCGGTCCGATCCGTCCCGCCACCTGCGGTGGCCGACGCCAATTGGCCGCTTCATCCCATGGACCGGTTCATTCTGGCCCGATTGGAGCAGGAGGGATTGGAACCGGCGCCAGCGGCGGACCGGTACACGCTGATCCGGCGCCTTTCCTACGATCTTCGGGGACTTCCACCCCTCCCCGGAGAGGTCCAGGCTTTCGTTGCCGATTCTTCGCCCGAGGCTTACGAAAACCTGGTGGACGACTTCCTGGACTCGCCCCACTTCGGCGAACACTGGGCCCGCCACTGGATGGACCTGATCCGCTATGCCGAATCCCATGGCAGTCAGGGCGACCCCAAGGCGCCCTACGCTTGGCGTTACCGCGACTACATGATTCGAGCCCTGAACGCAGACGTCCCGTACGACCAACTCATCCGGGAACACCTGGCGGGCGACCTGCTTCCCTCCTCCAGGATGAACCCTGCCCTGGGGATCAACGAGTCCCTCCTGGCCACGGCCCACTTCCGCATGGTGGAGCATGGGTTCCAGCCCGTGGACCCGCTGGGAGACCGAATCAAGTGGACCGACAATCAGGTCGATGTCGTTTCCAAGGCGTTTCAGGGACTCACCATCTCGTGCGCCCGCTGCCACGACCACAAGTTCGACGCCATCAGCCAAGAGGACTACTACGCCCTGTACGGAGTGCTCTACGGAGCCCGTCCGACCCAGCGGGCCATCGACGACCCGGAGCGCCTTGATTGGGGCCGGGGTCAACTCTCGGAGTTGAAGGAGGAGATCCGGCTGCAACTGGCTGAAATCTGGATCCAGGAAGCGTCGGCGCTAGCCTCCATGCTATTGGAAGCACCGCATGAAACCTTCAGCAACCCACCCGACTCTTCCTGCCAGCCTGAAGAGTCAGCGGACACTGCCACTGATCCGGCGGCTCCGGAAGCCGAGGCCGCTCCCGTCGAAACGGGCGAGACCAAGGTTGCCGGGACCAAGACCCCGGCCGCCGAACAGGCGCTGACTCGAGCGCTGGAGGAGGCGCGGTGCGAACCCGGCAGTCCCCTGGCGGCGTGGATTCGCCTGGCAGGCAAGGAAGGTGCCGAGTTCCGTCAGGAATGGGTCGCGTTGAACGAGGAATGGGACACCAGGATCCGTACCAGCAGGGCCTTCAACCAGGATCACTTTCAGGTCCGCTGGGATCTATCCGGCCCCGATTACGGGGAGTGGATCGGACACGGCACCGGACTTCCTCCCGAACCGTCTCCGCCCGGCGAGTTCTCCGTGGCTGCCCAAGGGAAACGGATCCTCAACGGCATCTATCCCGGAGGTGTCTACACCCATCTCCTTTCGGACAAGCACAACGGCGTGATCCAGTCGCCCCGCTTTACCATCGACAGCAATTTCATCAGCCTCAGCGTCCTCGGATCCGACTTCAGCTTCGCCCAGTTGATCGTGGAGAACTACGCCGTCCCCCGAGGCGGCATCTACCACATGCGGCACGTTCTCAAAACGGACCGGATGGAGTGGGTTCAATGGGACGTGGCCTATTGGAAAGGATTCTCCGCCTATATCGAGTTGGCCACGCGGGACGACGTCACACTCACCAGATACGACTCCACCGAGACCAGAACCAAGGCGGAGAAGCTCACCGACGGCCGTTCCGCCATCGGCGCCAGCCGGATCCTGTTTCACGAAACCAAGGAGACACCCAGAAAAACGCGCCCGGCGCTTCTCTATCTGCTCCGGGGCCTGCCGCCCCGCTCGGCCGCCGATCTGGCCGAGCGATTGGGCCGACGCCTGGTGGAGGCCGTCGAAGCCTGGCGGGACGGCGGCGCATCCGAACTCCAAGCCGCATATCTGGACGCGTTCGTCCGCGCCGACCTGCTACCCCGGTCCCTGGATCGGCTCCCCTCCCTGGATTCCCTCCTGAGCCAATATCGGGAAGTCGAGTCCAAAGTGCCGGTTCCCCGGCGCGCACCTTCCATCCTGGACGAAGCGGCGCCGGATCATCCCTTCCTGGTCCGCGGGGACCAGGATGCGCATGGCGAACCGGTCCCCAGACGCTATCTTTCGGCCCTTGGGAGCCTCCCCTACCCCGATCGGGGACGGGTTCGCCTGGACTTGGCCCGGGACCTCACTTCGGCCGGCAACCCCCTCACCTCCCGGGTGATGGTCAACCGCATCTGGCGCTATCTGTTCGGATCTGGCTTGGTGCGCACCCCGGACAACTTCGGAAAGCTGGGCGACCCGCCCACCCATCCGGAGCTTCTGGATCATCTGGCCGACCGGTTCGTGGAGGAGGGCTACTCCATCAAGAGCATGGTGCGCCGGCTGGCCACATCCCGGACCTACCGCATGAACAGCCAGGGATCCGCGATGTCGCTCCGATTGGACCCCGCCAACCGGCTCCACCAACATGCCAACCTGAGACGGCTGGAGGCCGAGGAGATCCGCGACGCCATGCTGCGAGTCTGCGGAAACCTGGACCCCGCGCTGTACGGAGCCTCCATTCCCGTCCAACCCCAGATCGAGAAGGACACGAGTACGGGACTCGGGACGTCTGGCCCCCTGGACGGGGCCGGAAGACGCAGCATCTACCAGGCGATTCGGCGAAACTTCTACAACTCCTTCCTGGAAACCTTCGGGCAACCCAAACCCGCCAGCACCCGGGGGCAACGGGATCAGACAAACGACCCGGCCCAATCCCTGACCCTGCTCAACAGCCCCTTCGTCTGGAACCAGGCCGAGGCCTGGGGCAAACATCTCGCGGCCGGTGAAGGCAACACCGTCCCGTCCCGGATCCGTCACATGTTCTTCAAGGCCCTGGGCCGGGCACCCACCGCCCAGGAGGCCTCCCGCGCCGAGGCGTATCTCAACACGGTCATCGACCAGCGAAAGACCCGGGAGCATCTGGTCCTCACGGACCGCGACGTCTGGACCGATCTTGCCCACGTTATCTTCAACCTGAAGAGCTTCATCTATCTCCAGTAGAGGACCCTCGACGAGTAAGCGATCCCTCTATAAACTGAATCTCGATGCCGCCTGTTCTGCACTACACGTCGCCACCATTCCCATCCGGGTTCTCCCGGCGCGAGATGCTGCGGCGGACGTCCACCGGATTCGGGATGCTGGCGCTCTCGGCCCTCATGGCCGACCCGGCTTACGCGGGGCTGGTTCCCTCCCCTCCCGAGAATCCCTTGGCCCCCAGGCGGGGGCATCACCAGCCTCGGGTCAAGAACGTCATCTTCTGCTATCTGTCGGGAGGCCTGTCCCAGATCGATTCCTTCGATCCCAAGCCCCGGCTGGACCAGGAAGCGGGCGAGCCCATGCCGTTCAAGACCGAACGGACCATGTTCAACCTGGACGGCAACATCTTCCCCAGTCCGTGGAAGTTCAAACGCTACGGAAGCAGCGGAATCCCCGTCAGCGATCTCTTTCCCCACATCGGCAGCGTCGCCGACGAGTTGACGGTGATCCGCTCCATGACCGCCAAGTTCATGTCCCACGCCCAGGCCAACTTCTATTTTCACTGTGGGACGCCCTTCGCCGGGTTTCCCAGCATGGGCGCCTGGATCAGCTACGGACTGGGCAGCGAGAACCGGAACCTGCCCGGATTCGTGGTGTTGGGCAGCGGCGGGATCCCGCTGGGAGGCGTCACCATCTTCGGCAACGGATTCCTGTCGGCCGTCCATCAGGGCTCGTTCATCTATCCCGAACGTAAGGAGCCTCTCGGCAACATCCGTCCCCGGGAATCGGACCTCCGCCAGCGACAGAGGATTTCGGTGATCGACGCCCTGGACCGGGAATTTCTGGCTGCTGCCGGCGGCCACTCGCAGGTGGAAGCCGCCATCCGGAACTACGAGACCGCCTACCGCATGCAGAGCTCGGTGCCCGAGTTGGTGGACCTGAGTGGAGAGACCCCGGCCACCCGCAAGCTGTACGGCGTAGATTCTGAAGTTCCGGCCAAGGCGGCCTACGCCCGCCAGTGCCTGGTGGCTCGAAGGCTGGTGGAACGAGGCGTACGTTTCGTGGAGTTGACCACGGTCCGAGGCGGCGGCGAGGCCATAGATGCCAATCCCTGGGACCAGCACACCAAGTTGATCGAAGGGCACAGCGCCAACGCCCTGGTGGTGGACCAGCCGGTGGCGGCTCTGATCAAGGACCTCAAGGCCCGGGGCCTCCTGGAGGAGACGCTGGTCATCTTCTCGGGCGAGTTCGGACGGACACCTTTCGTCCAGGGCAAGGACGGCCGGGACCACAACCCCTTCGGCTTCAGCCTGTGGCTGGCCGGCGGCGGACTCAAGAAGGGATTCATCTACGGCGCCACCGACGAGTACGGTTACCGGGTGGTGGAGAACCGCCAGACCATCCACGATCTCCACGCCACCATCCTCCACCTCCTGGGGCTCGACCACCAAGCGCTCAGCTACCGTTTCGGCGGACGCGACTTCCGGCTCACCGACGTTCACGGAAGCGTGATCCAGGGGATTCTGTCCTGATTCGAGAATCGGTAGGAGGGGGGACATTCTTGTCCCCCTATTCAAGCCGCGCCCGGAATCGGGAACCGAGAGGCACCGCTCCCGCTCGATGGGACATCTTCCACTCCTGGCATCGCATATAGACGGAGGCCGAAATGACGTCTTCCGATACCGCTCAACGCTTCCTGTCCCAAGCCCGCCACCATCTGAACGACGATTACCTGCCCAAGATCCGCCGCTGTCTCGAAGTGCTGTCCGGGGAGGATGTCTGGTGGCGGGCCCACGAGAACACTAACAGCATCGGCAATCTGGTCCTGCACCTGTGCGGAAACGTGCGGCAGTGGATCGTCTCGGGCTTGGGCGGGGATGAGGACCGGCGACGGCGGCCGGCCGAATTCTCCCGGCGCCTCCCCCTTCCCAAGGAACAGTTGCTGGAAATGCTGGAGACGACGGTCCAAGAGGCGACCCAGGTACTGGAATCGTTGACCGAGGAGGATCTCGCCACGACCCGAAGGATTCAGGTGTACGACGTCACCGGCCTTCAAGCCGTCCTCCACGTCGTCGAACACTTCGCCTACCACACGGGGCAGATCATCTACATCACCCGTCTGCGCAAGAACGTGGACTTGAAATTCTACGATCTCCCGTAGCCGTCACTTCCGGCGCCACGGCCGGACTCGGCCATCCGGTTCCACAGGAGGCGACATCCTTGTCCCCCCGTTCTCCATTGGGCGTTCGGCGGTTGGAAACCGCCGCTTGTCCTGCATATTCTCGGAGGTCTGGGCAGGACAAGGGGAGAAGACAATGAAACGATCTGTTCTCGCGTTTCTTTTGACGAATACGTCTTGGTGGGTCGCCGGCGTGGACCGGGCTGATCAAGTCCCGGCCTGGAGAGGCCTCCGGATCGCTCCGGAAGAAAGTTGCTCCGAGTACGACCGCGGGGATTATCCGATCCCGCCGGGTCTGGAAGAGGAGATCGTCGCCGAGATGGGACAAATTTACGAGCCCTACACCGAGCGCTGCTTCGCAGCCACTTCGGACACCACCATCGAGCACATTGTCGCTCTTTCGGAGGCCCACGACAGCAGTTTGTGTTCGGCGAACACGGAGACGAAAAAAGAATTTGCCAGGGATCTCCTCAACTTGACCCTCGCCAGTCCGCACCTGAACAGCGTCAAGGGGGACCGGGATGCGGCCGAGTGGCTGCCCGGCGAAAACCGGTGTTGGTTCGCCGACCGGGTGCTCCAGGTACGCCTCAAGTACGACTTGACGATAGACCAGTCGGAAGCCGATGCCCTGGAACTGATTCTGGCCCGATGCGAGTCTACCGAGTTGGTGGTCCGCGACTGTTCGGAAGACCAGGCGCAACCTTGCCCGCCAAGCTCTTCCACCTTGATCTTCCCCCAATACGTCGATGGCGAATACGGAGGTTTCACGAATCGGACGCGCCTTATTCTTCTCAATTTGGCGGCGACGACCGACAATCCGGTGGTCGTCCGTTTTCTGGACGGCATGGGGCAGGTCGTCGACAGCCAGACCCATACGGTTCCAGCCCGGGGACTGATTGACCTGACTTCCAGCGGCGGGGGCCCGCTGCAGGTGGGACCTCTGACCGTCGAATCCGAGTTGGGGGAGGATTCCCTGCTGCGAGGCTCCGTCGTCTACGAGCTTCTGGGACACCGGGTCTCGGTTCCGGCAGCGAAGCTGACCGGCGAGGCCACCGTCTTCGTCAGCAAGTCTCCGCAAGAAAATACCGGCATCGCTCTCTTCAATCCCAACCCGGATGACCCGGTTGAACTGGAGCTCGTGCTGCACAATCCGGATGGAAGCCCCGTCGCCCAGATTGATCTGACCCTGGAACCCGGACACCATATGGCCCGCTACCTGGACGAAACTCCCTTGTTCCAGTACACCCTGGGTTCCTGGTCCGAGTTCACCGGCCATGCCATCATCCGGAGCGTCGGTGATGGACTATTTACGGTGATCAGTTTGTTGCAGGACACGACGACGGGAGCCGTCGCCGTCGTCAATCCAGGGATAAAATAATATATCTTTCTGGGAGAAGACAGGTTGGGGCATGGTAAACTGTTTGGCACGATTGGTTCCCAGACTAGTGGTTGAATTTTCGCCGGGTCGGTACGCAGTCGAGGGCTCGACTTAAGTGATTCATAACCGCCAGATCCGGAGTTGGAGGGGAGAGAAGCCGTACTGAGACGATGGCGAAAACAAACCTCTTGAACACTCGTACAATTAACTACCTGGAGTTGATCGGAAATGGCAGGCAATACCATGTGCCACCCTACCAGCGGGATTATTCATCCCGGATTATTCATCACGCAAACATAAAATGAGCAAGCGTGTCCGCCATGTCGAGTCAGATCAGAGGGTTGCCGGATACCCACAGAAAAAGGCCGAACCCCCCTTTGGGTGAAACGCTATCTTGGTTTTCGACTGCGGTCGGATCAGTGGTTTCAAGGGGGGCCTAAACCCAAGTAATTGCGAGGTTTCATCCCCTTTTCGGGGTCAGAATAATGAGGCGGCGTGCCCGTCATTCATGGTATGATTATGGTGCTAATAAACAAACTCAAAGAACGGAGCACGCCATGCCTGAGACGATACCGCAGATCCGGCCCTCATTCAACCGATCCCTCCGCCTCGAGACCCGCCCCGAGTTGCTCAGTGCGGACACGGGCGCCCTGGTGCAGCGGGAGATGATGGATCGGTGCGGCCTCATCGATTGGTTGACCGAGCGGTTGCACGATCCGCGACACCCGAGTTCGATCCGCTATCCGCTGTCGGATCTGCTGCGGACTCGACTCCTGCTGTTGGGGCAGGGCTGGCGCGACCAGTCCGATGCCGACCGCCTGCGTCAGGATCCGAGCTTGCGGGTGGCGAGCGAGTCGCGTCGGGGCACGGCGGCCTTGGAGGAGGGCCACGGGCTGGCGTCCCAACCGACCTTGTCCCGGCTCCTGGACACGCTCAGCCGGAAGCAGAACCTTCAGGTCCTGCATGAGGCGGTGACGGAGCTGGCGTGCCGTCGGATCGAGATGATGGAGGGTCGGCGGCGAAAAAAGGGGAAGCCACGAAAGCAGAGACGGAAAAATAGGATGTTCCTGGACGTGGACGGTCTCCCGGTCGAGGTCCATGGACGGCAGCCGGGAAGCCAATGGAGCGGGTACTATCGCCAGAGAATGTACTTGGGGTTGGTGGCGAGTTGCGGAGAGACGGGGGACCTGATCGACGGGGAGCTTTTTCCGGGTGCCAGCTACCTGGGCAACAAGGCTTTGAAGTTGACATTGCGGGCCGTGGACCGCTGCCGAGGGCGTCTGTGCGGCTCGATGATCGTGCGGATGGATGCGGGGTTCCCGGAACCCGGGCTGCTGCAGGGCCTGGAGTCGCGAAGCGTGCCCTACATCGCTCGCATCCGCAAGAATGAGGTCCTGGACCGGATGGCGCGACCGTACTTGACCCAACCGGCGGAGCGAGTGGCGAACGAGCCGCCGAGAGTGTGGTTCCATGAGCTGACCTACCAGGCGGAGAGTTGGGACCGGGCACGCCGGGTGGTGCTGGTGGTGGTGGAGCAACCGGGGGAGTTGTATCCGGATCATTTCTGGTTGCTGACGAGCCTGAGTCCGAAGCGTTGTGACGCCCAAGAGTTGCTGAGGACGTATCGCCGGCGGGGGAAGGCGGAAGGCCACATGGGGGAGTTGATGGACGTGCTCGATCCGGCCTTGTCGTCGGTGAGTCGTCCCAAGACGCACTATCGGGGGAAGAAACTGACGCCGGAACCGAAGCCGGAAGCGCTGACGGAGACCGGGGTTCGGCCCCACAACGAAGCCCGGTTCCTGCTGAATCTGCTGGCGTACGGGATCCTGCACCTGGGGCGGGTACTGATGGAGCGAGCGACGCGACGGGGGTGGAGTCTGCGTCGTTTTCATGAACGGGTGTTGCGAGTGGCGAGTCGGGTGCTGCGCCAAGGAAGGAGACTGATTTTCGTGGTGAGTCGAAGGGAGACGGACTGGAAGCGGTTGTGGCGGAGACTGGAGCGAGTGTCCTGGGCGCCGGGATAGGGGACGGACGGAAGAATCGGGCCCGTGGGAGGGACCGAAACGGTGGGTTTTTCTCACCGCAAAGTCGACCTGTCGGCGGGTGACGGTCCCCCGGACCGCCGGACGGTTTATGATGGGTTCAATCGTCCTGTTTTTGAGCCGATTCCGTCGAATCGACAGAGGTTCAAGAGAAACCGGGCACCGACCGCACGAAAACGCCGGGTTGAAAGCCTTTATCAACATGTCCCATGAATAATCCGGGTGAATTTGTCTGTATCGTCCCTGCTAGGTTCAAGTAAATCGAGGCAAATCGTGACCACGTCAGCGACAGACTCGATACGTGTGGAAAGGAGCGTTCTGCGACCGATTATGGGGGACCGCTGTTGGTAAAGGTGTGCTCGCCAGGGTCGGGCCGCACTGAGGTCTGCACCAATCAGATTAGTAGGATGCTCTAAACGTGCAGAATCGAGGTTGGCATTCCGAAGAACCGCGTTATTGAGGTCCGCATTAAGGAAAGTTGCCTTGGTTAGGTTAACCCCAGTAAGGTTTGCTGCCTGAAGACTTGCCGACTCGAAGCTCGCTTTGCTGAAGTCAAATCCATAACCGCTAAGAAGTTGGAAGCTCGTCCTACGAAGATCGCAAGAGTTGAAGTTGATTCCGGCGTATGACAAGGTCTCTTTAGCAGTAAGACTCGCCTCACCGCGCCAGACCCGGTCCAATAGTTCAATTCCGATCTCCGATCCGGCAAGGCTTGCCCTGTATGGCCTGTGCGGTGGCGTTAGATCGCTCTTCCCCGCTCTTTCGTTCCATTTTTTAACGCCCTCGAAAAACAGTTTGATGTCCTCTCGATTGGCCATTTGTTTCCTCAATCTCGTGTGGTAGCAGTGCGTCTCATTGGCGACGAGCAAAAGAAGTGGCCAAGGGTGATATTTATAGCACGACTCTTGCCGAGCCTAGCAGCCCGTGGC
This sequence comes from uncultured Acidobacteriota bacterium, assembly GCA_951812665.1. Taxonomy (GTDB): domain Bacteria; phylum Acidobacteriota; class UBA6911; order RPQK01; family JAJDTT01; genus JAJDTT01. The sequence continues at coordinate 204,833 of CATOST010000021.1, forward strand.
AAAAGTCCGGGAAAAGCCAAGCCTCTGAAATAAAATGACATTATGGCCATGGGAAAGAAACCGTCTGCGGGACGGCAACGGAAGATGTGGGTGGCGGCGAAGAAACTGCCTCGGAGTCCGGGGCGCCCCTTCTACGAGCAGCTGAATCGGGTGCTGGAGTGAAAGCGGGGTTCGACGCCTTCGTGGAGGGACTGTGTGCGCGGTTTTGCGCCGACGGGATCGGGCGGCCGAGTCTGCGCCCCGGACGGTACTTTCGGATGCTGTTGTTGGGGTATTTCAAAGGGCTGAAATCGGAACGGGCCATCGCGTGGCGAGTGGCGGATTCGATGAGCGTGCGGGCGTTTCTGGACTTGGATCCGGAGGAGACGCCCCCGAATCACTCCACCTTGTCGCGGACGCGGCGGCGGATCGACGTGGAGACACACGGGGAGGTGTTCCGCTGGGTGCTGAAGCAGTTGTCGGACGCGGGACTGGTGCAGGGGAAGACGATCGGGATCGACGCGACGACATTGGAAGCGAACGCGGCGATGCGCAGCCTGGTGCGCCGGGACACGGGGAAAGACTATGAGACGTTCGTGAGGGGATTGGCGGAAGCCTCGGGGGTCCCGACACCGACCCGGGAGGAACTGGTTCGATTCGACCGCAAGCGCAAGAAGAAGACGAGCAACAAGGAATGGGTGAATCCGCACGACCCGGACGCGAAGATCACGAATCTCAAGGACGGGCGGACCCGTTTGAGCCACAAGGTGGAAGAAGCGGTGGATCTGGAGACGGGAGCGGTGGTGGCGGTGACGGCGCCGGAGGAGTTGGGGGAGCCCCAATCGATGGGTGGAACGCTCGGGATGGCGCAGGAGGAGGTGAAGGCGGTCGGATCGGGAGCGGAGGTCCGGGAAATGGTGGCGGACAAGGGATACCACAGCAACGAGACGGTTCTGGAATTGAAGGAACTCGGATTGCGGGGGTATCTGTCGGAAACGGATCGGGGCCGGCGGAATTGGAAGGGAAAGAACCGGAAATACCAAGCGCCGGTCACCTGACCCCCTTCGGCAGATCGTCTATTCGGTTTGAAGAAGTCTCAGATTGTCCAAAGTTGACACGTGGATGGTCAGGTATCCTGAACACACATAACCTGTTGCCAGCCTCCGGCATTCAAGATACAGTTCTGACAGTTTATTGCCGTTCGAGAACCTTTACTAGTAACCCCAGCTTTATCGGACAGACTCTGGGGGTTGTTTTCAGGTGAGTCCCTGTCGACGAGACGCTTCCCAAACCACCTTGCGCAATATCCTGGCTAAACTCGGAACCTTATTGCTCACTGTCAGTGCTCTTCTGGGAGTCCGGTCCACAACCGAACAGACCGAGTTCTTCGAGTCCAACGTAAGGCCGTTGCTGGTAAGAAACTGCTATCAGTGCCACAGCGAGCAGGCCAAGATCCTGTACTCGAACTTACGGGTGGATGGCCAAGGCGCCTTGCTCGATGGAGGTACTCGGGGTCCGGCAATCGTCCCCGGCGACCCGAACTCAAGCCAGTTGATTCAGGCAGTCCGCTACGAGAGCCCAAAAAAGCCTCCGTCCGGAAGGCTCTCGGAGGACGAGATCGACGCGCTGGTCAAATGGGTCGAAATGGGTGCCCCCTGGCCGGATCTGGAGATGGCTGGCGGCGTCAAGACCCCCGACGAACGAGGGAACCTGGCCGCCAGTCAGAGCCACTGGGCCTGGAAGCCGGTGCAAAAGGTCTCCCCTCCCCCGATCCGCGACAAAACCTGGCCCGCCGATCCCATAGACAATTTTATTCTGAACAAGCTGGAGACGGAGGGCCTGAACCCCTCCGCCGAGGCCGACCGTTACACCCTATTGCGGCGGGTCTACTTCGATCTCACCGGCCTCCCTCCAGAGCCAGAGGACATCGAGTCGTTCGTCAGCGACGATTCCAAACTCGCCTTCGAGAAGGCCGTCGACCGGCTTCTGAAATCTCCCGGATTCGGCGAGCGCTGGGGACGACACTGGCTCGATCTGACCAGCTACGCCGACAGTCTGGGCCAGGGGCGCCGCATCCCGGCGAGGGAGGCCTGGAGATATCGCGACTACGTCATCAATTCGTTCAATTCCGACAAGCCCTACGACCGCTTCGTTTAAGAGCAGGTCTCAGGCGACGTCCTGCCCTGGAAAACCGACGACCAGCGCCGTGAGCAGCTTGTGGCCACGGGCTTCCTGGCCATCAGGCCCTGGGCCGTGGTGGACGCCGACAAAGAGAAACTCCGCATGGATGTCGTGGATCACCAGCTCGATACCCTGGGCCGGGCCCTCCAAGGACTGACTCTCGGTTGCGCCCGTTGCCACGACCACAAGTTCGATCCCATTCCCACCCGCGAATACTACACATTGGCGGGAATCTTCCGCAGCACTCGAACTCTCGACGGCCGCATGAGCGGCGGCTTCAGCGACGTCAACCGGGTGTTGCTTCCAGAGACCCCGTCCGAGATGAGGAAGCGTGCCCTGGCCACGGAGGAATACCAGGAGTCCCTGAACAGGTTCCTGAGCGAATACGAAGCCGTCGAATCAGAAAAGAAGCGCCTGACCGACCGGCAGAAAGCGCTCGGAGAGACAGAAACCGAAGCCAAGGAGGAACTCGAGAAAGAAATCAAGGAGATCGACAAGAAGCTCAAGAAAGCGAAGGACCGGATCAGACTCCTGGAGTTCCGCCGGCCAGCTCCGCCGATGGCCATCGCCGTCCAGGATCGGGCGGTCCCAAAGGACTGTCACGTCAACATCGGCGGCGATCCGCATAATCTCGGCGAAGAAATTCCAAGGGGATTTCTTTCAGTCGCTTCGCCCGCCAAGGCCGGTCGAATCGACAGCCATCGAAATCTGAAGGGCCTGTACGAGGGATTCCAGAAATCCAGCGGCCGCCTGGAGCTGGCTGAGTGGCTCATCGACCCGCAGAACCGCCTGCTGGCCAGAGTCATGGTCAACCGGATCTGGCATCATCTTTTCGGCACCGGCCTGGTCCGGACGGTCGACAACTTCGGTGCAGGTGGAGAGCCACCCAGCCATCCGGAACTGCTCGACTACCTCGCTTCCCGTTTCGTCGAGCTGGGATGGTCCGTCAAGGGCATGATCCGGGAGATCGTTCTCACGCGGACCTACCGCCAGGCCAGCAGTCACAACCTGAAGGGGCACGAGGTCGACCCGGACAACCGCCTGCTGTGGCGGGCCAATCGCCGCCGGTTGGAGGCGGAATCCTTTCGCGATTCCGTGCTGGCCATCAGTGGAGCCCTGGATCTCACCCGGGGAGGCCCTACCCTGCCCCTGGATATCCCCGAAAGTATCGAGTTGGGTTTTCCGACGGCTCTGGCGCAGGATGCCAAGTTGAACGATCAGTTCCTGAATCGTCGAACGATTTACCTGCCGTCGGTACGCAAGAATCAGCTCCCGCAGCTCGACCTGCTGAATCTTTTCGATTTTCCCGATCCCGATCAGACCATCGGAGCCCGGTCGGTCACTACTGTCCCCACGCAGAGCCTCTATCTCATGAATTCTCCTTTTCTCGCCGTATCCGGAGCTTCAGCCCACGAGAGTTCTCGGCCTGGGTCCGGGGCGCAACTTCTCGATTCGGTTGGGAGAGCTGGACAGCTATGCGATCGCCGTTGTTCCTTATCGGGCGGACGGAACCGGTAAAATCTCGAATTTCGTTGTGGCGGAACTGGATCCTGCCCTCTCGGGCGGTAATACGACCGTCTTCACTCCTACCAGTAATGCTTTCTCTACGCCGGCTCCGAACCTGTCGCCTGAGGGAGCGACGCGTCACCGGGAGGGTGACAAGGACTTCGGCGCCGTCTTCGTGACGGCCCCGGCGCCGGTCAATTCCGGGTTGGGTCCCGTCTTCAATCACAACTCCTGTGAGTCCTGTCACCCCAAGGATGGGCGAGACGCCGCGCCGGGAAACGGCGAGGAAATGGACACCATGTTTCTCCGTCTGAGCCTGGCCGGAACCGATCCGCGGACGGGTGGGGCGATCCCGGTTCCGGGATTCGGGACGCAACTGTTCACCAAGGCCATTTTTGGGACGGAGCCGGAAGCGACGGTGATCGTCAGTTACGAGGAAGAGACGATCACATTGAGGGGCAGCGGCGTGGAGGTGAGTTTGCGGACACCCTCCCATACCGTAGAACCTGCCAGCGATTTGCCGGGGGATACGTTGTTTTCCCCGCGGGTCGGACCACCCGTTTTCGGGCGGGGTCTGCTCGAGGCGGTACCGGCACATACGATCCTCGCGATGGCCGACGAGGAGGATGCGGACGGCGACGGGATTTCAGGACGCGTCAATTATGTCTGGGACCCGGAGCAGGAGCAGACCGCGCTCGGGCGTTTCGGGCTGAAGGCGAACACCCCGAGTCTGAGATTGCAAGCAGCCGCAGCGTACCATAACGATATCGGCGTCACGTCCCCGGTCTTCGTCGAAGAGAGTTCCTCCGGCCAGGTGCAGGACGACCTGCTGGAAGACGATCCGGAAATCGACGAGGAAACTCTTCAGGACGCGACCTTCTACATCCGGACGTTGGCCGTTCCGGCAAGGCGCGATGTCGCGTCCCTGGAAGTCCAACTGGGACAGATGGTCTTTGCCCGGGCCAATTGCCACGGTTGCCACGTTCCTGTACTGAAAACCGGCGACTTCCCCGTCGCCGAACTGGCCGACTCCCGACCGGACTTGCTGGCAACGGGCAGCGAATGGCGAACGCCTCCCTTGTGGGGCATCGGCCTGACCAAAGTCGTGAACGGTCACACCTCGTTCCTGCACGACGGCCGTGCCAGAAACCTGCTCGAAGCGATCATGTGGCACGGGGGAGAAGCCGAACAGTCACGCCTGTACGTGGAGAATCTGTCAAAGCTCGAGCTCGATGCCCTGCTGGCGTTTCTTAGATCGCTTTAGCCGTACGGGTCGTCAAACACTCCAAGTGGCACGCGCTGGAGGGTGGCATCAAATACCGGCGCCTCGGCAACAGTTCCCAACCCTCTTCCTCCAGACGCTCTTGTCCCTGTTCAGTCGTACGCTAATTCCTACTTTTCCTGAATGCGGATGATCTGATCCAGTTCCTTGATCGGAGCAAGACGCTGCTTTTTTCCGCAGGGCCAGGAAACCTGTAGAGAATCAATGGAGGTTCGATTCCCTACCCCGAAGTGGAGCCGCAGGTCGCTCTGGCTCAAGTAGCTGTTGCCCGCCCGTACTTCCTGAGTCCGCCGATAATTTCCGGCGGTCAATGTGACCTTTGCCCCAACCGCGTCTCGGTTGCAGTGGGTTCCCTCCAACTTGAGTTTCAGCCAATGGTTGGCGCCGGCGGTCCGGTTCTCCAGCAGGTCGGCGCCGTCATTGTTGTTGGTGACCAGAAGATCCACCTTCCCATCGTTGTTGAAATCTCCCGTCGCCGAGCCGCGTCTGACGTTCTTGCGTGAGAAATAGGCGCCCGCTTGGGAGGAAACTTCCACAAAGCGTCCCTGGCCCAGATGGCGAAACAACTGGTTCAGTTGGCGGTATGCCGTGCTGGGGCTGACCTCTTTGGTGTTTTCCAGGACATGCCCGTTTCCCACAAATAGATCGACGAACCCATCGTTGTCATAATCGAAGAAATTGGCCCCGAATCCCAAAGGCAGATAACTGGGCCCGGCGAGGCGCGAATCCACGACGCGGTCAATGAATATGCCGGAACCTTCGTTCCAATAAAGAGCATTGTGCTGCAAGGAATAGTTGGTGACAAAGATGTTGAAGAGACCGTTTCCGTTGAGGTCCGCCGCATCCACTCCCATTCCAGCCTGGGGAGCTCCCGATTCACCAAAAGCGGTTCCCGAGACCAGTGAAATGTCCTCGAACGTTCCATCGCCGCGATTCTCAAACAGGAAGTTGGCGGTGGTATCGTTGGCTACGTAGAGGTCCAAATCCCCATCGTTGTCCGCGTCGAGCCAGATGACCCCCAGGCTCTTGCTGTACGAAGAGTCTTCTCTGACTCGGGCTTGTGCGGTAGCCTCCTCAAAAGTGCCATCCCCCCGGTTGCGATAAAGGGTATTGGGAACGCCGTTATAACTGTACGGACAAGTGATGGCGCTGGAAACCGCAAAAGGAACCTTCAGATAGTTGCACACATAAAGATCCAGATAGCCGTCCCCGTCATAGTCGCCGAATGCCGCGCTGGTGCTCCAGAGCGGATCTCCCAACCCCGCTTTTTGGGTAACGTCCGTGAACGTGCCGTCGCCGTTATTGTGGTACATGACGTTGGGGCCCAGGTTGGTCACGTAAATATCCACGAACCCGTCATTGTCGTAGTCGGCGAAAGCGCATCCCATGCCGTAGGAAGGATCGCCCACCCCGACGGCGGTTGTGACGTCGGTGAAGGTCCCGTCCCGGTGGTTGCGAAATAGCTGGTTCTTGGCGGAAATCGCCACCCTGATGCCCGGCCGGGTGCCTCCATTGACCAGGTAGACGTCCTGCCAGCCGTCATTGTCATAGTCCAGAAATCCCCCGCCTGACCCCATCGTCTCGGCAATATGCCGAATCGGCAAGGTTCCGCTGACGTGCCTGTAGGACAACTGTGCCTCCCTGCTCACATCGACGAACGCGGGAGGGACAGCCGGATCCGAAAGCGCCAAGGTGTGTGGCCAGGAGGAGACCAGGCAGAAAAGACACAGCAAGCTGACCCTCAGGGGCCCTGAACGGCTACGTTGCGCCTTGCATTCGGCTGAGGAATACACAGCTATCCTGGTGCAGTTGCCCGAATGGCCGGTTCCGCTGGAATTGAACCAGTCCAGTCAGGGAGTTGACGTCCTTTTTTTCAATAGCCGTTGCATTTGCTTCGCGTGTTTCTTGGCTCTCTCCGGTTCCCCCTTTGCCGAGTAGATGTGCCGCAAAAGACGATGGTACTCCGGATCGTTCGGGTTGAGCTGCAAGGCTTGAAGTGCCCATTTTTCGGCTCCTACCGGATCCTTCCTGTACACTCTGCATACCGCCACCAGAAAGGGACCCGTTGGTGAAGCCGGATCCAGGAGCAAGATTTCGTCGGCCAGATCCCGGGCCTCCTTGAGATTTTTCCTTTGGATCTCAAGTTCAGCGAGATTGGAAAGCAGCGATGTACGGCGGGGACAGAATTCCAGCGCCTTGCGGAGGCTTTCTCGTGCCGGATCCACTTTCCGTTGCGCCTTTTGGGACAGGCCCAGGAACATGTGGGCATCACAGGCATCTCCTCGCAACTTCAAGTATTGGCTCAAATACTTCTCGGCGGCGGCAAACTTCCCCTCGAAATAGTTGATCTTCCCCCGGGCCAGGCTGGTGAGGAGCGTGCCCGGCGCCAACCTCTCTGCTCTCTCGAGTGCCAGGATGGCATTCTTGCGGTCACCCAGCTCCACATAGACACTGCCCAACTCAACGAAGGTCTCGGCTGGAGCTCGAGGCGAGGAGGCCATCTCCTGCAGGGTCTGCAGACGGTCACGCAGATGCTGCCTGTTGCGGTGTTGTTCCGACACCCGCTTTCCTTCGGCTATCCGGCCCTGCAGCACCAAACTTCTGCCCAGGCTGAAGAACGCGCCGTCATGGCTCGGATCCAGGGCCAGAACTTTGCGAAACTGTTGTTCCGCTTGGGCGTACGATCCTTCCTTGAGTTCGATCCGGCCTATATAGAAATGTGCCGTCGGATGGTCGGGATTCGACTTCAGGACCCGGTCGAAATATTCGCGAGATCGCGAATTCTCTCCCAGATTGAAATAAGCCATTCCGAGGCCTGACCACAGTTCCCAACCGTCGATACCCGCAGCCCGAGCCCTGTGAAAACTGTCCAGGGCTTCGGGATACTTGCCCAGCAGCGTCTGGCAGACACCGATTTGGTAGTGGACAATCGGGTTTGGCTGTGGCTCTTCCAGAATTCTCTGCAGGTCGGCCAAGGCACCTACGTAGTCCTTTTTCTCCAATTTGGCCATGGCCTGATCAAGGCGCGATTCAGATTCTCCTGACGCCAGTCCACCCAAGCAGAGAGCAATGATCAGGAATCGGGTCTTCATAACCAGGTCTATTCTTCTTTCAGATGGATGATCCGATTGAACTCTTGGGGGGGCACGATGTTCTGCGTTTTTCCGCAGGGCCATGAGACTTGAATGGTATCGATACGGGTTCGCTCCCCCAGTCCAAAGTGGAGTCGCTGGTCGCTCTGGCTCAAATAGCTGCTGCCTGCCCGGACTTCTTGAGTCAGGCGATACGCTCCGGCCGTCAACGTTATTTTCGCACCGACCGCGTCGCGGTTGCAGTCGGCTCCTTCCAACTTGAATTTGAGCCACTGGTAGGGGCTGGCGGTCCGGTTCTCCAGCAGGTCGGCCCGGTCGTTTTTGTTCGTCACCAGCAGATCCAGCTTGCCGTCGTTATTGAAGTCTCCGGCGGCCGAACCACGGGAAACATTCTTGCGGGAGAAATAGGCTCCCGCCTGCGACGAAATCTCCAGAAAGCGTCCCTGTCCCAGGTGACGAAACAACTGGTTCGACTGGGCATGCTGGAGACTGGGATTGATCATTTCGGCGTTGTCGAAGACATGTCCATTGGCCACAAAGAGGTCGACGAGCCCGTCGTTGTCGTAATCCAGGAAATTGGTCCCGAATGCCAGAGGCAGGAAACCGGGGCCGGCCAGGTTGGACTCCAGGATGCGATCGCTGAAGATACCGGAACCGTCGTTCCAATAGAGGGCATTGTGCTGCAGCGAAAAATTGGTGACGAAGATGTCGAAGCTGCCGTTTCCGTCCAGATCCGTCGCATCGATCCCCATGCCAGCCTGGGGAACCCCCGCCCCGCTGAAGGCAGTTCCGGAAACCAGTGAGAGGTCTTCGAAGGTCCCGTCGCCTTTGTTTTCAAACAGGTAATTGGCGGTGGTGTCGTTGGCGACATAGAGGTCCGCGTCGCCATCGCCGTCCATGTCGAGCCAGATGACCCCCAGGCTCTTGCTGTACTGAGGGTCTTCCCTCACTCCCGCTATTGCGGTGACTTCCACGAAGGTACCGTCTCCGTTGTTGCGATAGAGGGCATTGGGAGCACCTTCATAACTGTGCGGGTAGCAGTAGATCGGCACATCCCGGACGTAGCAGCGCCGATGACCGGCGAAGGAAAATTGTAGATAGTTACACACATAGAGATCGAGATTGCCGTCCCGATCGTAGTCTGCAAAGGCCGCGCTGGTCCCCCAGAGTCGATCTCCGACTCCGGCTTTGGACGCCATCTCGGTAAAGGTCCCGTCGCCGTTGTTGTGATATAGGAGATTGGGACCCAGGTTGGTCACAAAAATATCTACGTAACCGTCATTGTCGTAGTCGGCGAAAGCGCATCCGACGCCGTAGGAAGTGTCTCCGACCCCGGCTTTTTCCGTCACCTCGGTGAAGGTTCCATCCCGGTTGTTGCGAAATAGCTGATTCGCGGCCGAGACGGCGGGGACGGTTGCCGGCGTAGGGCCCCCGTTCACAAGGTACACGTCCATCCAGCCGTCATTGTCATAGTCGAGAAACCCTGCGCCCGAGCCTACCGTCTCCACAATATATTTCTGAGGAGAGGCTCCATTCACATGGAAAAACGACAGCTTCGCCTCTTGGCTCACCTCTATGAACACGGGAGCAACAGGGTGGTCGATCGAGGAGAAAACCTGACCTTTCAGCGAAAGGACAGCGATGAGGCAGATTTCAACCAGCAATGCTCCCACTGGTCGGACTCTCGTTTCGCGCCTGCCGGAAGTCTGCTGCACTGGCGTCGTCTATAAGCTTAACCGGATTCGCTCCTTTACGACGTCACCTCCTGGGTTCTACCCGTTTCCGCCGCCCGGTAGGCAGCGAAAATCACCCTCATGAGGTGGAGACATTCCTGCGCTGTCATGGGAGGCTGGGAGAGCCCCAAGGCGGCGTCAACTGCCTCCTGCACCAGTGGACCGTACACGTAGGGTGGATTGGGATCGTCCTGATATTGGAAGAACTGGACACCCCGGGGTGCATCGGGATGGGTGGAGTACCATTTCAAGGTCTCCCCATAGGGCAGGTCCAGATGGAACCAACCCTTCGAACCCCAGACCCGGACTTGGTTCTGGTAGCCCTCATCCAGGTAGTATCCGGTGTTGAGGGTTCCCACCAGGCCCTGGCTGAGGCGAAAGGAGACGACTGCCGCATCCTCTACCTCGATGGGCTGCCCTCCGACGTTCTCGCAGAGGGATGTGATCCGGTCAATACGATCTCCGGTTAGGAACTGGATCAGGTCCAAATAGTGGATCCCATGGAAGATGAGCTTTCCGCCTCCAGCCTTGTCCTTGAAGGAGAGCCAGGAGCGTTGATATTCGGGGCGGGTCAGCCGCGTCTGATCGCTGATCCAGTCCATGGTGGCCGAGTAGGGCTTCCCCAGATAGCCGGACCGGATCAGGTCCCTTGCCTTCTTGACGGCCAGACTCACTCGGGTCGCCATGGCCAACATCAGGTCCAGGCCGCGCGACTCCGCCAGCTCGACCAGAGGCTCAAAGTCTTCCAGCCGAGCACAGCCCGGCTTCTCCGTCATCACATGGCAGTTCGCCTCCAAAGCCAATCGGATGGCGGGAGGCGCGTGAAGTCCTTCCAGAGTGACGATCACCAGCTTGGGGTGAACTTTCTCCAGCATCTCCCGATGGCTCCGGTAGGTTCCTTCCAGACGCCCACCCAGCAGTTCTTTCGCCTGCTCGAAGGTCTTCCCCGTGGGGTCGGAAAGGGCCACTCGACCCACTCCACGGGCCTGCGCGAAGCCCTTGAGGTAGTGTTCGGCGTGGCTGCCGGCTTCGCTGAAGAGGCCGGCGCTGAGGGATCCCTCAGCCGGTAGAGACCAGACAGGTCCTACCTTCCCGGAAGAAACGGCGAGGGTAGCCAGCCCTCCCAGGATCCGGCGTCTGGTGATTCTCTCCTTAGTCATGGATTCCTCCTTTGATCTGGTCACGGAGCCGGACCACCCGGGCAGGGGCAACTCCGACCGCGGGCACCCTCTCATGGTGCTTCTTGCGTCTTGAAGGTGGCATCTTCACCGTAGGCGGTTCCCTTCTCACTGACGGCAACAATCCGGTAGTGATAGGTCGTGGACGGTTGTAAATTTTTCAGTTCCGCGAAACCCGTCCGGGGCGTGATCTGGTATCCACCGTAGCTGAGATCGGATTGAAGACCGTAGGCCGACTCCGTCCCGTACTCGAAGTGAAAGGTGGTGCGGACTCCCATGGGATTCAGGCGACCCTCCACCTTGGCGGAGTTCGAGCTGATGCGGGTGGCCTTGCCCGTCGTGGCGAGCGGCTGATTGGTGGCGGGCACAGTAAACTGCCGGTCCTCTCCCCGGGTGATGCCGGATGCGCTCCTCGCCACCAACCGGTAGTGGTAGGTCGTCCCCGGGGTCAAGCCGGTGATGTCGGTGTTCACATGATAGAGATCGTCGTCGGGAAGCATCACGGCGCCGGTGCCGAAGACCTCGATCTCTCCCAATCCCCAATGCCGATCCTGATATCCGGAGATGAGGCGCAGCTTCAGGAATCCCGCCCGGGCGCCCAGCCCTCTATCCAACGTGTAGGCGAAGTTGGGTCCCGCTTCTCCCTTTTTCGGTAGTTCCCGCCTGAACAGTGAGGTGTACTCCTCGCCGTCGTGGGAAACCAGCACCTCAACCTGGCGAACCGGCCAGGAGGGATTCTGGTGAAGTTGGACGGCGTCGATGGTAACGGGCTGCTGGAAGGAGTAGACGAACTCCTGAGGCTCAGAAGGGTTCTCCGCACTCCTCCACTGGTGGCCTTCACCGTGGCGCCAGCCGTCGGTCAGCGTGGCTGCATCGGAAGACGAGTCCGGGGGCGACTTCACCAAGCGGCCACCATTGCTGGGAAAGACCAGCGACTCATTGCGGTAGACGAGATGAAACTCGTCGAAGTCGACGGTCCCGGAGGGAGGATTCTCGATGTCGATGAACGCCGCCAGGTGAAAAAAGTCCCAATTCACGTGCCCCTGGGTCGAGTCGACGGAGCCGTAGTCATAGCGTCGGGCCACACCCCCCTGTTGGGTAGGGTTGTTCCCTCCGAAAGACCAGTACGACGTGTCGTTCCAAAGGCGATACTTCACCGTGTGCCACAGCCCATCCATCAGGTAGTCGGTTAGGAGGAATCCCGTGTAAGCCCAGTTGGCACCCCTCCACCCGGGATCGTCTACCATCTCGATGTTGACGTATGACACGCTCCACCATAGAAGCTCCGAGCCGTTGGGTTCCCAGTCATTTCCCCGAACCGATATGGTTACGTGCGCATCCCGCAGGTCCGGGTCTCCGGCAGCCAGGCAAGGCCCCTCGGATGGATCGCAGTCGCCCACCGTCCAGTGTATGCCGCACACAAGGGACTGGATCAGGTGCAGGGTCCCGATTCCATCGTCGTGATTGTGATCATGTTGGCTGGGCTCGGAGTAGCTGACGTGCCCTCCGGCGACTCCCCCTGAAGAGACGTGTTTGGCCTCGAGCCAAGTCCACCATCCTCCCAGACCTTCATCCCAGGTCTCCTTGTAGTGGGCGGCCAACCGCGGAGCAAGGGGACGCTCTTCAGTGCGACGGCCGTACTCCTTGCCGGTCCCGTATTCGAAGAAGTAGGTCGTTGGTTGCCCTTTCGGGTGAATGGTCCCATTGGGAGAGAAAGCCCGGGTTCCCAAGGACGATGCTTTGCCGGTGGCAACGGTTGGGGAGTGCCTCTCCTGGATCTGGGGTCCTTCCGCAGGTCCACATCCCCAGCCGAAGATAAGGGACAGGCAGAGAATCCCCAGGAGACCATTTCCGGTTCGTTCCTTCTTATTCATTTGACTCGACGAAGCGCCCCGGGCGCCGATAGGGAGCCCGCTCAAAAGAAGGGATCCTCCGGGACTCCACGGGGAGCAACAGCTACGGTTCGCGCGCAGGGAAATGGCATCGGTCGCTGCTTGGGTTGATTCGGACGGATGCTCCGGGTTCGAAAACCCAACGGGAGCCCGGTCGTCGACCGAACTCCCGTCGTGGGCCCGGATCAGAAGTGGAAACGGAAGCCCAACTGGATCTGGCGAGCGGTTCCCGCTCCCCGTACGGTGCCGAAGCTTGCGGAGTCGACCGTCCCGTTGGGTTTGGAAAAATTGGTGTGGTTCGTGGCGTTGAACATATCGACACGGAAATCGAAGTGCCTGGTCTCTCCCAGGGAGAACCTCTTGTGAAAACTCATGTCCACCAGGACCAGTCCATCCGACTCCAGCGCCAGGTAGGCCGAGTTACCGAGACTGAAGTTGGTCGGTTCCACAAAGGCGCTGGTGTCGAAGTACCGATCCAGGGTCCTTTGGCCCTCGGCGAGCTGGCCGTGACCCACCCGGTCCGGGAGCACGCGGCGGCGCGGTCCCTGGTTCCAGAGGTCTCTCGAAATGGCGACACCGACAGGCTCGCCCGAGGCCAGCGACACGAGGCCGGTCACCTCCCAGCCACCCAGGAGGCTCCGGGTCAGCCCGGTCGCGTTCTTGAAGACGGGCAGCGCCCACAGAAACGCGCCGAAGTAGGTGTGGTTCCGGTCCCAATGGGTTCTGGTCTTCATGTTCCTCCGGTCGAACTCGTTCCAGGTCGCACCTTCGAACCAGGTCCCATGGAAGTTGTGAGCCATCGTTCGGGACCAGGTGTAACCCGTAGACAGAGAGAACCCGTCCCGAAATCGCCGCTCCAACTTGGCTTGAAGCGAGTTGTAATCGGTCGCCCCGTCGCTGTGGGTCATGATATTGGGCCGCACGTTGGGGATGGGCCGGCGTGCCCTCTGATCTCCTGAGACCACCACCCGCTGCTCCGTATAGGGTACGGTTACGGTAAAGCCCTCGGGCATGGAGACGTTCCAAGGGCGCCCGTTGCGCAGGTGGCGAGTCTGGTGACCCACGTAGGCCACCTCCAGCTTCGTGCCCTCGAAGATCTCGTGCTGCAGGGAAAGGTTGTAACTGTAGATCTGCCCTTCCTGCCAATCCGGATCGTAGAAGTAGTCGGTGATGTGTTCGGCGCTGGCCGCTGCCAAGGGCAAGGTCCGGAAGATCCCGTGGAGGATACGGGGCGCCGCCCCTCGCTCCTGGGTTTCGCCGACCCTGCCCGAGAAAGGACCGATATAGCCGGGCGCCGCCTTCAGATTTCCCACATCCTGGTCGTAGGAGAGACCGGCTCCCACTCGCAGCACGGTCCGGTTGCTTCCAAAAAGCCTCCAGGCCAAGCCGAATCTAGGCGCAAAGTATTTGTAGCGCACCGGCTGGCAGCGCTCCGTATCCCTCTCCTGGAAGGGAATCGCGAGGCTCGAGAGGTCTCCTCCGGTGACCAGGTCCGACTGGAAGGGAAATCCCTTCGGTACCACCTGGACGGGATTGAAGCGGTCCGGTTGCAGCTCGACCCAGCAGTTGTATCGGTTGAAGAGGTACACGGGCGGCAAGGGAAGTTCCCACCGAAGCCCCAAGTTCAGAGTCAGGTCGGGGGAGATCTTCCAGTCATCGTTGATGAAGGCGCTGTACTGGGCGATGTTCAGTTGACCGATCCCCCCGATTCCGAAGCCGCCTCCACCGAGCACGTTGGCGCTCACGGATGCTGCCGTTCCCAGCAGGAAGTCAGCGAAGGGCTGCCCGAAATTGACTCCCGTCGGGGTGATCTCACCGCTGGAGAAGCCGTCGAAACTGGTGCTGGCGCTCCCCTGCGGGACCCATCGATTCCGGATGTCCAGGCTGCGCATGTGCTCGAAACCCAGCTTCAGGTAGTGGTTTCCGCGGTTCCAGGAGATTGTGTCCTTGAAGTTGAGGCCCCAGTCTCCGAGCTCCTCGGCCCCGTAGCCCGAGTAGGAGGCATAACCGGAAACGCGGATGGAGGGAAGCCCCCCCGGCCCACGCCCTCCATCCGGAGCCTCCAGCAGCACCTTGTCGGCGATGTCGTACCCCACGTCCTCGACCCAGTTTGTCTCGTCGATGCTCGCGCGGAAGCGCTTCAAGGACCAGAAGCTGAAATTGAGCTCATTGATCAGCCTGGAGCCGATCGGCTTGACCCAGCCTGCCGCAGTCGCCCAGCCATGCTCCAGGTCGTTCTTGCCCTGGTAGACTCCGTGAAGCATTCCGGGGACACCCACGGCCGGCGTGTGGGAGGTCTCGGGAGAGTCCTGAAAGTTGTACCGTACGAAGATAGTGTCCTCTCCGGCAAAATGATGATCGACCCGGAAGGAATACTTGTTCCTTCTGAGACTTCTGGTGTGCTGATAGGCATAGTTGGGAAAGGTTGCCTGATTCGGTTCCGGGTAGGGGATCAGTTCCATGACCTTTCGAGAGACGGGGTTCCAGCGGCTCTGAGGGATCCGGTTGTCGGGGAACGCGGAGCGCTGTCCGTCGACGACGTCAAACGGGTCGAAGACGGGCGCAAAGCCGAAAGGTCCATCCCCATTGCTGAAGTCTCCTTGCCGTTCGGCCGAGGTCGGGACAGTCAGGAAGCCGGGGGATGAGGCGTCGTCTATGAACCGTTCGTAGCTGCCATAGAAAAAAGTCTTGTCTTTGAAGATGGGGCCTCCGACGGCTCCTCCGAACGTGTGGAGCTTCAGCGGCGGCCTTTCTCCTCCGATTCGATTGTTGAAGAACTGGTTGGCATCGAATTTCTCGTCCCGCAGGTACTCCCAGGCATGGCCGTGGAACTCGTTGGAGCCGCTATTGCTGACCATGCTGATGACCGCTCCACCAACCCGGCCGTATTCTGCCGAGTAGTTGTTGGTGATGACCTTGAATTCCCGGATCGTCTCCGGAGTTGGGGATACCACTGGAGTCGCCAGGCAAATGCTCGTGTTGTTGGCACCGTCCATCATGAGATTGTTGGCCGTCGAGGTCATCCCGTTGAACGCCGGCATCCCCCCGCCGTAGAGGTCGCTGTCCGTCGACAGACCCTGCTGGACCGCTCCCGTCGTCAGGTAGGTGAGTTTGTTGAGCTTGCGTCCGGCCAGCGGGAAACTCAGGATCGTCTGCTGGCCCACCAGGGCACTCAACTCCGCCGTGTCCGTGTCGATGACCGGCGCTTCCGCCTGAACCGTGACGCTTTCGTCAATCTCGCCGGGGGTGATGACGATATCGATTCGCGCCTTCTGCTCAGCGGTGAGCACAATGCCGGTCAGGACCTGCCTCTTGAATCCAGGCAGCACGGCAGACACGGTATAGGTACCGGGAATGAGCTTGTCCACCAGGTAGTCGCCTGAATCGTTGGTGAAGGTGGTGCGCGACACGTTGGTGGCCTGATTGAGGACCTGAACGTCGACTCCCGGGACCACGGCCCTCGACGGGTCCATCACCGTTCCCAGAATTCGGGCGTAGGTGGTGGACTGGCCGTAGGTTGACGCAGGATAGAAAGTTGCCGCCAAAATGAAAATCGTCAATCTTGCGAGTCGGGTCATTGCTTCCCCTCCTTGTATGGCTCAGGGACCTAAGGGACCTCTAAAAGGACTTGAATACTGGGACTGTTCGGTTCTTCTTTGATACCAAGAATTACCTTGAGAATGTTATCGATATGTCTCGCCATCTCCCGCTCTGCCGAGTCGGGATCGTCACCCAGGAGAACTTCAATCAGGGGCTTGTGACAGCCCAGATTACTCTGAAAACTGAGAGCCACTTCCTCGGGTGACTCCGAGCGGGACATGGTCAGTCCATGGAGAAGTGTGGTTCCGATCTTTGAATTCGCGGTCAGTTCGTACAGTCTTGGCAGGCCCGTGGAACGAACGATGTGCAGGTGCAGGTTGATATCCGCCTCATCACACTTGAGCGGGTCCGTGGCGGCGCAACCATCGAAGATATCGTTGAGTTCGATGAGCTTCCGCTTGTCCTCCGGACTCGCCCTCTCCACAAACAAGCGGGCGGCTTCCTTCTCGAGAGCCCTTCGGATGTAGTACGCTTCCAGGATCTCCGCCCGAGTCCACTGCTTGACGAAGGCGCCCAGCTCGGGAACCATCACGACCAACCCATCCCGCTCCAGACGCTGAATGGCCCCCACGACGGGCGTCACGCTCACTCCGAGCCGCTTCGCCAGCCGGCGCAACACGAGGCGCGAGCCGGCGGGAAGTTCCCGGCTCACGATCTTGCGTTTCAGCTCCGCATACACTCGATCCCGGAGCCTTGACTTCTTCTCGACTTGAACCCTGGTGTGTGATTGCAATGAAATTACATGTGATTACACAATGACGCATGAGATTCTGTCAAGGAAATTTCACGGAGAATCATCTCTGTGTCGAAAAAACGACTGTTCATCCTAGGACAGGTCGTTGAGGCGAGGCGGTCGATGGAGCGGGGAGACTTATTCCACCCGACCGCAGGTTCCCTGATCGTAGGAAATGCAGTTTTCCGCAGAAGCAGTCAGGCTTTAGCGAGAGGGTCGGAGTAATGACTCTCAGCACTTATCTGCGTGGCCTCGAACCGGGAACCGTGGCCACGGTGGCGGGGATTGGATGGAAGACGGGAGGCGAAGCTGCTGCTTCACTGGCCGGTTGGCCCATGGGGGTCGTCCGAACCTCCTCCGGGGAGCTACTGGTAGCAGACTACCAGGGCCACCGCATCTGGAGCATCGATCGAGATGGGATCCTGCACACCTTCGCGGGCACTGGAGTCGCCGGATTCGGGGGTGACGGTGGTCCCGCCTCGAGAGCGCTCCTGAACGGTCCCCATGACCTGTGGCAGGACCCTCACGGAAATCTCTATTTCAGCGATTTGAGCAACTACCGGATCCGCCGCATCGATGGCTCCTCAGGAATCATTACCACCGTGGCCGGCTGCGGCATCCAGGGAAGCGAAGGGGACGGTGGACCAGCCGTCGAGGCCCAGTTGAACGTTGCTTCCGGGGTGGCCACCGATTTGGCCGGAAACCTCTATACGGCCGATGAGTACGACAATACCGTCCGGCGCGTGGACACTCGGGGAATCATCACGCGGTTTTCCGGAATTCGGATTCCTGGCTACAACGGAGATGGGATTCCGGCCAGGGAGGCGGCCTTGCACCATCCGGAGCACCTAGCCTTCGACTCGCGAGGCAACCTCTATATCTGCGATAACAGCAACGACCGAATCCGAAGGGTCGACCGGGACGGGATCATTTCCACGGTCTTGGGAAACCCCCGGCTGGTCCAGGTAGACGGCCAGTTGTCCCGGTCCTCGGCCGGCGATGGCCTCCCCGCCGCGGAGGCCTCGGTTCTGATGCCCGATTCTCTCTTCATCGATCGTCACGATCACATCTACGTGGGCGAAAAGTACGGCTTTCGGGTGCGACGCGTTGACGGCCGGACGGGACTGGTGTCAACAGTGGTGGGAACAGGACTACCGGCCTACGGAGAGGATGGACGGGTTGGGGAGGAGACCCGGATCAACTCCTGCGAGTCGGGCCTCTGGGTAGACGACGACGGATCGGTATTGTGGGCAGACTGCAGTGGTCGGATCCGACGAGTGGACGGCCGAACCCGAATCGTTACCACCGTGCTGGGAGGAACCCATGTCGGAGATGGTGGTCCGGCCACGAAAGCCGCCCTGACCGCTCCCCGTGGCTTGGCGGTGGCCAAGGATGGGACGATTTACGTGAGTGACCTCTGGCACCACAGAATTCGGGCCATCGACCCCGAGACGTGGACCATCCGAACGGTGGCGGGCACGGGCGCCCGTTTCTACGGAGGAGACGGGGGTCGGGCGATCGACGCGCACCTGGCGAATCCCAACGACGTGGCGGTCGACGAGAGGGGGAACATCTACATCGCCGATCAGAGGAGAGCTCACGTCCGCCGCGTGGATCGCCTGGGGGTAATCCGATCGTATCTGGGCAACGGCTTTCCGTGGGACGGTGGGGACGGGGGGAGCGCCGCATCCTGCCCCATCACGTCCCCGGTCTCAATGGCAATCTCTCCCGACGGGGACCTGTTCGTCGGGGACGGGATCGGAAGGATACGCCGGGTCCGGCATTCTACCGGGACCGTAACTACCGTAGCTGGAATTGGTTTGTGGGGGTATACAGGAGATGGGGCTTCAGCCACTCAGGCCAGGATCACTGAGCCTTCGTCACTCACCTTCGACGACAAGGGAGATCTCTACTTCACTGACAGTGCCAATCACTGCGTGCGCCGGGTGGAACCCACCGGAAGGATCACCACTCTGGCCGGCACCGGCCGTCCTGGCCGGGCCAATTCCAGAGTCAAGGCCGGCCAGGCTCCGCTACGCGGTCCCCAGGGGGTTGCGGTTGATGAGGTGGGGACCATCTACATCGCGGATACTGGAAATCATCGTATTGTGGCCGTGCTTCCGGACGGGACTCTGGAAGTGGTGGCGGGAAACGGCGAACCGGGAGACGGCGGTGACGGGGGCCCCGCCCCAGAATGTCAGTTCAACCAGCCCAGCGGACTGGCAATTGTCGAGGGGGGCTGCCTGCTGGTCAGCGACCAGAACAACAACCGAATCCGCGTCCTGAAGCCCAGAGGCTAATTTGTCGTTGCTACAAGATCCGCTGCGCGTGTTCGGGATCCGTAGTGAGCATGCTGTGCCCTGGCCTTCAGAATCCACTGTGTGGCGATTTCGAATCTCGATAGTCCCCCCAGGTAGTGCCAGTCGATTTTCGAATTGACGATAGCGGTCGTGACTTCCGCCTCACGGACGTCTACGGGCGGGTGGTGAAAGAGATCCTGGCGTGACGACGGGTGTGGGCAGGTCCTGGGGATCGGGCGGTTGGATCAGCGCCCGGCGAAGGACGCTCCGTTACGAAACCGTCACGCGTCACCTTTCGCCACCGTTATCCACCGGCCAAGAATGAAGACTGCCAGCGGGATCATGTAGATCATGATTCCCCCCAGATGGCTCACCTGGTAGGCGAACAGGAACTCGTAGCCCCAAACGGCGGCCGCGGTGAACGCGCTGGCTGCGACAAAAGCCGAGTCCCGCCGGGTCCAGACCCGCCTTTTCTTCGGAAGAAGGACGAGGTAGATGACCACCCCGGTGACCAGAAAGCCCAGGAAGTGGAGTGGCCGGTACAGTGGGGGACCCACGTACTGATCCAGAGACGCTAATCTTCCGTACAGGAGGACTGACAGGACTACGGCAACGACGAGCCGCAGGAATCTCATCGCTCAGTTGCCTTACGGGAGCCTTCGGACTGGCCCGCTCGATACGATTCGGAGAAACCGGAATCAGTTGCGGAACGAGGGGTCCCTCTGGTCCATGAGTCGAATCAGGGCGTCGAATTCCAGTTGGCCCAGGTCAGCGGCGCACTGGGCGAAATCATCCATCTGATCCGCCGACCGCTTGACCACCGATTCCGACGGGATCACCAGCTTCTGCCGGCAGGCCATGGCGTCGAGCTGGACCTGGCAGGCTCGCTCCAGACGGTAGATGTGCAGGAACGCCTCGGGAACGGTCATTCCCACGCTCAGCAGGCCATGATTGCGCAGGATCATGACGTTCGACGATCCCAGGTCCCGGGCCAGCTTCTTGCGTTCCTCCAAAAAGAGCTGGGAGCCTTCGTAGTCGTGGTAGGCGACGTTGTTGTAGAAGCTGGTGGCGTTCATGCTGATGTTCAGGAGCCCGCATTCCAGCGCCGCCACGGCCATTCCGGCCCGTGTGTGGGTATGGATCACGCAGTGGGCATTCTCGCGGTGTTCGTGGATCGCGCTGTGGATGACGAACCCGGCCGGGTTGAAGGGATAGTCGGAGGGCTCGACGAGATTCCCGTCCAGGTCGATCTTGACCAGGCTGGAAGCCGTGATCTCGTCGTAGCGCAGCCCGTATGGGTTGATCAGAAAGTGGTGTTCGGGGCCGGGCACGCGTAGTGAGATATGCCCGTAGATCAGCTCGCACCAGTCGAAGTAGTCGACGATCCGGTAGCAGGCCGCGAGTTGGACTCGGAGGTCTTGTTCGACGGAGTCTATTTCCCGAGGAACCTCGGAGACTACGGTTGTCTGTATCGTCGCCATGGCTGATCCTCCTTAATCAGTTGAAGAAATATTTTCGCGTCTGGAAGGGGGGACTTTCCTGTCGCCCTTGCACTCGCTTGTCCGTTCCTTTGTGCCACATTGATAATTTGGGAGTTTGGCGGGAAGAAAGCCGCCGTTCCCGATCAGCGACAAGAAAGTCGCCGCTCCCAATCGACACTCCTTTGATTTCAGGTTACCACGACGTCAGGACGATTCAAATCGGCGGTCGATCCGGTGCCACTGGTAGCCGAGGCCCGCCCCTCGGAGTGTCGACGTCCGGATCCTGCCCTGCTCCAGCTTGAAGAAACCGGGATGGACCGCCCGCTCCGGCTCGCTGCTGGCGGGAAAGAACTGACGGCTGTTGGACTCGACACCGCGAATGGTCTGCAGCCTCCCCGCCAGGCCGGCCGACTGGAGCAGAGCGATGCCCGGGTTCGTCAGATCCTGCACGGCGAAAGGAACCCCGGCCGCCGCGGCCCGGGACGCCAGCACCAGCTCGGCCGACTGGCACTTGCAGGTCTTCAGGGCCAGACCGCTGTATCCCAGTTCCAGCGCCAGTTCCAGATCGTCCAGAGAACTCAGGGCTTCATCCACGATGACGGGTTTGATCTGCCGCAATTCCGTCATGTCCAGCATCCGTCTACGCAAATCCCGTTCGCACGGTTGTTCCACGTAGAGCAGAGAGTCGAATGCCGCTCGATTCTCTTCCCGCAAACGGACCAGAAGCTCCACCATGTATTGGGGCGTGTCGCACATCTCGTTGGTGTCCGCCGTGAGCCACAGTTCATTGACGCCCAGGTGGCTTTGCTCGGTCCGGGCCAAGCGGTAGACCTCCAGCAGCCTGTTGAGATCCCACTCCAGGTCGGTGCCGACAAGCTTGACTTTCAGGCAGCGGAGTTCCTCGTAACGGATCCATTGGTCCAGGGAGACGGGCAGGCCGTCGTCGGGATCGTCTGCCGTGACTTCGGCTTCGGAGAGCTTGTCCATTCCCCCCACCAAGTGGAAGGCATCCACCTGTTCCGGAAGAGGGTGGAGAAATTCCTCGACGAAGCGTCCCGCGTATGCGGGGCCCAACCAGCGGGAAAGGTCTTGATTCATGTGTTCAGGGCCGTACCCCAAGTAGGTGTCGATACCAGCCGCGTTTCCGAAGGCGTCGTGGACGGCGGCGTCGGCGGCGGAAGCGCAGATGAGGGCGTTGAGCCGGGGCATCTCCTCGGCGGCGCCTGCGTCCCGGCAGAGGTCGCGCGTGAGGGTCTCCAACTCCGGCTCCAGTTCCCAGAAGAGGTCAATGGGATGGGTGAAAGCCCGTACCTCCCCCAGACGCCGGCACCAAGCCGTCACCAGTTGGACCATCAGGTCCTCCCGCTGCGGGTGGTCCACTCGGCTCGACGGCCAGCCCCAGACGTCGGACAGAAAGATCCCGCCCCAGCCTTCTCCTCTCTGTCCCCGCCGGTTCTCCACCAGGACCCGAACGTGACAGAGCCAGGCCGAGTCCATGACCACGCCGCCGAACTTCAGGGGGGTCCTGGATTGCTCCCGGGTGAAGTAAGGTTGGATCTCAAGGATCCGAACGTCCGTATCCATTACTTATTCCCTACACTGCGGCTTCTTTATCCTGACAACAGGCTCTGCACCATCGGCACGACTCTGAGAGCCGTCATTCCGGCGATTCCCAGGAGCACGGTCACGCCCGCAACGACGAAGGCCCGTTCCGGCAGCGACAACGGATGCTTCGCCATGGCGTCCCGGTCGAAGAAGGCCAGCAGCGTGGCCAGCACGCCCAGAGGCACCGCCAGCAGAGTCAAGGCCTGGGCCAGAGCGAGAGCCCGGATCTCCAACTGGCTCTTGGCGGCAGGACCCACTGCTGCTGCGTCCCCCGGTGCATCTGATTGGAGGATGGCGATGGCAGTGGCCATGCCGATGATCAGGATGACTGCGGCGATGAGCTTGGTGGAAGGAGAGTTCACCTTTCCTCCTAGCCCCAGACCGTCGTTGACCAGGACCCCGCCGATCATGGCGTTGGTCACGAAGCTGGAGAAGGCGGCCGTGCCGAAGCCGACACAGAAGATGATCCGGGCGTACGGTCCGAAGACGCCCTCCAGTTGCATCGCCATGCCCGCGGCGCTGTCCACGGACCCGCCCGGATAGAACACGGCGGCCGCCGTCATCATGATCACGCAGCCGATGGCCGTGTAGAGGATGGACGCCAGCACCGTGTCGGTGACGCCGCTTGAGAGATCCTCCTCCTTCCAGCCCTTGGCCCGGACCAGATAAGCCTGGAAGAAGGCTGCCACCATCACGAAGGTGGTGGCAACCAGGCCGCCCAACGTGAGCCAGTCGGCACCCTCCGGAATGTTGGGGATGAACGCGCCCTTCAACGCGGCCGGCCAGTCCGGGCCGGCCCAGAGCAGGTTGGCCACGAAAGCCAGGACCATGAAGACCAGGAAGAAGGTCATCAACCGTTCCAGCAGCAGGTAGATGTTCCGGAAGCCAAGTAGAAAGACGATGGAGAGCAGGGTGAAGCCTACGGGCCAGACCACCTTGGGAACGTCTCCGAAGAGCGTGGTCATGGCGGCAGTGACGCCCAGGTTGTTTCCGAACTGGAAGGTGGCGTTCACCGATGCCAGGGAGAAGCCGCAGACCACGGCGAACCAGGGGCCCAGCTTCCGGGAGGCCAGTCCCAGGAAGGTCTCTCGGGAATAGAGTCCGAAGCGAAGGAAAAGGGCGAGAAACCCGGCCATGAGGGCTCCGGCGAGGATAGCCAGCCAGAGCATGGAATAGCCGTAGACGGCGCCGGTTCGCGACATCAGGGTGACGCTGCCCGGTCCGATGATGCAGGCCCCCACGATGAAGGCGGGACCGATTCGTCTCAATCCGACGGCCATGGTCGTTACCCTCTCCCTCTTGTATTTCGCACCCAGTGTACAGGGTGCCGAATGGGAGCGGGGGTTTTCCTACCCCCGCTCTGCCGGCTTAGGCAGGTAAAACGTAGAACAGGAAAAAAAGAATGAGAGACAGGAAAGTCCCCCCTCCTGGGATGGCTCACACGCGACGATTTTCGCCCTGCACTGATATACTTGCGCGACACTCTGAATCGAGGTTGACGTATGTGCTGGACGCCAGTCCGACGGTTCCTAACCTGGGTATCTCTCTTTTTGCTCGGTTGTTTGAGCACCGTCGCCCTGATGAGCGGATCGGGCCCGTCCCCCTCCGCAGACCGGGACGTCGATTTCGCCCGGGACATCCGGCCCATCCTGGAGTCCAGTTGCAACCAGTGTCACAACGCGGAGCAGAGCATGAACGGTCTTCGCCTTGACAGCCGCGAGGCGGCCTTGAAGGGCGGACAGTCGGGACCGGCCATACTGCCCGGTGACGGTTCCTCGAGCCTGCTCTACCGCAAGATCGTCGGCGACGCCCCGGGATCTCCCATGCCTCTGACGGGAACGCTGCCCCCGGACCAGGTCGAGTCGATCCGGACCTGGCTGGATCAGGGTGCCCCCTGGACCGAGGCCATCGATGGAACGGGCGCCACCGGCGAGAAACACTGGGCCTACGTCAAGCCGATCCGTCCCACTCTACCGAAGGTGAAAGATGTGGCCTGGGTCCGCAACACCATCGACCGTTTTGTCCTGGAGCGGTTGGAACAGGAAGGCCTGGAACCGTCCCCGGAGGCTTCGCGGGAGACGTTGATCCGCCGGGTGACGCTGGATCTCATCGGTCTTCCGCCGACTCCCGAGGAAGTGGACGCCTTCGTCGAGGACCGGCGGCCGCTGGCCTACGAGCGCCTCGTCGATCGCCTCCTCTCATCGCCCCGCTACGGAGAGCGCTGGGCCCGGCCCTGGCTGGACCTGGCCCGCTATGCCGACACCAACGGCTATATCCACGACCGGCGGCGCAACATGTGGCTCTATCGCGACTGGGTGATCAAGGCCATCAGCTCGGACATGCCCTTCGATCAGTTCACTATCGAGCAGATAGCCGGAGACCTGCTCCCCGACGCCACGCCCGAGCAGAAGATCGCCACCGGATTCCACCGCAACACCATGATCAACACCGAGGGTGGGACCGACCCGGAGGAGTACCGGGTGGCGGCCATCCTGGACCGGGTCGAGACCACCGGAACCGTCTGGCTCGGGAGCACCATCGCCTGCGCCCAGTGCCACGATCACAAGTACGATCCCGTCACTCAGGAGGAGTACTTCCGGATCTTCGCCTTCTTCAACAACACGATGGAGGAGAACAATCCGAAAACGAAGATACGGCCGCATAGCGCCAGCATCACCCTGCCTCCAGCCGACTATCTGTCCACTTACCGCTCCGATATCGAGCGGGAGATCGTGGATCTGAAGGCCGCGGTGAAAGGTTCCACGCCGGAGTTGGAGGCGGCGCAGAAGGAATGGGAAACCCAGACCGCCCGGGGCATGGTCTCCTGGCACCCTCTGGATCCGGTGACTTACTTTTCCCTGGGAGGAGCGGAATTGACACTCCAGGGAGACGGTTCCCTGCTGGCTTCGGGACCGGAGCCGGGGCGCGAAACGTACGTGGTGGTGACCGAGACCCAGGTCGAGGGGATCACGGCCATCCGGCTGGAAACCTTGACCGATCCCAGCCTGCCCCACGGCGGGTCCAGCCGCAGCTCCGACGGGGAGTTCATCTTGACCGGATTCGAAGTTCTGGCTGAGCCTTTGACGGCGCCGGGGTCCTCTTCACCGGTTGTGTTCAGCGGTTCCGCCGCCGAGATCGATCCCGTCACCTTCGGTATTCGCCGCGCCTTGGACGGCGACCCCACCACCGGTTGGTCCAACAGCGGAACCAGTCACAAGAACAGGGTCGAACGCCAAGCCATTTTCACACCGGGGTCTCCCTTGGGCTTTCCGGGCGGAACCCGGTTCACCATCCGGTTGAGGCATGAGGGAGAGACACCGGGCAAGACCATCGGACGGGTTCGTTTTTCCGTGACCCGGGACCAGGACCCGGCCCGAAACGTCAAGCTCCCGACCCGGATTGAACGTGTCCTGGCCGTTCCCGCCGGCCGGCGGACCGAGAACCAACGGAAGGTTCTGAACGACTACTATCGCGGGATCGCCCCGATTTTGACACCGAAGAAGCGGCGGCTCTCCGAGCTTCTGGCCTTCTGGAAACAGTTGACCTCACCCAACAGCCTGGTCATGAAGGAACTGGAAAAGCCCCGGACCAGCCACGTCTTTGTCAAGGGAAGCTTTCTGAATCCGGGCAAGGAGGTCCAGCCGGGCGTCCCCTCGGTGCTCCATCCCCTGCCCGAGAGCAAGACGCCGCCCAATCGGCTCACCCTGGCCCGTTGGCTGGTCTCACCGGAGAACCCGCTGGTGGGACGGGTCACCATGAATCGGCTCTGGTCCGATCATTTCGGGAGGGCCTTGGTGAAGACCGCCGAGAACCTGGGGACGCAGGGCGAACGCCCGACCCATCCGGCGCTGCTGGATTGGCTGGCCACCGAGTTCGTGGAGCAGAACTGGTCCATGAAGGCCATGCACCGACTGATGGTCACCTCGGCGACCTACCGGCAGGACTCGCGGATGGGAGACTCTCTGCGGGAGAGGGATCCCAGCAACGAGCACTACGCTCGTGGACCCCGCTTTCGGATGGACGCTGAAATGATCCGGGACAGCGCGTTGAGCGCCGCGGGCCTCCTCAGTCTGAGACCGTACGGCCCCAGCGTCTTTCCGCCCCAGCCCGCGGGACTCTGGGACAACCTGTACGTTGCGGACACTTGGATCACGGGCCGGGGAGACGACCGCTACCGGCGGGGCCTCTACACCTTCTTGAAGCGGATTCGTCCCTATCCCTTCTATGCCAACTTCGATGCACCCAGCCGCGAGACCACGTGCGTGGCCCGTAGCCGCTCCAATACCCCGTTGCAGGCCCTGAACTTGATGAACGACCGGACCTTTCTGGAAGCCGCGCGAGGATTGGCCGGCCGCATGGTCTCGGAGACGGGCCCGACAGTCGCCGATCGGATCGCCTATGGATTCCGGCTCTGTCTGGGCCGCCGGCCCTCCCCAGACGACCTCCAGGATCTCACGGCCCTGTACCAGGACCAGTTGGAGAACCTGCCCGGCTCCGGGTCGGGTGCGGCCCGAAGCCGACCTTCGTCCGGAGGACCGAACTCCAGAGACTTCATGGCCTGGATCAGCGTCGCCCAGGTGCTCCTGAATCTGGACGAAACCATCTCTCGACCATGAGCCGGAGGACGAGTCACTCATGAACAGCCACCAACAGATGCTGAAAGCCATCACCCGCCGTCACTTCTTCTTCCGGGGAGGGATGAGCATCGGGTCCGTCGCTCTGGCCGGGCTGATGGACGACCGGCTCTTTGCGGCTCCCGCCCTCGACGCCCGGCATCCCATGGCTCCCAAGGCGGGGCACTTCGAACCCAAGGCCAAGAACATCATCTTCCTGTTCATGTCGGGCGGTCCGTCTCAGCTCGATATGTTCGAGAACAAGCCGCGGCTCACGGCCTTGGATGGACAGAACGTCCCGGAGGGAACTCTGGACGGCAAACGGTTCGCTTTCCTGCGAGGGACGCCTCAGGCATTGGCCTCTCCCTACTCCTATGATCGATACGGCGAGTCCGGAGCCGAACTCTCTGAGCTGTTGCCCCACTTGGGCGAGGTCGTGGACGACATCACCATCGTCAAGTCGGTCCACGCCGAGCAGTTCAACCACGCACCGGCACAGCTTTTCATGAACACGGGCCACCATCTCATCGGACGGCCCAGCATGGGGTCGTGGTTGACCTACGGGCTGGGCAGCGAGAACCGCGACCTGCCCGGCTTCGTGGTCCTCCAATCAGGTCCGGTGCAGGTCTTTGCCGGCAATTCGTGCTGGGGTCCCGCCTTCCTTCCCACCGTCTATCAGGGAGTGCAGTTCCGGGCCCAGGGCGATCCGGTGCTGTTTCTGTCCGACCCCGAATGGATGAACCGAAAGGCGCGCCGCCGGTCGCTCGACGCTTTGAAACAGATCAACCAACGGCAATACCAGGCAGTGGGCGATCCGGAGATCCTGACCCGCATCGCCTCCTACGAATTGGCCTACCGGATGCAGACCAGCGTCCCCGAACTGATGGACATCAGCGATGAGCCCCAGCACATCCACCGTCTCTACGGGACCGAGCCCGGAAAGGAGTCCTTCGCCAACAACTGCCTCCTGGCCCGGCGCCTGGTGGAACGGGGCGTCCGTTTCGTCCAGCTCTATCACCACGGGTGGGACCACCACGGACTGATCGCGCAGGGGTCCATCATTCACAAAGAGGGCTTGCAGACCCGCTGCCGGGAAACCGACCAGGCATCGGCCGCTCTGATCAAGGACTTGAAGGACCGGGGCCTGCTGGAGGACACACTGGTGATCTGGGGCGGCGAGTTCGGCCGGACTCCCATGAACGAGCATCCCGGAAAGTATCCGGGACGGGACCACCATCCGTACGCCTTCACCATGTGGCTGGCCGGCGGCGGCACCAAGCCGGGAATCACCATCGGGAAGACGGACGAACTGGGCTACGACATCGTGGAAGACCCCATCCACATGCACGATATGCACGCCACCATCCTGCATCTGCTGGGTCTGGACCACACGAGGCTTGTCTACAAGTTCCAGGGACGCCAATTCCGCCTCACCGACGTGGGCGGACACGTGGTGGACAAGTTGCTCGCATAGGAGCGGCGGCTTTCTTGCCGCCGAATGGGAGCGGCGACTTTCCTGTCGCCGATTAGGGGGGTTAGGGGGGACGATTAGTCCCCCCTCCTCTCCGTCCTGTTCAATCCGGAGTGGGCGGCAAGAAAGCCGCCCGTCCCAGTGGGCGACAGGAAAGTCGCCCCTCCAGTGGGCGGCAAGAAAGCCGCCCCTCCTACCGGCAGAGCCGATCCAGCTTGCGCTTGGCCTTTTCGCCCCAGCCGGCATGGCTGTCGGCGACCCGGCCCTCCTCGTCCACCAGGATCGAGAAGGGGACGAACCTTTCGTCTCCGGCGAAGATCTTCTTGAGGGACTCCTGCTCCAGCAGATAGATCGGGTACGACACTCCCAGGCCGCGCGCATACGATTCCACGTCGGCGAGGGGAACCCCCTGGTCCAGACTGAGACCGATCACCTGGATCCCGTTCTCTTCCAGTTTGGTCTTGGCCGCTTCCAATTCAGGCATCTCCCGCCGGCAGGGCCCGCACCAGGTGGCCCAGAGATTCACCAGGTAGGACGTTCCCTTTTCCAGCGGAAGCGAGATCTCCTCCCCGTCAGGAAGCGTCTTCAGCGCCAATTCAGGCATGGGTAGGCCCCGTTTGATCTGTAGCTTGCTCCAGAGGACCTGTTCCTCCTCCAGGGGATCGGGTAGAGAGGCCGACGGCAGGGACAGGGTCTGGTAGTCGGGTTCCTCCTCCACCAGCTTCAAGGAGACGCCGGCGGGAATGGGACCGAGCCGCTGGCGGACACCGGAAGGCCATGTGACTTCCATCCATTCAGCCTCCCGGGATTCCCCCAGACCGAACAGGAGCCGGCGGTCGGGCTGAGCCATGAAACCGCTGCCTCCCGAGAGAATCCGGGTCTGAACACCCAGCGGAGTCTTTACCCGAACCTGGGCGCCGAAGGCATCCTTACCGCTCTTCGTGCCCTCCAGCTCGACCCGGATGAAGCCCTTGTCCTGGCCCACGTTGTTCCGGAACAGCAGATGTCCTTCCCCCTGGATGGTGGTGAGAAAAATGTCCAGGTCGCCGTCGTTGTCCAGGTCGACGGTGACGGCCGAACGACCGTCGGAGATGGAGTCGATGCCCGAGACCCCTGAGATGTCCTGGAACCGGGTCCCCTCCCGATTCAGGAAAAGGGCGTCCCGTTCGAATCCACTGAAGGACAGTCCCTCTTCGAAGAGCAGAGCCATGTGGTTCTTCTGGTAGTCCTGGTTGCCGGCCTTCTCGTCGCCGACCGTGGACGCCACGACGTGGCGCCAGAAGAAGCTTCATGTGTCCTTCATGGACTTGCCGCTGATGAACCCGTTGGGAGAGTAAAGGTCCTCCCAACCATCGTTGTCGAAGTCCACGAAGACTCCGCCCCAGGCCCATCCGGCGACGAACGGTCCGAACTTCGCGCTCACGTCGCGGAAACCACCCTCGTCCACGCCTTCGAACAGAGTATTTCCGGCTGCCAGCTTCTTGAGTCCGCTTCGGTCTCCCCTGCCCTGCGGAAACAGCCGGTCCAGGATCCGGTTCCCGGCCGTCGAGGACATGTTGGTAACGTAGAGATCGATCCGCCCGTCGTTGTTGAAATCCCCGAAGGAGACGCCCATTCCGTTGCCGGGGTCCAGCAGGCCCATGCCGGCGGCCCGGTCCTCGAACCGGTCCCCCAGGTTGACGTAGTAGCCGTTCTCGCCGAAGTCGTTGGCCACGTAGAGATCCAGCCGTCCGTCTCCGTTGATGTCGGCGAACTGGGCGGCATAGCTCCAGCGCTGGTCACGGACACCCCACTCGGCTCCCGATTCGCGGAAACTCCCATTGCCTTGATTCAGAAAGAGCAGGTTCGGAGTCCCGTTGGAGGCGCGGCGCCAGGAATCGGGCATGATCCGGCCGTAGCGGTTGTAGGAGGCGACGTAGACATCGGTCCAGCCGTCCTTGTTCACGTCACCGGCGGTGGCGCTGAACCCGATGGCGTTCACCGCTATGCCGACTTCTTGCGAGATGTCGAAGAAGAGCAGCTTTCCGGAGGGGATCAGACGGTTCTCGAACAGCATCTGCTCTCCCACCGAGGCGATGAAGATGTCCAGGTCTCCATCGTTGTCGTAGTCGAGGAGGAGAGGGGCCGTTCCAGGAGGCGTTATCGAGATTCCCACGCTGTCGGCCACGTCTTGAAACCGGCCACCCTGGTTCAGGTACAGGTAGTTCCGATTGATGCCCGTGACCACCAAGTCCTGCAGCCCGTCCCGGTCCAGATCTCCCGCGGCGGCGCCGTGATAGACGAAATCGTCGTTTCCCGGCTCCCCGTATCGGGGCAGCGAAATGGAGACGCCCGCCGGAATGCAGACCTCGGAGAAGAGGTCCGCAGCCGCCCGCATGGTCCTGACCTCGTCCACCCGGAATTCGGAGATTTGCCAGTTTTCTTCCCCAGTTTGGACCGCGACCAGACGCCCCGTTCCCTTCACCCAGAATCGATGGTTCTTGCCGTCACGTCCGATCAGGAAGAATTTGAGGTCCCCCTTGCCCTCGACTCTCCCCTTCCGTTGGCTGAAGCGGGCCCCCTTGACCTGGAATCGGGCATCCTCCACGGAGGAGAAAGTTCCCAGAAGCTTGTCCCAGCTCTTGATCAGTTCAGTCCGGGGCATCTTCTTCGGACGCTTCCGTGCAATTCGGGGCGCGGCCGTCGAGATCCACTTGAACTCCGTAGCCGGAGCGCCGGAAAGAGACGGCCACGGCGTCACCCTGGCCGGCGACACGAAGAACTTGCCGATCCGAACCATGTCCCGCTCCCGGACCGTCACCGAGAATTCCAGAAGGGAGTTGGCCAGAGATTCGGAGCGCTCCTCGACCTGCTTCAGTTCGGCTTTGTCCAACTCGGTCTTCCCTGCGGCGGAGGGGGAGGCAAGAAGGCTCAGCGTGAGAACAGTGGCGATCCAACCCCCGAGGCTGAATGCCGAGGGGATGAACTGCATGGATTTCTGCCGTGAATTGCGCTTCAAATCGATCCTGCCCTCGTTACGAAAGTCGCCATTATATCCGAAACTCGAAACGAGATTATGAGCAGGCGCCTTCCGGAGCAACTGTGTTTCAAGTTGCCCTATTCGAAGGTGGTACCATGCCCAGAGAGTTTATGGAGGCTGGGCATGACTACTTCGACGGTTGAATTGGAAGTGCCGGGAGCCACGAGGATCACAGTGACAGATGATCTGCTGACGGCCGAGCTGGCTGACGGACGAATAATTTCGGTTCCGCTGGCTTGGTATCCAAGGCTTGCCCATGCGACTGAGGACGAACGAAATAACTGGGAGCTGTACGCCGGCAGCCAGCACATTCATTGGGAGGACCTCGACGAGGACATCAGCGTGGAGGGTCTGCTCGCCGGTCGCCGGTCCCGAGAGAGTCAGGCATCCCTCAAGCGGTGGCTTGAAGCCAGACTGGCGGGGCGCGGCACTACGTTCCACGAACTCCGGCGCGAAGGCTGAACGTTTTGTGGTGAGAGCCGTCACGAGATTGGAAGAAAAGTTGCGATCGTAGCTCCGCCTTCGTTCGCCCGGCCTGTCGATGGTTACTTGGTCTCATGAGCCACTCCGTTCGCCGGCACCTGCATCTCGACATCGATGAATACGACGAGATCATCCGGCAGTTCATTCCCGGCTACGATCGAATGCTGGAGCAGGTTGCCCGGGCGGTCGCCTTCAGCCAGCCCAAGAAGGTGCTCGACTTGGGCGCCGGAACTGGGGCTCTTTCCGAGGCGATCCTGGAGAAGTGCGGCCAGTGCGTCGTCGAGTTGATCGACGTCGACGACGAAATGTTGGTCTGCGCCCAAATGCGACTGCACCGGTTCGGCGAGCGAGTAGGCCTGAGAAGGCAATCATTCCATGACGCCCTTCCCCGTTGCGACGCCGTTGCCGCCTCTTTGGCGTTGCATCACGTACCGGATCTGAACTCCAAAGCCCAACTCTATCAACGGGTCCACAAGGTGCTGACTCCGGGAGGCATGTTCGTCAACGGCGACGCGACCATGCCGGACGATGCCTCTCGCAAAGCTGCGGACTTCGCGGCTTGGGCGGCGCACATGGTCTCGCGCGGGATCCCTGAAGAGCGCGCCTACCGGCACTTCGACGAATGGTCGGATGAAGACACGTATTTCCCACTGGAACGGGAGCTGGAGGCGATGACCCGGGCGGGCTTCGACGCCATGCGCATTTGGAGCCAAACTCCGATTTCGGTGCTGGTCGGCCGCAAGTGATACAGCGCCTGAATCTCTCGGTCAGGTCGGGATTTCCTGACGGTCAATCGAAAGCATCGTCCGGCAGGCCATAGGAGTCCGTGGTGAAAGTCTCGCGAGCACCGAGACCGTTCCTGCGCCCGCCGGACAAGGCGCGATTCGGGTGCATACCGGGAGTATGTGAGCCGATAGCAACGCCGTCCGCCGGGATGCAGGGACGGTCGAATGCCGTGACGACTTTTGCCACGGGCTGATAGATCACCGTCGGGTTTCGATACTGCAGGTCCCATCTCTTCGGCGCGTATTCTTTCGCCTCCAGGTCCGTCCAGGACTGTCAGATCTCTAGTCATTTTTCGATTCCGCGTCTTTGGGCGGCAACGGTGAGAAGTAGCCGACGACGAGGATGAGACCGCCCACGACAATGAAGGACACGATCCGCGTCAGCGTGCCGGTATCGGCGAGGTCGAACAAGAGCAGCTTGATCACGGTCACCACGAGCAGGGCGGCGCCGACTTGCCAGGCGGGACGCCGCCTCACCCGGGTTGCAAGGAGCATGATGACCAGGGCAACGGTCGTCCAGACGATAGACAAGATGACCTGAAACACCCCGGAGGAAAGGAGCGCGCGGGCCTCGAACGGCAACTCGAGGAAGCGGCAGGCCGTGCGGGCGAGAGCCCCGTTCAGCGCCACGAACGAAATGAATCCGAGAGTCGGCCACCGTATCGCGCTTATCCTCCTGCCGGCGTCCACCCTGGACCACTGGAACAGTACACCCAGGGAGAACAACTGTACGAACTCGACAGGATTCAGGAGCGGAATATAGCTCTGCGGATGGGAAGCACTCGCATGGAAGCTGGCAACCAGCATCCAGACCGAGACGGTGATCACCAGGGGGAGTTGCCCGACGTCGAGATAGATCTGCCGAAAGCTTTCGATCGGCCAGGAAAGAAAAGTCCGAAACGTCATCAGCGCACAGAGGAAAACAGCTGGAACCAGGGCCCACATCACGAACGGCCACCTTGGATCGTCAGAGGCGATCTGCCCGCTGATCCACACGGATTCCCGCCAAACCAGAAACACGCCGAGCCACAGCGTGCCGCAGTGGACCCAGGGCGCCGCTCTTGACCAGTCGGTCTCGCAACGCCACAGCAGCCAATACTGAACCAGGAACGCGGCCGGCCAAGCGAGGGCGCCCCAGCCGACGAGCGGATGGGAGGTCGTGAAGATCCAGTCGATGGTCAGGAGGACCATCGCTGGCAGCAGGAGCAATGGCGGGTACGCCAAGTCCTTCCAGTCGAGCCGGGTCCGCAGCAGGGCGAATACTGCGGAGCTGATGGCGACAAACCCGAGATTTGCACAATCCTGGTCGAGCGAAGACAGATGCCGTGAGATTTCGTTGACGCCGGTTCCGTACCACCAGAGCGATCCCCAAACTAGCGCCACAACCGGCACGAGACGAGAATCCGCGCCCGCCACCCGGCGTCGACGCAGGCACCAGGCCGAAAACATGCCGGCCAACGTCACCGTCAGGTGCCCCATGTCCAAACCCGCCAGTGCACTCGATGAATGCCCGCTGATTGCAATAAGGCCCGCCAGGAACTGAATTCCCAGTCCCGACAACTGGAGTAAACGGCGATTTTGGCGCGTACTGATCCGGACGATGGCCGCGCCCGCAAGGGCCAGCGCGATGGAGACCCAGTGCGCGTCACCAGCGAGAGGGATTGCGAGTATCCCGAAGACGACCGACAGGGCGACGAACGAATCCACCAGCGGCCGCAATGAATCTCGACCGCGTCCGCTGACCAGGCCGGCCACGAAGGCGTAGAAAACGCAAAAGGCGAGAGCACTGAAGGCGGGACCGTATTCGAATCCGCTTGTGAGCCGATACTGCAGGATGAAAGCCGCGAGCGGCACTCCGAAGACGAGGGTGCCATCGATGAACCCCGCAAGCCGCGGCGGATGGCGCCACGCATGCAGTATCGGAACCGCGACGAAAATTGCCAGAAACAGCGCCAGGAACGGTTGAGTCGTGGAGAAATGCTGAGGTTGATAGTACGCAGCACCCCATAAGGCGCCGACGAGGAACGTGAACACGAACCCCAGCAGGCTCAGAAGGCGCCAGGCGCGGAACCATGCCACGGCCACGATTCCGACGTCGAGAACGGCATAGTAGGAAAAGAGAGCCACGTGGCTGGCGTCGCGGGTGACCAGGACCGGACCCAGGAATCCTCCCAGGGAAGACAATAAAGCCAGACTCGGCGCCTCCTGCCTCAAGGCCAGAGCTCCGGTGACCGCGACCAGCAGGATCATGGCGGACAACCCGGCCGCGGGACCGATCACGTCGTAAAAATTGACGGCCGCGAAGGCAGTGAGGTACGCGATGCCCGCGCCGCCGCCTTGCAGCGCAAGCGCATATTCCCGGCGCAAGTCCCGCAGGAGCCATCCAAGCGTCAGCAGGGCAACACCGGCCGCCGCGGCAACGCTCAAGCGGAACTGGATTGAGAACCAGCCCTGTTCGGCCGCGTAACTCAGGAAGAAAGCGAAGCCGAAGAAAAGGAGGATGACGCCGA
Organism: uncultured Acidobacteriota bacterium; assembly: GCA_951812665.1. Taxonomy (GTDB): domain Bacteria; phylum Acidobacteriota; class UBA6911; order RPQK01; family JAJDTT01; genus JAJDTT01. The sequence goes on from CATOST010000021.1 coordinate 240,276, forward strand.
CCCGCGTGAGGGTGTTGCCGCCGAAGAGGAACGAATGCAGCGCATCGGTCCACGCCGGCTTGGCAGGATCCGGCTCCCGATCGGGATTGGCCACCCCCTCCGTTGCTTCCACCGGCCTCTTCGACGCCGCTGCTGCTGGCGAGCTCGGTTCCGCGACGGCGGACGGCGGGGACGAGGTCGATCCGGCGGCCAACTTCTCTTCCAAGGCGGTGATTCGAGCGGTCAGCGCCCGTATCCGCCGTTGAGCTCTATACCGCAACACTCCAAGGACGACTGGAACCACGGGAAAGGCGGCCAGAAGCAGCAAGGGGATCAGTAACCCTCCGAAGAAGATCATGAACAAACCGGCAACTAGAGCGATGGTCAGGATGGGGTGGTCACGGAAGCGAAAGGGGAGTCGTGGTTCGGTCCGTTCGGACCCGGCAGGACCGGGCTCCCAAGCGGACTCGTCCTCGGGAGACGAGGGCGTCTTGAAGGCAAGCGTGGTCGCCAGGCTGGTGGCGCGAGTGGCAAGCCGGTCTATCCGTCGCCGAGCTTTGTAGAGCGACCAACCAAGGACGGCAGTAACAAGAGTCAGGATCACCCCAGCCATGAGAAAGGCCACAAGGGCGATTAGAATGGTCCCGAACAACTCTTGGAAAAATTCCACTCCGTCAATAGTACTGCCGTAGCGTAAGGTGGGCCAACTTCGTCTGACCGTCGAAATCGCGGACGCCGGTGGAGTGGGCGAGCAGGATCAGTCGATTGCCGACCACGGTGCGGGGTATCAGGCAAAAAACCCGGTCGAAGCGGACGAAGAGTTCTCCTATCCTCGGCTTCGAGTCCTCTCTCCAGGTGGCTTGCTTCTTATTTCCTGTCATTCGGCTGATATAATGTCGCCACTTCCCCGGTCCAATCAGGAGTCTGCGATGACGAAAACATGGACGGTCGTCTTGGTAACGATTCAAATGACCGCGGAGTTGGTCCTGGGCACGGGCGGAACGGGTCCCCTGGCCCGGATCGAGTTGCCGTACCAGTCCGTGGTGAAAGTCGCGCGAGCACCGAGACCGTTCCTGCGCCCGCCGGACAAGGCGCGATTCGGGAGCATACCGGGAGTATGTGACCGAATCGCAACACAGTCCGCCGGGATGCAGGGACGGTCGAATGCCGTGACGACTTTTGCCACGGGCTGGTACCTCCCGGAGGCCTCAATCTCCGTTCTGAGGGCTACGGCTCCGGTTTCGGCACGATCCGAGCAGGCGCCGATCGCTCTGGAAGGCCACCGGCAACTCTTCATCGACGACTTCCTCCTCTCCGAATCGGAAGGTGTGGAGCGGAGATTGAACCAGCCGCGGAAGTACGAGGGCAACCCGGTCCTGTCCAGAGTTCCCGAAGGAGAGGAGGCGTGGGAGGCGGGCATGCCCATCGCGTTTTCAAGCGTTCTCCATGATCCGGCGGACGGACTCTTCAAGCTCTGGTACAGCCTGCACGCCGGCAGCGGAGGGGACGAAGAGGCGGTCCTCTGCTTCGCCAAAAGCAGCGACGGCATCCGGTGGGACAAGCCGAGGCTGGGAAAATTCAAGTACCGGGGAACGACGGAAAACAACATCGTCGTGCCTCACGGCGGCTTGGCCAGCGGCGTCTTCCTGGACCTCCACGAGGCGGACTCGTCCCGCCGTTTCAAGATGCTGCACATGCGGGAAGACTACAAGATCTACGCCTCCCATTCGGCGGACGGCCTGGCCTGGACCCCGTACAACGACGGCAAGCCCGTCTTTTTCGAACCTCCCGGCCACGACAGCCAGATGGTCGCCTACTGGGACGAAGCCCTCGGCCTTTATGTCGGGATCATCCGGGATCGCACCGGCCGGATCTCCCAGGTGCGGCCGCGCCTGGTGAGCGACCCTGAGGCTCGGGCGGGTTGGCGGCGGCACTGGGACCCGCAGAGGAACCGCGCTCCCGAGAACCACAGCATCCGGCGGGTCAGCCAGATCATGAGCCGCGATTTCGTTCACTGGAATGATTATCGGGTCATCGTGGGGCCGGACCCGGAAGATCCCTTCAATCGGGACCAGTTCTACAACATGGAGGTCATGACCTATGAGGGCCTTCGCATCGGCCTCGTCACGGTCTTCAGCTACGACCCCGACTATTGCCGAGGCGCGGTGCAGTTGACTTCCAGCCGGGACGGACGGACTTGGGACCGCGCTGGGAACCGGAACGTCTTCATTCCGCTTTCCACTCAGCCCGGCGATTTCGACTGGGGCGCCATTCATCCCTTGCAGGGCCCCTTGGTCCACGGCGACGAAATCCGGATCTACTACTCTGCTGTGGGTGTCGATCACAATCACACCCGTCCTCCCGAGGTCGACGGATTCCCCAACGGCATCGGATTGGCGAAGCTGCGGTTGGATGGCTTCGTATCGGTCCAAGCGGGCAAGCCGGGTGGAAGCCTGACCACCAGGAGCTTCACCTTCACCGGAGATGAACTGGTCGTCAACGCCGATGCCGAGGACGGTCGTTTCTTGGTGGAGGTTCTGGACCAAGGGGGGGACCCCGTGCACGGCTACACCCGGGAGGATTGTGATCCCCTTCGGCAAGACGCTCTCCGCCAGACTGTGACCTGGAATGGGCGCTCCGCCGTCACCTCACTAACCGGAAAGCCGATCCGGCTGCGTTTTTACCTCGAAGAGGCCAGCCTCTATTCGTTTCAGATTCTTGTGACGGACGCCACCGGCGGTTCCGTCGGCGGTCGGAAGGCCCGGTAAGACCGGCGAAGAATCAGCTCCCCCGGACGTCGGGGAATTTGAATACGGTCCGGGATTCGTAGGTTTCGCCGGGTCTCAGGATCGTGGAGGGGAAATCGGGCCGGTTGGGTGAATCCGGATAGTGCTGGGTTTCCAGGCAGAAGCCGAACCGGCGCTCGTAGACTCGGCCACCTTTTCCGGTCAGAGTCCCATCGAGGAAGTTGCCGGTGTAGAGCTGGACTCCGGGCTCTGTCGTGTGCACTTCCATGACGCGTCCCGACATCGGTTCTCGAACTCTCGCCGCCAGAGACGGGCCCTCACCCGTTTGGTCCAGGACAAAGTTGTGGTCGTAGCCGCCGCCAAGTTGGATCTGCTCTTCCGGTGAATTGATTCGAGCCCCGATGGGCATCTCGGTCCTGAAGTCGAAAGGTGTGCCCTCCACCGGCCGGACCTCCCCCGTGGGAATGAGCTCGGCATCGATGGGAGTGAAAGCCTCCGCGTTCAACTCCAGGATATGCCTCAGAACGTTTTCCATCCCCTGCCCCGCCAGGTTGAAGTACGAATGTTGGGTCAGGTTGATGGGCGTGGC